>CAVWAE010000023.1:0-23760 GCA_963752895.1 uncultured Alphaproteobacteria bacterium
TCTCGGCGAGCTGGTCGAAGCCGACGGTGGCACGGTAGAGCGGCGAAAGGTCGAAATTGCGCATGGGTCATCCTCCATTGAGCGACAACTGTGTTGGAACCCTCCCAAAGGGACGGGCGGTGGCCGGACCCGACATTCGGCGTCCGTGCCATTCAGGTAGGAGAGATTTTCCGGCCGTCAAGGGCACCGGCTATCCGGGGGGCGGCCGGAGGAATTTTGCGCCGGTGCCGTCCGTTTCGCGCGCGCCCGGACCGATGCGGCGCGGCGTGACGTCGACTTTCGGGAACACGCCGTCGCCGGTCGCAAAGGCGCGGCGCAGGGTGTCAAGCGCGCCGGGCAGGTCCATCCCGTAGGCCCGCCCATCGCCGCCCGAAGACACCAGCGAGACGACGCGGGCCGGCGAGACCGAAAGATCGAACACCGGCGCGCCGGAGGAGCCGTGGGTGACGGCGCAATCGAGGGCCACGAGGCCCGGGGCACGGCCGAGCACCGCGCAGGTCGCCTGGCGCGACGGCGCATCGGCGCGTCCGACTCCGTAGGACACCACGCTCACCCGGGCCCCGGCCCGCGGCGCCGCGGCGACCCGGAAGGGCGCGGCGGTGGCGGCGGGGATCGGGCGGACAAGTTCGACCAGCGCGACATCGGCGGCGATATTGGCGGCCGTCAAACCTCTGGCCCGGTGATAGTCCGGGTGGATCACCGCGCGTGCCACGCCCGCCTCGGCCACCGCCTCACCATCGCTCAGCCCGGCCCGGAACCGCAGGGACCGGACCTCGCCCCGCACGCGGGCATCTTCGAGGCAATGGGCGGCGGTGAGCACCCGGTTGGGCGCGATGAGCACGCCGGTGCAGAAGCCACCGGCGCCCAGATCGAGCCGGCCGACGCCTTCCCAGCCCAGGAGATCGTCGCGCAGGGTGAGCCTGTCGAGCACGGCGGGACCGGCCACGGCCGGGCTCGCGAACCAACAGAGGATCAGGAGCGCGGCGAGAGCATGCATCGGCTTGGAAAACCTCGGGGGTGAAAGAGTTGGGGGGTGGAAGGCTCAGGAGTGGAGGACTAAGGGGCGGGAGGCTCAGGGGCGGACGAACTTGGCGCCGGTCGCAGAAACCGCCTCGGCGCGCTCGAGCGTCACCGCAGGCGCCTCGGGGCGCTTGAAAACACCGTCGCCGGTCTTGAGCAGAGCCTGCATCTCGGCGAGCGGGGCTTCGAGCGCGGTTCCGAGCGACACTTTCTGATCGCCCACTTCGCCCTTCGCGGACACGACGGAAATGATCCGCGGCGTTCCGTTCGACAGATCGAAGACCGGCGCGCCGGAGGAGCCGAAATCGACATCGCAGTCGAGCACCAGGGTGCCCTCGACCCGGCCCAGCACGTTGCAGGTGTCCTGCATCGAGGGCATCTCGGCGCGGTCGTGGGCATAGGACACGACCCCCACCTGCCGCGACAGGAACCTGCGCTTGCCGGTCTCGTAGGGAAGGATGGAGCTGTTGCGGATCGGCCGGTCGAGTTCGATCAACGCCAGGTCCATCGACCGTTGCTCGCCGTCTTTGATATAGTCGGGATGCACCACGAAACGCCGCGCGCCGCGGTAGGCCGCCGCACGGCCGCCGCGCCATCCGGCCAGGAATTCGATCTCGTCCGGGCGCGCAAGGTCGCCGGTCGCCTGATCGTAGAGGCAATGGCCGGCGGTCAGCACCAGGTTTTCGGCGATCAACGACCCGGTGCAGAAACTGCGCGACCCGATATTCAACCGCCCGACCCCTTCCCAGCCACGGCTTTCGTCGGCGGTGACGAGGCTCTTGAGATCCGACCCGCCGGCAATCGTCGGCAGGACGGCGGCGAGAAATGCCGCAAATAGTGCGATTGGTCTGATCATGCCGGGCCCTGCGCTTTGCTGGGGTCTGCCTAGCAGGCGGTTTGGGCGACATTGTGGCGGGCCGGGCCCGGCCAGAACCCCTGTGGCACGGGCGCCGGCTACGGGTCTTTCGAGGCTGTGGCGACCGGCACGGGGGAGAAAACGGTCACTGAAACTGGCACTTAAATAATTGGTATTGCTATACTTATCGTGGATCTGAACGCCCGCCCGCCCGGGCTTTGCGCAACCACCCGTGCCGCGTCGCCCCGCCGCGCCTAGCCCAGTTTCGCGGGCTTCGGTCCGCCGGTCGCCCAGTCGAGCAGTTCGACCGTGTGCACGACCGGCAGATCCGTGCCGGCCGCGATCTGCGTCATGCAGCCGATATTGCCGGTGGCGATCAGCGTCGGGCTTCGTGGCCTCCGAGTGTCTCGACCTTGCGCGTCTTGCAGCTCGGCCGGAAATCTCCGGCTGCATCAGGTTGTAGGTGCCGGCGGAGCCGCAGCAGAGATGCGGGTCGGCCGGCTCGACCACCTCGAAACCGGCGCGCCGCAGCAGGTCCTTGGGCGCGTCGGTGACCTTCTGGCCGTGCTGCATCGAACAGGCGGAGTGATAGGCGACCCGCAGGCCGCATGTCGGCCGTCGGGCAGGCCGAGCGCGTCGATGAATTCGGTGACGTCCTTCGCCAGCGCCGACACGCGCGGCCGCGTCGTCGGCGCAGCGGGTCGCCGCGGAACATGTAGCCGTAATCCTTGACCGTCGTGCCGCAGCCCGAGGTGTTGATGATGATCGCGTCGAGCCCGTCGCCCGTCGATCTCGCGCGTCCAGGCGCCGATGTTGCGCGCGGCGCCGTCGCATGCGCGTCGGCCTCGCGGCCCATGTGATGGATCAGCGCGCCGCAGCAGCCCGCGCCCTCGGCCACCACCACCTCGACGCCGAGGCGGGTCAGCAGCCGGATCGTCGCGTCGTTGATGTCGGGGTCCAGCACCTGCTGGGCGCAGCCGGTCATCAGCGCGACCCGGGCCTTGCGCGGCCTCGGCCGGCGAACATCTGCGGGCTTGTCGTTCGGGCTGGGCGAGCGGAAGGCGCGCCGGCGCCAGTCGAGCATCGCCCGCAGCCGCGCATCGGGCATCAGCCGCGCGAACGGCCGGCCGAGCCGGGCGAGCCGGCAGCGACAGCCGGAACCGGCCGGGATAGGGCATCACCAGCGCCAGCACGCGGCGCAAGAGCCGGTCCATGAGCGGCCGGCGGTAGGTCTCTTCGATATGGGCGCGGGCGTGGTCGACCAGGTGCATGTAGTGCACGCCCGACGGACAGGTGGTCATGCAGGCGAGGCAGGAGAGGCAGCGGTCGATATGGGTGACTGTGCGCGCTCGCGCCGGGCGGTCGTTCTCCAGCATGTCCTTGATCAGGTAGATGCGGCCCGCGCGGGCTGTCGAGTTCGTCGCCGAGCAGCAGGTAGGTCGGGCAGGTCGCGGTGCAGAAGCCGCAATGCACGCAGGTGCGCAGGATCTCGTTCGGCGCGTCCATGCCGCGGGTCTTCGAGCTGTTCGGGGGTGAAGAAGGTCTGCATCTCACACCCCCATGAGCCCGGGATTCAGAATGCCCCGGGGATCGAACTCATGCTTCAATGCACGTGTTATCGCGGTGATCGGTGCCGTTTGAGGTTGAAAAACTTCAATTGCGCGACGGACGTCCGGCGCGGCGCGCACCAGGGTCGCGTGGCCGCCGACCGCTGCCAGCGCGCCGCGCACCGTGCCCGCTCCAGCGTCTTGCGCGGTGGTTTCAAGCTCCAGCCAGACAAGCCCGCCGCCCCAGTCGAAAATCCCGCGATGGGACAGCGCCGGCGGCCGCGAGCGCGGCCGCAAACCCGGGCGCGTCGCTCGGTTTCAGGGAGACCCGCCACACCGGCCGGTCGCTTCCGGCAAAGGGCGCGACATCGCGGATATCGGCCCAGAGCGCAGCGCTGGCCGCACCGTCGACCCGCTCCCACCCGGCGAAACCGTCCGCTTGAAGCGCCCCGGCCCGGTGATCGATCATGCCCTGAAGACCTTCGATGCGCACCAGCGTGGTGCCGCCGTCGCAGCCGAGATGGGCCGCGCCGGAGACATCGAAAGGCGAGCCGAGCGCGCGCGCGAGCGCGGACACGCGCCTCTTCGGGCCCCAGCCCCCGGACGATCAGCGTGGCTTCGTTTCGGGCACCGGCAGCACCTTGAGGCGTCACCTCGGTGATCACGCCCAGCGTGCCCCAACTGCCCGCAAGCAGTTTGACCAGATCGTAGCCGGTGACGTTCTTCATCACCCGGCCGCCGTTCTTGAGCACCCGCCCTGCGCCATCGACAAAGCGCATGCCGAGCAGCGTGGTCGCGCGCCGCCCCCGCCTGGATCCGGCGCGGGCCCGAGACATTGGCGGCCACGACACCACCGATAGTGGGCACGCCGTCTGTGCCCAACAGAACCCGGTGATCCATCGGCTCGAAGGCCAGCCGTTGGCCCTCGCCCGCGAGCAGCGTCTCGATCTCCGCCAAAGGCGTGCCCGCGCGCGCAACAAGTGTCGAGTGCGCCCGGTTCGTAGAGTTCGACACCGGTCAGATCCCCACTTCGAGCAGATCGCCCTCGACCGGCCGGCCGATGTCGCGCGTCCCGCCGCCCCGCACTCTCAGCGGCCCCGCGGCCCCGGCGATCGCCTCGGCCAGCTCCTGTTCGCTTGTGATCTTCATCTTTTTCTTGGCCTAACTACTCCGCGGCGGGTCCGGGGGTGCGAAACCCCCGGGTCAACCTCTGCGCCCCGCGCTCGCATCGAGCGGGAACACCTTCGCCGGGTTGAGCCCCCAGTCCGGATCGAACACATCCTTCACCTGCATCTGGATCTCGAGATCGGTCGTCGCCGTACTGCTCCGGCATCAGGTCGCGCTTTTCGACGCCGACGCCGTGCTCGCCGGTCAGGCAGCCGCCGACGTCGACGCAGAGCTTGAGGATCTCCGCGCCCAGCGCTTCGGCCTTTTCGAGCTCGCCGGGCTTGTTGGCGTCATAGAGGATCAGCGGGTGCATGTTGCCGTCGCCCGCGTGGAAGACGTTGCGCGACCTGCAGGCCCGTACCTCGGCGACGATCTCGCCGATCCGCCGCAGCACTTCCGGCAGCCGGTCCGAGCGGGATCGTGCCGTCCATGCACATGTAGTCGGCGATCTGGCCCATCGCGCCGAAGGCGGACTTGCGGCCCTGCCAGATGCGCGCGGCCTCCTCGCCGAGCCGCTTTCGCGGATCTCCACCGGATCGTGGCGCCTGGCGATCGCGATGATCTCGGCCCAGCTGGTCGTCGATCTCCTCGTCCGAGCCCTCGACCTCGACGATCAGCAACGCCTCGCGTCCATCGGGATAGTTCGCGCCGACATGGGCATCGGCCGCCTGTGATCGCCAGACGGTCCATGAACTCGATCGCGACCGGGATGATGCCGGACTCGATGATGTCGGCGACGCAGGCGCCGGCCACCTCGGCGGTATCGAAGCCGATCAGGACCGGGCGCGCGCCTTCGGGCTTGGCGAGGATGCGCACGGTCGCCTCGGTGACGACGCCGAGCTGGCCTTCGGAGCCGCAGACGAGGCCGAGCAGGTCGAGCCCGCCGGCGTCGAGATGCGGCGCCGCCGATCTCGACAACCTCGCCGTCGGCCATGACCATGGTCACGCCCATCAGGTTGTTGGTGGTGACGCCGTATTTCAGGCAATGCGCCCCGCCGGAGTTCATCGCGATATTGCCCGCGATCGCGCAGGCGAGCTGCGACGAGGGATCGGGCGCGTAGAAAAACCCGTCCTGTTCGACCGCACCGGTGACGGAGAGGTTGGTGCGCCCCGCCTCGACCCGGATGAAGCGGTTGTCGTAGTCGGTCTCGAGCACCCGGTTCATCCGGGCGATGCCGAGTAGCACCGCGTCCGCCGTCGGCAGGGCCCCGCCGGAGAGAGATGTGCCGGCGCCGCGCGGCACGACGGGAACGCCTTCCTCGTGGCAGATCTTCATCACCGCAGAGACCTGGTCCGTCGAGGCGGGCAGGACCGCGCAGAGCGGCGGACACCGGTAGGCCGAAAGCCCGTCGCATTCATAGGCGCGCAGTTCGATGGGGTCATCGATCACCCCCCGCGGGCCAAGTGCGGCGCGCAGGCGGGCTGTGATGCGGGGCTTTTTCGCCAGCACGCCCGCATCGGGCTGGGGCATCTGCATGGCCGGTCCTCCTCCCATGGATCGCGCCATTTGAGCGTGTCGGGGATTTCAGCGCAAGTGCCGCGTGGCCGCACAGCGACGCGAGAGCCCCGCGCGACCGGCGGTCCCGCGGGGCTCATCACGTCATGCCGTCGAAGGGCGGCGCTGGCCTATGGCCGACCGCCCCCCGGTCTGTCGTCGGGTCAACCGTTCGGGATGATGACGATCTCGACGCGGCGGTTCTGCGCCCGACCCTCGGGCGTGAGGTTCGAGGCGACCGGCTGGTCCTCGCCGCGGCCGATCGACGTCACCCGGTAGGCGGCAACCTTCTGGTTCAAGAGCACCTGGCTGACCGAGGCCGCGCGCTGGCGCGAGAGGTTGAGGTTGTAGCTGGCCGCGCCCTGGTTGTCGGTGTGACCGATCACCTGGACGTTGCTGTCGGCGTATTTGTTCAGGTGATCGGCGAGCACGCGCAGGTCGGCCCGAACCGACGGGCTGATCTTGGCGCTGTCGGTGGCAAACAGGATATCCTGCGGCATGGTCACGATCAGCGACGACCCGGTGTTGGTGACGCCGATCCGGCTGTCGCCGAAACCGGCGCGCAACTCGCCGGCCTGCTTGTCGAGCGATTGGCCGATGGCCCCGCCGACGATCGCGCCGCCGACTGCGCCCACGGCAGCGCCTGCGGGACGCCCCGAGAGGAGACCGCCGAGCAGACCGCCGGCGACAGCGCCGGTTGCGGCGCCCGTGTTCTGACGCGGGCCTGTGTCGGTGCAGGCGGCGAGGGTGAGGACCGCGGCGAGCGGCAGGACGAAGGCGGGTTTGTATAGGCGCATGGTGGTTCTCCCGGGGGTGCGCGTTATGGCGCTGAGCTTCTGGCAGGTTCTGCGTGCCATCCTAGCGGGTTTCGCGGCGGGAGCCAGTGGCGTAATCGTGCAAGCTCCTGTTTTCGCGGGAAGCCGCCGGTGGTCTCAGGCAGCGCCGATGCCGTCTCGCGCCGCTTCCCAGGCCAGCAGCGCGCGTTTCACCGGAAGACCCCAATGGTAGCCGCCAAGTTCGCCCGATTTGCGCAGCGCCCGATGGCAGGGAATGATCCAGCCGACCGGGTTGCGGCCCACCGCCGTGCCCACCGCGCGCACCGCCTTTGGACGGCCGACGGCCCCGGCGATCTCGGAATAGGTGGTGACATGGCCGGTGGGAATCGAGATCAGCGCCTCCCAGACCTTGATCTGGAACGGCGCGCCGATCATGTGCAACCGCGCCGCGCCTTTGCGGCCGAAGACCGCGTCGACCTCTGGCTTGAGCGCGCCCGTATCCTCGACGAATTCCGCTTTCGGCCAGCGCGCGCGCAGGTCTTGCATCGCCGCCTCGGCGCCGATCTCCGCGGCGAAGGCCAGTCCGCAAATGCCGCGGTCCGTCGCCATGACCAGGGCCCGGTCGAAGGGGCTGTCGAACCAACCCCAGCGGATCGTGAGCCCTTCGCCGGCGCGGGCGTATTCGCCGGGGCTCATCGCTTCCCAGCGCAGGAACAGATCGTGCAGCCGGCCGCTGCCGGACAACCCCACGGCGTCGGCCGTTTCCAGGGTGGTGAACTTGCGCGCGAGCAGGTCTTTCGCGTGGTCGAGCGCAAGGAACTGCTGGTAGCGCTTGGGGCTCACGCCCACCCATGTCGAGAAGACCCGCTGGAAATGGGCCGGGCTCATCCGCACGGCCCCTGCGATCTCCTCGAGCGACATCGCCGGGCCCGCTGCGTCGATCGCGTCGATGGCGCGGCGGATCACCTGGTAGTGGTAGTGACCTTGCGGGGTGGTCGGATCCTGAGCGGTCATGGCTGTCTCCTTCCCCTTGGAGACTAGGCGGCGGGGCGCGCGCGGGCGACCCGATTCCTGCGGGTATTGGCCGGGCGGGGGCAAGCCGCTTCGAAGCGGCTTGCAACGCGGTTACGAAACCGCGTTTCACCGCCTGGCCGCGATGGCAGCGATGGCGGCCGCGACCGCCGCCTCGATATTGAGCTCGGAGGTATCGATCACCACCGCGTCTTCGGCAGGCTTCAGAGGCGCCGCCGCGCGGGCGCCGTCGCGTTCATCGCGCGCTTTCACGTCTTCGAGCACGGTCTCCAGATCGGTCATATGCCCGCGCGCCACAAGCTCGCGAAACCGCCGTTCCGCCCGGATGGGCGCGCTCGCGGTGATGAAGAGCTTGGCCGGTGCGTCGGGGCAGATCACCGTGCCGATGTCGCGCCCGTCGAGCACCGCCCCGCCCGTGCGTGCCGCGAAGGCCCGCTGAAAATCGACCAGCGCCGCACGGACCTCCGGCTCGACCGCCACCCGGCTCGCGGCCTCGGCGACCTCGGGGGTGCGCAGCCCATCGGCCGAAAGATCATCGGCGGTGAGCGCCCGGGCGGCCTCGACGGGGTTCTTCCCGGCAAGAACTTTCGCACCGACGACCCGGTAGAGCAGCCCGGTGTCGAGATGGGCGAAGCCGAAATGCTCGGCGACGGCTTTCGATATCGTCCCCTTGCCCGCCGCCGCCGGACCGTCGATTGCCACCGTGAAACTCATGTCTTCTCCTTGGGGCCGAAGGCTGCTTCGAATGCCCGGGCCGAGACCACGAAGAGCACTGCGGTGATCGCGAAGCGCAGCGCCTGGGCTTTCGAGACGGTGAAGCGGCTCGCCGCCTCCGCCATCTCGACCGTCACGGTGCGGTGATAAAGGATCGTCGCAACCTGCGCATTCTCCAACATGTCGAAGGCGAAGTAGAACAGTGGCGTGAGGCCGAGGGCAAGGGCCAGCACCAGGCTCCAGCGCTGCGCGAGCAGGTAGGCGGCGACCGAGATCGTCCCGGTCAGCGAGACCGCGAACAGGCTGTCGAGCGCCCGATGCGCCCCGAGATAGAGCGCGCGCGCCTCGTCGCCGAGCACGTCGTTGTAGACCGCGACATAGTCGTGGGAATAGCCGGAAATCAGCACGTCGAACACGTCGAGCCCGCCGGTGGCCGCTTTCAGCTCCGGGATCGTCCAGACCCGCATCAGGACCAGCGAACCGACGGCGACGGCCAGGAGGGTCAGGAACAGGATCCGTGCCGGTGTCATCCCCGTCTCTCCGGTGCCGGACGGCGGCCCCGGCAGCGGCCAGAGCGCCCGCGCCCCCGCGGCACAGGCGCGCCGCCCGCTGGGTGGCCGCGGGCCGCTTTCACTGGTTCGCCCGCTCGATCCGGGCGCCGAGCCGCGCCATCAGCGGCTCGAAGCCCGGAAAGCTGGTGGCGATCGGCGCGCCGTCGTCGATGCTGACGGGCTGTTGCGCCGCGAGCCCTGCCACCACGAAGCTCATGGCGATCCGATGGTCGAGCCGGGCGGCCGCGGTGCCGCCGCCGGGCATACCGCCGGGCCCCATGCCGTGAATTATGAAGAAATCCTCGCCCTCCTCGATGGTCACGCCGTTGGCCTCGAGCCCGCGGGCCATCGCGTCGATCCGGTCGCTTTCCTTCACCCGGAGCTCCTTCACCCCCACCATCTCGGTCTTGCCGGTGGCGAAAGCGGCGACCACCGCGAGCACCGGGTATTCGTCGATCATGCTGGCGGCGCGGTCTGGCGGCACGCGAATGCCTTTCATGTCGGGCGAAAAGCGCGCGCGCAAGTCGGCCACGGGCTCGCCGCCTTCTTCGCGCGGGTTCTCAAAGGCGAGGTCGGCGCCCATTTCACGCAAGGTGTCGAACAGCCCCGCCCGGGTCGGGTTGAGGCCGATGTTGGGCACCAGCACGTCCGATCCCTCGGTGATGAGCGCGGCGCAGACCGGGAAGGCCGCCGACGACGGGTCGCGCGGCACGACGATCGATTGCGGTTTCAGCTCCGGTTGGCCGGTCAGCGTGATGACCCGGCCCTCGTCCGTATCCTCGACGGTGACTTCGGCGCCGAAGCCCGCGAGCATCCGCTCGGTGTGGTCGCGGGTGGCCTCCTTCTCGATCACCACCGTCTGGCCCGGTGCGTTGAGGCCGGCGAGCAGGACCGCGGATTTGACCTGGGCCGAGGGCATCGGCGTGGCATAGCGCACCGGCACCGGGTCGGCCGCGCCGACGATGGTCATCGGCAGACGGCCCCCAGTCCGCCCATGGGCGGCGGCGCCGAACAACGCAATCGGATCGGTGATCCGGGCCATCGGGCGGGACCGGAGCGATGCGTCGCCGGTGAAGGTCGCGGTGATCGGGCTGGTGGCCATGGCCCCCATGATGAGGCGCACGCCGGTGCCGGCGTTGCCGCAGTCGATCACGTCCTCGGGCTCGGCGAAGCCGCCGACGCCGACGCCGTGAATGCGCCACTCGCCCTCGCCCACCCGCTCGACCTCGGCGCCGAAGGCGCGCATCGCCTGCGCGGTGCCGAGCACGTCTTCGCCCTCGAGCAGGCCGGTGACATGGGTCTCACCGACGCTGAGCGCGCCGAGGATCAGCGCGCGGTGGCTGATCGACTTGTCGCCGGGCACGGGCGCGACGCCTGTGAGCGGGCCCGCGCGCCGGGAGGTCATCGGGATGGGGCTGCCGTGGCCGGACATGCGGTCTCCTCGTTTTGGTCAACGGGTGATACCGCAGGGCGTTTGTGTGGTCCATGGGTATGCGCGGGCGCCGGGCCGGCGAGGTCTCTGGCGATCGCTGACCGGGTGGGCATGAAGCAAAGCCCGTTCACCGCGCAGAAAGGTCGGGGTAGCGGTGTTACGACCCGGCGGATTTAGCGGGTACCCGCGTTCTGGAGCTCCAGGATTTGAAGTCCTGGAGCTCCAGAGCGTTTGTGGCGTTGGCGGTACAATACGCCAATATATTTCAACGGCTTACGTGGATTCCCCCGTTCACCTCCCGTCAAGAAACCGGATGGGCGATGGCGTCTGACGGACCGGATACCCATCTGGGAATGCGGCGGGACATTGCCGGCGGCCGTTCCCTGCCCCTGGCCGCAACGGACCGGGCACAGGTGCGACCCGACCCGCGCGCGCTTCGGGACCAAAAGGCCGGGCCCCTGTGGGAGCCCGGCCCGAAGCTTGCCGTGGCGTCGATCAGCCGAAGATGTCGGAGGTGATACCCGCGTACCAGCCCAGCGATTCCTCGTAGGTCGCCTTGCGCAGATCAGCGTCTTCGCCGACCTGGCTGATAAAGCTGCCCACCGAGGCGATCTTTTCGCCGTTCGATTCGTAGGAGGCCCCGACCTTCACCCCGTCGTCGGCCGCGAGCAGCGACCAGCAGGTGTTGGAATATTTGGCCGGGAACACGCGGCTGCCGGTCAACTCGCCGCGGATCGCCATTGCCGCGACCTTCGCCTGCGAGTTGGCCGAGAAGCCCGACTTCGGCATGTCGCCCTGGGCCGAGGCATCGCCGAGCACGTGGATGTTCTCGTCGAACTTCGACTTCATGTCGTCGGGCATCACCGGCGCCCAGTTGCCCTCGGTCACACCGGCGATGCCGGCGATCTTGCCGGCCATCTGGCCGGGGATGACGTTGACCACGTCGGCCTTGATCATCTCGCCGTCGAGATCGACCTCCATCGTGTCCGGCATCACGGTGATGTTGCCGGTGCCGAAATCCGGCCCGACCCATTCGATCATGCCGGCGTAATGGCGGTTCCAGCCGTCCTGGAACAGGGCCTGCTTGGAGAATTTGTCCTTCGGGTCCAGCACCATGATCTTGGCGGTCGGATTGATCTTCGTCATCAGGTGAGCCACCATCGACACCCGCTCGTAGGGGCCCGGCGGACAGCGGTAGGGATTGGGCGGCGCGATCATCACGAAGGTCCCGCCTTCCGGCATCGCCTCAAGCTGCTGCTTGAGGAGCGTGGTCTGCGGACCGGCCTTGTAGGCGTGCGGCATGATCTGGTCATGCTCGGCCTCGACCCAGCCGTTGACCGAGCCCTCGACGAAATCGATCCCCGGCGACAGCACGAGCTTGTCGTAGGACAGCGTGTCGCCGCTGGCGAGTGTCACGGTCTTGGCATCGCGGTCGACGCCGGTGGCCATGTCGTTGACCACGGTCACGCCGCCCTGGGCAAGGGTCTCGTAGCCGTGCTGGAGCGAGTTCGAAGGTGCGGAAATCGCCGAGGTACAGGTTCGAGAAATAGCAGGTCGTGTAGACCGGGTTGGCCTCGACGAGGGTGACGTCGATCGCGCCGTCGCTGTCTTTGGCGATGTAGCGCGCGCAGGTCGCGCCGCCGCTGCCGCCGCCGATCACCACCACCTTCGGCTTCGCCTGGGCGAGGGCCGGAGTGGCCAGCGCTGCGCCGGTGGCGAGGCTGGTCCCGATAAAGGTCCGTCTGTTGAGTTTCATTGTGGTTTCCTCCCGGATATTCGTCGATATGCGGGCGGCTGCAACCGCCCGCGTCGGTTCGGTTCCGCGCGTTATTCGAGGGTCGCGTAATAGGCAGCGAGCGCCGCGATTTCTTCGTCGTTGAGGCGTTGCGACATCATCTGCATCACCGGGTGCGGGCGCAGTTCCTGCTTGTAGGCATGCATGGCGGCGACGAAATCCTCCTCGGGCCAGGACACGATCGAGGGAATGCCCTCGTCCGAGCCATCGGCCTGGTGACAGGTGGTGCATTCCGACGACAGGTACTCGCCGAATTCCGCGTCGCCGACGATTGCCAGAACCTCCGGCGGCACATGGGCCGCGCTCGAAAGTGCGGTCGGCTCGGCTTCGGGGATGTTCTGCGGGTCGTCCGAATACTCGCGCAGATAGGCGAGCACGCCGAAGCGTTCCTCGTCATCCTTGAGCCCCTTGAAGCTCATCCTTGTGCCCGAGACCAGCGCGCGCGGATTGGTGATGTAGGCGTCGAGCGTCTCCAGGGTCCAGGTGAGACCATCGGAATGCATCCGCTGCATGCCCTTGGAGTATTTGAAGTCGTCATGTTCGCCGGCGAGCCGGCCGAAGACGCCGTTGAGCTGCGGGCCGATCCGGTGCTTGGCGTCATCACCGACCTGGTGGCACTTGGAGCATTCCTTCTTGAACACCTTCGCGCCGAGTTCCGGGTCACCGATTTCGGCGGCCGTGGCTGGGACGGCGAAGGGCGCGGCGGCGAAGAGGGCGGCGAAGATCGTTTTTCGGGCCATCGGTATCACCTCTCCCCCGACACGGGTCGATGTGGCACATACGCGGCGGTCTGCGGCCGGGGTCACAAGCCCGAGCCTCGGCTGGAGCCGATTTCGCATCTAAGTCCTCCCTGACGTGTCTTGTAATATTGTGTCCCAATCAATACCGAAGTCTTTCCATTTCGAGCAAGTCAAAGATGCGAATTCTTGAATATTCTCTTATTCGAATGTGTGTTTTTGTTCGGAAATTGTAACGATTACAAAGGGGTGTCCGGCCGCGAAGTTAATCTAGCATCGCCAGTTGGCCTTTTTTGATCCGGCCCCTTGCCCCGCGTTTGCGCAAACGGACGAATCTCCGCCCGGCGCTTCAGAGCCTGTGAAAGGTCAGATAATGCGCGCCCCGGCCCTCGCGGATCGCCTTCTGTTCGTAGCGCGTCGAGATCCAGTCTTGCCAGGGCTCGCGCCAGTCCCGGGGCCGTTCGGCGGCCCAAACGAAACCCGCGCGCGGCACTTCCTCGAGGGCCTGGCGGACGTAGTCGGGGATGTCGGTGGCGATGCGCAAGTGCGCGCCCGGTTTCATCGCCCGCGCCAGCGGCTCGAGGTATTCGGGCGTGACGAACCGGCGGCGATGGTGACGTTTTTTCGGCCAGGGATCGGGGTAGAGCACGAAGACCTTGTCGAGGCTCCGGTCTGGCAGAACGTCGAACAGGTCGCGCACGTCGCCGGGGTGGATGCGGACGTTGTCCACCTGGGCCGCGCGCAGTTTCCCCAGCAGCATGGCGACGCCGTTGATGTAGGGCTCGCAGCCGATGATGCCGACGTCCGGGTTTGTGGCGGCCTGGTGGACCATGTACTCGCCGCCGCCGAATCCGACCTCCAGCCAGACCGGACGGGTGCCGAACAGGGCCGCGAGATCGAGGGGATTGCGCGCGGGGTTGGCCTCCCAATCGACCGCGCCGGGACTGAACCCGGCGAGATCCGCGTCGAGATAGCCCTGCTGGCTCGGGCGCAGGTGCTTGCCCTTGAGGCGGCCGTAGAAATTACGCCAGGGGGGGCCTTTGGGATGACGGTCTTCGGTCATGCGCGCGTTCTGACCGCCCTGCCCTGTCCCGTCAAGCGGGCGCAGCCCACGGGGACGAGCCGACCGGGGTCGAGGTCACGTCCCCCCGCAGGGTTCAAGGGGCGAGGCGCAAAGCCCGCATCGATCGGCCGTCAGTGGACCAGGTCGGCCAAATCCAGCTCGGACCGGACGATCTCGCGGATGCCCGCAAACGGCGTGCCCGCGACGGTCTTGCGCACGATCCTTTCGGCCTCTTCGAAATCGTCGATGGCGAACCCGAAGTTCACCTCGCCGCGGCCGATCTCGGCATCTTCCCATTCGCCGGCATCGGCCGCGAGCAACGCGTCCTCGATCAGGTCGATGGCCTCGTTGCGGAAATCGAGCGCCCGGTCGGCCTCATCCCACCGCGGCACTCCGGGCCTGGCCACGATGCCGGAAAGGCCCGGGATGGTGTCGATATCGTAGTAGATCTCGATGCTTCTGAAGACCAAGGCGTACCTCCTGCGAACGGCAATGGGCGCGCCCGGTTGGCGCCCCGTTGTTCACTCTCGGAGGAAAATCGGCCGGAAATCGGGCGATTGTACGCAGATCACACGGCGTTTTTGAGCGCCTCGGCCAGGTCCGTCTTCTCCCAGGAAAACCCGCCTTCGACATCCGGCGTGCGGCCGAAGTGACCGTAGGCGGCGGTGCGCTGCGTAGATCGGCCGGTTGAGCCCGAGATGGGTGCGGATGCCGCGCGGGGTGAGATCCATGAGCTCGCCCACCGTCTTCTCGATCGCCGCCTCGTCGACCTGGCCGGTGCCGTGGGTGTCGACATAGATCGACAGCGGCTGGGCGACGCCGATGGCATAGGACAGCTGGATGGTGCAGCGCTCGGCGAGACCCGCGGCGACCACGTTCTTGGCGAGGTAGCGCGCGGCATAGGCGGCCGAGCGGTCGACCTTGGTCGGATCCTTGCCCGAGAACGCACCGCCGCCGTGCGGCGCGGCGCCGCCGTAGGTGTCGACGATGATCTTGCGCCCGGTGAGGCCGGCGTCGCCGTCCGGGCCGCCGATCACGAAGGCGCCGGTCGGGTTCACGTGCCAGACGGTCTCTTTCGTCAGCCAGCCCTCGGGCAGGACTTCCTCGATGTAGGGCGCCACGATGGCGCGCACGTCGTCCGAGGTCAGGTTCGCGTCGAGATGCTGGGTCGAGAGCACGATCTGGCGTCACGCCGACCGGTTTGCCGTCCTCGTAGCGCACCGAGACCTGGCTCTTGGCGTCCGGGCCGAGCTCGGCTCGCGCGCCCGACTTGCGCGCTTCGGCCAGCCGCTCGCAGGATCGCGTGGGCATATTGGATCGGCGCCGGCATCAGCTCCGGCGTCTCGTCGACGGCATAGCCGAACATGATCCCCTGGTCGCCCGCGCCCTCGTCCTTGTCGCTCGGCCGCATCGACGCCCTGGGCGATATGCTCGGACTGGCCGTGCAGGAGGTTGGTGACTTCGAGATCGCGCCAGTCGAAGCCCGTCTGCTCGTAGCCGATATCCTTGACGCACTCGCGCACGATCGTGTCGACGCGGTCCTTCACCGCGATGACCTTTTCTTCGGTCGACAACTTCACTTCGCCGCCGACAACGACCCGGTTGGTGGTGGCAAAGGTTTCGCAGGCAACGCGCGCCTCGGACTCCTCGGAAAGGAAAGCGTCGAGCACGGCGTCCGATATCTGGTCGCAGACCTTGTCGGGGTGCCCCTCGGAGACCGATTCCGAGGTGAAGATGTAGTTCTGTCGGGACATGTGAAGTGCTCCATTAATACATAGCCGTCACGCCAGGAAGCCGTTGTGACGGTGCAGATCGACCCCGGGTATCCGGCGGCCGCGCCCGGGTCAACCGGATTCGCGCGGACGCATTGCCGCAAGCCCCGCGAGCGCGGCGAAGATCGCCAGCATCAGCGGAAGGTCGCCAAGGCGCGCGTAGACCGTGGGCGCGCGCGCGCCCGGCAGGTCGGCGTCGAGGTGGCCAGCCGCGTTGAGCGGCAGGCTGGCGGTCACCCGGCCACGCGCGTCGATCACGGCGCTGACGCCGGTATTGGCGGCGCGCACCACCGGCAGGCCGAACTCGATGGCGCGAAAGCGGGCCTGGACAAGATGTTGGTAGGGGCCGGAAAAGGCGCCGAACCAGGCGTCGTTGGTAAGCTGCAGGACCCAGTCGGCCCGGCCTGGGGCGGCGCGCAGGTCGCGCGGGAAGATCGCCTCGTAGCAGATCAGCGGCAGGGCGGTGCCGAGGGTGCCGGGCAGCTCGAGAAGCCGCGCGCCCGGTCCACGGGAATAGCCGTAGCCGTCACGGGCGGCGAGCCCGTTGATCCCGAAGCGGCCGAGCAGGTCGCCGAGCGGGGTATACTCGCCGAAGGGCACGATATGGTGTTTGTCGTAGAGGGCTTCGGGCGCGCCGTCGGGGCCGAAGAGCACGAGCGAATTGTAGCCACGGGTGCCGTCGAGGCGACGGACACCGGCAATCACCCGCGCGGGCGCGGCGGCGGCGGCAATCTCGGCCTGGAGCCCGGGGTAGTCGCCCAGCAGGGTCGGCACGGCGGTCTCCGGCCAGATCACCAGATCCGGCGCCTCGCCCTCGGGCGCGGCCCGGGTCAGCGCCAGCGACCGGTCGTAGAAGGTGGCGATCCAGTCCGGATCCCACTTGAGATGCTGCTGGGCGTTGGGCTGGACGAGGCGCAGACGCACGGGCGCGTCGTCGACCGCGATGTCCCCCTGGCCCGCAAGCCAACCGAGGCCGAAGGCCAGCGCCAGCCCGGCCGCGCCAGCGGCCACCGCGGCCGCGAAGCGGCCGCGCCCCCAGATGCCATGCAGGCGCGCGATCAGCGCGCCGCCGGCGAAGCTGGCCACCGAGAGGCCGTAGGTCCCGACGATGGTCGCGAGCCCGGCCACGGGGGTGGCGATCCAGGACAGCCCCGGACCGCCCCAGGGAAACCCGGTCCACAAATGCGCGCGAGTCAGCTCCATCGCGCCCAGCGCCGCCGCAAAGGCGAGCCAGCCGACCCGGGCCTGGCGCGGGCCCGGCGGGACCAGCCAATGGGTCAGGCCGAAGCCCGCGCCCCAGAACAGTGCCATGCCGCCGGCCATGAAAAACCAGGCGAACGGCGCCATCCACCCGTGTTTCGCGATATCGACCAGGAAGGGCTGAACGATCCAGACCAGGGTGAGGCCGAAATAGCCAAGCCCCACGGCCCAGCCGGTGAGCGCCGCTCGTTTGAGCGACGGCGCCGCGCCGAGCAATGCGAAGGCCAGGGCGAGGCCCGCGAGCGTCGCGGGCCAGAGGTTGAACGGCGCCTGTCCGAACCCGGCGATGAGCCCGGCAAGGCCTCCGGCCGCCAGCGCCCGTCCGGGTCGACGTTCGACCCAGTCGGGCAGGCGCGCCCGGGCGGGCTGGCCGCGCGGGCCGCCGGGGGCGTGGTCAGCCGGCATCCGCCCCGGTCGCGGGCATGCGCACGCGCAGACGCTTGATCCGGCGCGGGTCGGCATCGACCACTTCGAACTCGCAGCCGCTGGGATGGTCGATCACCTCGCCGCGCGCGGGCACGTGTCCGGCATAGAGGAAGACGACCCCGCCCAGGGTATCGATTTCCTCGTCGTCCTCGTCGTAGCCGCGCAGTTTCAACCCGGACTCGGCCTCGAATTCCTCGAGCGGCGCGCGCGCCTCGGCGAGGTAGCTGCCCGGCTTCTCGAGCGCCCAGAGCGCGCCTTCCTCAAGGTCGTGCTCGTCCTCGATCTCGCCGATCACCTGTTCGATCAGGTCCTCGATGGTCACCAGCCCGTCGACGCCGCCATATTCGTCGATCACCAGCGCCATGTGGGTGCGCTCGGTCTGCATCTTCTGAAGCAGCACGCCGATCGGCATCGAGGGCGGCGCGAACAGCAGCGGGCGCACGAGTTTTTCAATCTCGAAATCCTTGCTCTTGTCGCCGTTGAACCCGTGCTGCAGCGCGAGGTCTTTCAGGTGCACCAGGCCCGCCGGGCTGTCGAGCGTGCCGCGAAACACCGGCAGACGGCTGAGGCCCGAGGAGCGGAACACCTCGACCAGGTCGTCCTTGGAAATCTCCTCGGCGACCGAGACGATCTCCGCCTTGGGCAGCATCACGTCCTCGACGCGCATCCGGCGCAGGTTCAAAATCCCCGGCGCGGGGATGGAGGCGAACTCGCCCGAAAGCGCCGGGATCGGCACCGCCGCCTCGTCGCCCTCTGTCGGGCTCAACGCCCCGATCAATCGACCGAAAATACCGGCCGGCCTACTCTCACTTTCCTCCTGCGCGCCGAGCGCTGCGTCAGGGGAACCTTCGCTCATGTCTCCCATCTGTCCTTCCAGTGGTGTCTGTTCAGGGGCGGGCACGTTACGCACCCGTTTCCCCATATGGGTCGGCAATACCCAACTTGCCAAGTATTTCCACCTCAAGCGCTTCCATGAGCCCTGCATCTGTGTCGTCGATGTGGTCATATCCCAACAAATGTAGGGTTCCGTGCACGAGAAGGTGACTGACGTGGTCGGCAAAAGGCGTGCCCGCCGTTTTCGCCTCGCGCACGCAGGTCTCCCAGGCGATGGCGATATCGCCAAGCTCAAGGTCGACCGGCGGAAGGGGCATTCCCCCCGGCTCGGATGCGCCGCGCTCTTCGGAGGGCCAGGAGAGCACGTTGGTGGGGGTCGGCTTTCCCCGGAAATCGGCATTCAGTTCGGCGATACGGGCGTCGTCACAGGCGAGCAGGCTGATCTCGGCCCCGACGATGCCGAGGTGCCCAAATGCTGCCGCGCAGGCCCGTTCGGCCAGAGCCGCCAGCCCCGCCTCTTGCCAGCGGTCGTCTTCGATGACCAGATCAACACTCACGCGACCCGTTCTCCGTCACTGAAAACGATCCTTTCGCGCCAGCCATACCAACGCAGCCCGGAGTACCGCGCCTCGATTTTCCAACCCTCGCCGGCTGGACGCTCCAGGAACGCATGCCCCCTGCACATGCGAATCCGCGATTGCCCGGAAAGGAAACCGGCAACCGCCTGCCGGAAGTCAGGTCCCACCCCCGGGAACGGGAAGCGGGACAAGGTGAAAAAGCCGCCGACACTGAACCAGAGTTCATCATCATTCACCACCTGAAGCGTGCAGTCGAAGGCAAGGTCATCCTGCGCCCGAATCCGGCACCACCCGCCTTCGACGTCCGGTTGAACCCATTCGGCGCGGAGGTTGCAGGTTCGTGCGATCTCGCGAAAAAGCAGTTCCGCGTCACCAATAATACTTGCCGCGTCTCTTCTCACGTCCAACTTCTTCTTTGGTCCGGAAATACCTCGCGGGGTCCGGGGGGCCGGCCCCCGGCCTTGCCGCTCACTGGGCCGGGTCCGCCCCATCGTAGGCGTCGATGATCTTGGCGACCAGCGGATGGCGCACCACGTCCTTCGAGGTGAAGTAGTTGAAAGCGATGTCGTCGATGCCCTTGAGAAGCTTTTCCGCATCGTGCAGCCCCGAGAACACCCCGCGCGGCAGGTCCACCTGCGACCGGTCGCCGGTGATGACCATGCGGCTGCCCTCGCCGAGCCGGGTGAGGAACATCTTCATCTGCATCGTCGTGGCGTTCTGGGCCTCGTCGAGCACGACGAAGGCGTTCGCCAGCGTGCGCCCGCGCATGAACGCCAAAGGCGCGATCTCGATGCGCTTTTCCTCGATCAGCTTGGCCACCTGCTTGCCGGGCAGGAAATCGTTCAGCGCGTCGTAGAGCGGCTGCATGTAGGGATCGACCTTGTCCTTCATGTCGCCCGGCAGGTAGCCGAGTTTTTCGCCCGCCTCGACCGCGGGGCGCGACAGGATGATCCGGTCGACATGGCCGCCGATGAACATGTTCACGCCGACCGCGACGGCGAGATAGGTCTTGCCGGTGCCGGCGGGGCCGATGCCGAAGGCGAGTTCCTTCTCGAACAGGCTGCGCACGTAGGCCGATTGCGCCTCGGTGCGCGGCACGACCAGTTTCTTGCGGGTCTTGATCTCGATCTTGCCGGCCTTGAACAGTTCCATCTGGTCGCCGGCCAGGGTCCGTTCTTCGGCACCGCCGCCAGTGCCACCAAGGCGGATCTCGCCATCGATGTCGCCCGCCTCGATCGGGCGCCCGCTCTCGAGCCGTTCGTAGAGCGCCTGCAGCACGGCATCGGCCTGGGCCCGCGCCAGCGGGTCGCCGTGGACCCTGATCTGGTTGCCGCGGCGCAGGATCTGCACTTCGAGCTGGTGCTCTATCTGGGCGAGATTGCGGTCGAACTGACCACAGAGGTCGATCAGCAGCCGGTTGTCGGGAAACTCGAGGAGTGTTTCGTCGCTGGTTTCGGTTGTCGGCGGGGTGCTCAACGCATCTATGCCCAAGATTTGCTCCGTGAAATGACTGCCCGTACGCGGATGGTGCACAGGCCGCCCGGAACACGCAAGATATGGGGGGCAGATTTCACGCGATTGGTACAAAAATGGCCACGGGGGCAGCGCCCGCGGCCAATTTCGATGCGGTCGAAGAAGCGCCCGTCAGGGCAGGAAGTCCGGGATGTCGTTCGAAACCGTATGTCGGCCGATCACCGACCCCGGCGGGATCCGGTCCGAACAGATCGGAAGGCCGGTGCGCGGGTCGGACCGGGCCGTGGCATAGCCTTCGAGCCCGTCATCCATGATCCAAGCCTGGCAACCGTCCGGCGTGACCGCCAGCGCGGCAATACCGTTGCGCGGGCCGGACTCGTCCCCGGACCAGCTGTCGCGGTCGCGGGCGATGAGCTTGGGGTTGCCGGGGGTGTATCTCGTGGAGTGGCACCCGGACAGGACGATGGGCACGACGATGGCGAGGGCGATGAATTTGCGGTTCATTACGGGTACCTGAAGCAGATGATTTCGACGCGGCGGTTCTTCTGCATTTGTGCAGGCGAGTCGTTTCGGGCGACCGGGCGGCTGTCGCCCAGGCCCACCACTCGTTCGATCGTCGCGCCGGAGGTGCGGGCGATGGCCGCCACGGCATCGGCCCGGCTTTGCGACAGGCGCTTGCTGTACTGGCTCGATCCGCGCTTGTCGGTATGGCCATAGACCGCGTATGCGATGGCCCCTTTCTTGGCGAAGAACTGCTGCAACCAAGCCTGCCCCCCTGCGGTGAGGATGGCGGTTTCGCCGGCGAACAGCTTGTCGGTGCTCGGCACGGCGCAGGTCTTGCGGCTGAGGCACATGTGGCGCCCGGTCTTCGGATCGCGGCGCGGGGTCATGTAGCCTTCGAGCCCGCCGTCGGACCACCAATGCATGCAGCCGTCCGGGTCGATCCAGAGACCCCAGTCGATCTTGCCGGCGATCACCGAGTTTTCTTGCGCAGCGGCTGGCCATGGATTGGCGACGACGCTGGCCAGCGCGAGTGCGAGCGCGAAACCGCCTGTTACCAGCCAATGAAACATTCGTTTTTGCACGATGGTCTCCCCCAATTCGGTCGCAGCAGAGCGACGATGTGCAGCATGCGGGGAAAGTACAGCGCTGCCGCGAGCGCTGTAAATGTTCTATATGTGTAATTCATCTAACTGTAGCGAACATATCGACAAAATGTTCGTTTTTTCACATCAATCACGTCAAGAACCGCGCCAATCTCGGGCTTATTCGTGATGAATGGAGGGAATCAGGCAATTTCTCCGGCGAGTGAGTTGGGCCCCGCCTGGGTGATTCTCACCCGCGCAAGCGCGCCGGGCGCGATGCCCTCGGCCTCGACGTGCACCGCGTGCAGGTGGTCCGACTTGCCGGCCATCTGCCCCGGCATCCGCCCGGGCTTTTCGAACAGGACCCCGACCTCGCGCCCGACCATCGTTGCCATCACCTGCCCCGCCTGGGCGGTGATCAGCGCCTGCAGGCGCGCGAGCCGGTCGGCGGCGGCAGCCGGGTCGACCTGGGGCCGTTCGGCTGCGGGCGTGCCGGGCCTCGGCGAGTATTTGAATGAATAGGCCTGGCCGTAGTGGACGGCGCGGATCAGATCCATGGTCTCTTCGAAGTCGGCCTCGGTCTCTTCCGGGAAACCGATGATGAAATCGCCCGAGATCAGGATGTCGGGCCGGGCCGCGCGGATACGCTCGATCAGCCGCAGATATTCCTCGGCCGTGTGGCGCCGGTTCATCCGCTTCAGGATCCGGTCGGAGCCGGATTGCACCGGCAGGTGCAGGTAGGGCATCAGCTTGTCGACCTCGCCGTGGGCGGCGATCAGGTCGTCCGACATGTCGTTGGGATGCGAGGTCGTGTAGCGGATCCGGGCGAGCCCGTCGATCTTCGCAAGCGCCCGGATCAGCCGGGCGAGCGACCAGTCGCCGCCCCCGCGGTCGTCGGGGCCGGCGCCGTGATAGGCGTTGACGTTCTGGCCCAGCAGGGTGATCTCGCGCACCCCGCGCGCGACCAGGTCGCGCGCCTCGGCGAGGATGCGCGCCGCGGGACGCGACACCTCGGCGCCGCGCGTGTAGGGCACGACGCAGAAGGTGCAGAACTTGTCGCAGCCTTCCTGGACGGTCAGGAAGGCGGTGGGGCCATGCTTGGCCTTCGGGCGGTCTCGCAACTCGTCGAACTTGTCTTCGGCCGGAAATTCGGTGTCGACCACCTTTCGCCCTGCCCGGCTTTCTCCACCATCTCCGGCAGGCGGTGATAGGTCTGCGGGCCGACCACGAGGTCGACCATCGGCGGCGGGCGATGATCTCGTCGCCCTCGGCCTGGGCGACGCAGCCGGCGACGCCGATCTTGAGCTCCGGCTTCGCCGGCCTTCAGCGCCTTGTAGCGGCCAAGCTCGGAATAGACCTTCTCGGCCGCCTTTTCGCGGATGTGGCAGGTGTTGAGCATGACCATGTCGGCGTCGTCGGGCGTGTCGGTCTCGACATAGCCCTCGCCGCCCAGCGCCTCGGCCATGCGCTCGCTGTCGTAGACGTTCATCTGGCAGCCATAGGTGCGGATGAAGAGTTTCTTCGTTTCGGCCATTGGCGTGTTCCCCGAAAGATCAGGCCGGGGTCATACCCGATCGGCCCCCTGCCTGCAACGTCCGCGCGCCTGCGACCGCAGCGCCGGCCAGGTGTTGCAATGGCGCGCGGGATGGGGGAGTCTCCCGCCAAGGCCCGATAAGGGCACAGAGGCAGAGATGCGCTACGGGTCACTAGAAAACTTCCTCGCCGAGGGCCGTGCGGCACTGGCCCAGGGGCCGGTGGCGATGATCTTCGTCGAGGATCTCGTCGAGGTCGACAGCACGATCCGCTACCACCGCGACCTCGGGTTCGGTCAGCTGGTGGTGTTCGCGCCCGCCGAGATCGCCCTGTCGGGCGACTTTGGGGGCGGCATCGAGGACGGGCTCCACTGGGTCGACTACGATGTGACGGCTCCCAGCGGGCTGGACCGGGCCGTCAACGCGGTGATCGCGGCGGCGCCGGAGACCTGGCTCTACTATTGCTACAACGCCGAGTACCTCTTTTACCCGTTCTGCGAGACCCGCAGCATCAGCGAAATGCTGAGCTTCCACGAGAGTGAGCGGCGCGACGCGATGCTCGCCTACGTGGTCGACGCCTATGCGGGCGATCTCGGCCGGTTCCCGGACGCTGTC
>CAVWAE010000024.1:0-41805 GCA_963752895.1 uncultured Alphaproteobacteria bacterium
GATCACAAGCCGGGGCAGGAATCCGGCGCCGTGACGATTCGCTACTGAAACCCTCGAGGAGCTCGACGACATCTGCCGCAAGCTGGGCGGCTGATCAGTCCGGCAGGAGATCGGCGACGAGCGCATTGAGAACGGCCCGGCCCGCGCGGGTCGCGATCAGCCGTCCCGATGATTCGACGGCGAGCTCATGCGCCTTCAGCGTCTCCACCTTCTCAAGGTCCAATCCCGCGCCCGCAATCGACGTAAAGCGCGCGAGGTCGAGCCCTTCGGCGGTGCGCAGCGACATCATCAGGTATTCCCCGGCGTGATCGCGCGCCGAGAGCCGTGAGCGCCCCGCCTCTCCGCTCAGTCCGTCCTTCACCGCTGTTAGCCATTTGGCAGGGCTCAACTCGGTCCAGGTCGCAAATCGGTGCCCGCCGAGCGTAAGGCGACCATGCGCACCGGGGCCGATCCCGACCCAATCGCCGCCGCGCCAATAGATCAGGTTATGGCGCAACTCCTCGACCGGATAACGCATGGTTAGAGACTTCGTAGGCAGGCAGCCCGGCGGCCTCGCAGATGTCCTGGGTCAGGAAATACATGTCGGCGGCCAGGTCTTCTTCCGGCAGGCCCCGCAAGCCGCCGCGCGCGAAACGGTCGCCGAAGGCCGTGCCCGGTTCGATCGTGAGCTGGTAGAGCGAGAGATGATCGGGCCCGAGCGCGAGGGCGCGGTGCAATTCCGTGTCCCACTGCGTCAGGCTCTGGTCCTGTCGGGCGTAGATCAGATCGAAATTTACCCGGGTAAAATGGGCGCGGGCGATGTCCAGCGCCACCGACGACTCGGACACACTGTGCAGCCGCCCGAGCGCTTTCAGATCGGCGTCGTTCAGCGCCTGGAACCCCATCGACAGCCGGTTCACCCCGCCGGCGCGATAACCGGCGAACCGCTCGGCCTCGACCGAGCCCGGATTGGCCTCGAGGGTCACTTCCAGGTCGTTGGCGAACCGCCAATGTGTGCCCAGCCGGTCGAGTAGCGCGCCGACCAGCGCGGGCTCCATCAGCGACGGCGTGCCGCCGCCGAAGTAGACCGCATTCAGTACGCGTCCGGCGGTCTCAGCCCCGTAGCGGTCCAGTTCGGAAAGATAGGCGGCGCGCCATGCGTCCGTGTCGATGCTTGCCGTCACATGCGAGTTGAAATCGCAGTACGGGCATTTCGACGCGCAAAACGGCCAATGGATGTAGAGACCGAACCCGCCGTCCGGTGCGGTCTCAGCCAAAGCAGGTCTCGACGAGTTTCGCAAAGGCACGCGCCCGGTGGCTCATCGCGTGTTTGCGGGCGGGGTCCATTTCGCCGAAGGTCTCCGTCTCGCCGTCCGGCAGGAAGATGGGGTCGAAGCCGAACCCGTTTTCGCCGCGCATCGGCCAGACGACCCGTCCGGGTACGCGGCCCTCGAAGATCTCGTCATGCCCATCCGGCCAGGCGAGGCAGAGCGTCGCGTAAAACGCGGCGCTGCGCGGCTCCGGTGCGTTCCGTTCTTCGAGCAAGGTCCAGACCTTGGTCATCGCCATGACGAAATCACGGCCATTGGCGGTTTCGGCCCAGTCGGCGGTGTAGACGCCCGGGTCACCGTCCAGCGCGTCGACCATGATGCCGCTGTCATCCGAAAGCGCGGGCAAACCCGTCTCTGTTGCAGCGTAATGCGCCTTGATCCGGGCATTTCCGGCGAAGGTGTCCTCGGTTTCCTCCGGTTCGTCGAGCCCAAGCTCGGCTGCGGAAACCACCGTCACTCCAAACGGCGCGAGCAGGTCGCCGATTTCGCGCAGCTTGCCCTTGTTGTGGGTGGCGATGACGAGCTTTTCGCCGTCGAACTTCCGTGTCATGCGACAGCGGCTTTCTGCGCGGCGACCAGTTCGGTCACACCTTTGTCGGCCAGCGCCATCAACTCGGACATCTGGTCATGGGTGAAAGTCGCGCCTTCGGCCGACATCTGCACTTCGATCAGCCGGCCGGTGCCGGTCATGACGAAGTTGCCGTCCACACCCGCTTCGCTGTCCTCCGGGTAATCGAGGTCGAGAATCGGCTGTCCGGCGTAGATCCCGCAGGACACCGCGGCAACGGCGCTGGCCAGCGGATCGGTGACGATGTCACCCGCCTTGAGCAACCTGTTGACGGCAATGCGCAGTGCGACCCAGCCGCCGGTGATCGCGGCGCAGCGGGTTCCGCCATCGGCCTGGATCACGTCGCAGTCGACAGTGATCTGCCGCTCACCCAAGCGCCTGGCGGTCGACACCGGCGCGCAAGGACCGGCCGATCAGGCGCTGGATCTCGACGGTGCGGCCGCCCTGCTTGCCGACGGCCGCCTCGCGGCGCATCCGCGTGTGGGTCGCGCGCGGCAGCATGCCGTATTCCGCGGTCACCCAGCCCTGGCCGGAGTTGCGCAGAAACGGCGGCACCCGCTCTTCGAGC
Source organism: uncultured Alphaproteobacteria bacterium (assembly GCA_963752895.1). GTDB lineage: Bacteria > Pseudomonadota > Alphaproteobacteria > Rhodobacterales > Rhodobacteraceae > CAVWAE01. The sequence goes on from CAVWAE010000024.1 coordinate 2,447, forward strand.
GTCGCGGTGCACAGCACATGGGTGTCGCCGATCTTGATCATGCAGGACCCTTCGGCGTGTTTGGTCGCGCCGACCTCGATTGTAATCGGGCGCATTTCATCTACATTCCGACCAGACGGGCGCATGGCACTTCCTTCCTCGTGAGTTTGGGGATAAGTCTCGACGGTGCCCCGCAAAACGCAAGCCTCAAGGCCGGTAGAGCAGATGACGGGAAGCCCCTTGCTCCGAAGAGTTGAACCAGAGATCGCGGGAGGTGTTCCGGCGGCTGGTCGAGGCGTATCTCGACACCGGCGAACCGGTGGGCTCACGCACGCTGACCCGCGCGATGACCGAAAAGGTCTCGGCGGCCACGGTGCGCAACGTGATGCAGGACCTCGAGTTGATGGGCCTGCTCGGCGCGCCGCATGTCTCGGCAGGACGGGTGCCGACCGAGATCGGCCTGCGGATGTTCGTCGACGGCTTCCTCGAAGTGACCGACCTCACCCAGGGCGACCGGGAAAAGATCGACGCGACGGTGAGTTCCAACAGCGCCGAAGTCGGGCCGCTGATGGACCGCGTCGGTGCGGCGCTCTCGGGGATCACCGAAGGCGCGAGCCTGGTGCTGACGCCCAAGCACGACGAGGCGCCGGTCAGCCATATCGAGTTCGTGCCCCTTGCGGCCGACCGTGCGATGGCGGTGATCGTCTTTGCCGACGGTCATGTCGAGAACAGGCTGTTCACGCCGCCGCCGGGCCAGACCCCGTCGTCGATGCGGGAGGCCGCGAATTTCGTCAATGCCGTCGCCGAGGGGCGCAGTATCGGTGAGCTGCGCAACGCGATCTCGACCGAGATCAAGGCACGGCGCGCGGAGCTCGACACACTCGCGCAGAGCATGATCGACGCGGGCCAGGCCCTGTGGTCCGACGAGGGCGATTCGCATGAGCGGCTGATCGTGCGGGGCCGGGCGAATCTCATCGAGGCGGGCGGCGAGCCGGCCGACGTGGAGCGCATCCGCCGGCTGTTCGACGACCTCGAGCGCAAGCGCGATATCGCCGAATTCCTCGAACTGGCCGAAACCGGTGACGGTGTGCGCATTTTCATCGGCTCGGAAAACAAGCTTTTTTCACTTTCCGGTTCCTCTCTGGTGGTCTCTCCCTATATGAACGCGGACCGAAAGATCATCGGTGCCGTGGGTGTGATCGGGCCGACGCGGCTGAACTATGGCCGTATCGTTCCGATCGTCGACTACACGGCGCAACTGGTCGGGAGGATGATCTCCGACCGGGGGTAAAGGGTAAGGACATGGCAGACGCGAAGAAGAAATCTGACGAGCTTTCCGACGTCGAGGCGGCGATCGAGGAAATCATGGGTGAGCAGGAGCCGGGCAGCGAAGATCTACACATCGACCTGACCGAGCTCGACACCGGAGCCGACCACGACGAGATTGCCGCGCTCACCGCGGAACGCGACGAGCTGCGCGACCAGTTCATGCGCGCGCTGGCCGACGCGGAAAACTTCCGCAAGCGCTCCGAGCGCGACCGGCGCGAGGCCGAGAACTACGGCGGCTCCAAGCTCGCGCGCGACATGTTGCCGGTCTACGACAACCTCAGCCGGGCGCTCGAATCGGTGCCCGAAGACATGCGCGACCAGGCCGGCGGGCTGATCGAGGGTGTAGAGCTCACCATGCGCGAGCTGTTGAACATCTTCCAGAAGCACGGGATCACCAAGGTTGCCCCGGAAATTGGCGACCGGTTCGATCCGCAGATGCACGAAGCCATGTTCGAGGCGCCGGTGCCGGGGACCAAGGCGGGCGACATCATTCAGGTGATGGCCGAAGGCTTCATGCTGCACGACCGGCTGCTTCGGCCGGCGCAGGTGGGCGTGTCGTCGACACCGGGCTGATCTCGAATTGCTTTCGCAATCCGACCGGCTGTGGTGCACCCCGCCGTCCGTTGGTCGCTTGGACCAACGGCGCAACCAGGGACGGCCCCGGCGTCCTGTTCCAGGAAATCAGGTCTCGGACAGGGATTGAGCTCGTAGAGCAGGTCGAGGGCTTCGCGCGGGGTGAGTTCGTCGGGGTGAGTCCGATAGACGGTCGGTGACCGGCGAGGGGCTGGCGGCGCGAGGCGCCGGCGCGGGGTCGCCGCGAACAGCGGCAGATCGTCGATCAGCGCCTTTCGCCTCGTCCGCCCTCGCGTTCGCCCTTTTCCAGCGCATTCGAGCACCACCCGCGCGCGCTCGACCACCGACGCGGGAAGCCCGGCCAGCTTCGCCACCTGCACCCCGTAGGATCGGTCGGCAGCGCCCTCTGCGCACCTCGTGCAGGAAGATCACGTCGCCCTCCCATTCCTTCACCGCGCATGGTGGCGTTGTCGAGCCCGTCGAGGCTGCCCGCAAGCGCGGTCAGCTCGTGGTAATGGGTGGCGAACAGAGCGCGGCAGCGGTTGACCTCGTGCAGGTGTTCCAGCGTCGCCCAGGCGATCGAAAGCCCGTCATAGGTCGCCGTGCCGCGGCCGATCTCGTCGAGAATCACCAGCGCGCGCTCGTCGGCCTGGTTGAGGATCGCCGCGGTTTCGACCATCTCGACCATGAAGGTCGAGCGGCCGCGCGCGAGATCGTCCGACGCGCCGACGCGGCAGAAGAGCTGCGATGACGAGCCCGATATGGGCGGATTTCGCCGGCACGAAACTGCCCGTCTGCGCCAGCATCGCGATCAGCGCGTTCTGCCGGAGGAAGGTCGATTTGCCCGCCATGTTCGGGCCGGTCAGCAGCCAGATGTCGGCGCCCTCGGCGCCATCCGCAAGCGCGCAATCGTTGGCGATGAATGGCGCGCCGCCCTGCGCGCGCAAGGCCCGCTCGACCACCGGATGACGCCCGCCCGCGATCTCGAAGGCGCGTGATTCCTCGACCTCGGGCCGGCACCACTCCTCGGTGGCGGCGAGCTCGGCGAGGGCAGAGGAGACATCGATCCCGGCAAGCGCGCGGGCTGTCTCGACCAAGCTGTGTCGCACAATCAAGAATGGCGCGTTTCAAGGTGGAATAGAGACGCATTTCGATCTCGAGCGCCCGGTTCCCGGCGTTGAGGATCCGGGTCTCCATCTCGCTCAGTTCGACGGTCGTGAACCGGACCGCGTTGGCGGTGGTCTGGCGGTGGATGAAACGCTCATTGAGGGGCGGGGACAGCATCTTGTCGGCATGGGTCGCCGTCGTCTCGATGAAATAGCCGAGCACGTTGTTGTGCTTGATCTTGAGGCTCTGGATTCCGGCGGCACTGGCGTAGTCGGCCTGCATCCCGGCGATCACACCGCGGCCTTCGTCGCGCAGTTTGCGCGCCTCGTCGAGGTCGTCGTCGTAGCCCGCCGCGATGAACCCACCGTCGCGCGCCATCAAGCGGCGGCTCGGCGACGAGGGCCTGATCGAGCAGATCGCGCAGCGCGTCGTGGCCGACGAGGAGGCGGCCAGCCTTGGCGCAGGTTTTCGGGCAGTATCGGCGGATGTCGAGCGCCGCGGCGATGACCCCGGCCGCGTCGAGCCCATCGCGGATCGCGGTGAGGTCGCGCGGGCCGCCGCGGTCGAGCGACAAGCGCGAGAGCGCGCGGTCGATGTCCGGGGTCTTGCGCAAGGAGTCCCGCAAGCTGTCGCGCAGGCCGGCGTGTTCCAGCAGGAAAGCGACGGCATCGAGTCGGCGGGTCACGGTGGCCTGGTCGCGCGACGGGCTGGAGATCCGGCGTTCGAGCAGCCGCGCGCCGCCGGCGGTGACGGTCCGGTCGATGGTGGCGAGCAGCGACCCGTCCCGCCCGCCGGACAGGGCGTGGGTCAGTTCGAGGTTGCGCCGCGTGGCGGCGTCGATCTGCATCGACCGCGTCGGCGCTTTCGCGCACCGGCGGGCGCAGCAGCGGCAGGCTGCCCTTCTGGGTGATCTCGAGATAGTCGACGATGGCGCCGAGCGCGCCAGCTCCGGCGCGGCTGAAGGCGCCGAAGGCATCGAGCGAGCCGACACCGTAGAGGTCCTGCAGACGTGTCGAGGCCCCGGTGCTGTCGAAGGCGGCGCGGCCGAGCGGCGGTGATGGCCGCGCCCATTTCAGTCGACTATTCCGGACGCAATCCGCCTCCGCACCCTCGTTCGAACAGACCACTTCGCGCGGCGCGAGCCGGGCCAGCTCCGGGCCAAGACGCGCAGGCGTGCAGGGCATCACCCGAAGCGCGCCGGTCGAGATGTCGACCCAGGCGAGCGCGCCTCGCCGCGCACATCGGCAAAGGCGGCGAGGAAGTTGTGGCGGCGCGCATCGAGCAGGCTGTCTTCGGTGAGCGTGCCGGGGGTCACGAGGCGCACCACGTCGCGCTTGACCACCGATTTGGAGCCGCGCTTCTTCGCCTCGGCCGGGTCTTCCATCTGCTCGCAGACGGCGACACGGAAGCCCTTGCGGATCAGGGTCTGCAGATATCCGTCGGCGGCATGCACCGGCACGCCGCACATCGGGATGTCCTCGCCGAGATGCTTGCCGCGCTTGGTCAGCGCGATGTCGAGCGCCTGCGGCCGCGGCCACCGCGTCGTCGAAGAACAGCTCGTAGAAATCGCCCATCCGGTAGAACAGCAGCGCGTCCGGATGCCCGCCTTGATCTCCAGATATTGCGCCATCATCGGCGTGACGGAATTGGAATTGGCAGCCACGATGTCCCCCCCGGGTACGTTCGCGCCAATCTAGAAGGTTTCGGGGCGCAGGGGAATCCGGTGGGCCCGGCTACGTCGCATTCTTGCGCCGCGACACCCAGTTCCAGCTCGTCTCGCACATGTTGTCGAGGTCGCGCTCCGCCGCGAAGCCGAGGATCTCGCCGGCCTTCGTCGGATCCGCGTAGGTGCTGGCGACATCTCCCGCGCGGCGCGGCGCGACGACGTAAGCAAGCGCGTGGCCGCAGGCCTTCTCATAGGCCTTCAGCAATTCCATGACCGAGTTGCCGTGGCCGGTGCCGAGGTTGACGGTGTGGCTTTCGCCGGTGCCGATCAGCGCATCCACCGATTGCACGTGCCCGCGCGCGAGGTCGACCACGTGGATGTAGTCGCGCACGCCGGTGCCGTCCGGCGTGTCGTAATCGTTGCCGAAAACCGAGAGTTTTTCGAGCTCGCCGGTGGCCACCTTGGCGATATAGGGCATGAGGTTGTTGGGCAGGCCGTTCGGGTCTTCGCCGATCAGGCCGGTGTCGTGGGCGCCGACCGGGTTGAAATAGCGCAAGATCCCGAAGGTCCAGCGCCCATCCGCGGCGCCGACCTGTTCGAGGATCTGTTCGCAGGCCAGCTTGGTGAAGCCGTAAGGGTTGGTGTAGCTGCGCGGCGCGGTCTCGGGCACCGGCAGGGTCTCCGGATCACCGTAGACCGTGGCGGAGGAGGAAAACACCAGGCGCCAGACGCCGGCGGCCTTCATCGCTTCGAGCAGGGTCAGCAGCCCGCCGACATTGGTCTGGATGTACTCGAGCGGGATCTGGGCGCTTTCACCGACCGCTTTCAGGGCGGCGAAGTGGATGACCGCGGAAATCTCCTGCTCGGCGAAGATCCGGTCGAGCAGGGCGCGGTCACGCACGTCGCCGGTGTAGCAGGTCACCGGCGCGCCGGTGATGACCTCGAGCCGGTCGAGCACATCGGGCCGCGAATTGGAAAAATTGTCGAGAATGACGACGTCGTATCCCGCCGCCGCAAGTTCGACGAACGTATGAGACCCGATGTAACCGGCGCCGCCGGTCAGAAGGATTTTGTGTGCCACGAGACAACCTCCGTTTTCACGTGCAACCTAGACCCGTCGCGGACCGGATACACCCGAATTCTGCCCGCCACTTGGCGCGAACATCGTTTCCATGTCCGCAATGGTGTTGAGGGGGTCCCGGCGGCCAGCTATCAACGTTGGATCACTCCTTGAGCGAAAGACACCCAATGGCCCAGCAGAAGATCACTCCCGAAGAGGCGCTCGCCTATCACCACGATCCGCGCCCGGGCAAGTTCGACGTCACGCCGACCAAGCCGCTGACCACCCAGCGCGATCTGAGCCTGGCCTATTCGCCCGGCGTCGCGGTGCCGTGCCTGAGGCCATCGCGGCAACGCCGGAGACGATCTACGACTACACCGACAAGGGCAACATGGTCGCCGTGATCTCCAACGGCACCGCGGTTCTGGGCCTGGGCAATCTCGGCGCCGCTGGCGTCCAAGCCGGTGATGGAAGGCAAGGCGGTGCTGTTCAAGCGGTTCGCCGACATCGACGTCATCGATCTCGAGGTCGACACCGAGGACCGGACGAGATTCATCAACTGCGTGCGCTGACTGGAGCCGACCTTCGGCGGCATCAACCTGGAAGACATCAAGGCGCCGGAGTGCTTCATCATCGAGCAGCGCCTCAAGGAGCAGATGGACATTCCGGTCTTCCACGACGACCAGCACGGCACCGCGATCATCACCGCCGCCGGGCTCATCAACGCGCTGCGCATGACCGGCAAGAAGATCGAGGACGTGCAAGATGGTGCTCAACGGCGCCGGCGCGGCCGGGATCGCCTGCGTCGAGCTGATCAAGGCGATGGGCGTGCGCGCACGAGCAACTGCATCATCTGCGATACCCGCGGCGTCATCTACCAGGGCCGCGAACGAGGGCATGAACCAGTGGAAGTCGGCCCATGCGGCCGAGACCGAACGCGCGCACGCTGGAAGAGGCGATGGACGGCGCCGACGTCTTCCTCGGCGTCTCGGTCAAGGGCGCGGTGACGCCGGAGATGGTCGCAGTCGATGGCCGACGGAGCCGATCATCTTCGCCATGGCCAACCCCGATCCCGAGATCACGCCGGAAGAGGCCGCACGAGGTGCGCGACCGATGCGATCATGGCCACCGGGCCGGTCGGACTATCCGAACCAGGTCAACAACGTGCTCGGCTTTCCCTACCTCTTCCGCGGCGCGCTCGATATCCACGCCCGCGCGATCAACGACGAGATGAAGATCGCCGGCGCCGAGGCGCTGGCCGATCTGGCCCGCGAAGACGTGCCGGACGAGGTCGCGGTCGCCTATGGCAAAAAGCTCACCTTCGGGCGCGACTACATCATCCCGACGCCGTTCGATCCGCGGCTGATCTACACGATTCCGCCGGCGGTCGCGAAGGCGGGCATGGACAGCGGCGTCGCGCGGCGGCCGATCATCGACATGGAGCGTTACACCGCCAACCTCAAGGCGCGGCTCGATCCGACCTACCCGGTCCTGCGCTCGCTCAATGCCAAGGCGCGCGGCGCACAGGCGACGAATGATCTTTGCCGAGGGCGACGATCCGCACGTGCTGCGCGCGGCGGTCGCCTACCAGCGGAACAATTTCGGAAAGGCAATCGTGGTCGGGCGCGACGAGGACGTGAAACTGAAGCTGGAAGCGGTCGGGCTCGGCGATGCCGTGTCCGAGCTGGAGGTCACCAATGCGGCCAAAACCGAGCATCTCGAAACCTACAAGGCGTTCCTCTACGAGCGTTTGCAACGTCAAGGTTACGACCAGTCCGATGTTCACCGGCTCGCGGCGCGCGACCGGCATGTGTTTGCGGCTCTGATGCTGGCGCATGACCATGGCGACGGAATGGTCACCGGGGCCACCCGGAAGTCGACGCATGTGATGGACTACATCAACTACGTTTTCGACGCCAAGGCCGAAGACGGGGCCGTCGGGGTGACCGCGCTCCTCATCAAGGGCCGCATCGTGCTCGTTGCCGACACCCTGGTGCACGAATGGCCGAGCGAAGAAGACCTCGCCGACATCGCCGAGCGCGCGGCCGATGTCGCGCGCTCGCTCGGGATCGAGCCGCGGGTGGCCTTCGCCAGTTTCTCCAACTTCGGGTACCCGGTCTCGGAACGCGCCGAGAAGATGCACAACGCGCCCGCCATTCTCGACGCGCGCGGCGTGGATTTCGAATACGACGGCGAAATGACCGCAGATGTCGCGTTGAACCCCGAGGTGATGGCCCGGTATCCGTTCTGCCGCCTGACCGGCCCGGCCAATATCCTGGTGATGCCGGCGCGGCATTCGGCTTCGATCTCCGTCAAGATGATGCAGGAACTGGCCGGTGCGACGGTGATCGGCCCGATCCTCTCGGGCGTCGCAAAGCCAATCCAGCTGTGTTCCACGAGCTCGACCTCGAACGACATTCTCAACATGGCGGTCGTGGCGGCCGCGAAGGTGGGCGAATGACAGTCTGGAACCTCGGCTCGATCAACGTTGACCTGTTCTACCGGCTGCCGCACCTGCCGCGGCCGGGCGAAACCCTGCCCGCGTCCTCGCACCAGACCGGTCTGGGCGGCAAGGGCGCCAATCGAATCCGTCGCCATCGCGCGGGCTGGCGCGAAAGTGCATCACATCGGGATGATCGGCGCCGACAACACCTGGGTGCTCGACAGGCTGTCGGGCTACGGGGTCGATGTCGCGCATGTGGGCAAGGCCGAGGCCGCGACCGGCCACGCGATCATCATGGTCGACGAAATGGGCGAGAACTCGATCGTCACCTTTGCGGGCGCAAATTATGCGCAGCTGGTCGGCAATATCGAGGCCGCACTTGCCGAGGCGCAACCGGGCGACATCCTGGCGCTGCAAACCGAGGTGTCGCACCTTGCCGAAGCGGCGCAGTTCGCCCGGGCGCGGGGCATGTTCGTGGTCTACTCGGCCGCACCCTTCAAGCCCGAGATCGCGAAAAAGATGCTGCCGCATGTCGATCTTCTCGCGCTGAACGAGATCGAGGCGGGACAATTGGCGCAGGCGCTGGGCATACCGGTCGAAGAGGTGCCGGTGCCCAACATGCTCATCACGCTGGGCGGGCGCGGGGCCCGCTGGCGCGACCAGGCGACGGGAGAGGTGACCGAGGTCGCGGCTTTCCCGGTCGAGCAGGTCGACACCACCGGCGCGGGCGATTGCTTCATCGGCTATGTGCTCGCAGGGCTCGACCAGGGGCTCGAGCGGGCCACCGCGCTCCGCCTCGGCGCCGCCGCCGCCGCGCTCAAAGTCACGCGGCCGGGCACGGCGGATGCGATCCCGGCGCGCGCGGAAGTCGATGCGCTTCTCGCCGAAACAGAGACTGAAATCGGCCTAGACCTCGCACATGAGCGCGATCTCGTCTTCGACATATCCGCCTGTGCGCCGGAACCCGAGCCGTTCGTAGAACCCGACGTTGCTGTCGGGCGCATCGACCACGGACGTGCCGAGCTTGTGAAAGCCCCAGGCGCGGGTCTGCGCGACGCATGCGGCGACCGCCGCTGCGCCGTAGCCCTTGCCCTGCTGGTCTCCTGCGATCATCAGTCGCCACATGTGCACGGCTTCGGGATCTTCACCCTCTTCGAGCTCGGCCCAAATCGGATGGGCAAGCGCGAGCAGGCCCACGGCCGTGTCACCGTCCCAGAGCCCCCAGACATAGGTACCTTCCTCGTAGGCATCCTCCGCGATGGTCACCGAATTCGGTGCGACGAGGTGCTCCTGATCGGGGCGGACCGTCAGCTGCAGGAGGGATGACAGGTTTTCGCGCGTGATCTCCCGCCGCTCAAGCATCGCGCGACAGGACGATCTCGTCATCGACGATCCCGCCGGTTCGCCGAAACCCGAGCCGTTCGTAAAAGCCGATGTTGCTGTCGGGCGTGTCGACCACCGATGTCGCCACCCGGGGCAGGCCCCAATCGCGCGCCTGCGCCCGGCACTCGGTTATGGCGGCAGCGCCGTAGCCCTTGCCCTGAAGGCCGGCCGCGATCATCAGGCGCCAGATGAAGGCGCCGTCCAGATCGTCGCCCTCTTCCATATGCGGGTATTCGCGCGGGTGGATCATCGCCAGAAGCCCGACCGCGTTGTCGCCGTCCCACAACCCCCAGACGTAACCGCCCGGTTGCTCATAGGCGCATTGCGCGATGGTCACGGGGTTCGGCGCGACGAGGTGCTCCTGGCCGGGGCGAAGCTTGAGCCCGAGGAGCGGTCGTAGCGTATCCCGCGTGATCTCCCGTCGCTCAAGCATGCGTCCCTATTTCAGGCGATTGCGGCGCATCCCCAGAAGCCGGAGCCGGAGCGCGTTGAGCTTGATGAAGCCCTCGGCGTCGCTCTGGTCGTAGGCGCCCGCGTCGTCCTCGAAGGTCACGTGCTCCTCGGAGTAGAGCGACTGCTTCGCGACCAGCGCCCGACCGTCGGCGCGTTGCCCTTGTAGAGCTTGAGCCGCACCGTGCCGTTGACATGCTCCTGGCTCTTGTCGATCAGCGCCTGCAGCATCTCGCGCTCGGGCGCAGAACCAGAAGCCGTTGTAGATCAGCTCGGCATAGCGCGGCATCAGCTCGTCCTTGAGGTGCGCCGCGCCGCGGTCGAGCGTGATGCTGCTCGATGCCGCGGTGGGCGGCGAGCAGGATGGTGCCGCCCGGCGTCTCGTAGATGCCGCGCGACTTCATGCCGACGAAGCGGTTCTCGACCAGGTCGAGCCGGCCGATGCCGTTGTCGCCGCCGAGCTCGTTGAGCGCTGGTCAGCAGCGTCGCCGGGCACAGCGCCTCGCCGTCGATCGCGACCGCATCGCCCTGCTCGAAGCTCGATCTCGATGATCGTCGGCTTGTCGGGCGCGTCCTCGGGCGCGACCGTGCGCTGGTAGACGTACTCGGGCGCCTCCTCGCGCGGGGTCTTCCAGCACCTTGCCCTCGGAGGAGATGTGCAGCAGGTTGGCGTCGACCGAGAACGGCGCCTCGCCGCGCTTGTCCTTGGCGATCGGGATCTGGTGCTTCTCGGCGAATTCGAGCAGCTCGGTGCGCGCTGGTGAGATCCCATTCGCGCCACGGCGCGATGACCTTGATGTCGGGGTTGAGCGCGTAGTAGCCGCAGCTCGAAGCGGACCTGGTCGTTGCCCTTGCCGGTGGCGCCGTGGGAGACCGCGTCGGCGCCGGTCTCGGCGGCGATCTCGATCTGGCGCTTGGCGATCAGCGGCCGGGCGATCGAGGTGCCGAGCAGGTAGACGCCCTTCGTAGAGCGCGTTGGCGCGGAACATCGGGAAGACGAAGTCGCGCACGAATTCCTCGCGCAGGTCCTCGATGTAGATGTTCTCGGGCTTGATGCCGAGCATCTCGCCTTCTCGCGCGCCGGCTCCAGTTCCTCGCCCTGGCCGAGATCGGCGGTGAAGGTCACCACCTCGCAGCCGTACTCGGTCTGCAGCCATTTCAGGATGATCGAGGTGTCGAGGCCGCCGGAATAGGCGAGCACGACTTTCTTCGGCGCGGACATGGGCTTCTCCGTCAAGCAAGTGTACTCGCGCGGGTTTATCCATTGGCCAAAGGGCGGGCAAGGGCGAACGGCGTTGGTCGCTCATACAGGAGAGGACGGCCGAAGCCGTCCTTCCCGGTGGTCCGAAGGCCCTGCCTAGAACTTGAGGCCGTCGAGCATCGCCTGGATTTCGGGGTCCAGCGGATCGGCGCCCGCGTCGGGCGTGTCTTCCGGATCGTCCTGCGACCCGACTTCGTCGCCCTCGTCCTGTTCGTCGCCCTCGTCCTGCGCGATCTCGTCCACGGTCGTGCCGATCGCGTCCTCGATGGCCTCGCCTTCGGCCTCGAGCCGGGCGCGCAGGGCCTCGAGCAGGGCGGCCCTTTGGTCTTCGGTGGCTGCTTCGCTCTTGTTCCAGGCGTCGAATATGCCGGCCTCGGCGTCGGTCAGAGCCTCGACGGCGGCCTCGGCCTCGGCAATTTCGTCCTCGGTTGGTGGTTCATCGCCTGCGGCATCGCCCAGGGCCGCGTTCGCGTCCTCGACCTCGGCAATGGCATCGATCTCGCCGTCATCGACCGCGGCCCGGTAATCCTCGAAACTGTCATAGCCCGCGTCTTCGAGCGCCGCCTCCAGCGTGTCGAAATCGGCGGCGCTGTCGAGCACCTCCTGCGCGGCGGTGGCGTTGTGATCGGCCACGGCGAGGCCTGCAAGCGCGCCGACCGGCCCGTTGGTGTTGCCGTTGCGGATATGCGCGAGCACCGCGTTGATGTTGGCGTTCATCGCCCCGTTCATGCTGCCAAGCTCACTGGGATGCAGCGCCACATCCTCCGTTGCGGTCGGGTCCGGCGGGCTCACGGCAGCAGCCTTGGCGGGTTTTCCGCTGCCGCTGCTCCCGGAAATGCCATTTCCGTTTCCATTTCCGTTCCCGCTGGCGCCTTGGCCCGAGCCGCCTTTAACCGAGCCGCCTTGTCCGCCCTTCCCCCTGTCAGGCTTCCCCCTGTCGGACTCGCCGCGGTCGGATTTGCCGCGGTCACCGCGCTCCGAGCCGCCTTTTCCGTTGCTGCTTTTCGCGAGGATGGGACTTGCCGAAAGGGTCACGATAGCGCCGCTCGTGACCGGAACGGCGAGGGCCACAATGGCCAGGGATGCGAACAGTGGCTTCTTCAAGTTCATGGAGGCCTCCAGATGTTTGCCCGACAGACGCATCCGGTTGTGGCAGAAATGAGGCCGACCTGATCCGGCCGAACCCGGAGCGCCTGACCGCCGATCCATCCGGGCCCTTGCGCGCGGGCGGCGGATCGGCACTATCGGCGCCATGACCGGATTTGCAGACAGGGCGCTCATCGCCGAGCGCAAACTCAGGGAGCTGTTCCCGCCAACCCCGCTCCAGCGCAACGATCACCTTTCGGCGCGGTTCGGCGCTGAAATATGGCTCAAGCGCGAAGACCTCTCACCGGTGCGCAGTTACAAGCTGCGCGGCGCCTCGAACGCGATGCGCAAGGTGCTCGCGGAGAAACCGAAGCAGGAGCTGTTCGTCTGCGCGTCCGCGGGCAACCACGCCCAGGGCGTGGCCTATGCGGCGCGGCATTTCGGTGTGCGCGCGGTGATATTCATGCCGGTGACGACCCCGCAGCAGAAGATCAACAAGACCAACATCTTTGGCGGCGACGCCATCGAGATCCGACTGGTCGGCGACTATTTCGACGACACGCTGGCTGCCTCGCAGGACTATTGCGGCGAGGCGGGCGGGCATTTCCTTGCCCCATTCAACGATCTCGACGTGGTCGAGGGCCAGGCGAGCGTTGCGGTCGAGATGCTCGACCAGATGCCCGAGCCGCCCGATCTCGTCGTGTTGCCGGTGGGCGGCGGCGGGCTTGCCGCCGGGGTGCGGCGCTATCTCGCCGAGACCGCGCCGGGTGTCGAGCTGCGTTATGTCGAGCCCGCGGGCGGGCCGTCGTTTCGGTCCGCGCTTGCCGTCGGCCATCCGATTTCGCTCAGCCATGTCGACAGCTTCGTCGATGGTGCCGCGGTTGCCCGGGTCGGTGATCTGACTTTCCAGGCGCTCGCGGACGTGCCGATCGGACATGTGCTGATCGCGCCGGAGGACCGGATCTGTGTCACCATCCTCGACATGCTGAATGTCGAGGGCATCGTGCTCGAGCCAGCCGGCGCGCTGTCGGTCGATGCCTTGACCGACCTGGCCGACGAGATCCGCGGTAAAAGGGTGGTCTGCGTGACCTCCGGGGGCAACTTCGATTTCGAGCGCTTGCCGGAAGTGAAGGAGCGCGCCCAGCGCTATGCGGGGCTCAAGAAGTACTTCCTCCTGCGGCTCCCCCAGCGCCCAGGTGCGCTGCGTGATTTCCTCGAAGTGCTCGGGCCCGACGACGACATCGCCCGGTTCGAGTATCTCAAGAAATCGGCGCGCAATTTCGGCACCGTGTTGATCGGGATTGAAACCCGAGCGCCCGAAAACTTCGAACGCCTGTTCGCGCGGCTCGATGAAAAGGGGTTCTCCTACACCGACGTGACGGAAAACGAATCGGTCGCCGAGTTCATTCTCTGAACCGGTTCGAGAATCTTTCGAGGAAAACGGATTGCCACCGTTCCGGGCCCGCCAAACGCGTGACAGGGTAGTGGCCATGCCTTGGTGCCCCGTAACGCTCTAACCGTCGAGAAAGGTCGATTTCGAGGCCGTGTAGCTCGCAAACACGCCCGCGAGATCGACACTGCCCGCATCGCCTGTCGCCGCCTGCCGTTCCCCTGTCTGGCAGCGCGCGGCGAGGTCGGCGAACCCGAGATTGAGCGCGGAAGACTTGATGAAATGCAGGTCTTCTTCATACCGCGACGGGTCCGGCTTCACTTTAAGCCGGTCGATGACCTCCTCGACTTCGCCGATGAACATCTCGGCGACCTCGGCGAAATCTTCCTCGCCAATCTCGTCCTTCAATTCGCGTACACGGGTCCAGTCGATCATCTGCGCCTCCATTCTCAGAGAGCATCGCACACCTGAGTTTACAACCGGTTGACCGGTCCCGGGGCGCGACCCGGACCGAGAAAATTTTAGGTTTAACCGGGTGTTAGACGCAGGTGGCCTATTGCGGTCCCGGGGCAATCCGTCCCGCTGCAGGAAAGGGTCCAGGTGCCCGGGTTCGTGATGCAATCGACCACCCACAGTGCCGACCGGCGCCCCGACGCCGTGCGCCGGGTGCTGGTGGTCGACGATTCGCGCGCGCAGCGAAGGGTGGTGGCGGTGTCACTCGCACGGCAGGGGTTCGACGTGGTCGAGGCGGGGTCCGGCGTAGAGGCGTTGGAGATCCTGCGCGCCGCGCCCGTCGATCTGGTGTTGTCGGACTGGATGATGCCGGGGATGGACGGGCTCGAGCTTTGCCGCCAGGTCCGGGCACTGGCGCGCGACACTTACGTCTATTTCATCCTGCTCACCTCGAAGAGCGAAAAGGGCGCCGTCGCCCACGGGCTCGATGTGGGGGCCGACGATTTCCTGACCAAACCGGTCAGCGCCGAAGAGTTGCGCGCCCGGATCCACGCCGGCGACCGTATCCTGAAGATGACGCGCGAACTCAGGGAGAAAAACCGGCTCATCACGACGACGCTCAATGAAATGAGCGCGCTCTACGATGCGCTCGACCGCGATCTCGTCGAGGCGCGCAAGATGCAGCAGTCTCTGGTGCGCGAGCGGTATCGCGATTTCGGAAGCGCCGAGGTTTCGCTGCTCTTAAAGCCCTCGGGGCACGTGGGCGGTGATCTGGTCGGGTTCTTCATGGCGGGCGCGGGCAAGCTCGCCGTCTATTCGATCGACGTCTCCGGGCACGGGATCGCGTCTGCCCTGCTGACCGCCCGCCTCGCAGGGTTCCTGTCCGACGGGGCGCCCGAGCACAACATCGCGCTCGTTCAGGATACCGACGGCAGTTATGTCCCGCGGCCCCCGCAGGAGGTGGCGACGCTGCTCAATATCCTGATGCTCGAAGAGATGAAATCGGAGCTCTATTTCACCATCGTGCTCGGGTATCTCGACCTTGCAACCGGCGTGGTAGACATCACCCAATGCGGGCACCCCAATCCGGTCCTGGTGCGCGCCGGGGCCGCCCCCAGCTACCACGGTGAAAACGGTATGCCGATCGGGCTGATCGAAGATGCCGACTACGCCCAGTGGCGGTTGCAGCTCGCGCCCGGCGACCGGCTCCTGTTCTATTCCGACGGTTTCACCGAATGCGCCGATCCCGCCGGTGAGATGCTCGAAGAAGAGGGGCTCGCACGGCTCGTGCACGCCAATGCGGGCCTTTCGGGCAGCGCGTTCTTCGAGGCGCTGGTCTGGGATCTTGACGGGTTCCGTGGCAGCGGTGAATTCGCCGACGATCTCTCGGCAGCGATGATCGAATACCGCGGACCGCAAGATCAGGCGAAATAGTCCCGCAGAAACGCCCGGTAGCCATCGCTGGCGACCAGGCGAACGGCCGTGGTCCCGGGGGCCCAGACGGCCATGTGCGCCGGTTCGCTCGGCGCACCGGCGGACCTCACCGGGTGCGCGAGATAGACATGGCAGAGCTTCTCGGCCCAGATCTCGTAATCCGGCATCCAGGTGAAATGGCGAAACGCGCCCAGCCGGCGCGGCGCCGCGATATGCCAGCCGGTTTCCTCCAGCACTTCGCGGTGCAGCGCACGCAGTGGGCTTTCACCGGGATCGATGCCGCCGCCGGGCAGCTGAAACTCGGGCACCGGTGTTTCCTGGTGGGTCAGCAATACCCCGCCGTCGCGCGGCAGGATCGCATAGGCGCCGGTGCGCAGAACGTAAGCCGTGCCGGGCCGGATGGCCTCACCATAGCGCCGGATCATGTGATTTCCCCTTCGGTTGCCCCATCCCCCCAGAGAGAGTATGCGGGGGCCGAAATCAACGGGAAACCTGCATGAGCCTCGGTTCGAAAATCGCCTGGGACGATACCGTCCTTCCCTTTCAGCTCGACCGCAGCGACATCCGCGGCCGGGTCGTGCGGCTCGATGGCACACTGGACGAGATCCTGTCGCAGCACGATTATCCGCCCGCCGTCGAGCGGCTGGTGGCGGAAGCGGCCCTGCTCACGGCGTTGATCGGGCCGACGATCAAGCTGCGCTGGAAACTCTCCCTGCAAGTCCGCGGCGATGGCCCCGCGCGGCTGGTGGCCACCGACTACTACGCCCCTGCAAAGGAAGGTGCCCCGGGACTGATCCGCGCCTATGCGAGCTTCGATGCCGACCGGCTCGACGCGGGCGCCGACCCCTTCCCGCAGATCGGGCACGGCTATTTCGCGATCCTGATCGACCAGGGCAAGGGCACCACGCCCTATTCCGGTCTGACGCCGATCGCCGGCACGTCGCTTGCCGATTGTGCCCAGACCTATTTCGCCCAGTCCGAGCAATTGCCGTCGCGGTTCGCGCTCAGCTTCGACAAGGTCGACGGCAGCTGGCGTGCGGGCGGCGTGATGCTGCAGAAAATGCCGGGCGTTCCGCCCCGGATGACCGAGGAGGGCGGCTCCGGCGACGCCGGGCTGCTGTCGCCGGCCGATCTGTTGGCCGACGAGGATGAGTTCGAGGCCTGGTCACGGGCCAATATTCTGCTCGAATCGGTGCAACCCGACGAGTTGACCGGCCCCGAGATCCAGCCCACGCAGATGCTCGTGCGGCTGTTCCACGAGGACGGACCGCGGGTGTTCGATCCCCACCCGGTGCAGTTCGGCTGTACCTGCTCGGCCGACCGGGTGCGCCAGAGCCTGTCGATCTATTCGCGCAAGGACATCGCGTACATGACGACCGAAGACGGGATCGTCACGGCGGATTGCCAGTTCTGCGGCGCGCATTACAAGTTCGATCCCGCAACGCTCGGTTTCGAAGCCGGGGAGGTCCCGGGTGGCGACGCCTGACCCTTACGACAGGTTGCGGCGCGCGACCGGGTCCGGCGCACCCTCGTCGGATTTCGACCTCAACCCCGATCTGCACCCGAAAGGCCGCGTGCTCTGGGGCGCGGCCGTGCTGATTGCCGTCGAGGACACGCCGCAAGGTATGCGTCTCTATCTCACCAAGCGATCGTCGCACCTGAAGCACCACCCGGGCCAGATCGCCTTTCCTGGCGGCAAGGTCGACCCGGGCGATGCCGATGCGCCCGCCGCCGCCCTGCGCGAGGCCCGCGAAGAGATTGGCCTGCCCTCCGTCCACGTCGAGGTTCTGGGCCAGTTGGCGCCGCATGAAACGGTGACGAGCTTCAGTGTCACCCCGGTGCTCGGGCGGATCGACCCGCCCGTTCTCCCCGGTGCCGGAGGCGGGCGAGGTCGATGAGGTGTTCACCGTCCCCTTCGCCCATGTCGCCGACCCGGCCAACTACATCGTCGAATCGCGGTTTTTCCGGGGTGTGCGCCGGCAGTACTACACCGTACCCTACGGGCCCTATTACATCTGGGGCGCCACCGCCCGGATCCTGCGGTCGCTCGCCGAGGCGCTGGGCGAATGACCCACCGGATCACCGAAGCCTGGCTCTCCGGCGCCGCACCCCAGGCGGTCTGCGCGATGCTCGAGGCTGGCGGCCACCAGGCCTGGTTCGTCGGCGGCTGCGTGCGCAACGCCCTCATCGGCGCGCCGATCACCGATATCGACATCACCACCGACGCGACCCCGGCGCAGGTGACCGCGCTGGCCGCGGCGGCCGGGTTTCATCCCGTGCCGACCGGGTTCGACCACGGCACCGTCACGGTCGTGATCGAGGGCGCGCCGTTCGAGGTGACCACCTTCCGCCGCGACGTCGAGACTGACGGGCGCCGCGCGGTCGTGGCTTATGCGGGCTCGATCGAGGAAGACGCGCACCGGCGCGATTTCACCATGAACGCGCTCTACGCGGATCGTTCGGGTGAGATAGCCGATCCGCTCGGCGGGCTGCCAGACCTCGAGGCACGGCGGGTTCGGTTCATTGACGATGCGCAGGACCGGATCCGGGAAGACTATCTCCGTATCCTGAGGTTCTTTCGCTTTCATGCGTGGTACGGCGACCCCGCGCAGGGGCTCGACGCCGAGGCGCTGGCCGCGATTGCCGAACTTTCCGGCGGGTTAGAGACGCTTTCGCGCGAACGTGTGGGCGCCGAAATCAAAAAACTTCTGTCCGCGCCCGATCCCGGACCGAGCGTCGCGGCGATGGTCGCCAGCGGCGTGCTGGCCCGGGTTCTGCCGGGGGCGGATGCGCGTGCCTTGCCGGTTCTCGTGCATCACGAACAGACCGCAGGCGCCTCGCCCGACCCGATGCGCCGCCTCGCCTGTCTGGGTGGCGACGATTACATGGACCGGCTCCGTCTGTCCAAGGCCGAGGCGCGGCACCTCGACCGTTTGAGAACTTCTATCGCAAGCACCGCCGGGCCAGCCGAGCTCGGCTACCGGCTTGGCGCCGAGGAGGGGCGCGACGTCGTCCTGCTGAACGCCGCCTTGCTCGAAGCGCCGGTTCCCGCGGACATGTCCGACGCGTTGGCGACCGGCGCCGCCGCCACCTTCCCGGTGGCCCCGCGCGACCTGATGCCCGCGCATCAGGGTCCCGCGCTGGGCGCCCGGCTTGCCGCGCTCGAGAACCGCTGGATCGCGTCGGGGTTCACCCTGACCCGCGACGAGCTCCTGGGAGGCCCCGATGCAGGTCACGATTGAGCGGCTCGGGTACCTGGGCGACGGGATCGCGCACAGCCCTGAATTCTCCGGCCCCGTCTTCGCCGCGCGCGTGCTCCCCGGCGAGGTTGTCGAAGGCGAGGTCGCGGGCGACCGGATCACCGCGCCCAGGATCCTCACGCCGTCGCCCGACCGGGTGCGTCCGCCCTGTCCGCATTACAAATCGTGCGGCGGTTGCGCGCTCCAGCACGCGAGCGATGCCTTCGTCGCCGATTGGAAGGCGCAGATCGTGCGCACAGCCCTCGCCGCCCGCGGGATCGAGGCGCAACCGGAGGGAATAGAGACATCCCCCGCCCGCGCCCGCCGCCGCGCGGTGTTCTCGGCTCGCCGGACCAAGGGCGGGGTTCTGATCGGGTTCCACGCCCCGAAATCCGACATCATCACCAGCATCCCAGAGTGCCACCTGCTGCACCCCGACCTTCTCGCCGCCATGCCCACGCTGGAGGCGCTCGTGCTTGAAGGCGCCTCGCGCAAATCGACGCTCCGGCTCAACGTGGCGCTTTCGGATGGCGGTCCCGACGTTGCGGTCACCGGCGGCAAACCGCTCGACCCGCAGCTCGAAACCTCCCTTGCCACGCTCGCCGGGCAACATGGCCTTGCACGCCTGAGCTGGGAGGGCGAAACGATCGCGCTGGTCGAACCGCCCGTGCAGATCTTCGGCCGCGCCCGGGTCGCGCCGCCGCCGGGGGCCTTTCTGCAAGCCACGAAAGAGGGCGAGGCGGCATTGCTGGCCGGCGTCCGCGAGACCGTGGCTGGCGCGAAAAAGGTGGCGGATCTGTTTGCCGGCAGCGGCACCTTCACCCTGCCGCTCGCGGAAGCGGCCGAGGTTCACGCCGTCGAGGGCGAGGCCGCGATGCTGGCCGCACTCGACCTGGGTTGGCGGCAGGCGCAAGGGCTCAAACGGGTGACCACCGAGATCCGCGACCTGTTTCGCCGGCCGCTCCTGCCCGACGAGCTCAAACCCTTCGACGCGGTGGTGATCGATCCGCCCCGCGCCGGCGCCGAGGCGCAGTTCGCCGAGCTTGCGGGCGCGCAGGTGTCCCGGATCGCCGCCGTGTCCTGCAACCCGGTCACGTTCGCGCGCGATGCCGCCCTGCTCATCGCGGGCGGGTTCCGGCTCGAGCGGCTCACCGTGGTCGACCAGTTCCGCTGGTCCACCCATGTCGAACTGGTGGCGGGGTTCAGCCGGTAGCGGGGCCCGGGTCTATGCGCGGGCCCGAACATCGCGTATCACGCAGGGCCGAGCAGACCGAGCGACCGATTCTCATGCGCCACCTTCTAACGGGTATCACTCTGGCCGGGTTTCTCGGTCTTGCAGCCTGTACGTCCGGGCCGAAACCCTATGACGGCCCGGCCGTAACCCATGTCTACCTGTTCAAGGAACAGCGCACGCTGGTGCTGATGAGCGGATCCACGCCGGTCGCGACCTGGCCTGTCGATCTCGGCTTCGCGCCGGTGGGCGCCAAGCGCGAGAAGGGCGACGGGAAAACGCCGGAGGGGCGCTACTACATCACCTGGCGCCATCCCGGCAGCGAGTATCACCGCGCCCTCTTCATCAATTACCCGAACACCGCCGATCGCCAATCGGCGCGCGCCGCGGGCCGCAATCCGGGCGGTGACATCTACCTTCACGGCGGGCCGGTGCTGGCGCGTGACAAGGGCCGGGCGGACTGGACCGCCGGCTGCGTCTCGGTCAGCGACGACGAGATCGAAAAGATCTACGGGATGATCCGGATGGGCACGCCGATCGACATCCTGCCGTAGGCAGACGCCCGCTCGGCCACCCGTACCGGCCTGGCTCAGGTGCCGGTCAGCAGCGTCCACCAGAGCTTGCCATTGTCTTCCTGGAACCAGGCGAACCCGATGTTGCGGGCCCGGGGGTCGAGGATCACGTCGCGGGTGTCCTTTTCCTCCATCCAGGCGGCCAAAGTCTGGAGTTCGCTCTCGTAGGTCTCGGAGATGTTTTCGCCGAGCATCACCCCCGCGTACCCGGTGCGCGCGACCCGGTCGAGCGGCGAGGAGCCGTCGGAGCCGAAATGCCAGGGCCGGTTCTGCACATGCATGTCGCGCGAATGGGTCGCGGCGGCGGCGGTGAGCTGCGAATTGAGCTGCAGCGCCGGAGAGCCGGACGCGGCCCGCAATTCGTTGATCGAATCCAACATCCGGTAAGTGATCTTGTTCTCACTGAAAGATGAGATCTTGTAGACGCCGGGCACCGGTTTTCCGTCCGGCCCGAGCCGCGTGGTGCCCGTGGAGCAGGCCGCGAGGCCGAGGCCAAGGGCCAGGAACATGCCAAGAACGCGTATCATGCGGTTCATCCAAATCGTTGCAAACAGTGACCATTCTGCCCGGATCGCGACACATTTCAACCACAGGGTCGTGCGGAAAACGGCGTGGTGACGCCGGATTGATTTGCGATACCGAGTGGTGGGCTCTATATAGACCCCGCGTTTTTGAGGCAATGCAGGAATGGGAAGTGATGACTTCGCGACCGTATGACAATATCAACCGCCGCGCGTTCATGACGAGCGCGCTCGCGGCATCGGCAGGGGTCGCCGCAGCGCCGGCGCTTGCGCAGAGCGAACCCGCATACATGGCCGCCGACAAGCAGCTCGTGCGGCGCAACATCTCGAGTTTCCGCGCGCTCGACTGGCGGCCGTATTTCTCCAACACACGGAAAGGCGCGGTCCTCGTCGATACCGTGAGCCGGGCGTTGCATTACTGGTCGGAAGACCAGTCGATCTACAAGCTTTACCCGACGTCGGTGCCGCTCACCGAGGAGATGACCCGGCGCGGCCGGACGTCGGTGACCCAGAAAATCGTCGGGCCCGACTGGCGGCCGACACCGAACATGTTGAAGCGCAATCCGGAATGGCCGAGCTACATTCCTCCGGGGCCCGACAACCCCCTCGGAACCCATGCGCTCTACCTCTCCTGGCAGTATTATCGCATCCACGGAACACACGACACACGCAAGATCGGACGGCGCAGCTCCAATGGCTGCATCGGCCTCTACAATGAACATATTGCTGAACTTTTTTCCCTCACGAAGGTCGGCACGCAGGTGTTGCTAATCTGACACCCCGGTTATGTTTTGACCGAATCCGGTTGCAAAAAAGCAAGGGTTCGGTTTTCTAAGCTCACGAGGTACAGACTACCCTTGTTCCGGCGTTCGCGTCGGAAAGACAATTGGAGATTGACAATGAAAAAAGCTCTGCTTGTTGCGGCCGTTGCCGCTCTTGCCGCCACCGCCGCTCAAGCCGGTACCGTTGCCCCGCCGATCATCGAGCCGGAAATCGTGGTTGAAACCACGACTTCGTCCTCGGCGGCCGGCATCATCGTGCCGCTGCTCTTCCTGGCGATGGTTGGCGCCGCCGTCTGGCTCCTCTGAGCCAGATGTGAAGAACGATCAGGCCTTCGGGCCCGAGAAAAACCCCGCCCTCGTGGCGGGGTTTTTATTTGTGCGCAGCGGTCTTCGTGAACAAGACGCAAGAAAAACGCCCGGAAGCGGGGCTCCCGGGCGCTGAAATTCTACCAAACGGACAAGGCGATCAGATCGCTTCCTTGATCCAGCTGTCGAGCGCCGCCTTGGGCGCGGCGCCGATCTTGTGCGACACGACCTGGCCGTCCTTGAACATGAACAGCGTCGGGATGCCGCGCACGCCCATCATCGCGGGCGAGGCCGGGTTCTCGTCGACGTTCACCTTCGCAATCTTGATCTTGCCCTCGTACTGCACGGCGAGCTCCTCGAGGGCCGGGCCGATCATCTTGCAGGGACCGCACCATTCGGCCCAGAAGTCCACGACGACGGGAACGTCGCTCTTCAGGACTTCCTGTTCGAAGGTGTCGTCGGTCACGGTGGTGGTGGTCATATTAGACTCCATGAATAAGGGTTGCACCGAACCTAGGAACCGCCTTGGCCCGCGTCAAGGCGGCGAAACGCGCGCAGCGCATCGCCGGGGGGCAGGATCATGAGCCGGGCCGCCCTCGTCCAGAGGATCGCGGTGTCGATCCCGCGCTCCGGGTAGATCTCGCTCAACCCGGCTTCATAGGCCCCCATCTGCCTCAGAATGCCCTCGGGAATGTCCTGCGGCCGGTCGGGCACGATCCGGTTGGTCTTGAAGTCCACCGCGAGCACATGCGCGGGCTCGACGATCAGCCGGTCGATGATGCCGTGAATCCGCACCGCGCTCCCGGTGCCGGCCGGGGCCGAGATTTCCACCTCGGCCAGCGTTTCGGGCGCAAACAGATGGGCGAGATCCGGCGTATCCAGCACCTTGCGCGCCTCGTCCAGAAGGGCATCGGCCTCCCCGGCGGGCGCTGCATCCTCGCCGAACGCAAGAAGCGCGCGGGCGGTCTCCGGCCAATTGTCCCGCGCGTAGCCTGGCAGGAATTCCAGCAGGCGATGGATCTGGCGACCGTGTCTCAGCGCGGCCTCGGTGTCATCGCTGTCAGCGTCTTCAGGGCCGGGCGCGCCTTCGGGTCCGAACACGATCTTGGCGCCGCCGAGATCGGAGGGCGACAGCGGGCGCGGTCCGGTGTCCGGCGGAGAGGCGATCTCGCCCGTCCAGGCGGGCAGGGCGATCGGCGCCCCGCGCTCAGAGGTTTCGCGCGGCTTCACGTTTCCGTGCCAAACGCCGGTCTCGAACCGCAACCCGGGTTCGCCGTTGAAGTCACAGCCCACCGCGCCGGCCGCTGCCATGCCGGCCTCGGCGATCCGGTACCAGGTTTCGCCATCGTCCGGTTTTCCGATGTCGCCGGCGGCCGCGATGATCAGCCAGCTCTCGGCGCGGGTCATCGCGACATAGAACAGGCGCATCGCCTCTTCGCGTTCCCGCTCGGCCCGCGCCTCGGCGGCGGCGCGCAGCACCGGCGGGGCCTCGTCCTTGGCGATCTTCCAGGCGGTGCCGGTCGTCCGTCACCACCAGCCGGTCGCGGTCGTTCGCCCTGCGTTTGCCGGTATCGGGCAGGATCACCACCGGCGCTTCGAGCCCCTTGGCCCCGTGCACCGTCATCACCCGCACCCGGTCCCCGGCGCTGTCCATCTGGCGCTTGATCTCCACCTCTTCCGCCGCGAGCCAGGTCAGGAACCCGGTGAGGCTGCGGCACCTCGATGCGCTCATAGGCGAGCGCCTGGGCGAGCAGCGCGTCGATCCCGTCCTCGGCCTCGGCGCCGAGCCGGGCGACCAGGCGGCGGCGGCCGTCGTGCCGGGTGAGAATGCGGTCGATCAGCTCGTAGGGCCGCAGATAATCCGCCTGCCCACGCAGATCGTCGAGGCAGGCCAACGTCTCGGGGTAGCGTTCCGCGGCCTCTCGCAGCGCGTTCCACAGATAGGCCTTGCCGCGCGGGTGCGCGAGGCGGAACAGGTCGTCTTCGTCGAGCCCGAACAGCGGCGAACGTAGTGCTGCGGCAAGCGAGAGGTCGTCCTCGGGAGTCGCGAGGAAGGCCAACACCGCGGTCAGGTCCTTGACCGCCAGCTCACCCCCGATCCGCAGCCGGTCGGCCCCGGCAATCGGCACGCCGCGGGCCTTGCAGGCGCGGATGATCTGGTGAAAGAGCGCCGACCGCCGCCGCACCAGCACCATGATGTCGCCGGCCGTGACCGGCCGCAGCCCACCGTCTTTTGCCGGAACAGTGCCTGTTTCCAGCATCTCGGCGATGGTGTCGGCGATCAGCCCCGCAAGCTTCACCGGGGCGTCGGTCGGCGCGGGCATGTCGACCGGATCGGTCCAATGCGAAGGCTCCGCGTCGTCTTCCTTCTCGACCACCGGCCAGAGATCGACCCGGCCGGGACGTGTTTCGTCGAAGGTGACGTGTTTGACCTCGCGGCCGAGCCCCGGTGCGGTTTCCAAGGCATGATCGACAAATCTCAGCACCGCCTCCGACGACCGGAAGGAGTATTCCAGCTCCAGGTCGCGCAGCTTTACACCGACCTGCCCGAAAGCCCCCGCGAACTGCCCCTGCATCCGGGTAAACCCGGTCGGATCCGCCCCTTGGAACGAGTAGATCGACTGTTTCATGTCGCCGACCACGAACAGCGTGCGCATCCGTTCCGACCGCGCGCTCTCGCCGCTGGTGAACTCCCGCGCGAGGCTCTCGATCACCCGCCACTGGTCGGGCGAGGTGTCCTGCGCCTCGTCGACCAGAATGTGGTCGATGCCGCCGTCGAGCCGGTAGAGCACCCAGGCGGCGAGGCCCGGATCGTTGAGCAAATGCCCGGCGCGCAGGATCAGGTCGTCGAAATCGAGCCAGCCGCGCGCCTGTTTGCGGACCTCGTATTCGGCCACGAAGGGGTGGGCGAAGCGGTGCAGCGCCAGGGTCTTTCGGGCAGTGTCGAGGGCGAGGCGTTTCGGCCGTGCCGCCTCGATACGGGCCATCAGTCCGTCCAGCGCGGGCATCAGCGGCGCGGCTGCACCCTCCCGGGTCGCCTTCGTCGGGAACCCGCCGATCTTCGCCGCGAACGGCTCCTTCGCGCCGCTGCCGGTGAGAAAGACGCTCCTCCAGCGTTGCAAGGTCACCGACGGCCAAGGACGAGCGGGTCGATGTCGCAGAGCGCCGTCGCGGCCTTGACGTCGTTCGTCGATCCTCGCTCGAGCGCCGGGATCAGGTCCGCGATCACCGCGCCCGTCCCCCGGCGCGAAGGCGAGCGCCTCCAGCTCGGCCTCCCCGAACCCCGGCTCCAGCCCAAACCAGCCCCGGATCTCGTCCTCGGACACGCTCCGCCGCAAACCCGCCCCGCCGCCGCGCGATCTCCCCGGTCAGCCCGGTGAAATCGCTGTCGGTGAAGAACCGCGCGAGCGCTTCGAGCGCCGGCCGCTTCGGCCCCAGCGCCATGTCGTCGAGCACGTCCGCCTGCAGAAGCTTGGCCGAGCGGTCGTCCATCTCCTGAAACTGCGGACTGACCCCGGCTTCGAGCGGAAACCGCCGCAGGATCGCCGGCGCAGAACGAGTGGATCGTCTGGATCTTGAGCCCGCCCGGCGTCTCGATCGCTGCCGCAAACAGCCGCCGCGCCTGCGCCAGATCGCCGGTATCCTCCGACCCCGAGCTTCTGCAATTCGTCCCGCAGCGCATCCGCGGGCTTCATCGCCCATTCGCCCAGCGTCCCGAACAGCCGGTTCTGCATCTCGCTCGCGGCCGCCTTGGTATAGGTCAGGCAGAGGATGTTCTGCGGCGACACGCCGGTCAGCAGGAGCCGCGCGACGCGGTTGGTGAGCACCCGGGTCTTGCCCGAGCCCGCATTGGCCGAAAG
This sequence comes from uncultured Alphaproteobacteria bacterium, assembly GCA_963752895.1. GTDB lineage: Bacteria > Pseudomonadota > Alphaproteobacteria > Rhodobacterales > Rhodobacteraceae > CAVWAE01. The sequence continues at coordinate 28,572 of CAVWAE010000024.1, forward strand.
CCAGGTGTTGGCGGTCGGATCGGCGGCCTCGATCTGGCGCAGCGTAGCTTCGTCGAACATCATTCGCCCACCATCCTCCGCAGACGCCGACCGTGGCGAGGTCCCATTCCCCGAACCGCGACAGATGATCGTAGTCGCCCGCGAAAGTGAGCTTCTCGGGAACCCGCTGCGCGGTGTAGCCCTGCGCCCGGTCCCGATAGGCGCCGATCAGATCTGCGAGCTCCGCCCGGGTCGTGGCGACTGTGTCAGACCCGATCTCGATGCGGTCGAACTTGGTGTTGGCGCCGAGCCCGATATAGGCCACTTCCGCCACACGCGCGCGGCCGACGTCGGCAAAGGCGCCCGCCTCGGCCATCACCGCTTCGAGGGTGAGCTGCTTGTCGAACTGCTCCTGTTGCCGCTGCGACGGGATCGCGCCGGTCTTGTAGTCGTAGATGTAGAGCGCGCCGGCCGTGTCCCGGTCGATCCGGTCGGCGCTGGCGGACAGGGTGAAATCGAGACCGTCCAAAAGCATTTCGCCCTGCGCCTCGGTCGCCACGCGGCACGGCGCGCGACCGCCTGTCGGCTTCGTCCTCGAGGAAGCTGTCGGCGATGCGGCCGAGCTTTGCGAGCCAGAGCACCCGGGCCGCGGGCCAGGGCGCGCGCGCTTCCAGCACGTCACCCGCCACCGCCATCAGCCTGTCGCGCGCCTGCCGCGGGTCTTCCCCCTCCGGGGCCTCTTTCACGAACCGTTCCATCACCTCGTGCAGGATCGTGCCCCGCAAGGGCGCGTCCGGCGAGGGGTTCAACGGGTTCGAGCGGCCTGAGCCCCAGCACCTTTTCGGCGTAGATCGCGTATGGGTCACGCACCAGTTTCGAGATCCGGGTGACCGACAGCCGTTTCGGGCCGCGCCTCGACCGGCGGGCGCGGCGAGGGGCGCGGCGCCGGGTCGGTGCGCGCTGGCGGCGTCGAGGGCTTCGGCCTGCGCCACCCAACGTCCTGCCACGGGCGCGCATCGCCTCCAGCTCCGGCCGCGCCGGCGTCCGACATGCCCTGCATCAGGTTGGTCAGCCGGTTGAGCCAGCGCGAGGGCACCGTCTCGCTCTCGTCGCCGCGGATCGCACGGGTCAGCACGACCTCGCGCGCCGCGATCGCCTGCTGGAAATCATGCGCGGACAGGCCGATGCGCCGTTCGGGCAGCAATAGACCCGCCTCGAACCGCATCCGGCGGTTCATCCAGGGGTCGGGCACGGGCAATTCGGGCCAGGTGCCATCGTTGAGACCGGCGAGGATCACGCGGTCGACGCCCTGGACCCGCGCCTCCAGCGTGCCCCAGATCTGCACCAGGGGGTGCGGCGCCACCGGGTCGCGCACCTCGCCGCGCTGGAGAACGGCGGCGAAGAGATCGCGGTAGTCGGCTTGCGTGAACCGTCGCCGCCGTAGCGGCGCCTCGCGCTGCAATTCGTCGACCACACGCCGCGCTTCCCGGCCCGCGGGCTTGTCCCACAACCCGCCGCTACCCGTGCCTTCCGGTCCGGCCGCGAACAGTTCGGCGAGGGTGATCGTCTGCGCGACATGATCGCGCGAGCGGCCGTGTGCCGCCGGCGGCGAGCGCATCGAGCAGCGGTCCGAGCCAGCCGACCCAGGCGCGCCGGTCGATCCCGGCTCCGCGGCCCAGGCGGCCAGGCTCGGCGCCGGTCGGATAGGGCATGTCGTCGCGCAGCGCCTCGAGCTCGAGGTCGCGGGTGTGGCGCAGGTGCTCGCCGCGCAGGCCGGAGCCGGTGTTGGCGAGCGGATGCTTCAGGAGCGCGAGCAGCGCCCGGGGCGGTCACCGTCGTGCCGATGAGGTCGGCGATCTGGCGCAGGAACCGACCCGGCGGCGACAGCGGCAGCGGTCGGCCGGCGCTGTCGTCGGGTTCGATCCGCCACCGGTCGAGCGCGGCGGTCGACCTGCCGGGTCGAGCGTCCGGTCGGGGGTGATCAGCGCGGCGGCCTGCCCCGTCGTCGACCGCCTCGCGCAAGACCGAGCGCGATGGCGTCCGCTTCGGCTCGCGGGCTCGGCGCCTCGATCAGGGTCATCCCCCGGGCGCGCGGCCGTCAGGCCGTCGAGCCGCGGCCCTTCGCGCCAGCCACTGGTCGGTCACCGGGGCGGGCCGCAGCGCCAGCGAGACAAGCGCGATTGCGCGCGGGAGTGGGCGGGGCGTCGTCGTCCGACCACGGCGCCACGATGCTCCGGCCCGGTGCCCAGCGTTTCAGCAGCCGGGCAAAGCGGAATTGTGGGTGATCCTCGGCGGGCAGCCCGTCGTCGAGCCAAGCTCGTCCCAGACACCCTGCGGCTGTCGAAGTCGATAGCCCGGCAGGATCACCGCGCCTTGCGGCAGCCGTGCGACCGCTCTCCATCAGCAGCGGCGTCGCGCCGCGCGATCCGGTCGAGCCGACCACGATCACCGGCGCTTCCGGCGGGCTGTGCGCCCAGCGATCCGACAAGCCGTTCGATCACCCGCCGCTGCCGCGCTTCGACGTCAGGCGGCTCACCGCGTCGCCGCCGAAAAAGCGCTCGACGATGTCGAGAAACGCGAGGCTGCGCGCCCAATGGCCGGACAGGTCGCTCACATCGAGCGCGCGCGATGGCCTCGGGGTCGACCCCTTCGCCCTGCATCTCGTCGACGAGGTTGGCGAGGCTGTCGGCAAGCCCGTAGAGCGGCCGCGCGCGGGGCGAGGTCGGGCTGCGCGTCGATCAGTTGCGACGACGAGCTCGGCCAGCTCGAGCCGGCGGCGCAGCGGCGAGACGGCGGGCGGCAGATCGGCAAAGGCGGCGTCGCGCCCGAGATCGGTGACCAGGCGCATGCGCGGCAGGAGGCGGCCGGGCCCGGTGTCGAACAGCTCGCCCAGGCGGCGCTGCATCCGCCGGGTGTTGACGAAGAGCGTGACCCGGGCGAGCGCTTCGGGCGGCTGCCCCTCCATCCGGAGCGGTCAGCCCGGCGACCACCGCGGCGGGGAAGTCCACGCCGGGCGGCAGGCCGAAAAGACGCGGGGTCTCGGTGGGCTCAAACATCGGGTGCGCCCGCGAGCAGCGCCTCGGCCAGCGGCGACCCCGCCGGGGTGCCCGACATCGCACCAGCCGCCGCTGTGGACAGACGCCGAACAACCGCCCCTCGGCCAACATCTGGTCCCAGATCAGGTTCAACGAAAACACCTCGTCCTCCACCGCATCGAGACCGTCCGTGCGGATGATCTGCGCGCCGAAGTAGACCAGCCCGGGCCCCCGTTCCAGCCGGCCATCGGCGCGCAGGTGGAAATCGCCCGCGCCCTTGTGACCGGTCGCCCTTTCGCGGGGTACGAGCAGCAGCAGCGCGTCCATCGTCGCCGGGTCCCAGGCGGCGGCGAGTTCCTCGAACGGGTTCGGCCCGGTCCAGACCGCATCGGCGTTGATGGTGAACACCGGGTCGCGCCCCAGCAGCGGCAGCGCGCGCCGAAGCCCGCCGCCGGTTTCGAGCAGGCGGTCGGTTTCCAGCGACATCTTCACGCGGCGCGGGGCGAGATGGGCGGCGAGCGGGTCCGGCAGGTAGTGCAGGTTCGCGACGCGGTGGAAGATCCCGGCTGCATCGGCCAGCGCGAGCGCATGGTCGATGAGCGGTTTCCCCGCGACCTCGATCAGCGGTTTCGGCCGCGTCTCGGTCAACGCGCCCATGCGGGTGCCGCGCCCCGCGGCAAAGATCATCACGGCTGCGGGTCGGTCGGGCATCGATCTTTCACCTTCGCGATCAGGTCGGGAGTGGGGGACGGCAGGTCGGCAAGTATTCGTGTTTTCAGCCGTATCAGAGACACATGTCCAAGATCCTCGACCAGAAGCGCCCAGGTGCGCGGCAGATAATCGAGATAGGCAGGCTTGCCGTGGACGAGGGCCAGACGGGCAAAGATCCCGAGAATGCGCAAGTTGCGCTGAACCGCGAGCAACGGCCAGGCCGCGCCGGGCTCCACCCCGGTCGCCAGGGCGTAGCGGGCCTGCATCGCGGTCACGGTTTCGGGGGCCACGTCGCGCCGCGCATCGCGCGCGAGCGAAACCAGATCGTAGAGCGGATGGCCGGTCCCGGCATCCTGGTAGTCGATCAGCCCGACACGTCCGGGGCCCCGGCGCCCCAGAAGCCAGAACAGGTTTCCGGCATGAAAGTCCCGTAGTGCAAGCACCGGCGACCAGGGCGGCAGCGCCGCGAAGGCCGCCGCCATCAGTGCCTGCATCGCGCGCTTCGCGTCGCCGCCGTCGCGCGCATCGTCCAGTCCTGCGAAGGCCGGCAGGTAGCTGTCATAGACCAGCCCGGCCTGTTCGGTGAGCGTGGCTGGTCCGAGGTCCCGCGCCGCAGGGGGCGGGCAGGCATGCAGTGCGGCGAGCACGTCGGTCGCGGCCACGAACAGCCGGGTTTCGCGTCGCGGGTCCGCCGCGAGCACCGCAGGGTAAAGCCCGTCGCCGAAATCCTCGAGCAGCAGCAACCCTCGCGTCAGATCGGCGGCGAAGATGCGCGGGGCCGACAATCCGCAGCCGAGAAGATGCTCCGTGACCGCGATGAACCGCTCCAGGCCCGGCCGGTCCCCGGGCGCATCCATCAGCACGGCGGCGTCGCCGCGCCTGCGCAAACGCACGTACCGCCGGCTCGACGCATCGCCTGCGAGCGGCGCCCGGGTCGCGCCGCTCCAACCGGCGTCGGTGAGAAAGCGGTCGATCGCGGTGGCGCGGTCAGATGTCATCGAACAGCGCCCCGAGCCGCGCCGCCCAGTCCGGCGCATCCGATCTGGCCGCCACCACCCGGGTGTCGTGCCCAACGCCGGGCGAAAAACCCAGCACCAGCGCTCCGTCGGGGGCGAGATCGCCCAGCCGGTCGGGCCATTCGATGAGGCAGACGGCCTCGGTGAAAGCCTCTGCAAGCCCCAGCTCCTCGACCTCGTCGATATGGGTCAGCCGGTAGAGATCGGCATGCCAGATCTCGACCGCGCCGGTATCGTAGGTTTGCACGAGCGTGTAGGTGGGCGAAGGCACATCCTCCGCCGGTGCGCCATCGGCCAGAAGCCGGGCCTGGATCAGCGCGCGGGCAAAATGCGTCTTGCCGCTGCCGATCTGGCCGTCCAGCAGCAAGACGTCACCGGCGCGAAGCCCGGGCGCGAGGGCGCGCGCGAAGGCGGCGGTGGCCTCCGGCGAGCGGAAGGTGAAATGGCGAAACGGGGCGCTCATGGCCCCGTTGTACCTCAGCCGCCCGATGCTGCAAGCGGCACGGCCCGGTTCCGGGCGGTCCGGGTTTCAGACCAGCAGGGGTGAGCTGGCGGCGGCATCCGCCTTTGGCCGCGGGGCCGGTCCCGGCACCCGCTTGGGCTGGATCGCGGGCGCCGCGACGGTGAAATCGACAAGCGTCGCGCCCCGGGTGAGCGGGGTCATACGGGTCAGAAGGCTGCGCCCGTCGTTCAGCGCGATCCGCGTGCGCCAGGTGCCGTGACGGTCGGTTTGCGCGATCAGCCCGCGCAATTCGTCCCAGGCGGGGGTCGGGGCCGAGCGGGCCTGCCAGGAGGCAACCGCGTCGCGCAGGCTGACCTCGCCGACCGTGGTCGAGGGGTCGTTGCCCCAGAGCCGGGCGTAGGCGGCGTTGGAGATCGACAGCGTGCCGCCGGAGCTGAACACGGCGATCGCCTGCGGCAGGGCGTCGAGCGCGGCCTGTCCGGTTTCGAGCTCGGCGCGGAACCGGCGGGTGAGCGAGATTTCCGCCGAGATGTCTTCGAACAGCAACGCCACCGCGCCGTCGGGATGCGGTCGGCCGGTCACCCGGTAGGTCTGGCCGGTGGGCAGCGCCCAGGTCTCCTCGTAGGTGCCGTTCTGGGCGGCGGCCTCGAGGTCGGACATCTGCTGGCGCCAGCTGCGGTAATCCTTCGGCTCCGGCATCATCCGCGATTCGCGCAGGCGGTCGAGAAAGGCGGAGAGGCTGGGTTTCGAGATCAGGAAGGAGGCGGGCAGCATGGTGAGGTCCATCAGCGCCGGGTTGAACAGCGCCAGTTCGCCGGGCACGGTCGAAGATCACCAGTCCGATCGGCAGGGCGGCGAAGGTCTTGGTGAGCGTGGTGACGAATTCCTGGAGCGTGGTCTCCGCCTTGACGAGCCGGTCCGCCGGCATCGCGGTAAACACCTTGTCGCCCTCCACCGTCTCCATCTCGGTCACATCGAACCAGTGGCGCGTGGCCTCGGCGCCGATGGTCACGGCCGCACGGTGTTGGGTATCTTCGTACTTTTCAGAGGCGACGTTGGCGGTGTCGTTGTCGAGGTTGAAGACCCGGGCGGGCGGCCAGGGGGGCACGTCCTCGCTGCCGGCGACGCTGTCGGCCAGCGCCATGTAGGCGGCGTTGCACCAGGTGATCGTCCCGGTCCGACCCTCGCGCCATTGCGGGAAGGGGTTGGTCTCGGTGCTCGAGCGCAGGATCTTCAACTCCCGCTTCATCGCCATCAGGCTGTGCTGGTCGTATCCCGCGCCCGCAATCTCGTCCGGATCGGCATCGTCGAGCGTGATCCGCGCCACGCCGTCATGCCATTCGGCCCGGAGCCGGCTGTTGCCGTCGGCCGCGCCGAGCTGCATCTCGCCGACCTCGGCGAGGTCGCCGATCAGCTCGCCCAGCCGCGGAAACTGCGGCGAGAGCAAGGTGGCGAGGTGCGACCAGGCGGTGCCGCGGCGCGGTGCCGAGTCGAGCAGCATCCGGCCCGCGGGGGTCGCATCCAGCAGGGTTTCGTTCTCGAAGATGAACACGACCGAGTCGCGTTCCGCTTCGGTGAACCGCCTCAGGTTGCTGGTCTTGCGTCGGTCGAACATGCCGAAGACCAGAAGTACCGCGAGCGCGATGACAAAGGCGGAGCCGACGAGCGCGAGAGCGAAGAGGGTGTAGTTCATGGCGGAGGTCCAAATGGAGCGCGTGTTTCGTTAACCCTATGCCTGCACTGGTTAACGAAGGCTTAAGGCCCCCCGCGATGCTCAGGCGCCGAAATGCACGTTCTCGCCCAGCGCCGGGGTCCGCTCCTGCGCCTCGATGCCGCCTTCGCGCCGGGTGCGGTCCCAGTTCACCTCGACGATCGCGCCCAACGGCTCGCCGGGATGCGGTTTGCCGGTATAGGGCGCGGTGCCGTTGACGAAGCTGAGGTCCGCGCCGGTGCGCTCAAGCAGGGTCTTGGCGATGAACAGGCCAAGGCCCATGCCCTCGTATTCCGGCCGCCGGTCGTCGCGCCCCTGCTGCGCCCCCCGCCGCAGGAACGGATCGCCGATCCGGCCGAGAAGATGCGGCGGGTATCCGGTGCCGTCATCGATGACCCGCACCGACAGGCTGCGGTCGGTCCAGCAGGTTTCGACCCAGACCGTCGTGGCCGCGAAATCGACGGCATTCTGGATCAGGTTTCTCAGCGCGTGGATCAGTTCGGGGCGCCGGAGCACCATCAGGTCTTGCGCCGGCACGTCCTCGCCCGGACGGGTGCGGATGACGATCTCCTTGCCGCGGTCGCGGTGCGGTTCGGCGGCTTCCTCGATCACCGCCGAAAGCAGGGCCTGGCGCAGGTGCAGATCGTCTTTTCCCATCCGGCCCATCGAGCGCAGGATGTCGCGGCACCGGTCCGCCTGATCGCGGATCAGTTCGGCGTCTTCGCGCAGTTCCGTGCCTTCCTCCAGCTCGCCGATCATCTCCGCGCTCACCAGTTTGATGGTGGCGAGCGGGGTGCCGAGCTCATGCGCCGCGGCGGCCACGACCCCGCCGAGGTCGGTCAGTTTCTGCTCGCGGGCGAGCGCCATCTGGGTGGCGAGCAGGCCCTGCGCCATCGACTGGATCTCGGCGCTCACCTGCCGGGTGTAGACGCCGACGAACCCGATCGCGATGACGATGGCCGCCCAGTGGCCAAGCTCGAACAGGTCGGGCAGCGCCAGGACCTCGCCGGCGGCCGTCATCAGCGGCACGTGGACCCAGATCATGATCGTCACCGGCACCACCGCCGCAAGGCCGATCACCAGGGTCGCGCCGAGCGACAACGCCATCGCCCCCACCGTGACAGGCGCGACAATGAGCATCGCGAACGGGTTGTTGAGCCCGCCGGTCACCGCGAGCAAAAACCCGAGCTGCACCGTGTCGAAGGCCAGCATCAGGGTCGCTTCGCGCTCGTTCAACCGCTTGTTTTCCGGGTATACGAAGTGAAACACCACGTTGGCGATGATCGATGCGCCGATCACCACGGCACAGAGGCCGAGCTCGATCTGCAGGCCGAAGAACCGCTGGCTCACCGCGATCGCCACGATCTGTCCGGCCACGGCGGCCCAGCGCAGGACCGTGAGCGTGCGCAGACGGACACGCCGCCCGGTCTGTTTGGATGAGAACAGAGACGGCGTTGTGTCGGTCATCACGATCCTGCGGATTGGCCCAAATGCATCTTCCGCCCTCTTGTATGTTGGCGGCGCATGAAGGATCAATGCCGACGAAACAGGGAGGCCCCGCATGCGTACCGCCATCGTCATCTCCGCCGCCGTCGCAGCCGCCGCCGTCGCCGGTGGCGCCTGGTGGGTGACCCGGTCGGGCACAGGCGGCAGCGACCCGCTGGCGGCCTGCCGGGCGTCCTCCGTCGGCACCGGCGTCGCCTCGATCGGCGGGCCCTTGTCGCTCATCGACGAGAACGGCGAAGCGGTCACCGAGGCCGAGGTCATCGCGAAGCCGACACTGGTCTACTTCGGCTACACCTACTGCCCCGACATCTGCCCGACCGACAACGCGCGCAACGCCGAAGCCGTCGATCTGCTGGCCGCCGAGGGGTACGACGTGGGCATGGCCATGGTGTCGGTCGATCCCGAACGCGACGATCCCGAGCGGTTGCGCGATTTCACCGACTACCTGCACCCCGAGGCGATGGGCTACACCGGGACGCTGGAACAGATCCAGGCCGCGGCGCAGGCCTACAAGGCCTATTTCAAGAAAGAGGAAGACCCCGACCCGGATTTCTACCTGGTCGACCATTCCACCTTCACCTACTTCATGCTGCCCGGCATCGGCTTTGCCGACTTCTTCAAGCGCGATGTGACACCGGCCGAGATGGCCGAACGGGTCGGCTGCTTCATCGATGCCGCCGGGACCTGACTGCCGCGATTGGCCCCCTGCGATAAATTGACCTGCGGCGACCTTGCGCATAGGGTGCGTCAGACGAGCGAACAGAGCGGGGGGAATCCCATGTCAGACAACCAGTTGCAGGATATCGGTGATGACAAGACGCTCCTTCTGGTCGACGATGACGAGCCGTTTCTGCGCCGGCTGAGCCGGGCGATGGAAAAACGCGGGTTCGAGACCGAGACGGCAGAGACGGTGGCCGATGGCAAGGCCATGGCCTCGGCCCGGCCGCCGGCCTACGCGGTGGTCGACCTCCGGCTCGAGGACGGCAACGGGCTCGACGTGGTCGAGACCCTCCGCGAAAAGCGTCCCGACGCGCGGATCGTGGTGCTGACCGGCTACGGCGCCATCGCCACCGCGGTGGCCGCGGTCAAGATCGGCGCGACCGACTATCTGTCGAAGCCCGCCGATGCGGACGATATCGTCAACGCGCTGCTCGCCAGCGGCGACGAGCTGCCGCCGCCGCCGGAAAACCCGATGAGCGCCGACCGGGTGCGCTGGGAACATATCCAGCGGGTCTATGAGCTGTGCGACCGCAACGTCAGCGAGACCGCGCGGCGGCTCAACATGCACCGCCGCACCCTGCAGCGCATCCTGGCCAAGCGCAGCCCGAAATGAGCAGCCCGAAATGACCAGGGCGCCGCTGATCCTCTGCCTCGTGCTTGCCGGTTGCGGCGGGGGCGGTCCCGAACTGAACCCGTTCGCCGGAAACAAGACCCAAGGCATCGCGCTCGAAACCGATGCGGGCGGTCTTTCGATCGCCGGTTCTGGCGGCCAGCGGATCGATTTCGGCCGCGCCCCCTCCGGGGTGATCGCCGTGCTGGAGCGCGAGCTCGGCCCCGGCCGGGCGCAGGGTCTCACCAACTGCCCCGCAGACGTGCGCCAACAGATCGCCTGGGGCGATCTGGTGCTCACCTTCACCGACGAACGCTTCGTCGGCTGGCGGGGGATGGATGGCGCCGCCGGTCAGACCTGCGGTATCCTGGCCTGACGCGCCGCGGCGCGCAGCCAGGCGCGGAAGGCTTTCGCGCCCGGTGAGAGCACGCCGGGGCGGGTGACGATGTGGTAGCCGAGGCCGCGTGCGTCGTCTTCTTCATGCAACGCCACCAGCGCGCCGGCTTCGAGGTCGGCCTCCACCAATGTGCGCGATTGCACCGCGAGCCCGAGGCCGGCGCGCACCGCGCCGAGGACAAGGGCGTTCGAGGGCATCTCGCGCACGGCTTCCCGGTCGAAATCCACACCGATGGCGGCGCCCCAGACCCTCTGTTCGTTGGTGGCGGCGGAAAAGAACCAGGCATGCCCCCGTTCGGCGAGAAGCGCGTCGAGCCCCTTGGCGCGCGAGTAGCCTGGCGCGGCGACGACGACGAAGCGGCTCACGTCCAGCGGTTCGGCGTCGCAGCCCGGCCAGGTGCCATCGCCGAACCGAATGGCGATGTCGATGCCGTCGCGTCGCAGGTCGGCGAGCGCAATCGACGGCGCAAGGCGCAGTTCGATCTCGGGGTGCGCGGCCCAGAAGGCACCGATGCGCGACATCAGCCAGGTTTCGGCGAAGGAGGGGGTAAGGGTCACGACCACCGGCCGATCCGCCGTCCGGTCCATGATCCGGGCCACGCCCTCACCAATCCGGTCGAACCCTTCCCCCAACGCCTCGGCAAGCTCTCGCCCGGTATCGGTGAGCCGCATGGTCTGCCCGTCCCGCGTGGCGAGCGGCACGCCGAAATGGGTCTCAAGGCCGCGCAGGTGCTGGGCGATGGCCGCGTGGGTCACGTTGAGCTGACGGCCGGCGGCCGAGAGGCTCCCGGTCCGCGCAAGCGCGTCGAAGGCCCTCAGGGCCGCGAGCGAGGGAAGGCTGTGCCAGTCCATGTCAGATGTTAGCCGTACTTACATCCAAGAAGCCATAGAAACTTTGTTTCCGCAGCTTTTCATGGTGTCTTGATGACAGAAACTTACAACAAAGGAGAACGATATGTTTGGGATCATGGCCTCGGTTTTTCGCAACGCAACCCGCACTCACCCCTTCGAGGGTACGCCGTTTGACCGCGAGCAACACCTGCACAACCGGCGCGAGGAGGAAAGCCGTCGCGAACGCGAAGCGCTGGACACCCTGATCCGATATAGGCGCGGCTACTGGTGAGGGGAGAGTCGGCCGATCGGGTCCGAGGGGCGAGGCGATAGACCTTGCGGATCCGGTCGACGGGCGTGCCATCGCTGAGCGGCACGCCCGCAACCTTGTCATAATCGACAAAACCCAACCGGCTGTAACAGGCGAGGCCCGGCACGTTGTCGGCACGGATCGTAGCGTCGATCGCCGCCATCCCGGCGTTGCGCGCGGTCTCCAGCGTCGCCGCAAACATCGCCTGCCCGAAACCGCGGCCTTGCGCGCTTCGCGCGACGAACGAGCCGATCAACCCGCAATCGGCCGGCACGGTGTCCCAATCCGTCCAGTCCGGATCGGGCCATACGAGCAGCTGGAACCCCGTGAGCTGGTCGAGGTCCCAGGCGGTGACGCAGGAGGCAAGCCGCGGCGGCGCGATGTAATCGGCGATCATGCGCGCCGGATCAAAGGGCCTGCGATGCGCCGTGGTCGTGCCGTCGGCAATGATTGGGTTCAGTAGATCGCACATTGATTGCCCATCCTCGGGGCGGGCTGGTCGGATGGAAACGGGCATCGTCACTCCTCAATCGAGATCGAAGCGCATCAGCACACGGGCTTTTTCCCTCGAATAGAGCCTGAAACCCCGGTTCTGGTAGTAGATCCGGGCCGCGGTATTCTCGGCGGCCACATCCGCCGAAATCCACGCATAGCGCAGCAGGCGCGCGGCCTGCGCGGTCACGTCGAACAAGCGTGCCGCCGCGCCGCGCGGCACCGGGTTCGGGTCCACGAATGTCGCGATCTCGCAAGCGTCTGCCGGCAGCGCGTCGCTGCGGCCGATGTGCTGAAACCCGAGCAAACGGCCGCTTTCGTCCTCGATCAGGTGCCAGGCGGCATAGGCGCTGTCGCCGTCCATCCAGTCGGCCAGCCCCTGCGCCGTCACCGGCGGGCCGGCGATCTCGGCCATCTGCCGGATGTCGGCAAGCGTGGCGGGGCGGATGATGAGGGTCACCGCGCGACCCTTTTGTCGCGGTTGTCCGCGGGCCTCGCCCGGCGGCTTCGCCCGCAAAACACAGTTAGCGCTATCTGCAATGGAATCGAATACCTGACCCCCCGTCCGAGTTCGCCCACCCTTCGCCCACCTACATCTGAGCGAGCAAGGCGAGGTGCCGGGCTACGAAATCCTCGCGCACCGCGCGGGGCGGGCGCAGGTGAATGTCGAGCCCGCGGATCATCTCCGGGTCCGGCTTGCCAAAGAACTTGTCGCTCTCGGACCTCGCGAAGCCCGCGATCTGGGTCGCCTCGAGCCAGGCCGAGACCCGGTCGGCCTTCTTGATCGCTTTCTTGATCTTCACCGGCACCTCGGCCGGCAGGCCGAAGCGGATGTGGATCGCCGCCACCAGCCGGTCGTCGAACGCCCCGTAAGCCGGCCCGACCGCCGCCTTCACCGGCGAGATCATGTCGCCGATCACATATTCCGGCGCGTCGTGCAGCAGGGCGGCGAGCTGCCATTCGCGGGCCCGCCCGGGTTCATCCGCGAATAAAGCGCCTCCACCAGCAGCGAATGCTCGGCCACCGAGTAGGGCCAGTCGCCGACGGTCTGCCCGTTCCAGCGCGCGACGAAAGCGAGGCCGTGGGCGATGTCCTCGATCTCGATGTCGATCGGGGTCGGATCGAGCAGGTCGAGCCGGCGGCCCGAAAGCATCCGCTGATACGCGCGGGGTGGTGGCATGGTGTTCTCCTGATCCGGGCCAGAATGGCGTTCGTAGTATGGTTGTCAATGCGTGCTCATTGCCTGTTGAGCCGGGCAGTGATAACCCCGCGCCAAACCAGATTTCATGGAGGCCCGAAAGGTGACCCAGGACTATATCGTGAAGGACATTGCGCTCGCCGAGTTCGGTCGCAAGGAGCTCGACATCGCCGAAACCGAAATGCCGGGGCTGATGGCGCTGCGCGAGGAATACGGCGCGGCCCAGCCGCTCTCCGGCGCACGCATCGTCGGCTCG
>CAVWAE010000025.1:0-92500 GCA_963752895.1 uncultured Alphaproteobacteria bacterium
ACTGGAAAGGCCTGGACGACGACAAAGTCATCGGCTTATGCCCGGTGGTGGTTTCGCCGTCCCATGAACTACGGGAAATGGCTGATGCCGACCCGCATCGGCAACTCAGGCACCAGCACCGACGTTCACTACGATTGCAGCTGAAAAACCTGATTCAACAGGAAACTCATCGCAGCCTGTTTACACCTGTCCTGGTTGCTGCCGCTGCACCCTTCAGTCTGTTGGCCATACTGGGTAAAGTTTTTGGCTTTCGGCTGCTGGGGCAATATCTGGATACTTTGCGTGAGCGCTTCGATATCCGCCTGAAAACTCGCATTGCTTTGACTGCGGATGATGATGGTCACACTCCGAGCCCTGAACATCCAGGACTGGGTTTTACCGATACAGAACAGGCAGATCGAGTTCAAACTTTTCTGCGTAGTACAGGTTTAACCCAGGGTTTTGGGCATTTTGTACTGCTGATGGGCCATGGCTCCATGAGCCAGAACAATCCACATCTGTCCGCATATAACTGCGGTGCCTGCAGTGGGCGTCATGGCGGCCCCAATGCCCAGATCTTTGCACAAATCGCCAATCGTCCTGAGATTCGCGATATTTTGAAACAACGAGGCATCAACATCCCGGGTGATACCCACTTTCTGGGCGCAGAACATAATACCTGTGACGAAACCATTTTCTGGTATGACCAGGAACAGGTGCCAGAAACCTTGCTGGATGCATTTCATCAATTAAAAACCGAGATATTCGAGGCCACACAGAAATCCGCCCATGAACGCTGCCGTCGCCTGGCTTCAGCACCCAGATATCCGTCACTGAATAAGGCACTTAAACATATTATCGGTCGCGGCTATGATTTTTCTCAGGCCCGCCCTGAACTCGGACATGCCACCAATGCAGCCGCATTGATTGGCCGTCGTTCCATGAGTGAGGGTGCATTCTTTGATCGTCGGGCATTCCTGATCTCCTATGATCCGACCCAGGACGATGAAGAAGGCCATATTATCGAAGCCCTGCTACTGGCCAACGGCCCGGTAGGTGCGGGCATCAATCTCGAATATTACTTCTCTACCGTCAATAACAACCAGTATGGCAGTGGTTCAAAAATCACTCACAATGTCACCGGCCTGTTCGCCGTCATGGATGGATCCAGCAGTGACCTGCGGACCGGCCTGCCACTGCAGATGATCGAAATCCATGAAGCGATGCGATTACAGGTAGTGGTGGAAGCCAGCACTGAGATACTGACTAAAATCTACCTGCGTCAGCCTCCGCTGCAGGAGCTGGTGGGCAATGGCTGGTTATTGCTCAGTGCCAAAGACCCTGACTCTGAGGCCATCTCGGTGTTCATTCCCGGCAAGGGCTTTGTGCCCTGGCAAGGCCAGGTTATGCCACTGCCCACGGTGGACTCGTCAGGCAAGTGGTATAGAGGCCAGCACCTGCCATTAGACCCCGTGCTGATTAAACGGGGAGTCGCCCATGCATAACCTGCTGAATACGGTATGGTTGATTCCGGTTGTACCCATGCTGGCGACTGTGTGGATTGCAGTGGGTTATATGTTTAATTTCAACCGCGGCGAATCCGGTGAAAAGCAGACGGCACAAACTTCGCTCACCGCATCCTTTATATCTCTACTGCTCATTATAATTCTGGATATCTACGCCCTGATCTATAACGCCCCAGGTCAGATTCGTTTTGCTCCCTGGATTGAAAGCGGAGATTACCGGGTATACATCAGTTTTACTCTGGATAACCTGGGCTTACTGATGGGCACACTGGTGGCGTTGATTTCCCTGCTCATTATCAAATTTTCAGTCAACTATATGCACCGGGAAGCCGGTTACCAGCGCTTTTTTATGATCATGAGCCTGTTCAATGGCGCCATGTTACTGATTATGCTCGCGGGTAATGCGGTGCTGACGTTTATCGGCTGGGAGCTGGCAGGCGTCAGCTCATTCCTGCTAATTGCTTATGCCTTTAACCGCGGCAACGCCACTGCGAATGCCACCCAGGCCTTTGTCACCAATCGTATTGGTGATGCTGGTTTTACCATGTCGATTGCCCTGTGTTTCATCTGGTTTGGTAGTGTGGAATGGTCCGATATCCTTAACACTCAGTCCGGCCTTAGCAGTCTTCATATCGGCATGATTGCCGGTGGGTTTATTATTGCCGCCCTGATTAAATCAGCACTGGTTCCCTTTTCACCCTGGATTGTCCGCGCCCTTGAAGGCCCCACCCCTTCCAGCGCCATTTTTTATGGCTCTTTGATGGTACATGCTGGTATTTATCTGCTGATCCGCCTCGAGCCCTTGTTGATGCAGGACCAGGCCCTGTTACCGCTGTTAGCATTTTTGGGTTTGCTCACCCTGTTTTACGGTTTTTTCAGCGGCCTGGTACAAACCGATGTCAAAAGCGCGCTGATGTTTTCAGTGATTTCCCAGACCGGCCTGATGGTGTTCCTGATAGGCATTCAGCAGTTCACCCTGGCCACAATTTATATGGTATTACATGCCATCTGGCGTGCCTATCAGTTCCTCAATGCCCCCGCCCATATGCACCAGATGACTCGGCCCACGCGCCCGGTGAACCCAGTCATCCAGCGCTGGCGCTGGTTATACACCGCCAGTATTAAACGCTTCTGGCTGGACCCTTTAGCCAGCTGGCTAATCGTAAAACCGCTGAAGCAGCTATCCCGAGATGCCCGACATTTTGATGATACGGTGGTCACTCGAATTGTTGGCCTGCCAGCCCAGGCCTCCGAAGTCAAATCCTCTGATCTGGCAGAAAATCAGAAACATGTCGGCTTCGGAAGAGGCATGGCCGGCAAGTTGATGCAACATCTGGCATCGGCCCTGGCCTGGTTTGAGGAACACCTGGTATTAAAATCTACGGGATCTGGTCTGCTTGGCATGATTCAGCACCTGGGCCGATATGTACTTCATATCGAAAGCCTGCTGAGTCAGCCAAGATATCTGGTCATCCTGATCATCACCACCTTTGTTGTGATTTTATAGTATGCACATAACCGAACTACACTGGATGAACTCAGGCAATATTCCCCTGCTCAGTTTGCTGCAGCTGTTCCCGCTGCTGGTGACGGGAATTATAATGAGTGTTCGAAATGACAAGTTACTGTTCGGCATCGCTATTCTTGGCACGGTACTGGAACTGGCGCTAACGATACTGCTTTACAGCCAGTTTGACAGCAGCAACCGCGACTTTCAGTTTTCTGAGCAGTTACAGTTATTCGGCCCGTTCCAGTACCACGCGGCGGTTGATGGTGTGGCCATTCTGTTCATGCTACTCACCAGCCTGCTCAGCTTCATGGCAGTGCTTTACAGCTATTTAATTCCTCTGGAACGTCGCAAAAACTTCCTCGCACTCACCTTCATTATAATTTCCAGCCTGATGGGACAATTCGCCACACTGGATATGCTCTGGTTTGTATTGACCTCCATTATCCATCTGATACTGGTCGGCTATGTACTCTGGAGCTGGGCCACTTCACCGGAACGTGATCTGGCCCTGTCACGTTATATGCAATTCATGGTCACCGGCCTGTTTTTATTATTGATGGGCGTCATCATGCTGGGCTGGAATTATTCAGATATCCATGGCTACTGGAGCTTCGATATCACGGACCTGTTAAAAACGCCCATTCCAGATTCCATTCAGTCCATTATCTTTTTCCTGCTGTTCTATGGACTGGCCATACGCATTCCCCTGTTTCCTATGCACGGCTGGCTACCGGTATGTGCAGAACATGGCATGGTGGCCATTGCCCCGATATTCCTGCTAGGCGTCAAAACCGGTATTTTTGGTTTAATCCGATTTGTTTTACCTTTGCTGCCTGATGCCGTCATTCAGTGGCATAAATTTATCGTCGCTTTTGCGGTCACCGGCATTTTCTATGCAGCCCTGCTGGCACTGATGCAGATTAATCTTCGTCGATTGCTGGCGTTTGCCGTGGTTTCCCATACCAGTATCCTGCTGTTAGGTTTATTCAGCCTGAACCATGAAGCCTTTCAGGGTGGCGTTATGTTATCGGTAAACTTCGGTATTGCGATCACTGGACTGCTGTTGACCGCCGGCTTTATTTTCTGGCGAACCCAGACTCTTCTGTTATCCAAACTGGGCGGACTGTTCGATACCCTGCCCCTGTTTGGCATTACTTTTTTCGTAGCCGGTGTGTCTATTATTGGCATGCCGGGTACTCCGGGTTATGACTCTGTACATCTGGTACTGGAAGCGTCTATCGAACGTTTCGGTGCATTACTCACTGTCGCAGCAGCGGTCGGCAATGTTATTGCCGCCGGTTTTCTGCTATGGGCATTCCAGACGGCCTTTCTGGCACCGGTACAAAGCAACCAGCCGGCTCATACTGGCATCAAGCCGGCCAGCCTTCAGGAGCGACTGCTGGCACTGATGATTATTACCACCCTGGTTGGCGTAGGATTCTATCCACAACCCTGGCTAAACCTGATTGAAAACTCACTGGAAGGCCTGAGCCAGCTGTATGGCCATCTGGGATAATTATGACTGCAACTGATCACTTCTCTATTTTAAGCCTGCTAATTTATAGCCCGCTGGCAGGCGCGCTGTTAATCGTGCTCATACGTAATGATGCACTGGCCAAACACCTGGCATTACTTGCCAACCTTGCAGTGCTGGTAATCGCTATATTTTTACTTAGCCAGTTCAACAGCTATTCATCAGACTTCCAGTTTGTTGAAAAAATGAGCTGGATTTCAACCTTAAACATTGAATATTTAATTGGAGTTGATGGCATTTCCATACTGTTTCTGCCGTTAACCGCCCTGTTGTTTACTGGTGTGATCGTGGCGTTCTGGACCAGCATGCGCAGTTTGCCCAGACTGTATTTTTCATTATTACTACTCCTGGAAACCGCCACTCTGGGTATATTCACCGCACTGGATACCATGCTGTTCTTCCTGTTCTGGGAACTGACGCTGGTGCCGATATATTTTCTGGTCAGTCTCTGGGGCATTGGACCTAACCGCCGTTATGCCGCCGTAAAATACACCCTGTTTATGCTGGCGGGCGGTGTACCGTTACTGTTTGGCTTTATCATTCTGGCCTTTAACCATGCGGCCCTTGATCCTGCTGGTCAGCTTTCATTCAATTACCTTAGCCTGTTGAATACTCCATTATCACTGGAAAGCCAGACCACCATTTTTTTACTGTTGTTACTGGGTTTTGGCGCCAAGGCTCCAATATTTCCTTTCCATACCTGGTTGCCCACCCTGGCCTCAGAAGGTCCGGTGAGCATTGCCGCCATCATGACCGGACTTAAACTGGGCGCCTATGGATTTATACGATTCCTGGTTCCACTGACACCCGACGCCTCGCTTCAATTTCACTGGCTGCTGGCTGGCCTGGGTGTCATTGCCATTTTATACGGCGCCATCATTGCCATGAACCAGAGCAACATTCGCCGCATGCTGGCTTACTCCAGTATTAGTCACATTGGGCTGGTGGTGCTGGGCATTGCGTCCTTCAATATACAGGGCATTCAGGGCGCCCTGTTCCAGGTACTGAATTTTTCTGTGGTGGCCGGTGGCCTGTTTTTAATTACCGGCTTCCTGCACCATCGCACTGGCTCCTGCGACAGTTTGAGTCTGGGCGGCGTTGCCCAGTCCATGCCCTTACTCGCCGCATTTTTCTTTGTGTTTGCCCTGGCCAGTATGGGCGTACCAGGCACCAACGGTTTTGTTGCAGAACACCTGATCCTGCTCAGTTCACTGCAAACCCATACCGGTGCTGGCCTGGCGGCACTGGCAGGCATGATAATAACGGCGGCCTATTTTCTCAGTATCTACCGAGTCGCCTTCCTCGGTGAATGCCGTCGAAGCGTGGTGACTGAGGCACTGGATTTGCGACCCAGGGAACTGCTACTGGTTCTGGTGTTTACAGCCGTGATCCTCTACACCGGCCTTAACCCAGGCAGTGTGCTGGATATAACGCGGGTATCCAGCGAACAGTGGCTAAACCACATTCACCACTAGAGAGCCTTTACAGCCCACGGCTGGCTGGGCTACCCTAGAGTGATGCAACAGTCACCCAGAGGACCGGCAAATGGCGGCCCGGTTTGGCGTTGATTTCAAACAGCAACAACAGCTGATCAAATCACTGACCAGTGCTGAGTGCTATGACCATGAAACGGACGATATCTCGGTCATCGAAACCCATATCTCCTGGGTGATTCTTACCGGCCCATACGCCTATAAACTCAAAAAGTCCCTGGATCTTGGTTTTCTCAATTACAGTTCCCTGTCACTCAGGCGTCAGTACTGTGAACAGGAGCTGCGCATCAACCGCCGTACTGCTGCCGATATTTACCTGGACTGTGTAGCGATTTCTGGCCCCGCCGAACAACCTCGGCTAAATGACAAACAAAATGTCATTGAATACGCAGTAAAAATGCATCAATTTTCTCAACATGCCCTGCTCAGTCATCTGGCAGAAGAGCATCAGTTGACTACGACCATCATCGATCAGCTGGCTTCAGGGCTTGCTGAATTTCATCAAACCATCGACCGCCTGGAGCCGGACAGTTCACTGGGCACACCATCAGCCATCTGGCAGCCGATTGATGAAAATTTCGAACAGATATCCGAACGCATGGCGGACAAATACCACCCAGCTTGCATTAGCCCCTCTGCTGCACTGGTGCAGGCAGCAATACCAGCTTCTCAGGCCCCGACTAGAGGAACGCAAGCAACAGGGCTTTATCCGAGAATGTCATGGTGATCTTCATCTGGGCAATATTGCCTATATTGACCAGCAGATCTGCATGTTCGACGCCATAGAGTTTAATCCCGCGCTGAGCTGGATCGACGTCATCAGTGAACTGGCTTTTCTTTGTATGGATCTGGAAGCTCGAGGATTTGGCCAGCACAGCTATCGCCTGCTCAACCGGTATTTACAGCTTACCGGTGATTATTCCGGACTGCAGATGTTGCGCTTCTACCAGCTGTATCGGGCAATGGTGCGTGCCAAGGTGACAGCCATCAGTCTCAACCAGGCCCCTGACAGAGACGAAGCTTTATATACTCAATTCTCCCGCTATCTTGAACTGGCCAGCTCCTATACTCAGGCCGGTAAACCTTGTCTGATAATCACTCACGGCCTGTCCGGTTCCGGCAAAAGTCATTACAGCCAGCAACTGGCCACGGACTTCCAGCTCATACATCTGAGTTCCGACATCGAACGCAAACGTTTGTTTGGATTGTCGCCGCTGGCAGTCAGTCAAGAAGCGACCCGACACAATATATATAGCCAAAAGGCCAGTGCCGACACCTACCAGCGCCTGCTGGATTTAGCCCTTGAACTACTCGGCCATGGGTTTTCGGTGATCGTTGATGCTACCTTCCTGCGTCAGTCCAGTCGGCAGAGCTTCCAGAAACTGGCGCAATCCTGTGACATTCCTTTTGTCATCATGGATTTGCAGGCAGATACCAGCACCCTGAAACAGCGCATACTACTACGTCAGCAGCAGGCCGATAATCCATCGGAAGCGGATATTGCCATACTGGAACAGCAGCTCATCAACTGTGATCCTCTGTCAGCCGAAGAACAGCGTTTTGTCTGTCCCGTGGTTTCAGGGGATGATGAGAGCTGGAAGCAATTCAGAGCTCAGCTCGGCCATCTACTTAAATAAATTAATAACCCGCTTTTTAACCCATTTCCGGATAAAACTCGCCAGCAAGACGAAAAATCGATAAAATATACGGCTTATTGGGCCTCCGGCACTTTCCCCGGACACAAGATTCTCAGGAAATAGTCTGACAGACCACTGCTCAGACTGTTTCCAGCAAATTTTATACATAAGGTTAAGGAGACATTAATGTCCCAGAAGCATCCCATCGTAGCTGTTACTGGTTCTTCAGGCGCAGGTACTTCTACAGTTAAGCGCGCCTTCGAACATATTTTCCTGCGCGAAAAAATTACCCCCTGTGTCATCGAGGGTGACAGTTTTCACCGTCATGACCGTGCTGCAATGAAAGAATTCATGGCTGATCATGAAGCCGTTGGCAACCGTTACTTCAGCCATTTTGGTGAGGAAGCTAACCTGTTCGATAAGCTGGAAGACCTGTTTGCTAACTATGGTAAGAACGGCTCAGGCCAGAAACGTTACTATCTGCATAGTGATCCAGAGGCAGCTGAGCACAATAAACGCCTGGGCATTAGCAAGACTGCCGGTGAATTCACTCCCTGGGAAGACATAGAAACAGGTAGTGACCTGATGTTTTACGAAGGCCTGCACGGCCTGGTTAAAACCGAACAATCCAATGTTGCCCAGCATGTTGACCTGGGTATTGGCGTAGTACCCATTGTTAACCTGGAATGGATCCAGAAAATCCACCGTGACAATGCAGAGCGTGGTTACACGGCTGAAGTGATCGTAGACACCATTCTGCGCCGCATGCCGGATTATGTTCACTACCTGACACCGCAGTTCTCTGAAACTGACATCAACTTCCAGCGCGTTTCCACGGTGGATACGTCTAACCCATTCATCGCCCGTGACATTCCTACTCCGGACGAAAGTTTTGTGGTTATCCGTTTCAAAGATCCTGCCAAGTTTAATATCGACTTTCCATACCTGCTCAACATGATTCATGATTCATTCATGTCTCGTCGTAATACTATTGTTGTGCCTGGCGGTAAAATGGGTATGTCGATGGAAGTTATACTGACCCCAATCATCCACGATATGATTGAGAAATCTAAAAAAACGCGTTAATCAGTCACCTCAACTGCTGCTACGAAGCCGGCCAATGCGCCGGCTTTTTTATTTCTACCAAGCAGTCTACAATCAGCCTATGGAAAAATTCTTACTGGGTCATAGCGCTAACAAAACCTACACCGAACTGGTTGAGGACTGTCTGCGACAGCTGGGCGATATCCCACCGGAAACCACACTCGGATTTATTTATATCAGTGATTATCTGAACGAGCAAATGCGGCCCATTATTCAGGCCTTGCAACAACGTACAGGTATACAGCACTGGGTAGGCACGGTGGGTATGGGCATAATAACCACTAATCAGGAATATTACGACCAGCCTGCAATGGCCATCATGCTGTGCGATATCGATGAGGCAGATTTTCGGATTATACCCGACATCACCAGCCTGAACCCGGACCTCGATGGCTGGTGCAAGCAGCATGCATTTCATGTTGGGCTGGTTCATGGCGGCCCTGAAAACCCTGACTTCAAGACCGACATCGATGAGTTTGCCGAACAGGTAGCCGAAGCTTTTCTGGTAGGAGGTATCTCCTCGTCCCGGGGGCTGCACTACCACGTGGCAGACTCAGTACAGCATGAGGGTATATCGGGTATTCTGTTTTCAGACCAGGTAAATATCATCAGCCATCTGAGTCAGGGCTGTAGCCCTATTGGCCCCCGTCACCTGATTACCGATGCCGAAGAAAATGTCGCCCTCACCCTCGATCACCGTCCTGCTCTGGATGTCCTGCAGGAAGATACTGGAGACCTGATAGCGAAAGACTGGGAAAGGGCATCAGGCTTTATTTTCGCTGGACTGATGAATCAAAACTCTGACTCTGGTGACTATACGATTCGACAGCTCATCGGTGTGGATGAGCATGCCAAGGTATTTATCATTACTGATAATCTTGAACAGCATCAGGAACTGGTGTTCTGTCGTTGCGATGGCATATCAGCCCAGGATGACCTGCAGCACATGCTCATGCAAACCAAATCACGGCTCAAAAAACCTCCCCGTGGCGGTATTTATATTTCCTGCCTGGGCCGGGGCCGGGTACAGTTCGGTTCTAACTCGGAAGAAATTCGGCTGGTTCATTCCATTTTAGGAGACTTCCCACTGGTGGGTTTTTTTGCCAATGGTGAAATTCATAAAAACCAGTTGTATGGTTTCACTGGTGTGCTTACCCTGTTTATATGATCATAGACAGTCATTGCCACCTCGACTTTGAAATTTTTGATGAAGACCGGGAACAGGTATTAACCAGGGCCAGGGAACTCGGCATACAAAAAATTATTGTACCTGGTATCAGCGTAGCTACCTGGCCAGGAGTTAAGTCCGTCTGCCAGCGACACCCGGAACTCTATCCGGCTTATGGACTGCATCCCTATTACATCGATCAACACTCCGATGCTGACCTGGTCGTTCTGGATAACTGGTTAAATCATGAATATGCCATTGCTGTCGGTGAATGTGGCCTGGATTTTTACTTAAAACATCTGGATCAAACTAAACAGCTTCATCTGTTTGAAAAACAACTGGAACTTGCAGAAAAATATAGTCTTCCGCTGGTGATTCATTCACGTAAAGCAACCGAACAGGTAATTCAATGCCTGAAAAAAAGACCCGGATTAACCGGAATGGTCCATAGCTACTCAGGCAGTTATGAGCAGGCATTGCAACTCATCGATATGGGTTTTTATCTCAGCTTCGGTGGCCCTGTTACCTACACAAAAGCGAGCAGGCTAAGACAGATGGTCAGCCAGCTACCTATGGAAGCCTTACTGGTGGAAACCGATGCCCCTGATCAGCCGGATTTAAAACATCACGGGCTGCGCAATGAACCTGCTTATATAAGCAATGTTATCGAACAGATATCTCAGTTAAAAGACATACCCATAGAACAGGTTATTAATATCACAACCGACAATGCAAAACAGTTATTCTCTATTTCATAAACCAGGACTTACACGACATATTGAAGATCGGCTAATCTTTGCCTGTATCCGCCAAGCCGGGACAAGTTATTATATAAAAAGCAATAGTCCGCAAATAAACGCAAATGGTCTCTCTTACGCATCCTTGCGCTACGCGACATTAGTGCATCCATGCACGTCAACGCTAATGTTTTATTTGTGCGCCTACGGCGCACTACACAAGATGCTTTTGATTTTATTTGCGTTTATTAGCGTTGCCTACGAGAGGTAAGGGGCGTGAGCAGGATGCGGAAGCTTTATTTGCGGACTAAATTTTTTGTTTTTAGTCGTCAGATAATTTCGCGATTAATTGATTTTATTTTTTTCAGTTTCCAGTCGCGGTGTTTATTAATAACATTCACTACTTCATCCACATCATCTGTCATACACACCAGCTGTAAATCAGGTTCGGAAATGGCGCCATTTTTAAGCAGCGTATTTTTGATCCATTCATGTAATCCCTGCCAGTATTCGCAACCGAACAGGATCAACGGCATGGGATAAATTTTGTTGGTTTGCATCAGGGTGAGTGATTCAAAAAATTCATCCAGTGTACCAAACCCCCCAGGCATGCAGACATAGCCCATGGAGTACTTTACAAACATGACTTTGCGGACAAAAAAGTAGCGGAACTCCAGTTTTTTATTCTGATAGAGATTCGGATTTTGCTCGTGAGGCAAATCGATATTCAGACCGATGGATTTCGCACCAGCTTCATAAGCCCCTTTGTTGGCCGCTTCCATAGTACCGGGCCCGCCACCGGTGATAATAGCGTAACCTTCTTTAGCCAGACGGCTGCCAATCTCTTCAGCTTTTTTGTAATAGATATGATCCGGAGATGTCTGTGCCGATCCAAAAATAGAAATTCCAAAACCAAGTCCGGAAAGCTTGTCAAAGCCCTCGGTAAACTCACTGATGATTCGGAACATTCGCCAGGCTTCATCACCCTTGAGATCGTCGATCATTGCAACACCCTTTCATTATTCTTATTGCCAGTAAGAATATATAGCTCAGGTGTGCTTTAAATTCATCGATTCCAGAGTTCAGGGTGGCTGATTTCTTTCATTTTAGCTCGAATCCAGCTTTCAACTTCCCTCATTACTTCATTAGGGTCTCGGCCATAGCCACTGATGGGCGGGCCAAATACCATGGTAATGGTACCGGGATATTTGAAAAAGCTGTGCCGAGGCCAGTACTCACCTGCATTATGGGCCACAGGTAATATAGGGTAATTCGCCTTAGCCGCCAGTAAGGCACCCCCTATTTTGAACTTGCTTTTAACACCGGCATCAACTCGTGTGCCTTCTGGATAGAGCACAATCCAGCGACCGCGATCCAGCATAGCCTCGCCTTGCTCTACCAGCTGCTCCATGGCTTTTTTACCAGATTTTCGATTAATAATAATCGGCTCACCAATCCGCAGGCCCCAGCCAAAAATCGGAACCCTCAACAGTTCAATTTTGGCTACCCACACCTGCTCGGGTAAAAACTTCTGAAAGGCCAGGGTTTCCCAGGTGGACTGATGATTGCTGAGTACAATCGTTGCACCCTCTGGAATATTTTCCATGCCTTCCAGTTTGTAATCCAGCTTACAGACATACTTCAAAAACGTTACATTGCTCTTTGCCCAGCTGGTAATTATTTTATATCGCATCTTTAGCGGTAGAAAAAACAGAATCAATGCTGTACCCACAACCAGAATCAGGCTGATAATATGATAAATCCAGAACAGCAGTGAACGGATAAATAAAACAGGTCTGGATGCTACTTTTACATCACTCACGAATCAGACTCTCCAAGAATTACATCGGCGACCTCAGCCAGGTCTTTGTATACAGGCACACCAGTAAGCTCCTTACCACCAGCGGCTAATGTGCGCTCCCCCTTGCCAGTACGTACCAGGATTGGACTTGCCCCCACCTGCCTGGCCGCCTGTATATCACGCAGGGAATCACCGATAGACGGTACTTCATCCAAATCACACTGAAAGCGTGACGCCAGATCATGAAACATACCCGCTTTAGGTTTACGACAATCGCATTCATCACCTGGGCCATGGGGGCAAAAAAACACCGCCGCTACCTGACCGCCGTACTGCTCCAGTAAACCATCCATTTTCTGGTGTATGGCATACAGGGTTTCCAGGTCGAACATACCACGGGCAATGCCCGACTGGTTGGTCAGCACGGCCAGCGTATAGCCTGCCTGGCATAGACGTCCCATAGCCTGCAAACTACCGGGAATGGGCTCCCACTCATCTACCGACTTGATGTATTCATCTGAGTCGACATTAATCACACCATCACGATCGAGGATTATTAATTTCATGATTGAAGTCTGGACAGGTCCGCCACTTTCATAAACAGGTCATGCAATTGTCCCAGCAGGGCAATGCGATTTTTTTTCAGGCTTTCGTCATCGGCCATCACCATCACCTGATCGAAAAAGGTATCGATCACATCACGTAAACCAGCCAGTTTTTTTAGTGCCGATTTATAATCACCATCCTCGAACATCGGGGCCACTTCCACCGACAGTTTCTGAAGTTGATCATATAATTCCGATTCTGCTTTTTCCTGAAATTTTTTCACATCAATTTTAGTGGGTCGTTTGCCTTCGATTTTCTTTAATATATTACCAATACGTTTATTGGCTGCGGCCAGGCTTTCCGCTTCCGCTAACTGGCGGAAACTGCTGACTGCGTATACACGATTATCGAAATCCACTGGCGTGGTTGGCATCAGTGCTACCACCGCATCATATACATCGACACTAATGTCCTGATTCAGGTAGTACACTCGCAGACGTTCCAGCATAAAATTCAGTACTTCGTCTATTGCTTTACTGGCATCCACAGTGTCTTTCAGGGCCTCGGCTGCAAAACCCAGCAAATCACGCAAATCCAGGGCCAGATCGCGCTCTATTAATATGCGCAAAACACCCAGGGTAGCCCGACGCAAGGCAAATGGATCTTTCTCGCCGCTTGGTTTCTGGCCGATGGCGAAAATACCCAGCAAGGTATCCAGCTTATCCGCTACAGCCAGTATCTGCCCGGTCATTGTGGTGGGTAATTCATCACCGGCAAATCGTGGCATATACTGCTCATCCAGTGCGATGGCCACTTCCTCTGACTCACCATCATTGAGCGCATAGTAGCGGCCCATAATGCCCTGAAGATCCGGAAATTCGAACACCATTTCCGACATCAGATCACACTTGGATAGCAGGGCGGCTCGATGAGCGTGGTCCGCATTGACGCCCAGCTGCCTGGCGATCTGCTTGGCGATTTTCGCCACTCGCCGACTCTTGTCACCCAGGGAACCCAGCTTGTTCTGGAATACAACCTTATCCAGTCCGCTCATTCGGGTTTCCAGCGGGTGCTTACAATCCTGATTCCAGAAGAAAGCAGCATCGGATAACCTGGGGCGAATCACACGTTCGTTACCCTCTTTAACCCTGGATACATTCTTACTGTCGATATTGCTGATGGTAATAAAGTGAGGCATCAGATTGCCCTCACTATCCAGTATTGGGAAATATTTCTGGTGATCCTGCATGGACGAAATAATCGATTCTTTGGGCACCTTCAGGAAATGTTCATCGAAATCACCGGCCACCGCCACCGGCCATTCCACCAGTGCGGTGACTTCCTGCAAAAGGTCTTCATCAATCAGTGCACGGCCACCCAGCTTTACTGCGGTTTGTTCCACCTGCTGGCGGATGGCTTGCGAACGCTGCTCCATATCCACCAGCACAAAACCTTTCTGCTCCAGTATGTCGACATAGTCTGCCGCGGAAGCCAGCTCAATAGTCTGTGGGTGGTGAAACCTATGCCCCCGGGTCATATTCCCCGGTTTCAGCCCCATGACTTTTCCATTAACCACTTCTTTGCCATACAACAAAACAACCCAGTGCACCGGGCGCACAAACTCTTCATTACCGTCACCCCAGCGCATACGCTTTGGAATGGGCAGTTGAGCCAGCGACTGATTAATAATATCCGGCAATAATTCGGTGGTCGGCCGACCCTGCTCATGACTCCTGAACACTAACCATTCGCCCTTGTCGGTTTTCATAGTGTCCAGCTGTTCTACTGTCACACCACAGGAACTGGCAAATCCCACCGCGGCTTTGCTGGGACAGCCATCTTCACCGAAGGCAGCTTTTATTGCAGGGCCTCGCTTTTCAATTTCACGGTCCGGCTGTGAATCTTCAACGTCATTTAATATTACCGCTAATCGTCTTGGTGATGCATAGGCAGTATAACCACCGGAAATATTTACATCTGCAGCTTTCAAATAATCATTAATGCCTGCTGCAAATGAATCGCTTAATTTCTTCAATGCCTTCGGCGGCAATTCTTCGGTGCCGATTTCGACCAGAATATCTGCTGTACTCATATTATTTACCCCTCCTGGCGGCCGACTTGCCGATCGGGAAAGCCCAGAGCTTCGCGGGCGTCATAATAGGCCTGGGCAACGGCACGTGACAGAGTGCGCACTCGCAAGATATAACGCTGACGTTCAGTTACCGATATAGCATGACGTGCATCCAGCAGGTTAAAGGTATGAGAGGCTTTTAGCACCAGCTCATAGGCCGGTAAGGCCAGACCCGCTTCGATCATTCGCTGGCTTTCTTTTTCGCAGGTATCAAACCAGTTAAACAGCGATTCGGTATCCGCCTGCTCAAAATTGTAATGGGACATTTCCACTTCGTTCTGGTGGAACACATCACCATAGGTGACCACACCCTGCGGGCCTTTGGTCCAGACCAGATCGTAAACACTTTGCACATCCTGTAAATACATGGCCAGACGTTCCAGGCCATAGGTAATTTCACCGGTGACCGGACGACATTCCAGTCCACCCACCTGCTGGAAATAGGTAAACTGGGTGACTTCCATACCATTCAGCCAGACTTCCCAGCCCAGACCCCAGGCACCCAGAGTGGGCGATTCCCAGTTATCTTCTACAAATCGGATATCATGCACCAGAGGATCAAAGCCCAGCGCTTTTAGTGAATCCAGGTACAGTTCCTGAATATCATCCGGATTGGGCTTCAGTACCACCTGGAACTGATAATAATGCTGCAATCGATTGGGATTTTCACCATAGCGACCATCGGTGGGTCGCCGTGATGGCTGAACATAGGCTGCGCGCCAGGGCTCAGGGCCAATCGCACGTAAAAAAGTCGCCGGATGGAAGGTGCCAGCACCCACTTCCATATCCAGCGGTTGCAAAATTGCGCAGCCCTGTTTTGCCCAGTAATCCTGCAAGGCCAGTATCAGGCCCTGAAATGTCGATACGTCGTATGCCATTAATTTCTCAGGTCATCATAAAATTTAAGTGCGCAAGTATAAACGTATGGCACCCGACATGCACTCTACTAGCCATATAACACCGTAAAAACAGGGTATTTATTTTCTCGCCATCCATCCAGACAACTGCCTTAATTCTGCGCTAAATGATTAAATTGGATATAATTAGCGATTAGGTAATTTCCGGTGTATTTATCCCAATGACCACTCAACGCAAAGCCGTCGCCCTCATTTCCGGTGGACTGGATTCTTTACTCGCCGCCAAAGTCATGCTTGAACAGGGCATTCATGTAGAAGGCATCAATTTCTACACCGGCTTCTGTGTGGAAGGCCACACCCATGCCATTCGCAAAAAAGACAAGGCCAGACCCAAGCGTAATAATGCACTGTGGTCTGCAGAACAGCTCGGTATCAAACTGCATATTGTCGATATCGTGGAGGAATACAAGGATGTTTTAATCAATCCTAAACACGGATACGGCGCCAATATGAACCCCTGCCTGGACTGTAAAATATTCATGGTTCATAAGGCTCAGCAATGGATTGAAGAAAACAATTTCGATTTTATCATCACCGGCGAAGTAGTCGGCCAGCGCCCCATGTCACAACGCAAGGACACTATGCCAGTCATTTCAGAGGAATCCGGTGCCGATGACCGCCTGCTGCGCCCGCTGTGTGCAAAAAACCTGCCGCCCACTCTCCCGGAAAGGGAAGGCTGGATAAACAGAGAACAGATGTATGGTTTCAGTGGTCGAAATCGCAAACCACAAATGGCACTCGCGGCCGAATTTGGTTTTGAGGACTATGCCAGTCCTGCCGGCGGCTGCTGCTTTCTCACCGATGAAAGTTACTCTTCCAAGCTGGTCGATTTGTGGCAGGCCAGAGGTGACCGGGATTATGAAATGGACGATATCATGCTGCTCAAAGTTGGCCGTCATATACGCCCCAGCCCCAATTTCAAACTTATCGTGGGCCGTGAGGAAGGTGAGAATAAATTCCTTCAGGGCTATGCCAAAACCTACAATTCATTGAAAACCACCAGCCATGCCGGCCCACTCACCCTGCTCGATGGCGTTGCCAATGATACCGACATGGAGCTGGCTGCACGCATCACTGCACGATTCTCACAGGGCAAGAATGATGACAAAGTCTGCGTGGAAATACGCCGCAGTAACGGCGAAGTGAAAGAATTCGAAGTCAGCCCGATGAAACCCGGTGAGATGCAGGACAGCTGGTACGTTTAGCGCATTAATGTCATCTCAAGCGACAGCAATGCCTACATGGACGTAGTTAATGACGAGACCATGGATGGTCGAAGGTACGACTATATGGACATAGGAGGTACGAGATCATGGATGATCGAAGGTAGAACAATGCATTAGGGCAGGAAGCCCGTAATTAGAACAACGCAGGAGCAGTTGTCGAGGAGCAATTGTCGAGAATCACGCCTGGAGCAGTGGTCGAGAGATCTTACCTGAGAGCGCACACTATGAGCCACCATCAACTCGATGCCCGTCGAATGTTCTGCCCCATGCCGGTAATCCGCACCCAGGACAAAGTGAAACAACTACAGCCAGGAGATACTCTGGAAGTAGTGTGCACCGATCCTGGCGCACTCAATGACATTCCCGCCTGGTGCCGAATTAATGGGCATAAAGTGATTGCTACCGAAGAACGAGACGATGAGGTAATTGTGACGGTTGAGGTTTGTGAGGAAAGATAGTGGGCAGTGGGCAGTGGGCAGTGGGCAGTGGGCAGTGGGCAGTAAAAATCCTAAAAAAACACCAGTCCCCATACCAGCCACTAATTCAGGCTTTTACTGATAACTGAACACTTTTTTCATTAAAACACCCTTCTGCAAACTGCACAGAAGGGCTTAAACAAAATAGATTACATATTCGACGGGCTAGCCAGATTACATTCCAGCACGCCCCTCTTGCCTTCACTTGCCGACTGCAAGTGCAGGGCTGAGCCTGCTGCCCACATACCCATCTTAACTTCCTGCCAGATAAAATAATTCTTACCGGCTTTAGCATCAAAAGTCAGACTGGCGGTGTTTTCTGTCAGGGAGTTCACAGTATGTTTACCGGGACTAACCAGCATATTGAAATAGGTATTAGGCGCAGAGCTGCCAATAACTTTACCGTCCATAGTAATAGGCATAGTTATTGCGCCACCCATGGTTTCATTGCGGTAAATATAGACATTGGCTTTTGTGCGATGTGGTTTAAATTCCTTGGCTCTTGCATCTGCATCCGGTGAGGCCATTGGTACAGAAGCACAACCAGACATCAGCGAAATGGCTACAATTGCCAGCCCGAGTATCACTTTTTTCATTATAGATCTCCATATTGTTTTTTTAGAATCGGCAGTATCTACCAGGGCAAGATAAATTTCAAAACAAAGTAGTATTTTTGTTATTTATTTACCAAATCGCCAGACAATAAACTGACTTCCCACAAAAACAGTTGGCAGTTGGCAGTTGGCAGCTTGCAGTTGGCAGTTGGCAGTTGGCAGACTTAAAAGCTTTCAACTGATAACTGAACACTGTCAACTGCCCACTTGCATTTACTTATTCATCGCCTGGTCCACCCGACCCACGGCACAGCTAACAAAGGACTTGGCCCTGGCTTTGGCTGCCGCGATTCCTTCAGCACTGCCTTTTTCCGGGTAACCCATTTTGAGCAACGCAGAACGCCAGTCTTCTGAGGCGTCAGTATCGGCGTCAATGATCACCATGCCCTGCTCGATGTTCACACCCACATGTGAAATACGTTTGTCTTCCATTAACTTTTTCTTGATTGTTCCTGCACAGCCACCGCATTTGATGTTTTCAACGTCGAATTGCACCTGCATAACGACCACCTGTTTTATCATTTGTGAAAACGTATTATACCCCAGCACTAAATAACTCAAGCACAACTTGCATAATTAATGTGAACCCGGACAATACAGAGCTTGCAAGATTTGATGGGGTTAACAGTGGATTTATCACACGCACAACGAAAAAAATCCATGGATAAGGCGACCTGGTGGGGCATAATCGTCAATCTGGTTCTGTCCGTAGCGAAACTGATCGTTGGTTTTATTGGCCACTCTCAGGCCCTGGTTGCCGATGGCCTGCATTCACTGTCGGACCTGATCAGTGATGGCCTGGTACTCTACGCCAGCCATCATTCTAATGTTGAAGCGGATGAAGATCACCCTTACGGCCATGCACGATATGAAACCTTTGCCACTATTGCCCTGGGCGTACTATTAATTACCGTCGCCCTGGGAATTGGTTTCGATGCCATCCACCGCATGCTCGACCAGACTCATTTGATGGTGCCCGCCACCATTACCCTGTGGATCGCGGGTCTGTCGGTACTCAGCAAGGAGGTGCTGTATCACTACACCGTGCATGTGGCGCGTAAAGTTAAATCTAAGATGCTGGAAGCCAATGCCTGGCACCATCGCAGTGATGCTGTTTCATCCATTGTGGTTTTCGTGGGCATTACCGGCGCCATCCTGGGCTGGCCACTGCTTGATTCAATAGCAGCCCTCATTGTTGCTATTATGATTGCCCGCATCGGCTGGGAACTCAGCCACCACAGTTTTCAGGAACTGGTGGACACGGCACTGGAGCCGGACACACTTGAAGACATCAAAAATCACATTTCGGTGATAGATGGTGTACTGGAACTGCATATGCTACGTTCTCGCCGCATGGGGCATAACGCTCTGGTGGATGTACATATCCTGGTCGACTCGAAACTCAGTGTCTCGGAAGGACACCAGATTTCAGAAGCGGTAGCCAGAGATTTGATTGAGAATTTTGACGAAATCAATGATGTCACCGTACATATTGACCCAGAAGATGATGAAATCATTCCCAACAGCTGCCATAAGCTGCCATTGCGTAAAGAGGTGCTCAGGCAATTGAATCAGCAGTGGCTGGAGATTCCGGAAACCAGTCACATACAGCACATTACCCTGCATTATCTGGAGGGTAAGATACAGGCCGAGGTATTTATGCCATTGTCGGTGCTGATAACACTGGATAGTGCTGGAGCATTAAAACAAAAAATCGATTCTGCGAGCCGCCGTATCGATTACATTGAAAAAGTTGAAATTTGCTTTTGTTAAGCAATAATGCACTACAATGGCGCATCATTAAGACTATAGCACCATTATTGTGCGCATAATGCGTCAATTTGACCCGGATAGCAGTCAAAATCAACCATTTATTGCATTCCACAAATGGCATAAATCATGCACAATTACCGGCTCAAGGTTTTTCAACGCTACGCCCGAAAAAGACAATAAGGCGTAGTCTTTACAAAATTCGCTTTGGAGAATTTAAATGTCTGCTAGTGACGTATTAAAAATGATGAAAGACAACGAAGTAAAATTCGTTGATTTCCGTTTCACCGACCCTCGCGGTAAAGAACAGCATGTTTCTGTACCGGCTCACACTGTTGATGACAGTACTTTCGAAGAAGGCAAAATGTTCGACGGCTCTTCAATCGAAGGCTGGAAAGGCATTAACGAATCAGACATGATCATGATGCCTGATCCATCTACGGCGGTTATGGATCCTTTCTGCGAAGAAGTCACCACTGAATATTACCTGCGACATCATCGAGCCTGCCACTATGCAGGGTTATGAGCGCGATCCTCGCTCTATTGCCAAGCGTGCTGAAGAGTACATGAAATCTACCGGTATTGCTGATACTGCCTACTTCGGTCCGGAAAATGAATTCTTTGTATTCGACTCAGTTAGCTGGAAAGACAGCATGGGCGAAGCTTTCTACAAGATCGGTTCTGAAGAAGCCGAGTGGAGCAAAGGCGAACAGACTGAAACCGGTAACCTGGGTCACCGTCCAGGCGTTAAAGGCGGTTACTTCCCAGTACCACCTGTTGATTCATTACAGGACCTGCGTTCAGCCATGTGCCTGGTTATCGAAGACATGGGTGTTGAAACTGAAGTACATCACCACGAAGTAGCGACTGCTGGCCAGTGTGAAATCGGTGCGGTATTCAACACACTGGTTAAGAAAGCTGACGAAGTTCAGAAGCTGAAATATGCGATTCACAATGTTGCTCACGCCTATGGCAAAACGGCCACATTCATGCCTAAGCCTCTGGTGGGTGATAACGGTAACGGCATGCACGTTCATCAGTCTCTGGCAAAAGATGGTATTAACCTGTTCACGGGCGACCTGTACGGTGGCCTGTCTGAAACAGCACTGTTCTACATCGGCGGTATCATCAAGCACGCTAAAGCACTGAATGCATTCACAAATGCATCAACTAACTCTTACAAGCGTCTGGTTCCTGGTTTCGAAGCACCTGTTATGCTGGCTTACTCTGCACGTAACCGTTCTGCGTCTATCCGTATTCCTTTCGTTACCAACCCTAAGGGTCGTCGTGTTGAAGTTCGCTTCCCTGACAATACTGCTAACCCATACCTGGCTTTCGCAGCCATGCTGATGGCGGGCCTTGACGGTATCGAGAACAAGATCCACCCTGGCGATGCAATGGACAAGAACCTGTATGACCTGCCTCCAGAAGAAGAAGAAGGCAATTCCACAGGTTTGCTTTCTCTCTGGATGAAGCACTGAAAGAACTGGATCAAGATCGTGACTTCCTGACTAAAGGTGGTGTATTCACTGATGATCAGATTTCGATGCCTACATCGATCTGAAAGATGAAGAAGTACAACGCTCACGTCTGGCTGTTCATCCTGTTGAGTTCGACATGTACTACTCTGTATAACATTGAAATCAGCCTCCGGGCTTTCGATGTAGTTTAAATGCATGTATATCAACGCCCCGCTAGTCGGGGCGTTTTTTATTTGCGGGAATAACAAATTCACACTATTCTTAGTGCTATGAAAACACCTTTACTGCTGCTGTTACTCATCATGCTACCTGGCCTGGTCCATGGTGCCATGTACAAATGGACCAACAGCGCGGGTGAAACTATTTACTCCGATACGCCACCCAGTGAAGATAGCGAAGAACTCAAATTACCGATACTCACCACAACACCGGCCGTTAAGTACATACCTAAGCCAAAGCCCCAGCCCTCAACGGACGATAAAGTTACTAATTACACCGATTTCACACTAGTCGATCCCGTTAATGATGCTTTTTTTACTGATAATACTGGCGATGTGCCGGTCAGGCTCAGCATTGAGCCTCAACTCGATATCAAAGCTGGCCATAGCATCAGCATCCTGCTAGACGGTCAGGTTAATCTTGCTAACAGCCAGCAAACCACTGTAATGATTACCAATCTCGATCGAGGCACACACAGCCTCTCCGCCGAAATCCATGACCTCAGTGGAAAAATCCTGAAAACCAGCAACAGTGTCAGCTTCACGGTTAATCGTCATTCCAGTACTCCACAAAAAACCCTCGCCACCACCACCCCCTGCGAATTAAATATTTTTCTGCACCTGTTCGCGATCTTTATATAGTGATTGAATATTGCCTGGCTGACCGGCTTAGATCCTGGCCCTATATGGGCACAACATTCATTGCATTGCCGCACCAAAATGATGCACACTGCTCAATAAGCAACACCGTATGAGTCATTTTGTATCAACAATAATTTCAAGCCCCTTATAATTCAATCATATTCTAGTGTAACTTATTGAAATTATTGTTAATAACTTAACTACCAGGCCTCTATGTACAAATTTATAACACACATCATTTCTGGTTTGTTTTTTGCAGTAAGGGCTTATTATGACTAAAGACCTGCTACGCATAGATGGTATTCAATGCACCATAATCGACAATTTAAGTACATCGGTGCTGTTGCTGGATCATCATTTAACCATTCAATACCTGAATCCGGCCGGTGAAAATCTGTTTCACATCAGTAGCAAACGGGCAGGCAAACTAAACCTGAACAGTCTGATCTTTATAGAAGATTATTTTATTAATCGGCTGCAGCAGGTTTTAAGGGATTTTCAGCCATTCTCCGAACATGAAGTTAGTCTCCAGATCAGTGCTGACAAAACCATTACCATCGATTACAAGGTTACACCCGTCATCAACCAGGGCAGCGACACATTGTTGCTGGTTGAAATTACTAACATGGATCGCCAGCTTCGCATTGCCCGTGAAGAAAAATTATTAAGTGAACAGAGCGCAACTCGCAATCTGGTTCGAGGTATGGCTCACGAAATTAAAAATCCTCTGGGAGGTCTACGCGGCGCCGCACAGTTACTGGAACGTGAACTGCCCAATGAAGAGCTGAAAGAATATACCCAGATCATCATCGGTGAAGCCGACCGCCTGCAAAACCTGGTTGATCGGATGCTGGGGCCCAATAACCTGCCACGGTTCCAGACCATTAATATTCACCAGGTTATGGAGCATGTGCGACATCTGGTACAGGCCGAAAGCCCGGAAACACTGTATTTCAATCTCGACTATGACCCAAGTTTGCCGGAACTGAATGCCGATCCTGATTTACTCATTCAGGTTATTTTAAACATTACCCGCAATGCCGCAGCAGCTTTGAACAATAGCGGTGAAATCACCTATAAAACACGACCACAGAGACATTTCACCATTGGCCATAAACACCATCGCCTGGTGATGCAGATCGATATCATGGACAACGGCCCAGGCATACCCGCGGATCTCATTGAACAGATTTTTTACCCCATGGTCACTGGCCGTGCCGATGGTACCGGGCTTGGATTATCGATTGCCCAGTCAATGATCAATCAGCATAAGGGATTGATCGAATGCCACAGTGAACCTGGCAATACCGTATTTACTATTTACTTACCTCTGGAGACCAGTAATGGCTGAACAGCACATCTGGGTCATTGACGACGATCAGTCTATTCGATGGGTGCTTGAAAAAGCACTGAAACAGGCCGGCCTTGACGTTAGCAGTTTCGACAGTGCCGATTCGGCTGTGGAAGCTCTGCACACTGACACACCAAACGCCATCATCACCGACATCCGCATGCCTGGCATGGATGGTCTGGATTTTCTGCAACATCTGGGCGAACACTATCCCAATATTCCTGTCATCATCATGACCGCCCATTCAGATCTGGACAGTGCCGTGTCGGCTTACCAGGGTGGGGCATTTGAATATTTACCCAAACCTTTCGATATCGATGAAGCCGTCGATCTGGCCAGGCGTGCCTGTAAAAAAAGTGCTGAACAGATACAACAATCCAGCAATCAATTACAGAAAGATACCCCTGAAATTATCGGTGAAGCACCGGCCATGCAGGAAGTATTTCGTGCCATTGGTCGCTTATCCAAATCCAATATCACGGTTTTGATTAACGGCGAATCTGGGACCGGCAAAGAACTGGTCGCCAGCGCTCTGCATAAACATAGCCCACGAGCGGACCGTCCCTTTATCGCCATCAATACCGCCGCTATTCCTAAAGACCTGCTTGAATCGGAGTTGTTCGGCCATGAACGGTCTGGAAGGGCGTACCGCCCAACCTGCGCCGTGACGTGGGCCTGCCCGAAACGCTCGATACCCGGGTGCCCAAATTGTTCGATGCGACCCCGGGCGCGGCCCGGCGCCGGGGTTGATCGGGTCGTCACCAAAGGAGCCGCGCCATGTCCGAAACTGTGTTCGCTCTTGCCTATGCCGGCCTCGCCGCACTGCCAACCACGATGCAGGTCGCGCTCGCCGCCGGCGCGCCGCTTGGCCGTTTCACGGTCGGCGGCCGGTTCCCTGGCCGCCTTCCCGGTCCCTGGCGCGCCCTCGCGCTGGTGCAGGCGGGCGTGCTGGTGGCGATGGCGATCGTCGTGCTGGGTCATGCCGGGCTGATCCGAACCGCTCTGCCCGGCTGGGCGATCTGGCCGGTGCTGGGGCTCACCTTGCTGACCACCTTTGCCAACCTCGCAACCCCTTCGCGGCCTGAACGCCTGCTCTGGGGGCCGGTGACAGTGCTTATGTCGCTTTGCCTGATTGGTGTGATCGCCCTCTGATCCTCGAAAGGATACGTGATGAAAACCGTTCTCATCGCCGGGGCAACCGGCTACCTCGGCCGCCATCTCTGCGCCGAATACGAGCGCCGCGGTTGGTATGTGGTCGCGCTGGTGCGTAATGCGGCGCGGGCGGGCGATCTGCCGGCCGACAGCCTGGTCGAGGCACAGGCGACCCAGCCCGAGACCCTGCGCGGGATCATGTCCGGCGTCGGGCTGGTCGTCTCCGCGCTCGGGATCACCCGGCAGGCGGACGGGCTCGGCTACATGGATGTCGATTACCAGGCCAATGTGAACCTCCATAAAGAGGCCGAACGGGCCGGGGTCGCCCGGTTCGCCTATGTCCACGTGCTGAACGCCGACAAGATGCAATCGGTGCCGCTGGTGGCCGCGAAATCGGCCTTCGTCGACCGGCTCCGGGCTTCGTCGCTCGCCAGCACGGTCATTGCTCCCTCGGGATTTTTCTCCGACATGGGCGATTTCCTGTCGATGGCCAAGGCGGGCCGGGTCTGGCTGTTTGCGCCGGGCACACACCGGATCAACCCGATACACGGCGCCGATCTGGCGACGGCGACCGCGGAGGCCATCGACGCCGGGTTGGATTGGCTCGATGTCGGCGGGCCGGATACCTTCACCCACGATCAGATCGCCGCGCTGGCGTTCCGCGCGCTGGGCCAAAGCCCTCGTGTGACACACCTTCCGGATGTCCTGCGGCGGGTCGCCCTGACGCTTGTGCCGGTCGATCACCCCGCGGCGGATCAGCGGCCCGGCCCGGTTCTTTCTCACCGCGATGGGGATGGACATGGTGGGCGCGGTGCGGGGCAGCCAACATCTTGCCGATCACTTCGCCGAAGTGGCGAAGACCGATACCCAAACCGCTTTGGACACCTGAACCCCGACCTCTGACCCCGAAAGGATCAACTCATGACCTTCACCAAAATCGGCGGCCTTGCTGCCTTCCTCTGCGCCGCGACATATCTGTTCGGCTTCGCTCTGCTCGTCACCCTGCTCGCACCGCTCGGCTACGGCACGGGTGAGATCGACGTTGCCGCCGTCATCGGCTTCATCGAGACGCGCCCCGGCATCCTGATCGCGTGGAACACCGTGATCTACGTCGTCAACGCGCTCGCCCTCGCCGTGCTCGTCGTCGCTCTGCACGCGCGTCTGGCGCCGTCCGCGCCCGGCTGGGCTGCGGTAACGCGCGCCTTCGGGCTGATCTGGGCAACGCTGGTGCTGGGGGCGGGCATGCTCGCAAATGTCGCGGTGGAACGCGCGGGCCATCTCGCGGCCACCGATCCGGCTGCTGCCGCCGATCTGTGGGAGATCCTGCATGCCGTAGAGCTCGGGCTCGGCGGTGGCAACGAGATCGCCGGCGGGGTGTGGATTCTCGGGGTGAGCATCGCCGGGCTGCGCGGGCGGTCGATTGGCAAGGTCGGCGCGATTCTCGGCATCGTCACCGGTGTGGGCGGCCTTGCCACCATCATCCCGGCGCTGGGCGACAGCGCGGGGGCGGTGTTCGGCCTCGGCGCCATCGCCTGGTTCATCGCGATCGGCATTGTGCTGGTCCGCGCGCGCGGCACCGCCGCTTGATCAGACGGCGGGCCGTCCCTGTTCCGGTTCGGCCCGCGATCTGGCATGCTCGGTTGATCGCAACAGGACAGGCGGGCCCTTGGACAAGCTTTCGGTCATGAACGCCTATTGCCGCATCGTCGAACGCGGCTCGTTCGCGCGCGCGGCGGAGGACCTCGGCGTGTCACCGGCGCTGCTCTCGCGCGAAGTGAAGCTGCTCGAGGAAAGCCTCGGCGCGACCCTGCTCACCCGGACCACCCGGTCGATGTCGCTCACCGATCCGGGACGGCTCTACTACGAGGAGGCGCGCGACATTCTCGGCGCGGTCGGCGGCGTCGAGGATCGCATCCGCGACCGCGCAGGCGCCGTGCGCGGGGAGTTGAAGATCAACGCCTCCACCTCCTTCGGCCAGGAGGTGATCGCGCCGCTCCTGCCCGGATTTCTCGAGACCTACCCCGATCTGCGGATCACGCTCTCGCTCGACGACCGGGTGGTCGACATGGTCGAGGGCGGGTTCGACGTGTCGATCCGTATCCGTCAAACGATGCCCGATTCCACGCTTGTCGCGCGCAAGATCGCGACCATGCGGCAGCGCATGTTCGCCGCACCGGGCTATCTCGCGCAGGCGGGTACACCGGCTAGGCCCGGTGACATTCCGGGGCACCGCATCGTCGGTTTCCTGCTTGGCGGACCACCTTGCCGAATGGGAGCTTGCGGGCTACCGGATGGCCAGGAGACCCTGCATCGTCGACCCGCGCGTGAAGGTGGGCAACAGCCTCGTGCTGCGCGATCTGTTGATCGCCGGGCAGGGCATCGGCACGCTGCCGGATTTCATCTCCGACCCGGCCGAGGCGCGGGGCGACTTGGTGCGGGTGCTGCCCGGGTGGGAGCTGCCCAGCCGCGAGATCTTCGCCGTCACGGCCTCGCGGCTCGGGATGGACACGAAGGTGACGGCTTTCCTCGACCACCTGCGCGCGGCGCTCGGCGGCTGACATTCTTCACTCCCTGTAAAGACTGATTTGCGAACGGCCCGGATTGTCCCTGGGCCGCGCCAGGGCAGTCTCCTTGCAGACAGAGATCAGCCAAGGAGACAATACATGCCCCGCATTCTCGTTCTCTACTATTCGTCGCTACGGCCATGTCCGCGCGCTGGCCGAGGCCGAGGCGGAGGGCGCGCGCTCCGTGCCCGGCGCCGCGGTCGATCTGCGCCGGGTGCCCGAGACCGTGCCGGAGGCGGTGCGCAAGTCCGCCGGCTACGCCCCGGACGACACCCCCGTCGCCGCTCCCGGCGACATCGCCGCGTATGACGCGATCATCTTCGGCACGCCGACCCGGTTCGGGATGATGGCCGCCCAGATGAAGCAGTTCTTCGACATGGCGGGCGGGCTCTGGGCCGGCAACGCCCTGGTCGGAAAGGTCGGTGCCGTCTTCGCCTCGACCGGCTCGCAGCACGGCGGCCACGAGGCGACGCTGCTCACCACCCAGGTGCCGCTTCAGCACTTCGGCATGATCGTGGTGGGCCTGCCTTACAGTTTCGCCGGTCAGACTGCGCGCGATGGCATTATCGGTGGCGCGCCCTACGGGGCGGGGACCATCGCCGGGGCCGACGGCGCGCTGCGGCCGACCGAGACCGACCTTGCCGGCGCGCGTTTCCAGGGCGCGCATGTCGCGCGCATCGCCGCAGCGCTTGCGGCGGCGCCCGGGCGCTCGCAGGCCGCGTGATGCGCCGATTGCCGGCCAATGTGACCCGACTGCGTGCCGCTTGCCGAAGCACCGACCAACGCCACCGCGGTTTTGTGCTACAGCCGCCGCCGGGCGCGACAGCGCGACACAGAGGCACGGCGCAGGCGGCCCGGCGTCGCCGCGCCGATCCGCGCCAGACCCCTCGACCCTGAAAGGACACCCGCATGTTCCGTCGCATCTCCGCATCCCGTGAAGCCCGCCGCCACCGTCGCATGATCCGCGCCCTCTCGCGGGGTCTCAGCCCGCACATGATGCGCGACATCGGCCTGGAGCCGTGGCCCGAAAGCCCGCGCATCCCCCCGTTTGCCGCGCTGATAACGCGCGATTGACCGAAAGACCGCTGCCATGACCCGCACCCGCGATCTCCTCCTCACGGCCCTCGCTCCCGCGATCTGGGGCAGCACCTACATCGTCACGACCGAGGTTCTGCCACAGGGCTATCCGTTGACGCTCGCGGTGCTGCGCGCCCTGCCGGCGGGGCTCCTGCTCATGGCAATCACCCGCAGCCTGCCGTCCCGGTCCCTGCTTGGCCGGATATTTCTGCTCGGCGCGTTCAACTTCGCCGTCTTCTGGTCGCTCCTGTTCGTCGCCGCCTACCGCCTGCCCGGCGGAGTGGCGGCGACGCTCGGCGCGATGCAACCGCTGATGGTGCTCGGCCTCGCCCATGTCGCGCTCGGCACCCGGGTCCGCCCCGCGGCCGTGTTTGCGGCCGGGGCCGGGGTGCTCGGCGTGGCGCTGTTGGTGCTCGGCCCCGGTGCCGGGCTCGACCGGGTCGGCATCCTGGCCGGGCTCGGCGGGGCGCTGTCGATGGCCGCGGGTACGGTCTTCAGCCGCAAATGGCAGCCGCCGGTGCCGGCGCTCACCTTCACCGGCTGGCAACTCACCGCCGGCGGGCTTTTGCTCCTGCCCGTCGCGCTCATCGCCGAACCCGCTCTGCCGCCGCTCGAGGTGGGGCACATTGCCGGGTTCACCTGGCTTGGCCTGATCGGCGGCGCGCTGACCTATTGGTTGTGGTTTCGGGGTGTTGCCCGGATCGAGCCCGGCGCGATCTCGATGCTGGGTCTCGTGAGCCCGGTCACCGCCGTCGGTCTCGGCTGGATATGGCTCGGACAATCCCTCTCCCCGCTCCAGGCCATCGGCGCGGTGGTGGTGCTTGCCTCGGTCTGGCTGGGTCAGTGGACAGCCCGGAGATCCTCATCGGAACCGCAAGCAAAACGGCATTCCGACAATCGGGATTTGGCCAATTCCGTATAGGTCTGCCGCCTGCGATCCTTCTCGCGACCCGCAACGTCAACCAGGTGTTTTCCATGCACGCCTCAGCCCTCACCGCCCCCCTCGCCGCGCTGGCTGCGGGGCTTCCCGCGATCATCGACCTCGACGCGGACGACCACGTCCGGTTCGACTTCGCCATCCTCGGCCTCGCGGAGGCGGTGGACGAAGAGCGCGCCAATGTCGAGATGCTCGCGGCGGTCCTGCCCGACGTCCGCTTCGTGCCGATCCCGCAGGCCGACCTCCTCTCGGCACCGCCCGCAGGTCTTTTCGCACTGGCCGTCACCGGGTTCCTCACCGGGTTAGCCGGGTGGGGCGCCGGTGGCCTACACGCCCGAATGCAGACCGCATCGACATCTGACGGCGGTGGCCGTCCCTGGCCGCCGTCGCTACTTGTCTGCTAGCAGAGCGCGGCGCGCGAGGTCCTGCATGGCCGCGAGGTAGTCGGCCTGTGACCAGCCGGAGTCCCGGGTGAGTTGCTCCCAGTTGCGCACCGACAGCAACATCCAGAGCGTGTCGGTCGCGCGGGTCTGGGTGAGCTGCGGTCGCAATGCGCCGTCTGCCGCGATCGCCGCAACCGCCGCCGCGCAGCCTTGGCGCAGGGCCTCCATCCGTCCGGCCCAGGCTTTGCGCGCCTCTTCGTCGCTGTCCTGCATCGCCATCAGCGCCCGGCCGACGCCGTAGATCTCGGGAATGTAGGTGCCCCAGGCGTCGATGAAGCGAGCGAGCCGTTCCGGTCCGCGCGTCGCCTCCCGGCTTGCTGCGAGGCGGGCGTCGATGTCTTTCGCCGCGTCGATGTGCCGGGTCGTCGCGACCAGCAGATCGGCGCGGGAGGGAAAATGCAGGTAGACCGCCTGCCGGCTGATCCCGGCGGCCTTGGCGATGTCGGACATGCGCACCTTGCTGCCGCCGGATTCCAGAAGCGTCCAGGTGGCGTCGAGGATGCGGGTTCGGGTGGTCGGATTTTCACTTGACATAATGTAAAGTGACCGGCTAATGACACCGTGTCAAGTTTACACGGTGTCAAGTTATGCCGATTTCAGCCAACCAAGGAGAGAGAGATGAAAGTCATCGTATTTGGAGCCACCGGCAGCATTGGCCGCCTCGCCGTCGAACGCCTGCTGGAGGACGGTCATACCGTCACTGCCTTTTCCCGCCACCCTGACCGGCTCGGGTTCACCCATTCGCAGTTGCGCCCCTTCGCCGGCGACGCGCTGAACCCCGCGGACATGTCGGACGCG
Source organism: uncultured Alphaproteobacteria bacterium (assembly GCA_963752895.1). Taxonomy (GTDB): domain Bacteria; phylum Pseudomonadota; class Alphaproteobacteria; order Rhodobacterales; family Rhodobacteraceae; genus CAVWAE01. The sequence continues at coordinate 30,833 of CAVWAE010000025.1, forward strand.
GTAAAGGGGCAGGAGGCCGTCGTCGTCACCCTCGGCGCCGGGGCTTCGCGCAAGAGCCGCATCCGGTCTGAGGGCACCCGTGCCATCATCGACGCGATGCGCGCGCACGGGGTGCGGCGGCTGGTCTGCCAGTCGACCCTCGGTGCCCATGAGAGCTGGGCCAACCTCAACTTCTTCTGGAAGCGGATCATGTTCGGCCTGCTCCTGAAACCCGTCCACCGCGACCATGAGTTGCAGGAAACCCTGGTGCGCGACAGCGGGCTCGACTGGACACTCGTCCGCCCGGCGGCCTTCACCGACGGTCCCGCGACCGGCCTGTTCCGCGAGGGGTTCGGGCCGTCGGAACGCGGGCTCAAGCTCAAGATCGCCCGCGCCGACATCGCCGATTTCCTGCGCCGCCAGGTCGTCGAGCGTGGCTACCTCGACCGCGCCGTCGCCATATCCAACTGACCCGTCTGAAAGGAGAAACCGCATGTTTACCGACCTCTTCCAGATCTCGCTCGCTGCCGCCACGCTCGCCTCCGGGCTGGTCGCCGGTGTGTTCCTCACCTTCTCGGATTTCGTCATGCGCGCGCTCGGGCGCGCCGGGCCCGTGGCCGGGATCGCGGCGATGCAGATGATCAACCGCGAGGTCTACCGCTCGCTGTTCATGGTGCTCTTGATCGGCATGGCGGCGGTCTCGGTCGGACTCGCGCTTGTCGGCGTGGTGTTCATCGGCGGGGCCGCGGCGGGTTGGCTCATCGCCGCGGCGGGCGCCTATCTCGCCGGTGTGATGGCGGTGACGGCGCGCGCCAACGTGCCGATGAACCAGCGCCTCGACGGGGAAGATCCCGCGAGCGCGGCGGCGCGTGCGGTGTGGAAGGACTACCTGCGCGACTGGACGCGGTGGAACCATCTGCGCACCGTAGCGTCAGGCGGCGCCATGCTGTGCTTCTTCGCGGCAAGCCTGACGTTGGCAGCGGGATGAGTGGAAAACACAAGCGCCCCGGCGACGTGCCGGGGCGCTTCATGCTGTCCGTCGGGTCAATCCTCCGGCGGGAAGAGCTGGGCGCGCTCGGGGTCGAAATCGAACCCGATAGACGTGCCGGTCTCGTAGACCAGGTCCTCGGCCAGGGCCGCGATCAGCGGTTCCCCGTCCTTCAGGCGCACTTCGACGATCGTCTCCGCGCCGAGCCGTTCGGTGATGCGGATCGTGCCGTGGAGCTGGCCTTCCTTGTCGGCGACCGGGTGCAGGTATTGCGGCCGCACGCCGAGGATCGCGTTCTGTCCGACGGTCAACGGACGCCCGCGGGTGTTGACGGTGATCGGGTCGAGTGCTGCGTTGGACACGCGCGCGCGGTCGCCTTCGAGCGCATCGACCGTGACCTTGATGAAGTTCATCGACGGCGCGCCGATGAAACCGGCGACGAAGAGGTTGGCCGGTTCGTGGTAGAGCTCCATCGGCGAGCCGACCTGCATCACCATGCCCGTCCTTCAGCACCACGATCTTGTCGGCCAGCGTCATCGCCTCGACCTGGTCGTGGGTGACGTAGATCATCGTGGCGCCGAGGTCCTGGTGCAGCTTGCCGATCTCCATGCGCATGTCCATGCGCAGCGCCGCGTCGAGGTTCGACAGCGGCTCGTCGAACAGGAAGACCTTGGGGTCGCGCACGATGGCGCGGCCGATGGCGACACGCTGGCGCTGGCCGCCCGACAGCTGCGAGGGCCGCCGGTCCAGCAGGTGTTCCATCTGCAGGATGCGGGCGGCCTCGGCGACCTTTGCCTCCTTCTCGGCCTTGTCGAGCCTTGGCGATCGTCAGGCCGAAGGCCATGTTCTCGCGCACCGTCATGTGCGGGAAGATCGCGTAGGTCTGGAACACCATGGCGATGCCGCGCTCCTTGGGCGGCAGGTCGTTGACCACCTTGCCGTCGATCTCGAGCGTGCCGGAGGTGATGTCCTCGAGCCCGGCGATCATCCGCAGCAGCGTGGACTTGCCGCAGCCCGAGGGGCCGACGAAGACGACGAATTCGCCGTCCTCGATGTCGATATCGACGCCCTTGATGACGTCGACGCTGCCGAAGCTCTTGCGATGTTCTGCAGTTTGAGCGTTGCCATCGTCTACTCCGCCGCCTCTGGCCTGTATGCCGCACGACGCGCAGGAGCCCGTCGTCGTCGACATCGACCGGTTCGGGGTCCATCACGTAGCCGCCGAAATGCCCGTCATCGCCGGTGTCGCGAAACCCGATGATGACGCAGCCCGGTCTCGCCGGTTTCGACGATCCGCGCGGCATAGCGCCGGCAGGGCAGCGTCGCCGTCGAGGAAGGGGCCGGGGGCGATTCGCCACGGGCCGCGCGGGCCGTCTCGCCGATCAGGTAATGGGTGCCGGTGACCGGGCCTGCGGGCGATGCGCTCGGCCTGGTCCCTGGACCAATGCTCGGCGGCGGTGCAGAACAGGCAGTACCAGCGGCCGCCCATCTCGAACACCTGCGGCACTTCGAGCTGGCCGAAGCCGCCGGTGAAGACCGGCGGCTGCAGGGTCCAGTTGGCGAGGTCGGGCGAGGTGGCGAAGCCGATGGCGCCGCCGGCGTTGGGTTCGACGATCCCCGGCGCGCGGGCGGTGAAATACATCAGCCAGCCGTCGCCCTCGGGATCGCGCATCACCCAGGGATCGCGCATCGCCCGGTCATGCCAGAAGCCCCGGCATGTGTTCGGCCTCGTAGTGCACCGCATCGGGCCCGGTCAGGTCGAGGCAGGGCGCCGTCGCCGACCCGCGGTCCAGTTGTGCAGGTCGGTCGAGGTGGCGTGGCCGATCCGCTGGTAGAGCCCATCCTCGGCCTTGCGCGCGCCGGTGTAGAACAGGTGCCAGAGCCCGTCGTCGTCCCGCACGACCGACCCGGTCCAGGTGGTGAAATCGTCCCAGGCGGGGCCGTCTGCGACGGCGCGAAGCAGGTGCCGAGATGTTCCCAGTTCGATCAGGTCGTCGCTGACCGCGTGGCCCTGGCTGACGTTGAAGTGCCGCAGATCCGGGTCGCCGAGGCGCTTGTCGGCGCCTGCAGGAAGTAGCCGTGCCAGCGCTCGCCGTCATGGGCGTACCAGCTGTCCCAGATCCATTGTCGTCGAGTGCGAGAACCATCGGACTTCAGCCCTTTCACGCCGGTGGAGGCGATCGACGCGATGAAGGCGCGTTGCAGACACGAGGTAGAAGACCAGCACCGGCAACGGTGATGAGCGTCAGATAGGCCATCACCTCGCCCCAGGCGATGTTGAGCTGGAAGAAGTATTGCAGGCCGACCATGACCGGGCGGTAGCTCTCCTTCCTGCACCACGATCAGCGGCCAGAGGTACTGGTTGTACATCACCAGGAATTTCAGGATCGCCGCGGTCGCCAGCACCGGGCCCGACAAGCGGCATCACGATCCGGCAGTAGACCTGCCACCAGCTGGCGCCCTCGACCCGCGCGGCCTCGATCAGTTCGCTTCGGCAGATCCTTGAAGTACTGGACGAAGAGAAAGATCGTCAGCCCGTCGGCGATCCAGGGAATGATCTGGACCCGGTAGGTGTTGAGCCAGCCCCAGTCGAGCCCCTCCATGCCGATCCAGGGCAGCTTCGAGACGAGAAGCAGCAGCGGGATGGCGATGGTCTCGAACGGCACGATCAGCGTGGCGAGGATGACCGAGAGCACGACGCCCCGCCCGGTCCAGTCAGATAGACGAAGGAGAAGGCGGCGATCGAACAGAAAAAAAGCGACAAGAGCACCGTGGTGCCGGTGACGAACACCGAGTTGCAGCACGAAGATGCCCGACCGGCGCGCGCTCGAACGCGTCGGTGTAGTTGTCGAGGCTGATATCGCCCACCGGCAGAAAGGCCCGCAGGTTGCCGGTGTCGCGCAGCAGTTGCAGATCGGGCTTCAGCGTCGACATGACCATGAACATCAGCGGAAAGATGAAGATCATCGCGACGATGCTGAGCACCGCGTAGCGGGCGGCCAGGCGCAGGCCGCGGTTGTCATGGTTGACGCTTGCCATCAGTTACTTCTCCCTCGTCAGACAGCGCTGGATCAGCGAGATCGACAGGACGATCACGAACAGGATCACCGAGATGGTCGAGCCGCCGGAGATGTCCTGCTTGCCGTAGCCGCGTTCGACCGCCTGGAACACCATCGTCTGGGTGCAGTCGAGCGGGCCGCCGTTGGTCATCACGTCGATCTGCGCGAACAAGCGCGAAGGCCTGCATGGTGATGACGATCAGGACCAGCACCGCGGTGTTGCGCAGGCCCGGCCAGGTGACATAGCGAAACGTCTGCCATTTGATGGCGCCCTCGATCGTCGGCGGCCTCGTAGAGCGTCGGGCTGATGGTCTGCAGGCCCGAGAGCCAGATCACCATGTGAAAGCCCACCGCCTGCCAGATCGACATCGCCATGATCGACGCCAAGCGCCGTGTCGGGGTTGCCGAGCCAGTCGACCGGTTCGAACGCACCGAAGGTGAGCGCCCCGCAGGATGTTGTTCAGCAGCCCGTCGTTGCCGTCATAGATGAATCGCCACAGCAGCGAGACGACGACGATCGAGATCACCACAGGCATGAAATAGATCGTTCGGATAGATGTTGATGCCGCGCAGTCTCTGGTTGATCAGCAGGGCCAGCAGCAGCGCCAGCCCCGCCTGCACCGGTGCCACGACGAGCACGAAGAGCAAGGGTGTTGACGCAGCGCTTTCATGAACACCACGTCGCTGGCGACGCACCACCTTGGCCTCGTCGCCCGACTGCCAGCGAAACCACTCGCGCATGCCCTTGGTACTGCGGGATAGTCGCGGATTTGCGGGTGAAGGTGCGCACCCGCGGGTATTCGATCTCGCCACTCGTCGTCGCGCAGGATTTGCGCCGGCGTCGTCGCGCTCAGGTTCGAGCGTGACGACTGCTGATCGTGAGCAGACTCGGCATAGTTTTTGAGCCCGACGAACTCGGTCGGGTTGGGCGAAATCAGCCGCTGGTTGGTCAAAGACAGCCAGAAGGCGAAGAAGAACGGCAGGATGATGAAGGTGGCGATCAGGGCAAAGCCCGGCAGCGCAAACCCCCACCCGGCCCGGTTCGACCGCATCAGTTTCGAGGCCATGGGAACATCCATCGAATGCAGAGGGAGGGGCCGCGCAAGAGGCGCGACCCCAGGCAAGATACCTAGTGGCCGTAGCCGCTGTTGCTTCTCGATGTCGGCGTTGATCTCGTCGACCGCCGCATCGAGCGTGTCGGCCACGTCGGCGCCGTTGGCGATGTCGGCCAGCGCCTTCTCGAACACCTTGGCCGCCACCACGTAGCCCGGGCGTCACCGGACGAACCAGCGCCTGGCCTTCGGACAGGTCGAAGAACACCTCCAGCGGGCCGCCGTCGGCGTAGTTCTCGGTCATGGCCGCAGCGGCACGGCGGTCGACGGGATGAGGCCGATGCCGTCGGAGAAGGCGGCCAGGTACTTGTCCTGCAGGGCGAACTCGATGAACGCGGCCGCACCCTCGGGGTGCTCGCAGGCGGTCGAGACACCGAACTGCCACGAGGCGGCACCGATGTTCGGGCCGTTGCCGAAGTCGGGCGCCGGCAGGAACAGGATGTCGTCAACGCCGCCTCCAGCGTCGCGGCGCGCCGACCCAGTTGCCGTTCCACGGCGAAGGCGTATTTGCCGTCGATGAAGCCGGTGTCGCGGTCGGCGCGGGTCCTGGCTGGTGCCGGGCGCATAGCCGTTCGGTGAACAGCGTCTGCCACCATTCGCCGAACGCAATCGCCGCGTCGCCGTTCAGCACGCCCTCGGCGGTCTGGTAGGTCGAACGGTCGACGATGTCGCCGCCGAAGCTCTGCAGGAAGGGCGAGAAGGCGTAAGGATACCACTCACCGGTCCAGGCCATGCCGAGATCGAGCGCGTAGTCGTAGTTGCCGCTCGCCTTGGCGGCTTCCAGCGCGGCCATGAACTCGTCGCCGGTCCAGGGTTCGTCGAGCGTGGGCGTGCGCAGGCCGAGCTCGTCGAGCGTCGACTGGCGCGCATAGAGCGCGACGGCCGCGTCCCACAGACCCGATCGAATAGAGCTTGCCGTCCCAGATGCCCTTGGTGCCGGGCAGGAAATCGGCAAAGTCCGCCTCGTCGATCGGCAGCGGCTGCAAGTAGCCCGACCAGGCCCAGTTGGGCATGACCGGCCCGTCGACGTCGAGGATGCAGGGCAGGTTACCGGCCAGCGCGGCGGCGACGACGGAGTCGTTGTAGCTGTCCTGCGGGAAGCTCTCGACGACGACGGCGTAGTCGGCCTGGCTCGCGTTGAAGTCGTCGATGATCTGGTTGATGATCGCGCTTTCGACCTCGTTGCCGGCGCCGTGGTACCACAGGCTGAGCTCGGTCTGGGCGAACGCCGCGGAGCCGAGCGCGGTGGTGGCCATCAGGGCCGCGGAAAAGAGTTTCGTATGTGTCATTCGGGTTTCCTCCCTTTGGGTCTCAATGAATTTCTTGGTCTGGGGTGAGGACGGTCACGGAGGACCGCCATGCGACGGGACCCGGCACGAGCACCGGGTTGACCGTTTCGGGGTCGGCGCCGTCGACGAGGCCGAGCAGGCGCCCGGCGGCGCGACGGCCGATATCGAGATAGGGCAGGGCCGCGGTGGTGAGCGGCGGATGGAGCGTCTGGGCGATGATCCGATGATCGTCGTAGCCGGCGACCGACATGTCTTCCGGCACCCGGATGCCGCGCGCGCGCAGGAGACCGTAGAGCTGCATCGCCATCGCGTCGTTGCCGCAACAGATCACAGTGGGCGGGGCGTCGAGGGCGAGCAGGCGCGCGACCGGTGTGGCGAGGGCGGCACTGGCCTCGGTCTCACCTTGGTCGTAGGCCGGTTCGACCAGCGCCTGGTCGAAGGCGATCCCGGCCGCGGTCAACGCATCGCGGTAGCCCAGCGGGCGCAGCACGCCGGCGCGCATCGACGGGTCGAGGGTGAGAAAGCCGATCCGGCGATGCCCGGCCTCGATCAGGCGGCTGACCAGAAGGCGTTGACCTTCCCGGTCGTCGGGGATCACCGAGGGTGTGCCGACCGCGTCATAGCAATTGGCGAGCACCACCGGTACGCCGGCCCCGGCCATGCGTGGCTGCACCTCGCGGTGGTAGGCGGCGACGAAGATCAGCCCCTCGACGCGGTGTTCGAGGAAGGTGTGCACCAACGGGGCGACCTTCTCGCGGTCGCCGCCGGTGTCGGCGATCATCAATGTCTTGCCGCTCTCGCCCACCACCTGCTGGACGCCCTGAAGGATCAGCGTATCGGGCAGACCGGCGACCTCGGTCTGGCCGGTCGTGTCGGAGATCGCCCCGGAGACCAGGCCGATGAGACCGGAGCGGTTGGAGCGCATCATTCGGGCGGCGTTGGAGCGTACGTAGCCGAGCCGACCCATCGCGCGTTCGACCTTTTTGCGGGTCTCCGCCCCGACCGGCGCGTCGCGGTTCAGCACCCGGCTGACCGTTTTCGGCGACACGCCCGCCGCTTTTGCGACATCGTAAATCGTGGCCACGCTTTCTCCCTGTCGACCCGGCGCGCGTTTCTATGACACCGATGTCATGACACCGATGTCATACAGCCGCGTGGCGATTCGTGTCAACCGGAATGCGTGTCCCGGCGAGGGCGAGGGCTTCCATCCGGCTGACCCGGGAGAAATCGAGGATCACCTGGCGCGCGGGGGCCGGCGCCGCGCGTCTTTCGCGGGCCTCCGGGGACTATGACGATGTGAGCCCGCCCGCAGACACGGCCGGCCCGACCCTGGTGCTGCGCGAGGCGCCTGCTGGCCTGGTTGTCGGGTTAGACATTTTCGGGCGGGCGATCGCGCTTGTGACCCTGATCTTCACCGGTGGTCTGGCCGCCGGCTTGGCGGTGGCGACGACGGTCTTTCTGCTCGCCGGCGCGGTCGGGACGATGAGCCTGATCCTGCGCCGCGATTTGCCGGGCCGGTGTTCTCCAGCGTCCAGACTGCACCCGTCGCGATCCTGATGCCGGCGATCCTCGCCGTCGCCGCCATACCCCGCAGCGACAGCGCGCAGTTTGCCACCGTCTTCGCCGTCCGGGGCACGACGGCCGCGTTGACCGGGATCGCGATGATCGCGGTTGCGCGGCTCAACCTCGGGCGCATCGTGCGGCTCATGCACTTTCCCGCGGCCGCCGGGTGTCTCGCCGCCTGCGGCACGCCGCGTGTCGTCTCGGCGGCCGAACTGGTTTGTGCGGACCCGAGATGCTTCTCCGTCGCCATTCAATCGGGCGGTGCGGGCCTGCTGCCTGCGTTGGTCACGCCCCGGGCTTGCCGCCCTGCTCCGGAACGTCAGCACCCGGTGGCGCGGGTTCGGCCTCGTCGCCCACGTTGATCGTCGCGCTGGGTGGGTTCTTCACCGCATTCGCCGTGCGCGGTCGGTCGCCCGACGATGCGCGCGCGACCGGGCTGCTACCGGCCGCGGTTGCTTCAGGACCGCCCTTGACGATTTCGTTCCTGCCGGTGTCGCTGGCGAACGTGCCGCTCGATCCCCTGCGGGGTGCGGGCCCGTTGACCGGCGCGGCCGTGCTGTTCGGGGTTTTTCGAGGCGGAATAACGCCACCGGAGTGGAGCTCGCGGTGCGGCACGATGTCGATATACGCGGCGGCCTCTGGTGCGGCGGCGCCGGCCCATGTCACGCGCCGGGCGTTTCGCCCGGAGCGCCGCCGAGCGCTTTTTCCGCCAATTCGAGAAACCGGGCGCGCTCCAACTCGCTGAGGCCCGACAGGATTTCGTCCTGCAACGCGTCGACAACCGGCAGGCTGGCCTGATAGGCCCGCACGCCCGCATCCGTCGGCCAGACCTCGCGGGCGCGCCGGTCGGTCGTGCTGACGTTACGGGTGACGAAACCTTTCTGTTCGAGCCGGTCGATCACGCCGCCGATCGTCGCGCGGTCATAGGCGATCCGCGTCGCGACGCCCGCCTGGTCGATGCCGGGATTGCGAGGTGATGGCGTCCATCGCGGCGAACTGCACCGGCGTGAGGTCGAACCCCGCTTCCTGGAGGTGCCGCGTAAACACCTGCGTCGAGACCTGGTGCAGCCGCCGGATCAGGTGGCCGGGCATTCGCTGTGCTTCCATGACCGCCTCCTTGGAAAAGATAACCTCGTTATTACAGTATGTTCCGACAAATGATTTGTACACATATTTTTATTGACCGAAATTAGTAAGTACAGCTATTATCCGGCAGAACGCGACAGGGAGGAAACGATGCAATTCTACGTCGACGGCTTTCGCGGGGGTGATCCCGACATCCGCAACGCGGCCCCCGGCCGGCGCGACCGCGCCCCGCATGCGCCGCTTGCCGGACAAGGTCGACGTGCTGATCGCCGGCATCCGGCCCGGCCGGTCTGTGCCTCGCGGCTCAGCTCGCGCAGTTCCCCGAGATCGACACGATGATCGTCGAGCGCAATCCGCGCAACATTGAAAAGGGCAAAGCGGACGGCATCAACACCCGCACGATGGAGATGTTCCAGGCCTTCGGTTTCGCCGACAAGGTCAAGCGCGAGAGCTACTGGGTGAACCAGACGGCGTTCTGGGCGCCCGACCCGGCGAACCCCGCCCATATCCGGCGGATCGACCGGGTGCAGGACGTGGCCGACGACAGCTCCGAGATGCCGCATGTGCTGATCAACCAGGCCCGGGTGCACGAGCTGTTCCTCGACGTCATGCAAAACGCGCCCTCCCGGCTCGCGCCCGACTACAACTGGGCGGTGAAGGACCTGGTGATCGACCCGGAGGCGGACGACCACCCGGTGACCGTGACGCTGGAAGATACCGGCGTGAACTGGGGCGAGACGGCCAAGGTGCGGGCCAACTACGTCGTCGGTTGCGACGGCGCGCGCTCGAACTGTGCGGAGGGCCATCGGCGGCGAGCTGCACGGCGATGCCGCGCACCAGGCCTGGGGCGTGATGGACATCCTCGCCAACACCGATTTTCCGGACGTGCGCCAGAAATGCCTGATCGCCTCGGCGGACGAGGGCAACGTGCTGATCCTGCCGCGCGAGGGTGGGTATCTGTTCCGGATGTACGTCGAGCTCGACAAGCTCAATGCCGGACGAGCGGGTCGCCGAACGCGGCGCTGACGCCGAGCCGACATGATCGCGGCGGCGAACCGGATCATGGCGCCCTACACGATCGACGTGAAAGAGGTGGTCTGGTGGTCGATCTACGAGATCGGGCACCGGCTGACCGACCGGTTCGACGACGTGCCCGAGGGCGCAGGACCGCAGCCCCCGCGTCTTCACGGCCGGCGATGCCTGCCACACCCACAGCCCGAAGGCAGGGCAGGGGATGAACGTGTCGATGCAGGACACGTTCAACCTCGGCTGGAAGCTCGCGCATGTGTTCCAGGGCCGTTCGGACGCCGAGCCTGTTGCGCAGCTATTCCGCCGAACGCTGGGTGGAGGCGAAGCGGCTGGTCGATACCGACCACGACTGGGCACGGATCATGTCGGCGCCGCCCGGCAAATCCGAGCTCGATGGCGACCGGGAGCCCGCGCTTCGAGAAGCAGTTCAACGCGAACCTCGAATTCACCGGCGGGCTCGCGGTGCAGTACGCCGATCGGCGCTGATCGGCCGCGCCGACCCACCAGGCGCTGGCGACGGGCGAGGAGGTCGGGCGGCGGTTCCATTCGGCGCCGGTGGTGCGGGTGTCGGATGCCAAGCAGATGCAGCTCGGCCACGTGGCGGAGGCCGACGGGCGCTGGCGGATCTACGCCTTCGCCGGGATGGATCACGGCGCCCGCTTCATGCGCTCGCCGACTGGCTGGAAACCGATCCGGCCTCGCCGGTGAGGAAATACACCCGCGCGGATGAAGACATCGACGGGCTGATCGATCTGCGGGCGGTGTTCCAGGAAACCTTCGACGGAGTTGCCTACGAAGACATGTCCGGGCTCCTCAAGCCGACCAAGGGACAAACTCGGGCTGCAGGACCACGAGAAGGTCTTCTGCGTCGATCACAAGGGCCTGGGCGACATCTACGAGATGCGCGGGATCGACCGGGCGACGGGGCTGCATGGTGGTGGTGCGTCCCGACCAGTATATCGCCCACGTGCTGCCGCTGGACGGCATCGATGAGCTGGCGGCGTTCTTCGACGGGATTCTGCTGCCCGCCGGGTGAGCTCCCGGGGGCGAGGGGGTGAAATCACCCCCCCCTACGGCAATGGGCGAGGGCCGGGCAAGGGGTGGGCGAACTCGGACGGGGGGTCAAGACATTGTAATTGTTACAGATAGCGCTAACTCGGTTTTCGCGGGCGAAGGGCGGGCGAAGGGTGGGCGCAAATGTTGGGTCGCGGGGGCCGGGGGGTGCCGGGGGTGCCGGGCTGAAGCCCGGCCTACGGGGGTCTTCCGGGGGGCGGCGGGTTGACACGGCGCCGCACGGAAGGGGCTTCCCTTCGGCCGGGGAATCTCCTATACGCGCGCATCCGCCCGAAAAGCGGATCATCTCCAAGGGCCTGTGCTGGACGACATCCCGGCCTGCGCCATCAACTCCAAACCGTGAAGGAGACCCCGATGTCGATTACGACGGAAGAAAAAGCACGCTTGATGAAAGACTTTGCCACCAAGGAGGGCGACACCGGGTCGCCCGAAGTTCAGGTGGCGATCCTCACCTCGCGGATCTCGACGCTCACCGAGCACTTCAAGACCCACAAGAAGGACAACCACTCGCGCCGTGGCCTTCTGATGATGGTCGCCCAGCGCCGCAAGCTGCTGGACTACCTCAAGGGCAAGGAAGAGGCCCGCTACCAGGACCTCATCAAGCGCCTCGGCATCCGCCGCTAACCGCGCTTACCCCCGGAATTCCGGAACGCCCGCGCCCAAAAAGCGCGGGCGTTCCTTGTTGTGCGCCGGAGCGCTCTACAGCGCGCAGGCGACCAGTTCGGAGAGGAAGACTTCCGCCCATTGCCGGGGCGAGAAACTGCACACGAACCCGTTGGAATCGTGAATCGCATACCAGTGCGATTCCCAGGTCATCGCGCCGTTGTCGACCGACCAGGTCCCGCCCGGTGCGATCCAGGCGGCCCCGGACGTGTATGCGTAGTTGGAATTGCCATCGATCCAGAAGACCTGGATGTGGCTTGTGCTGTCGTTGTCGAGGTAGAACTGCGTCACCTCCACCTCCGCCCCCCAGGACGCCACGACACCGTAGTCGGAGGGCACGTCAATCGGCGGGCCGCCGTGGGGCGGCAGCGGCGGCTGTCCGTAACCGGCGCAGATCCCGCCGAGCCCCGGCGTATTGCCATCGTAGTCGCAGATGATGCCGCCCCAATGATAGCCTGTCTGGCCGGTCCCATATTCGATCCAGAACCACGGGTAGCCGTTGAAGTAGATGCCGGTGTCTTCCAGCAGCGTCACGGGTTCGCCCTGGGACAGGGTTGCCAGCCAATTGGAGTTGATATCCGCGCGGGCGCGCACGTTGCCGCCATAGGATTCCGCGGCCGTGCCGTTTATTCCGCCGGGACCTTCGAGAATATAGAGCAGCTGCTCGATCCGCAGCTCGTAGGCATCGGCGATGCAAGGCGCGTCGCGTCCGCACCAGTCGCGGTCGCGCAGCCAGGCCACCTGTTCGCCGCGCAGCGTGTTGCGCTCGGCCTGTGTCAGCGACCCCCAGAGGTCGTTCAGGTAGATGTCCTGTTCGGACAGGTCGTGGTATTGGCAGATCGTCCGCTCGGTCGGATTGAGACCGCCTTTTCGGCAGTCGTAGCTCTGCGCCGACGCCGGCGCGGCGACCAATCCGACCGCGAATATGACGGCAGCCACCGCCGCACGTGAATCGTATTCTCTCTTGAAACGTCATGGTTGTTTTCCCCCAACAGGCCCCGGCGCAACCTGCGCCCGCGCGCCCGAAATGATCTTGCGGACGTCACCGCCCCCCTCGAACTCGATACTGCGAAAGCCCCGAGCCTAGCACAGGCGTGCTGATTCCATTCAGATTTTTTCCATTGGTGGGGTGGGGTTGGGGATGATCTCTCGTTGGGCGGGGGGCGCTGCTCCGCAAGCTGCTCGACCATCTCAAGGGCAAAGACGGGGCCCGCTGCTTGGACGTCATCCGGCGGCTGGGTATCCGTCGCTAAGGACTTTGCGCGTGGAATTCGGGAACCCCAACCGGTGGAGCGGGTGCTTCTGACGAAAATCCGCGGGCGGCAAGGGTCCGGCTGGCGACGCAGGAAATCAGGGAGACGCAAAGAATCCGACGGAAACTGGAAAGCGAGGGCGTTTTCTGGCCGATCTGGTTTCCTTCAAAGCCTTGAATCGGCTTCCAGGTTCGGTGCCCAGGGCGTTTGAACTCCCAGGCAACTATCCACCCATTCAAACCTGGTGCTTTTCGGCTTGCGTCTTGGCGCCGGAAATGCAGCGTCAGCACGGCTAGTTGCGGCTCACCATCAAGCGATGATCACTCGTCCGTACGGAGCGCTGATTTGGCCGAGATACTGGCAAGCAATCGATTGAAAGGTGACGAGTTTGCAGTCGGAAACGTAACAGGATCGTATGGGAGTTTGGTTTTCCACAATGAAGTCGGCGAAAATGGCGAAATGGAGGTCCAATATCGGTTCATTCCGTTCTTTCTGCCAAGGGTACCTCGGCATTCAAGCGGACTGACGTTTTCGAAGCTGAATGGATTCCCACAAGTGAGATACAACGAGCGGTCGAGCAGTTTCGCGAGCTCGCCATGGAAATCAACAGCCTCGTAGTTAAGGTTTCAGTTGCACTTCATACCGGACAACGATGAATTCTTGAGGCGCTTCCCAGTGGAATAGTGGAATTGACTATGTGTCCAAGCGTCGCGAGCGCCAGATTGGGCCTAGAAATGGAGCAAAGGCGGGCGAACTAGGTCCAGACAGTGCACAAATGTGGCATTCTCCCCCCTTCCCCAAGCCCCCTTTTCCCTGCAAGGCCCCCGTCTGAGACGCAGGACCAAATACAGTACGACCTGATCTTAGCTTCGGTCTCCCCCGGCGCGCTCCAACCCGCATTTTCCGCGTTCCGGTCGTCTTCTTGCTGTAATTTGCCCGCAGGTTGTGATCGAAAACGCGAAACAATGGACCGTCGTATGGGCAATTTGGACGAGATTCTCGAACGGGACGTGATCCAGGGGCGCGAGCGGTTCGGCGTGCCGGCGCTGGTGCTCGCGCCAGCGGTGCTGCGGATCGTGATCTCGGGCAAGGAGATCGACAGCGAGTTGGACGCGTTGGTGACGGCTGTCGCGATCCTGCAGGGATCGGACGGGTTCATGCGCAACTTCGTCTACGAGATGGCGGCGGACCTGGCAAAGGCGGTCGCGGCGTCGGGGACCCGGGAGCTGGCGGAGGCGGCCAAGACGGGCCTGGACCCGGACGAAGCGGCGATGGCGTTCCAGATCGCCCTGGTGGCGGTGTTTTCGTCGCCGCTTTGTGACGATGTCGACATCGGGGTGCTGTCCGCCATCGCCGACCGCGTCGGTTTTTCCGAAGCCGCGTTTTCGGAGGCCTACGACAGCGCGCAGCGCGCCGTCGCGCAGGAGTGACGGCCGGGAGCTGCGAAAGATGTTTCCGCTTTGGCGAGGTTTGCGCGGCCGAAACCTCCCCCCTTCCACAAACCGCACTTTTCCTGTAAGGCCCCTTCATCTGAGACGCAGCACATCGGACCCCGGTGCTCGAACAGGATGACAGGGGTCGGCGGCAATGGGGCCGCCATTTGAAATGGGAGACCCGAGAGGGCTCGGGAGTGCTCCCTTACAGGAAACGCATATGTTCAACACGACCAAGAAATCCATCCAGTGGGGGGAGGAGACCCTTACCCTCGAGACGGGCAAGGTTGCCCGTCAGGCCGACGGCGCGGTGCTCGCCACTCTGGGCGAAACCACCGTCCTGGCCAACGTGACCTTCGCGAAGGAAGCCGAAGCCCGGCCAGGACTTCTTCCCGCTGACCGTCAACTACCAGGAGAAGAACTACGCCGCCGGCAAGATCCCGGGCGGCTTCTTCAAGCGCGAAGGCCGCCCGACCGAGAAGGAGACGCTGACCTCGCGCCTGATCGACCGGCCGATCCGCCCGCTGTTCGCCGACGGCTTCAAGAACGAAGACGCAGGTGATCTGCACCGTGCTCAGCCACGACCTGGAGAACGACCCCGACATCGTCGCGATGATCGCGCGCCTCGGCGGCGCTGACGATTTCCGGCATGCCCTTCATCGGCCCGATCGGCGCGGCGCCGCGTCGGCTATCGTCGACGGCGAGTACGTGCTCAACCCGACGATCGACGACAGCATGGCGCGAGACCCCGACAGCGCTCGACCTGGTCGTCGCCGGCACCAAGGACGCCGTGCTGATGGTCGAATCGGAAGCCAACGAGCTGTCCGAGGACGAGATGCTCGGCGCCGTGATGTTCGGCCACGAGCAGATCCAGCCGGTGATCGACGCGATCATCGAGCTGGCCGAGAAGCGGCGCCAAGGAGCCGTGCGACTTCGCAGCCCGCCGACAACTCGGCGCTGTACGACGCCGGTGCAAGCCGCCGGCGAGGCCGAGCTGCGCGCGGCCTACGCGATCACCGACAAGCAGGAGCGCGACGGCCGCGGTCGGCCGCGCGCCAAGGACGCAGGTCATCGGCGCGCTCGACGCGAAGACGCAGCTCGACGACGCCGAACGCTCGGCACGGCGCTTCAAGAAGCTCGAGAAGCGACGATCGTGCGCGGCGACGATCCTCAAGACCGGCAAGCGCATCGACGGCCGCGACACTCGACGACGGTGCGCCCGATCGTCGTCGGAAGTCGGCGTGCTGCCGCGCACCCACGGCTCGGCGCTGTTCACCCGCGGCGAGACCCAGGCGCTGGTCGTCGACCACGCTCGGCACCGGCGACGACGAGCAGATCATCGACGCGCTCGACGGCGACGTACGCTCGAAGCGCTTCATGCTGCACTACAACTTCCCGCCCTTCTCGGTCGGCGAGACGCGGCCGCATCGGCGGTCGCCGGGCCGCCGCGAGATCGGCCACGGCAAGCTGGCCGAGCGCGCGCTCGCAGCCGGTGCTGCCGGCGCACGACGACTTCCCCTACACGATCCGCATCGTCTCCGAGATCACCGAGTCGAACGGCTCGTCGTCGATGGCCACGGTCTGCGGCGCGCTCGCTGTCGCATGATGGACGCCGGCGTGCCGCTGAAGCGCGCCGGTGGCCGGCATCGCCATGGGCCTGATCAAGGAGGGCGACGACTTCGCCGTCCTGTCCGACATCCTCGGCGACGAGGATCACCTCGGCGACATGGACTTCAAGGTCGCCGGCACCGCGAACGGCATCACCGCGCTGCAGATGGACATCAAGATCACCGGCATCACCGCAGGAGATCATGAAGATGGCGCTCGACCAGGCGCAGCGACGGCCGCATGCACATCCTCGGCGAGATGGCCAAGGCGCTGTCGACGGCCGCGCGACGAGCTCGGCGAGCACGCGCCGCGCATCGAGACGATGCAGATCCCGACCGACAAGATCCGCGACGTCATCGGCCCCGGCGGCAAGGTCATCCGCGAGATCGTCGAGGAGACCGGCGCCAAGATCGACATCGACGACGACGGCATCGGTCAAGATCGCCTCGGCCAACGCCGAGGCGATCGAGCCGGCCGATCGACATGGATCAAGTCGCATCGCCGCCGAGCCCGAGGTCGGCAAGATCTACAAGGGCAAGGTCGTGAAGATCGTCGACTTCGGCGCCTTCGTGAACTTCTTCGGCACCAAGCGACGGCCTGGTGCACATCTCGCCAGCTCGCCGAACGAGCGCGTCGACCAAGCCGTCGGACGTGCGTCAAGGAAGGCGACAAGGTCATGGTCAAGCTGCTCGGCTTCGACGATCGCGGCAAGGTCCGCCTGTCGATGAAGGTCGTCGACCAGGAGACCGGCGAAGAAGAAGCGCCGGAGCCCCGCAAGAAAAAAGACGAAGACGGCGACGACTGATCGCCTGATCTTCGCTGGAACGGAGAAGCCCCGGGTGCATCGCCCGGGGCTTTTTCTTGTCGGCGTTTCGTGGCACGATCGCCCCGGCAAAGCGGGTGAGTTCCACGCATGCACGTGATTTTTTCGGCGATTGCAGCCACCGCGGCGGTCACCCTCCTGACCCTTGCAGCGGTGTCGCTGGTCGTTTCCGACGTTCGGTTCTGGCCGCCGCCCGCCAAGGGAAGCTGGCAGGACGTCAGTTTCATCTGGCTGTTCCGCGCGATGGTCTACGGGCTCGTCGGGGCCAGCCTTCTGGCGATCTTCCTCGATGGCCGCGTCCCCGCGACAAGCGCCCTCGTTGCCGGCGGGTTGCTGGTTCTGTTTGGTTTCGGCGGCGCCTTTGCGAGCACCCGAAACCTCGGCTGGCGCAACGCCTTCGGCGACCGTGAGGGGCTGATCACCGAGGGCTGGTTCGCCTACAGCCGCAATCCGGTCTACGTGACGACCTGGGTTGGCCTCGCCGGCTGGGCGCTTTTGGTGCCGGATCTTGCGGTGCGCCTTATCTTGCTCGGCTGGGGGCTGCTCTATGTCCTCGCGACCCGCCTCGAAGAGCCTTGGCTCGAAGCCGAATACGGCGAGGCCTATCGTAGCTACCGGCGCCGGGTGCCGCGATTTCTGCTGATCCGAGACCGGGCCGCCCGGGAGGAGACCTGACATGTTCGACCCGAACCAGGGGCGAAAGTGTCAGTTTGAAATGCCCCGTTTTCGGATGGTTTCAGATATCCGGACGGGCTTGTGGCAGCTCTAGATGATCTCGTCCTCGTCGAACAGCGGGTCGCCGTCGAGTTGTTCGGTCAGGGTCTCGACCCGGGCTTCGCCGTCGACTTCGCGAGGGCACCTGGGCGATGTGGAACAGCGCGTCGCCCTCGTTGACCACGGGCAGGTTGGTGCGGCCGACGATGATGCCGGCCTCGGCTGGCCTCGACGGATCTCGACGTCGACCTCGCCGAACGGGTCGGAGACCGACGCCGAGCAACGTCGCCCTCCTCGACCATGTCGCCCCGCGTCTTGAAGGTGCGCAGCAGGCCGCCCTCGGGCGCGCAGCATTCCCAGCGGGGACGTGACACATGACCGGTGCGACCTTGGCCTGCGCACGCCGCGTGGCGGCGATCATGCCCAGTTGCCGTGCATCACCCGCAGGATGCCGCTCGACGCCGACGCGCACGCCGAGATCTCGTCGAAGCGCAGGCCTCGCCGGCCTCGTAGAGCAGGACATCGACGCCGCGCTCGCTCGGCCGCCGCGCGCAGCGAGCCCGTCGCGCAGTCTGCGAGGTCGAGGATCACCGGCGCGCCGAAGACATCGGCCAGCTCCAGCGCTGCCGGCGTTGCCGGGCGAGACGCGGATCTGCGGCAGGTTGGTGCGGTGGATCGCCGCCGAGTGCAGGTCGATGCCGAAATCGCAGCGCGACGACCACCTCGTTCATGAACAGATGCGCCAGCCGCGCCGCGAGCGAGCCGCTGCGGCGATGCCCGGAAAGGAGCGGTTGAGATCGCGCCGGTCGGGCAGGTAGCGCGAGTGGTTGATGAAGCCGAAGGCGTTGACGATCGGCACCACGAGCAGCGTGCCGCGCAGATGCGGTCGAGCGACTGGCGTCCGCAGCAGCCGGCGGACGATCTCGACGCCGATGATCTCGTCGCCGTGGACGGCGGCGCTGACGAACATCGTCGGCCCGGGCTCGCGCCCATGCACCACATGCACCGACATCGTCACCGGCGTGTGGTCCGACAGCACGCTGACCGGCAGGTCGACGGTCGCGCGGGTGCCCGCGTGCGATCGCCGTGCCGCCGATCTCGAAAGGCGGGCGCGCTTGGCGGTCGTCATCAGCCCTTGCCCTTGCGTCTTGGTCTTGCCCGGCTTGGCGTTCTTCTCGAGGAACTCGATGATCTTGCCGGCGACGTCGATGCCGGTGGCCTTCTCGACGCCCTTCCGAGCCCGGGCGAGGAGTTGACCTCCATCACCACCGGGCCGTGGTTGGAGCGCAGCATGTCGACGCCGCAGACGTTCAGCCCCATGGCCTTGGCCGCGCGGACCGCGGTCGAGCGCTCCTCGGGCGTGAGTCTTGATCGACTCGGCGCTGCCGCCGCGGTGCAGGTTGGAGCGGAACTCGCCCTCGGCGCCCGGTGCGCTTCATCGCCGCGACGACCTTGCCGCCGACCACGAGCGCGCGGATGTCGGTGCCGCCGGCCTCCTTGATGAACTCCTGCACCAGGATGTTCACGCCGGCGCCGCGAAACGCCTCGATCACCGACTTCGCCGAGCGGTCGGTCTCGGCCAGCACCACGCCGATGCCCTGCGTGCCTTCCAGCAGCTTGATGACCACCGGCGCGCCGCCGGCGAGTCTCGAGCACCTCGTCGGTCTGCTTGGGGTCGTGGGCGAAGGTGGTCACCGGCAGGCCGATGCCGTCGCGCGCCAGCAGCTGCATCGAGCGCAGCTTGTCGCGCGAGCGGCCGATGGCGACCGACTCGTTGAGCGGGATAGACGCCCATCATCTCGAACTGGCGCAGCACGGCCAGGCCGTAGAAGGTGACCGAGGCGCCGATGCGCGGGATGACCGCGTCGTAGTCGTCGGCAGCTTCTCGCCGTTGTAGTAGACCTCGGGCCGGTGCGAGGCGATGTTCATGTAACAGCGCAGGTGTTGATGATGTCGAGCTCGTGCCCGCGCGCCTCGGCCGCCTCTTTCAGCCGCTTGTGCGAATAGAGGTGTGGATTGCGCGCCAGCATTGCGATTTTCATCGTTGGTTTCCTTTGATGTCGGTCTTGCGCCGGAGAAGATGCGATTTGCCGGGATCGACCAGGACGCGGTGACGCCGGAGCGCGGTGCGCCCGAGGATCAGCGGCAGGGTCATGTTGGTGCGGTCGGCGAGCGTGACCTCGATTTTCCAGCGGCGTCTGTTGAGAACCAGCGTGGTCTCGATCACCAGCCTTTCGGCGGGTTCCCCACTGGTGTTTTTCACGTGTCGCTTGTCGACCAGCGGCGCGGTGCAGTCGGTGACATGCGCCTTCTCGCCGTGCGGCACATGGAACCGGACCCAGTGAACGCCGTCCTGCCAGAAGGTTTCCACATCCTCGGCATGGAGCGCGGAGGTGCGGGCGCCGGTGTCGATCTTGGCTTCGATGGCCGGCAGGCCGATATCGGGCAGCCCCACGCATTCCAGCCAGCCGATGACAAGCGGGGTCGTTGGGACGTGAGGGCGTGATTTCTGCATTGGTATGGAGCCTGTTTGCCCAAGCCTTCAGACGGTTGCGGCTGGCCAAGTGTTCCCGCGTAACGCGGGCCAAGTCCACCTATTTCGCGGGCGGTTGCGGTTTTACCCGAACCCGGCCCGCGTCGGTGAGCTGCCAGACCCGGCGCCCCTCGATCACCACCACGCCGATCGGCCGGCCGTAGCCGGCGCCGGTGTCGAGGTTGAGCCGGTTTCCGTAATGCGTCACCGCCTTGACCGGGGTGTGGCCGTGGATCACCAGCTTGCCGTGGTCGCGGGGATCGTCGTGGAATTCGTGGCGGATCCACAGCAGATCGGTTTCGGTCTGCTCGGCCAGCGGAATGCCGGGGCGGATGCCGGCATGGGCGAAGATGTGCTCGTCGGTCTCGAAACTCGAGGGAAGGCTCTCGAGGAACCCGCGGTGCGCCTCCGGCACGGCCTTGCGCGCCCGCGCGTGAAGCCGGAACAGGCGTTCTTTCCTGCGCGATCTCGATCCCGTAGGAGGCCAGCGTTTCGGCCCCGCCGACGCTGTCGTTGAACCAGGTCCAGCCGACCAGCATGTAGGGGTCCAGCCGGGGTTCCGGCGCGAGGAAGTATTCCATCAGCCGGTCGTGGTTGCCCTTGAGGGTGATCCAGGGTTCGCCGCGCTCTTTGCCGTCGAGCATGAACTCGATGACGCCTTTGGTATCAGGCCCGCGGTCGCAGAGATCGCCGACATGGACGACACGCGACGCCGCGTCGCCGACCCGTTCGCGGTCCGCCGCGATCAGCCGGTGGGCCCGCTCGAGCTCGGCGAGCTGGCCGTGGATGTCGCCTATCGCGTAGATGCGCATGTCCGCGCCTTTCCGAAGGGTGTTTCGATTGAAATCTGGCGCAGATTTGGCCTGTCCGTCAGACCGGGTCAACCGGAACGCGGCCGGCATCGGTCAGAAGCCAGGCGCGCCGTTCCTCAAGCGCCACGGCAGAGAGCGCACGGCCGTAGCCCGCGCCGGTATCGATCGCCAGGCGGTTGCCGTAATGGGTGACCGTGTCGACCGGCGTATGGCCGTGCACGATGAGCGGGCCGTGATCGGCGGTGGAATAGAGAAACGGATCGCGGATCCAGAGAAGGTCCTGTTCGCGCTGGGCGTCGAGCGGCACGCCGGGGCGGATGCCGGCGTGGCAGAAGAACAGACCGTCGAGACGAAGCGAGGTCGGCAGCCGGTGCAAAAAGGTGCGGTGCTCGGCGGGGATCCGGGCGCAGGGCCTCGCGCCGCAGGGCCGCGCGGTCGGGTGCGCCCGCCACGTCGACACCGTAGGAGGCGAGCGTCGCGGGCCCGCCGTTCTGCGGATGCAGCCAGATGTCGCCGGGCCCGCCGTCGAGGAAATCGCGCATCATCGCGTCGTGGTTGCCGCAGACCGTGATCCAGTTTTCGCCGCGCGCGCTGCCGGCGAGCAGGAACGCGAGCACGCCCCTGGTATCGGGCCCGCGGTCGCAGAGATCGCCCACATGCACCACCGGCGCTTCGGCGTCGTGCACGCGCACCCTGTCCGCGCGGATCAGCCGGTGGACCTCTTCCAGCTTGTCGCGGTGGCCGTGGATATCGCCGATGGCATAGCACCGCATGCGCGGATTCCTCCGGCGGTAGCATAGCAAAAAGGCCCCGGTGTCTCCACCCAAGCCCACTGCCAGACGTGGTGTTGATCCCGGCCGCCGACGCGGTCAGCCGATCCGCGATGACCGCGTCACGCCCGGATGACCGTCGCCGCGCGTCTCAGGATGGGCGGGAAATCACCTGTTGCCGGGGCCCTGCCTACACCCCGAGGTCTTTGCGCGACGTCAGGGCAAGTTTTGCAATCAATGCGTCGCTGATAGGTTTGCGCGGCGAGAAGGTGACGCCGGTCTTGGTCGCCTTGAGGCCCTCGGCGGCGATGTCATCGGCATGGGCAGAGATGGCGCCGTTGCTGAGGTAGAGGCCGCATTGCTTGCTGAAGGCCGCATAGCCGGCGATGATTGATTTTCCAAAGCCGAAGCCCGGCATATCGTATGCGATGATCTCTTCGGCATCGGGCAGCGTCTGCGCAAGCTGGGCCCGCAGTTGAACCAGCAACGGGCGCAATGGCTCCGGGGCGGCCGCGATGTAGGCGTCATGATCGGCGAATTTCGACATGCCTCACTGTCGGAGACAGCGCCTTGCGATGCAAGATTGCGGTCGACTTCGCCGGGACGGGATGGGCCTGCGGTGCCGGGCGGATGGGAGCGCGGGGGACCGGTAGATCAGCCTCGGCCCGGTCCGCGCAGGAGACAGGTGCGAAGCGCACGCCCGCGCGGAAGCCAGCGCGGGCGTGCGTTGAGTGAGACCCCCGTCACACCTCGAATTCGAGGGGCGCCACCATCTGGAACAGCTCGGTCTTGCGCAGCTCTTCGAGCACCACGTCGGGCACCGGCTCGTCGACATAGAGCAGCGCGATGGCGTCGCCGCCGGGCGCGGTGCGGCCGAGGGTGAAGTTGGCGATGTTGACGCCGTTCTCGCCCATGGTCTGGCCCAGCGTGCCGATGATGCCCGGCACGTCCTCGTTGGTGGTGTAGAGCATGTGCGCGCCGATCTCGGCGTCGATGTTGATGCCCTTGATCTGGATGAAGCGCGGCTTGCCGTCGGAGAAGACGGTGCCGGCAATCGAGCGCTCGCGCTTGGCGGTCACGACCGTCAGCTTGATATAGCCGTCGAAGGCGCCGGACTTGTCCTGCGTGGTGGTCGAGATCTGGATGCCGCGTTCCTTGGCGATCACCGGGGCCGAGACCATGTTCACGTCCGGGTTGGCCGGCTCAGGATGCCGGCGATCACCGCGCAGTCGAGCGCCTTGAGGTTCATCTCGGCGACGCCGCCGTCGTAGAGGATGTTGATCTCCTTGATCGGCTCGTCGGTCATCTGGCCGACGAAGGCGCCCAGATGGTCGGCCAGCTTGATCCAGGGGCCCATCACCTTGGCCTCCTCGGCGGTGACCGACGGCATGTTGAGCGCGTTGGTGCACCGCGCCGGTCAGCAGGTAGTCGGACATCTGCTCGGCCACCTGCAGCGCCACGTTCTCCTGCGCCTCGGTGGTCGCGGCGCCGAGATGCGGCGTGCAGACGACGTTGGGCAGGCCGAACAGCGGGCTCTCCGTGGCCGGTTCCTCGGCGAACACGTCGAAGCGCGGCGCCGGCGACATGGCCGGACTTCGAGCGCCTCGGCCAGCGCCGTCTTCGTCGACCAGACCGCCGCGGGCGCAGTTGATGATGCGCACGCCCTTCTTGGTCTTGGCGAGGTTCTCGCGCGCTCGAGGATGTTGCGGGTCTTGTCGGTCAGCGGCACGTGCAGGGTGATGAAATCGGCGCGCGCCAGCAGCTCGTCGAGTTCGACCTTTTCGACGCCGATTTCGCGCGCGCGCTCCTCCGACAGGAACGGATCGTAGGCGATGACCTTCATCTTCAGGCCCGAGCGCCCGGTCGCAGACGATGCGAGCCGATATTGCCGCAGCCGATCACGCCCAGCGTCTTGCCGGTCGAGCTCGACGCCCATGAATCGGATCTTCTCCCACTTGCCGGCATGGGTCGAGGCGTTGGCCTCGGGGATCTGGCGGGCCACGGCGAACATCATCGCGATGGCGTGCTCGGCGGTGGTGATCGAGTTGCCGAACGGCGTGTTCATCACGATGATGCCCTTCTTCGACGCGGCCGGGATATCGACATTGTCGACGCCGATGCCGGCGCGGCCGATCACCTTGAGGTTGGTCGCGGCGTCGATGAGCTTCTCCGTCACCTTGGTGGCCGAGCGGATCGCGAGGCCGTCATACTCGCCGATGACCTCGAGCAGCTTGTCCTTGTCCTTGCCGAGGTCGGGCTGGAAGTCGACGTCGATGCCGCGGTCGCGGAAGATCTGGACGGCGGTGTCGGAGAGCTTGTCGGAAACGAGAACTTTGGGGGCCATGTGTCTGGACTCCTTTGATATGTCGGAGTGCGGTGTCGGGACGCGAGGCCGCGGACCTGCGAGTCGTTGCGGAGAGGTCGGGCGCTCAGGCCGGCTTGCGTCCATGCGCGGCGATTTCGGCCTCGAAGGCCCAGTCGAGCCAGGGCAGCAGCGCCTCGATGGTCGGCGGTCTCGACCGTGGCGCCGCACCAGATCCGCAGGCCCGGCGGCGCATCGCGATAGGCGCCGATGTCGAGGGCCACGCCTTCGGCCTCGAGCCGCTTGGCCACCGCCTTGGCGAAGGCCGCGCCGTCGCGTGATCCGCGGCGTCGGCGAACTTCAGGCAGACGGAGGTGTTCGACCGGGTCGCCGGGTCGTCGGCCAGGATAGTCGATCCAGTCGCGCGCGTCGCACGAAGTCGGCGATCGCCGCGGCGTTGGCGTCGGCGCGGGCGATCAGCGCCGTCGAGCCCGCCGACCGACTTCGCCCAGTCCAGCGCGTCGAGGTAATCCTCGACGCACAGCATCGACGGCGTGTTGATGGTCTCGCCCTCGAAGATGCCCTCGATCAGCTTGCCGCCCTTGGTCAGGCGGAAGATCTTCGGCAGCGGCCAGGCCGGCGTGTAGCTTTCCAGCCGCTCGACGGCGCGCGGGCTGACAGGATCAGCATGCCGTGCGCCGCCTCGCCGCCCAGCACCTTCTGCCAGGAGAAGGTGACGACATCGAGCTTGTCCCAGGGCAGGTCCTGCGCGAAGGCGGCCGAGGTCGCGTCGCAGATCGTCAGGCCCTCGCGGTCGGCCGGGATCCAGTCGCCGTTCGGCACGCGCACGCCCGAGGTGGTGCCGTTCCAGGTGAAGACGACGTCGCGGTCGAAGTCGACCGCGGCGAGATCCGGCAGCTCGCCATAGTCGGCGCTCGATGCACGCGTCGCGTCGAGCTTGAGCTGCTTGACGACATCGGTGACCCAGCCCGCGCCGAAGCTTTCCCAGGCCAGCATGTCGACGCCGCGCGCGCCCGAGCAGCGACCACATCGCCATCTCGACGGCGCCGGTGTCGGAGGCCGGCACGATGCCGATGCGGTAGTCGTCGGGCACGCCGAGCATCGCGCGGGTCTCGTCGATCGCCGCTTCAGCTTCGCCTTGCCGACGGCGGCGCGGTGCGAGCGGCCGAGCGGCGGCATCGGCAAGCGCTGTCGAGGCGACCAGCCGGGGGTTTGGCGCAGGGGCCAGAGGAAAAACGCGGGTTTGCCGGCCGCGCGGCCGGGTTCGATCGGTGACCATTGCTGGTATCCTTCCAGATATGCGCCCCTCGTTGGGGAGGGGTGTCCCGCCGCCGCTCATACGGCGAAGGACGCGGACCGCACAACAGGGAAAATGACCGGCCAGCGTCGGTTCGGGGCCGGAAAGCGGCAGGATTTGGAGCGGATCGGAAACGCGGGGCCGATCCCGGAACGCTCGGGCCCCAGTGGTCTGGCCCCAGTGGTCGGACCTCAGAGTTTGACCTGGGCAAGCAGCGCGCTCATCAACCGCGCGGATGTGGCGAGCGCCTCGGCCTCGCCGGCGTCGAGATCGGGCATCAAATCCGCGATCACGCCTTCGCGCCCGATCACCCGCGGGATCGACACCGGGGCATCGGCCACACCGACCACGTCCGGGGTCAGGATCGAGACCGAATGCACCGAGCGCTCGTCGTTGCCGATGGCGCTGACCAGCCGGGCCAGCCCCGCGCCGATCCCGAAAAAGGTCGCCCCCTTGCCCGTGATGATCCGCTCGGCCGCGCCGCGCACGCCGCGGTCGACCTCGGCGCGCACCGCGTCGGTGATCGGCGCCTGCATGTTCGCGGCGGCTTCGGCGAGGGGCAGGGCGCCGACCGCGGCGGACGACCAGGCGAGCACTTCGCTGTCGCCGTGCTCGCCCAGCACGTAGGCATGGATCGAGCGCGGGTCGACGCCGAGGTGCTGGCCGATGAGGTGGCGAAAGCGGGCGGTGTCGAGGATCGTGCCGGATCCGATCACCCGGGTTGCGGGCAGTCCCGACAGCCGGGTGGTGATGCCGGTCATCACGTCGACCGGGTTCGAGGCGATCAGCAGCACCGCGTCCGGGGCCGCGGTCAGGGTGGCGTCGATGACGGCGCGAAACACCTGCGCGTTGCGGGTCAGCAGATCGAGGCGGGATTCGCCGGGTTTCTGGCTGACCCCGGCGGCGACGATGACGATCGCGGCGCCTTCGAGCGCGGCGTAATCGCCGGCGCGCACGTTGCCGCGCGCCGCGAAGGGCAGCGCGTGGGCGATGTCTTCGGCCTGGGCGCGGGCCATGCCTTGATTGATGTCGACAAGCACGATCTCGCGCGCACTCCCGAGCAGGGCGGTCGCGTAGGCGGCGGAGGCGCCGACCATCCCGGCGCCGACTATCCCGATTTTCATGGCTATCCTCGTTCTGGCCCCGTTCCGGCCCGGTTTCCGGTGTGACCTTGATGTGGCATCTCCCGGTGCGTCGGTCTATGCCGAACCAAATCACAATAGGGGGAAATATGCCTATCGTTACGCTGATTGCCGCTCCGGGCGGCTTGCAGGGCGCGCTGGTGGAGGCCCTGCGCAATGCCTGGGGCGGGGGCGACGCCACCTGGCTTTCGCCCGGGGAGGCAGCGGAATTTGCGGTGGCGGCGATACCGGACAATCGCTGGGCGGTCTGGGAGGATCTGCAGGCGCAGGGTGTCGACCTCGCGGTACAGGCGGACGCTGCAGAGACCGACGGGGGGCGTCGCAAGCGGATGCTGATCGCCGACATGGATTCGACGATGATCCAACAGGAATGCATCGACGAGCTCGCCGACGAGGCCGGCGTGGGTGCGCGGGTGGCCGACATCACCGCGCGGGCGATGAACGGCGAGCTGGATTTCGAGGGCGCCCTGCGCGAGCGGGTGGGGCTTTTGAAGGGCCTGCCGGCGGAGACAATCGACAGGGTGCTGGAGACAAGGATCACCTACATGCCCGGCGGTCGGGCGCTGGTCGCGACGATGAAAGCGCAGGGGGCCACGGCGGTGCTGGTCTCCGGCGGCTTTACCGCCTTCGCCGCCCGGGTCGCCGAAACGCTCGGCTTCGACGAGGCGCGCGCCAACGTACTGGAGGTGTCGGACGGCGCGCTCACCGGCACTGTCGCCGCGCCGATCCTCGGGCGTGCGGCCAAGGTGGCGGCGCTGGAAGAGGTTTCGGCCCGGCTCGGGATCGGGCACGCGGAGGTGCTGGCGGTCGGCGACGGCGCCAACGACCTCGGCATGCTGGGCTTGGCGGGCATGGGCGTGGCGCTTCATGCGAAACCGGTTGTGGCGGCAGAATGCGATTTCCGGGTCAACCACGGCGATCTGACGGCATTGCTCTATCTGCAGGGCTATGCGAAGGGCGACTTCGCGGCCTAGCGGGCAACCGGGCAGCCGTGTCAGGACGGTTGACAGGCGGGGTTTTCCGGCCGGTTACCGTCGTTTCGGTGGTCCTTGTCGTCTCGGGCACGGAGGGTCTCCGTAGCGGACCAATCGGCGTTAACCTTGATGCGCGTTGACCTTGACGCGAGAGGAAAGGCCGATGTCCGGCGAGGAGACCAGTTATCGTCCCGGCGCAAATTCGACCCTGATACGGCTCGACAGGGGGTGCGCCGAAACCGGGCGGCGCGGGATGCGCGCCGACAACGCTGCGCCGGCCACGCCACCGCTGGCAGAATCGTGCGCCCTTATGCTAGGTTTTGTGGCATGCCTGAAGACGCCCCCCATATGAGCGCCGCGCGCGCCGAACCGCGGCCCGTGATCCGCCAGCTCGACGATGCCGCGATCAACCGGATCGCCGCCGGCGAGGTGGTGGAGCGGCCCGCTTCGGCCGTGAAGGAGCTGGCGGAAAACGCCGTCGACGCGGGGGCGGGGCGGATCGAGGTGGCCTATTCCGACGGCGGCAAGACGTTGATCCGGGTGACCGACGACGGGGTCGGGATCGCGCCCGGCGAGCTTGCGCTGGCGCTGTCGCGCCATGCGACCTCGAAGATCGACGGCAGCGACCTGCTCGACATCCACACCTTCGGGTTCCGCGGCGAGGCGTTGCCCTCGCTCGGGGCCGTGGGGCGGCTTTCGATCACCTCGAGGGTGGCCGGCGAAGAGGCGGCAATGATCCGGGTGGCGGGCGGCACGCTCGACCCGGTGAAGCCCGCGGCGTTGTCCGCCGGTACCGTCGTCGAGTTGCGCGATCTGTTTTACGCCACGCCCGCGCGGCTCAAGTTCCTGCGCTCCGACCGGGCCGAGGCGCAGGCGATTTCAGACGTGGTCAAACGCCTCGCAATGGCCGCGCCGCATGTCGCCTTTGCCTTGCGCGACGTGTCGGGTGGCGGCGAGGGGCGGGTGCTGGCGCAGTACCCGCGCGAAACCGGCGACCTTTTCGATGCGCTCCACGGCCGGCTTGCGCGCATCCTCGGGCGCGACTTCGCCGAGAACGCGCTGCGGATCGACGCGACCCGCGAGGGGCTGCACCTCACCGGCTACGCGGCGCTGCCGACCTATTCGCGCGGCGCGGCGGTGGCGCAGTTCGTCTTCGTCAACGGCCGCCCGGTGCGCGACAAGCTTCTGACCGGCGCGCTGCGCGCCGCCTATTTCGACTTTCTCTCGCGCGACCGACACCCGGCGGCAGCGCTGTTCCTCACCTGCGATCCGCACCTTGTCGACGTCAACGTGCATCCGGCGAAGTCCGAAGTGCGGTTCCGCGAACCGGGCACGGCGCGGGGGCTGATCGTCTCCGCGCTGCGGCACGCGCTCGCCGAGGCCGGGCACCGCGCCTCGACGACGGTGGCCGGGGCGACGCTGGGCGCGTTCCGGCCGGAGCCGCAGGGCGGCAGCGGTACGGGCGGTGGGGGGCCCCGGGTCTACCAGATGGACCGGCCCTCGCCGGGGCTCGCGCGGATGGCCTACGAGATGCAGGCGCCCGAGTCGACGATGGGGCAGGCGCCCGGGTTCGCCGAGGCCAGCCAGCCGTCGGCGCGCTGGGAAACCCCGGAGCCAGAGACCGATGCCCCGGTCGAGCACCTGCCGCTCGGGGCGGCGCGGGCGCATCTGCACGAGAACTACATCGTGGCCCAGACCGAGGACGGCATGGTGATCGTCGATGCCCACGCGGCGCATGAGCGGCTCAATTACGAAAAGTTGAAGGCCCAGATGGAGGCAAACGGGGTCGCGGCCCAAGCGCTGCTGATCCCCGAGATCGTCGAGCTTTCCGAGGCCGACGCGCAGATGCTGCTCGGGATGTCGGACGACCTTACCCGCCTCGGGCTGGGGATCGAACCCTTCGGCGGCGGTGCCATCGCGGTGCGCGAGACCCCGGCGATCCTCGGTCAGGTCAACGCCGAAAACCTCATCCGCGACATCCTCGACGAGTTGTCCGATCTCGGCTCATCCGGGACGCTGCAGGCCCGGATCGAGGCGGTGTTGTCGACGGCGGCCTGCCACGGCTCGGTGCGCTCGGGGCGGCGGCTCAACGCGGCCGAGATGAACGCGCTTTTGCGCGAGATGGAGGCGACACCGCATTCGGGCCAGTGCAACCACGGCCGGCCCACCTACGTGGAGCTGAAACTCGCCGATATCGAGAGGCTGTTCGGCCGGTCATGATTTTTCAGTCCCCGCTTTCGCTGGAAGACCCGGCTGTGCTCGCGGCTCTTGGTGCGGCGGCAATCGTGCTGCTGATCGTGCTCCTGCTGATCGTCACCGTGCTGCGGGCGGGCCGGTCGATGCGCAATGCCGAGGAGCTCAGCCGTCAGATGGGCGGGCTTGGCCAGGCGGTGCAGCTGCTGGGCCAGGGGCAGGACCAGCTCACCGGGGGCTTGCGCACCGTGTCCGACGCCCAGGCCAATGCCCAGACCCAGACCGTCCAGGTGATGGAGGCGCGGCTTGCCGAGGTGCAGCGGCAGATGCAGGAGCGTCTGCATGAGAACGCGCTGCGGTCTGCGCGCGCGATGTCGGACATGCAGGAGCGGATGAACGAGACGCTGAAGGGCTCGACGGTGCAGACAACCCAGTCGCTCACCCAGCTCCAGGAACGGCTCGCGACCATCGACAAGGCCCAGGAGAACATCACCCGGCTCTCGGGCGATGTGCTGAGCTTGCAGGACATCCTGTCCAACAAGCAGACCCGCGGCGCGTTCGGGGAGATCCAGCTCAACGACATCGTCTCCAAGGCGCTGCCGAAGGACAGCTACGCGCTGCAGGCGACGCTGTCGAACGGCAAGCGGGCCGATTGCCTGATCCAGCTGCCGAACCCGCCGGGACCGATCGTGATCGATTCGAAGTTTCCGCTCGAAGCCTATGAAGCGCTGAGGAACGCCGACACCCAGTGGGAGCTGAACGAGGCCGCCAAGGCGCTGCGGATCGCGGTGCGAGCCCATATCAAGGCGATCTCGGAGAAGTACATCATCGAGGGCGAGACGGCGGACGGAGCGCTGATGTTCCTGCCCTCTGAGGCGGTCTATGCCGAGCTGCACGCGAACTTCCCCGAAGTGGTGCGCGACGGGTTCGACGCGCGGGTCTGGATCGTGTCGCCGACCACCTGCATGGCCACGCTCAACACCATGCGGGCGATCCTGAAGGATGCGCGGATGCGCGAGCAGGCGGGCGCGATCCGCAGGACGCTGAAGCAGCTTCACCGCGACGTCGAGCTGGTGGTCGACCGGGTGCAGAAGCTCGACACCCATTTCACCCAGGCCCGGGCCGATCTCGACGGGATCGGTGTGGCGGCGGAGCGCGCGGGAAAACGCGCCGCCCGGCTCGACAATTTCGATTTCGAGGAACTGGCGCCGGAGAGCGAGGCCGACCCGCGCGTGGTGCCGCTCCCCAAAGCCTGAGGCCCTTGTCGCACCCTCCGGTGAACCCCTACATATGAGGGTAGGACAGGAAAGGACGCGCAATGGCCAGCATCGATATCAGCCCCTCGAAGGTTGCGCGCATCATCATTCGCGCGCGCGAACTGGACGCGAAGACCGGGCGTTGGGATACGCCGGCGGACGACGCGGAGGCCGACAGCATCCTGGAATCGCGGCCTTCGGATGCGACCGAGGACGAACTCAGGAGCTACATCGCCGATCTCAACAGCGACGAGCAGGTGGCGCTGGTCGCGATCATGTGGATCGGGCGCGAGACCTTCACCGCCGACGACCTCGACGAGGCGATCGAGACGGCGCGCGACGAGCGGACCTCGCCGACCGAGGATTACCTGCTCGGGATTCCGTTGCTGTCGGACTACCTCACCTCGGGGCTCGAGGCGCTGGGCTACGATTCCGAGGCGCAGATCGACGCGCATCTGTAGCGGGGCGGGAGAACGGTTTTTGAAAACCGTTCGCAACGCGATTACGAAATCGCGTTTCAACGCCCTTCGAAGGGCGTTTCGCGCCTAGCCTCCGGAGGTCAGTTCCAGGTGCCCCGGCTGGCGCGCGAAGATCCGCCGCACCATCGGTTCGAAGAACGCGAGCGGTTTCGACGGGTAGTCGGGGTCGAACGCCGCCTGGTCGTACTTGTGGCAGAAGTCGACACAGGCCTGGTAGTGCGGGCTGTCTCTGAACCTCTCGCGCGCATGGCGGTCGCCGCCGTAGTGGTGGGCGTAGTAATACGCCTGGAACACGCCGTGGTGGTGGATGATCCACCAGGTCCGCTCGGAGACGTAGGGTTTCAGGATCGCGGCGGCGAGCTGGGAATGGTTGTAGGGCGAGAGCGTGTCGCCGAGATCGTGCAGGAGCGCCGCGACGA
The DNA here is from genome assembly GCA_963752895.1 of uncultured Alphaproteobacteria bacterium. Classification (GTDB taxonomy): domain Bacteria; phylum Pseudomonadota; class Alphaproteobacteria; order Rhodobacterales; family Rhodobacteraceae; genus CAVWAE01. Next base: position 62,704 of record CAVWAE010000025.1, read on the forward strand.
CGAGGTCCTCTTGCGCACCGTCCTCGAAAGCGCGGGTGGCCGTTTGCAGGGAATGTTCGTAGCGGTTCACCGGGTAGGCCGGGGTCGGCACGTCGAGCGCCCGGAGCGCGTCGAGCAGACGGTCGACCAGCCCCGCGTTGAAGTCTTCCTCATAGACCTCGAGGGCGAGGAAATCCTCCTTGGTGGCTGTCTCGAAACTGGTCCAGGTCGGTTTCGGCTGCGTGTCGGTCATAACGTCCTCCGTTTGATCAAGACCGTTTCAGATCGATCCGTTTTTGCCCCGGGCGAGGTGGTCGACGAGCTGCATGTGCTGCGCCTGTGTGTCGAGGACGTCGAGCCAGCGGTTCACCAGCTTGGGGCGCGCGGGCGCGGCGGAAACGCCGGGGGCGATCTCGCGCGCCAGCACCGCTTCGACGGCCAGCGCGACGGTGACCGACACCAGCCGCGCCATCGCGGTGCCGCGCGCGTCACCAAAGGCGTCGAGCGCCCAAGTCTTGTCGTAGACGGCCACGCCGTCGTGCTCCGAGGTGAAGCGGACGAAGAGCACGACCCGGTCGGGTTCGTCGTCACCGTAGGCGTTCTCTTCCCAGAGCCGGTCGGACATGTCCTTCAGCCCGGCCTCTCCGTCTTCGCCCTCAAACGTCTCTATTTCAGCGAAAATACCCCTCCAGGCTTCGGCCCAGCCGTTCAACCGGATCGTGCCGCGCACGAAGGCCTTCACCGGCCAGGCTTCATCGAACCCGTAGGCCTCGATGAAGGGCAGGGAATCGCGATTGGGGTAGACCTCGAAGGTTTCCGGTGTCGGCAGGGGGGCGGAGTAGCTGGTGATCGCGTGCCAGGGGCGTGTCACATCGAGCACCGAAAACGCGCGGATCGAGCGCGAGGGGCTTTTCAGCGCCCGCAGCACGCCGAGCGGGCGACCAGGAGAACTTGTAGCGAAACGCGTTGGTCTCTTTCGGGATCCCGCCGCAATAGGAGGTGAAGCTCACGGTGTTCTTCTCATCGAACCCCGGGTGCCGCCGGTAGTCGGCCACCAGCCAATGGGCGAAGAGGTGGTCGATGCCGGGGTCGAGCCCGACCTCGCCGACCAGCGCGACACCCGCCCTTTCGGCGCGCGCGGTCAAGGCCTTCATCTCGGGCGAGATGTAGGAGGAGGAGACGAAATGCGCGCCGTTCTCGATGCAGAGTTGCGCCAGCGGCACGTGCCAGTCGCCCGGCAGCATCGAGACCACCACGTCGTCGGGCCTCAGCGCCTGCGCGAGCGCGTCCGGGTCGAAGGCCTGGATGTCGGTGGTGAGATGGCCGACCGCGCCTATGGCCTTCTCGACCGTGCGGTTCCAGACCACCACGTCATGTCCCGCTTCAATGAGCCGCCGGAGCCCGGGGATGGCGGAAAGGCCGGTGCCGCACCAGTGAATGGTCATGGGTCAGATCCCTTTCATGTGCTCCGAGAAGGTCGCCCGGGCTTGGCCCCAGACGCCGGCTTCCAGACCTGTCGAGCGTGAGCAGCGCGGGCAGGAGCTGGCCGGCGTAGTCTTCGGAGCTTTCGACCGGCAGCAGCGACGGCAGGTTGTCGATGGCCATGACGTCGAGCGGCGGGTCGTCTGTGCACCCGGACGCACGGGCGCCTGCCAATGTGGTCGCGGCGGTCATAGACCGGGACCGGGTTGTAGTCGCTGTCGGGGTCGCAGGCGATGTCGCCGATCACCGTGAGTTGGCGTGGGTTAGAGACTCGATTCGCGCGGCACGAACACCGGCGTGCCGGGGCGGGCGAAGATGCAGTTGAGGAAGATGTCATGGGCCAGGATCTCGCGGGAACGGGCCGCCGTGGGCGGTTTCTGCCATGTCCCAGCGGGTGACGGGCAGGCCCATTGCGTCGCAGAGATCGCAAGCCCCGGTGCCGACCCGGCCGAGCGCGCCGATGACGAGCGCGCTGGGGCGGTCTGCGCCGAGGCCCTGGCGATGTCGGCTTTCATCGCCGCGGCGCTCGGGATAGGTCGCGACCGGGCCGAGAATGTGACCCTGCTGCTGCGCTATCCAGCACATCAGCGAGAGCGCGGCGCCGGCATAGCCCGCCCAGTAGCCGAAGGCGGCGACCCGGCGGCCGGTCTCGTCGACGAGGTATTCGAGGTCATAGAGCGTGCCGCCGCCCGCCTTGAACCGCGCCAGCAGGCTGCGGCCGGCGGGCTGGCCCTTGAAGGCATGGCCGAACATGATGTGCCGGTGGTGCAGCGGCGTGTCGTCGTCGGGCAGTTCCTTGAGGCCGAAGATGATCGCGTCCGCTCGGCGCCTCGGCCAGGAAAACGCGGGCACGATCTCGCAGCCCGCGGCGCGCGTAGCCGGCGATCGGGATCGCGCGCACCGGGCTTTCCTCGACGCTGACCCGGAACCCCTTGGTGAGCAGCGCGGCGGCGCCCTCCGGCGTGAGCCCCACACGTTCCTCGTTCGGCCGTTGCTCGGCGCGGACCCAGATATGCGTCATCGTGCCTCCTCAGAGATAGGTTTGCGCGTGCTGCCGGTCGGGATCGGCGAGGTGCGGCACGGCGTTGAACTGCGTCAGTGTCAGCCCGCTGCCGACGGGATGCAACTGGTGGACGGAGGTATTCATGATCGGGAGCGCGAGCCGCGCGAAGGCGCCGAGCTCGAGCCCCATCGCCACCCGGATCGCCATGGCGATGAGCCCGCCCGAGGTGACCACCAGGGCGCGGCCGTCGCCCTCGGCGATCTCGGTCAGCACCTCGTCGATTCGGCCCTGGAAGTCGTGAAAGCTCTCCGAGGCGCCCTCGATCCTGCCGTCCTGCCAGGACGTGAAGACCAGCGGCAGATGCTCGATGAATTCCTCGCGGCAGGTGGGCAGCGGAATGCCGAGCTGCGTGTGCATCCGGTTGGACAGATCGAAATACTCGACCTCGTTCAGGCGGGGATCGGCAACGGGGTCGGCCCAGCGGGCGGCGTCCATCGCCGTCGCCGTCTCGCGGTGGCGGTTGAGCGTGCCGGTAAAAACCCGGTCGAAGCGCTCGCCGATCCGCTCCCAGTAGTCGCCCAGCCAGGCCGATTGCCGAGCGCCGAGATCGGACAGCGCATCGTATCCGGCCTCGTCCTGCGCGCCGGAATTGGCCTGTCCGTGACGGACCAGCGTGATCTGTGACATCGGGTAACCTCTCGTGTACGGGCCCCGTGCTACCCTGCCTGCCGCCGCTGCGAAAGGGGAGGCGGATCGCGCCGGGCGGATCGGGCGCCGGCACCCCGAGACGACACAACGATGGCGCGCACGTCGGCGACAATCATGCTACCCTGCGAGCGGGCAGGGACAGGCGGCGGCACCGGCGCCGGTCACCCGTGCCCCGGACGGCGGGAACGCGTTTGTTATTGCCTAGCGGCCTTGTGTGTGGCCGTCTTGGGCGGATGCTGGCAACGGCAAGGTTGATGGAGGAGGAAGTATCCATGAGGAAAACGTTACGGGTCGCGGCTGCGGCGCTGCTGGCATTGATGCCCGGGTGGGCGATCGCCAGGGACGCGGCGCTGCTGGTTGTCGCGGAGGATTACTTCGAGCTTCCCGACGTGGCCGATGCGCCGAATGTGTTGGGTCTGATACGCGATCTCGAGGCCGCGGACTTCCGGGTCACCACGATGACCGACGCGAGCCCGGCGCAGATCCGGACCAGTGTCGAGGCGTTCCGGGACGACGCGTCGCTTGCCGACCGGGTGTTCATCCTGGTCTCGGGGCACATCGTGCACAGCACCCGTGACAGCTGGCTTCTGGCGCGCAACGCCGAAGACGTGACCGACATCTCCGTCGGCGCCGCCGGTCTGCCGCTTGGGCCATTGTTCGACATCGCGGCGGAGCATCCCGGCCAGGCGGTGGTGATGCTCGCGCCCGCCGGCGTCGACATCACCGGACCGGGGATCGCCGCCGGGCCGGCGGTGGACGTGCCGCAGGGCGTGACCCTCTTGAGCGGCCCGGGGCAGCGACTGGTGCGGGTGGCACGCGAAGTGCTTCTCAGGCCCGGCACCCGGCCGCGCCAGGCGCTGATGCCGCCACCGGCCGGGGTCGAAGTGACGGGCTTCCTGTCCGATGCACTGCCGTTCCTGCCGGCACCGCCGACAGTCCGGACATCGCCCTCCCAGCCGCCGCGTGAGCTGAACATGGAGATCGCGTTCTGGAACGTGGTGGTCGCGCTGGACACGCCGCCGGCTTACCAAGCCTACCTCGACCGCTATCCCAACGGCCAGTTCCGCAATGTTGCGCGGGCCGCGATCGACGGGGCGGCGCTGAATGTCGAGGCGCAGGCGCAGGCGGCGGAAGCGGCGCTGGGGCTCGACCGGACCGACCGGCGCGACATCCAGCGCAACCTGTCGCTGCTTGGCTACAACCCACGTGGGATCGACGGGATCTTCGGCGCCGGATCGCGATCTGCGCTCAAGGCCTGGCAACAGGCGAACGGGTACGATGCGACCGGTTACCTGACCGCGCAGCAGATTCGCGCGCTCGCCAGCGCGGCCAAGACGAAGGCTGACCAACTCGCCGCCGAAGCGGCCCAGCGAAAGGCCGAGGAGGAGCGGCGCGACACCCAGTACTGGCGCGACACCGGGCGCGGCGCGTCGGAGGCGGGCCTGCGGTCCTATCTCGACCGCTATCCGGACGGCCTCTTCGCCGACGTGGCCGAGGCACGGCTGGCCGAGATCGAGGCGGCGAAACGCGCCCAGGCCGAGGCCGCCGAGCGGGCGTTCTGGGACGACGTGCGGGTGCGCGATACCGCGGCCGACTACCAGCGCTATATCGACCGCTTTCCCAATGGTCTGTTCGCCGCCGACGCCAAGGCGCGGATCAAGGAACTGACGGTGGATGACAAGGAAGCCGTGGTCGCCGCCGCACAGGCAGAGGAGGCACAGGTCGTCTCGAACGGCGTGTTGCGGCTTCTGGTCGAGAACCGGCTCGCTGCCGCGGGGCAGGATCCGGGCGGGATCGACGGTCGGTTCGACCAGAAGACCCGCCGGGCGATCCGCCGGTTCCAACGCGACCAGGGTATGACGGTGACCGGCTATGTGACCCAGGCGACCATGGTGCGGCTGCTGGCGGTGCCCTAGAGCCTCGTGATCCTGTCCGCCCCGGGGGAATGCCCCGGGGCGGACGGCCCGGGGCACACGAGACCTGTTCAAACGGGATCGGATCACACGAAATGGGCAAAAGAAAAGGGCCGCCGGATCGGATCCGACGGCCCTAAAATCTCTTCAGCCGAAGCTCAGCCCTGGCGGGCCTTGAAGCGGCGCTGCGTCTTGTTGATGACGTAGACGCGGCCTTTGCGGCGCACGACGCGGCAGTCGCGGTGCCGGGACTTCAGCGAGCGGAGCGAGTTGCGGACTTTCATGGCCCTTCTCCTCATGTCGCGGCGCCGGGAGCGCCAGTTGAAACCTGTTGCCCGGATTATCCGGGCGGCGATGGTGGGCGATACTGGGATCGAACCAGTGACCCCTTCGATGTCAACGAAGTGCTCTACCGCTGAGCTAATCGCCCGTTTTGCCTGCCAGAACAAGCCTAAACGGCCCATCCAAACAAACAGACGCGGGGAGCCCCGCGCCGGTCCGCGTGTCTATAGAAGGTAACGCAAAGGCGCGCAAGGGGGTATTGGCGTGAGACAAAGAGCCCCTATAGTGGGCGCGGGAATTGCGGAGGGGACAGATGCAGCACACGGCCTTTGAGCTGACGATGCCGGCACGGCGTACGACGGGCACGATCTTCGCCTCGCCGCATTCGGGCCGCGACTACCCGTGGGCCTTCCTGCGCCGGTCGGTGCTCGACCAGCACGTCATCCGCTCGTCCGAAGATGCTTTCGTCGACCTGCTCGTGGCCGAGGCGCCGGATCACGGCGCGCCGCTGCTCGCCGCGCGTGCGCCGCGCGCCTTCGTCGATGTCAACCGCGGGGCCGAAGAGCTCGACCCGGCCCTGATTCGCGGTGTCGCGCGGTCCAGTCACAACCCGCGGGTCTCGTCCGGGCTCGGGGTGATCCCCCGGGTGGTGGGCGGCGGGCGCGAGATATATCGCGGCAAGATCAGCTTCGGCGAAGCCCAGGCGCGGCTGGAAGAGCATTGGCACCCCTACCACGCCAAACTGAAGGCGCTGATCGAGGAATCGCGGCTCCTGTTCGGTCAGGCGCTGCTGGTCGACTGCCACTCGATGCCGCACGAGGCGATCGAGAGCCTGTGCCGGCATCGTCGCGAAAAGCCCGAGATTGTCGTCGGCGACCGGTTCGGGGCCGCGGCGGGCGCCGAGATCGTCGAGCGGATCGAGGCGGTGTTCCTCGACGAGGGGTTCAAGGTCGCGCGCAACACGCCGTTTGCCGGCGCCTACACGGCCCAGACCTATGGCCGGCCGTCGCACGGCAGCCACGTGGTTCAGATCGAGATCGACCGGTCGCTCTACATGAACGAGACCGAGCTGCGCCCCAACGGCAATTTCGACAGCATGCGGCGGATCCTGTCGCGGGTCGTCGCGGAACTGGCCGAGATCGGGCGGCCCGACGCCGCCGGCCTGCCGCTCGCCGCGGAGTAGATCCAGGGGCGTGGGTCGGGACGCGCGGGCCGGGCTCAGGAGGCGTAGAGCGGGACCGTCTTGCGCGCGGTCACCTGTTCGCGCCACGCCATCAGCGCACGTTCCAGGGTGCCGTGCAAGCCGTGGCAATGCCCGTCGAGCAGCGCGATCGCGTCCGATTTGCGTCCGTCCCGAACCAGCCCGACGATCTCGTCCATGAGCTTGTGGCATTCGCCGTGCAGCCAGCTCACGACGCTGTAGGGCTCGGACTTGCGGGTGGCGGCGTCGATCGTGTCGCCTTCCAGCCAGTGGCGGAAGAAACAGCGTTTTCCGTGGTCGGTGAGGTGATCGCGCGAAACGTTCGCGGGCGCGCGCCTGATTTCGATCACCATCTCTTGGTGCCAGCTGGCATGCGATGCCAGGACGGCGTCGATCTGCCGGACCAGTTTGTGGTTTTTCATGGCTCATGCCTCATATTCATACATTCGAACATATGTAGATGAATATCCGATAATCAAGCAACGGTTTTTCCCGGGTCACCATCGGTGAGCGGTTTCTCACCGGATGGCCCGGCCCTTGAGAATCGCGTCGGATCCGAACCGGGCGCGGATCGCATCCGTGGCGCGTTCGGCGGCCTGGCGGCGGGCGGCTTGGGGGTCGAGCAGGTCGCCGGAGAGGTCGGCGGCGTCGGCGGGGCCGAGATCGGAGATGCCGACGCCGATGAGGCGGAAAGGGCCTTCTTCGGCGACGGTGTCGAAGAGGGCGCGGGCGGTGCGGTAGATGCGGTCGGCGGACTGGGTGAGGTCGCCCAGCGAGATCCGGCGGGTGAGGCTGCGGAAATCGGCGCGTTTCAGCTTCACCGTGACGATCCGGCCGGCGATCCCCTTGGCCTTGGCGCGGTCGGCGACCTTTTCGGACAGCCGCCAGATGTGGCCGTCGAGCAGGTCGGGGTCGGCGGTGTCCTCGAAGAAGGTGGTCTCGTTGGAGATCGACTTCACCGGGTGGTGGGCCGAGACGCGGCGGGTGTCCTGGCCCCGGGCGAGGTGCCAGAGCCGGTCGCCCATGTGGCCGAAGCGGGCGTGGAGGTCGGTTTTGTCCCAGCGCAGGAGGTCGGTGAAGGTGCGGATGCCGGCTTTCTCCAGGCTGGCACGGGTGGCGGCGCCGACGCCCCAGATCAGGCTCACGGGTTTGTCGGCGAGGAAAGCCGGGGTTTCCTCGCGGCCGATCACCGAGAAACCGCGGGGCTTGTCGAGGTCGGAGGCGACCTTGGCGAGGAACTTGTTGTGGCTGAGGCCGATGGAGCCGGAGAGGCCGAGCTCGTCTTCCATCCGTTTCGACGAGGCCCGCCAGCATCACCGCGGGCGGGGCGTGGTGGAGGCGTTCGGTGCCGGTCAGGTCGAGGAAGGCTTCGTCGAGCGAGAGCGGTTCGATGGCCGGGGTGAGGTCGTCCATGAAGGCGCGGATCTTCTTCGAGGCGGCGACGTATTCGCTCATCCGGGGGCGGATCACCACGGCGTCGGGGCAGAGCTTGAGGGCCTGGAACATCGGCATCGCCGAGTGGACGCCGCGGATGCGGGCGACGTAGCAGGCGGTGGAGACCACGCCGCGCTTGCCGCCGCCGATGATGACGGGCTTGTCGGCGAGGGTCGGGTCGTCGCGCTTTTCGACGCTGGCATAGAAGGCGTCGCAATCCATGTGGGCGACGGTGAGGGTGAAGAGCTCGGGGTGGTTGAGGACGCGCGGCGACCGGCAGGCGCGGGCAGCGGGGTCCGGCATCGAACGGGGTCAGACAATCGCGGCAGAGGGCGGGCATGGGGGCGAGTATAGCAGGGGTGGGCGAACTCGGACAGGGGGTTAAGGTGTTGATTTTTATGATGGTAGCGCTAACTGGGCGAGGGGCGGGCGAAGGTGGGCGAGGGGGGACCGGATCACGTAGGGTGGGTTTCAACCCACCACGTCCGTGTTTGCCGCCGCGGATGGTGGGTTGGCACCCACTGTACGGTTGCTAGGACTTTCTATTTGTCAGCCGACTTCAATGCTATTTGGCGCTCGGCTTCATCATACCCAGCGATTGCAGCAAGCAGTTTTTCGCGCTCAAGGCCTTCGGGCGTGTGTTCCAGAAGCATCTTCAGCGAATGTCGCTTCTGGTGCTGGAAGTTTGGCAATAACATCCGCTCATCTCGCAGGACAATGCCTGTCACCTTAACTGCCGTCTCTTTCCGAGCCTCCTCTTTTTCATCCTTGGTTTGATGTCCGTGTTTGTGCAGGAGTTCCTTAATTTTCCAAACGGTTTCCCCAAGCACTTCACCGCCGGAAATGGTCACGTCATCGACGTACACGGTGACCTGGTTGCCGGCATTTTGCGCAATACTCGCGACCTCATCCCACATGTCCTTGTAGGCTAAGTATGCCAAGATCGGACTGGAAGGGCTTCCTTGTGGCAAAAAGCCATCTTGCGTGGTGAGTTTCACCAAAATTGCGACCACATCTGGCGGGCAATCCAGCTGCTTTCCAAAGAACTCAGCGACCTTGTTCGCGCTACAATTCGGATAGAAATCGGCGATGTCTAACAACCTATACGAAGCGGCTGTTCGGTGGCGCGCCGCATTGTCGATGTTGGATCGGCCTCGCACAGGCGACATCAGGAAGTCCGGGGGTTCCAATCGCATCAACAATTCGCTGATCCGCTTTTGAATGCGCTTGAGGTCATAGCGGGGTGCAAAAACGAGACGCGGCTCGCCGTTTTTCTTCTTTTTGATGATTGGTCGATAAAGGTCGTTTGCTTCTCTGAGCTCGGCAAACTTGCTTGGACTGGTTTGCAGTAAGTTTGAACAACCGCTTTCGAGTGGTGCAGCGATAGAGCGCGCATTGGTCTATCGGATAGCGTTTGTCCCGGCCCCGCATCAAGTTGCTTTCCGCCGCAGTTCAACAATCCGCAAGAAATCCAAAACCTTGTCAGCTATTACGCCGCGTGCGCGATCAATTGCAGATCGTGACGGACCGGAGAGCAAGTTGTTCGTCAAAGAACCAAATCGAGCTTACTGGCAAGTCGAACAGATGTCCGCGTACTTTGCCACCAGCTCTTGAGACTCGGCGTCTTTTCTCCCCGCTCGATGTCGGACAAATGTGACTGAGATACGCCTAGTTGTCGTGCAAGTTCGTTCTGCTTGAGGTCATGGAAAACCCGTATCAGTCTGAGCGCTTCGCCGAGCATTTCGTGTTCCTCCTCGCTCAATACAATCAGGACGCGTGGTTAGCCTGGAGGTTCTCCGGTCAGCCAACTGATCAGGCGAAAGCCCTTATCGATCAGCCAGACGGCCCAGAAAACCGTCTTCAGCAAGCGCTTTCCCCACACATTCCGTACGGTCGGTTTCGGTTCGGCGCGTGTCCCACGCGGATTGGTCTCGTTGGGTTCATAGGACATTTCTGCCCTCCTCTGCTGGCCTCGACGCGGGATTGCGCCGAGGGCCTTCTCCAGCAGCAGGTCGGAGAGACCGCTCCTTAATCCTTCATGTGACCCCCCCGGGGCCTTCCCGGGGGGGCCGCCTCCGCCGGGGCACGGGGCCGCTGGGGGGCAGGCAGTAGAGAGATCAAACACCTCTCCGCGGGCCAGCAAGCTGAACCCAGAATGTAAAGGCCTTGTTCCGAGCCAGGGCGGCGCCCCAGTGTCCCAAGTGATCTTGATATAGGATAGCTTGTTGCGCGATGCAATATCGCTAGGAGCGATTTTTTCTGACCAGGAACTCTTTTTTGTTCGACCGGTGCTCTAATTAGTGAGGCCGCAATCCCACCTCACCCCTCAAACATCCGCTCGATCTCCTCCATCACCTCCCCGACCACGGCATCCGTCGCCCGCCGTCCGGTGATGTGCAGCACGAACCCCGTCTTGGTCTTCTCCCGCCGGATCGTCAGCCCGCGCGGGATGTGCGCCAGCCGCCGGGGCCGGTCGGGGGTGTTTCGCTTCTCGACCGGCAGGGCTTCGGCCTCCTCGATCAGCGGCAGCAGCGCCTCCCATTCGGCGCCAGCGGCCGCGTCGTCGAGGGCTGCGTAGAGGAGTTTGTCCCAGCCGGACCGCAGGACCGACCCCAGCCGCAAAAGCCGGTTTTCGGACCAGTCTTCGGGGGTTTCCAGCCAGCCGTCCATCGCGTCGACCACTTCGGCCAATATCCTGAGCCGGGAGCGTTTGCGGCGGGGGGCGGCGGGGTAGAGCTTGGCCAGCGCCGCGTCGAGGGTGCCCGCGCCCATCTCGCGGGCGGCGACCAGGGTGCGGCCGCGGTCCCAGGGGGTGAGGCCCTGGCGGATGTCGTTTTCCTCGACCACGCGGGCGAAGCCGTCGATCTGGCTTTCGGGCCGGGCCGACCAGGGCGGGGATGGTGGCGAAGGCGTCGCCGTGGCGCTCTTCCAGCGCGCGGACCGCCATCAGGCGGCGGTAGCCGGAGACGAGGCCGTAGCCGTCGGGGGTGGCGTAGAGCTCGACGGGGAGGCGCAGGCCGTTCGCACGGATCGAGGCGGCGAGCTCGTCGAGGGCGGCGGGGTCGATCACCGAGCGGTCGCGCGGGAGGGCGTGTGCGTCGATGGCGGCGGTGGGGATGGCTTGGATCTCGGTCATGCGCCGGTTTTGCGCGCCTTGGGTTAAGGCGAGGTGGGCCGGGCGCGCGCGGCGCGTTTCGAGAAGACAATGAACCGCCAAACCCCTGCCGCGCCTCCGGCGCTCGCGGGACGTGGACGATCCTGTCCGCAAGGACGATGTCTCGAAAGGCTTTACCGGCGCGCGGGGTCGCGCTGATCGGGGCGCGGTTTCAGCTCGATCAGGGCGATGGCGTCGTCGCCGTCGAGCGCGGCGCCGTCTGGACCCTCCAGCGGCAGGTCGGCGTCGTTCCAGCCCTTGATGCCGAGTTTCACCGAGCGGGGGTCTTCGAAGCCCATCTCGAGGAGACGCTCGGCGGCGAAGGCGGAGCGCTGGCCGGAGCGGCAGATGAGGAGCACGGGCCGCGCCCTCGCGGTGACGAGGGCGGGCTCGGTCTCGGCGTAGTCCCATTCGGCGGCGCTTTCGAGGATGCCGCGGGGGACGTTGAGGGAGCCTGCGATGCGGGTGCGGGCGAACTCGTCGCGCTCGCGGATGTCGACGAGGAGCGCGTCGGGGTGGGCCGCGCGGAAATCGGGCACGTCCCAGGGCATGATTTCGGTGATGCGGGCGGCGGCCTCGGCGGCGAGCTGGCTGTAGGTCTTGCGGGTCATCGGGGCCTCCCTGGCGTGTTTGGGGGCAGATAGGGGCGGGGGGCCCGGGGTCAAGGCTGCGCGGCGGGGCCTGCGACCATTTGGAGCGGGGGGCGTGCGGGCGCGGTGGTGGCTACCGCGCGGGCCGGGGGTGCGGTATCGGTGCGGCGCGGGCCGGTGCGGCCTGGAGAGCGGGGGCGATCGATGCAGGACATTCGCAGGGGCTGGGGCGCGGTGGTCGCGATGTTCGCGCTCAACGGGGTGTTCCTGGGCGTCTGGGCGAGCCGGGTGCCGGCGGTGGCGGAGCGCTACGGGCTGAGCCCCGGGGGGCTTGGCCTCGTGCTGCTGGCGATCGGGCTGGGGGCGATCGTGTCGTTTCCGCTGGCGGGGCGGCTGGCCGACAAGCGGGGGGCGGCGCGGGTGACGTTGTGGCTGGCGCTGGGGCACGTGGCGGCGATGGGGCCGGTGGCGCTGGCGCCGGACGTGCGGGTGCTGGTGCCGGCGCTGTTTGTCTTCGGCGCGATGCAGGGCGGGATGGATGTGACGATGAATGCCTGGGCGGGCGAGGTGGAGAAGGCGTCCGGTCGGCCGATCATGTCGGTGTTTCACGGGCTCTGGAGCGTGGGCGCGGCGACGGGGGCGGCGACGGGGTTCGCGGCGGTGAGTCTCGGGATCGGCATCGCGCCGCATTTCATCGTGGTCAGCCTGGTCGCCGCGGTGCCTGCGCTGCTCATTGCGCGCGGCGCCTGGGTGTCTTTCACCCATGCGCCCGATGGCAGCGAGCCGGTGTTCGCCTTTCCGAAGGGTGCGCTGCTGGTGGTGGGGGCGGTGGCGCTGGCGGCGGCGCTGGGCGAGGGCAGCGTGGCCGATTGGGGGGCGATCTTCCTGGTCCGGGTGGCCGGGGCGGGGGAGGCCGCGGCGGCGCTGGGCTACACGGTGTTCGCGCTGGCGATGGTGAGCGTGCGGGTTTCGGGCGGCGTGGTGGTTGCAGCACTCGGGCCGGTGCGGACCGTGCGGATCGCCGGCCTGCTCGCGGCGACCGGCGCCGGGCTGGCGGTGGCGGTGGCCAGCTATCCGGTGGCGCTCGCGGGCTTCGTGCTGATGGGGGCGGGCTATGCGCTGGTGATCCCGCTCGCGTTCAGCCGTGCGGCGAACGACCCGTTCGTGAAGCCCGGCCGGGCGATCGCCAGCGTGGCGACACTGGGCTACGGGGGTGTGCTGCTGGGGCCGCCGATCATCGGTTTCGTGGCCGAGGCGACGTCGGTGCGGTTTTCCTTCGGTGTGGTCGCGGCGCTGGCGCTGGTGATCTCGGTGTTTGCCCAGGCGCTCCGACCGTCGGTGGAGGGATAGGGATGGAGTTCGTCGGGGCCAAGATCGTGCTGCTGATCGGCGACAGGTTGCTGACGCTGCTGCGCGACGACATCCCCACCATCCCGTATCCCGGCTGGTGGGACATGCCCGGCGGCGGGCGCGAGGGGGGCGAGAGCCCCGAGGCCTGCGTGCTGCGCGAGACGCGCGAGGAATTCGGGCTGGTGCTGGGGGCGGAACTGCTGGCCTGGCGGGCGGTGTTCGACAGCCCGACCACCGGCGGGCAGGCTGTCTGGTTTGCCGCACGACTGCCCCGGAGCGCGGAACGCGACATCGCCTTCGGCGACGAGGGGCAGGGATGGTTGTCTGATGTCGCCCGAGGCCTGGCTCGCGCATCCGCGCGCGATCCCGCATTTCAAGTCGCGGGTCCGGGCCGGGCTGGCGGGGTTGGAGGCGAATGGCCGGGCCGATGGACCGGGGCGGGGCTGATTTCAGGACCCAGGGCAGGGCTTGGCCAGCCGTCGCGCGGCGTATCGGCGGCGCGGTTTGCGGCAACCGGGTCGGGCCTTTCCGCGCGGCGGCCGCGACACCGCGATTGTTGCCATTATGAAAACACATTATCTTCAACGCGCTGACGGAGTTCGGCGGTATGCCACCGGAAAACCCTGAGATCCGAGATGCCCACAATGGTGCAAAAAACCGATGACACCCCGCCGAAATCGGCCCTCGGCCGGTACGACGATGACCCGTCCGGCCAATATCTTGGATTGAAGGCCCCCACGCCCCACATCATACAGCATGCCACGTCACGCATTTTCATGAGGTAATCCATGTCTACCGAAGAACTCATCAGCCAATTCCTCGGAGGAAACATCATCCTCCTGCTCGTCGCCCTGTTCATCATCATTTCGGTGTTCCTGGGTGTCAGGATCGTTCCGCAAAGCGAGAAATACGTTGTCGAACGGTTCGGACGGCTCAAGTCGGTGCTCGGCCCGGGGATCAACTTCATCATCCCCTTCCTCGACCGCGTGCGCCACAAGGTCTCGATCCTCGAGCGCCAGTTGCCCACCGCGACCCAGGATGCGATCACCAAGGACAACGTGCTGGTGCAGGTGGATACCTCGGTGTTCTACCGCATTCTCGAGCCGGAAAAGACCGTCTACCGGATCCGTGATGTCGACGCGGCGATCGCCACCACGGTGGCCGGCATCGTGCGTTCGGGGATCGGCGAAATGGACCTCGACGAGGTGCAATCCAACCGCCAGCAACTGATCACGCGGATCAAGGCGCAGGTCGAAGACGCGGTCGACGACTGGGGGATCGAAGTGACGCGGGCCGAGATCCTCGACGTCAACCTCGACCAGGCGACGCGCGACGCGATGCTGCAGCAGCTCAACGCCGAGCGCGAACGTCGCGCCCAGGTGACCCGCGCCGAAGGCGCCAAGCGGTCCGTCGAGCTGAATGCGGACGCCGAGCTCTATGCCGCCCAGCAAACCGCCAAGGCGCGCCGGATCCAGGCCGACGCCGAAGCCTATGCGACCGAGGTGGTGGCCGAAGCCATCGCCAAGAACGGCCTCGAGGCGGCACAATACCAGGTGGCGCTGAAACAGGTGGAGGCGATCGCCAAGGTGGCCGAAGGCAGCGGCAAGCAGACCGTGCTGCTGCCGGCACACGCGCTTGATGCCTTCGCCAACGCCTTCGGCATGCTCAAGGGAGCCGGAAAATGATCTGGGAGATCTGGTGGGTCTGGGTTGCGGCTGGCCTGGTGCTCGCCATCCTCGAGCTGTTCGTGCCCGGGTTCATCTTCGTCGGCTTTGCCGTTGGCGCGGTGGTCGTGGGGGTGCTCATCGCGCTGGGCGTGGTTCTGTCCCTGCCCTGGTTGCTGGTGATTTTTGCCGTGGTCTCGGTGCTGGCCTGGGTGGGGTTCCGCGTCGGCCTCGGCACCCGGGAAGGGCAGACCAAGATCTTCGACCGCGACATCAACGAGGACTGAAGCGCCGGAGACGGACGTGGCGTGGGCGGCCTCTTCGCAGGAAGACGCCGCCCTTGTCCTGCGCTCAGACGAAGAGGAAATCGTCGGTGATGATGCTGGCCGCGGTGAACTCCGAATACACCGCGGTGGCGCTGCCGATGATCTCATTGGTGTCTGCATCGTTGAATACGATCACGGTGTTCCCCGAGAGAAGGGTCCATTCCACGTCGCTCGACACCACAATCTGGTCGCCGTCGGCGCTGTCGAAATTCTTGATCTCGTCGTCGCCGATGTTTTCGAGGGCGAACAGGAACCGATCGCTGCCCTCGCCGCCGTCGAGCGTGTCGTCGCCGGCGCCGCCCCAGAGCTTGTCGTCCCGGTCGCCGCCGTAGAGCAGGTCATTGCCGTTGCCGCCGTAGAGCCGGTCGTTGCCGGCTTCGCCGTAGAGCCGGTCGTTGTGGTTGCCGCCGTAGAGCTTGTCGCTGCCGTCGCCGCCGGCGAGGTAGTCTTCGCCATCGTCGCCGGTGAGCAGATCCCGGTCTTCGTTGCCATAGATGGTGTCGTCGCCGGTTCCGCCGTCGAGAACATCGTTGCCGAACCCGCCGGCGAGGGTGTCGTTTCCGCTGCCGCCCTCGGCCGTGTCATCGCCGTTGCCGGCCCAGAGCTTGTCGTTTCCGCTGCCCCCGAACATCATGTCGTTGCCATCGTCGCCGCCGAGCTCGTCGGCGTGCGTCCCGCCTTCGAGACGGTCCTTGCCGGCCCCGGCCCAAAGCTTGTCCTTGCCGTCGCCGCCGAGCAACAGGTCGGCGCCGTCGCCACCACTGAGGCTGTCGTCGCCCGCGCCGCCGTCGAGCGTGTCGACGTCGTCGCCGCCGGAGAGCCGGTCGTTGCCGGCGCCGCCGTCGAGGATGTCATCGCCGATATCGCCGCTGAGCTCGTCGCTGCCGCCGCCGCCGATCAGGTGATCATCGCCGCTGCCGGCCCAGAGCTTGTCGCCGCCGCTGCCGCCCTTCATCAAGTCGGCGCCGTTGCCACCCGAAAGCGTGTCGGCGCCGGACTTGCCGTAGAGCTTGTCGTCGCCGTCGTTGCCCGAGATGCTGTCCCTGCCGCCGCCGCCGTCCAGATAGTCATGACCATTGCCGCCCGAGAGGCTGTCATTGCCCTTCTGGCCCAGGAGCCGGTCGTGCCCGTCGTCGCCGGAGAGCCTGTCGTTGCCGTCCTCGCCCTTGATGATGTCGTCGCCGTCGTCACCGCTGCCGCTGTCGTTGCCCTTGCCGAGGACCAGGGTATCGTCGAGGATATGGCCGTGAACGCTGTCGTCGTTGCCGGTGCCGAAGTAGTAGGACTGGCCGCCGGTCATGTAGTAGGTGAGCCAGTGGGCGAGGTCCGAGAGGGTGGCGTTGGCGTTGCCGTCCTCGTTCAGAACCCGCCCGTCCTTGATCTTGAAGCCGAGGTGGTAGATGCCGTCGAACACGGTGTCGACGAGGTCGTCGTACTCCAGGGTCGCCGAGCCGCCGTCGTTCTGGATCAGGTGATAGCCGGTCTCTTCGTCGCCCTCGTCGTCGCCGTGGTTGACCAGCCAACCGCGGTAGTGGTTGTCCTTGAGGTAGGCGTTGATCTTGCGGATGTCGCCGATCGAGATCATGCCGTCGTCGAACAGGCTGCCGTCGTCGATCGCGCCCGCGATGAAGCGGTTCATCTTGTCGGCGGCCATGGTGCCGTCGATGATGTCCTGCTCGGAGACGCTGCTGGTCAGGCCGCTGTCGGCCCAGATTTCGTCAATGATCGTGTCGAGCCCGGTGCCCGTGCTGCCTGAAGTTGGATTGGCCATGTTCCCCGTCTTTCTGTTCCCTGCCCCGGTTTTTTCCCGGGGTGACGTCTGTCGCTAACGTTTTCTTGCGGGCGAATGTGACCCAATTGGGGCAGGGGAAAGTGTGTGGCGAAATACCGCCCCGGACCGGCGGGACTGTTCGCGGAATGTTGCCAATCGCGGGGACGGGACGCGGTCTGGTTCCAGACCGGCGGAAGGCCGCCGGGTGGCCGGGCTCACGGAAGTTCGATTAGTACAGCGTGGGCCGCGTCGCGCGGCGATTCGGCGGCGGTGATCGGGCGGCCGACGACGATGTGGTCGGCGCCGGCGCGAATGGCCTCGCCCGGGGTCATCACCCGCTTCTGATCGCCGAGGGCGGACCCGGCGGGGCGCACGCCGGGGGTGACGATGAGCTTGCCCGCCGCTTCGGGCAGGGCGCGGATCAAGGCGGCTTCGCGCGGGGAGGCGATCACCCCGTCGGCGCCGGCAGCCATCGCCCGGGCCGCGCGTTCGACCACCAGGTCAGACATCTCGCCCGGGGCGATCAGGGCGGCGTCGAGATCGGCGCGGTCGAGCGAGGTGAGGATGGTGACGGCGAGGATCTTTAGGTCGGACCCGGCCTTGCCCTCGACGGCGGCGCGTACCACGTGCGGATCGCCGTGGACGGTGAGAAAATCGAGCCCGTAATTCTTGAGGCTCCGCACCGCGCCTTCGATCGTGTTCGAGATGTCGAACAGCTTCATGTCGAGGAAAATGCGCTTGTCGTATTCGTCGATGAGCTCGCGTGCGAGCGCGAGGCCGCCGCCCATCAGCATTTCGAGACCGATCTTGTAGAAACCGACCTCGGGCCCGAGCTTCTGCGCCATCTCGAGGCCCAGGAGCGGGTTGGGGAAATCGAGCGGGACGATCAGACGATCATCGCTGGGCGGCGTGGTCCGGGACGTGGACCGGGACGTGGACGTGGTCTGGGGGGGGATCTTGGGGGGGGTCATCGGCGGGCTCCATCACGGTGCCCGCTTCATCCCCGTGCCGGGACCGGCTGTCAAGCGGTGGCCCGCCCGCTGCGGCCGGGCAGGGCCGCGACTTTCGGCGAGGGGGCGACGATCTCGATCTCTTCCTCGCCGCGGCGGAATCCGGGCATCCGGCGGGCCTGGCGCAGAGCGTCGGCGATCAGGCTGTAGGTGACGATGGACCCGGGGCAGTCGGGCGGCTGGTTCACGCGCGAGATGAAATGCAATTCGACGGTTCGTGCTTTGTTCGGCTCTGCGATCATGAGCGAGACATGGCCCTCGAAACGCGACGCGAAGTCGTCGTATTCCAGGTCCTCGATATCGATATTGATGACTTTCATGAGTAAACCGCCCTTCTGCGCTTGAGGGTACGTTCGCATATGCCCGTGAACAAATCGCAAACATCGTGTGGGATTTTTCCCGATGCCGGCGCGGGAGACCTTGCGGCGGCGTCCGGGCGCTCCCATCTGGAATTCGAGGCCCGAAAGGGGTGTGCCGCTGGGCGGGCACTCCGACAGGCGGGCGCTTTTAGAAGGAGAGACCCATGAACTTGGAGAAGTTCACCGAGCGGTCGCGCGGCTTCGTGCAAGCTGCCCAGACGATCGCAATGCGCGAAAACCACCAACGGCTCGCGCCCGAGCATTTGCTCAAAGCCCTCATGGATGACGAAGAAGGCATGGCCGCCGGCCTCATCCGCAAGGCCGGGGGGGATGCCAAACGCGTCACCGAGGCGGTGAACGCCGCCATCGACCGGATGCCGAAAGTGACCGGCGACGCGGGCCAGGTCTATCTCGACAACGCGACCGGCCGGGTTCTGGACGAAGCCGAGAAGCTCGCCAAGAAAGCGGGCGACAGCTTCGTTCCGGTAGAGCGGTTGCTGACCGCGCTGGCGCTGGTGAAATCGGAAGCGAAAGACGCGCTGGATGCGGGCGGGATCAACGCCCAGAACCTCAACGCCGCGATCGAAGACGTGCGCAAAGGGCGGACGGCGGATTCGGCGAGTGCCGAGGACAGCTACGAGGCGCTGTCGAAATACACCCGCGATCTCACCGAGGCCGCGCGCGAGGGCAAGATCGACCCGATCATCGGCCGCGACGAGGAGATCCGCCGGGCGATGCAGGTGCTGTCGCGCCGGACCAAGAACAACCCCGTTCTGATCGGCGAGCCGGGCGTCGGCAAGACCGCCATCGCCGAGGGGCTGGCGCTGCGGATCGTCAACGGCGACGTGCCCGAAAGCCTCAAGAACAAGAAGCTGCTGGCGCTCGACATGGGCGCGCTCATCGCGGGCGCGAAGTATCGCGGCGAGTTCGAGGAGCGGCTGAAGGCGGTGCTGAACGAGATCACCGCCGCGGCGGGCGAGGTCGTGCTGTTCATCGACGAGATGCACACGCTCGTCGGCGCCGGCAAGGCGGATGGCGCGATGGACGCGTCCAACCTGCTCAAGCCGGCACTGGCGCGGGGCGAGTTGCACTGCGTGGGCGCCACGACGCTCGACGAATACCGCAAGTATGTCGAAAAGGACGCGGCCCTGGCCCGCCGGTTCCAGCCGGTGTTCGTGGAGGAGCCGACGGTCGAGGATACGATCTCGATCCTGCGCGGCATCAAGGAGAAATACGAGCTGCACCACGGGGTGCGGATCACCGATAGCGCGCTGGTGGCGGCGGCGACGCTCTCGCATCGCTACATCACCGACCGGTTCCTGCCCGACAAGGCGATCGACCTGATGGACGAGGCCGCGAGCCGGCTGCGGATGGAGGTGGATAGCAAGCCCGAGGAGCTCGACGAACTCGACCGGCAGATCCTGCAGATGAAGATCGAGGCAGAGGCCCTGAAGAAGGAAGACGACAAGGCCTCCAAGGACCGGCTGGCCAAGCTGGAAGAAGATCTCGCGGGACTTCGAGAGAAATCCGACGCCCTGACCACCAAGTGGCAGGCGGAGCGCGACAAGCTCGAGGGCGCGCGGGAGCTGAAGGAACAGCTCGACCGCGCCCGCGCCGAGCTCGACGCGGCCAAGCGCGAGGGCAACCTGGCGCGGGCCGGTGAGCTGAGCTACGGGATCATCCCGGGGCTCGAGGCGCAAGCTCGCCGAGGTCGAAAGCCAAGACGATGACATGATGGTCGAAGAGGCCGTGCGGCCCGAACAGATCGCCCAGGTCGTCGAGCGCTGGACCGGCATTCCGACGTCGACAAGATGCTCGAAGGCGAGCGCGACAAGCTCCTGCGGATGGAAGATGGCCTGCACAAGCGGGTGATCGGCCAGAACCAGGCGGTGACGGCCGTGGCCAACGCGGTGCGCCGGGCCCGGGCGGGCCTGCAACGACGAGAACCGGCCGCTGGGCATCGTTCCTGTTCCTCGGGCCGACCGGTGTGGGCAAGACCGAGCTGACCAAGGCGGTTGCCGAGTTCCTGTTCGACGACGACAACGCGATGGTGCGCGTCGACATGTCGGAATACATGGAGAAGCACTCGGTCGCACGGCTGATCGGCGCGCCGCCGGGCTATGTCGGCTACGACGAGGGCGGGGCGCTGACCGAAGCGGTGCGGCGCCGGCCCTACCAGGTGGTGCTGTTCGACGAGGTCGAAAAGGCGCACCCGGACGTGTTCAACGTGCTGTTGCAGGTGCTCGACGACGGGCGTGCTGACCGACGGCCAGGGCCGCACGGTCGACTTCAAGCAGACGATGATCGTGCTGACCTCGAACCTCGGCAGCGCAGGCCTTGAGCCAGTTGCCGGACGGGGCCGATGCCGCCACGGCGCGGCGTGACGTGATGGACGCGGTGCGCGCGCACTTCCGGCCCGAGTTCCTCAACCGGCTCGACGAGATCGATCATCTTCGACCGGCTCACGCGCGAGGACATGGACGGGATCGTCGACATCCAGCTTGGGCTGTCTGGCGAAACGGCTCGCGAAACGCAGGATCACGCTGCAACTCGACGAGCCGGCGAAGACCTGGCTGGCCGACCAGGGCTACGACCCGGTCTATGGCGCGCGGCCGCTCAAGCGGGTGATCCAGAAGTCGTTGCAGGATCCGCTGGCCGAGCTCTTGCTGGCCGGTGACGTGCTGGACGGCGAGACGGTGCCGGTCCACGCGGGTACCGAGGGGCTGATCATCGGCGACCGGCTGGGGGCTTCGAACAAGCCCAAACCGGACGATGCCGTGGTGCACTGAGCCCTGTCTTCACGGTAAAAAAGGAGCCCCCGCCGGCGCGATCCGGCGGGGGCTTTCGGTTTGGCCGGGTGCCTGGCGCGACCGCCGATGCGCGCCTCCGGTTTCGCAGGCACCGGGGAGCCGCGGCCTTCGGGGTCGCGCTCTAGAGGATCACCGGCCCGACCGTGAGGATGATATTGGCAAACCGCCGCGTCTCGCCGCTGGCGATCACCAGCAGCGTATCGGGCGATTTGGCGGCGGCGTAGAACGCCTCGCGGCTGACGAGCTCCATCGGGGTGCCGTCGGGCAGGATGTCGACGTATTCCTTGTGCACGCTGTTTTCGAAATCATCCGGCCAGGCCATCATCGTCGCCTGTTCGACATTGATGAGCTTTCCGACGCTCGACAGGATCAGGGTGCTCGGGACCATGCCGGGCACGAAGTTCAGATAGACGATCTCGGCGCGGGGCGACGCGTTGGTCACGAAGGAGTAGTTCGCGTCCGAAATGAGGATCCGGGCCTTGTGGCCCGCCCTGGCGAGGGCTGCCAGAAGTTGCGGGTGGAGAATTTCAGCTTTGATCATGTGTCTTCCTTGGCGGTGATGCCGCAGCCCGCGGCACCACCGCAGGCTGGTTACATGCGGTAGATGCCGCCGTTGACGTCGATGGTGGCGCCGGAGATGAACCCGTCATACTCGGAGGCGAGGAAGGTGATGGTGCGGGCCACGTCTTCGGAGGTGCCGGCCCGGCCCAGCGGGATGCCCTTGACCGTCTCGTCGGCCGATTCCTTCGTCGTGTGCTGGTTGTGGAACCGGGTGCCCAGGATCAGCCCCGGGGCCACGGCGTTGACCCGGATGCCGAACTCGCCGAGCTCGGCCGCCAGCGACCGTGTCCAGGTGAGGACCGCGCCCTTGGTCATCGAATAGCTCAGCGACCCGGAATGGCCGCCGGACCGCCCGGCCAGGGAGGCCAGGTTGACGATGCTCGCGCCGTCGGGCGCCTGTTTCAGGTGCGGCAGGGCGGCCTGGGTGACATGCATCATGGTGGTCAGGTTGACGTCGATCACGGTCTGCCAATAGTCGGGCTCGATTTCGCCGAGCCATTTGCGCGCGATGATGCCGCCGACGTTGTTGACCAGAATGTCCATGCCGCCGAGGAAGTCGACGCCGTTGGCCACGCAGGCGTCCGCCTGGTCCTTGTTGGTGAGATCGGCCGGGCCGAATGCGGCCCGCCGGCCCAGGGAGTTCGCCAGTTCGACGAGCTTCTCGGGCCCTTCGGTGCCGCTGAAGTAGTGGATGTAGATATCACATCCGGCTTCGATCAGGTTTTTGGCGGTGTGAAAGCCGATGCCCTGTTCGGCACCGGTGATGAAGACTTTCTTGCCTTCCAGTTTTCCCATTTCTGTCTCCTTGAAGGTATCGGGGGGTGTCGGGTGGCGCGCCCCGTGCAACGGCCGATATGCGGACCTGGACCGGGGAGCAAAACTCCTGTGGGTGTTGTTCCTGGGCCGGACTGCCTTTCGCGTGCGGGACAATGAGCGGCACGAGTGTGTCTTGTCACGGGAGAACCGGGGAAGGCAATGTTCCGGCGTGCCCTTTGCCGGATTCGGGACCGGCGCAGGGGTGTCGGGCCAGGGCTCGTCGTGTGACCCTGCACAACAGTCCGCTTGCCCGGATTGGTTTGCGCCTCGCCGCCTGTATGCGGGAGGGGCTCTGGTTTGCCCATCCCTGCCGTGCGCGGTGCGACAACTGGGCCCGAATGCGCCGTCAACCGGCGCGCAGAGGCGGTGTCATCGCGAGAAACGGCGGGGTGGGTCCGCGGCCACGACCCTTGCCCGGTTCGTGGGTGGTTTCATCGGCCGGTGCATGCCGTGCGATCGCCGGGTCGGGACCTGGCCATGGCGGCAGCAGCTGGCCCCCGTGCGTCTGCGCCGTCGCGACGGAGGGCCGACCTGCCCCCCCCACTGAAACCAGCCTCGGCCGGGCGGGCCCGTCTCGCGCGGGTCGCGATCCGCCGGGTCGGGGGCAAACGGACCCCCCCGCCAGATCGCTCCGGCGGGGGGTTTTCGTGCGGCCTCGGCCCCGGTTATTCCTGCGCGGGGATCATGCCGGATTCGGTGGCGAGCGCCATTTCGTCGCCGTTCAGAAGACCGTCGCCGTCGATGTCGACCTCGGCGAAATCCGCCTCGGCGAAATCGGCGTAGACGGCCTGGAGTTCGGCCAGAGACACCATGCCGTCACCGTCGGCGTCGAGCGCGTCCTGGGCGAAGGCGGTGGTGGTGCCGGCGAGCAGCACGGCGAGGGCAAAGCGAGCGGGTTTCATGGGGGGGTTGCTCCCGAAAAAGGTTACGCCGAACGCCTCGGCGCACCGGTGATTTGAGCACGGCGGGGGCGAAAGAAAAGAGGGATTTCGCGGCGCGGTCCGGGAGCTCGGCGCCGCTTGGCCGATGGCTCGGCGGAACAGCGCGCGCGGCGCGAGACGGCTGACGTCCGGGCTTGAAACAGGGTCGGGCCGGGGCCAATTCGATGCCCCCGCCGAGTAACCCGGCGGGGGCGTGGGTCTGCTCGAATGTCGTGTTCAGCCTGCCGGCGGGAAGATGCCCGAACTCGCGGGCCAGCGCGATCTCGTCGTCGTTGAGCAGCCCGTCGCCGTCGATGTCGACCTGTTCGAAGCCTTCGGCGAGGCCGGCCTCGGGGATGTCGGCGTAGAGGTCCTGCAACTCGGCGAGCGAGACCATGCCGTCGCCGTCGGCATCGGCCTCGGTCGCCTCCTGGGCGAAGGCCGTGGTGGTGCCGGCGAGAAGCAGGGCGAGGGTGGTGGCTGTGGTTTTCATGGTGAAAACTCCCTGGAAAGGCGCGGCGCGTGGGGGTACGCGGCCGCGGGAAATAGGCACCCGGAGGTCTTGCGGGCGGAGTTGCGCCCGGGGGATCGTGCGGGCGGGTTCGCGTTCGGTGTGGTGTTGGGGGTGAGGGGCCGAAGCACGCCCGGAACCCGCCCGCGTAACCCTCCGGGGGGAAACGATCCCGCCGGCAGCTGGCCGGCGGGATGCCTCATCAGAGACCGATCAGCTCTCGGTCGCCGGCAGGACGCCGGCTTCGGCCGCCGCGGCGATCTCATCGGCATCGAGCATGCCGTCGGCATTGGCGTCGGCCACGGTGAAGGTTTCTTCCGTCAGGTCCGGGTAGGCCGCGGCGAATTCCTCCATCGAGACCATCCCGTCGCCGTCGACATCGGGGCCGGCGTCCTGGGCGAACAGCGCAGGCGTGGCGGCGAGCAGGAGGCCGAAGGCGACCGGAGCAACTTTGATGGTTTTCATGGATCCTATCCTTGTGTTGGTTTGCAGGTTTGCGTCGTTGCGCAGGGACACAAGGCCACGGCCGGCCAACCGGTGCACCGGGGCGGCGCGACCCGGGCCGATATGCGCGTTGGACCGCGGGTTTGGGGGCTTTGCGCACGCGGTTTCACGCCCAACAAAGCGTCCGAATCGAACATTGGCGGAGGCGCTCCTGCCGCGCCTTGCCCGATCGGCGGGGAAGCACCGAAAACCCGCTATTTCCGGTGCGGACCTTTTCCCGCCGACACCACACCTTGGTGTCGTTGCTGCGGGTCATGCGATCTTTGGTGCGTCTGACCGGGGATGCGGTAGGATGCCTGAAACCGGTTGAGGAGGGTTCTCATGGGCATGATGTTCTGGCTTCTGGAATGGCTTGCGTTGGCGTTTGTCATGGTGCTCGGGGTCGCGCTGGCCGTGGCGGTCGTGCTGTTTGTGATCGACAAGATGCAGACCGCCGACGCGGTGCGCCGCAATTACCCGGTGATCGGGCGGTTCCGCTCGCTGTTCACCAGCCTCGGCGAGTTCTTCCGGCAGTACTTCTTCGCGATGGACCGCGAGGAGATGCCGTTCAACCGGGCGCAGCGCGACTGGATCTACCGCGCCGCCCAGGGCCGTGACAACACGGTGGCCTTCGGGTCGACCCGATCGATCAGCGTGCCGGGCACGACGATCTTCATGAACGCCGCCTTTCCGCCGCTCGGTCCGCAATACGCAAAGACCGAGCCGCTGTTGATCGGGCCGTCCGCGCGCGAGCCCTATCTGGCGCCGTCGTTCTTCAATATCTCCGGTTTGAGCTACGGGGCGATTTCGCGGCCGGCCGTGCTCGCCCTCAGCCATGGGGCGAAGAAGGCAGGGATCTGGTTGAACACCGGCGAGGGCGGGGTCGCGCCGTTTCACCTCGAAGGCGGCTGCGACATCGTTTTCCAGATCGGCACCGCCAAATACGGGGTGCGCGGCGCCGACGGGTCGCTCTCGGACGAAAAGCTGGCCGCGGTCGCCGCGCACCCGCAGGTGAAGATGTTCGAGATCAAGCTCAGCCAGGGCGCGAAACCGGGCAAGGGCGGCATCCTGCCCGCGGCGAAGGTTTCTCAAGAGATCGCCGAGATCCGCGGCATTCCCGTGGGTCAGGACAGCGTGAGCCCGAACCGGCACGAGGAGGTCGACGACTGGGGCGATCTGCTCGACATGATCGCCCATGTACGCGAGGTGACCGGCAAGCCGGTGGGGTTCAAGGCGGCGGTGGGGCGGATCGACCCCTTCGCAGATCTGTTCGACCTCATTCTGAGGCGCGGGCCGGGGAGCGCGCCCGACTTCATCGCCATCGACGGCGGCGAGGGGGGCACCGGTGCGGCGCCGATGCCGCTCATCGACCTCGTCGGGATGCCGGTGCGCGAGGCGCTGCCGCGGATCGTCGATCTGCGCGACCAGCGGGGGTTGCACAACCGGATCCGCATCATCGCCAGCGGCAAGCTGGTGAACCCCGCCGACATCGCCTGGGCGATCTGCGCGGGGGCCGATTTCGTCACCTCGGCGCGCGGCTTCATGTTCTCGCTCGGCTGCATCCAGGCTCTCAAGTGCAACCGCAACACCTGCCCGACCGGGATCACCACCCATGATCCGCGGCTGCAGAAGGGGTTGGTGCCCGAGGACAAGGCCGAGCGCGTCGCGCTGTTCGCCAAGAGCCTGATCCGCGAGGTAGAGACGATTGCGCACAGCGTTGGCGTGGCCGAACCGCGGCAGATGCGGCGGCGGCATGTGCGCATCGTCCAGCCCGACGGGCGCTCGGTGCCGATGAACGAGATATACCCAAGTTACACGACGCGCGCGCTCACGTGAACGGACGTCATTTGGATTTCGGCGCGGCTCGGGCTAGGTGATTTTCAGAAGAGGAGATCCGCATGGCACTCAAGAACAAGCTGACCTGGGCCGACGTGACCCCGAGACAGGCCTATCTCAACCGACGCCAGATCATGACCGGCGCGGCCGGGCTGGGGCTTGGCTCGATTGCCGGTCCGCTTGCCGCCGAGGTGCCGATCGAGCGCGAACCGAATTCGCTCATGCACATCACCAACTACTGCAACTTCTATGAGTTCGGCACCGGCAAGGAAGACCCGGCCGAAAATGCGCACATGCTCACGACCGATCCGTGGAGCGTGCAGATCGACGGGCTGGTCGACAAGCCCGGGACCTATTCGCTCGCCGAGGTGCTCGAAGGCATGGAGATCGAGGAACGGATCTACCGGCTGCGCTGCGTCGAGGCCTGGTCGATGGTGATCCCGTGGAACGGGTTCGAGCTGAACAAGCTGCTTGCGAAGGTCGGCGTGCAGGCGGGGGCCAAGTATGTGGCCTTCGAGACGGCGCTGCGGCCCGACGAGATGCCGGGCGTGCGCTCGCCGGTGCTGGACTGGCCCTATGTCGAGGGGCTCCGGCTCGACGAGGCGATGCACCCGCTGACCCTGATCGCCACCGGGCTGTATGGTGAGCCGTTGCCGAACCAGAACGGCGCGCCGCTGCGGCTCGTGGTGCCGTGGAAATACGGCTACAAGTCGATCAAGTCGATCGTGCGGATCACGCTCACCGATGAAGAGCCACCGACCAGCTGGAACAAATCCCAGCCGCGCGAATACGGCTTCTATAGTAATGTGAACCCGACCGTGGACCATCCGCGCTGGAGCCAGGCGACCGAAAGGACGATCGGGAACGGCTTTTTCGCACCCCGGATCGATACCCTGATGTTCAACGGCTACGAAGACGAGGTCGCGCATCTCTACGAGGGCATGGACCTCGTGAAGTATCACTGAGCCGGTCGCCCATGGTCACCGTCCAACTGCAATCGACCCTCACTTGCCCGCAGTGCGGCCACCGGAGCACCGAGACGATGCCCACGGACGCCTGCCAGTTCTTCTATGAATGCAAGGGCTGCGGCACGGTGTTGCGTCCGAAGCCGGGCGATTGCTGCGTGTTCTGCTCCTATGGGACGGTGAAATGCCCGCCGATTCAGGCCGGCGATACCTGCTGCGAGGCCGGCTGATGACCCTGACTGACCGTATCAACGCCGGGCTGCGCAAGCTGCCCACCTGGCCGTTCTATGTGATCGGCCTGCTGGTGCCTGCCTGGTATCTGTACCTCGGGTTCACCGGTGGGCTCGGGGTCGAGCCGATCAAGGAGCTGGAACACCGGCTTGGACTTCTCGGGCTCCAGGTGTTGGCCGCGGGGCTCATGGTGACGCCGCTCAGGCGGTTCGCGGGGCTGAACTTCCTGAAATTCCGCCGGATGCTGGGGCTGCTCGCCTTCTACTATATAAGCACCCATCTCCTGACCTGGCTGGTGCTGGACGTGGGCGACCTCGGGCGGATCTGGGCGGATATCGTCAAGCGGCCCTATATCACCATCGGCATGGCCGGGTTCGTGGCTCTGGTGCCGCTGGCGATCACCTCCAACAACGCCTCGATCCGCAAGCTGGGCGGACTGGGGTGGCGGCGGCTGCACATGCTGGTCTATCCGGCGGTGATCCTCGGCGGGGTGCATTTCGTGATGCTGCGCAAAGGCTGGCAGATCGAGCCGCTGGTCTACCTCGCCGCCTTCGTCCTGCTCGTCGGGCTCCGGTTGATCCCGCGGTCGCTGAGCTTTCGCCGCGCCGCCCGGGCCTGAGCGCGGTCACTCCAGCAACGTCTCGCCGGTCGCCACATGGCGCTTGCCGAGGGCTGCGCGGATCTCGTCGGGGTCGAGCGGCGCCCAGGCCGGCCCGTCTTCGATGAACCCCGCCGCGTGCAGCCCCGCCTGCAACAGCGCGAGGTCGGGCTCGCCAGCCGACAGGCGTTTGCGCTTCGAGGCGGCGGGTTGCCAGACTTCTCGCAGAACCTTCAGAACGGTCGGCCGTGCGCCGGTGAAGCTTTCGAGGTGCGCAATGATATGCGCCGTCGCCCGCGACCGGCGGCGCGGGATCAGCGCGACCGCCTGGTCGGACCGGCCGATGAAGGCGAACAGGTGCAGCGCCGACCCCTCGGAAGCGACGACCTTGCGCGCCGCCTTGTAGCGGGCGAGCTGGGTGGGCATGTCGTGGCGCTGCGGGTGGAAGATCTCGTAGCCCTGCGCTGCGAGCTCTTCCTCGATCCGCTCTTCGCCGACGAGCTTGCCGCGGTTCGGCCCCAGCTGGCTGCGCGAGATATAGAGCTTCTCGCCGCCCTCGGGCTTTACATCGCGGCCGAAGCGGGCGTGCATGAAATCGCGAAAGGCCGGGGTGCCGGCGCTGATCTCGCCGAGGCCGAAGCCCTGGCCGGGCACGATCAGCCGCTCGACCCGGGCGCTGTCGGCCACCATCCTGACGGGCAAATCGATCCCGAGCGCGCGCAAGAAGGCCGCCTGGAACCGGCTGAGTTCGGCCTCCTGGCTGTCGCGGCGGGGGATGTAGAGAATGCCGTCGGGCGGGTGCCCGAGATGGTCGAGCGCCCAGAGCCGTCCCGAGCTTTCGACGATGAAATGCGCAAAGTAGCTCCAGAGCGTGCCGCCCCAGAGCCAGGTGCCGGGGATGTCTTCGGCCACCGAGGCGGGGGCCGCGAAGGGTTCGTTGGTGCGCCGCTTGCCGTGCCAGACCGCGGCCTCGGGCACGTCCGCGCCGTGTTCGTCGATCACGCCGGAGGGGGTGTATTTCTGCGGGGTCTGCGGCGCCTGGACGACCGCGTTCGAGAGCGTGCGGATGCCGTGCGACCAGCCGCCCCGGGGATCGGGCGGTGTGGGCCGCGGGCGGGCGCGGGCCTCGGGGCGGGTGCAGGTCCAGACCAGCCGGGACGAGGGGCCATCGAGTTTCGTGAACCCGGCGCGGCGCAGGATGCCTTTGCAGGTCTGCATGCCCGCCTTGCCGTAGAGGCTTGGGTGGAACTCGATCACCACCGCGCGGATGCCGGCCAGATCGGCGTGTTGCAGCAGCGCGAGCTCGCCGCCTTCGATATCCATGATCAGCACATCCGGCCGGAAGGATTTGGCGACCGCGGCGAAATCCGCGGTCGGAACCTCGACGGCGCGGGTCTTGCGCGGCGGGCTGTCGATCAGCGAGGAGCCGAGAAAGGAATTGTGCAAATGAAAGGTCATCGTGTCGGGCCGGTCCGGCGCCGAGACGAGCACCGCGTTGCGCAGCTCTATCCTGTCTTCGAGGCCGTTCTCGCGGTGAAGCGCGCGGATATGCGGGATCAGCACGGGGTTGGCCTCGAAAGACAGCACGGCTTCGGGGGCGGCGTTCTTCGCCGTCACCGCGCCCGACCAGGCCGAGGCCCGCGCCGAGTTCCAGAACCCGGTCGCCGGCCCGCACCACCGTGAGCGCGCCCGCGATCTCTTCGCCTTCGTAGCGGGCTGCGTTGATACGCGCGATCCGGGCCTCGGTGAGGAAGGGTGAGTGCGGAACCCGGACGCCCTTGCACAGCGCTGCGTGGTCCGTCTGGTCTGCCGCCACGGGAATGGTCTCACCTGTATCTAT
>CAVWAE010000025.1:97500-197802 GCA_963752895.1 uncultured Alphaproteobacteria bacterium
CTTACTGGAGGTCCGAACCCACACCTGTTGAAAAAGGTCGGGATGAGTTGTGCCTAGGGGTGAAAGGCCAATCAAACTCGGAGATAGCTGGTTCTCCGCGAAATCTATTTAGGTAGAGCGTCGTACGAATACCCTCGGGGGTAGAGCACTGGATGGGTAATGGGGTCCCACAGACTTACTGATCCTAACCAAACTCCGAATACCGAGGAGTACTATACGGCAGACACACGGCGGGTGCTAACGTCCGTCGTGGAGAGGGAAACAACCCTGACCTACAGCTAAGGCCCCTAATTCATGGCTAAGTGGGAAAGCAGGTGGGACGACCAAAACAACCAGGAGGTTGGCTTAGAAGCAGCCATCCTTTAAAGATAGCGTAACAGCTCACTGGTCTAATATAAGTTGTCCTGCGGCGAAGATGTAACGGGGCTCAAGCCATGAGCCGAAGCTTAGGAGTGCACTTAGTGCATGGTAGCGGAGCGTAGTGTGACATAATTCCATTCCTCTTTGCACCTTTCGGGGTGCATTGGAGGACGCGGAGTTTTCTGTGAAGCCGGCGCGTGAGCGATCCGGTGGAGAGATCACTAGCGAGAATGATGACATGAGTAGCGACAAACAGGGTGAGAGACCCTGTCGCCGAAAGTCCAAGGGTTCCTGCTTAAAGCTAATCTGAGCAGGGTAAGCCGACCCCTAAGGCGAGGCCGAAAGGCGTAGTCGATGGGAACCAGGTTAATATTCCTGGGCCAGGAGGATGTGACGGATCTCGAGGGTAGTTCAGTCTTATCGGATTGAACGGGCTGCTTAGAGGTTCCTGGAAATAGCCCTCCATTAGATCGTACCCTAAACCGACACAGGTGGACTGGTAGAGAATACCAAGGCGCTTGAGAGAACGATGTTGAAGGAACTCGGCAAAATACCTCCGTAAGTTCGCGAGAAGGAGGCCCAGTTTCTACGCAAGTATGAGGCTGGGGGCACAAACCAGGGGGTGGCGACTGTTTACTAAAAACACAGGGCTCTGCGAAGTCGCAAGACGACGTATAGGGTCTGACGCCTGCCCGGTGCCTGGAAGGTTAAAAGGAGGGGTGCAAGCTCCGAATTGAAGCCCAGGTAAACGGCGGCCGTAACTATAACGGTCCTAAGGTAGCGAAATTCCTTGTCGGGTAAGTTCCGACCTGCACGAATGGCGTAACGACTTCCCCGCTGTCTCCAACATCAACTCAGCGAAATTGAATTGCCTGTCAAGATGCAGGCTTCCCGCGGTTAGACGGAAAGACCCCGTGCACCTTTACTACAGCTTCACACTGGCATTAGGCCGAGCATGTGCAGGATAGGTGGTAGGCTTTGAAGCAGGAGACGCTAGTCTTCTGTGGAGCCACCCTTGAGATACCACCCTTGCTCTGCTTGATGTCTAACCGCGGTCCGTTATCCGGATCCGGGACCCTGTGTGGTGGGTAGTTTGACTGGGGCGGTCGCCTCCCAAACAGTAACGGAGGCGCGCGAAGGTTGGCTCAGAGCGGTCGGAAATCGCTCGTTGAGTGCAATGGCAGAAGCCAGCCTGACTGCGAGACTGACAAGTCGAGCAGAGTCGAAAGACGGCCATAGTGATCCGGTGGTCCCGAGTGGAAGGGCCATCGCTCAACGGATAAAAGGTACGCCGGGGATAACAGGCTGATGGTGCCCAAGAGTCCATATCGACGGCACCGTTTGGCACCTCGATGTCGGCTCATCTCATCCTGGGGCTGGAGCAGGTCCCAAGGGTACGGCTGTTCGCCGTTTAAAGAGGTACGTGAGCTGGGTTTAGAACGTCGTGAGACAGTTCGGTCCCTATCTGCCGTGGGTGTAGGATACTTGAGAGGAGTTGCCCCTAGTACGAGAGGACCGGGGTGAACGATCCACTGGTGGACCTGTTGTCGTGCCAACGGCAGTGCAGGGTAGCTATGATCGGACAGGATAACCGCTGAAGGCATCTAAGCGGGAAGCCCCCCTCAAAACAAGGTATCCCTGAGGGCCGTGGTAGACCACCACGTCGATAGGCCGGAGATGTAAGCGCAGCAATGCGTTCAGTTGACCGGTACTAATTGCCCGATAGGCTTGATTTGATCCAGTAGAAGCCAGGCTTGGCTTTGGAAAATCAAAAGCATACACACACAGTAAGTATTTGACTTGGAACGATGTTTCTTTCTCGGTTTGGTGGTCATAGCACGAGCAAAACACCCGATCCCATCCCGAACTCGGCCGTTAAGCGCCGTTGCGCCGATGGTACTGCGTCTTAAGACGTGGGAGAGTAGGTCACCGCCAAACCTAGTAAGAAACCGTTCCGTGTATCTCTCTGACGATGCGAGATCACAAAAACGCCGGCCCTTGTGGCCGGCGTTTTTGCGTTCTGAGCCGCAAGTTTTACTGGGCCGGCGCCTCGAGCTCCATCTGGATCGTGTGTTCGGCAAAGCCGGCGCCCGCTTCCCGGTAGATGTTGAACACCCCGGTCGCACCGGCGGCGATCAGGGCCTGTTCTTCGCCGCTGTGCCGGGCTGTCGCGGTGATCCGGCCTGCGAACCCAACCCGGCGAAGCTGCGCCAGCGCATCGAGATTGGCGACCAGGTTGGGCAACGCCAGCATGACCAATTCGATCCGGTGATCCGCATCGACCTTTTCCCAGAAATCGGCGTCGCTCGGGTCGCCGTGCAACACGGTGCGCCCGGTCTCGCAATGGTCGCGGACACTGTCGTGGTTGAAATCCACCCCGATCACGGTTTCCCCGAACCGCGCGCGCATTGCGTCGTAGGCGCCGGTGCCGACGCGCCCCATCCCGAACACGGCGATCGTCGCAGCGCGTGTGTCGAGATAGGCATCGTCGGCCAGGCGCGGTTCGCGCTGCAAGCGCGCCAAGCTGCCGCGGAACCGTCCGTAAATCCGGTCATCGGCCGCCACCAACGGCGCCGCGACAATGAAAGAGGCCGAGAGCGCAACCGCCACCGCGACCAGCCAATCCGCGCCAAGCCATCCGTTCGCGACCCCGAGCGCCGTCACGATCAGGCCGAACTCGCTGAAATTGTTGAGATTCAGTACGGACAAAAGGGCGGTGCGCGCGCGCAGCCGGAACCGGGTCATCAAGAACAGAAACAACCCGCTCTTGGCCAGCACCAGCGGGACCAGGGCGAGCCCGACCAGGAACGCGGGCCAGGACAGGGCGCCAGTGAGGCCGATCGACAGGAAAAAGCCGACCAGGAACAGATCCTTGAAGCCGAACATCGATTTGGCCAGCTCATCCGACCGGGGACCACCGGCAACCAGCACCCCGAGGACGAGCGCGCCAAGATCGCCCTTGATCCCCGCCAACTCGAACAATTCCGCGCCGCCAAGCGCGAGCACCAAGCCGTAAAGGATCAGCAATTCGCCGTGGCCGGCCCGTCGCAGGATCCAGATCAGCGCCGGCCGCAGGAGGATCAGCAGCAACAGGGCCGGGGCCCAGGGTGCGGGCAATTTGCCTGTCGAGGCCGCCAGGAAGCCAACGGCGGCGAGGTCCTGCATGATCAGGATGCCGATGGCGATGCTGCCGTGCAGAGATTTCATTTCGCCCGAGGTCTCGAGAGACCGCACGGCGAAGACCGTGCTGGAGAAACTCAGGGCGAACCCGATCAGCAGAGCCGGGCCGAGACCGAGACCGGAAAACAGCGGCAGGCCGAGGGCCGCGAGGGCGAAAAAGAGAAGCCCGAGGACACCCGTGACAATGCTGGAATGGAGCGCCGTCACGGCCCAGACCTGCGGCCTCAAGAGGGACCGCAGGTTGAGCTTCAGGCCCACGGTGAACAGCAGGATGGTAATCCCGAGGTCGGCGAGCTTGTTGAGGACCTCGCCACCGGCCAGGCCGAGAACTCCCAGAACGAACCCGGTGACCAGAAACCCGACCAACGGGGGCAAACCGACCTGGCTTGCGAGGAGGCCGAAGAGGAAAGCGACCGATATCCAGGCCACGTCTCCCAATGCGATCGCCACCCACTCGAATTCCATGCCGTCCTCGCTGGTACGGGTCCCTCATATTGGTCGCATTTTAGTGGGCTTGCGCGCAAGAAGATCGATGCGACCGGCGGATCCCGGTCGGCTGCGGCGACTGCGGAGAAGACCCCCAAGATTGTTACAGTTTTGCGACCACAGCCTCTTGCACTCCCTGACGACTCGGCGTACCTAATCCGGACTTGGCGCGGGGTGGAGCAGTCCGGTAGCTCGTCAGGCTCATAACCTGAAGGTCGTAGGTTCAAATCCTACCCCCGCAACCAAAAAAATCTCTCCGGGAACTGGAAACTGCCCATATCGGCGCCCTCATTGGCGTTGCGCGCTGCGGCAAGGTTCGGGCGGAGGTTTCTGCGCTTTGGTCATTCAGGCGGACTGGCCGCGGAAGTACGACAGCCATCGAAACCGGAGGGCGAGGTTCGCCCCGGACAGATGCGGGGCGCGTGGAACGCGGACAGATGATGCGCGCTCGAGGTCACCCCGGACGGAGCTATTTCGACAGATTGATCCCAAGGTACCCCAGAAAACTTGTCTGCAATTCGGATTGGTCGCTGTCGGTCCTGGTGACGAAACAGATTTCGACGCAAGGGAAAAGCTTCGCCACGTCTCTGGCGCGCAAGGGCGTGTCGCTCAGCGGATCGAAAGTGGGTTCCGCAACGTTGGCCACCCCAAGCCCGAGCGCCGCGTGGGCCTTCATGACTTCCTGATCGCTTGTCGTAAGGGCGATTTTTGGGGCGCAAGCCGGCCCGGTCGAGCACGTCCTGGTCCGTCAACAACCCGACCGGGACCAGTGGGTTGATCGGCATCGACAAGCTCGGCGATGCGATCCGGTTTTTCGACCCGGTGACCCTAGAGCCACTCCCCCACAAGACCCATCACGAGGTGGCGATTTTGCCCGATCAAACCCGCGCATATGTGTCCGAGTTCGGAAAATTCGCGGGCGGGGCCTTTGTCGACTCCGGAAAGCACATCAGCGTCGTGGATCTCGACCGCCAGGAGATCACCCACCGGATTTCCACCAGCCCCTTCAAGGGGCCACATGCGATGGTGTTCGATGCCAATGGTGCGCTCTGGGTATTTTCGAGGAAACCGGCGAACTCGGCCGCCTGGACACCGAAACGCTCGCGCTTGCCGATGTCTTTGATATCGGCGCGCGGGGGCTGCGTCCGCCGTTCCCCGACATCAGCCAGGTGCCGCCAGGTGGCGCCAGGATATTCGTCTCCTGCAAGAAAGGCGACCTGATTGTTTTCGACACCGTCGACCGCAAGGTGCGGGGCAGGGCCGAGGTGCCGAACGGGACCGAGGGGGTGGCGATGTCGCCCGGTAGAGCTCGGATTTATGTCGCGGAAAACTCCCGGCAGGATTTCCTGGAGATCGATACCGCAAGCGCTGAGATCCTGCCCAGCATGCCCCTGAAGGGCGCGGTACCGAGCAATCCGAAAACCAGCCGATTGATCCGGATGCGGTTTTCCCCCGATGGCAAATGGCTCGTCAGCACGAATTACGTGTCTGGCGTGATGCATATTCACGATGCGACGGACCCAAGCGGTTAGGTGATGGTGGCGATTGCGAAGGGGCCGCAGGGCATCGCTATCCCACCGGAGGGAAAACACGTCCTGGTCTCGAGCCATGACCGCGGGCTGATCACCCGGATAGAGTTGGGCTCGGCCAAGCCCGTCGACTGCGTGGCCGCTGGCAAGGGGATCGAAGCATTGACGTTCTATCGAGAAAGAGAACGAAGACTCCAGGGAGGAGAAATCGCTTAATTTCAGCGCCATATGGAAAGCTGCGGGCGTGACCGCCGCGGTCGCCAGCACAGGTTTTGCCCTGCCGGGAGCGGCGCTGGCGCAGAGCTATCCCGAGAAGCAGACCACGATCATCGCGCCGACCTGTCCGGGGAGCCTGGTCGACATCCTGGCCCGCCTGATCGCCGAAGGCATGCGCGAAACCCGCGGGGCAGCAGGTCATCGCAAAGAACGTCAGTGGCGCCGGCGGGTCTAACGGCGCGACCCAGGTCGCGGGCGCACAACCGGATTGCAATACGCTGGGGTTCGTGCCCGCGAACCTGACGACGCCTCCCTGCCTTTATGACATCGACCATGACGTCAGGACCGATTTCGCACCCGTGGTGCCGGTCGCGGGCGCCTCGACGGTTCACTATGTCACCAACGATCCCGGGATCGGAACCGCAGCGGAGTTCATCGCCCCTGCCGAGGCGCATCCGGGCGAGGTGACCTTCGCAACCGCCGGCGCGGGACGTGCGGCAAACCTCGCCGCCGAGCTCGTCCAGACCGAAACGGGCGTGGACATGACGGTGAGCGCCGAGCAGGGTGTCGATGGCTAGGTGTTCAACGCGTGGTTCGGTTTCGTCGCGCCGGCGGGCACGCCCGATGACATCGTCGCGAAGATCGACGACGAGGTGGTCCGCCAGGCCGAGACGCCAGGTTTCCAGGAGGCGATGGCCAAGGCGGGTCTTGAGCCGATCGTCGACTCGCCCGCCGATTTCGCCAAGGTGATCGACGCCGAACTCGGCAATTGGGCGATTGTCCTTTCGCAATAGTCGCTGGTGTGCGGGTTCGCGAGGATACGCCGGCGAACTCCGCCCAATCGGGGGTCGACAGGTGGGAGACACCCAACATGAAACACTTCTCCGACAAGGATTTCCTCTCGGGATTGATGTTCGTTCTGATCGGCGTTTTCGGCGCGTTCATGGTGTCATCCTTCGCGTTCGGATCGACGGCGCGCCCCGGTCCCGGCTTCTTTCCGGTCGTTCTGTCCTGGACATTGATGATCGTTGGCGCGGCCGTGGCTGACCTTGCAGGGACCAGCGCGGTGATCTTCGCGGGCTTGTTGACTTTGCCGATCCCGCTGTGATCGCATTGAGGCGGCAAGCATGGAGCTGATCGAAACCTTGCCCTGGGATTTGCGGCGGTTCTGGCGCTTCAGAACCTGCTCTATTCCTTTTCCGGCGTGTTGCTTGGCACGCTGATCGGTGTGCTGCCCGGTCTCGGGCCGCTTGTCGCGATCGCGGCGCTCCTGCCCTTCACCTTCGGGCTCGATCCGGTCTCATCAACCTCCCCGGCGGGGCCTCATCGATCGTGAGGGCGCGGGGCGGTCACGAGATGGCCAGGTCGGGCCGGGCTGGCAAGGCGCTGTCAACCGCCGCGATCGGGTCGTTTTTCGCAGGCTGCGTGGCGACGGTGCTGATCGGGCCGTTCGCGCCACCGCTGGCGGACCTGGCGTTCCGGTTCGGGCCCGCCGAATACTTCTCGCTCATGGTGTGCGGGTCGATCGTTTCGGTTGTGCTGGCGCACGGCTCGATCGTGAAAGCGATTGCCATGATGCTGGTCGGCCTGGTTCTCGGGTTGGTCGGAACCGATACCCAGACGGGTCTCCAGAGGTTCACCTTCGGGGTGCCCGAACCGGCGGACGGTCTCAGCGTTGCCGCGATCGCCATGGGGATCTTCGGTCTCGGCAAAATCATGCGCAACCTGGAGAACGTGCGGCACGGCGCGTTGGAATCCTCGAAGGTGACCAGCCTGTGGCTGAACCGTCGGGACCTCAAACAGATCATCGGGCCGATGCTGCGCGGCACTTTTCTGGGGTCGTTCCTGGGCGTTCTTCCGGGCGGCGGGGCGCTTCTGCCGTCCTCTTCCGCCTACGCGCTGGAAAAGAAGATCTCGTAAACGCCGGGTGAACTGGGCAAAGGCGCGATCGCAGGCGTGGCGGCACCGGAATCTGCCAACAACGCAGGCGCCCAGACCTCGTTCATCCCGATGTTGACCCTCGGCATCCCGTCGAACCCGGTGATGGCGCTGATGATCAGCGTGCTGGTCATCCAGGGGATCGAGCCTGGACCGGCCGTCATCACCCATCACCCGGATCTGTTCTGGGGGATAATCGCGTCGACGTGGGTCGGAAACCCGATGCTCCTGGTTCTCGATCTGCCGTTGGTCGGTTTCTGGGTCAAACTGGTTTCGATCCCCTGCAAATACTTGTTTCCCGTGGTGATCCCCTTTGCCCGCATCGGTGTTTTCAGCATGAACAACACCGCGGTTGCGGTCACGACAATGGCTGGATCCGGCATCTTCGGTTACATCCTGAGGCGCCTCGACTGCAAGCCGGCGCCGATGATCCCGGGGTTCATTCTGGGTCCGATGATGGAGGGGCATAGGCAGCGGGCGCTGCTCATTTCCCGGGGCGATCTTTTGGTATTCCTCAAGGAGCCCATCAGCGCCGGGCTGCTCATTCCCGCGGCGGCTGCCCTGATGGCCGTCATCTTGCCGTCCGTTCGCAAAACCCGCGCAGAGGTCCTGGTCGACGACGACGGATAGGGGAACGGACATCTCGATCAGTCGCCGTCACAGGCGGTACCGGCCGGGTGCAAGAAACCGGGGGGGGGCCGGCGGCGACCGTCTGGCATCGCGTTTCATGCTGCGGCGGGCGTCCGATCTCTGCGTGGCAGATCTCGGGGGTCTCTAGCCCCCCGCAACCAAATCTCCACCGCATTCGGTGGTCGCGACCGAGCCAAAAAGCGGTTCGGGCCGGTGGCCGTTTGCAACCGGCGCGCGGCCGGTCGCCGGTCCGTGCAGGACGCTGGAAGCGATCCAGATGCGTCGAGATCGCGCCTACTCGGCCGCTTGCGATACCGCGTGCGCGCCCAGGATCGCGGCGAGTTCTGCGCGGCAGGAGCCGCAATTCGTGCCGGCCTGGAGCGCGGTGCCGACCTCTTCGACCCGGGTGAGGCCCCGGGTTTCGATGGCCGCAACGGTCGTGTTCACGCCGACCCCGAAACAGGAGCAGATCACCGGCCCCGGGTCGGGACGGTCGGACGGGGCGCGGGCCGACAGCAGGCCGGGCGCGGGGTCGCCCGGGAGTGTCGCGAGAAAGTCGCGCATCAGCGCGGCGGGCGCGCGCGAGACGAACAGCGCGGCGGCGCGGCGGCCGCCTTCGAACAGCGCGATCCGGTGGATGCCGCGCGCGGGGTCGTCGAACAGCTGCACCTCGGCCTCGGGAAGGACAAACATCGACCTGGCCTGCGCCTCCCAATCGGTGGGCGCCGTGCGGCCGGCAAGCTCGGCCCGTTAGCCCCGTTCGGTGCGCACCGGCGCCCAGTAATCCGCCGCAAGGCGCGGCGCGCGGGACCGCGAAACCATACCATTCGGCGGCGAAAGGTGCGGCGGCAACGGTGGCGGCCTTGCTTTCGGGCTGACCCGAGATCGGGTCGGTTTCGGGGGCGCCCAGCGCGTCGATCCGGGCGCGGGGCGCGGCGTCGCCGGTCCAGTGCGTCGGCGCGAACACGTCTCCGGGGCGCACATTCCGGGTGATCTTCGCGCGCAGGATCGACCGGCCGTGGTCGGATGTGACCTCGCCCAGCCCGGCGGGCGAGAGGCTGAGCCGGGCCGCGTCGTCGGGATGGATCTCGAGGAAGGGTTCGGGCAGATGCGCGGAGAGGCGCGGGCACTTCGCCGTGCGCGTCATCGTGTGCCAGTGGTCGCGCGGCCGCCCGGTGTTGCGCCGGAAGGGTCGCGCGGGGCTGGTCGCGGCGGCCGGCGGGCGGTGGGTCAGGGGCAGCATCTGCGCCTTGCCGGAACCGATAAAGAAGTGTCCGCCGGCGAAGAAACGGCTGCCCCAGCCGGTGGCGCGCAGCAGCACGTCGGCCAGCCGCGCGGTGTCGGTCGCGGCGGTGATGTCGCTGACCACGACGAAGTCGCAGTCGGCGATGGCGTCGCGCACCCGGTCGGCATCGGGCATGGAGACGGCGGGGTTGGTGTGGATGATCCAGAGCGCCTTGATCTGTCCGTCGGCCACCGCCCGGAACATGTCGACGGCCTTCAGGCCGGGCGCCTGTCGGGCAGCCGGGACGCTTCCCAGAAATCGCGCACGGCCGCGCGGTGCGCGGCATTCTCGAGATCGAGGTGGCAGGCCAGCATGTTGGCCAGCCCGCCGACCTCGCGCCCGCCCATCGCGTTGGGCTGGCCGGTGACCTGAGTACGGCCCACGCCGGGCCCGCCGATCCGCCCCGTCGCGAGGTGGCAGTTGAGGATCGCGTTGACCTTGTCGGTGCCGGTGGTGGACTGGTTCACGCCCTGGCTGAAAGACGGTGCACGACCTTTTCGGTGGCGCAGCCACAGATCGTAGAAGGCGGCTGCGCTCGGCCGGGTCGAGCCCGGTGACCGGAGCGATCGGTCTGCGCCGCGGCGGCGACAGGCCGCGTCGTTGCCGCCTTGAGTGTGGCGCAGGAGGCCGTCGATCGACGTGCGCCGCGCCGCGCAGATCTCGGAAAGCAGCCCGTTGAACAACGCCACGTCCGAGCCCGGGGCCAGTCGCCAGGTGCAGGTCGGCCCCGTCGCAGCGTCGCCGTGCGGCGCGGGTCGATCACCACGATCCGGAGCCGCGATTTGCTTCGCCGGCCAGCAGGCGCTGGTACAGAACCGGATGGCACCAGGCGAGGTTGGAGCCCACCAGGACGACCAGATCGGCCGCGTCGAGGTCTTCGTAGGTGCCGGGCACGGTGTCGGTGCCGAAGGCGCGTTTGTGACCGGCCACGGAGGACGCCATGCAGAGCCGCGAATTGGTGTCGATATTGGCCGAGCCGATGAAGCCTTTCATCAGCTTGTTGGCGACGTAGTAATCCTCGGTCAGCAGTTGTCCCGAGACGTAGAAGGCCACGCTATCGGGCCCATGTTCAGCGGATCGCGTCGGTGAACGTCTCGGCGACCCGCCCGCAGCGCCGCGTCCCAGGCGGCCTCGGTGCCGCCGATCCCGGGCGCGAGCAGGCGGTCGTCCAGCCCGAGTGCTCTCACCAAGCTGGTGCCTTTCGAGCACAGACGCCCGGAGTTGGCCGGGTGGTCCGGGTCGCCCTTCACCGTGAGCCCGCCCGCGCCGTCCGGGGTGAGCAGCACGCCGCAGCCGACCCCGCAATAAGGGCAGGTCGATTTGACTCGGCAGCCACCCCGATCGCCGTCCATCAGGCGGCGCTCCGCGCCGCGAGCGCGCCCGCGTCGAGCAGCAGCCGCCCGGCCTCGACGCGGACCGGGTAGGTCGGCGATCGCCCCTCGTCGGCGCCCTGCGCCGCGCCGGTCTCCAGGTCGAACACCCAGTTGTGCAGCGGGCAGGTCACCCGGGTGCCATGCACGATGCCTTCGGACAGCGGTCCGCCCTTGTGCGGGCAGCGGTCGGCGGCGGCAAAGACCTCGTCTCGGTCCGGTGCGGAACACCGCGACGCAGCCCGCCGGGCGTTTCCACCAACCGCGCGCCCCGTTCGGGCACATCGTCGAGCGCGCCAATATCGATCCAGCTCATTCCGCGGCCTCCTTGTCAGGTCGGCGATCGGCGTCGAAGCGCGCTTCCTGTTGGGCGGCGCGCTCGGCCCAGGGGTCTTTCTGGTAGATGCTCTGGCTCAGTTCGAAGCCGCGTCGAGAGCACCTGCGCGGTCTGCGTTCCCGACGCACCTGCGCGTTGACCCAGTCGAGCCCCACCTTGGCGATCCATTTGTAGGGCCGGTCGAGATACTTGGCGTTCTCGCGGTAGAGCTGCGATGAAGGCGGGGCTGTATCGATCGCCTCTTCCTCGGTCGCGACCTTGACGAGCGGTTCGGTCTCTTTCACGTCCATGCCCGCCGCGCCGCCGACGCCGATCTGATAGCCGCTGTCGACGCAGATGATGCCGACATCCTTGCAGGTGGCCTCGGCGCAGTTGCGCGGACAGCCCGAGACGGCGAGCTTCACCTTGTGCGGGCGTCCAGGACCCCCAGAGGGCCTTTTCGAGCTTGATGCCAAGCCCGGTGCGATCCTGCGTCGCCGAAGCGGCAATGATCGGTGCCGACGCAGGTTTTGACCGTGCGCAGCCCCTTGGCATAGGCGTGGCCCGAGACCATGCCGGCCGCGTTCAGGTCGGCCCAGACGTCGGGCAGGTCTTCGCTTCTTGACGCCGAGCAGGTCGATGCGCTGGCCGCCGGTGACCTTGACGGTCGGCACGTTGTACTTGTCGGCCAGCGTCGGCGATGGCGCGCAATTCGTCCGGCGTGGTCATCCCGCCCCACATCCGCGGCACGACCGAATAGGTGCCGTCCTTCTGGATATTGGCGTGGTTGCGCTCGTTGACGAAGCGGCTCTGCGGGTCGTCCTGGTATTCCACCGGCCAGTCGGCGAGCAGGTAGATAGTTCACCGCCGGACGGCAGACATGGCAGCCGTTGGGGGTGGTCCAGCCCAGCTCCTGCCAGACCGCGGGCTGAGACTTCAGCGCCTTGGTCTTGATCAGCCGGCGCACGTCTTCGTGGGTCAGATCGGTGCAGCCGCAGACCGTTGTTTCGGCCTGCGCCCCGAACTCATCGCCCAGCGTGACCGCCAGCACCTGTTCGACCAGCCCCGTGCAGGTGCCGCAGGAGGCCGCAGGCCTTGGTCTGGGTCCGCACCGCTTCGAGCGTGTTCGCGCCGCCGGCTATGGAGGTCAGGATGTGCCCTTGCAGACGCCGTTGCAGCCACAGATTTCCGCGTCATCCGGCAAGGCTGCAACGGCCGCGAGAGGGTCCGCGGCGGCCCCTC
Organism: uncultured Alphaproteobacteria bacterium; assembly: GCA_963752895.1. Taxonomy (GTDB): domain Bacteria; phylum Pseudomonadota; class Alphaproteobacteria; order Rhodobacterales; family Rhodobacteraceae; genus CAVWAE01. The sequence continues at coordinate 110,053 of CAVWAE010000025.1, forward strand.
CCGGCCTGGAACGCAGGCCCAAAGATCAGCGTCTCGCGCATGTCGTCGATATCGGGCTCTGGTCCTTGATCAGGCCGAAGAACCCGTTGCCGTCGCCGGTGTCGCCGTACATCACGGCGCCGACCAGTCTTTCGCCCTCGATCACCAGGCGCTTGTAGATGCCCCGCGCCGGGATCGCGGAACACGATGTCTTCGCGGGTCCCTCGCCTTCGGCGAAATCGCCGGCGGAGAACAGGTCACACCCGGTGACCTTGAGCTTGGTCGAGAGCTCTTTCGGCACGAACACCGCTTCGTCCCCGGTCAGCGAGGCGGCGGCCACCTTGGCCTGATCGTAGAGCGGTGCGACGAGGCCGAACAGGTTGCCGTCGAACTCGACGCATTCGCCGACCGCGAAGATATCGGGGTCGGAGGTCTGCATCTGCGCCGTGACCTCGATGCCGCGGGCGACCTCCAGTCCGGCGTCGTTGCGCCAGCCGGGTCTCGGGGCGGATACCGACGGCCATGACCACGAGATCGGCGGCGAGCATCAGAGCGGTCTTCGAGCAGCACCGCCTCGACCCGGTCCTCGCCGAGAATGCGCCTTGGTCGAGGCGCGCGTCTTCACGATGACGCCGCGGTCGTTCGAGATCCTTGCGCAGGAGATAGCCCGCGGCCTCGTCGAGCTGGCGCTCCATGAGATGGCCGGATGAGGTGCACGACGGTGACCTCAATCCCGCGCATCCGGAGCCCGGCGGCCGCTTCCAGGCCCAGGAGCCCGCCGCCGATCACCACGGCGTTGGCCCCCGGCCGGGCGGAGACTTCGATCATGGCCTCGGTGTCGTCGAGATCGCGGTAGGCGATGACGCCGGGCAGATCCTTGCCGGGCACCGGGATGATGAACGGCGCGGAGCCGGTCGCGATCAGCAGCTTGTCGTAAGGCACGTCGCTGTTCTGGCCGTGCACCACCTTTGCGACGCGGTCGATCCCGATCACATGCTCGCCGAACCGGCAGGTTACGCCGTGGTCGGCATACCAGGCGTCGTCATGGGTGACGATTTCGGCGTGGCTCTTCTCGCCCGACAACACCGGCGAGAGCATGATGCGGTGGTAGTTGCCGCGCGGTTCGGCGTTGAACAGGGTGACGTCGAAGGCGTCCGGGGCGGTGTCGACCAGATGCTCCAGCACCCGGCCGGCGGCCATGCCCGCGCCGATGACGACGAGTTTCTGACGTGTGCTCTTGCCGACGCTCCTGTCCCGTAGGCGGCCGTTTTCATCGCGCCCGCGAGCGTGCAGTGGGCTTCGCGCCAGGCGGCTTTCACCTCGGGCGTGAAGTCCCTGCCCAAGGCCTCTTCCAAGGTGCGGATCAGCGAGGTGCCGACGGCATCGTAATGGGCGGGTTCGACGCCGTAGGCGATGTGGCGCAGGGCCAGTTCCTCGGCCACCGGCACGACCCTGTCGAGGTCGCGCAACCCGCCCACCACCACGCCGAGCGTGGCCATAAGTTTCGATCCCTGCTCGTTCTTGTTGGCCTTGAACAGCGGGCGCACCTCCGGCGCGGAGGCGAACAGGTCGGCATGGAAGAACTCGGCCGCCGTTTCGGTGATCGGAGCCACCTTGGCGATGCTTTGCTGGACAAGCGTACTCTGGGTTTCGGTCATGTCTTTCACTCCACGCCCATTCGGCGGCAACCGCAGAAGCGGCCGGTTTCGGTTGCGACTTGGGGGTTGCGCCATGCTCGTACTCCTCAAGGAAATCGAGCACATTCTTGCGGTAGGCGTAATAATCGGGGGGGTCGAGCAACGCCTTGCGGGCGCGCGGACGCGGCAGGTCGACATTGGTGAACTTGCCGATGCTCGCCTGCGGACCGTTGGTCATCATCACCACCCGGTCGGCGAGCAGGATCGCTTCGTCGACGTCGTTGGTGATCAGCACGCAGATCTTCTTGTCGGCCTCCCAGATCTGCTCGATCTCGTCGCCGAGGTTGGCGCGGGTGAGTGCGTCGAGCGCCGACAGCGGCTCGTCGAGCGCGCGCGCTTTTTCATCTTCGGAAAGACGGCGTCCAGCGCCAGCCTCACGTTGCCGTGGACGGTGAGCCAGGGCATCAGCGAGCAGCTCTGGAAGATCACGCCGCGCTCGGGCCCGGGGCCGGTGATCGGCTTGCCCTTGCAGGTGACCGTGCCGGTCGTGGGAAACTCGCGCCCGGCCATCAGGTTGATGAGCGTCGTCTTGCCGGTGCCGGAGAAGCCGAGCAGCACCAGGAACTCGCCCGCCTCGACGGCCAGGTCGATGTTCTGGAGCACCCGGGTCGCATGGATGCCTTCGCCGTAGGATTTCGAGACGTTCTTGAGGTCGATCGCAGCCATGTCGGTCACCGGTTGTTCGAGAAGGTCAGGAGCGATTGCAGCGCGAACATCACCCGGTCGAGCAGGAAGTCGAAGATTCGGATGGTGAAGACCGCGACCATGATCCGGGCGCGCGACTGCGAGGAGCCGTTCTGGAACTCGTCCCAGACGAACTTGCCGAGACCGGGGTTCCGCGCCAGCATCTCGGCCGCGATCAGCACCATCCAGCCGACACCGAGCGACAGGCGCAGGCCGGTGAAGATGAGCGGCAGGGCCGAGGGCAGCACCAGTCTGCGGAACTTGTCGCTGGTCGACATCCTGAGCACCTTCGAGACGGAGAGAAGATCCTCGTCGATCGACGACACGCCGAGGGCGGTGTTGATGAGCGGGGTGATCCAGCCCAGCCCGAGGATCTTGAGGTATGTGTCGGCCTTGTTGAGCCGGGTGAACAGCCGCGCGCGGCGCGCTTCGCGGGTCGCGACGGCAGCGAAATTCGGGTCGGCGACGGTCATGGTTCCGTCCTGGTTCGTTGAAGGGGCGGCCGCTCATCGACCGCGGCACGGGGAATGAGCGGCCCCTTGAGATCAGCGAGATCAGCCCTCGACCTCGGTGACTGCGACAACCTGCGTGCCCTTCGGGCCGATCGGCAGGCTGTCGAGCTAGGCGTTGGGGGGTGCGGGCGTCGCAGGGAATGCCGTCGATGATGCCTTCGGCGGGCGTCGCTGCCTTGCAGCCGGCGCTCTCCCAGGGGAAGTCGGCTTCGTCGGCGAGCCCGTCGTCGACGAGCAGCCGGGCGGCGTCGAGGTAGATCTCGGGCTTGTAGACCGACTTCGCCACCTCATCGAACCAGCTGTCGGTCTTCGGCTCGGCGATCTGGCCCCAACGGCGCGTCTGGGTGAGATGCCAGGCGGCGTCGGAATAGAACGGCTCGGTCGCGTTGTCGCGGAAGAACACGTTGAAGTCGGGCACCTCGCGCTGGTCGCCCTTCTGGTATTCGAAGGCGCCGGTCATCGAGGTGGCGATCACCTCGTAATCGGCGCCGACGTACTCGGGCCGCGAGAGGATTTCGACCGCTTGCGCGCGGTTGGCGTTGTCGTTCTGGTCGAGCCACATCGCCGCACGGATCAGCGCCTTGACCACCGCGAGCGTGGTTTTGGGGTATTCTTCGGCGAAGTCGGCGGTGATGCCGAACACCTTCTCGGGGTTGTTCTTCCACAGCTCGTAATCGGTGATGACCGGCACGCCGATGCCCTTGAACACCGCCTGCTGGTTCCACGGCTCGCCGACGCAGTAGCCGTGGATCGTGCCGGCTTCGAGGGTGGCGGGCATCTGCGGCGGCGGGGGTGACCGAGAGCAGCACGTCGGCGCCGATCTGGCCGGAAATGTCCTCGGGGGAGTAGAAGCCCGGGTGCAGGCCGCCGGCGGCGAGCCAGTCGCGCAGCTCGTAATTGTGGGTCGAGACCGGGAACACCATGCCCATGTTGAAGGGCTTGCCTTCGGATTTGTACGTCTCGACCACCGGGGCGAGCGCCGGGGCCGAGATCGGGTGCTGGGGGCGGCTGTCGTCCATCACAGGGATGTTGGGTTTCATCTGATCCCAGACCTCGTTCGACACGGTGATGCCGTTGCCGTTCAGGTCCATCGAAAAGGGGTGATGATATGCGCCTCGGTGCCGAAGCCGATGGTGGCGGCGAGCGGCTGGCCGGCGAGCATATGAGCACCGTCGAGGGTGCCGTCGATCACGCCGTCGAGCAGCACCTTCCAGTTGGCCTGGGCTTCGAGGGTGACGCACAGGCCTTCGTCGTCGAAATAGCCCTGCGCATAGGCCACGGCGAGCGGGGCCATGTCGGTAAGCTTGATGAAGCCGAAGGTGAGCACGTCCTTTTCGAGCTCGAGCATCTCGGCCCGGGCTGGCAAGGTGGCCGGCGCGGTGAGCGCGGTGGAGGCGGCGCGGGCGAGGATGGGTTTCTTCATGTGTCCCCGTCCTGGATTGCGCACGGGAGACGCAGAAAAACGAAAAAAGCCGCCGACACAGACGCCGCGGAGGAGGAGGGGCGAAGGGTCGAGCGGCTTTGCTCTGGGGATCCCATCTCCGGGAGAATTTCGTCGGCGGACGACATTGCCTGCCTACGCCCGCATCATCGCCAGAGGGTCGCGCCATGGGCAAGACTGCGGGTGGAGCGGGGGCGCGGGTTTTTGCTGCACTGCAGCATACGCCCGAAACATGGGCGAAGATCTCAGCCCGGCGGCAGGTCGAGGTATTTCGGCCGCGCGAGCAGTTCCGCATGCATCGAGAACGGGAAGGGCACGCCGGTCGACGGCCGGCCGCCGGCCGCCGCGATCAGGGCCGCGCCCGCCGCGCGGGCGTCGTCGAAGCCGAAGCCGTGACCGGCATTGCGCAGGCGGTCGGCGAGCGCCGTGCTGACGCCGATCATGTTGCCGTTGACCGACAGGACCGAGAGCACCGACAGCGGCGCGTCGGTGCCGCCGAGCCCGACAGCAGCGGCGGCCGGGACCGGCGCCAGCATGTACCCGGCCCCGACCCGGCCGAAGGCGAGCATGTCGCGCACGCTCGTCCAGGACGGCGCGCGCACCAGGTCGAGCGCCAGCCCTTCCTCGGCGGCACAGCCCATCTCCTGCGCCACCGCCTGCGGGGGGCATCGACGCGCGGCAGGAACCCGACCGAGAGCACGACCCCCTCACGCGAGCAGCCCCGCGGGCGTGACCAGCGCTCGGGCGACGTCGGCGACGCGCTTGTTCTGGTCCATCGCGGTCTTGCGCAGGAGGGGGCAGGCCGCGTCTTCGCCGATGCCGCGCGCCTTCATGATGAGCCCCTTGGCCCGGTCGATCACCTTGCGTTCCTCGAGCGCGCTTGGTGGTTTCGAGCTCGGTGCGCATTCTTTGGAACATGTTGAACCGGGTCACCGCGGCGTCGAGGATGGGCTTGAGCCGTTCGGGCTGCATGCCGTCGACGACGTTGGCCGAGACGCCCGCCTCGATCGCGGCGCGCGTCATCCCCTCGTCGGACTGGTCGACGAACATCGCCACGGCGCGCGCCTTCGGCCCCGAGGCCAGGGCCATCTCTTCCAGCGTGTCGCGCGAGGGATTGGCTTTGTCGATCGGCACGACGTCCGGTTTGAGCTCACGGATCGTCCGGGCCAGGTCGTTCGCACCCGACAGCACCCGCAGGTTGAAATCGCCGGCGACGGCCGGGCTCTCGACGATGAGTGCGGCGCGGTTCGGGTCCGTCTCGACGACGGCAACGGAAAGCTCGTTCTTCATGCGCGCTCGGTCTCACCGGATCGCGCGGGCTGCAAGCGGCGGGCGCCGATCATCGCGGCCGAAGCGCGACGTGCTCAAAACCCGGGCGCGTTGCAGCAATAATTGGCCGTCTCGGGGCACTCTGCGAGGGGCGGGCGCCTGCGTCGGCGTGGGGCGGGGGCCGCCGCCTCAGGTGCCGGCGCTGGTGTCCCGGGCGACCCCGAACCGCACTTCGCGCGCCGCAAGGGCCAAGAGGAAACCCGCGGTCAGGACCAGCACGATTGTCGGCGCCGGGGCGCTGTCGAGCCAGAAGCTCGCGTAGATCCCGATGAGACCTGCGAGTTCGGCCACCACGACCGCGACCACCAGCATGGCAGCGAACCGGCGGGTGAGCAGGAAGGCGATGGCGCCGGGGGCGATCAGGTAGGCGATCGCGAGGATGATCCCGACCGACGACAGCATCGCCACGATGGTGGCCGACAACAGGGTGAGCAGCCCGTAGTGGAGCAGCGTCGTGCGCAGACCGATCATCTGCGCCTGAACCGGGTCGAAGGCATGGGCGAGCAGGTCGCGCCACAGGACCGCGAGCGCGAGGGCCACGGCCCCGGCGATCAGCCCCGAGGTCCAGAGATCGGCCGCGCCGACGCCCAGCATGTTGCCGAACAGGATGTGGTCGAGGTGGGCGTCGGTTTCGATCTGGGTGTAGAGCACGATGCCGAGGCCGAACATGCCCGAGAAGACCACGCCCAGGACGGTGTCCTGTTTCACCCGGCTGTGCTCCTGGATGAAGCCCGCGCTCAAGGCCATGACCATGCCGGCCAGGAAAGCACCGACGATCAGCGGGATCCCGGCGACATAGGCCAGCACCACGCCGGGCAGGACCGCGTGCGCGGTGGCGTCGCCCATCAAGGACCAGCCCTTGAGCACGAGGAAGGCCGAAAGCATCGCCGCGGCTGGGGCGATGAGGGCGGTGACCAGGAAGGCGTTCTGCATGAACGGGAACTGGAACGGCATCAGCAGGACCTCCATCACGCAGGCTCCTTCAGCGCGGCCGGTTTCAAAGCAGCCCGCGCCCGGCGGCGCGCGGCGAGGGTGCCGTGGGTCGGGGCGAAGACGAAGGCCACGAGGAACAGCGCGGTCTGGAGCGTGACGATCACGCCGCCGGTGGCGCCGTCGAGGAAATAGCTCAGGTAGGCGCCGAAGGCTGAGGTGAACGTGCCGATGGCGACCGACAGCGCGATGAGCACCGGGAACCGGTCGGTGAGCAGGTAGGCGGTGGCGCCGGGGGTGACCACCAGCGCGATCACCAGGAAGGCGCCGACGGTCTGCATCGCCGCCACGGTCGAGGCCGCGAGCAGGGTGAAGAAGACCACCCGCAGCGCGGTGACATTGAGGCCGATCGAGCGCGCGTGGGTCTCGTCGAAGAACACCACCAGCAGGTCGCGCCATTTGGCCAGCAGCACCACCAGCGACACGCCGCCGATGATCGCCAGTTGCAGGGTGTCTTCGGGGGTGATCGCCAGCATGTTGCCCATGATGATGGTCTGGATCGAGATCGCCATCGGGTTGAGCGAGACCATGAACAGCCCGAGGCCGAAGAAGGCGGTGAAGATCAGCCCGATCATCGCGTCTTCCTTGAGCCCGGAGCGCGATTGCAGAAACAGCATCGCCAGCGCCGCCAGACCGCCCGAGAGGAAGGCGCCGAAGGCGAAGGGCAGGCCCAGCATGTAGGCCCCGGCGACCCCGGGCACGATGCTATGCGAGAGCGCGTCGCCGATCAGCGACCAGCCTTTCAGCATCAGGTAGGCGGACAGAAAGGCGCAGACCGCGCCGACCAGGCGCCGAGACCCACATGGCGTTGGTCATGTAGCCGTAGGAGAAGGGCTCGAGCAGCAGGTCGTCATTTGCGCCCCTCCGTCGGGTGCGGGTGCTGGTCGTCGTAGATCACCAGCGGCCGCTCGTCGTCGGTGATGACCTCGAGCTGGCGCGGGTCGTCGTCGTCGTGCAGCCGCTCGCCTTCGAGCAGGAAGTGACGCAGCACGCCGCCGAAGGCATCGCGCAGATTCTCGGGCGTGAAGACCTCCTCGGTCGGCCCGTAGGCGAGCACCGTGCCCTTCACCAGCACCACCCGGTCGCAGAACTCCGGCACCGAGCCGAGATTGTGGGTCGAGACCAGCATCACCCGGCCCTCGTCGCGCAAGCTCGCGCAGGAGCGCGATGATCTGCTCCTCGGTCTTCACGTCGACGCCGGTGAAGGGTTCGTCGAGCAGGATCACGTGGGCGTCCTGGGCCAGGGCGCGGGCGAGGAAGACGCGCTTTTTCTGGCCGCCGGACAGCTCGCCGATCTGGCGGTGGCGGTAGTCGGTCATGCCCACCCGGTCAGCGCCTGTCGACGGCGGCGCGGTCGGCCGGGCGCGGTCGGCGCAGGAAGCCCATGTGGCCGTAGCGGCCCATCATGACCACGTCTTCGACCAGCACCGGGAAGTTCCAGTCGACCTCCTCGGCCTGGGGCACATAGGCCACGATCCTGCGCCTTTTTCGCCGCCGCGACCGGCTGGCCGAGGATCTCGACCTCGCCGCGCGCGACCGGCACGAAGCCCATGATCGCCTTGAACAGGGTCGACTTGCCGGCGCCGTTCACGCCCGACAAGCGCGGTGATCGTGCCGGTGGGGATCTCGAAGCTCGCGTCGCTGCAGCGCGGTGAAGCCGTTGCGGTAGGTGACCGTGACGCCGCTGGGCGCGAATACCGTGCGGTCATTCTCTCAGCCCGTTCAGGACGGTTTCGCAGGTGACCCGCAAGGAGGTCGAGATAGGTGGGCACCGGCCCGTCGGGATCGCTCAGGCTGTCGACGTAGAGCACGCCGCCGTAGGCCGCGCCGGTCTCGCGCGCGATCTGCTTCGCGGGCTTGTCCGACACCGTGCTTTCGGAGAAGACCACCGGGATATCGTGTTCGCGCACCGCGTCGATCACCGCGCGCACCTGCTGCGGCGTGCCCTGCGCGTCGGCGTTGATCGGCCAGAGAAAGAGCTCCTTCAGCCCGAAATCGCGCGCGAGATAGGAAAACGCGCCCTCGCGAGGTGACCAGCCAGCGGCGCTCTTCGGGCAAGGCCAGCGCGGCGTCGCGCAGCGGGCCGATGGTGTCGGCGATCTGCTGTTTGTAGGCTTCCGCGTTGGCGGCGTAGGTCGCGGCGTTGTCCGGGTCGACGCTGCTCAGCGCGTCGCGGATGTTGTCGACGTAGATCAGCGCCGAGGAGAGCGCCATCCAGCCATGCGGGTTCGGCTTGCCGTCGTATTCGCCGCCGGCGATCGGCATCGGGTCGACCCCGTCCGACACCACCGCCGCCGGCACGTCGCGCAGGTTGGCGAAGAACTGTTCGAACCAGCGTTCGAGGTTGAGCCCGTTCCACAGCACCAGGTCGGCGTCTTGCGCCTTGATGAGATCGCGCGGGGTCGGCTGGTAGCCGTGGATTTCCGCGCCGGGCTTGGTGACCGAGACCACCTCGGCGGCATCGCCCGCGACATTCGCGGCCATGTCGGCGATCACCGTGAAGGTGGTCACCACCTTGATCCGGTCGTCGGCGCCAAAGGCCGGGGCGGCGAGCAGGGCGGCGGCGGCGAAGGCGAGGGTCGAGCGGCGCGTGAACATGGGCAGACTCCGGTTGGGCTGTTGTCCGGAATGCTTCTAGGAATGATTTGCAACTGTCAAGTGCAGATGCAAAGCATTTGCAGGAAGTTCTTGCGCGAACGCCCGATCCTGTGCGAAATGCGCCCATGAGCAAGACCGAGAAACGCGCCAAAAGACTGACCGAGGCCCTCCGGGACGCAGGCGTGCGGATCACCCGGCAACGCGCGGCCCTGCTCGACGTGCTGGCAGACGCGGACGACCACCCCGACGCGATCGAGCTGCAACGGCGCGCCGAGATCGAGGTGCCCGGGATCTCGCTGTCGACGGTGTACCGGACGCTGACCTCGCTCGAGGAGCAGGGGGTGATCCTGCGGCATCAGTTCGAAGGCACGCCGGCGCGGTTCGAACATGCCGAGGCCGAGCACCACGACCACATGATCGACATCGATACCGGCGATGTGGTCGAGTTCTGCTCGGACCGGATCGAACGGCTGCAGGCCGAGATCGCCGCCGAGCTTGGCTACGAGATCGTCCATCACCGGATGGAGCTTTACGTGCGGGCAAAGCGCGCGGACCGCGAATCCGGCTGACCCAGGCGGCGCGCCCGCCTGCCGCGGGGCGCGCCTCGACCACCCCGAACCGGTCGTCTGAGCACTGGCGCATATCACTCCTCGGACCGGGTGGCGTTTGTTCGCCGAGCCTCCCGCCCTGAATTGGCGGCTAAACGCCAACCCGTGCCGCTGCACCGCCGCACGGTTTCCCTCTTTTCGGCACCGGCTAGGTTTACCCCCGGGTGATGAACGTGAGGAGAAACGGACGATGTCCATTGCATCGAATGTCGAGCGGCTGATGCTCGACCTGATCAACGAAGCGCGCGCCGAGGTCGGGCTGGACCCGCTGAAACTGGCGCTCGATCTCAACGAATCCGCCGAGGACCACAGCGCCTGGATGCTCCGACAGGACAAGTTCACGCACACCGGTGCGGGCGGCTCCACGGCCGGTGACCGGATGGAAGATGCCGGGTTCAATTTCTCCGGCTCCTGGAGCTGGGGCGAGAACATCGCCTGGCAGAGCGAACGCGGCGGCTCCGGGATCGCCGACGATGTCGAGGACCTGTTCCAGAGCCTGATGAACAGTGCCGGGCACCGCGCGAACATCCTGGCGGCGAATTACGACTATGTCGGCATCGGCGTCGAAATCGGCGATTACAACGGCTGGGACGCCGTGATGGTCACCCAGAATTTCGCCTCGACCGGCGCACAGGTCGCACTCGATGCCGGCACCGGCGGCTCCGCGCCCAACACGCCCACGGTCAACAGCGCGCCGGTCGTCACGATGGAAGACATCACGGTCGCCATGGTGAAGGGGAAGGCGCAGAAGGCCTGGGTCAAGGATTACCTGAACGTGTCGGACGCGGATGGGGATGCGATCGTCTTCTACGAAGTCCGCGACCAGGAAGGACGCCAGAACTTCAAGATAAAGGGCGAAGGCAAGATCGTCGCCCGCGATGGCTACGTGATCGATGCCGACGACATGGACAACCTGCTGGTCCGGCGTGACAAGAACATCGGCGACGGCAGCCTCGAGATTCGCGCCTACGACGGCGAGGACTGGAGCGCCTGGGAGGAGTTCACGCTGAATACCGTGTCGCGCCGACGATTTCTTCGCCTGAACACCGGGCCGCGGCCCGCTCTTTGAGGCCCCGGCTCCCGCGTGACATGACCGGCCAGCGCTGGCGCGCTGCGCCGGAATTGTCCTACTATCCTTCGCATGAGAAGGATGCCGCTATTCGTCTGGGTGCTGGCCTTTGTCGGCCTGACCGCCGCCATCGGGGCCGGCGCGGGGTGGTATGCCTACCGGGCCGCGGTCGACCGGCTTGCGGACCAGGGCCGCGCCGACCTTGCGCTGGCGACCGACCGGCTGACCTCACAGCTTTTGCGCTACCGCGAGCTTGCCGTGGTTCTGACCAGCCACCCGGAGTTGCAGGGGCTGCTGTTCCGCGGCGGCGACCGCGCGGGTGCGGATGCCCTGGTGCGCGAGATGGCCGACAAGACCGGCGCGCGCTCGATCGAACTGGTCGACGCGGGCGGGCGGATCCTCGCCGCCACCGCGCCGGATGGCGGGTCGCGCGATCCGCAGGAACAGCCGCTCGCGCGCGCGCTCGGCGGGGCGCTCGGCACCGACCACGGGATCGTGCCGCGCGACGGCAAGACCGGCACCCGGGTCTATTCCTTCGCCGCGCCGGTCTACGGCCCGGATGGGCCTGCCGCCGGGGCGATCATCGCCACCGTGGATGTGCGCGGGATCGAGGACAACTGGCCGGGCAATGCGCCCGCGGCCTATTTCGTCGACCGGCACGGCACGGTCTTCACCAGCAATCGCAGCGGGCTTCTGCTGACCCGGCAGGGCGATGCGCAGAGCTTTCCGGCCTACGCGGCGCGGCGCGTGTCGGGCCACGAGGTCTGGCTGCTGGACGGCGGCCGCTACCTGCCGCGGCGCGCGCTGCATCTGGCGCGCGAGGTGCCGGCGATCGGGCTGAGCGCGAATGTCCTGCTCGATGCCGGGCCGACCTTGCGCAGCGCGGTGCTCGTCGGCGGTGCCACCATGGCGCTGTTTCTGGTGTTCGGCGCGGCGATGCTGGTCGCGGTGCAGCAACGCCAGGCGCTGCGCGGGCGCCTCGCGGTCGAAGCCGCCGCCAATGCCCGGCTTGAGGCGCGGGTGAGCGAACGGACCCGCGCGCTGGCCGGGGCCAACGCCGACCTGCGCCGCGAGATCGTCGAACGCAAAGACGCCGAGGCGGCGCTCAAACGGGCGCAGGCGGAGCTCGTACAGGCGGGCAAGCTGTCGGCGCTGGGCCAGATGTCGGCCGGGATCAGCCACGAGCTCAACCAGCCCTTGATGGCGATCCGCAGCTTCGCCGAGAACGGCACGCTGTTTTTCGAGCGCGGCAAGCCGGACAAGGCGCGCGAGAACCTCGGGAGGATCGCCGAGCTTGCGCGGCGGATGGGGCGGATCATCCATAACCTGCGCGCCTTCGCGCGGCAGGAAAGCGGGCCGGTCGCGGATGTCGATCTGGGTGCGATCGTCGAAGACGCGCTCGAGACCACCGCCGGCAAGGTGCAGCGCCACGCGGTCACCGTTGACTGGACCCGGCCCGGGCACCCGGTGCTGGTGCGCGGCGGCGTGGTCCGGCTGCAGCAGGTCGTCGTGAACCTGATCTCCAACGCGGTCGACGCGATGGCCGGTACCGGGGATGCGGCCGGAGATGCGGCCGGGGATGGGGCTGGGGCCGGCACCCCGCGCCGGGTGACGATCACCATCGACGGCGGTGGCGGTGGCGGCCGGGTGATGCTGTCGGTGCGCGACACCGGGCCGGGCCTTGCGGAGCCGGAGCGGGTGTTCGACCCGTTCTACACCACCAAGGCGGTTGGCCGGGCCGAGGGCATGGGGCTCGGGCTGTCGATCTCCTACGGGCTGGTGCAGAGCTTCGGCGGCACGATCCACGGCGCCAACCACCCCGACGGCGGCGCCGTCTTCACCGTCGAGCTGGCCTCGGCGGCGGCGGCGGCGGCATGACCCGGCGGGTGCTTCTCGTCGACGACGACGCCGCGGTGCGCGAGGCGCTGGGGCAGACGCTGGAGCTTGGCGGGTTCGATCCGGTCGTGGTCTCGAGCTACATCGAGGCCAAGGATCACATCGCCGCCGATTTCGCCGGGGTCGTGGTGAGCGACTTACGGATGCCCGGCAAGGACGGGTTCGCGCTGCTCGACCACACCCGCGCGGTCGATGCCGAACTGCCGGTGATCCTCCTGACCGGGGAGGGCGACGTGCCGACCGCGGTGCGCGGCATGAACGCGGGCGCGTTCGATTTTCTCGAAAAGCCCTGCGCCGCCGCCGATCTGCTCGCCGTGGTCGAAAAGGCGATCCGGACCCGCGACCTGGTGCTGGAGAACCGGCGGCTGAAGGTGCAGGCCGAGGCGGGCGACGCCGCGGCCCGGCTGTTGCGCGGCACCTCCACGGCGTCGCAGAAAATGCGCGACGACGCGCGCGCGGTCGCCCGCACGATGGCCGATGTGCTGATCACCGGCGAGCCGGGTGTCGGCACCGCGAAGATGGCCGAGGTCGTGCACCTTTTGTCCGCGGTCGGGCGTGGGCCCTTCGTGAAGATCACCGCCGCGGCGACGATGCCGGAGACACTGGCCGCGACCTTCGACGCGGCTGCGGGCGGGTCGATCTTTCTCGACGAGGTGGCGAACCTGCCGCAGGCGACACAGTTCGCGCTGCTCGACCTTCTGGAGCGGCCGCAGTCGCCGCGGGTGGTCGCGGGCACCTACCGCGATCTGCCGGGGCTTGCCGCCGCGGGCCAGTTCCACCCCGATCTCTATTACCGGCTCGAAGCGGCGCGGATCCACATTCCGCCGCTGAGGGACCGGCGCGAGGACATCCCCGTTCTGTTTCGCCACTACGTCGCGATCGCCTGCGAACAGGCGGGGCTCGCCGAGCCGGACATCACCCAAGACCAGCTCGCCGAGCTGATGCGGCGCGACTGGCGCGGAAACGCCCGGGCGCTGATGAACGAGGCGATGCGGTTCGCGATGGGGATCGATACCGGCGCCGATACCGCGACCGGCACCGGCGAAGGGCCGGGGCTTGCCGATCAGCTCGCCCAGGTCGAGCGCTCCTTGCTGATCGACGCGCTCAGCCGCCACGCCGGCCACGCCACCGAGGCCGCCCGCGCGCTCAAGCTGCCGCGCAAGACGTTCTACGACAAGCTCGCCAAACACGGCATCCGCGCGGAGGATTATCGCCGCTAGAGCGTTTTGCGCTCAATAGGAGCCAAGTCCTCCCTGGCCGTCGCGCGGCAGCGTTTGCGGAGCACAACGCGGTCGCGACGGCCCGTGCGGGCGATCCTGCGCAAAACGCTCTGAAGTGTGTGGAAACCCGCACAATGCGCCGACCTGCCCTGTGCGGGAATACGCACATGCCGTGTCGCGCGACCGGTGCGACCGCGCGGGCAGGCTCGAAAAAACGCAAAATAACAAGGGGTTGAGAAAACCTTGCCCCGGGTAAAAGGTAACGCTTGCGTGAAGCCCCAGCGTCCTTACTCCTGTTCTGGGGCCCTTGACGGGGCCGGGAGAGACTGGAGGAGACATCATGAAGATTCTGACCGGCGCCGTTTCGGCGCTCACTGTATCCGTGGCGCTTGCGGGCGCGGCCTTTGCGGCCTGTGACGACGGCGAGACCGTCATCAAGTTCAGCCACGTCACCAACACCGACAAGCACCCCAAGGGCATCGCCGCCAGCCTGTTCATGGAGCGGGTGAACGAAGAGATGAACGGGAAAGCCTGTGTCGAGGTCTACCCGAACTCGACGCTCTACAACGACGACCAGGTGCTCGAGGCGATGCTGCAGGGCGACGTGCAGTTTGCCGCGCCGTCGCTGTCGAAGTTCGAGACCTTCACCAAGGTCTACCGGATCTTCGATCTGCCGTTCATGTTCAAGAACATGGACGCGGTCGAGGCGTTCCAGCAGTCGGAAACCGGCCAGGGCATGAAAGACGCGATGGTGCGGCGCGGCCTCCAGGGGCTCGCGTTCTGGCACAACGGGCTCAAGCAGTTCTCGGCCAACGTCCCGCTGGCGTCGCCGGAAGACGCCGCCGGGCTCAAGTTCCGGGTCCAGCCGTCCGACGTGCTGGTCGCACAGATGGAGGCGCTCAACGCTTCGCCGCAGCCGATGGCGTTCTCGGAGGTCTACGGCGCGCTGCAGACCGGCGTGGTCGACGGCCAGGAGAACACCTGGTCGAACATCTACGGCCAGAAGTTCTTCGAAGTGCAGGACGGCATCACCGAGACCAACCACGGGCTGCTCGACTACATGGTCGTGGCCTCGGTCGACTGGCTCGACAGCCTCGATGCGGACGATGCGCGACCAACTGCTCACGATCCTCGCGGAAGTGACCGCGGAGCGGAACGCGGCGGTTGCCGAGGTCGATGCGGCGGCCCGCCAGTCGGTGCTCGATGCCGGCGGCGTGATCCGCGAGCTCACCGACGAGCAGCGCGCGGCCTGGGTCGACGCGATGAAGCCGGTCTGGTCGCAGTTCGAAGCCGACGTGGGCGCCGACAACATCGCCGCCGCGCAGGATATCAACGGCAGCATGTAAGCTGAAAAGCACGCGCGGTCCGGAACCCCCGGGCCGCGCGGATTCCGTCGCAGCGTCATGGGAGGGGCGTCATGAGCCACGCGAAACGGGCCAGGGGTTTCGAGGAGAACGCGATCGCGGTCCTGCTCGGCCTGATGGTCGTTGTCACCTTCGTCAACGTGATCCTGCGCTACGTGTTCAACACCGCGCTGATCTGGGGCCTCGAAATCACGCTCATCCTGTTCGCCTGGCTGGTGATCTTCGGCATCAGCTACGGGGTCAAGAAAACGATCCATCTCGGCGTCGATGCGCTCACCGCCCAGCTCTCGACAGGTCCGCGGCGGGCCACGGCCTTGTTTGCCGCCGTCGTGTGCCTGATTTATGCCGCGCTGATGATGAAAGGCGCCTGGGATTATTGGGCGCCGTTTGCCGGGCTCTATCCGACCGACGGCCGCTGGTTCCCGCTCGGGTTCGACGAGACCGCCCGCGACCGCGCCTTCTACGTCACCGACCAGGTGCCGATGCCGGGGTTCCTGCGCTTTCTCGAAGGCTTGATCAACCAGGGCGAGGCCTATGACAAGCTGCCCCGGGTGGTGCCTTACGCGATCCTGCCGGTCGGCATCGCGCTGTTTCTGTACCGGCTGATCCAGGCCACCTGGCGCGTCGCGACCGGTCGCCAGGAAACGATGATCGTGAGCCACGAGGTCGAAGACGAGCTCGACGCGCTCAAGAAGAAGGACGCCTGAGCCATGGATGTCGCGCTTCTTTTCCTGATGATCATCGGGTTGCTGATCGTCGGCGTGCCGATCGCGATCTCGCTCGGCCTCAGCTCCATCATCTTCCTCCTGGTGCTGTCGGACACCTCGCTCGCCTCGGTGGCGCAAAGCCTCTACCAGGCGATGGCCGGGCACTACACGCTGCTGGCCATTCCGTTCTTCATCCTCGCCTCGTCCTTCATGTCGACCGGCGGGGTCGCGCAGCGGATCATCCGCTTCGCCATCGCCGTGGTCGGCCACCTCCAGGGCGGGCTCGCCATCGCCGGTGTGTTCGCCTGCATGATGTTCGCGGCGCTGTCCGGCTCGTCGCCGGCCACCGTCGTCGCGATCGGCTCGATCGTGATCGCGGCGATGCTGTCAGGTCGGCTACACCAAGGATTTCGCCGCCGGGGTGATCGCCAACGCCGGCACGCTCGGCATTCTCATCCCGCCGTCCATCGTGATGGTGGTCTACGCCTCGGCGACCGACGTCTCGGTCGGGCGGATGTTCCTCGCGGGCGTCATCCCCGGTATTGCTCGCAGGCTTCGCGCTGATGACCGCGATCTACGTCTTCGCCAAGATCCGCAACATGCCCAAGGGCGAGTTCGCCGGCTGGGGCGAGATCTGGGCGAGCTTCAAGGACGCGATCTGGGGGCTGATGCTGATCGTCATCATCATGGGCGGGATCTACGGCATCCCGGGCGTGACCGGCGCGATCTTCACCCCGACCGAGGCCGCCGCGGTCGCCTCCGTCTACGCGTTCATCGTGGCGACCTTCGTCTACCGCGACATGGGGCCGCTCGCCGCGCGTGACGGCAAGGAAAAGATCTCGCTGCTGCGCAAACCGCAGGCGCTGGTCACCGCGTTGTGGCACGCCGATACCCGCGCCACCCTGTTCGACGCCGGAAAGCTCACCATCACGCTGATGTTCATCATCGCCAACGCGCTGATCCTCAAGCACGTGCTGACCGATGAGCAGATCCCGCAGCCGATCGCCGAGGTGATGCTCGGGGCCGGCTTCGGCAAGATCATGTTCCTGGTCATGGTCAACCTGATCCTGCTGATCGGCGGTCAGTTCATGGAGCCGTCGGGGCTGATCGTGATCGTCGCGCCGCTGGTGTTCCCGATCGCCATCCAGCTCGGGATCGACCCGATCCATCTCGGCATCATCATGGTGGTGAACATGGAGATCGGGATGATCACGCCGCCGGTGGGCCTCAACCTGTTCGTCACCTCCGGCGTCGCCGGGATGCCGATGATGCGGGTCGTGCGTGCCGCGCTGCCGTTCCTCGCCGTGCTGTTCGTGTTCCTGATCCTGGTGACATACGTGCCCTCGATCTCGACCTGGCTGCCGACGACCCTGATGGGGCCGGAGATCATCACCAACTAGGCCCGGGCCGCGGGCCGCCAGGGATGTTCGGGCCTC
Source organism: uncultured Alphaproteobacteria bacterium (assembly GCA_963752895.1). Taxonomy (GTDB): domain Bacteria; phylum Pseudomonadota; class Alphaproteobacteria; order Rhodobacterales; family Rhodobacteraceae; genus CAVWAE01. The sequence continues at coordinate 127,583 of CAVWAE010000025.1, forward strand.
GCCGCACGCCGGCGGGGCCCGAAATGATTCGACCGCCAAGACATGTCAGGCTTGTGGAGACCCGGCCGGTTCGGGGTCGTGCCCTCGAACGGGGCGGGATTGCTTTCTGTGCGCCGCCCCTGTTTCCGCGCCCCCGAAACGGCCATGCGCCCAATTGACCAAAGCGCGAAGCTTGGCTTGCGAAAAACCTAAAAAAAGTGGCATGATGGCAAAAAGTCGATAAAAAATATGTCACAAGATGGAGGACATCACATGTTTGGGAATATGAAGTGGGCCGCCGCGGCGTTGGTTCTGGCCTGCGCACCGGTCTCGGCGGAGGAACTCAGGATCGGGACCGCCAGCCTGGGCGGCGCGTTCTACCCGATGGGGCAGAGCATCGCGAACCTGGTCAACAAATACGCGGGCGACGACATCTCGATGGTGCCGGTGGTGACCGGCGGCTCGGTGCAGAACCCGCGCCTGCTCGACGCGGGCGAGGTGGAGATCGCCATCACCAACAACAACCTCGCGGTGCTCGCGGTGGCGGGCAAAGGCCCCTACAGCTCGGGTCCGATCGACATGTCGGCGGTGGCGGCACTGCACCCGAGCGTGTTGCACATGATCGTGCTCGAAGGCTCCGACATCCAGACCATCGAAGACCTCAAGGGCAAGCGCGTGGCGGTCGGCCCGGCGGGCGGCGGCACGCTCGGCTTTCTCAACTTCCTCCTGCCGCTGCATGAGCTGACGCTCGACGACATGACGCCGAGCTTCCTGTCCTACTCCGACGGGTTCAGCCAGCTCACCGACGGCAATCTCGACGCGGCCTTCGCGCTGTCGGGCTTCCCGGCCGGCGCGGTCATGCAGGCCACGGCCACCAACGACCTGCGCTTCATCTCCTTCTCCGAAGGCATGCTCGACAAGGCGCTCGCGGCCAACAGCGCCTACCGCGCGGTCGAGATCCCGGCGGATGTCTACGGCACCGGCGCGGCGGGCATGGTGATCGGCGTCAACAACATGCTGATCGCGCCCAATTCGCTCGATGCGGACATCGTCGAGAAGATCACCGCGGCAATCTTCGACCATCTCGACGAATTCAAGGAAGAGAACGCCAACGCGCGCCAGATCGACCCGGCAAAATCGCTCGAACTTGCGATCCCGCTGCACGAGGGCGCGGCCCGCTACTTCGGCCAGTAACCCGACCTTCGAAAAACGCGCGGAGCCGGTGGGCCCGGCTTCGCGCCCCACAGGGGCGGCTGCATGCGCCAATATCTCACCCGCGACACTCTCGTCCTGGCCGTCGGCTTCTTTCTCGGCGCCTATCACCTGTCGATCGTGTCGGGCTTTCTCTCGATCTCGACGATGCCCATGCGCCTCACCCACGTGATGCTGGCCTTCTCGCTGCTGTTCGTGATCCGGCCGGCGATGAAGAGCCAACCCAAGGCGCGCTGGAACGACATCCTCACCGTGGCGCTGGTCATCGCCACCGTCGCCGCGAGCCTCTGGTTGCTGACCCGCTGGAAGTCGATCGCCTTCTCGGGCGGGCTCACGGAACCGGGCGACTTCTATGCCGGCGCGGTGCTGGTCCTCTTGGTGTTCGAGGCGGCGCGGCGGGGGGTCGGGCTGATCCTGGCGGTGATCACGCTCATCTTCTTCAGCTACCCGTTCGTCAGCTCCTGGCTGCCCGGTGTGCTGAACGGGCGCGGCTACAGCTTCGAGCGGATGGTGCTGTTCCTCACCACCGACACGCAAGGGATCTACGGCATCCCGGTGGGGGTGGCCGCGACCTATATCATCGTCTTCACCATCTTCGGCGCGATGCTCTCGCGTTTCGGGGCGGGGGAGTTCTTCTTCGAGATCTCGACCCGCCTGACCCGCGGCATGCGGGCCGCCAGCGCCAAGTCGTCGGTGCTGTTCTCGACCCTGATCGGCATGGTCTCGGGGTCGGCGGCGGGCAATGTCGCGGTCACCGGCGTGGTGACGATCCCGATCATGAAACGCGAAGGCTACAAGCCGCACGAGGCCGGCGCCATCGAGGCGGTGGCCTCGACCGGCGGGCAGATCATGCCGCCGGTGATGGGCGCTGCCGCCTTCATCATGGCCGAGATCGTGGGCGTGCCCTACACCGCGGTGATGGCCACGGCGATCCTGCCGGCGCTGCTGTTCTTCGGTTCGGCCTTCATCATCGTTCATCTGATGGCGATCCGGAACAACATCCTGCCGCACGACCACGGCGAGGTCGAAGATCGTCCGTGGGGGGTGCTGCTGTGGGAGGGCGCGCCGTTCATCGTCGCCTTCGGGCTGCTGATCACGCTGATGCTGCAGGGCTTCTCGCCGTTCAAGGCCTCGCTCTGGGCGATGGTCGCGCTGATCGGGCTCGACCTCGTGAAACGGCGGCGGATCGACCGCGAATTTCTCTCCAACATCTTCGGCGGCGTCGCCGAGGGCGGGCGCAGCGTGGTCACGATCTCGGCGGCCTGCGCGGCGGCCGGCATCATCTCGGGCACGCTGGGGATCACCGGCCTCGGCTCGAAGATCGCCCTGCTGATCGACCTCGCCTCGGGCGGGTATCTGTTCCTGGCGCTGTTCTTCACGATGATCACCTCGATCGTGCTGGGCATGGGCCTGCCAACCACGGCGGCCTACCTGATCCTCGCCACGGTCGTCGCCCCCGCGCTGGTCAAGCTCGGGGTGCCGGTGCTGTCGGCGCATTTCTTCGTGTTCTACTTCGGCTGCATCTCGACCATCACGCCACCCGTGGCGCTCGCGGCTTACGTGGCCGGGGGGATTGCGGACGCCGATATCAACAAGGTCGGCTGGACGGCGGCGTCCTATGCGCTCACCAGTTTCGTGCTGCCGTTTGCCTTCATCTTCGGCCCGGGGCTCCTGCTCCAGGCGGGCCTCGCGAACAATGTCATCGCCGTGGTGACAGGCTTTGCCGGGATCTTCGCGGTGGCGGTCTCGGTCTCCGGGACGCTCGGGCGCCGGCTGGGCTGGCCCGCCCGGATCGTCGCGGGGGCCTGCGGGCTCGGGCTCTTGTTCCAGGAGCCGTTCTCGAGCCTGGCGGGGGCCGCCGGCATGGCCGGGCTCATCGCGTTCGAGCGCATGCGCGCGCGGGGCACAGCGACACAAACCTGAGGAAAGGAACCGAGGTGCGGGAATTCAGACGGGTCGTCACCGGGCACGACAAATACGGCAAATCCGTCGTGGTCAGCGACGAGATCGCGACGCAATACCTCGAGCGGCCGAACCGGCCGGGGGTGCGGCTCACCAACTTCTGGATCGAGCGCGGCAGCCCGGCCGAATATGACGGCCCCACCGAGACCTGCACCGGCGATTTCGTCCTGCATCCGCCGCCGCTCGGCAGCACCTTTCGCTGCGTCGAGTTCTTGCCCGAGGACCCGGAGGTGCTGGCCGGGCTCGACGGCAAGAGCGCATTTGCCGAGATGGGCGCGGGCGACAACATCGTCGAAGACGCGCGCCACCCGTTCTTTCACCGTACCAACTCGCTCGATTACGCCATCGTGCTCACCGGCGAGATCTGGATGGTGATGGACACCGAGGAGGAAGACACGCTGCTGAAAGCCGGCGACGTGGTGATCCAGCGCGGCAACAACCACGCCTGGTCGAACCGCGGCACCGAGCCTTGCGTGATCGCTTTCGTGCTGATCGACGGTGTGACCGGGCGCGACGCGGCACCGGAAAATGCAAAAGGGATCCCGAAACGATGAGCGCGACGTTGGAACTGTATCATGGGGCGACGAGCGTGTGCTCGTCCAAGGTGCGCATCGGGCTGGCCGAGAAGGGGCTCGACTGGATCAGCCATCCGGTGAACCTCAAGAAGGGCGAACAGAACGACCCCGACTACCTCAAGCTCAACCCTCTGGGCGTGGTGCCGACGCTGGTGCACGGCGACCTCGTGGTGGTGGAGAGCAGTATCATCCTCGAGTACATCGACGCGCTTTCGGCGGACAACCCGCTGATGCCGGCGGAAGATCCGTGGCTCACGCGGGCGAAGATCTGGCTCACCCGCTGCATCGACATCCACGCGGCAATCAACACGATGACGTTTTCGACCGTCAACCGGGCGCAGACGCTGGCGACGAAGACGCCTGAAGAGATCGAGGCGTCGATTGCGCGGATGGCCAATCCGGCGACGGCGGCGAAGCGGCGCGAGGTCTTTCGCGACGGGCTGCAAAGCACCCAAGTGGACGCCGCCTTCTTCACGCTCAGGCGGATGTTCGACGACATGCAGGGGCTGCTCGACCAGAGCGCGTGGCTGTCGGGCGAGGACTACTCCATCGTCGACACGGCCCTTCTCGTCCTATGTCGACCGTCTCGACCGGCTCGGCTTCGCCGGGCTGTGGGAAGCGACGACGCCCGCCGTCGGCAAATGGCTCGCCGCCTCGCGGGCGCGGCCGAGCTACAGCGCGATTGCCGATTTTGCCGGAGCCGTCGAGGCGGACCCGCTGTATGCGAAAGGCTGCGAGATGTGGCCCGAGGTGCGCGAACGCTGGGAGGCCTGGCGGGCCGACTGACCGCGCACGGTGCCGGCTGTCAGTCGGCCAGCAGTTTCGCCGCCTGTTTGGCCAGCGTGCGGATGTTGCTCGACGCCACGACATTGCCGGTCTCGGCAAACTGCTGAAGGTTCTTCGAGATCCGCTTGAGGTCGTAGAGGTAGTTCACCATCACGCCGCGCGACTGCGTGAGGCCGTTCTCCGATGTGTCGGCGCCCGCGTGAACCGCATGGATCTGCGCGCCGTTCGAGAGGTGGAACCTGGCCACCGGGTCGAGCGGGCGGCCGTCGGGGCGTTTCTGATCGGCGAGGTAGTGGGCGGCGAGCTGCTTGAGCGCGGTGCCGTCGAACGCCGCTTCGGCTTTTCCGGCCTTGTCGAGCCAGCGGGCGAAACCCGGGATCGGCGAGAGGGTGACGAAGGTCTTGAGGCTCGGCAGATCGCGGGCAGGTCGCGCGCCACCTGCTTGATCAGCGAGTTGCCGAAGGAGATGCCGCGAGGCCCTTCTGGCAGTTCGAGATCGAGTAGAACACCGCGGTGTCGGCCTCGACGTCGTTGATCGCGGTGCGGTGTCGGGAGCAGCGCCTGCACCGACTCGGGCACGCCTGCGATGAGCGCGATCTCGACGAAGATCAGCGGCTCGTCGGGCATCGAGGGATGGAAGAACGCGAAGCAGCGCCGGTCGGCGGGCTGCAACCGGCGGCGCAGATCGTCCCAGGTGTGGATCTCGTGCACGGCCTCGTATTCGATGACCTTCTCGAGGATCGAGGCGGGGGTTTCCCAGGTGATCTGGCGCAGCACCAGGAAGCCGCGGTTGAACCAGCTTCGCAGCAGGTGGACGAAATCGCGGTCGAGCCGTTTCAGCTCCGGTTCCGCCTTGAGGAAACCGATCAGGTCGGCGCGCATCCGCACCAGCTCGGCGGTGGCGCCCGGGGCCTGGTTCAAGCGGCGAAACAACGGCAGCCGCTTCGCCTCGGCGCCGTCGCAGAAGGCGGCGTAGTTTTCGGGCGAGGGGTCTTGCGCATAAGCTTCGGCAAGCTCCGTGACCCTGGCGCGGTCGAGATCGAAGCCGTTGTTGAGGAAGCGGAAGAACTCGAGCTTCTGGTCCGCGTCGAGCTCGCGGTATTTCTGGAACACCGCGGCGGCGGCCTGGGCGCCGGACAGCTCGCCCTTCTCGGCGAGCACGACGACGCACAGCTCTTCGATGGTGCGCGCATCCTGTTCGAACCGGGCGCGGAGCTGGCGTTCGAACAGGGTCGACAGCAATTCGCTGAGCGAGCTGGAAGCAGGCATGATCCTGGTCCTTGCGTTCATGACAATTTGGCGCGGCCGGTCGAAAGGCCGACGTTGATGGTCAGGCTGCCCTCGTTGATGAGCCATTTTCGCAAGGTGAAACTGCGCGCGCCCTGTGCGTGCATCGGGTCGGCCTCGGCCATCGCACGGGCCTCCTCCATCGATGCCGCGCGGTAGACGATCATGCCGTTACCTTGCATCTCATCCCCGGTGGCGTCGGAGATCGGGCCCGCAAGCACCAGCCGCCCCTGGTCTTCCATCTCGCGCTGATAGGCGAGATGATCGGGCAGCGCGGCTTTCACCGCCTCGGGGTCGCCGGTGGGGGTGGATTCGACGATGAACACCTCAAGTGCCAATGCGCCCCGCGCCGCCGCCGTGTCGCGATATTCGGTCCATGCAACCATTTTGCCCTCCAAATTCCACTTTAGTCTAAAAATATCGATTTTATTTGACAAGAACAAAAAACGTGGGCAAAGTTTGGGCAAGGATGGAGCGGTCACGCGGTTTTTTTTGCCTGCCTGGCAGGTGTCGAAGAATGAAGAAGACTGAAAAGACCGGAGAAAACGGGGGGAGCCGATGGACGCACTGACAGGCGAAGCTTTGGCGACGGCACGGGCCGAGGCGCAGGCCGCGTTTCGCGACCTCAAAGCACGCAAACCCCGGCTTGATGACGCCGCGATCGACCTGATCCTGCGCGACGCGCGGTCGCACTATGCCTGGACCGACAAGCCGGTGCCCGAGGAACTCCTGCGCGAGATCTACGAGATCACCATCGCCGGCCCGACCAGCATGAACACCTGCCCGGCGCGGTTCGTCTTCGTGACATCGCCGGAGGGCAAGGAGCGGCTCGCCAAATCGCTGAAAGCCGAAGAACATCGACAAGATGATGGCCGCACCGGTGACCGCGATCATCGCCCATGACCTCGAGTTCTGGCGCGAGCTGCCGTTCCTGTTCCCGCACGAGGACCGGCGACCGCATTTCGAGGGCAAGCCCGCGCACGCGGAGACGACGGCGTTTCGCAACGGCACGCTGCAGGGCGCCTATTTCATGATCGCCGCGCGCGCGCTCGGGCTCGATGTCGGCGCGATGTCGGGGTTCTCCAACGCGATCGTCGACGAGGAGTTCTTCGCCGGAACCACGCTGCGGTCCAACTTCCTGTGCAACCTCGGCTACGCCGACGAAACCGCGCTGTTTCAGAAGCTGCCGCGGTTCGACGTTCGACCAGGTCTGTTCATTCGCGTGAGGTTCTGATGGCGATCCGTGCAAAAACGTCGGTGAAACTCAAGCTGCGGCGCCAGCTGCCCGTCGCATTCGCGCGCGGATGTCTCGGTGCGCGACCTCACTTTCATCATCGACGAGCCGGAGGCGCGGGGCGGGACCAACCTCGGGCCGACACCGACCGACACGGCGCTCGCCGCGCTGGTCGGCTGCACCAACGTGATCGGCCACAAATGCGCCGCCGAGCATGGGGATCGACATCGGTCATCTCGAAATCGACGCGGTCTGCGACTTCGACCGACGCGGCGTCACGCTCGCCGAGGAGATCGACATTCCGTTCACCGCCGCCACGCTCACCGTGCGCGCGGACGGCCCCGCGAGCGCCGAGGCGCTGGTCCGGGTCGGTGCGGAAACCGAGAAGTTCTGCCCGCTGTCGAAGCTCTTTCGCGCGGCGCGGGACACGAGCTGGAGGTCAACTGGCAGAAAGGCCTGAAAGAAGCACCAAAGACAACATTCAAGGGAGGAAAGAATGAACGTTTGGTGGAAAGGAACCGCATTGGCGAGCGCTGATGGCCGGAATGGCTGCGGCGCCCGTCTATGCGACCGAGACGATCAAGGCGGTCGTGATCGACGGCTACCCGGCCGCGCGCTGTGGGTGCAGGAATTCACCAACTTCTTCATCCCGGAGGTCGACAAGCGGCTGGCCGAGACCGGCAACTACGAGATGGACTGGCAGGAGAGCTATGGCGGCTCGATCGTCAAGCCCAAGGGCGTGCTCGAAGGCATCCAGCTGGGCCTCGGCGATATCGGCATCGTCACCACGATCTTCCATTCGTCGAAACTGCCGAGCCAGGCCATCTCGGCGGTGACGCCGTTCGTCGCGCCCGATGCCCGCGCGGTGGCCAAGGCGGTCGACGAGATCGCCCGCGAATTCCCGACGATGCAGAACGAGTTCGCCGCCCAGAACCAGGTCTATCTGGCCACCGGCGTGGTGCTCGACACCTATCAGGTGTTCTCGACCGAACGAGGTGAGCTCGATTGCCGATCTTGAAGGCGGCAAGGTCGCCGGCGCCGGCATGAACCTGCGCTATCTCGAAGGTATCGAGGGCGCGGCCGGCGTGCGCGGCGGTCTGACCGACTTCTACAACATGCTGCAGACCGGTCTGGTCGATCACGCGATGCTCTGGCCCGAAGCGGCCAAGACCTTCAAGATCGCCGAGGTGGCGCCCTACATGCTGAAGGCCGATCTCGGCGCGGTGAACTCCAAGACCGTCACCGTCAACACGGACTACTGGGCAAAGCTGCCCGACGAGGTGAAGGGCGCGTTGCAAGACGTGGCCGTCGACTACCGCGATCACGTCGCCGGCATCGCCATGGACCGCGCCGAGGAGAGCCGTCGAGGCCTTCGTCGCCGCCGGCGGCACGATCGTCGAGGTGAGTCGCGGAAGACCGCGCCGCCTGGGCCAACGCGATGCCGAACATCGCGCAGGAATGGGCCGCCGATCTGGACGCCAGCGGCGAGCCGGGCTCGGAGATGCTCGCCGCCTATCTCGGCAAGCTCGAAGCCGCCGGCTTACACCGGCGTGCGCGACTGGTCCGCGAGTAGAGCGCAACGAACACGAAAGGGCGCTGGCGCATGCGGACCCAATTCAGGACAGCGGTCGGCGCCCTTTCGACCTTGGCCGACCGGGATGGCCATGGCTGCCAACACGGCCGGCACGCTCGTCGTGCTGGCCCTGGTCGCCGTGGTGAACTTCGACGTCGTCGCGCGCGGCGTCTTCAACGCGCCCTTCCTCGGCGCGGTCGAGGTGGTGCAGTTCTCGATGGTGCTCATCGTGTTTCTGCAACTGCCCGACGTGGTGCGGGTCAACCGTCTGACCCGCTCGGACGGGTTCCTGGCGGTGATCGGCGAGCGCTTTCCGCGGTTGCACCGCGACGATCACCCATGTCATCGAGATCGTCTCGGCGATCTTCATGACGCTGATCGCCATCGCGATCTGGCCGGAGTTCATCGAGATGTGGCACACCCAGGACTACTTCGGCGTGCCCGGCGTGTTCACCGCGCCCTGGTGGCCGATCAAGCTGGTCATCTTCCTCAGTGCCGCGCTCTGCACGATCATCTTCGTGCTCAAGGTGCTCGCGCCCCGCCCACAAGCCGGACCTGATCCGCGCACCCGAACACGAGGTCGAATAATGAGCCCCATCGAGATCGGCCTCGCCTCGGTCGTCGCCATCGTCGTGCTGATCTACCTCGGCGCTCTACATCCCGATCGCGCTGGGCGTGGTCTCGTTCGTGTCGATCTGGCTGATGCGCGACAATTTCGACGCTGGCGATGAACCTGCTGAAGATCGCCGTCGGCGACTCGCGTGATGGAATACACCTTCGCCACCGTGCCGCTGTTCACCTTCATGGGGCTGATCGTGTCGAAGGCCGGGCTGGGCGCCGACATCTACGAGGTGATGAGCATCGGGCTTTCGCCAGGTCAAAGGCGGGATCGGCATGGCGACGGTCGGCGCCAACGCGGTCTTTGCCGCGGTCACCGGCTCGTCGATCGCCTCGGCCTCGGTGTTCTCCAAGGTCTCGGTGCCGCAGATGCTGCAGCTACGACTACAACCCGCGCTTCGCCGTCGGCGTGGTGGCCGGCTCCTCGGTGCTCGGCATGATCATCCCGCCCTCGGCGATGCTGATCATCTATTCCTTCGTCGCCGAACAGTCGGTGGGCGACATGTTCCTGGCCGGCGTCGTGCCGGGCCTGCTGCTGGCCGCCGCCTATGTCGTCGCGATCTGGGCCATGGGCCGCTTCACCCCGGGCTTCGTCGGCGGCCGCGATGCCGACGGACTTCCGAGCCGCTGCCCTGGGCGCGAGATCGCCGCCAAGACCCTGCCGATCGCTCGCGCTGATCACCGTCGTGCTGGGCGGCATCTACACCGGCTGGCTGACGCCGGTCGAGGCCGGCGCCGCGGGCGTCGCTGGTCGGCCTGATCATCGCCGCGGTCCGGCGCAAGATGACGCTGCGCGGCTTCTGGGACGCGCTGCTCGAAACCGGCCACATCACCGCCGTCGATCCTGTTCCTGATCACCGCCGCGTCGATCTACAGCCGGATGCTCGGCCTCGCCGGCCTGCCGAACGAGCTGGGCGATCTGCTGCCGGCCAGCCAGGTCAGCTTCTTCGCCGATCATGGTGATCTACGTGCGTGCTGATGCTGTTTCTCGGCACGCTCCTCGACACCGCGTCGATCATCCTGATCGTGGTGCCGCTGTTCCTGCCGCTGATCGAACCGATGGGCCTGTCAGCCTGGTCTGGTTCGGCATCGTCACCGTGGTCGGCGCCGAGATCGGCCTGCTGACGCCGCCGCTCGGCATCTCGTGCTTCGTCATCAAGGCCACGCTCGAACGACGACCGGATCACGCTGAAGGACGTGTTCCTGGGCGCGCTGCCCTTCGCCGGCGTCATGCTGGTCGTGCTGATCCTGCTGATCCGCTTCCCGGCCCTCAGCCTTGCCATTCTGAACTAGGAGGACGCCGCCATGCGCACCGTCACCAAGGACAACATCACCGAGGTCTTCCTCGGCTATTTCGGCCAGGACACCGACCCGCGCCTGCGCGAAGTCCTGCAGCGCGCTCGCGCCGCACATCTGCACGCCTTCGCGCGAGGAGACCGAGCCTCACCCATGCCGAATGGCGCAAGGGCATCGAGTTCCTGGAATGGGCCGGGCCGAGATCACCGACGCCGGAACGCAACGAGTTCGTGCTGCTCTCCGACGTGCTGGGCCTGTCGTCGCTGGTCGACATGGTCAACTCGTGCCCCGGCGGCACCAGTTCGTCGGTGCTTGGGCCCGTTCCACGTCTCCGGCGCGCCGCCGCTGGCCATCGGCGGCGACATGAAGCGCGATTTCGAGGGCGAGGTGGTGCTGGTCGAAGGCATCGTGCGCGACATGGACGGCAACCCGATCGCCGGCGCCGAGATCGACATCTGGCAGACCGCGCCCAACGGGCTTTATTCCAGCCAGGACCCGGAGCAGGACATCATTCGTTCCACGGCGCTGATGACCACCGGACGCAGACGGCCGCTACGCCTTCACCACGGTCAAGCCGGTCAGCTACACGGTGCCCGACCGACGGCCCGGTCGGCGAGATCCTGAATGCCACCGGCCGCCATCCGTGGCGCCCGTCGCACCTGCATTTCATCGTCAAGGCGGAGGGCTTCCGCGACGCTGGTCACCGAGGTCTTTGCCGACGACGATCCCTATCTCGACGAGGACACGGTCTTTGGCGTGCGCGACGATCTGGTGATGAGCTACAAGCCGCAGCCCGCCGGGAGCTTCCCGGATGGGTTCGAGCTGTCGGGCAAGGTGCCGGGCGACTACTTGCGGGTCGATTTCGACTTCAAGCTCGCGCGGGGCTGAGCGACGACGCCCGGCATTCGCGCGGGCGGCCCGTCACGCAGCGTAGATCAACGAAATACCCTGGATCGTCCCGGTTGGTTCTTTCAGAAACCGGCCGGGGCGTTGGTTTTTGAAGGTCTGCGTGGACACCTCAGAGGCCCGCCAGAAGCGAGCCTGTGTCACACCGGATCCCGCTTGCTAGCCCCGCCCGCCTCAGTCGATCAGTTCGGACAGGAAATCGCCGGTACTGCGGTAATGCGCCCGCAGCAGGTCGGATGTCCTTTCGATATCGCGTTCGATGGCCGCGTCGAGGATCTGCCGGTGCTCGGCGTCGACATTCCGGTTGCCGTAGGACTTGGCGGTGCCGGCCAGGTAGCGGTAGCGCACGTTGAGGTCGTAGAGCTGGCCGCAGAACCTGAGCAGGATCGGCGACCCGCAGGCGGCCAGCAGCGCCATGTGATAGTCCTTGTGCCGGGCCTCGAACTCGTCGGTGTTCTCGCGGTCGGTGCGGGTCAGCCGGTGATGCGCCAGCACCAGGGCTTCTTCCCAGTCGAGATCGCCCGCGGCGATGCTGGCGCACAGCGCCATGTCCTCGAGCTGGCAGCGCAGGTTCAGGATTTCCTGGAATTGCTCGCGGCTCGCCTGGGCGACGCGAAAGCCGCGCTGATCGATGCGCTCGACGAGCTGATCCGAGGTCAACAGGCTCAACGCTTCGCGCACCGGCGAGGCGCCGGTCGAAAGCGTGTCTTTCAGGGTCTCGACCTTGAGCCGCTCGCCGGGCGGGATCTGGCCGGTGATGATCGCGCTGCGCAGGTCGTGGTAGGCGCGCTGCGTCGACGACTGGGTCGAGCCTTGAGGTTTGACGGATTTGTCCATGGAACAATTCTAGGGCTTCGGAGATGCAATCTCAAATAATATCGATATTGCGCCCCCGAATTCGCCAAGAAATATTCATCGGGAAGGAGACGCCGCCGCCGGGTGACCGTCAACCCGTTTCAAACCCGGGAAAAGCCCCGCGACTGCGGCCTGGTCCCGAGGGAGGACGCTGGCCCTCGGCCCGCGCGCGGGGGGCATGACTCCGTACAGCGCCGAAAATATCGGTTTTTTGTTGTTGGCGGGCAAAATATGTGAGAAATATTGACGGGACAAGAACAGGACCTGACCGGGAGGAATTGGCATGCGCGAGAATTACTTCGAAGACGGCAAGTGGTGGGTCAGCCCCTACAATTTCGTCCCCGAAGTGCGCGCAGGGTCTCGAGTTGCCACCGAAGGTCCAGATCCACGACGCCACCTTGCGCGACGGCGAGCAGACGCCCGGCGTGGTCTTCTCGATCGACGACAAGATCCGCATCGCCACCAAGCTGGACGAGGTCGGGGTCGAGCGGATCGAGGCGGGAATGCCCGCGGTGTCGCCGCAGGACGCCGAGGCGATCAAGGAGATCTCCAAGCTCGGGCTGAAGTCGCGGATCTTCACCTTCGCGCGCGCGCTGAAGCAGGACATCGACATGGCGCTGGAATGCGGCGCGCACGGGGTCATCATCGAGGTGCCGATCGGCTACCCGAAGATCACCAAGCAGTTCGGCTGGACCTGGGAAGACGTGTTCAAGAAAAGCCGCGACGTGATCAACTATGCCCGCGAAAACGGGCTGTACGCGGTGTTCTTCCCCTATGACACCACCCGCGCGCGGCCCGATGATCTCGAGAACCTCTGCAAGGGCGATCATGAACGAGAGCCCGCCCGACTCGATCGGCATCGTCGACACGATGGGTTGTGCCACGCCCGAGGCGATCAAGTACATGGTGCGCTGGGTCAAGGGCATGACCGGCCTGCCGATCGAGATCCACACCCACAACGATTTCGGCATGGGCGTGGCGACCGAACTGGCCGCCGTCACCGCCGGCGCCGAGGTGGTGCACAGCTGCGGCAACGGCCTCGGCGAGCGCACCGGCAACGCGGCGATGGAAGAGCTGATGCTCGGGCTGCGATCTGCTCTATGGCTACGACACCAACTACAAGTTCGACAAGCTGCCGGAGCTTGGCGAGATGCTGTCGGAGATCGCCAATATCCCGATCGCCCGCAACAAGCCGGTGCTCGGCTCGGGCAACTTCATCCGCGAAAGCGGTATCGGCATCCAGTACGTGATGAACGATCCGCTGGTGATGTTCGGCACCCACCCGGCGCTGACCGGGCAAGTCGGGCGAGGTGGTGCTCGGCAAGAAAAGCGGCAAGGCCTCGATCGTCTTCAAGCTCGGATGAACTGGGCCTCGGCGAGGCCGACGACGACCAGCTCGCCGAGATGCTCGCCCGGGTGAAGACAGGCGGGCATCGCCAAGCGCGACATGCTGTCGGACACCGAGTTCCGCGAGATCGTCGACGCGGTGCGCGCGGGCTGACTTCTGGGGCGCGCGGAGCCGCGCCCGATCCGTCCGGCCCCGCAGGCCCCGATCACCATATCGGATAAAACGACCCGCACGGGGCCGCGCCAGCCAAGCGCGGCCCCGTGCCCGTTGACGTCATGCGCGCGTCAGCCCCACCCTGCCAGGGTCGCAGAGATCGCCACGAAAGCGAGGTAGCACAGGATCCCGTAGCGCAGGTTCCATTTCCAGGTGAGCACGGTCGGCGCGATGCCGGTGGTGGCCGAGATCAGCAGCGTCGCGGTGGCGTTCGGTGAGGCGGTCATGCTGAGTGCCCAGCCGAGGCTGAGCGCGTAGACCGTCAGCGTCGGGTCGGCCGGGGCCACCGGCATCCCGGCGATGACTTCGCCGAGGAACACGACGAAGACGATCGGGCTGAGCGCCACCTGTCCGCCGAGGGTGATCAGCACCGGCAGCACCGCGAGAAAGGCCCATTCCGGCAGGTGCGCGGCGCCGAGCCAGCCGGTGATCGCCTCGGTCGGCAGCACATGCGCGGCGAGGCGGCCGATGTAGCCCGACAGCCCGAGGGCGATCGCGCTGCGCGCGAGGCCGGGCACGGCGGCGCCGAGCAGCCCGGGGATCGGCGCCGGGCGGTTGCCCGCGAGGCGTTCGGTGCGGCTCTGCAGGGCGAGCCAGGCGAGGGTGATCGCGGGTGCCGTGAACATCAGCGCTTCGGCGACGCTGAAACCGGTGATGAACACCCCGCCGTAGGTCAGCACCAGGAGTGCCGCACAGATCAGCGCGACAATCCGCACCTCCCGCCCCGGCAGCGCGGGCCGCGGGCCGGGTGCGGCGGGCACGGCCTTGCGCCACTCGATGCGGTCGAGCGCGCGGCCGATCAGGATCATGAGGCACGCGCTGGTCATGCCGAGCAGCAGCAGCCGGCCATAGTCGACGCCGGTAAACAGCCTGAGCAGCACCGCCTGCGTGAGGGTCGTCGGCGCCCAGAGCAGGATCCAGGAAAACCCCCGGATCAGGGCCGAGAGCTGGCGGCGTTCGAGATCCGCGGCCCGGTCCGGTGCGAAGGCCCGCGCGCCCTGCTGGATCAGCGGCGACATCAGGCTCACGGCGCTGAAATTGAGAAAGGTGCCGAGGAAATGCGACCCGATGGCGACCGAGTAAAAGCGCTGGCCGGCGGGCCGGGTGGTCAGGAACAGGCCGACATCGGCCACGGCGCGCGAGCGTGTGGCGGCAACGGTCAGCACGGTGAGCAGGGCGATGAACACGCCGAAAAAGGCGGCGAGGCCGAGCGCGTCAGCGATGGCCGCCCCGGCGTCCGGCCCGGAGGCGGCCGCCAGCGTCAAGGCGAGCGCCGCCGCCATCAAAGCGCGTTCGCGCAGCGAGACCATCGCGAGGCCGACGAGGCAGAGCAGGACGAAACACAGCTGTTCGAGGCGCCCCAGTGCGCCGGTCAGGCCGCTCGTCAGCGCGACGGCGCCGGGCAGGAGCGTGCTGGCGAGCCGCAACAGTTCGAACGCCACCAGGCCCAGGAAGACCCATGTGACGAAGTGGCGCGGCGACAGGGGAGGGCGCGGCAAATCCATCCATTTACTTTGTCGATATTCTTGTTCATCGTTGCATTAAATTGATATTTTGGCCACGAGAAATTTGGCGAGGACAAATGACTGACTTCCACCTCAACGCCTGGACCGGCCTCGCCCGGACACCCGTCACCGGCACCGTCACGGGCAGTTTCGGCGCGCTCTGGCTCGAACGCGGCCAGGTGTCGGGCGAGGGCGCGCTGGGCGGGGACGCGCATTCGGTGCTTTTGCCGAAGGGGAGTGCTTTCAACCTGGCCCCGGCGGGCGAAGCGCGCTGGGTGCGATTCGAGTTGTCGGCAAACCCGGATGCGACGGCGGATATCACCGCCGCTTTCGCGGTGTCCGAAGGCGCAGCGCTCCTGCGGCTCGACGAGGTGAAGTTTCCGCCCGGCGCGGTGGCGCGGCGGCATGTGCATCCGGGCGCAGGCATCCGGGTGCTGACGGCGGGCGCGCTCGAGATCATCAGCGACACGGCGCGCGAGACAGCCACGCCGGGGCATGCCTGGTTCGAACCCGCCAATTCCCCGGTGCGCGCCGAGGCGACGGCCGGCGACCCGATGACCGCTTTCGTGCGCTTCATGGTGCTGCCGGTGTCCTACCAGGGCCAGCCGACGATCCATGTGCTGAATCCGGCCGAGGCCGCATTGCCGCGCCACCAGCTGACCAAGCGCCACCTCGACGAGGTGGTTCAGCTCCCCTCGGGGTAGCTGTCCGACAGTGACGACGAGCGCCAATCGGGGGCCGGCTCGGCCGGTTCCGAGGCCAGCCCGGCGCTGGCGATGGCGGCGATCGCGCAATACTCGTCCTTGTCCGAGGTATCGCCGCTGATGCCGACCGCGCCGATGGTCACGCCGTCGGTGCTCCGCACCAGCACGCCGCCCGGCACCGGGATCAGACGGCCATCGGAGGCGGCGGCGAGCGCATTCTGGAAGGTGGGCCGCCCCGAAAGCCGGTCGCGGATCAACCGGCTGGAAATGCCCATGCCGAGCGCGCCCCAGGCCTTGCCGAAGGCGATGTCGAAGCGCAGCACACCGGAGCCGTCTTCGCTTTTCACCGCGACAAGCTTGCCGCCCGCGTCGAGCACCACGACGGTGAGCGGCAACAGGCCCTCCTCGCGCCCGAGGCGCAGCGCCTCGTCGGTGATACGGGCGGCTTTTTCCAGCGGCAGGCTGACCTGAAGGCGCATCGGGGATCTCCTCAGCCGTTCATGAGATTTGGCAACCAGGTGACGATCTCGGGGAAGGCGAGCAGGACCGCCATGGTGATCACGTCGGCGACGAAGAACAGCGCGATGCCGCGGAACACCTCGGTCAGCGGAATATCCGGTCGCACGCCGTTCACGACGTAAGCAGTTCAGGCCGATCGGCGGCGTGATCAGGCAGACCTCGGCCATCTTGACGACGATGATGCCGAACCAGATCGGGTCGATAGCCGAGCGCGATCACCGCCGGGTAGACCACCGGCAGGGTCAGCAGCAGCATGCCGATCGCGTCCATGAACATGCCGAGCACCGCGTAGACCGAGCAGGATGCAGATCATGATCACCATCGGCGGCAGCGTCGAGCGCGACGATCCATCTCGGCGAAGGCCTCGGGCAGTCCCGCGAAGCCGAGGAAGCGCACGAAGATCAGCACGCCCCAGATCAGCGAGAAGATCATCACCGTCAGCTTGGCCGATCTCCATCAGCGCGTCCTGCAGATCGCTTGCCAACGCATGCCGCGGATCAGCGCGATGACGAAGACCACGAACGCGCCGAGCGCGCCGGCCTCGGTCGGCGTCGCCCAGCCGACGTACATGGCGGAGAAGATGATGAGCACCACGATGAAGATCGGCGAGCGTGCCGGGCAGCGCCGCGATCCGCTCTTTCCAGGTGAAGCCGCGACGGACCGCCGGGGCTTCGTGCGGTCGCAGCATGCCCACAGCCGATGATGAGCCGGCGTAGATCAGCGCCGACACCAGCCCCGGGCAGGAAGCCCGGCGAGCAGCAGCGTGCCGACCGATTCCTCGACGATGATCGCGTAGATCACGAGGATCGCCGCTGGGCGGGATCAGCGTCGCGAGCGTGCCGCCGGCCGCGACCACGCCCGGCGGCCAGCCTCTTGTCGTAGCCGTATTTCAGCATGTCGGGGATGGCGACGCGCGCGAACACCGCCGCCGTGGCGGTCCACGCGCCGGAGACGGCGGCGAAACCGGCGGTGGCGAACACCGTGGCGACCGCCAGCCCGCCCGGGCACCCAGCCGACCCACTTGCGGGCGGCGTCGAACAGCGCCTGGGTCATGCCCGGCGTGGAACGCGATGAAGCCGATGAGGATGAACATCGGCAGCACGCTCAGCGCGTAGGTCGAGGATTTGGAGTGCGGGATGGTGCCGACGATGCCCGGCCGCCGGACCCCAGCCGATCAGCTCGACGAGGCCGAGCAGGCCGACCGCGGCGGCCGCGAACACGACCCGCACCCCGAGGAATACGAGGACGAGCAGGATCGCGAGCGCGATGAGGCCGACGAGAAACGGGTCGCCGAACCCGATGCCGAGGATCATTTGCCGTCCTCCGCACCGGTGTCAGGCCCGCCGACATCGCCCATGATTTCGTGGATCTCGTCCTGCGCCTGTTCGGCCACGTCCTTGCGGGTGACCACGCCGACCCGGACCGCGTTTTGGGTTGATCACCAGCCGGATCGCGCCCCAGAACTGCACGGCCAGCCGCAGCCACCAGATCGCGAAGGCGATCGGCACCAGCAGCTTCGACGGCCAGACCGGAAACTCGGCGTCGATCGTGGTGTCGCCGAGCGTGTAGGCGCGCAGGAAGTGCTCGGCCCCGTACCAGATCAGGACCGCGATCACGATCATCGCGACGGCGGTGGCGAAGGCTTCGACAACCCAGAGCAGCCGCCCGTGCAACTGCCCGATCAGGAGCTCCATGCGGATATGCGCGCCGAGCCGCTGGCTGTAGGCGGCGCCGAGGAAGGCCATCGAGGCCATCGACAGTTCGACGAGGTCGATGTAGCCGGTGACCGGCGTATTGAAGAGCGTGCGCAACACGATCTGCGCGACGCCCAGCACCATCAAGGCGAAGATCGCGGCGGCGGCAACGACGTTGGCCGCATCTTCGAGCGGGACCAGCGTTCCGCTCACGCGGGAGAGGAGTGAGGCTCTTGGAGTGGTCTGTGTCACGTCGTCCCCCGGGGATTATCGTGGCGGGCCCGGGGTGCCGGACCCGCCGCTTGGCAAAGGGATCTTACTGCGCCGCGGCTTCTTCGGCGTAGTCCCAGACGGCATCGAACAGGCCCTGGGCGTCGAACGCGTCCTGGTTGGCCGCGATCCAGGCGTCCCAGACCGGCTGGCCGGCCACTTCGCGGAACTGGGCGAGCTGTTCCTCCGAGTAGGTCACCGGCGTCATGGTCTCGTGGAACATCGGCAGGTTGATCTCGTCCTGGGCTGCGTACTCGGCCTGCTCGACCTCCAGGACGAGGTCGCGGTAGGACATCAGCAGGTCCTGGTATTGCGGCGGCAGCGCGTCATAGGCGGTCTTGTTGAACAGCCAGCTGCATTCCGACGTGCCCGGTGCGAGGTTGGTGGTGAACCAGTCGGCCTCGTCGGAGATCTTGAACGACACATGGGCGTAGGTGTAGGGGAACGCCGCCGCGTCGACCGCGCCGCGCTGGAAGGCGGTCGAGGTTTCGCCGGCCGGCAGCGTGGTCTTGACCGCGCCAAGCGCCTCCATCGCGTCGCCGAGGCCACCGCCGGCGCGTACCCGCATGCCTTCCCAGCCCGACAGCTCGGTCGGCGCGTCGCCCTTGCCGAGGATCTCGTACTGCGGCAGCAGGCCGGAGGCATAGGGGATCGCGTTCCACTTCTCCATGTCGGCGACGATCGCGGGGTGCTCGAAAAGCTTGGTGCGCACGTAGCGGTCGACGGCCGGGTCGCCCAGCGGCAGGAAGGGCAGCGAGAAAACCATCCAGGCCGGGTTCTTGCCGGGGTGGTAGAAATTGCAGATCGCCGCGCCCTCGAAGGCGTTGATCTTGAGCCCGTCGAGGTTTTCGCGCGCGCCCGAGAGCTGGCCGCCGTAGAATATCTTGATCTGGAAATTGCCGTCGGTGTCTTCGGCGACCTTTTCGGCCATCGCTTCCATGCCGGCGGACAGCGCGCGCGGGTTGCCCCACATCGAGATCTTCCAGAACACGCTCGGGCCGTCGACCTCGGCGGCCTCGGCCGCGCCGGGGGCGAGACCGGTCACAAGACCTGTCGCCAGGCCCGTGACCAGGCCGGTTGTCAGAAGCAGCGCTTTCGCCGGGTTCGTTTTGGGTTTCATGTGGTCCTCCCTTGGTTTTATCTTTCACCGTTGACGGCGTTCTCCGACACTTTAGCAAAAAAAACGATTTTAACAATCGTGAAGAACTTTTACCGATTTTAGGGCTCAGGCGTGTGCGCAAGGTGGTCCGGCGCCTCGATTTCCCGTGACCCGCGCCTGTGTCACGCGGTTGAAAGGCGCCGGTCACGGGGGGCCGGCACACCGGACAATCAAGCCCGCCTACGGAGAGACAATCGGCGATTCTCGCGGTCGCACCACGCGGGGCGGGCACGCGGGACGCAACGCGCCGCCGCGTTGGCCGCGGGTCGAGCCACATGCCCGTTTCCGCGGGCGCCACGCGCAGTCGCGGCCAGGCAGAGACCTGCGGCGCAGGCCGGCCTGGCGGGTGCGGCAATCCCGGCCGGGCGACCCGGCCCGCGCGCCTGCCTTGGGTGAATTGACAAGCGGTCCGCCCGCGACCACCGTGGCCCGGTACGCGCCCGACCGCCCGCTGAAGGACAGGACCCTTGGCCAAAATATTCGAGACCACCCCCGCCGCAGACGGGTTTTTCATGCCCGGCGAGCATGCGCCGCAGGCGGAGGTCTGGATGGCCTGGCCCGAGCGCCCCGACAATTGGCGCAACGGCGCAAAGCCCGCGCAGGCCTGTTTTGCCCAGGTGGCAGAGGCGATCGCGGAGGTGACACCCGTCACCATGGCGGTGTCGGCCGCGCAATACGCCAATGCCCGCGCGCGCCTGCCCGACCCCATCCGGGTGGTCGAGATGTCGACCGACGACAGCTGGATGCGCGACACCGGCCCGACTTGGGTTGTCGACGGAAAGGGCGCGCGGCGCGGCGTGCAGTGGGAGTTCAACGCCTGGGGCGGGCTGGTGGACGGGCTCTATTTCCCCTGGGACCGTGACGCACAGGTCGCCGGCAAGATCTGCGAGATCCACCGCGACGCCAGCTACCGGCCGGGCATCGTTCTGGAAGGCGGCGCGATCCACACCGACGGCGACGGCACGCTTTTCACCACCGAGGAATGCCTGTTGCATCCGTCGCGCAATCCCGAGCGTTCCAAGGAAGAGATCGAGCAGGTGCTCAAGGATCACCTCGGTGTGCGGAAGATCATCTGGCTGCCCAAGGGGCTGTATGGCGACGAGACCAACGGCCATATCGACAACCTGCTGCACGTGGTGCAACCGGGCGAGGTGGTGCTGTCGTGGACCGACGATGCGGACGATCCGCAATACGCGATTTCGCGGCGGGCCGAAGACGTGCTGAGGGCGGCGACCGACGCCCAGGGGCGCCAGATCAAGATCCACAAGATCCACATTCCGGGGCCGCTCCTTATCACCGAAGAGGAGGCGGCGGGCATCGACGTTTCGGGTGGGATGACACGCGCGGCCGGTGCGCGGCTGGCCGGATCCTACGCCAATTTCCTGATCACCAACGGACGGATCATCCTGCCGTTGCTCGACCCGAAATGGGACGACCAGGCCCGCGCGGTGTTGGCCGGCGCTTTCCCCGCGTTTGACATCGTCGGCGTGCCCGCGCGCGAGATCCTGCTCGGCGGCGGCAATGTCCACTGCATCACCGGGCAGGTGCCGGCGGTGTGACCGGCGCGCCGCTGCGGGCTGCCTCTGCGCGGCCCCGCCCCTGATCTGCGGCTTCGTCGACGTCGCCCCTTTTCACCGCTCGCGGCGCGTGTTCAAGTGAACCGTAACACTGCGCTCCCGGCGCGCTCGGATGACGGCACTTTCATGGGTGACGCGCGCGCGCCGCTCCGGCCGTGGCAGGACGCAACACTGAGGACCCACCCATGAAACTTCTTCGTATCGGAAATCCGGGCCGGGAAATTCCCTGCGTTCTCGATGCCGGCGGCCGCGCGCGCGATGTCTCGAGCCTGGTGGCCGATTTCTCGCCGGAGACGATCCCGGGCGTGGTTGCGGCGCTGGCCGCCGCCGACATCGCCGGCCTGCCGGTGGTCGAGGCCGCGGGCGCGCGGATCGGCCCGCCGATGACCCTGCCGCGCAACATCCTGTGCATCGGCCTGAACTATTCCGACCACGCCGCCGAGACGGGCATGGCGCCGCCCACCGAGCCGATCCTGTTCAACAAGGCGGCCGGCAGCTTCTCGGGCCCGAACGACCCGATCCTCTACAGCCCTGAGATGACCAGGCTCGACTGGGAAGTGGAGCTTGGCATCGTCATCGGCAAGCCCGCGCTGGGCATCGACAGGACACAGGCGCACGACCACATCCTCGGCTACACGCTGGTGAACGATGTCAGCGAACGCGCCTGGCAGATCGAGCACGGTGGGCAATGGTCGAAGGGCAAGAGCTTTCCCAATTTCTGCCCCACCGGCCCCTGGATCGTCACCGGCGACGAGATCGGCGACACCCAGGTGCTCGACATGTGGCTCGACGTGAACGGGACGCGCATGCAGACCGGAAATACCGGCAAGATGATTTTCGACCCGGCGACCATCGTGAGCTATCTCAGCAGGTTCCTGCGGTTGGAGCCGGGAGATCTGATCTGCACCGGCACGCCGCCGGGCGTGGGCATGGGCAAGAAACCCCCGGTCTGGCTCAAACCGGGCGACCGGGTCGCGCTCGGGGTTGAAGGTCTCGGCGAACAGGCGCAGACCGTCGTGGCATTGTAAGGACAGACGCATGAAACTTCGGTCGCAGGAATGGTTCGACAATCCCGACAATCCCGGCATGACGGCGCTCTACCTGGAGCGCTACCTGAACTACGGCCTCACCCGCGAGGAGCTGCAGTCCGGCAAGCCGATCATCGGCATCGCCCAGACCGGCAGCGATCTGTCGCCCTGCAACCGCATCCACATCGACCTGGCCAAGCGGGTGCGCGAGGGCATCCGCGAAGCCGGCGGCATCGCCATCGAATTCCCGGTCCATCCGATCCAGGAAACCGGCAAGCGCCCGACCGCGGCGCTCGACCGCAACCTCGCCTATCTCGGCCTGGTCGAGATCGCTCTACGGCTATCCGATCGACGGCGTCGTGCTGACCACCGGCTGCGACAAGACCACGCCGGCGCTGCTGATGGCCGCCGCGACGGTCGACATTCCCGGCCATCGTGCTCTCGGCGGGCCGATGCTCAACGGCTGGTGCAAGGGCAAGCGCGCCGGCTCCGGCACCATCGTCTGGGAAGGCCGCCAGAAGCTCTGGCCGCCGGCGAGATCGACTACGAGGAGTTCATGGAACTGGTCGCCGCCTCCGCCCCGTCGCGTCGGCTACTGCAACACCATGGGCACGGCCACCACGATGAACTCGCTGGCCGAGGCGCTGGGCATGTCGCTGCCCGGCTGCGCCGCGATCCCCGCACCCTACCGCGAGCGCGGCCAGATGGCCTACGAGACCGGCAAGCGCATCGTCGAGATGGTGCGGGAGGATCTGAAACCCTCCAAGATCATGACCCGCGAGGCCTTCGAGAACGCCATCGTCGTCAACTCCGCCATCGGCGGCTCGACCAACGCGCCGATCCACCTCAACGCCATCGCGCGCCACGTCGGCGTGGAGCTCGACATCGACGACTGGCAGACGCATCGGCCACGACATCCCGCTGCTGGTCAACCTGCAGCCGGCCGGCGAGTATCTGGGCGAGGATTTCTACCGCGCCGGCGGCGTGCCGGCGGTGATGGGCGAGCTGATCGGCGCCGGCACGCTGCCGCAACCGCAGGCGATGACCGGTGAACGGCAAGACGATCGGCGAGAACTACGCGGGCACGCTCGAGCCAGGACCGCGACGTGATCCGGCCTACGACGAGCCGCTGATGCGAGAACGGCCGGCTTCCTCAGTGCTGACCGGCAACCTGTTCGACAGCGCGATCATGAAGACCTCGGTGATCTCCGAGGAGTTCCGCAAGCGCTACCTGTCGAACCCGGACGACCCGAACGCCTTCGAGGGCCGCGCCATCGTCTTCGACGGCCCGGAGGACTACCACGACCGGATCGACGATCCGGCGCTCGACGATCGACGAGCAACTGCATGCTGGTCATCCGCGGCGCCGGGCCGCATCGGCTATCCCGGCGCGGCCGAGGTGGTGAACATGCAGCCGCCCGACTGCGCTGCATCAAGGCGCGGGATCACCGAGCTGCCACGCATCGGCGACGGCCGCCAGTCCGGCACCTCGGGCAGCCCCTCGATCCTCAACGCCTCGCCGGAAGCGGCCGCCGGCGGCGGGCTGGCGCTGCTCGAAGACCGGCGACATGGTCCGGATCGACCTGCGCAAAGCGACCGCGAACATGCTGCTCGACGCGGCCGAGCTCGCCCGCCGCCGCGGGGCGCTCGACGCGGCGGGCGGGTTCCCGTATCGCGCCGCACCAGACGCCGTGGCAGGAGATCCAGCGCGGCATGGTCGACCAGTTCGACAAGGGCATGGTGCTGAAGCCGGCGGTGAAGTACCGCCAGGTCGCCGCGACAAGGCGTGCCGCGCGACAACCACTGAACGGGCCCTGAGCGGGCCCTGAACGGCGCTGAACGGCTGCCGGTCGCTACCGGCGCAGAAAGACCGTGGCGGCAAGCCTGGTGCAAAGCACGGTCACCAACCATACGGCGACGTCTGTTCGGTGCATGTGAACGGCCCGGTCGGCATGGGCCAGGGCCGGGCCGGCAGCGAACGCGGCGAAGGTTGCGGGGGCAAGTGTTTTCATCGGTCGGTCTCCGTTTTCCGGTCAGCGAGGAAGCTGCGGATGTCGAGGCGGGCCTTTTTGTCCATCGAGACATAGACCAGCGCCATGTTGGTGCGTTCGCGCACCATTTCGCCCGGGAAGGGCAAGTAGCTCAACTCGCGCGAGCCGAACGAGGGCGAGGCGGTGCCCACCTGCCAGTCGGTGGTGAGCTCCACGTCGACCGGCTTCAGCGCCTTGGCCCCACCCTGTCCGGGCGGCTCGAACGGCACGCCCGCGAGCGTGAGATAGCTCGCCTTGTCGGCGGCCTGGACGAAGCCGTCGATGAACTGCGCGGTCAGGACTTGCAGATCGGCGGCATCGTCCGCCTCATGCATGTGGCTGCGCAGGTGGTCGCTTTGGGCATGGTTGTGGCCGTGGCCATGTGCAGGCACGTGGTCAGAGTGGTGTTGCCCATGATGGTGCCCGTGCGGGTGCGTATGGTCATGTGGCATTGGACCACCTCTTGCCTTCGAACTCGCCGTGCGGGACCTTAACCGGCTTGTCGATGTGCCGCTTGTGTGCGCCGAGCTTGCCCGCCGCCACCGTCGAGCCCAGCACGTCGACGATCACCCGCGTGCCCAGCAGCGCGGTGATGTCGGAGGTGTCGTAGGGCGGCGAGACCTCGACCAGTTCGATCCCGCAGAGCCCTTCGGCGGCCACCCTGGAGGCCAGCGCCACCGCCTCGCGCGGCACCTGCCAGCCGCCGATGCCGATCTGAACGAGGTTCTTGGCCGGCACGTTGGGCATGTTGGTGGCGTGGAACCAGGGCGTGGTGTGCATCCGCTCGTCGAGATCTTTCTCCTGGATGTCGGCGTGGCGGTCGAAGTGGATGATGCCGATCTTCTTCGAGGTGCATTCGGCGATCCCGCGCACGCAGGGAAAGCCGATGGAGTGGTCGCCGCCGATCATGATCGGGAAGGAGCCGGAGGAGGCCACATGGCTCACCGCGCGGCTGATCTGGTCGAAGCTCTTTTCGATATTGGCGGGGATGGTAAAGACATCGCCCGCGTCGCAGAGCGACATCTGTTCGCGCAGATCCACCGCCATCTCGTAGTTGTAGGGCGTGCAGAGCGCCGAGATCTTGCGCAGCCCCTGCGGGCCGAAGCGGGTGCCGGGGCGGTAGGTGGTGCCGCCGTCGAAGGGGATGCCGAGCACGGTGGCGTCGTAATCGCCCACCTCGGTCACGTCCTCGGCGTAGGGCGCCTTGAGGAAGGTGTTGATGCCGGCGTAATGCGGGAGTTCCCCGCGCGCGAAGGTGGGGATCGACTTGTCTTCGATGCTGTCGGCCCCCGTCAGGCCCATGCGCAGCGCCCAGCGGCGTTCCTCGTCCCAGCCCTTCTCGGGCAGGTCGGCCTCGGCCTTCATGCTGCGCCAGCCCTGGAGCCGGGTCAGGTCGGGGTGGTGGAAGCGCCGCTCAATGGGCCGGCTGTCCGCCGGGTGGTGCGAGCGCGAGCGCTCATGCGGGGCGTAGAACATGGGTGTCCTCCTCGATGCGTTGGAACGGAATGCCGCCGTCGCGGGCGTCGAAATCGTAGGTGATGGTGGCGCCGAACAGGTTCGGATCGTCCGGGTCCCAGCGCGGCTTGTCGAAGACCAGCACCCGGTCGCCGAGCTTGAACCCCTCTTCGAGGTCATGGGTGACCATGAAGACGGTCATCGAGGTCTCGGCGCGCAAATCGGTCAGGAACTCGTGCATCGACGCCCGGGTGCCCGGGTCGAGCGCGCCGAAAGGCTCGTCGAGCAGCAGGATGCGCGGGCGCGCGGCGAGCGCCTGGCCGATGGCGAGGCGCTGCTGCATGCCGCCCGACCGCGTCGGCGGGGTCGTAGGAACATCTCGGTCGAGGCGAGCCGCGCCTTCGAGCCCGCGAGGTCGGTGCCCGAGGCTTCGGCCATCGCCGTCAGCGCCGCTTCGTCGCCCGCGGCCATCATGCGCATCAGCTCGTACCAGGCACCGACCCGCGCTTTGCCGAAACCGGGGGTGTCGGCCAGCGTCTCGGTTTTGTCCCCCAGGAGGTCGATGACCTTGACGATCACCGCGTCATTGCCGTTGGAAAAATCGCCGAAGATCAGCGCGGTCGTGTCCACCCCGCCCCCGGACGGGATCGACAGCGTGTCCATGTTGGTGGCCGAGACGCCGTCGAAGGCGCCGGCGGTGTATTGATTGATCGACTTCGACGTAGTCGTTGATCTGCACGATCTCGACGTCGATCCCGTGTGTCTCGGCCCATTTGTCCATGATGCCGGAGCTGTTCGAGGTAGCCCCAGGGCATCCAGCCGACATAGATCGACCAGGCGATGCGGAATTCTGTCTTCTCTTCCGCAAGGGCCGGTGCGCCGGCGGTCATGGCCAAGGAGATAGTGCTTGTGGTGGTGGCTGCGAGAACGCGTCCGGCGATCATGGGTCATCCCCTTTTCGACGTGGCACCTGGCGCGAGGTCGTCGGGAGGGCCGAGGCGGAACGGGGAGAACGGCCAGATCCCGTCGCAGTGGTCTCCCGGGTTTTTGCCCCGCCGTGTACCGGGCCGGAATTTGCCGGCGCGGTGGTGTCTCTCGGACCTGTCCCTCGTCGTGACGAGGCGGAACCCTAGGCACCTTGCCCGCCGAACATGGGCCGGGGCACGCCTGCGGCAAAAGGATCCGGTCGGGGAAAACAGAGCGGAGTCCGCCATTGCGCACTATTTTGGCGGAATTGGCGTGACCTGGCCAGGAAACAACCGCCCGCCGAAGGCGCGCGCCGGCTTCGGCGCTCACCTGTCGTCGAGCGTGAAGTCCGGCAGGCTGTCGAGCGCGTGCTTCAGCGCATCGCCCCATCCGGTGCTCAGCGCGGTGTAATACGGGTCGCCCCGCTCGATCCGCCCGACCCGCCCGGTCTTGAGGCTGCCGGCCTGGTAGAGGTGGAAGTCGAACGGCACGCCCACCGACAGGTTGGCTTTCACCGTCGAATCGAAGCTTACCAGCAGGAGCTTCACTGCTTCCTCGAAGGTCATCGCCTTGTCATAGGCGCGCACCAGGATCGGGCGGCCATATTTGGTCTCGCCGATCTGGAAGAAGGGCGTGTCCGTCCCGGCCTCGATGAAATTGCCCTCCGGGTAGATCAGGAACAATCGCGGCGGGCCACCGGCGATCTGGCCACCGAGGATCAGGGTCGCGTGGAAGGTGCTGTCAGCCTGTTGACCGGCCTCGGCATGTTCGCCGATCAGGGTCTGCAGCGTTTCGGCCACGTGCCGGGCGGCCTGAAACATCGAGGGGACCCGGAAGATCGAGGGATCGCGCTGTTCCGGCGTCTTGGTGCGCTCGTCGATGAGCGAGACCAGGGCCTGCGTTGTGGCGAGGTTGCCGGCGCTCAAAAGCGTCAGCGACCGCTCGCCGGGCACTTCCCAGGTCACCATCTTGCGGAAGGTGGAGATATTGTCGACGCCCGCGTTGGTGCGGGTGTCCGACATGAAGACGAGCCCGGCCTCGAGCATCATCCCAACGCAATATGTCATGTCTCGCCCTTCCCGGAGCTGCTGCCGCGTCACACCGGTGGCGACCGCGCGTGTGGTGCGCGGGTTGCCCACCGATGTTCCCGTTACCGGAGCGGCCCAGGTATAGTCCAGCCCCGTTGCGACCCGCAGGTCTTTCGTGCCTGGCGCGATCGCGTTGGCGGGGTCGCCCCCGAGCCGGCCGAGAGGGTCGACATGCGCCGCGGCCCAGGCGTGCATGGCCTCCTGATCGACCCGGGCCGCCGGCATCGGATGGCCCGTCACATCGCCCGCCGCGCCGGCGCGCAGGCTGATGGCGGCGCGTTGGCGGGCGTCAGTCGTCGGCGAACCAGTCGCGGTTTTCATCGCGGATACGGTCGATCAGCAGCGTGATGCGCGAGAGATGGTCGCGCATGGTCTGCACCGCGCGCGCGGCGTCGCGGGCCTTCAGGGCCGCGAAGATCTGCAGGTGATCCTGATAGGCCCGTTCGGAGGCGAACGACAGCGACAGCATCCGCACCCGGTCCATGTGGCCCTTGTTCTCGGCCACCAGTTCCCAGACGAAGCCAAGCCCGGCGCGGGTGCAGATCTCGTAGTGGAAGAGATCGTCGAGCTGGTGGAATGCGGGCCGGTCCTCAGCGTCCACCGCCTGTTTCTGACGGTCGAGGATCTCGGCCAGCGCATCGAGGTCGTCTTCGCCGAGCGCGGTGGCCGCAACCGCGACCGTCTCGACTTCCAGCGCCGTCCGGATGAACCGGGCCTGCATGACCGCGGCCTGCGAGATCAGCGAGACGGTGGTCGCGCGCTGCGGCCGGATCAGGAGATATCCGAGCTTGGAAAGCCGGTAGAAGGCATCGCGGACCGGCTGGCGCGACACGTCGAGGGTCTTGGCCACCTCGACCTCGGAAATCCGCGTGCCGGGTGGAAGTTCGAGCGTCAGCACCTGCCGCTGCAACGCGTCGAACACCTGGTCGGTGACCGAAGGGCGGGCCGCGGCGGCCCGTTGCGGCGTGGTGACAGGGCCGGTCATCTGGATTCTCCGTTGACGTCTTGTAGACTAGCATATTAGTATATCAGTACGGCCGCGTCTACAGTCAGTCGATTCAAAACGGGAGGGAAGGTTTCCCATGGCATTGCTCCACGAAGACCGCCTTTTGCCGGTCGAACCCTCGGTGAGACCCCTGGCGCGCGCGCTTTACGATACGGTCGCCGATGCCCCGATCATCTCTCCCCATGGCCATACCGACCCGCGCTGGTTCGCCGAAAACGCGCCCTTCCCCGACCCCGCGCAACTGTTCGTCACCCCCGACCACTACGTCTTCCGGATGCTCCACAGCCAGGGCGTGCCGCTCGAGGCGATGGGGGTTGCCCGGGTCGACGGCGGGCCGACGGAAACCGACGGCCGCAAGATCTGGCGCCTGCTCGCCGAGAACTACCACCTGTTCCGCGGCACCCCGACCCGGGTCTGGCTCGACCATGCCTTCGAGAAGGTCTTCGGCCTCGACGTGCCGCTGTCGGCCGAGACGGCGGACGCCTACTACGACCACATCTCGCAAAAGCTCGGCACGCCCGAGTATCGCCCCCGCGCGCTGTTCGAGCGGTTCAACATCGAGGTGATCGCCACCACCGAGAGCCCGCTCGACGACCTGAAGTGGCACCGGATGATCCGCGAGTGCGGCTGGACAGGCCGGGTCATCACCGCCTACCGGCCCGACCCGGTGGTCGATCCGGATTTCGAAGGCTTCACCGACAATGTCGCGGAATTCTGCGCGCTGGCGGGCGACGCCCGGCACAAGCTGGCAGGACTATCTCGACGCCCACCGGGTCCGGCGCGCCTTTTTCAAGGAGATGGGCGCCACCTCGACCGACCACGGCCACCCGACGGCGCATACCGAGAACCTCGACACAGCCGCGGCCGCGGCGCTCTACGGCACGGTGATGTCCGGCAAGGCCGACGCAGACGCGCGCGAAGCCTTCCGCGGCCAGATGCTGACCGAAATGGCGAAGATGAGCCTCGACGACGGGCTGGTGATGCAGATCCACCCAGGCTCCCACCGCAACCATTCGGGCCCGGTCCTCGCCCGTTTCGGCCGCGACAAGGGGTTCGATATCCCGACCCGCACCGACTACGTGCAAGCGCTGAAGCCGCTGCTCGACGCGGTCGGCGAAGAGCCCGATCTCACGGTGATCCTGTTCACCCTCGACGAGACCGTCTACGCCCGCGAACTGGCGCCGCTCGCCGGTGTCTACCCGGCGCTGAAGCTCGGGCCGGCCTGGTGGTTCCACGACAGCCCCGAGGGGATGCGCCGCTACCGCGAGATGACGACCGAGACGGCCGGGTTCTACAACACCGTCGGCTTCAACGACGACACCCGCGCCTTCATGTCGATCCCGGCACGCCACGACGTGGCCCGCCGGGTCGACGCCGGATTTCTTGCCACCCTGGTCGCCACCGGGCGGCTGCGCGAGGACGAGGCGTTCGAGACCATCCAGGACCTCGCCCACCGGCTGGCCCGCAAGGCCTACCGGCTGTGACGCACCCTGGAAGCGACCACGGCATGGGCACAGCCAAAGGCATCGCAGGATGCCGGTCCCGATCCGATCAGCCCCGGTGTGCCAGATCCGCGGGCGGTCACCATGATTTCATCCGCGCCGCTCCCGGCAGCCACACAGACAGCTTCACACCGCGCCGCGACGTTATTCTCTGAAAGGAACCCCGATGCTCACCGTTGAAACACGCCACGCCATTCACCCCGACCATGCCCGCACCATGGGCACCGAGGAGTTGCGCCAGCACTTCCTGGCGACAGGCATGTTCGCAGACCGCGAGATCCGCCTGGTCTACACCCATTACGACCGCATGACCGTGGGCGGCGCCGTGCCCGCGGGCGGCGAACTGGTGCTCGACAAGGTCGCCGAGACCCGCACCAGCACTTTCCTCGAACGGCGCGAGATGGGCATCGTCAACATCGGCGACACCGGCACCGTGTCGACCGGCGACGAGAGCTACACGCTTGAAAAGGGCGACGTGCTCTATCTCGGCAAGGGCAACGGCGCGGTCACGTTCGCGGGCCAGGGCCGGTTCTACATCGTCTCGACCCCGGCCCATGCCAGCTTCCCCAACCGGCTCATCACCCTCGGCGAAGCGGCCAAGGTCGAGCTGGGCGCGACGGAGACCTCCAACAAGCGGGTCATCAACCAGTTCATCCACCCGCTGGTGATGGAAAGCTGCCAGCTGGTGCTCGGTTACACGACGCTGCTCGAAGGCTCGGTCTGGAACACCATGCCCTGCCATGTCCATGACCGCCGGATGGAGGCCTATCTCTACTGGGGCATGGACGACGCATCGCGGGTCATCCACCTGATGGGCGAACCGCAGGAAACCCGTCACATGGTCATCGGCCAACGAACAGGCCGCGATCAGCCCGACCTGGTCGATCCACTGCGGGCGCCGGGATCGGCTCCTACAGCTTCATCTGGGCGATGGCGGGCGACAATGTCGATTTCACCGACATGGACTTCATGTCAGCCCGGGGACATGAAATGAACCCGTTTTCGCTCGAAGGCCGGCGCGCCCTCGTCACCGGCGCCAACACCGGGATCGGTCAGGCGATCGCCGTCTCGCTCGGCCGCGCAGGGCGCGCGGGTCATCTGCGCCGGGCGGCGCGGCTGCGACGAGACCGTGGCGCTGATCGAGGCGGCCGGCGGCGAAGCCGAGACCCTGCTGCTCGACTTCGCCGACCCGATGGCGGCGCGCGATGCCTTTGCCGGCGCGGGCTACTCGACATCCTCGTCAACAACGCCGGGATCATCCGGCGCGAAGACAGCGTCGATTTCGGCGAGGCCGACTGGGACGACGTGATGGACGTCAACCTCAAGGCGCTGTTCTTCACCACGCAGGCCTTCGCCAAGGCCTGCTTCGCGGACGGCAATGCCCCGGCGGCGGTCGTCAACATCGCCTCGCTTCTGTCGTTCCAGGGCGGCATCCGCGTGCCGTCCTACACGGCGTCGAAACATGGCGTGGCGGGGCTGACCAAGATCCTCGCCAACGAATGGGCGGCGAAGGGCATCAACGTCAACGCCATCGCGCCGGGCTATATCGCGACCAACAACACCACGGCGCTGCGCGCCGATCCGGTGCGCAACACCGCGATCCTCGAGCGCATCCCGGCCGGGCGCTGGGGCGACCCGTCGGATATCGGCGGCACCGCCGCCTTCCTGTGTTCCGGGGCCGCGCGCTACATCCACGGCGCGGTGCTCAATGTCGATGGAGGCTGGCTTGCCCGCTAAACGCCTGACCCGCACCGCGCCGGCGCCTGGTGCTGGCATCGTCCACCTTGGCCTCGGTGCCTTCTTCCGGTCGCACGGCGCGATCTACACCGAGGAGGCCGTCGCCGCCTCGGCCAATCCCTCGGGGCGCGACTGGGGCATCACCGGCGTGTCGCTGCAATCGGCCCATATGCGCGACGCGCTGGCGCCGCAGGGCGGGGCCTACATCGCGCTCGAGCTCGGGCCCGAGGGCGACGTGGCCCGCCGGGTGGAGGTGGTGCGCGAGGTGCTGGTCGCGCGCGAAGACCCGGGCGCGGTGCTGGCGCTGATGGCCGATCCGGCCACCAGGATCGTCAGCCTCACGGTGACCGAGAAGGGCTATTGCCACGAACCGGCCACCGGCGCACTCAACCATACCCACCCGGATGTTGTCCACGACATCGCCGCGCCGCTGCCGGTCTCGGCGCCGGGCTTCCTGGTGCGCGCGCTGGAGATGCGCCGCGCCGCCGGGCTTGCGCCCTTCACCGTGCTCACCTGCGACAACCTCCCCTCCAACGGCGCGGTCGTGCGCGGTGTCGTGGTGGCGCTGGCGCGCGAGATCGATCCCGGCCTTGCCGACTGGATCGCCGCAGAGGGCCGGTTCCCGTCGACGATGGTCGACCGGATCGCGCCCGCGACCAAGCCCGAAGACATCGCGCGGGTCGAGACGCTGACCGGCTTTCACGACGAAGCCCCCGTGGTCCACGAACCGTTCCGGCAATGGGTGATCGAGGACAGCTTCGTCGGCGACCGGCCCGATTGGGGGGCGGTAGGGGCGCAGATGGTCGATGACGTCACGCCCTACGAGCACATGAAGCTGAGGATGCTGAACGGCACCCACAGCCCGCTCGCCTATCTCGGCTATCTCGCCGGGCATGAGACCATCGCCGATTGCATGGCCGACCCGGGTTTCGCCCGGTTCGTCGACGGGCTCTGGGAAAACGAAATCATCCCCGCCGTCGAGGCGCCGCCGGGGGTTTCGCTTGCGCGACTACGCCGGGGCGCTGCACGCGCGTTATGCCAACCCGGCGATCCGCCACCGGACCTGGCAGATCGCCATGGACGGCAGCCAGAAACTGCCCCAGCGCATCCTCGGCACGGTGGCCGAGAGCTTGGCCGCCGGGCGCAGCACCCCGGGGCTGATCCTCGCGATTGCCGCCTGGATGCGCTACGTCTCGGGGGTCGACCTGACCGGCGCGCCGATCGACGTGCGCGACCCGCTGGCCGATCGGTTGAAGGCGCTGTCGGATGCGGCGAACACGCCCGAAGACAAGGTCGCCGCGCTGCTCGACCTGCGCGAAGTGTTCCCGCCAGACCTCGCCGCGCTGCTGCGGGCCCCGGTCGGGGCGGCCTATGCGCTCCTGGACGAGGAGGGCGTGCACAAAGCCATGGAGGTGGCCACCCGATGAGAGAAACCTGGCGTTGGTACGGACCCGATCTCGACCCGATCCGGCTGGGCGACATTGCCCAGACCGGGGCAAGTGGCATCGTCAATGCGCTCCACGAAGTCCCATACGGCGAGGTATGGTCACGCGAGGCAATCGCCAAACGCAAACAGATCATCGAAGCCGCCGGGTTTCACCTGGGACGTGGTCGAAAGCCTGCCGGTCCACGAGCGGATCAAGCGCGGCGACGGCGATCTGTCCGCGCTGTTCGCCACCTACCGCCAGTCGATGGCCAACCTCGCCGCCGAAGGCGTGACCACGATCTGTTACAACTTCATGCCGATCCTCGACTGGACCCGGACCGACCTGAAATCGCCCACCGCCACGGGCGCGACCTGCCTGCGGTTCGAGGCCTACCGGATGGCGGCTTTCGAAGTGTTCATGCTTGAACGCAAGGGCGCAGAGGCGGATTACCTCCCCGAGGTAGTCGAGCGCGGCCGGGTCTGGTTCGAGGCTTCCACCGAGGACGACCGCGCGGCGCTGCTCGGCTCGATCATGTCGGGCCTGCCGGGCGCGTTCGACCGCTACGATATCGACGGGCTCAAATCCCAGCTCGCCCTCTACGACGGAATCGGTCACGACGAGATCCGGGCGAATTTCAAACGCTTCCTCGACGAGGTGGTGCCCACCGCCGAAGAGCTCGGCGTGAAGCTCGGGGTCCATGCCGACGATCCGCCGCGCGACATCCTGGGCCTGCCGCGGGTGGTGTCTTCGGCAGACGACGCGGCCTGGGTGCTGGGGGCCCACGACAGCCTCGCCAACGGGCTCACGCTCTGTTCGGGGAGCTTCGGCGCGCATCCGACCAACGATCTGCCCGCGATGGCGCGGCGCTTCGGCCCGCGCATCCATTTCGCCCACCTGCGCAACGTGGCGAAAGACCCCGACGGCTCTTTCGAAGAGGCCGCGCATCTGGGCGGCGACACCGACATGGTCGATCTCGCCAAAGCGCTGCTGGACGAGGAAGCGCGCCGGCGCGCCGAAGGGCGCTCGGATGCCGAGATCCCGTTCCGGCCCGACCACGGCCACGAGATCGCCTTCGACCACGAGCGCGACAACGTGCCGGGCTACCCGCTGATCGGGCGTTTGAGAGGGCTTGCCGAATTGCGCGGGGTGATCCGCGCCCTGGAGCATTCCGGTGGCTGATACCCTGATCCTTCATCCAGCGGACACCGTCGCGGTCGTCACCCGTCGGGTGGAAGCGGGGAAAGACCCGCTCGGGTTTGGGCCGGTCGACCGGGCGCTGTCTGCCGGCCACAAGCTCGCCCGCGTCGCCGTTGCCAAGGGCGATCCCGTGCTAAAGTTCGGCCATGTGATCGGCGCCGCGACCGCCGACATCGCCCCGGGCGATCACGTCCACACGCACAACTGCGCCTTCTCCGATCACGACCGAAACTACGATGTCGGCGCCGACCTGGCGGCGGCCGAAGCGGCTGTGCCGCGCGTGGAGCCGGCGTTGTTCATGGGCTACAAGCGGGCCGACGGACGGGTCGGGACCCGCAATTTCCTCGCGCTCTGCGCCACGGTGAACTGCTCGGCGACGGTGATCAACCGCGCGGCCGACGAGCTCACGGCCGAGGGCGCGCTTGACGCCTTTCCCAATATCGACGGCATCGCGGCCTTCGCCCACGGCACCGGCTGCGGCATGGCGGCGACGGGCCGGGGGGCCGATATCCTCGAGCGGGTGCTCTGGGGCTATGCCACCCATCCCAACGTCGGCGCGGCGGTGTTCGTCGGGCTCGGCTGCGAGGTCATGCAGATCGGCCGGATGCAGGCGCGCCATGGCGCGGCCACGCCCGGCCAGGTCCATGCGCTGACGATCCAGGAGACCGGCGGCACCCGCGCCACGATCGACGCGATCAAGCGCCACGTGCGGGATATCCTGCCGGAGGTGAACGCGGTGCGCCGCACGCCTTGCCCGGTATCGGCGCTGACGATCGGGCTGCAATGCGGCGGGTCCGACGGGCTGTCGGGCATCACCGCCAACCCCGCGCTGGGCGCGGCCTCCGACCTCATCGTCGGGCAGGGCGGCAGCGTGATCCTGTCGGAGACGCCGGAGATCTACGGCGCCGAGGGGCTCCTGCTCGGGCGCACCGATCCGCAGACATCCGACCGTCTGCGCGCCTGCCTCACGTGGTGGGAAGACTATACGGCAGCGAATGGCGGTACGATGGACAACAACCCCTCGCCCGGCAACAAGCAAGGCGGGATCACCACGATCCTCGAAAAGAGCCTCGGCGCGGTGGCCAAGGCCGGCGCGACCCCTCTGCGCGCTTTCTACGACTATGCCGCGCGGGTCGACACACGCGGGCTCGTCTTCATGGACACACCCGGGTACGACCCGGTCTCGGTGACCGGCCAGATCGCCGGCGGCGCGCAGATCGTCGTCTTCACCACCGGACGCGGCTCGGCCTTCGGCTCGAAGCCTGCACCGACCCTGAAGCTCGCGACCAACGACCGGCTTTTTGCCGAGATGCGAGACGACATGGACATCGGCTGCGGCGATATCGTAAGCCGGGGCACGGAGATTCCCACCAAGGGGCGGGAGATCTACGATGCGATTTTGCGGGTGGCCTCGGGAGAGGTCACCAAGAGCGAGGCGCTGGGTCTGGGGGCGCACGAATTCGTGCCCTGGCAGATCGGCGCGGTGATGTGAGAGGGTCTCCATGAAAGTTGTCTGCGCCGGCGAGGCGATGATCGAACTCAGTATCGACGCGCCCGGGCGTCAGATCGGCTTTGCCGGTGACACGTTCAACACCGCCGTCTACTTGGCGCGGGCCTTGCCGGAGAGGGCGGTCGACTTCGCCACCGTGGTCGGGGAAGACGCGCTTTCGGACCGGATGCTCGCCTTCTTCGAAGCGCAAGGCGTGGGCACCGGGCTGATCCGGCGGCACCCCGAGCGCTTGCCGGGGATCTACTCGATCGCGGTCGACGCGGCGGGCGAACGCAGCTTCGCGTATTGGCGCGATCATTCGGCGGCGCGCACCCTGTTCATGGACGGGTTCGACGCGCTGCACGGGGCGGACCTGGTGTATTTCTCGGGCATCACCCTCGCGATCCTGCCACCGCTGATCCGGACCGCGCTGATCGCCTATCTCGCGGGTTTTCCAGGCAAGGTGGCCTTCGACAGCAACTACCGGCCGCGGCTGTGGCACAGCGCGGACGTGGCCCGCGACGCGATGGAGATGGCCTGGGGCGTGTGCGATATCGCCCTGCCCTCGCTCGACGACGAAATGGCGCTGTTCGGCGACGCGGACGCCGAGGCGGTGCTGGCCCGGTTCCAGAGCTACGGACTGACCGAAGGCGCGTTGAAACGTGGGGCGGCGGGACCGCTGCCGCTCGATCCGGACGCGCCGGTCGGCACCTTTCCGGCGGCCGAGAAAGTGGTCGATACCACCGCCGCCGGCGACAGCTTCAACGCGGCCTTTCTTGCCGCGCTGCTCACCGGGGCCTCCGGCGCCGAGGCGGCGCGACAGGCGCATGCGCTGGCCATGCAGGTGATCGGGGCGCCGGGCGCCATCGTGCCGACCGCCTAGGCGCGCGGCGGGCGGGGGTCGTCCCGCGCGGCCCGCGGTCCCTGTCACAACAGCTGGGACAGAAACTGCCGGGTGCGCTCCTGTTTGGGGTTGTCGAAGATCTGGGCAGGCGGGCCGGCTTCGAGGATACGGCCCGCATCGAGGAAGCAGACCTTGTCGGCCAGTTCGCGCGCGAAGCCCATCTCGTGAGTGGCGAGGATCATCGTCATGCCCTCCTCGCGCAGCTGTCGCAGTACATCGAGCACCTCGGCGACAAGCTCCGGGTCGAGCGCCGAGGTGATCTCGTCGAACAGCAGGATCTCCGGCTGCATCGCCAGCGCCCGGATGATGGCGACCCGCTGCTGCTGGCCGCCGGAGAGCTGGTCGGGGTAGTGCCCCATCCGGTCGCCAAGCCCGAACCGCCGAAACAGCTCGGTCACCGGCGCCTTCAACTCCGCCTTGCGCAAGCCCTTCACCCGGCCCGGCGCGAGCATCACGTTCGCCTCGGCGCTCATGTGGGGAAAGAGGTTGAACGACTGGAACACCAGCCCGATCCGCTGGCGCACCGGCTGCGGGTCGAGCCCCGGTTCGGCGATGTCGACCCCGTCGAAGATGATCTCGCCGTCGTCGATCGGGTCGAGCAGGTTGATGGCGCGCAACAGGGTCGACTTGCCGGACCCGGAGGCGCCGATCAGGCAGACCATCTCGCCCTTGTTCACCGCGAGGTCGATCCCGCGCAGCACGTGGTGCGTGCCGAAACTCTTCTGTATGCCAACGAGCCGCAACATCGCGTTCATTGTTCGAGCCGCCGGCGCTTGTGCATCAGGTAGTCGGCGTAGCGGGTCGCGGGGATGGTGATGATCAGGAAGATCAGCGCCGCGCCCACGTAAGGGGTGAAGTTCGCGTAGAGCGATTTGTAGACGCCCGCCTGGCGGAAGATCTCGACCGGGCCGACAAAGGACAGCAGGGCGACGTCCTTCTGCAGCGCGATCACCAGGTTCATGTTGGCCGGCACCACGTTGCGCAACGCCTGCGGCAGGACCACGAAGCGCATCGTGTCGCCGGGCGAGAGGCCGAGTGAAAGCGCGGCCGAGCGCTGGCTCTTGTGGATCGATTCGATGCCGGAGCGGATCACCTCGGCGACATAGGCCGAGTAGACCAGGATGAGCGCCAGCGAGCCCCAGATGTACGGACTGTTCCAGGGCCGTGGGAGCCCCAGGCCCGGCACGCCGAAGCCGATCAGGTAGATCACCAGGATCACCGGCAGGCCGCGGAAGATATCGGTGTAGAGCGTCGCGAAAAGCTTGAGCGGGTAGAGCGCGGGCCGCTGGATGTCGCGGCAGATCGCGACCACGAGCGACAGGATCGCGATCAGCGGCAACGACCAGGCGAAGATCGCGATGTCGAGCACGAAGGCGTTGAGAAGTCCGGGGAAGGTCTTGGAGAAGATCGGACCGTTGAAGAAGCTTTTCTTCACCGCCTCCCAGCCGGGCGCCAGCGGGACCAGCAGGATGATCGCGAGGATTACGGCGGCGGTCGACGTCGCGGCGATCCGCATCGACCGCCTGCGCAGCGCCGCCTCGTAGACCGCACGCCGTCCCGGGCGTGCGGTCGTATCGCTTGTGTCGGACATCGAGGCAGCGGGCCCCCTTCTTTCTCGGTAGCCGGTCTTATTCGATGACCGGCACACCCGTGGCCGCGGCCAGCCATTCCGCTTCCAGCGCGGCCAGCTGCCCAGAGGCCGTCAGCGCCTCGATCGCGGCATCGACACATTCCTTCAGCGGGTTGCCGTCTTCCATCAGGATCCCGAACTGGTCGGGGTTCTGCGAACGGTCGGCCGGAAACTGTCCGAGCAGCGCCCCGTTTTCGACGGTCACGGCAGACAGGAAGAGCGCCGTCGGCAGATCGAAGAGCGCGGCGTCGATCTGGCCGGCCTGGATCGCCGCCGTCACGTCGGTGTTGTCGTTATAGAGCAGCACGTCCTTTTCGGGCGCGATGGCGTCGTCGATCATCGTCGCCCCGGTGGTGCCGGCCATGGCGCCCCAGAGCAGGCCCTTGAGGGCTTCGGGCGCCGGGCTGCCGACCGCGTCGACCACGGTTCCGGTGGTCAGGATGGCCATGGCCGAGGTGTAGTAGGGCAGCGAGAAATCGACCATCTCCTCCCGTTCGGGGGTGATCGAGTACTGCTGCATGTTGATGTCGAAGTTCTTGGCGCCGGGCTGGATCGCCTCGTCGAAGGAGGTGCGCACCCAGGTCACGGCGTCGTCTTCGAAGCCCATCTCGTTTGCGATGGCATAGGCGACGGCCGCCTCGAAGCCCTGCTTCGTCTCCGGGGCGTCGTCGATCACCCAGGGGAAATAGGCCGGGTTGCCGGTGGCGATGGTCAGCACGCCGTCTTCGAGCGTCTTGCCCGCGGCGCATTCGCCCTGGGCCGTGGCGGCCGTGGCAACGAGCGTGGCGCAGAGTGCCGTCAGAATGGTTTTCATGTCGATTTTCCCCCGTGGCGATGATCTATGGCTCATGTCGCCACTAATGCCGGCGATTGTCCAGACGTTCTTGCGGCCGGACCCAAGCGCCGGCTTGGGGAGGTATGCGCCTTTCCGGATATGTGGCATCGTGTGGCCAGGTTGGCACGGTCGCGGGGCCGACAAGAGGACAGGTTTGCCCAGAAACCCGCGCGGGCGTGCCTTGTCCCGGGTGTCGGATCTGCGGCACAAAGTGGATCTTGCGGCAACGCCGGGACATGGTGTTGCGGGGCATCGTCCGCGCCCGCGCAAAGGAGACGCCTCGAATGCTGTTGGAAACCTACCTGGTCTATCTCGCTGCCGTCGCGGTCTTCTTCGCGTCTCCCCCGGACACGAGCCAGCTGCTGATTGTCTCCAACAGCATCAGATACGGCTTGCGGCGCAGCTTGCTGACGGCGGCAGGGGACCTCACCGCCAACTGTCTTCAAATGATCGCGGCGGCCTTCGGTCTCGCGGCCATCATCGCAACCTCGGCAACAGCGTTTCTCTGGATCAAGTGGTTCGGCGTGGCCTATCTCGTTTGGATCGGGCTCCGGCTCGTCCTGGCCCGGAGCGGCAAACTGGAGACCGAAGCCAGCTCAAGCGGATCTCGCCTGCGTCTCTTTCGGCAAGGGTTCGTGACCTCGATGGCCAACCCGTTCGCGGTTGTTTTTTTCGGCGCGCTCTTTCCCCAGTTCATCGACCCGGCACGCCCGGTCATGCCACAGCTTCTCATCCTCGGCCTGACCTACCTCGTCGTCGACGGGGCGATCCTTTTGGTGTGGGGGTGGCTGGGCGCGAGAGCGGCAGCAGCTCTCAAGCGCCATGCGTCCGGTCTCGCGAACAAGATCTGCGGCGGGCTGATGATCGCCGCCGCGTCCCTCTTGGCGACAAAGGATTTCCACCCGTTGAAGCGATGATCGCGCCCGTGTTCAGGCGCGATCATCGATGGGTCTGGCAGGGGTCAGCCGGGAGAGTTCGGCCCCGCTGGCGTTCGTCTGAAATCCGGTCAGCTGCGGCCCTTCCAGGGCACCAGGAAGCTCTCGGCCTTGCGCACCAGGATGTCGATCCCGAATCCGACGACCCCGATCACGATGATCCCCATCAGCACGATGTCGGTCTGCTGGAATTTCGAGGCCGCCATGATCATCATGCCGATCCCGTTCTCGGCGGCGACGAGTTCGGCGGCCACGACGGTCCCCCAGCACACGCCCATGGCGACCCGTGCGCCGGTGAAGATCTCGGGCAGGGAATTGGGCACGATCACGTGGCTCATGATCTGGTGTTTCTTCGCCCCCAGCGAATAGGCGGCATGGATCTTGGCGATGTTCACCCCGGACACCCCCGACCTTGACGCGATCGCCATGATCCAGAGGGCGGCCAGGAACAGCAGGATGATCTTCGACACCTCGCCGATGCCGAACCAGATGATCATCAGCGGGATGAGCGCGAGCGGCGGCACGGGGCGCATGAATTCGACGATCGGGTCGAACCAGCCACGGAACCAGTCCGACAGGCCCATCGCATAGCCGAGCGGAATCCCGACCAGCGCGCCGAGGAAGAAGCCCGCGATCACCCGAAACAGCGAGATCCCGAGATGCTCGTGCAGCTTGTAGTTGCGAAACCCGTTGCGGCTGACGTCGATGAACCGTTTGACCACGGCTTCCGGCGGCGGCAGCCAGATCGGCTCCATCTGGAGCCCGCCCGGCGGCGCGAAGCTGATCGCGCCCTTGGCGGTCAGCGCGAAGCGGCCGGCGTCGGTGCGGATCGCCTCGTCCGAGGTGATCTCGACCCCGTCGATCGCGACCACCCTGGCGCCCGCCTTGCGATCGACCTCGTCGTTCTTGTCGAACAGGATCGTCGCCGAGCGCGAGGCGTTCATCGCCACCGCGTCGTCGCGCGCCATGCCGTCGCCGGGATCGACCTCGAAATCGGCGACGTCGTCGCCGAAATCGAACACCCGCACATGCACCACCGCGTCGTCGCGGGTGCCGTCGGGGCCTTCGAGCGTATAGGTGAACGAGGTCTCGCCGACGAAGGGCGCGGGGGCATGCAGAAAGCCCGGCACCCAGGCGGACCCGGTGAAGGACCCCCAGATCAGGAACACCGTCGCCACCGAGACGACCGAGGCGATCCGGTTGGGCCGCACCGTGCTTTCGTCGCCGAAGGTGACGGTCTTGAGCGAGGTGTAGTCTTTGCGTCGTGCGATGCACGAAGAACTTCACCGCCAACGAGGAAATGACGAAGATCGCGATATAGACGAAGAGAATGAAAAGCCCGGTCATTGCGCTGCCTCCGTGCGGCCCATGATTTCCTCTTCCATGTCCCAGATCATTTCGAGGATCTCTTCGCGGGTCTTGGCATAGCCGTCGGCGTGTTTCACCTCACGCAGATCGGCGTTCACGCCCATGTCGGCGAAGGGCAGCTGGTATTCCTTGTGGATGCGCCCGGGGCGCGGGGCCATCACGATCAGCCGCTCGCCCAGCAGGATCGCCTCTTCGACCGAATGGGTGATGAGGATGATGGTCTTGCCGGTCTCCTTCCAGAGCTTCAGCACCAGCCCCTGCATCTTCTCGCGGGTCAGCGCGTCGAGCGCGCCGAGCGGCTCGTCCATCAGGATCACGTCGGGGTCGTTGGCGAGGCAGCGCGCCAGCGCGACGCGCTGCTGCATGCCGCCGGACAGCTCGTAGATCGCCTTGTCCTTGAAATCGGCCAGGCCGGTGACGTCGAGCAGGTGGTCGACATGCTCGCCCCAGTGCGGCTTCCTTCTGGCCCTTCATGCGCGGGCCGAAAGCTGACGTTGTCGCGCACGTCCATCCATTCGAACAGCGCGCCCTGCTGGAACACCATGCCGCGTTCGGCATCGGGGCCGGTGACATTGTGGCCGTTCAGCACGACCGACCCTCGGTCGGCGCGAGGAAGCCCGCGACGATGTTGAGCAAG
Source organism: uncultured Alphaproteobacteria bacterium (assembly GCA_963752895.1). Taxonomy (GTDB): domain Bacteria; phylum Pseudomonadota; class Alphaproteobacteria; order Rhodobacterales; family Rhodobacteraceae; genus CAVWAE01. The sequence goes on from CAVWAE010000025.1 coordinate 170,089, forward strand.
GTGGTCTTGCCGCAGCCCGACGGGCCCAGCACGCTCAGAAGCTCGCCTTCGTTCAGATGCAGCGAGACATCCTGAAGGGCCTGGACCGAGCCGCCGTTCGGAATATCAAACCGCATGGAAATGTTTTCGATGGACAATCCGGTCATGGAGCCTCCTGATTTTGCGGACCGAAGTCCCGCGCAGGGTGGCAAGGCCTTTCGAAAGGCCTTGCCGACGCGATTTCGAAATCGCGTAGAAATCGGCTTTCAAGCCGATTGGTGAAGCCGCCTCAAAGCGGCTTCGACCGGTCTACATGCCGCTGCAGCGTCGAGAGCGGACCGGTGTTGACTGCGTTCTCGTAGGTGTCGAGCGCCGCGTCGATCGACCCCGCTTCCACGAAGACATCGGCGACGCCCTTCATGAAGCCGGCCGCGTTGCCGCCGAGCCAGGCTTGCGCTCAGCTGCTCATCGATGGTCGGGAAGGCGAAGGTCGAGATCGTCTCCATGGTGGCGTCCTCGTCCATGCCGGCATCCTTGGCGATCACCGGCAGCATCTCGGCGTGGTTGGCCTCGTCGGCCCACATCGCGTTGGCGTCGGCGGTCACCTTGAGGAACTTGGCGACCAGCTCCTCGTTCTCGGCGACCCAGTCGGCCGGGCCCGAGGTCACGTCGAACACCAGGATGCCGAGCTCGGTCTTCTCGGCGCCGGTCAGCAGCACGTTGCCATGCTCGAGCGCGCGGCGCAGCGAGCCGCCCCAGCCGCAGAACATGTCGACCGCGCCCTGGGCGATGGCGGCGGCGCCGTCGGGCGGATCCATGTCGACCACGTCGATCGAGGCGACATCGACGCCGAAATGGCTCATCTGCTTGAGGAAGCCGTAATGCGCGGCGGTGCCGAGCGGCACGGCGACCTTCTTGCCGGCCAGCTCCCCGGCGTTGGAGTTGTCGATCTCCAGCTCCGCGCGCACGACGCAGTTGTCGTTGTCGGCATAGGACACGGCAACGTCGAGGATCTGCAGATCCTGGCCGGCCGAGGTCGCGACCACGAACGGCGGCACGCCCTGGCTGACTGACAGCTGCACGTCGCCCGAGGCCATCGCCGCCGACATTTTCACGCCGCTCTCGAAGCTCACCCAGTCGATGTCGACACCCATTTCTTCTTCGTAGGTGCCCATCTGCTTGGCGTATTCGAATGGCATCGGCCATTCGAGGAAATAGGCGACGGTGATTCCCTGGGCGGCGGCCTGCGAGGCGCCGAAGAGCGCCGTGCTGGTCGCAAGCGCGACAAGGGTCTTTTTCAGTGTTTCCGATTTCATTGTGAACTCCCTGTTCGTTCTGGCCTTCGGCCTTTTGTTTCTGACCCATTTGACAACGGGCTCGGGACATCTCGCAACTTTTTCGTTCGACGCGTCCAAAAAAACCCTAACATGTCACAAAAGTGGATTAAAGTTTCGATGTTTTCGAATGTAGAGCCCGGATCGAGCGCCTCTAGGATCATCGCCAATGCAACGTGCCAACCTGAGCCTGCGCGGGCTCGAAGTCTTCCTGGCGGTCGCGCGGTCGGGGTCGGTGCGCAAGGTGGCGGCCGAGACCGGGCTGTCCGCCAGCACCATCTCGCATCACCTGCGCGGGGTCGAGGACAGCCTGGGCGTGAAGCTGCTCGACCATTCCCGCCGGCCGATGGTGCTCACGCCGTCCGGCAGCGTGTTTGCGCGCCATGTCGAGGAGGGGCTGCGGTCGATCCGGCGGGGTGAAACGGAGCTGATCGCGGGCGACCTCGCGGAGACGCGCGAGCTCCGGTTCGGCACGGTCGACGATTTCGACAGCGAAGTTGCGCCGGATCTCGCGCAATTCCTCGCGCGCGCCATGCCCAAGTGCACCTTCATGCACCACACCCGCCCGAGCCACGAGATCATCCGCCTGCTCTATGAGCGAAAGCTCGACGCGGGCGTCGCCACGCATCCCGCCTCCGACACCTCGGGTCTGGTCGAGCACCCGCTTCTGCGCGATCCTTTCGTGCTCGCGCTGCCGGCGGAAAACGCACCCGACCCGGAGGCACTGACCTCCGGGCAGGGGAAGCTGCCGCTTCTGCGGTATTCGCGCAACCAGGTGATCGGCAACCTGATCGAGGCGCATCTGCGCCGCTCCCGGATCAGCCTGCCCAACCGGTTCGAACTTGAAAGCAACCAATCGATCATGGGCATGGTCGCGGAAGGCAGCGGCTGGGCGATCACCACGCCGACCTGCTATGGCCGGGCGCGCAGGTTTCATGACCGCATCGTCCTGTGCCCGTTTCCGGGACGCGAGTTCACCCGGACCCTGTCGCTGTTCACCACCGAGGTCTATCCGCCCAACATGGCGGCCCTGATCGCCCAATCCCTGCGGCGGCTGATCAACATGCACTTCGTCGATCCGGTGACCCAACGCTACCCGTGGTTGACACCGGGCTTCAGGGTGTTCGAAGGCGGCGATGCGGCGGGGTGACTTGGGGCCGAACGCGGTGAAGGGACGCGCCTTGGGCCGGGCCGGTGGGATCTGGGCCCGCCGCGTGGGACTGGGCGAAGGTTAACAGGCAGATAACGCAAGATCGCCTTAACATGCTGTTTTAACATGATAATTAGTTCCAGACATGGTCCACTCCCCTAGCGGCCTAGGGGCCTAGGGGACTAGGGGGGCAGGGCGCTCGGAACCTGGAAGTCCAGGATCCAACATCTTCCCTGGCCTGGCGGATATCGGGCTGGGCGTCCTGGTACAGGGTCCTTGATCCACCGGATCGCCGCCCATCCGAAGGGGTCAGGTTGGCCCGCCCCCCGTTTCGGGCGACTGGATCCGAAACCGCGCGCGGATGGACCGGTCCTCGGCCGGGCTCAGGTACTGCGGTCGATGGGTTTCCAACAAGTCCCGCGCCCGCGCCTTCGCCCGCTCCCAGGCGGTGCTTGCGCCGCCTGCGGCCCAGGCGTCCGGCGAGCTGCGATCGGCCAGCGCCGGGTAGAAATAGTCCCGCTCCATTGCCGCCATGGTCTGGTCGGCACTCAGGAAATGCCCGGTGCCGAGCACCGCTTCGATGATCGCGTCCGTGTCCAGCGTGTCGGGCCCCACTTCGATCCCGCGCAGGATCCGGTTGTTGGCCGAATGCATCTCGTCGTCGAGCACGAAGGCCTCGAAGCTTGCCCCCAGCAGCGAGGCCGTCATGCCGGAGCTCTCGTAGATCATGTTGGCGCCCGCCAGCGCGGCGGCGAGCGAGGTCATGCCCTTTTCCATCCCGTATTGCGCATCGATCGCCTTGGCGTCGGTCATCGAGGCCGCCACCCCCGAGGGCAAGCCGAGCCAGTTGGTGATCTGCGCCGACGCGGCGTTCATCAGCGCCGTCTCGCTGCCGCCGCCGGCGAAGGAGCCGGTGCGCAAATCAACGACAAAGGGCCAGTTGGAAAACACCATCGGGTGACCGGGGCGGATCGCGTGCACCATGACGAGGCTCGCCAGCGTTTCGGCGAGCGACTGGGCGAGAAAACCCGCGAGTGGCGCGGGGGCGGTGGCGCCCGCCTGCGCCGCGGTGATGCAGGTGAGCGGAATGTTGTGGCGGATGCATTCGAAAATCACCGCCACCGCGTCGGCGCCGTAGCGCATCGGTGAAATCACCGGGCTCACGTGGGCTTTCACGAAGGGCCGCTTGGCGAAGGCCCCCTCTCCCCCCGCGGCAATGTCGAACATGCCGACGATCGGCGCGACATGTTCGGCGAGGGTGAAGGCGGTGGCCACGGGTTTGGTGGTGTTGGCAAGCAGCGCGTAGGCGGTGTTGACGTCGAGGTCGAACGGGTCGGCCAGGTCGGTGGCGATGCAGTTGCGGGTGAACCAGCTGATATTGGTGAGCCGGTCCTGGAGCCGGGCGAAATCGTGCAGATCGGCAAGCGTCGCGGCCCGGTAGAGACCGCTGTCGAGGTCGAGCACCTGGACGGCGGCGCCGCCGGTGCCGAAATGCACGCGATTGCCGCCCACCTCGATCGAGCGGTCCGGATCGCGCCCATGAAACACGAAGCGCTTGCAGGCGCCGGCGATCACGTCTTCGCACAGGCTGCGGGGAAACAGAATGCGCCCGCCGTCGCCGGGCACGGCCCCGGCCGCCAGAAGCAAGGTGGCGAGGCGTTCGGGCACATCGCCCATGCCCAGCCGTTCCAAGAGGTCGAGCGCGGCCGCGTAGACCGCGCGGATCTCGGTTTCGGTCAGCGGCGTGTAGGCGCCGCCGATCTGCCCGGGCGGACAGGGATTCACGGCCGGGCCGCGCGCCCGGAGTGCCATCCGCGCTGTCCGGCCGGCCCTCTTCGCAGGTCCCTTCGTCATATCTCCGCCTCCTGATCCGGCATCAGAGCACTCCGGTGGCCGTCTTTTGGCAAGTCCGCATTGTACTCGTGCGATTCATCAAAACCTTGTTTTTATATTTTCGCATCTACCGACCGCCCGTTGACCGCCGGGCCCGCAGCGGATTTCTGAACCCAAGCAGGAGGTCGCTCATGAAAAGCACAACGCGTGTGGTGGTTATCGGTGGCGGGATCGCCGGGTGTTCGACGCTCTATCATCTCACCCAGGAAGGCTGGAGCGATGTGGTCCTGGTCGAGCGCGACGAGCTGACCAGCGGCACCACCTGGCATTCGGCGGCGCAGGTGACGAATTTCGGCATGACCCAGACGATGGTCGGGCTCAAAACGCCATTCCATCGCGCTCTACAAGGAACTGGCGGACGATCCCGACTATCCGATCAACTACCACCACGGCGATGGCGGCATCCGGCTCGCCAACACCGAAGCGCAGATGGACGGCTACCGCCATTTCGCCTCGATGGCGCGCGGCATGGGCGTCGAGTTCGAGGTGATCGACGCCGAGGAATGCGCGCCGCCGCCACCCGCTGATTTCGACCGACAACCTGCTCGGCGGGCTCTGGGATCCGCTCGACGGCGACATCGACCCGGCGCAGCTCTGCCAGGCGCTGGCGCGCCGCGCGCGCAAGGCCGGGGCCGAGGTCTATCGCCATACGCCGGTGACCGGCCTGACCCAGCACGCCGATGACAGCTGGACGGTGCACACGGAGAAGGGCGACATCGACTGCGAGATCGTCGTCAATGCCGGCGGCTACCGGGTCAACGAGGTCGGCGCGATGATGGGCGTGCACCATCCGGTCGCCTCGATGGAGCACCAGTATTTCCTCACCGAGGAGATCCCCGCGATCAACGACGCCGGCCACCGGATGCCGCTCCTGCGCTGCCCGATCAGCGACTACTACTGCCGCCAGGAAAAGAACGGGCTGCTGATCGGGTTCTACGAACAGGACTGCAAGACCTGGGGGATGGACGGGATCGACCCGAACTTCACCAACGCGCTCTGCCCCGACGATCTCGACCGGATGACCGACGTGCTCGAAGGCGCCTTCGAGCGGATGCCGGCGCTGATGGAGATCGGCATCCATACGGTGGTCAACGGCCCGATCACCTACACGATCGACGGCGCGCCGCTGGTCGGCCCGATCCCGGGCAAGCGCAATGCCTTCTGCATCATCGGGCTGCGCGCCGGGCTGGGCGAAGGCGGCGGCCATGGCTGGCTGCTGGCGCAGCAGATCGTGCATGGCGAGGCCTGCTACGACACCTGGGTGATCGACCCGCGCCGCTTCACCGGCCACGCCAATGTCGAACTGACCGCGCTGAAGGCGATCGAGGATTACCAGAACGAGTTCCGCTTCCACTTCCCGCACGAGCACCGCCCCGCCGGGCGGCCCGCGAAGACCACGCCGCTGACCCCGGTGCTGGCCGCCGAGGGCGCGGAGTTCACCGTGGTCAACGGCTGGGAGCGGGTCGAGTACATCAAGCCCACGCCCGACTTCCACGTCACCCCCTCGCTTCCGCTTCGACGAGGCCTTCGACATGGTCGGCGGCAGAGGTTGCGAACCGTGGCACGAGAACGTCGGGCTGTGCGAGGTCAACGGCTTCAACCGGTTCGAGATCACCGGCGCGGATCGGCATGCCTTCCTTGACCGCGATGTTCTGCGGCAACGTCACCAGGCGCGAGGGCCGGGTCGGGTCTCGGCTATCTGCTGAACCAGCACGGCATGCTCAAAGGCGAGGCGACCATCGCCAACCTGCCTGCCTCCGACCGGGGGCCCGAGCGGGTCTGGTACGGCTCGGCGGCGGCCAGCGAATTTCACGACATGGACTGGCTGACGCAGCATCTGGACCCCGGCGAGGACGTGCAGATCCGCAGCCTGACCAACGACCAGACCATCCTGGTGCTGGCCGGGCCGAAGGCGCGCGACGTGCTGTCGGCGGTGTCGCGCGGCGACTGGTCGAAAGCGGCCTTTCCCTGGCTCTCGGTGCGCGAATGCTTCATCGGCTTCGCGCCCGCCACGGTGCTGGCGGTCAGCTTTTCGGGCGAACTGGCCTATGAGATCCACGTGCCCAACGCCTCGCTCTATGCCGCCTATCTCGCGCTGCGAGGAGGCGGGCGAAGCCCACGGCCTCAAGCTCTTCGGCGCCCGCGCGGTCGATTCGATGCGGCTCGAGAAGGGCTTTCTGCACTGGAAGGCCGACATCCTCACCGAGTTCGACCCGTTCGAGACCGGGCTCGACCGTTTCGTGAAACTCGACAAGGGCGATTTCCTCGGCCGCGACGCGCTTGTGAAGCGTCGCGCCGAAGGGCCGCGCCGCAAGCTGGTGACCCTTGCGGTCGAATGCACCCACGCGCCCGCCCATGCCGGGGCCTCGCTGATGCGCGGGACGGAGGTAGTCGGCACCGTCACCTCGGGCGACTGGGGCTACCGCACCGGGCTCAACCTGGCTTACGCTTTCGTCCTGCCGGAGCTTGCTGCGCCCGGCACCGAAACCACGATCGACATTCTCGGCGATCTGATCCCCGCGCAGGTGATCGCGCCGAGCCCCTATGACCCGGATTTCGCCCGACTGCGGGCCTGACAAAACAAGGAACATCCCATGCACCTCGCCCGTTTCCCCCGCGTTCACCTCGCCCATCTGCCGACACCGCTGGAGCCGATGAAGCGGCTGTCGAAGGAACTTGGCGTCGAGATCTGGATCAAGCGCGACGATTGCACCGGCATGTCGACCGGCGGCAACAAGACCCGCAAGCTCGAGTTCCTGATGGCCGAGGCGCTCGAGCAGGGCGCCGACATGGTGATGACCCAGGGCGCGACCCAGACCAACCACGGCCGCCAGACCGCCGCCTTCGCCGCCAAGCTCGGGCTCGACTGCCACATCCTGCTCGAAGACCGCACCGGCTATCGACGACGCCAACTACAACACCAACGGCAACGTGCTGCTCGACCATCTGCACGGCGCGACGACCCAGAAGTTTCCCGGCGGCCACGACATGGTGGCCGAGATGGAAGCGGCGGCCGAGAAGAAGCGCGCCGAGGGCCGCAAGGTCTACGTCATCCCCGGTGGCGGCTCGAACCCGACCGGCGCGCTCGGCTATGTCAACTGCGCCTTCGAGCTTGTGGCACAGGCCAACGACCGCGGCCTGAAGATCGACCGCGTGGTGCATGCCACCGGCTCGTCGGGCACCCAGGCGGGCCTGGTGACCGGCATGTGCGCGATGAATGCGCAGGTCCCGGTGCTCGGCATCGGCACCCGCGCGCCGCAGCCGAAACAGGAGCAGATGGTCTTCGATCTCGCCTACCCGCACCGCCGAAAAGCTCGGCTGCGCCGGGGTGGTCAAGCGCGAGGACGTGATGGCCAACACCGATTACGTCGGCGAAGGCTACGGCCTGCCGACGACAAGCGGCATCGAGGCGATCCGGATGTTCGCCGAGCTCGAAGGCCATCCTGCTCGACCCCTGCTATTCGCGCCAAGGGCGCGGCCGGTCTGATCGACCTCGCGCGCAAGGGCGCGTTCAAGGACGAACGCATCGTGTTCCTGCACACCGGCGGCGATGCGGCACTTGGCGGCTACGATTTCGCCTTCGACAATGCCGACCGCTGGGTGACCCTCTAGGTGCCCCGCACGGTCGGCATCCTCGGCGGCATGGGCCCGGAGGCGACGATCCTGCTTCAACAGAAGCTGATCGCGCGCCGTGCCTGCGCGTGATGACGCCGACCACGTGCCGTTGCTGATCGACATGAACCCGCAGGTGCCGTCGCGCATCGCCCATCTCATCGACGGCGACGGGCGAGGATCCGGGGCCGACGCTTGGTGCCATGGCGGAACGGCTCGAAGGCGCCGGGGCCAAGGCCATCGCGATGCCCTGCAACACCGCGCATCACTATGCGGGGGCGATCCGCGCAGCGATCTGCGTGCCCTTCCTCGACATGGTGGCGCTGGCCAGCGCCCACGCGGCCGACCGGCTCGGCGGGGCCGGGCGCGTCGGTCTGCTCGCCTCGCCGGCGGTGCAAATGACCGGCCTTTACGAGGCGGCGCTGGGCGCGCGCGGGCTCGACACGCTCTGGCCGGAAGACGACGCGCCGATGCTGGCCGCGATCCGCGAGATCAAGGCGGGGGGTGGCGCGGGCGCCGCGAAGACGGTCGCCGCAGCGGCCGACGAGTTGACCGCGCGCGGCGCGGGGCTCCTGTTCGTCGCCTGCACCGAGTTCTCCTTGATCGCGAACCGACTCGCGCCCGCCGTGCCGGTCGTCGACACGCTCGACATCCTGGTCGGCGAGATCGTCGCCTTCGCTCAAGCCCCCAGCGCACCGGAGTAGACAAATGGCTGCCACCTATCTCAAACGCGCCGAACCGCGGCCTGCCCGCGAAAGCGCCGATCTGCGCGATACCGTGGCAATCATGCTGGCGCGGATCGAACAGGAGGGCGAGGATGCGGCGGGCTATTACGCGCGCACCTTCGACAAGTGGGAGCGCGCCGTGGTGCTCGACGAGGAAGCGCGGGCCGAGGCCGTCCGCCGCGTCCCGCAATCGCTCCAGGACAATATCCGTTTCGCGCATGACAATATCCGTCGTTTCGCCGAGGCGCAGAAGGCGACACTCACCGATTGCGAGCTGGAGCTCCTGCCCGGGCATTGGGCGGGGCAGAAGCAGATCCCGGTGTCTTCGGCGGGCTGTTACGTGCCCGGCGGGCGCTACGCCCATATCGCCAGCGCACTGATGACCGTCACCACCGCCCGGGTCGCGGGCGTGACCCATGTGACCGCCGCCTCCCCGCCGCGCGGCGGCGAGGGCATCCCCGATGCGGTGGTCTTCGCGATGGATCTCGCGGGCGCGGACACCATCCTCAATCTCGGCGGCGTCCAGGCGATCGCCGCGATGGCCTTCGGGCTCTACGGCGTGACGCCCGCCGACATCCTCGTCGGCCCCGGCAATGCTTTCGTCGCCGAGGCCAAGCGGCAGCTGTTCGGCCGGGTCGGCATCGACATGGTCGCGGGGCCCACCGACACGCTGGTGATCGCCGATGCCAGCGCCGACCCCGAGACGGTCGCCTGGGATCTCGTCGGCCAGGCCGAGCACGGGGCCGACAGCCCGGTCTGGCTGGTCACGTCTTCGCGCGCGCTCGCCGAGCGGGTCATCGCGCGCATCCCTGCGCTCTGCGACAGCCTGCCCGATCCCAACGCCTCGGTCGCGCATCGTGCCTGGGCTGACCGCGGCGAGGTGGTGCTCTGTGATACAAACGAGGAGATGGCCGCGACCTCGGATGTCTACGCGCCCGAGCATCTGCACGTGATGGCGGCGGATCTCGACTGGTGGCTGGGGCGCCTCACCGCCTATGGTTCGCTGTTCCTCGGGACAGGCACCACCGTGCCCTTCGGCGACAAGGTCTCGGGGCCGAACCACGTGCTGCCCACCGGCGGGTGCCGCGCGCTACACCGGCGGGCTGTCGGTGCAGAAGTTCACCAAGACCGTGACCTGGCAGCGCACGACAGGCGCGGCCTCGCAGGCGCTTGCCCGCGCGGCGGGCGATCTCAGCCGGTTCGAGGGGATGGAGGGCCACGCGCGCTCCGCCGAGTTGCGCCTCGGGCGGCCCAGCGTCAGGTCGGCGTCTTGAGTGCGGCTTCTGGACTCACGTGAAGAGATGATCTGGCCCTAACGGGGGCCGGGAATTCGTGGCCTTGTCGGGGCGCGCCGCCTCTCGCGACAAGGAGTTTCCCCCGATGAATATCGCGCCCGCCCCGAACGACATGTCCACGCTTGTCGCCGCCGACAAGGCCCATGTCTGGCACCACCTGTTCCAGCACGCCGGGCTCGACAACGCCGACCCCCGGATCATCGTCGACGGCAAGGGCATGCGGGTCTGGGACCAGCACGGGACGGAGCTGCTCGACGCGGTCTCGGGCGGGGTCTGGACGGTCAACGTCGGCTACGGGCGCGAACGCATCGCCAATGCGGTGCGCGACCAGCTGGTGCAAGCATGAACTATTTCGCCGGGCTCGCTCGGCTCGATCCCCGGCGCGCTGTTCGCCGAGAAGCTGATCGACAAGATGCCGGGCCTCACCCGGGTCTATTACTCCAACTCGGGCTCGGAGGCGAACGAGAAGGTCTTCAAGATGGTGCGCCAGATCTCGCGCGCGTCACCACGGCGGGCGGAAATACAAGATCCTGTACCGCGAGCGCGACTACCACGGCACCACCATCGCCACGCTGGCGGCGGGCGGCCAGCCGGAGCGCGCGGCGCAGTACGGGCCGTTCCCGGACGGCTTCGTCGCGGTGCCGCATTGCCTCGAATACCGCAGCCAGTTCCCCGATGCGGCCGAACTACGGCCTTGCCGCCGCCGATGCCATCGAAGAGGTGATCCTGCGCGAAGGCCCCGACACGGTCGGCGCGCTCTGCCTCGAGCCGATCACGGCCGGCGGCGGCGTGATCGTGCCGCCCGAGGGCTACTGGCCGCGGGTCCAGGAGATCTGCGAGCAAGTACGACGTGCTGTTGCACATCGACGAGGTGGTCTGCGGGGTCGGGCCGCACCGGCACCTGGTTCGGCTACCAGCACTACGGGGTCCGGCCCGATTTCGTGACCATGGCCAAGGGCGTGGCGTCGGGCTACGCGGCGATCTCGTGCACGGTCACGACCGAGGCGGTGTTCGAGCATGTTCAAGGACGACCCGACCGATCCGATGAGCTATTTCCGCGACATCTCGACCTTCGGCGGCTGCACCGCCGGCCCCGCGGCGGCGCTCGAGAACATGCGGATCATCGAGGACGAGGGGCTGCTCGACAACACCACCCGCGATGGGCGCGCGGATGACTGGACAACCTCGGCGGCGCTGATGGACAAGCACAAGGTGATCGGCGACGTGCGCGGCAAGGGCCTGTTCTGCGGCGCCGAACTGGTCGCCGACCGCGCCACGAAGGACCCGGTGGCCGAGAAGCAGGTGCAGGCGGTGGTCGCCGACTGCATGGCGCAGGGCGTGATCATCGGCGCCACCAACCGCTCGCTGCCGGGCTTCAACAACACGCTCTGCTTCGCCCCGGCGCTGATCGCGACGGCCGACGACATCGACCGCGATCACCGACGCGATCGACGGCGCGCTCGGCCGGGTGTTCGGCTGAGGCCAGGCTCGGACCGGGCGGACGGGCGGCCGCTTGACAGGGCCGCTTGACGGAGGGCCGCTTGACGGAGGGCCGTGGCTCTGCGCTGATGCATAGGTCCAGACGCAGAGCGCCGTAAGTCCAGAATGCCCGTCCCGTCGAGACCTTCTTCCTCGCCGCCCGACGGTCGCGGGCACGCTGCAGCAGCAGATCCAGCAGATGGTGGCCGACGGCATCCTCGCGGGCCGGTTCCGGCCGGGCGACAAGCTGCCGTCGAGCCGCAAGCTGGCCGACGCATCTCGGGGTCAGCCGGATCACCGTGACGCTGGCCTATACCGACCTGGTCGCCTCAAGCGACTATCTGTGCGCGCGCGGCCGGTCGGGCTATTTCGTCTCCGACGGCGCGCCGCGCAACCCGGCCTTCGATCCGGCGCCGCGCGGCCCGAGGACGGGCGGGTCGACTGGTCGCGGCTGATCGGGCGCAGCTTCACCGGCCCCGGCCGGATCGACCAAGCCCGCCGACTGGCGCAGCTACCCCTATCCGTTCATCTACGGCCAGGCCGATCCGACGGCTGTTCGACCACCACAACTGGCGGCAATGCGCGCTGCGGGCGCTGGGCAAGCGCGATTTCGAGGCGCTGACGGCGGATTACTACGAACGCGACGACCCGATGCTGGTCGAATACATCCTGCGCTCACATCCTGCCCCGGCGCGGCATCGCGCCGGCCCGGGCGAGATCCTGCTCACCTGGGGGCGCAGAACGCGCTGTGGATGGCGGCGGAGGTGCTGCTCGGCCAGCGCCGGACGGCGGCGATGGAAAATCCCTGCTATCCGGGCCTGCGCGCAGCATCCTCGCCCAGACCCGTTGCCGCGCGGTGGCGCCGATGTCGACGCCGACGGGCTGCCGCCGGACGCGCTGCCCGACGGGCTCGACGTGGTCTTCACCACCGCCAGCCACCAGTGCCCGACCAACGCGACGATGCCGATCGAACGGCGCGCGGCGCTGCTCGACGCTGGCGCGCGCAACGCGGTTTCGTCATCGTCGAGGACGATTACGAGTTCGAGATCTCGTTCCTGCAAGCGCCGGTCTCGCCCGCGCTCAAGTCGCTCGATCGACGCCGGCGCGGTGATCCACGTCGGCTCGTTCTCGAAGTCGCTGTTTCCGGGACTGCGGCTCGGCTATCGTGGTCGCGCCCGAGCCGTTCGTGTCGCGAGGCGCGGGCGCTGCGCGGCCTGCCGTCCTGCGCCATCCGCCCGGCCATATCCAGCGCACCGCCGCCTATTTCCTGTCGCTCGGCCATTACGACGCGCAGATCAACCGGATGGCGCGGGCCTACAAGCGCCGCCGCGCGGTGATGGACGGGCGATCGTCGCGCACTGGTCTCAGCCATCGCCGGCAGGCGCGATCGGCGGATCGAGCTTCTGGATGCGCGCGCCCGAGGGCAGTCGACACCGCGCGAGCTGGCCGAAGACCTGCTCGACGCACGGCGTGCTGATCGAGCCGGGCCGGGTGTTCTTCGGCCCTGACGACGGCGACCGTCCTACTACCGGCTGGCCTATTCCTCGATCCCGGTCGAGCCGGATCCGCGAGGGCATCGCGCCTGATCGCCGGCGCGACTCGCAGCCGATCTGGCCCTAAGCCGGGCTGCAAACTGGCCCTATCCCGGGTTTTCTGTTCCCGGATAAGAACGAAGCGAAGCCCGCAACGCAGCGGGCCGGAAACGCGCCCCATCCCCGGAGGACCACGCCATGAAGATGACCACCGAAGAAGCCTTCGTCAAAGTCCTGCAGATGCACGGGATCGAACATGCCTTCGGCATCATCGGCTCGGCCTTCATGCCGATCTCGGATCTGTTCCCGCAAGGCCGGCATCACGTTCTGGGACTGCGCCCACGAGGGCTCCGGCGGGATGATGGCCGACGGCTACACCCGCGCGACCGGCAAGATGTCGATGATGATCGCCCAGAACGGCCCCGGCATCACCAATTTCGTGACCGCCGTGAAGACCGCCTACTGGAACCACACGCCGCTGCTGCTGGTCACGCCGCAGGCGGCCAACAAGACCATCGGCCAGGGCGGCTTCCAGGAAGTCGAGCAGATGACGCTGTTCGAGGACATGGTCGGCTACCAGGAAGAGGTGCGCGACCCGTCGCGCATCGCCGAGGTGCTGAACCGGGTGATCATGAAGGCCAAGCGCGCCTCGGCGCCGGCGCAGATCAACGTGCCGCGCGACTACTGGACCCAGGTGATCGACATCGAGCTGCCCGCGATCGTCGAGTTCGAGCGCCCCGCCGGCGGCGACGAGGCGATCGCCGCAGGCCGCCGAGCTGCTGTCGAAGGCGAAGATTCCCGGTGATCCTGAACGGCGCCGGCGTGGTGCTGTCGGCGGCGCGATCGCCGGCCTCGATGGCGCTGGCCGAGCGGCTCGATGCGCCGGTCTGCTGCGGCTACCAGCACAACGACGCCTTCCCCGGCTCGCATCCGCTGTTCGCCGGGCCGCTCGGCTACAACGGCTCGAAGGCGGCGATGGAGCTGATCTCCAAGGCCGACGTGGTGCTGGCGCTGGGCACGCGGCTCAACCCGTTCTCGACCCTGCCGGGCTACGGCATCGACTACTGGCCGAAGGACGCCAAGATCATCCAGGTCGACATCAATCCCGACCGGATCGGCCTGACCAAGACGGTCGACGGTCGGCATCGTCGGCGATGCCGAAGAAGGTGGCCGAGGGCATCCTCGGCGCAGCTTGCCGCCGGCGCCGGCGACGCGGGCCGCGCCGAGCGCAAGGCGCCGATCGCCGAGACCAAGTCGCGCTGGGCGCAGCAGCTGTCCTCGATGGACCACGAGGACGACGATCCGGGCACCACCTGGAACGAGCGCGCCCGCGCCGCCAAGCCCGACCGGATGAGCCCGCGCATGGCCTGGCGGGCGATCCAGGCGGCGCTGCCGAAGGACGCGATCATCTCGTCCGACATCGGCAACAACTGCGCCATCGGCAATGCCTATCCGACGTTCGAAGAGGGCCGCAAATACCTCGCGCCCGGCCTGTTCGGCCCCTGCGGCTACGGCCTGCCCTCGATCATCGGCGCCAAGATCGGCCTGCCCGGACGTGCCGGTCGTCGGCTTTGCCGGCGACGGCGCCTTCGGCATCTCGATGAACGAGATGACCGCCATCGGCCGCAAGGAATGGCCGGCGATCACCATGGTCATCTTCCGCAACTACCAGTGGGGCGCGGAAAAGCGCAACACGACGCTGTGGTACGACGACAACTTCGTCGGCACCGAGCTCGACGAGCAGGTGAGCTACGCCGGGATCGCCAAGGCCTGCGGCCTGAAGGGCGTGCCGGCGCGCACGATGGACGAGCTGACCGCGGCGCTCGACCAGGCGATCAAGGACCAGAAGGCCGGCAAGACCACCTTCATCGAGGCGATGATCAACCAGGAGCTGGGCGAGCCCTTCCGCCGCGACGCGATGAAGAAGCCGGTCGCGGTGGCGGGCATCGATGCGGGCGACATGCGAGGCATAGGCCCGCCCCCCGCGACGGCCCCGGCCCCTGCGCGGGCCGGGCGCGAGACCGGCGAACGCGGACTGCCAGAACACGCCCCCCGCGATTGTCTTCGCGGCGGGTGCAACCGGTTTCATTTTTCCACGAGCACGCCATTTTTCCCTTCGCCCGGTCGGTTTTGTGAAGTATCGAAAGTGAGCAATTCCGCACCGGTGAGGTCCGGCGGATACCGCGATCTCAGATGGCAATGACCATTGCCGCCAAGACCAAGCCGGCAGTGCAGGGAGGACGCGAGATGATCATGGGCGACCGCAGGACGAAAGAAACCATACGATGGGGTATGGTTGGCGGCGGCAAGGGCAGCCAGATCGGCTATATCCACCGCTCGGCCGCGATGCGCGACGGCTATTTCGACCTCGTGGCGGGCGCGTTCGATATCGACCCCGACCGCGGCGCCGCCTTCGGCGCGGCGCTCGGCCTCGACCCGGCGCGCTGCTACGGCGATTATGCGGCGATGTTCGCGGGTGAGGCCGCGCGCGGAGACGGCATTCGCGCCGTCTCGATCGCCACGCCGAACAACACCCATTACGCGATCACCAAGGCGGCGCTCGAACACGGGCTGCACGTGGTCTGTGAAAAGCCGCTCACCTTCACCACGGCGCAGGCGGAAGAGCTGGAGCAGCTGGCCCGCGACAAGGGCCGCGTCGTCGGCGTGGCCTATGGCTATTCGGGCTTCCCGATGATCGAGCAGGCGCGTCAGATGGTGGCCGCGGGCGCGCTCGGCGAGATCCGGCTGGTCAACCTGCAATTCGCCCACGGGTTCCATTCGGCGGCGGTCGAGGCGAACGATCCGGGCGCCGCCTGGCGGATGAAGCCCGAAACCTCGGGGCCGTCCTACGTGCTGGGCGATGTCGGTACCCATCCGTTTTACCTGTCGGAAGTGATCTGCCCCGACCTCAAGATCAAGCGGCTGATGTGTGCGCGCCAGAGCTTCGTGGCCTCGCGCGCGCCGCTCGAAGACAACGCGATGACGCTGATGGAATATGAGGGCGGCGCCTTCGGTACGGTCTGGTCCTCGGCGGTCAATGCCGGGTCGGTGCACCGCCAGAAGGTGCGGATCACCGGCGAGAAGGCCTCGATCGAATGGTGGGACGAGCACCCGAACCAGCTCTCCTACGAGGTCCAGGGCGAGCCTGTGCGAATTCTCGACCGGGGCATGCCCTATCTCGAAGCGGCGGCGCATGACGAGGACCGGATCGGCGCGGGCCACGCCGAGGGTCTGTTCGAGGCCTGGGCCAACCTCTATGCCCGCTTCGCCCTCGCCATGGAGGCGCGCGACGACGGCGACCCTACCCGGGTCGCGGGCATGTGGTACCCGGATGTGCACGCGGGCGTCGAGGGCGTGCGTTGGGTCGAAGCCTGTGTGCGCTCGGCCGATGCCGGCGGGGTCTGGCTCGACTACGCCTGATGCCGGCGCCGGGGGGCAGGGCGGTCCTGACCCCCGCAGCGGTAAAAGCGGTTTTAGCGACGGGCGCGGGCCGACGGTGCCGACGGGCGGCGCGGAGAATCCGGAGCCAAGTGGCCCGCGCGGCCGGTTCCTGTGCGGCCAGACCCGGGACCGGACCGCGTCCGAGCACCCGCCCGGCGTCAGCCAATACCCGCATTTGACTTGCAATGCCCACCCGGCTCACGACAGAGTACCCCATGTTCGATCTGAAAGGTCCATTCTTCATTCCGCTCTGGCGCCGCATCGTCATCGTCGGTCTGACGCTTGGCTGGGCTGCGTTCGAGGTTCTGACCGGCGCGCTGGCCTGGGGTCTCCTGTTCGGTGCGGCCGGGCTCTATTGTTTCTACCAGTTGTTCGTCATCTGGGACCCGGCGGAGGAAGAGGACTGAGCGCGCCCCGGGACGCCCCCGGCCACAGCCCGGCGCCGGGCAATGCCGCTTGCGGGGCGACGACACCGCGCGCTGGCTCGCCGGAAACCCTGACCCGGAGCTTTCGCGTGCCGCAGACCCCCGCCGCGCCGTGTCGACACGTCAACCCGACGACCGGCGATCCGGCATGGCGGTGACGTTGAAAGACGTGGCCGCGCGCGCGGGTGTGTCGCGCTCGGCGGTGTCGCGGACCTTTACGCCCGGCGCATCGGTTTCGCAGAAAACCCGGACCAAGGTGGAAACGGCGGCGCGCGACCTTGGCTACTTCCCCAACGCCCTCGCCTCCAGCCTCACCACCGGGCGCACCAAGCTGATCGGCCTGATCTCGAACAACTTCCACAACCCGGTGTTCCTCGAGGTCTTCGATCTGTTCACCCGGGGCCTGCAGGAAAAAGGGCTGCGTCCGCTGCTCGTCAACCTGACCGACGAGACCGATCCCGAGACGTCGTTGCGCTTGCTCCGGCAATACTCCGTGGATGGGGTTGTCGTGGCCTCGTCGACCCTGCCCGCGGGGTTCGCGCGCGAGTTCCGCGAGGCCGGTTTGCCGGTCGTCCATGCCTTCGGGCGGCTTCTCACAGCACCCGCCGTGGACGTGGTCGGGATCGACAACATCGCCTGCGGGCGCATGGCCGCCGAGACGCTGGTCGCGCGCGGCTACCGGCGGGTGGCCTTCATGGGCGGGCCCGAAGCGGCCACCTCGACCCAGGATCGCTTCGAAGGGTTTCGCGAAGCCCTCGCCGCGCACCCGGATATCGCGGTCAGCCACTCCTTCGCCGCCGCCTATTCCTTCGAGGCTGGACGGCGCGAGATGCTCAGGCTCGTGGGCGAAGGGCCGGCCGAGGCCTATTTCTGCGGCGATGACGTGCTGTCGATCGGTGCGCTCAGCGCGCTTGACGACAGCGGGCTTTCGGTGCCCGGCGATGTCGGTCTGATCGGGCTCAACGACATGGAAATGGCCGGGTGGCAGAACATCGACCTGACGACGATCCGCCAGCCGATCCCGGAGATCGTCAGCGCCTCGATCCGACTGGTCTGTTCGATGCTGCAAGGCGAAGACCCTGTGCCGCAAGCGCATGTGTTTGCCTGCAAGATCATCGAGCGAGGCACGCTCAGGGCGTTGCCGTAGACAAAACGCGGGGAGCCCGGAAAGGTGTCGCGTGAGGATTTTCCGGGGCGCGCGATTTCGCGGGTCACCGCGCCCCTTGGAAGACACTTTCCTGACCCCTGAACCCCTGAACCCCTGACCCCTGACCCCTGGACCCCTAGCGTAGCAGAGCGCCCTTGATGGGAAAAGTGCAGTTATTTCAAAGACATGGCTGGCGACGCCCGATAGCCTTACGGAAAGATCCGCGCACACCCGTGGCGACGTCAGGCCCGGATCCGGGGGCCTGGAAACGCCGTCGGGTCCGCCGGTCCCCGGCCCCTCAGGTGAACCCGATCGTTTCGAGGTATTCCCGGTTGGCGCGGGCGTCGTCGACCGGCGAGACGTCGAGTGTCGGGTCGCAATCCTGTTCGATCGTGCACCAGCCTTCGTAGCCCGCGTCGAGCAGCACCTGGCGCACGCCCGGGAAGTCCACTTCGCCGTCGGCGAGGTTGCAGAAGATCCCCTGGCCGCAGGCGTCGTAGAAGCCGGTGCGGTCGGCAATCGCCGCGGCCTTCACCTTCGCGTCGGTCGACTTGAAATGCACGTAAGTGATCCGGTCCATGTGCCGCTTCATGAAGGCCACCGGGTCGAAGCCCGCATAAGTGCAATGCCCGGTGTCGATGCAGAGCTTCAACGCATCCGGGTCGGTCTCCGACAGCATCCGCTCCACTTCGGGTTCGAAATCCATGAAGCCGCCGGCATGGGGGTGCAACTCCGGGATCAGCCCGTAGTCCTCGGCCCCCATCCGCGCCACCGTCATGATCCGCTCGCGGTAGGCGGTCCACTCGGCCGCGTCCATCTGCTCGGCCTCGGCGGGCCGCCCGGCGGTGGGCGCGCGGCGCGGCGAGATCGAATCGATCAGCACGAAATGCTGCGCGCCGTGGGCCTTCAACGCCTTGCAGGTGCGCACCGCGCCGTCCATCACCGCGTCCCAGGCGTCCGGATCGTGGAACGGGCGGAACACCACGCCGCCGATCAGCTCGAGGCCGAACTCGTCGAGCGCCGCGCTCAGCACCGCGGGGTCCTCGGGCATGAAGCCGACCGGGCCAAGCTCGATCCCGGTGTAGCCCGCCTCGGCGCAGTCCTGGAGCACCTTCCGCCAGGTCGGGTTGCGCGGATCGTCCGCGAATTCGACGCCCCAGGAACAGGGCGCATTGCCGATACGGATGGTCATGTCTTCTCCTCAGACCTGGGTGACGGGCGTCCACTGGCCGGACTGTGCCGAGGACAACACCGCCTCGACCACTTCGGCCACCGCGAGCCCGTCGCGGAAGGTGGGCCAGAGCGCCTGGCCGCGCTCGATGGCGGCAAGGAAATCCCTGGCTTCGATGATGATCTGGTCCTGGTAGCCGGTGCCATGGCCCGGGCCGAGGCAGAACGGCTCATAATCGGGGTGCGCGGGGCCGGTCAGGATCTTGCGAAACCCCCGCTCGGCCTCGGGCCCCTCGGCCTTGTAGAGCCAAAGCGCGTTCTGGTCTTCCTGGTCGAAGCGGATCGCACCCTTGGTGCCGTGGATCTCGTAGCCGTAGCCCATCTTGCGCCCGGTGGCGGTGCGGCTGGAATAGATGTGGCCCATCACACCGGACGCAAACCGGCACATGATCTGGGCGTGGTCATCGTTGGTGACCCGGCCGCCGGGCCGCTCTTCGTGCACGCATTCCACCTCGGCCATCACCTTTTCGATCGGCCCCATCAGGGCGAGCGCGGCGTTGATCGGGTGCGGCGCGAGATCGCCCATGTTGCCGTTGGCGATGCCGTCGCAACGCCAGGAGAAGGGCTCCTCGGGGTCCGCCAGGAAATCCTCGGTGTGCTCGCCGCGAAACCAGGTCACCCGGCCAATCGCGCCCTCCGCCAGCAGCTTGCGGGCGAACTGGCTCGCGGGCGTGCGGATGTAGTTGAAGCCGACCATGTTGACGACGCCGGAGGTCTCGGCGGCCGCCACCATCGCGCGGGCCTCGTCCACCGTGTCGGCGAGGGGTTTTTCGCAGAACACCGGCTTGCCAAGCGCAAAGGCCGCCTCGGCGACGGCGCGGTGGGTGTCCTGGGGGCTGGCGATCACGATGGCCTCGACGGCGGGGTCGTCCACCAGCACGCGCCAATCGGCCGTCGCGCGCGCGAATCCCAGCGCCTGGCGGTGCCGCTCGGCGCTCTGCGCGCTGGTCGCCGCCACCATCTCGAGACGCGGGCGCAGGGGCGTGTTGAACACCGCGCCCACCGCCGACATCGCCACCGCATGGGCCTTGCCCATGTAACCGCCGCCGACGATTCCGATGCCGATCTCGCGCATGTTGTCTCCCCGCGGTTGCCGTCTTTGCAATCGGTTGCAAAAACTGTACTCTTCCCGTGGGAGTCGGGCAACCGCAATCGTGCCGTGCCCGGCGCGCGGCCCGAAGAGATCGGGCCGGGTACAGGAGGTCTGACGTGGCAGAGAAAACAATCCGGCTGACGACGGCGCAGGCCATCGTGCGCTGGCTGGCAAACCAGTACATCGAGATCGACGGGGTAGAGCATCGGCTCTGCGGCGGCGGGTTCGGCATCTTCGGACATGGCAACGCGACCTGCCTCGGCGAGGCGTTGAACAACGTGCACGACGCGCTGCCGCTCTACCGTGGCCAGAACGAACAGAGCATGGGCTTTGCCGCCGCGGCTTACGCGAAGACCTGGCTGCGCCGGCGGTTCATGTTCGCCACCGCGTCCGCCGGCCCGGGCACCTCCAACCTGCTCACCTCTGCCGCGCTGGCCCATGCCAACCGGCTGCCGATGTTGCTGCTCTGCGGCGACGGCTTCGTGACACGGTTGCCGGACCCGATCCTCCAGCAGATGGAAAACTTCTACGACCCGACTTTTGGCGTGACCGACGCGTTCAAGCCGGTGACCCGCTACTGGGACAGGATCACCCACCCGGCGCAGGTCATGCCGTCGTTGCCCGCCGCCGTGGCGACGATGCTCGATCCCGCCGATTGCGGCCCGGCGATGCTCGCCCTGCCGCAGGACGTGCAGGGCTGGGCCTATGACTACCCGGAGAGGTTCTTCGACAAGACGACCCACCGGATCCGCCGGCAGACGCCCGATGCGGTCGAGATCGCCGAAGCCGCCGCGCTGCTCAAATCCGCCGAAAGGCCGATGATCGTTGCCGGTGGCGGGGTGCAGTACGCCGGCGCGGTGGCAGAGCTCACCGCCTTCGCCGAGGCCCACCAGATCCCGGTGGTCGAGACCATCGCGGGCCGCGCCAATTTGGTGGCGACGCATGACCTCAACATCGGCCCGCTCGGCATCACCGGCTCGAACAGCGCCAATGCCATCGCCGAGAAGGCCGACGTGGTGCTCGCCGTCGGCACACGGCTGCAGGATTTCACCACCGGTTCCTGGACCGCCTTCGACGCCTCCGCCAAGATCGTCGGCCTAAACGTCGGGCGGCAGGACGCGGCCAAACACGCGGTGCTGTCGGTGGTGGGTGACGCCAAGCTCGCGATCGCCGCGCTCGAGACCGCACTCGGCGACCACAAGGCGCCCGGGAGTTGGACCGCCTCCGCCCGCGCGCACCGCGAGGCCTGGGACGATTATGTCGCGAACAACGTCGCCCACGGCGACAACCGGCCCAATTCCTACGCCCAGGCCATCGGCGTGGTGAACGCCGTATGCGATCCCCGCGACCGGATCGTCGCCGCCGCCGGGGGCCTTCCCGCCGAGGTCACGGCGAACTGGCGCACGCTCGACGTGGGCACGGTCGACGTGGAGTTCGGCTTTTCCTGCATGGGTTACGAGATCGCCGGGGCCTGGGGCGCGCGGATTGCGCAGACGCAGATCGAGCCGGAACAGGACACGGTCTGCTTCGTCGGCGACGGCTCCTACCTGATGTTGAACTCCGACATCTATTCCTCGGTGCTGAGCCGGAAGAAGCTCATCGTGCTGCTGCTCGACAACGGCGGCCACGCGGTCATCAACAAGCTCCAGGGCAACACCGGCAACGACAGTTTCAACACGCTTTTTGCCGATTGCCCGACCATCCCCGAGCCCTTCGGCGTCGATTTCGAGGCGCATGCCCGGTCGATGGGGGCCGAGGCCGAAACGGTCGCCAACCCGGCGGAGCTGGGCGAGGCCTTCAAGCGCGCCAAGGCGTCCGACAAGACCTACGTGATCGTCATGGAGGTCGACCCCTTTGTCGGCTGGACCGACGAGGGTCACACCTGGTGGGAGATCGGCACGCCTGAAGTGACCGACAAGCCAAGCGTGGCCGAGGCCCACCGCGAGGTCGAAGCCGGCCGCGCGCGCCAGCGCAAGGGCGTGTGATGGGCACCCGCGGGATCGCCCACAAGCGCTTCGTCGTGCTCGGCCGGGTGGGGATGGACCTCACCGCCGAGCCCATCGGCGCGGCGGTGCCCGAGGCCACCGGCATGCTGGTGTCGATGGGCGGGTCGAGTGCCAATATCGCCGCGGGGCTGGTCAAGCTCGGCTGCGCGGCATCGCTCGTCACCTGTGTTTCGGATGATGGGGTCGGGCAGTATTGCCTGAACCAGCTCGACGCCTACGGGATCGGGCGCGACCACGTGCGCAGGATCAAGGGCGAGGAGCGCACCTCGCTCGCGGTGGTCGATGCCCGGATCGAGGACCACAACACGGTGATCTACCGCAACAATGCCGCTGACTTCCAGATGAGCGCCACGGACGTCGAAGCGGTCGACTACGCCGGCTTCGGCGCGCTGATCACCACCGGCACGGTCTTCGCCGCCGAACCCTCGCGCTCCGCTGCCTTCCGGGCGTTCGAGCTGGCCCGGGCCGCCGGGCTGCCGGTGATCTTCGACGTCGACTACCGACCCTACAGCTGGCCTTCGGCGGAGGTGGCGTCCGACGTCCTCTCGCGCGCCGCCGCGCTCTCGGACGTGATCGTCGGCAATGACGAGGAGTTCGGCTTCATGGCCGGCGGGATCGACAAGGGCCTCGCCAAGGCGCGCGACCTCGCCGCCACCTCCGCCGGGATCGTGGTCTACAAGATGCGGACCCGACGGGGCGATCACCTTCGCAGGCGGCGAAGAGATCGCCACCGGCATTTTCCAGGTCGACGCCCTCAAACCCACCGGCGCGGGCGACAGTTTCATGGCCGGGTTCCTCGCCGCTCTCGGCGACGGCCTGCCGATGCGCGAGGCGATCCTGCACGGCTCCGCCTGCGCCTCTATCGTCGTCGCCAGGCCCGGCTGCGCCCCCGCCATGCCGACGCCCGCCGAGCTTGACGCTTTCCTCGAAACCCATCCGGGCCCGACCGCGCCCTGAAAGGACACCCCATGCATATCGCCCCCTTCGACAACCAGAACCAACCCATCGTGGACGCGGGCGATGCCACCGTGCCGCTCAACTACTTCAACATCGTCAAGCTGAAGAAGGGCGAGGCCTTCGAATACCAGGTGCCCGGCTACGAGACCTGCATCGTGCCCGCCACCGGGACGGTCGACGTCGATGTCGAAGGCGTGGCCTTCGCCGCGCTCGGCGAGCGCGGCGAGGATGTCTGGGACGGCGATCCGCAAGGCGTCTACGTGCCGTCGGGCGCCAAGGCCACGATGGTCTGCACCTCGGACGACACCGAGGTCTTCGTCGCCGGCGCGAAATACGACAAGGTGCTCGAGCCCTTCGACGTGCGCGCGAGCACGACTTCGTGCAATACGGCTCCGACGACACCAAGACCCACCGCAAGATCAAGCACATCCTCGGCCAGAAGCAGGCCGACAAGGTCGGGCGGCTCCTGGTGAGCGAGCTCTACACCGTCGGTGCCGGCGGCTGGTCGGGGTTCCCGAGCCACAAGCACGACACCGACCGTCTCCCGGACGAGACCCGGCACGACGAGACCTACAACTTCCGCTTCAAGCCCAACCACGGCTCCGGGCTGCAGATGCTCCAGCGCGAAGACGGCAAACCGGGCGACGCCTACCACATCGTCGACGGCTCGACGATCTGCATCGACCACGGCTACCACCCCTGCGCGGTGCTGCCGGGTTACGAGATGTATTACTTCACCATCCTCGGCGGCCTCTCGCAGCGCTCGCTGGTGCAGTATTTCCAGCCCACCCACGCCTACCAGATCGAGACGATCCCCGGCATCAAGGACATGATCGCGAAGTTCAAATGAGCCTCGCGACGCTCTCCGACGTGCTCCAGCCCGCGCTCAAGGGCGGCTATGCGGTCGCCGGGCTGGTCACGCTCGGCTGGGAAGACATGCGCGCCTTCGTCGCCGCCGCCGAGGCCGAGGGCGTACCGGTGATCCTGCAGGCCGGGCCCGGCTGCCGCGCGCATACGCCGCTGCCGGTGCTGGGCGCGATGTTCCGGCACCTGGCCGAGGGCGCCACGGTGCCGGTGGTGGCGCATCTCGATCACGGGCAGAGCTATGACGAATGCCGGGCGGCGCTCGACGCCGGGTTCAGCTCGCTGATGTTCGACGGTTCGCGCCTGCCGCTCGCCGAAAACATCGCCGAGACCGCGCGGGTGGTCGCGCTGGCGCACGGCGCCGGGATCTCCTGCGAAGGCGAGATCGGCTTCGTCGGCTATGCCGAGGGCGAAAGCTCCGCCGGGACCGATCCGCGCGAGGCCGGGCGCTTCGCCCGCGAGACCGGGGTCGATGCGATGGCGATCTCGGTCGGCAACGTGCACTTGCAGACCGAAACGGGCGGCCGGCTCGACGAGGACCGCATCCGCGCGATCGAGGCCGAGACCTCGGTGCCGCTGGTGATCCACGGCGGTTCCGGCGTGCCGGTGGACCAGCGCACCGCGCTCGCGCGGGGCTCCAACATCTGCAAGTACAACATCGGCACCGAGTTGCGCATGGCCTTCGGCGCGGCCCTGCGCGAGGCCGTCAACCGCGATCCGAAACGTTTCGACCGGGTGCAGATCCTCTCCGAGACCCACGATCCGATGGTGGCCGCCACGCGCAAGGTGCTGGCGGCGCTGAAACCCGCCTGAAGGCACGTTCAGGTGCCGGCGCCCCCGAGCCGCGGGGTGCAGGCCACCTGCGGCTGGCTCGCCGCGATCCCGGCCAGCGCATCGGCGACCGCGTCCACCGGTGCGCCAGCCGCCCCGGTCTCCCCCGAGACATGGGTGAGCCGCGTCTCGACGGTCGCCGCGATCTCGCCGTCGCCGCGGTGGACCCTGTGGTACAGATGCAGCGCCGGCACCGCTCGGCCGCCAGAAGCTGGGTGGTGATCCTCAACCGCTCGCCCGGACCCGTGTCACACAGCGTCGCCACATGGCTCTCGGCATGAACATAGCGCCCGTCACCGGCGTCGCCCCCGACCGTGGCCACGAACCTGTCCGACGCCTTGCCCGCCGCTTCGAGGTAATGCGCCGTGCCCATCTGCCCGTCCGCGTCGGCCCAGGCCTGCGGCACCTGGCCCGAGAAGGTCACCGGCAGTGCGCCGTCATCCACCTCGGGGTGCGCAAGCCCGGCCTCGTGCGCGGCGATCACCCCGCCGGCCCCGCTCCCGGTCCGCTTCAACGACCGCATCATGCCGACGAGGTTGTCGTCGCGCAGCCGTTCCAGCTCGCGGATCGACAGGTGGCCCGATTGCGCGTCGGATTGCCCGGCGATCAGCTCGACCAGCTCGTCGGAAAACTCCGGCACGTCCATCAGCTTGGTCCAGGGCCATTTCAGCGCCGGACCGAACTGGGCCATGAAATGCTTCATCCCCGCCTCGCCGCCGGCGATCCGGTAGGTCTCGAACAGACCCATCTGCGCCCAGCGCAGCCCGAACCCCATGCGGATCGCCTCGTCGATCACTTCGGTGGTGGCGATCTCGTCGTGCACCAGCCACAGCGCCTCGCGCCAGACCGCTTCGAGAAACCGGTCAGCGATATGGGCGTCGATCTCGTGGTGCAGATGCAGGGGGTACATGCCGACCGATTGCAGGATCGCGTCGGCGCGGTGGAGAATCTCGAAATCGCCCACCAGCTCGACGAGCGGCAGGAGGTAGACCGGGTTGAACGGGTGGGCGACGATGGCGCGCGCGCCGGCGGCATTGAGCTCGGAGGGTTTGAAGCCGGAGGTGGAGGACCCCACCACCGCCTCGGGCGCCGCCGCGCAGATCGCGCCCAGAACACTGTGCTTGAGTTCCAGCCGCTCGGGCACGCTTTCCTGCACCCAGGCCGCGCCGTCGATGGCCTCGGCCAGCTCGGCGTGGAAGGTGAGCTGGCCCTCCTCCGGCAGGGGCCGGTCGTAGAGCGCGGGCAGGGAGCGGCGGGCATTGTCGAGCACCTCGCCGATCTTGCGCGTCGCTTGCGGGTCGGGGTCGAACACCGCCACGTCCCAGCCGTTGAGCAGGAAGCGCGCGGCCCAGCCGCCGCCGATCACCCCGCCGCCGACGATCGCCGCGCGTTGTCTCATGGCACCAATGTCTCCGTATGTCCGTCGATGGCCAGAATCTGGCCCGATATCCGCCTGGCCGCGGGCGAGGCGAGGAACAGCACCGTGTCGGCGATGTCGTCTGCGTTCACCCATGAACGCATCGAGACACTGCGCACGTATTGCGCGCGGATGTCGTCCTCGCTCCTGCCGCTGGCCACGGCTTCGCGCGCCACCACCCGGTCCATCCGCGGGCCTTCGACTGCACCGGGGCAGATCGCGTTCACGCGCACGCCCGCCGGGCCAAGCTCCATCGCCAGCGTCTTGGTGAGCCCGACGATGGCCCATTTCGCCGCGGCGTATGGGGACCGCAGCGGGTAGCCGTGTTGCCCGGCGGTCGACGAGGTCAGCACGATCAGCCCGTCCCCCTGCGCCCGCATCAGCCGGGCGGCCCAGCGGCAGGTGAGAAACGCGCCGTGCAGGTTGGACGCGACACAGGCCTGCCAGTCGGCGTAGTCCAGGTCCTCGATCCGACCCGCAGGTCCGCCGGTGCCGGCATTGGCGCAAACCACGTCGATCCCGCCCCAGGCAGCTTCGACCTCGCCGAGGAAACGGTCCATCGCGGCTGCGTCGGTCACATCGGCCTGGCGGGCGATGCTGCCGGCGGGCAGGGTGTCGCGCGCATGTGCGACGGCGGCGGGTTCGCGGTCGCAGATCGCCACCCGGTCGCCCCGGTCGGCAAAGGCGCGCGCAAGGCCGAGGCCGATCCCGCCGCCACCGCCGGTGATGAGCACGCGCTGGGGGATGGGCGCGCTCACGAGTCGGGTGCCCGCTTGGTGAGCCCGAGCCTGTCGCGCACCGCCTCGGGGCCGATGACCTTTGCGCCGAGGTTCTCGATGATGGTCACGGCGCGCTCGACCAGCTGGGCGTTGGTCGCGAGCACGCCCTTGTCGAGAAACAGGTTGTCTTCCAGCCCGACGCGCACGTTGCCGCCCGCGAGCACCGCCGCGGCGACGTAGGGCATCTGGTCGCGCCCGAGCGAGAACGCCGACCAGGTCCAGTCGTCGGGCACGGCATTGACCATCGCCATCAGCGTACCCAGATCGTTCGGCGCGCCCCAGGGCACGCCCATGCAAAGCTGCACCAGCGCCTGCGGCGCCAGCGTGCCCTCCTTCACCAGCTCCTTGGCGAACCACAGGTGCCCGGTGTCGAAGGCCTCGATCTCCGGCTTCACGCCGAGCTCGGTCATCATCGCGCCCATCGCGCGCAGCATGCCGGGGGTGTTGGTCATCACGTAGTCGGCCTCGGCGAAGTTCATCGTGCCGCAATCGAGGGTGCAGATTTCCGGCAGGCAGTCGCGGATA
>CAVWAE010000026.1:0-465074 GCA_963752895.1 uncultured Alphaproteobacteria bacterium
CTGTCGAGCGTCCTGAACTGCTGTGGCGGCCGCGACAGGTACGGCGCCGCCATGCAGGGTGTTGTCTTCGTTGAAAAGGTCCGTGAGCCGCTCCTTGGCCCGTTTCTCGCTGCGGTGGGTGTCCTTCGCGTAGGCGAGCAGGAACGACGACGGGAGCGGCCCGTGTTCATGGAGTTTCTGAAGCCAGAGGAGATCCCGGTCCTGGAGCGACACGCGCTTGCCCGTGGATTGGGGCCTGTGGCGCCCACGACGGCCGAGGGTATCGAGCTGTGTCAATTGTCTGGTCCGATCTTGCTCCGAACCAAGCGAAGCAAATCGGGCCGTTGGTGTCACCGTGCGGTATGCTCAGCTATGGGCGCGCCTGGACCGCAACGTTTTGATATGAATAGGTAATCACAAATTGTTTCAGAGTTCCGGCCCGGCGTCCGTGTCGTCGGCTTTCGGGGCGGCCTCGGGTCGCGGATACTCGGGCGCTTCGGTCCCGTTGTCTGGCGAAGCCTCCTGCTCCACCTCTCGGACCGCGTCTTCCGCACCGGGTTGCAGGCCGCCGAGTTCGGTGTAGTGGACGGCATAGCGTTCCCGCATCTTTGCCTGCAGCGCGTTCCGTTGTTCCCGGCTCATCCTGGGTTTCTGCTCCAGGTATCCGAACGGAAACTGAAGCGGCACAGCCGACTTGGTCACGCCACGGATGTGGGCCGCGAAGCTCCCCTTGGGTTGCGCCTCGATGAAGCCGGGATCGCAATAGAGCATCGGCGCGAGCGCGCGGGCATCCTTGGCCGAGACGCCGCCCGCGAACTTGATCGAGGTGTTGGCCGAGAAGGCGTCCTGCAGCTTGGGTTCGAGCTGGCCGAGATACTGGTGCGCCAGCACCATGCCGACGTTGTACTTGCGCGCCTGGCTCAGGATGATCCCGATGTTGCGATCGAAGTAGTCCGCCGCCTCGTCGATGTAGACGAAGGTCGGCATGCGCTCGCGCTTCGGGCAGCGTGGCGCGTTCCTGGGCCGCCTGGGCGATCAGGGCGATGAAGAAGCGGCCGAAGATTTCGGTGCCCTGTTCTTTCAGCAGATCCTTGGCGGTGTTGATCAGGATCACCTTGCCGGCATTCATCTCGGCGAACAGGTCGAGCTTGGAGCGCGGGTGCGAGAACATCCGCTCGAAGGTCTGGTTTTCCAGGATGCCCCAGAGGCGGCGCAGCACCTGCTTCTTGGTCTGCTCGAATTCCCGGCTGGCAAACTCGGTTTCGAAGAAATGCTTGGCGGTGCCCTGGAGCTTGGCGATGTCGTCCGCGAACTTGACCTCGCTGTTCGGCTCCATGAGCTCGCGCAGCGTGTGGATGGTGGCATCCGGGAATGTGCAGCATCAGCCGGGTCACGTAGCGGAAGATCACGTTCTGCTTCTGGGTCATCTCGGCCGAGAGGAGCGTGCCCGAGCACGAAGTCGTAGAGCTCCAGGATCGAGTTGGTCAGCCGCTCGCGTTCGAGCTGCGAGTATTGATTGAGGCGCTCGATGCCGACATCGAACAGGTTGAGCGAGACCGGATATTCGACGTCCGTCGGGTCGATGATGACGATGCGGTCATGCAGCGGGTCGCCCGGGGCAAACATCGTCGAGGTTTGAGATGTTGTGGATCAGGTCGCCCTGGCTGTCGATCACGATGACCGAGCGCTCGCCGGCCGCCGACGGCGTCGAGATCCTCGGCGATCAGATATTGCAGGGTCTGCGTCTTGCCGTGACCGGACCCGGCGACGATGTGGTGGTGCTCGAAGCGCGAGGTGGTCGGGATCGAGAAGTCGATCTTCTGGCGGAAGTAGTCGAGCAGCGGCGTGCCGCCGAGATAGGTGGACAGGAGCGCGCCTGGGTCTTTGATCTCGGATTTCGATGGCGGCTTCGGCGCGCGGTGGAACCCTTTCGGGTCGGCCGGGTTGCCGCCAGAAGCGGCAATCAGATTTCGGTCCAACCGGCCACTCGTACAGCCAAAGAGGCCAGCTTTGCCGAGGTCTTCGTCGAAGAAGGTCACCAGCGCCATTTCGGCAATGTCGGCGACGCCGGCGATGTTGTTCACCAGATCGGTGCCGATCGAGATATCCGTCTCGTCCCCCGGAGGCGCCACGAGGGCGGGCGCGGCATCGTAGAGCGGCGCGAGGAAGTCGACGATCGCTTGCCCGAAGCGTTTCTTGGTGCCCGCAAAATCCTCGACGAAGGGGCGTTGGAAATTCAGGGCATCGCGTAGCTCCCACCATTTCGTCACGCTGCGCCGCTCGGTCCAGTCGATCTCCGGCAAGAGGAACATGTCCTCGTAGTCGAGGAGACGCCCGATCAGGGCAGCGACGGGCCCAGCTTGGTTATGCCACGGCGGAAGATCAAAGCTCGCCAGCACGCCTTCCGAGATTTCCACCAAAAGGTTTTCGCGCGCCTCGTCGGCGGTCAAGCCGTGGCGCGCGAAGAGCCGTTCAACCCGATCGAAGAGTTCCCGCGTCTCGGCCTCGTCGCTATTGCGAAGGAGACCGTGCGTGAAAGCGTGCCAGCGTGGTCCCAGAAGCAGTGGCATCTACAGGGCTCTCAGAATGACCCGCAGAGCCTCGTCTCTTGGGAGCGCTTCGATTGTGTGCCGCTCGGTCCCGTCCCAGAGTTTCGCGCTCTCCATGACCTGGCGAAATACGGCAACGGAGTCTTCGACCCAAACCTCTTTTCGAGCGAGGTCAACGATGCTGAAGCAGGAAAAGTGACGGCCGAGCAAGAGATCCTTGACTATGACCGTTTCGCGATACTCGTTGTAGAACCAGTATCCAGCACCACCCCCCGCAATGAGCGCCCAGAACAGCGCGGTTTCAGCCTCGAAGATCAGCGCCAGGATCACAAACGCCACGGCGGTTGCGGCACCGGCAACATACAACGACATGCGAAACAGAAGCGGCTGGTCCTGTCGTATGAGAACTGCATCGTAGAATTTGTATCGGTCGAGGAGCTTCTGCTCCTCCTCATCAAGCTCGACCTTGCCCCAGAGCTTGAATTGAACCCTTACAATCTTTCCCTGCGTTTGTTCACGTTTCAGGAGAAGTTCCATGTCATCCCTCGTTGCTTGGTTTTTTCTATCCCATCACACTCGATTTAACCCTTGGGGGTCAATGTGTTGAGGGTTGTCTAATCGCTTTTCTCACGTCAAGTCCTGAACGCCTGAGTGCGCACCTGCCGGATGCATGGTTGTCTACGCGGTCGGCAAGGGCCGCCGCATGTTGGGCGTCGCGGGAGGAGCCTTCAATGTGGATGACGCACTCTGTCTGATCGACGGTGCAACCCCATCAACGGAATGGCCCGGCCCACGTCCCGGAAGGGACGCCTCAAGCGTTCGGGATCCGAACGCTATTCGTCAGATGCTAGGTCGCGGTTCCTGCCTGCGAAGAATTCACCTGTCTTCAGCATCGCGTGCATGATTACCGCCAATTTTCGCGCCACGGCGACGGCCGCTCGTTTGAAGCCGATCCGTTCGCGCAGTTCCAGCGCCCATCTTCGCAGGCGGCTTTCTCAGACGCGTGTCAAGATGATCGACGCCGCTTCGTAGAGCAACCATCGTAGCTGACTGTCGCCGCGCCGGGAGATATGGCCGTCGTAGTCGACTTCCCCGGATTGGTATCGCTTCGTCGTCAGTCCGACCCAGGCCCCGACGGACCGTGAGTTCTTGAAGTTGGCCGGGTCCTCGATGGCGGCGACGAAAGGCGTGCGGTGATCACTCCGACGCCGGGCGATCGAAGTAAGGAGGCGGCAGGCATGCTCTCGCGAACGACTACGACGAACCGCGTGCTTAGCTCCGCTACTCGCGTCGGATGTCGCCCCAAGCATGCAGCATCGGCAGGACGATGACGGCCAGCTTGGCCTGATCGTCGAGAAGGCTCCGGACATTGCGATCGAATTTGCCACCCTTGCCGGGGAACGAGGAGGCCGAACGTCTTCATGACTCCGCGGATCTGATTGGACATCTCGGTCGTCATCCGGACCAACGGGCGCGTGCCGTGACGAGCGTGCGGATCAGCATGCTGTCGTAGCCTTTCACCCGCACCTCGCGGAAGAAGCCGACTTCGGCCAAATGCGCCAGGCCGTCGGCGTCTTTCGCATCGGTCTTGTTCGGTGCCATGTCGAGCGCCGCCTTGGCATGCCGTGCATCGATGCAGATCGCCGGCATACCCTTGGCGGTGAGCGCGTGATAGAACCATACCGACAGCGGGCCGGTCTCGAACACGACACGCCGCGTTCCGGCGCCCGTTTGCGGATGACCGCCGCAATAGCGGCGGATCTGAGGGCACTTCCCGCGCCAGAACCGCCGGCCGTCGCGGCGGATCGAAACGGCCGTCTCTTTCATGGACACGTCAAGGCCGATAAATTCTTCCATGGTTGTTCTCCATTTGATGCTTCGGCCTGGCTTCTAGTCGTGAGCCCGTCTTTCATCTTATCGGCGGCCACCCTCCAAGATCGTGACCCGTATCAGGGGCGAGTCGCCCCCGCGATTACCCCAGGTGGTGGGAGAATTTGACACAGTTGGAGCCATTCTATTTCGCCAAAAGAGAATGAAGTCATGACAGTGCGTGAGGAAAAATGGCTCAAACATGCGTAGCAGTGCGAAGCTATGTGTGGGGATCGGTGGAACGCTGGGATGGGGATACAGGATCCGCGCCCCGTATCCCCAGGCTGTTTTTCGTTTTGCCCGTTCGTTGCGCTGAAGTTGGGTGACCGAGGCTGTGCACCCCCGGCCACCCGCTCCTATATCAGGAGTGTCGGTCAGGTTCTTCGCGGCCGTCCAACCGGATCTGGAGCCAGTCCAGCACCTCGTCCTCAACCCATCCCACTCTGTTCGGGCCCAGCTGTACCCGCTTGGGGAATTGGCCTGCCTTTTCCAGCCGCGCGACGTGTTGCGGCGAGTACAGGACCAACTCCTTGAGTTGGCGCTTTGAAAGTATCCTCATCACGATCTCTCCATGACTGAAGAGCATCGCGATGCCCAAGGTTACGACAATACCCAGGCTGGATCAGGGTATCTGGAGATCCGAACTCGACGCGAGTCTGATGCTTCGCTGGAACGTCGCTGAACATTGGAAAACGCCCATGAACGACGCGATTCAAGTGACTAAAAAGAGACTAAGAAAGCGAAAAGGCCTAGCGATTTCTCGCTAAGCCTTTGAATTCTTTGGCGCGCTGGGGAGGATTCGAACCCCCGACCCCTTGATTCGTAGTCAAGTACTCTATCCAACTGAGCTACCAGCGCGCGGGTAGCGGGGATTTAACGACCCTTTCGGAGGGATGCAAGGGGTATTCGCGCTCAGGCGGCGGCGCCGTCGATGCCCCGGGGCAGGTGGACGGCGAAGCTTGTGCCGTCCGGGCCAGTGCGGACCAGATCAAGCCGGCCGCCATGACCGCGCGCGAGGTCGGCGGCGATGGCGAGGCCGAGTCCGGTGCCCCCTTTGCGCCCGCCGGCCGAAAAGGGTTCGAACAACGTCTCTTGCGTCTTGGGTGGCAGGCCGGGACCTGTATCGGTCACGGTGATGGTCCATTCCGCCGGACCTTCCTGTGCCGCAACCATGATCTCGCCCGGCGCGCCGCTCGCCTCGATGGCCTGGCGGGCATTGCGTACGAGGTTGCGCAGGATGCGGTAGAGCTGTTCCGGATCGGCCCGAACGGTAAGCGCGCTGCCGATGTCCTCACCGTAGGAGATATCGTGATCACCGGTGGCCAGCCGTTCGCTTTCGACAACATCCTCGACGACCTCGGCGAGGGAAACCCGGTCAAGCCGCGGCGCGGGGTCTTCCGCGCGGCCAAACGACAACGTGGCTTCGGTGAGGTTCACAGCCCGGTTGATCGATCCGATCAGCTTCGGCACGGTGCGCTGAACCCCGGGATCCGTGCTCATCTCCACCCGGTCTGCAAAGAGCTGGGCGGTGGTGAGGATGTTGCGCAGATCGTGGCTGATCCGCGCCACGGCGCCGCCGAGTTGGGCCAGGCGTTCTTTCTGTTTCAACGCGTGGGACAGCTGGGTCTGCATGTCGTGCAGCGCCTGCTCGGCCTCGCGCAATTCGCGGAGCTTCGACGAGGGTTCGAACACGCGCCGCGCATCCTCGGGCGCCTGGGCGTAAGACATCATCGAACCCACCACGGTCTTGATCGGACGCACGAAGAGCATGCGGACAGCGAGGAACAGAAGCCCCGCGGTGATGCCCGAGATCACCAGCGAGAGCCACAGGATGTTGCGGCTGTAGTCCAGCATCGCCTCGTGCAGCGGCTGCGCTGGCAGCGTCACCTCGATTTCGATCCCGCCCATCCTCACCGGCGCGCCAATCACCCGGATCACCTCGTCTTGCGGCTTGAACAGGCGGGTGGCCGCGTCACGGATCAGCTCGAACCGGGTCGGGTCGCGCAGATCGTAGGTGGCGACGACAGGGCTCGGTACCGGCGAAGACAACATCAGCTCGCGCGCTTCGTTGCGCAGGAGAACCACGTTGTAGACCCCCGCGGTCTGGAGCAGCTCCTGTTCGAGGTCGGGGTCGATCATGTCGTCGGCCAGCAGCGCCAGAGAGGCGATCTGGGCCCGCTCGAGCCGGATACGCAGGTAGTCCTCGCGGAACCCCGCGACAGAGGGCACGAAGATGAGCACCTCCGCCAGCATGACGAAGGCGATGGTGAGCACCAGGAACCGGCCGGACAACGAGTTGAACATACGCTCCTCGCGGAAAGTCAGGGGCGGGCGGTCAGGGCACGAACCGTTGCACGGCGCGCACAACCCGCTTGACCCAGAGGTTACCAAACAGACGAGGAGAGAAATAGGCACCCGCGGCCCGCTTGGAAAGCTCGGCGATTGTCGGATAGGGCAAAACGGTCCCTGCGATGGCGCTCATCTTGAGGCGCGACGCCAGCGCGAGGGCCCAGAACGCGATCTGTTCGCCCGCATCCTCGCCGACAATAGTCGCCCCGACAGGGCGGCCCCGAACCACGATTACCTTGAGAAATCCGTTGAAAAGCCCGGTCGCTGCGGCACGGTCGGTGGCCGCGAGTTTGACCTCGACAACCTCGACGGCGGCGCCGTGGGTGGCCCGGGATTCAGCCTCGGTCAGGCCCACTTGGGCGAGCTCGGGTGTTGTGTAGATCGCGCGCGGGATGTGATCGGTGCGGGCGCGGGCGGGCAGCCCGAACAAAGCGGAACGCACAACCAGTCCGGCCTGATAGGCGGCAACATGAGTGAATTGGGCCCCGCCGGTGACATCGCCGATCGCGTAGATCCGCCGGTTGGTGGTGCGCAGCCGGGCATCGGTGACGATCCCGCCGGGCCCTGTCTCGACGCCTGCTTTTTCGAGCCCCATCGCCTCGACGGACGGGCGGCGGCCGGTGGCCACAAGGAGGTGCGATCCGGTGATCTCGCCCGCCGCAGTGACGAGCGCGATGCCGTCGGCATGTTCCCGCGCGGCCGTGACGGGCGTGTCCTGGTGGATCCTGACGCCCTCGCCGTCAAGCGCCTCCAACACCACGGCGGCCGCGTCCGGGTCCTCGCGGCCCAGCGCCTTCTCCGCCTCGACCACCGTAACCTCGCATCCCAACCGGCGATGCGCCTGGGCCAACTCGATCCCGATCGGCCCACCGCCGAGCACAAGCAGGTGGGCGGGGCACTCGGGCAGGTCGAAGATCGTCTCGTTTGTCAGGTAGGGCAGCGCGGCGAGTCCCGGGATGTCGGGGACAAACGGTTGTGAACCGGTGGCAACGACAAACCGGCGGGCCCGCACGCGTGTATCGCCCACTGTCACTTCGCGCGGCGAGGTGAACTGGGCAAACCCTTGCAGGACCTTTACCCCCAGCCCTTCGAACCGCTCCACGGAATCGTGCGGCGCGATTCTTTCGATCGTCGCGCGCATGTGGGCATGTGCGGCCTTCCAGTCGAGCCCTTCGGCGCCCGCGTGCAAAAGCGCCTTCGACGGCACGCACCCGGTGTTGAGGCAATCGCCGCCCATGGCGCCCATCTCGACAAGCACCACGTCCGCCCCCATCTGAACCGCCCCCGCAGCCACCGACAACCCGCCGGACCCGGCGCCGATCACGCAGATATCGGTCTCGATCGCGCTCATGCGGGGGTTTTCCGGAACGGGCGCAGCACGATCGGCAAGGCGGCAAGCAGGCTGAGGCCGAGAAGCGGGAGGAGGATGTGCGGTTCGAAGATCAGGCCGAGGTCGGGGCGACTGCCTTCGTCGAAGACTTCGCCGAGCCCGGCACCGACCGAGGTGTAGACCACGGCGCCCGGAAGGATGCCGAGCGCCGTGGTGACGAGGTAGCGGTGAAGCGGCACCGCGAGCAGGCCGGGGATGACGTTGGCGACGAAGAATGGCACGACCGGCACGAGGCGCATGAGGAACAGGACCGACCATTGGTCGCGGTCGAGGCCGCGCTTGAGGCGACCAATGCTGCCGGAGGAGGCATCGATCCGGGCCGAGAGCCGTTCGCCCAGCCCCATGCGGGCGGCCAGAAAGATGAGCACCGCACCGAGAGTCGCGGCGCCGGCGTTGTAGAGCACGCCCGGAAACAGGCCGAAGAGAAAGCCCCCGGTGAGCGTGGCGATGGTTGCACCGGGGAGCGAGAGCGCGACGATGGCGATATAGACGGTGACGAAAGCGACGACGGCGAGGACGTAATTGCCCGCGACAAAAGTTTCGAGGGCCTCGCGATGGGACGCCAGCGCCTCGAACGAGAGGTACGGCCGCAGCCAGACCACCCCGGCAATTGCGGCGACCGCGATGGCGATGATCGGCAGGAGCCTGATCGGGTTGGATGAGGGTTCGGGCATCGTTTCTCCGGGTTGCCGGGGAACATGGCGTGTCCGGGCAGCAAAGCCCAGAGCCGCGGGCCCAGTCTCACGCCCGATTGATCCCGCGCGCCCGATTGTTACAGGTTGTTACAGGAATGCCCGGGCGCGGGCGGGTTCAAGCAGCTCGATCCGGTTGCCGAACGGATCGTCGGTGAAGATCAGGTCATGACCGGGCAGCGCGCCGTCGGACCGGTAGTCGTGGCCCGCGGCGTTGAACCGGGCACGGAGCGCGGCGAGATCCTCGACAAGGAAAGCGGGGTGCGCCTTGCGGGCCGGGCGGACCGGATCTTCGATGCCGAGGTGGACCCGAACCGACCCGGGCGCGAACCAGGTCCCGCCCCTGCGGGCGAGGTCGGGCGGTTTCGGCACCTCCTCGAGACCGAACAGGCGTACGTAGAAATTACGCGCCTCGGGTTCGCGCCCCGCAGGCATGGCCAGTTGGACATGTTTCAAGGCGTAGAGCATCGCCACCTCTGATTGCATACTATAGTATACGGAATGTGAGAGGTCCGCGCGATGCAACCGGCCCGCCCGTTCGGTGTTTGGCGACTTCGGCGTTTGACTTGGGGACCATCGACGCCTATAGACCGGTCTTCGAATGGATTTGCCCCCGAATCCAGCGGGATTACGGGGCATGAGTGACGGAGACGGGCGATGAAACGCACTTTTCAACCCTCGAACCTGGTTCGCAAGCGCCGCCACGGCTTCCGTGCGCGGATGGCGACGAAGGCAGGCCGCAAGATCATCAATGCGCGGCGCGCGCAAGGCCGCAAGCGCCTGAGCGCCTGAGCGACCGCCTGAGCGATCGCCCAGTTCGTGAGACACTAATGCCGCCGGGGGCCGCCGATGAGGACAGGCCGCCGGCGGCTTCCGTTTGCGCGGGCCTCCGCGCCACGACACCGAGCCTCGAGACGCTGACCAAACGTGTAGACTTTCTGGCCTGCGCCCGGGCTCGCAAGGCCCCTGCCCCCGCCTTCGTGCTACAAGCCCGCTGCCGCGCTCCGGACGAGGCCCCTGCCGCCGGGATCCGCGTCGGGTACACGGCTTCCAAAAAGGTCGGCAATGCCGTCGCCCGCAACCGCGCCAAACGGCGCCTGCGCGCGCTTGCCCGCGAGGTGATCGCGGCCCACGGGACGTGTGGCTGGGACTACGTTCTGGTCGCCCGCCGCAACGAGACCGCCACCCGGGCCTTTGCCGAGATGAAAGCCGATCTCTCGCGCGCACTGGACCGTGTCCATTCCAATCGCGCGCCTGCCTGATCTCATCTCGACCCTTGTCTTACCCCTTGGCCCCGGCAATAGAAATCGTATATCGTGATCTTTGAATGTTCGCGCCGGGGTCCGGAGAGCGAGCGTAATGCACACCAGGGAGGACATGATGGCATTCGACTTCAACGGCCAATCGATCGAGACCACCGAGACCGGCTTCCTCGTCAACCGTGACGATTGGTCGGAAGATCTCGCCCGCGCCATGGCGACGGCCGAGGACATCCCCGAACTCACCCAGCGGCATTGGGACGTGATCAACTACCTGCGAGAAGAATACTTCGAGAACCGCGAGAACCAGCCCAATACCCGGGCCATCATCAAGGCGATGAGCGACGCCTGGGGCGAGAAGATCAAGCAGGGCGACCTCTACGAGCTTTTCCCGATGGACCCGTCGAAGCAGGGCGGACGGCTGGCCGGGCTCCCCGAGAGCAAGCGCAAGGGCGGCTATTGATTCAAGCCGCCGATCACCGCCCGTTCGCCACTTAGCCAACGGGCGGTATCGACCGTGTCCAACAAAAGGCAAATCAGAACGGTCGCGAACAAGACGATCACATATGATTTGGTTTCACCGGCGGGGAAATTGAGCCCGAGCCATACCAGCATCGGCACCCAAGGCACGATATGCCCTACCCCGGCAAGCCGAGTGAGCCCGCCTTGGGCCAGCGCGAACCCGGCCAGCAGCGGACCACTGGCGGCGTAGCCAGTGAGCACAACGCGCGCGACATCGGACGGGACAAAGGCGAACGCGACGAGGAAAACCCCGTTCAGCCCGAACAGCCAAAGCTTGACCCAGAGCGGCAGCGCAAGCCATGACCGACCGACGCGTCGAAAATGTGCATCTTTGGAAAGGCCGGTTCGCGCCCGGCCAAATTCGACCAATTGCCATAGGCCGAGAAAACCCACGGCAATGGCAATTGCCCAGGCGCCGAAAATGCCGGCCGGCGTCGAGATCCAGAAACCCGTGGCCAGCAAGCCGAGCGACCCCAGCCACCAAAACATGTCCCCAAGCGAAAACCACAGAACCTCACCCCAAATCGGACGTTCGCGAACAGACGCCCAAGCAAGATGGCCACCGTTCACAAGAAGCACCAGCCCGAGGGCAAAGAGCAGCGGGTCTGGCATGGTGCCGAGGAAACCAGACACCTCAGGCGCAAACAGGACGAAAGCGGTGCCGAAAACGATGCAACTTGCTGCATTCAGCCTGAGAGCGAATTGGAGGCTGGTCATGAGTGGCCATCGAGTTGTAAACAAAGCTGACAACAACCGATCAGGCGCGGCACATCTTGTCAACTAAATTTACAAAAAGGGGGGTCCCGGGCGATATCGACGCGCCGTTGACCGTAATGCTGCATTCCGGCGCCCATTGGATCTTGCGTGGGGTGCTGAACCGGTTGTGCGCGGAGGGATTCGACCGGATCACCGAGCCTCATTTGACCCTGCTCGGAAACCTCGATTGCGGTGCGACTCACGCAGCGGACGTCGCAGAGCGAATGGGGGTAACGCGGCAAGCCATCGCGCGCACGCTTCGTGAACTTGAGGCGCTTGGCTATCTGGGGCTCGAACGGGATCCGGTCCGAAAAAACCAGAAAATCATCGTGATGACGGCGGCCGGAGAGAACCTGGCCCTGGCCGCCCGTGCCGCACTGGAGGATACCGAGGCGGTTCTGGAGGAACGGATCGGCCCGACCCGGTTGAAAGGGCTCCGCGAGGCGCTCCGTGCGGAATGGGGCGATGCCTGACGGCAGGCTGGAGTATGCCCATGTGGCACCCTATATCCGCTGCATGACCTCGCTGGCTTATGTCCTGTCGCTGCCCGTGCGCGCCTACCGGCTGCTGCTCAGCCCCTGGGTCGGGCATTCCTGCCGCTACCAGCCCACCTGTTCGGCCTATGCGCTGGAGGCCCTGGAGAAACACGGCGGTTTGAAGGGCGGATACCTCGCGACCAAGCGGATCCTGTCCTGCCACCCGATGGGCGGGTCGGGCTATGACCCGGTGCCCGGATCCGAACCGGACCCGGATCCGGACCGCAAGAAAGACGACTGACCCCAAGGGCGCGCACCGGCCCCGACCGCCCGAAAGGCCGGCCTGCGCCCACCAGCTTGCGTGACCCTCTGGCCACGGCTGCGACAAGGTGTCACTTTTTGTTTTGTGTTTCGGGGCGCCGGTGCTATCGAACCGGTGTCCGACACATCAGCAAGGGAGGGCGTTTCATGACTGCATTCGTAATCGCACTCCACCGTGTCGGCGCGCTCCAGCCGGGCTTTCAAGCGTCGGATCGGACCAAAGGCAAGGCCAAAGCCGCGGATCGTCGCGACCTGACCGCCACCTGCTGACCCCCGGCCCCTGAGGGGCCATCCCATCGACACCAACCCGCGCCAGACCCACGCCCGAAGTGCGTCGGCCTGGTCCTTTCTCAACCACCAACAGGGACCGGTGCGTCTTGCGCCGGCTTGTGAAGATGCAACAGCTGACAACCCTCACCCGGACCGTGCCACCGCACGTCACCATGGAAATCCTGATCGACCGTCACGGCGTCTGGGCCGCGTTCCTCGCCTTCCTCAAGGCTGTGCGCGGCGATGCCCGGCGCAAGACCACCGTCGCCGACATGCCCGACCACCTGCGCCGGGATATCGGCCTCGCGGAGCGCCGCGAGCCGCCCCCCGTTCTACGGGGTCCATGGATGTAACCCGGGCGCGTTTCGCGAAAGGAACCGTTCCCCGATGCCCGGGCGCGCCTTCGGCGCGGCCACGGCATCGGCGAGCCAGTCGCTTTCTCTGGCTTTCGCGAAACGCTGCCCCGGGGCGGGATCACCGCTTGACCTCAAGTGAACCTGAGGCCCGATCCTGCCCGCCGAATCAGAGATTGAAGGGAGAAAACCCATGGCAATGATGTCTGCAAACCCGCCGGTCGCGGAACTGCGCCGGTTGATCGATGTCCACGGCGCCATCGTCGTCGCACGCGCGCTCATGCGCGCCCTCGTCGCGCGCCGCCGCAAGCCCCGTGCCGCCGTGCCTGATACCCTGCGCACCGACGTGGGCCTGCCGCCGGTGGACCTCGAAATGCGCCGGTACTGGGAGATCCGCTGAGCCACGACGCACCCCCCGACCGCCCCGTCGTCGGATCACGAGGCGGGGCGGGATCCGGGCTTGCCGGACCCAATCCCCGTGCGTTTCACCGCGCGAGAGACTTGCCCATGCGGTCGACAAGATGGGTCATCGCCCCGACCTTCACCGGTCCGAGCGCCTTTACCGGCATGAACCCCTCGCGCAACCAGAATGCGCGGGCAGGCGCGTTGGCCTGGACAACCCCGACGAACAGGCGCTCGGTGTTCCGGGCGCGCGCTTCTTCCTCGAGCAAAGCCAACAGCGCCTTGCCGAACCCCTGGCCGCGCGCTTCCGGGGCGAAAAGCATGAGCCCTATGTAACCATCGCCTGCCTCCGGATACCCGAAGGCCATATCGGCGATCCCGAGAAGCGCAGCGCGTTCGAACAGCCCGACCTTGACGGATTGTGCGAGATCGCATCCGGGGGGTACGCCCTTGAAGTATCCCGCCACCTGCGCCGGCCCCGCATCAACCCCTTCGGTCAGCCGGACATAGTCGTTCGCCTTGAAAAACAACCCGGCGACGAGCGCGGCATGCCTGGCGGGGTCGAGCCTCCTGAGTTCCATGTCTCTTGCTCCCGGGATGGTCTTGGTCCTATTGAGCAACATGTTCGACAATACCGACGATATCCACCCTCTGCTCGCGGGCGCGCCCTCGACGACGGAGTTCAAGAAGCTCCGCAAACGCATCGTGCGCAATGTCCGCGAGGCGATCGATGCCTACGGGATGGTCAACGACGGCGACAAGTGGCTCGTCGCCCTGTCCGGCGGCAAGGACAGCTACACGTTGCTCGCCGTGCTTTTCGAGCTGAAGTGGCGCGGGCTCTTGCCGGTCGAACTGCTGGCGGTGAACCTCGACCAGGGCCAACCGGGCTTTCCGGCCACGGTGCTGCCGGAGTTTCTCGAGCAGATGAAGGTGCCGCACCGGATCGACTACCAGGACACCTATTCGGTGGTCATGGACAAGATACCCGAGGGCCGGACCTACTGCGCGCTCTGTTCTCGGCTCCGACGTGGCAATCTCTACCGGATCGCTCGCGAGGAAGGCTGTTCGGCTGTCGTTCTCGGCCATCACCGTGACGACATCCTCGAGACATTCTTTCTCAACCTGTTTCACGGAAGCCGTCTCGCGACGATGCCGCCGAAGCTGGTGAACGAAGAGGGTGATCTTTTTGTCTATCGCCCGCTCGCCTACGTCGCCGAGGAAGATTGCGCCCGGTTCGCCGGTGCAATGGACTACCCGATCATCCCCTGCGATCTCTGCGGCAGCCAGGATGGGCTCCAAAGACAGCAGATCAAACTGATGCTCGACGAATGGGAGCGCCGCGCGCCCGGACGGCGGCAGAAGATGTTCAAGGCGCTCACCAACGCGCGGCCGTCGCATCTGCTCGACCCGGGCCTGTTCGACTTCGTCGGCCTGGACCGAAGCGGGAACAAAACGGACAAAACATGAAAATTCACCTTGTGCGTTAACCGCAGGTTGACGGACTCGCCATAGGGTTGCCGACTAAGGCGGGACCACTTGGTGGAGGTAGCAGTCATGGTCAGAGCCAGTCTAACGAGGTCGGGCGCCCTGTGGGCGGGGGTCCGCGGCGCGTTCACCGGCCCCCAGGTCGCGGCGTTTCTACCCGCGATGATGCTCGGCGCTTATTGGTTCGGCGGCGAAGGCGTCCTGCTGACCGCGGCCGTGATCTTTCCTGCGGTTTTCGCCTTTTTCGTTGTTTTCACCCGCGGCCAAACCCGCGTAACACGCCGTGACCCGGTGACCGGCCTGCCGCGGCGCGACGCGCTCGTCAGGGCTCTCGACGAAGGCCTGACTGGCAGGGCGACGGGAGACGAAGACGCGCGCATCGCGGTTGTCATCGAAATCGACGGAGTCGCGCGTCTGCGGGACCAGTACGGCGAGGAGGGCACGGAGGCGATCCAGCGCCAGGCGACCGATCGGCTGATCGGCGTTCTGCGCGAGACGGACGTGGTGGCGCAGATCGGTCCCGGCCTTTTCGGGCTGGCACTTGCCAGAACACCACGGGTCGATCTCGAAACGATCATCCAGCTCGCCGCGCGAATGCAGGAAGCGCTGGCCGATCCGATCTCTCTGGACGGCGCGCGCGTGCTGGTGACGGCCTCGGTCGGCTTCGCGTTGCCGAGCCGGGTCCCGGACGCGACCGGCGAGGCGTTTCTGGCCGCGGCGGAAAGTGCGCTCGAGGAGGCGAAGAAATCCGGGCCGGGCGCGGTGCGTGCCTTCGCGCGCGGCATGAGGCCGCGGGTCGAGATGCCGGACGACATGACCCGCGACGTGGTCCGCGCGCTCGAGAACGGCGAAATCCGCCCCTGGTACCAACCGCAGGTTTCGACCGACACGGGTGAAATCACAGGGTTCGAGGCATTGGCGCGGTGGCACCACCCCGACCGCGGCATGATCTCGCCGGGCGCATTCCTGCCGGCCATCGCCCGCGCCGGGTTGTTCGACCGGCTTGGCGAGGTGATGCTGTTCCAATCGCTGACATCGCTGCGCGACTGGGACAGGGCGGGGCTGGGAGTGCCGGGTATCTCGGTCAATTTCTCGACCGACGAACTGCGTAATCCGCGGCTCTACGACAAGGTCCGATGGGAGCTCGACCGGTTTGAAATCTCTCCAAACCGCCTGACCGTGGAAGTGCTTGAAGACGTCGTCGCCCGGTCCGACGATGACACCACCACGCGCAACATCGCGTCCCTTTCCAGGCTTGGCTGCTCGATCGATCTCGACGATTTCGGAACCGGTCACGCCTCGATCGCGAATATCCGGCGGTTCGACGTCAACCGGATCAAGATCGACCGGAGCTTCATCACCCATGTCGATACCGACCGGGACCAACAGAACATGGTGGCGGCGATTCTGACCATGGCCGACCGGCTCGGGCTCGACACATTGGGCGAAGGCGTCGAAAGCCATGGTGAACATGCCATGCTCGCCCAACTCGGTTGCAGCCATGTTCAGGGCTACTCGATCGCCAGGCCGATGCCCGTCGAGGAAACCGCCACCTGGCTCGCTTCGCACCGCAACAAGCTCGTCCCCGCGCCGAGGCTCCCTCGCCAGGTCGGTTGAACGCGCCTCGTCGACCCAGTGCGACGCGCGGCATGTGTCAAACGGCGTCACTGGCGTCCGGGCGGACCACCAACCCGGGTGGCCCACCGTTCGGCGACGGAGCAGCGCACGGCGGCGGGCTTTCGAACAGAAGACAGGCCGGCCGCGATGTTGGCGGTCCGGGCAAACGCGGGGCAGGGGTTTGGCGGCCTGGGTACGAGCGATCGTGGTCCTGACGGTAA
The DNA here is from genome assembly GCA_963752895.1 of uncultured Alphaproteobacteria bacterium. Classification (GTDB taxonomy): domain Bacteria; phylum Pseudomonadota; class Alphaproteobacteria; order Rhodobacterales; family Rhodobacteraceae; genus CAVWAE01. The sequence goes on from CAVWAE010000026.1 coordinate 16,511, forward strand.
GGACACGGTCAGGGCAGAGACCACGCCAAGCACGCAAATTGCGCAGCTCGATGCCACCCTGTTCCGCTGAAGTGGGGGGTTCTCGCAGACCCGGCGGGAACACTCCGGTCGGCGCTTTGCCCGCTTTGTCGCGTCCACCACGCGGCAAGGAATATTTCCCCTGCCGGGCTGCGTCGGCCGATCAGAGCCCGGGTCCTGATCCGGATGTCGGGAGCCCGATTGCGCCACGTCAAAACGGGCCCGTGCCCCAACGATCAAAGGAAAACTGCTTGACCTTTCTGGCCCTCCCCTGTTGAACCAGCCTCACCGGAAACGACCAGGCCTGAGCTATGAACAACCAGACGTCGAATACCGTGATCGCGCTCGTCCTGAGCTTCCTCGTGATCACGGGCTGGTACATGCTTTTCCCGCCGCCGGAACCGGTGCTCGACACCACTGAACCTGTGGCCGGGCAATCCGCGGACGGCGCCGGCGCGGGTGGCGTGGCGACTCCGCCCGCCGCCACCGCACCGGGTGCGGCGGGCGAGACTCCGGCGACCCCGGCACCGACGATTTCGCAGGCGCTGGCAGACAGCGCGCGAATCGCCATTGAAACGCCCGATCTTACCGGCACGATCGCGCTGGTCGGCGGTCGTATCGACGATCTGCATCTCAAACAGTACCGCGACTCGCTCGGCCCGGACTCGCCGACCGTCACCCTTCTCAAGCCGGCCGGTGAAGACCACGCCTATTACGCACTGCACGGTTGGGCCCCAGGTGGCGATCTCGGCAACGACGACGTGCCCGGCGCCCTCACCGAATGGCGCCTCGAAGACGGCGAAACGCTCACGCCCGAGACCCCGATCACGCTTGCCTGGACGAATGCAGATGGCATGGTCTTCCGGCGCACGATCTCGGTCGACGAGAAGTACATGTTCAGCGTGACCCAATCGGTCGAAAACAATTCCGCCACGTCCCAACGGCTCGCGCCCTACGGCGTCATCCTGCGGCATGGAACACCGGAAGACCTCACCGGGTTCTACATCCTGCAGGAAGGTCCAATCGCGCAGACCGCCGAGGAACTCACGGAAACGAAATACAAGAAGGTGCGCGAACTCGAGGCCGATCCGGTGTGGGGCGCCCATGCCGAGGTCTTCCAGCTGGATGGCACCGGATGGGTCGGCATGACCGACCACTACTGGATGTCGGTTCTGATTCCCGATGAATCGTCGCGCGCAACGGCGGTACACAAGTACGAAGAATCCTCCGACCAATATTCGACCTGGCTGAAGCTCGATACCGTCGAGGTCGCTCCCGGCGCCACAGCGGTCGCGACCACCCGGCTCTTCGCCGGCGCCAAGGAATGGGACACCATTCGCGACTACGAAAAGGAAGAAGGGGTCTTCAAGTTCGTCGACTCGATCGACTGGGGGATGTTCTTCTTCATCACCAAGCCGATGTTCTGGCTCCTGCACAACCTGCACGTGCTGATCGGCAACATGGGCTGGGCGATCATCGCGTTGACCGTCGTCATCAAGACGATCCTGTTTCCGCTTGCCTACAAATCCTACGTCTCGATGGCCCGGATGCGTGAACTGCAGCCGGAGATGGAGAAAATCCGCGAACGCGCCGGCGACGACAAGCAGAAGCAGCAGGTCGAGATCATGGAGCTCTACAAGCGCGAGAAGGTGAACCCCGCCTCGGGCTGCCTGCCGATCTTCCTCCAGATCCCGATCTGGTTCTCGCTCTACAAGGTCATCTTCGTCACCCTCGAGCTGCGTCACGCACCCTGGATCGGCTGGATCACCGACCTCTCGGCGCCGGATCCGTCGTCGATCCTGAATGGCTTCGGCCTGCTGCCGTTCGACGCGCCCGGGCCGACCAGCTGGTTCGCCTTCTTCTCGCTCGGTGTGCTGCCGATCCTGCTCGGCATTTCGATGTGGCTGCAACAGAAGCTGAACCCGCCGGCGACCGACAAGACCCAGGCACAGATCATGGCCTGGATGCCGTGGGTGTTCATGTTCATGCTCGGCACCTTCGCCTCGGGCCTCGTGCTCTACTGGATCTCGAACAACGTGCTGACCTTCGTCCAGCAGTATTCGATCATGTGGAGCCACGGCCACCGGCCCGACCTGTTCGGCAACATCTTTTCGGGGTTCAAGAAGAAAAAACCCGACGCCGAGGCCAAGGAAAAGTCGGAGAAGAAATGAGCGCTATCTCGCGGAAATCTGGCGACACCCGATCAAGTCCTGTGGACGGGAGACACTGACCCGCGTGCTGCTCACCGAGAACCGGACATTGCCCTGGGACCGCCGCTGGGCGATCGCCCATGAGGCCAGTACCTACGACCCGGAACACCCCACCTGGGTCGCCTGCGCCAATTTTGCCCGCGCCGCGAAGGCGCCGGAGATGCAGGCGGTCACCGCGCGCTGCCACATGGCCTACGGCACGGTGACACTATCGCATCCGAAGCTCCAGGATCTCACCATCGACCCCGACAAACCCGAGGACGGCGCCGATCTCATCCAGTGGATCATGCCGATCAGTCCCGCCAACCGGGCGCTGCCCGCAACATTGGTGCGCAACGGGCTCAGGGGCATGACCGACACCGATTTCCCGTCGATCTCGATCATCAACCTCGGCTCGCACCGCGCGGTCGAAACGCAGTTGGGACGGCTGATATCACCTGGTCGATGGCGCCCGAACCTCATTCTCGACGGGCTCGAACCCTGGACCGAACGTGACTGGATCGGCAAGCGGATCCGGGTCGGCCTGGCGGAATTGGAAGTGCGCGAGAACATTGTGCGCTGCCTCGCGACCTCCACCTCCGTGTCCACCGGCCAGCGCGATACCGACACGCTCGGCGCCCTGGAAGCAGGGTGGGGGCACAGGGAATTCGGTGTCTACGCCGTTGTCACCAAGACCGGCGACATCAACCAGGCCGATCAGGTCGAGGTCATCGGGTGATGTCGCCCCTGCCCTTTCCCATCGCCGAACCGCCCTCGGACACGGCGCGCGAGGCCGGGCGCCTGCTGTTCGCCGGGCAGACCGATTTCCTCAAGGGCGTCGTGGCGATGGACGGGCTGCCGCCGGCGGACCGGCCGGAGGTTTGTTTCGCCGGCCGCTCGAATGTCGGAAAATCTTCTCTCATCAATGCGCTGACCGGGCGCAAGGGGCTGGCCCGGGCCTCGAACACGCCCGGCAGAACCCAGGAGATCAACTATTTCACCACCGAAACCGGGCCGTTCCTGGTCGACCTGCCAGGCTATGGCTACGCCAATGCGCCGGTGAAAGTGGTGGAGAAATGGCAGCGCCTGCTCAAGGCCTATCTGGCAGGCCGGGCCACACTCCGGCGCGCCTTCGTGCTGATCGACTGCCGCCATGGCGTGAAAGCGGTGGACGAGGAGATCATGTCGCTGCTCGACAAGGCGGCGGTGACCTTCCAGGCGGTGCTGACCAAGGCTGACAAGGTCAAGGACAATGACCGCGAGAAGGTTCTGGTCCAGGTCCGCGCGGCCCTTGCGAAGCATCCCGCCGCCTATCCGGAACTGGTGGTGACATCGTCGGAAAAGGGCCACGGGATCGAGACGCTGCGCGCGTTGATTGCGACGCTGGAGTAGCCACGTTTAGACCGCCGCCGCGGTCGCATCCCGGACGCAAGGCTGCGGTCCGACCGGTGGCGGTGCCTCGCCGGCGAGGAAAGGCCACCGGCCTTGACGCGCCCGCACTTGGCAGGTCCCGTGGGAAGGCGTACCACCGATACCGCGTACCGCTGGAGAACCGCATGAGAAAGCAGACCATGAACCGAGACTGGATCGCAACCGCCCGTACCCTGAACGAAGCCCTGCCCTATCTTCAGCGTTACGAGGGCGCCACCGTGGTGGTCAAGTTCGGCGGCAACGCGATGGGCGACGCGGACGAAATGGCGAGCTTCGCGCGCGACATCGTGCTGATGCGCCAGGTCGGGGTGAACCCGGTGGTCGTCCACGGTGGGGGTCCGATGATCAACGACATGCTCGCCCGCCTCGGCGTCGAGAGCCATTTCGTCGGCGGCAAACGGGTGACCGATGCGGCGACGATGGAAGTGGTCGAGATGGTGCTTGCGGGCCGTGTCAACAAGCGCATTGTCCAGGCGATCAGCGATGCCGGCGGGCGCGCCGTCGGGCTCACCGGCAAGGATGCCCGGATGATGGTCTGTGATCAAGCCGACCCCGAGCTCGGCTTCGTCGGCACGCCGTCGCAGGTCGACCCGCGGGTTCTTCGCAAATTGTTCGAGGCCGAGATCATCCCGGTCATCGCGCCGATCGGCATGGGGCGCGACGGTGAAACCTACAATGTCAACGGCGATACGGCAGCGGGTGCCGTGGCCGAGGCGCTTACCGCGGACCGGCTGCTGCTGCTCACGGACGTCGCCGGGGTGAAAGACGCGAGCGGCGAGATCGTGACCGAGCTCACTGCCCAGCAAGTCCGGGACATGACCGATGCAGGCGTAATCGCGGGCGGGATGATCCCGAAGACCGAGACGGCCACGCACGCCGCCGAGCACGGCGTGCGCGCGGTCGTGATCCTGGATGGACGCGTGCCCAACGCCACGCTTCTGGAACTGTTCACCGCCCATGGCGCGGGCTCGTTGATCCGGGCGGACTGACCCCGGTGGCCAGCGCGGACCTCACGCCGGATCCGGAAGGGTCGCATCTCGCGGCTCTCGGCGTGGTTCACGAGGGTGGCCAGAGCCTCGTTCTGCTCGGGCCGGGTCCCGGCTTCTGGCCCGCTTTCACCGCATCGGACGAATTCGCGGACGGCGCAACAGATCCGCTCGACCGCTGGTCGAAACGGGTGGTCGGCGTGCTTGCCGAAGCCTGGGGCGGTGATGCGCTGTTCCCGTGGGACGGTCCGCCCTATCCGCCGTTCATCGCCTGGGCGCTTGCCTCGGGGCAGAGCTGGGGCTCGCCGGTCGGCCTGTTGTGCCACGAGACGCAAGGGTTGTGGTGCTCATTTCGGGGCGCGGTCCGGCTGCCGGGTGAACTGCCGCGCACCTCGGGCGACAACCCGTGCGAGACCTGTGCTGGCCAACCCTGCCGGACGGCCTGTCCCGCCGGCGCGCTCACCGCGGACGGCTACGACACTGGGGCCTGCCACGCCTGGCTGGACACGCCGGAGGGGGCGGATTGCATGACCCGGGGGTGCGTCGTCAGGCGTGCTTGCCCGGTCAGCGCCGGGATTGGTAGAAGCGAGGACCAATCCGGTTTTCACATGCGAGCCTTTCACCCCAGATGACCCTGCGCCTGATCCTGACCCGCCATGCCAAGTCGTCCTGGGCCGCCGCCGCGATGGATGACCATGAGCGGCCGCTGAATCGGCGCGGCGAAAAATCGGCGCTCGCCGTGGGCAGGTGGTTGGTGGAACGCGGCTATGTGCCGGACCTGGCACTGGTCTCGTCCTCCGCGCGCACGCGGCAGACCTGGGCCCTGGTCTCGAGGGCATTCGACAATGCGCCTGAAGCAGAATTCAGCGACGCCCTCTACCACGCCGAGCCTGGCGAGATGATGGACGCGCTGCGAAAGACCCGGGCACAGAGTGTGATGATGATCGCGCATAATCCCGGCATCGCCTTGTTTGCGCAGGGTCTGGTCTCGGCCCTTCCGGGCGACGCCCGGTTCGAACGGTTTCCGACGGCCGCGACCGCGGTGATCGACTTCGAAGCGCCGGACTGGGGCGCGGTCACCTGGAGCACCGGCCGGATCACCGACCTCGTCTTCGCCCGCGACCTGATCTGATCTGATTCGAACGAAAAGGCCGGGCGCGCGATGCACCCGGCCGGTCTGGCCTCTCCCTGCCCCTCCTGCCATGGCAAAAGGGAATGTGGCGGACAAGGCCGCGCAGACGTCAGTGGTAAACCAAGTGCCACAGTCCGCCCATGCCGTTGCCGTAGGAGTCGCCGAGTTTCTTGTCGCCTTTCCCGTAGTAGAGCGGCTTTCCCTGCCAAGCCCACTGGTAGCTGTTGTCGGACCGCCGCATGACGGTGAAGTGGCCATAGGCGACCGCATCTTTCTTGGCGGAGAGCGGCCGCCAGTCGGCGGCACAGCCGTCGTAGCAAATCGACTTCTCCCAGGCGTCGTTGTCGAAGATGGAAAGCGTCATGCCCTTTGCATCGGCCACGTAGTCGTAGCTGACGTCGGTGTAGGCTGGTTTTTCGTCATTGCCGCAGCCGTCCGCCAAGGCGACAGCGGAGGGCATGGAAAACGTGGCGGCGGCGCGTTGGGTTACGAGTTTCATTGGTGATAGCCCTATTGAGTTTCGGGGCCGTCGGCCCGGTCGATTGAAGGCACCAGCACACCCAACGCGCACAAACGCGGTGCCACTGGTCACACGTTCAATGGGGAAGAAGTCGACCGTTCGTCGGATCGAGTTTCGTCGATACGGCGTTGCCCGCCCCAAGGCTATCTTTGGGGCAGGCAGGTGTTCGGGGCTGTGAACGGGGTCACAAAATCTGGCTCAGGAACAGTTTTGTCCGGTCGGATTGCGGGTTGTTGAAGAACTCGGTGGGTTCGTTCTGCTCGACGATCTGGCCAGCATCCATGAAGATCACCCGGTTGGCGACCTTTTCGGCAAAGCCCATCTCGTGGGTCACCACCAGCATGGTCATGCCTTCTTCGGCGAGCTCGATCATGGTGTCGAGCACTTCCTTGATCATCTCCGGGTCGAGCGCCGAGGTCGGTTCGTCGAACAGCATGATCTTGGGCTTCATGCAGAGCGACCGGGCGATGGCCACCCGTTGCTGCTGGCCGCCGGAGAGCTGGCCCGGGAATTTGAGCGCCTGTTCGGGGATCTTGACCTTCTCGAGGTAGTGCATCGCCACTTCTTCAGCCTCCTTGCGGGGCGTCTTGCGCACCCAGATCGGCGCGAGCGTGAGATTGTCGAGCACGCTGAGGTGCGGAAACAGATTGAAGTGCTGGAACACCATGCCCACTTCGGAGCGCACCTTGTCGACGTTCTTGAGGTCCGACGACAGCTCGGTCCCGTCGACGACGATGCTTCCCGCCTGGTGCTCTTCCAGCCGGTTGATGCAGCGGATGAGGGTCGACTTGCCGGAACCGGAAGGTCCACAGATGACGATCCGCTCGCCTTCATAAACGGTGAGATCGATGTCCCGCAAAACGTGGAACTGACCGAACCACTTGTTCATGTCACGGATCTCGATGGCTATCTGATCCGAGACACGCATATGGGAGTGATCGACCTCGCGTTCGATTTCCTGGGCAGACATGGCGGGTCCTTTCTAGCCGTGATCCGTGCGCAGGCGGCGCTCGAGATACATGGAGTAGCGTGACATCGAGAAGGTGAAGATGAAGAACAGGAAGGCGATGAAGCCGTAGAGCTCCCAGACGACTCCGTGCCACGCGCCGTCGGCGCGGATCGCGTTCGAAAGCCCGAGCGGGTCGAGCAGGCCGATGATGGAAACCAGGGTGGTGTCCTTGAACAGCCCGATGAAGGTGGAGACGATCCCGGGAATCGAGATTTTCAGCGCCTGCGGCATGATGATGAGCTGCTGCGCCTTCCAGTAGTCGAGCCCAAGCGAGTCGGCGGCTTCATACTGGCCGCGCGGCAGCGCCGCAAGCCCGCCCCGGATCACCTCGGCCATATAGGCGGAGGCGAACAGCGTGGCCATAATGATGACACGCAGGATGATGTCGAAGTTCGTGCCCGGCGGCATGAAAATGTTGAGCAGCACCGAGGCGACAAACAGAAGTGTGATGAGCGGCACACCGCGGATGAACTCGATGAACATCACCGAGAGAGATTTGACGATCAGCAGGTCCGACTGGCGGCCGAGCGCCAGCACGATGCCGAGCGGCAGCGAGATGGCGATGGCGGTCACGCCGATGGTGACCGACAACAGCAGCCCGCCAAACAAGCGGCTGTCGACCGGCTCGAGGCCGATCGGGAGTACGGCTGAAAATGCGCTGACGAAATAGCCGTTCAGAACCAGCCACCAGATCACCGGCACCAGAAAGGCGGCGATGACCGCGCCCAGGTTGCCGATAGCGGGGGCGAGAAAACGGTAGCTGAGCCAGCCCAGCACGAAACCCAGTGCCGCACCGATCGGCGACCAGATCGGGCCGCCCCAGAGCAGCCAGGGCATGAGGAAAACGAAGAGCGCGGTGAAGATCAGCGGGTTCGGCAGACGGCGGGCGCCAGCCGCGAGGGCCTCGGCGCGGTCGCCGGCATTCGTCGCGATCACGGTATAGGCGAGCCAGGCAAGCGCGGCCCCGAGCACCACCTGGACGGCGACCATCAGCACCGACGAGGCGGTGAAGAAAGTGGCGACGAACAGGACGAGCACAAGCAGCAGCCAGTTCATCCGCCGCGAGATCATGTTGAAGAGCACCGGGATCAGGGCGACGAAGAGCAGGAAGAAGGCCAGCGTCGGCCGGATCCGAAGGTCTTCGGGATAGAACCCGAAAAGCAACTGTGGCCAGCGTTCGTTGATGACGCCCCAGCAGGCCCCATGATGCTTGCCGGCGGCCTCAATGAATTCGCGACATTCATGCAGCGACGAGCCGTTCCATGTCGGCGACCAGATCCAGGGCACCGCATGGCGCGCCACCCAGGCGATGAAGAGGAGCGAGATCACCGTGAGTGCCGAGTTGAGCCAGCCATCGAACAGATTGGCCCGCATCCAGCCGATCACGCCGGTGGTCGACGGCGGTGGAGCCTTTTCGGGCAGCATTTCGGTACGGACGTAGGAGGTCTGGGGCATCTCAGCGCTCCTTCAGCTTCACGGCGTTATTGTAGACGTTCATCACGAAGGAGATCGTGAGCGAGATCGTGAGGTAGATGAGCATCGTCGCGAGCACCGTTTCGAGCTCGCGGCCGGTCTGGTTCATGGTGATCCCCATCAGCGTACCGGTGACATCCATGTAGCCCACGGCGATGGCGAGCGAGGAGTTCTTGGTGAGGTTCAGATATTGCGAGATCAGCGGCGGGATGATGACGCGCAGCGCCTGCGGCAGGATCACAAGGCTCATGACCCTGCGCGGGCGGATGCCAAGGGCTGCGGCGGCCTCGGTCTGACCTTTCGAGATCGCGAGGATGCCGGCACGGACGATCTCGGCGATGAAGGCAGCGGTATAGAGCGACAGGGCAAGCCACAAGGCGATCAGCGAGTTGCGCAAGTAGGTGCCCCCGGCGAAGTTGAAGCCCTTGAGTTCCGGATACCCGAAGTAGAGGCCCAGGATCGTCAGGAGCAGCGCCATGGGCACTACGATCACGCCGATCCTGTACCACAGGGTATGGGGCCGGTCGCCGGTTGCGGCCTGAATGCGGTCGGCGCGGCGCCCGATCAGGCCCGCGGTCAGGATCCCGGCAATCAGCACGGCGAGGATGACGACCAAATCGAGGCTCACATCGAACCGAAACGCGTGGTCGCCGAGAAGGTGGATGTCCCCCAGGCTGCGTGAGAACAGGGGTTCGGGCACGTAGAACCCGCGGTTGGTCAACGCGACGCTGTCCCCCAGCGCCATACTGGCGGCGGGGTCTTCGCCGCGGAAATCCCGGGGCGCCGGGAGCGCTTCGATCAGGATCGCCATTGCGAAGACGATCCAGAGCAACACCGGCACGTTGCGGAACAGCTCGACATAGACCGTCATCAGCCGGCCGACGATCCAGTTGTGCGAAAGCCTCAGGATCCCGACGAAAACCCCGACGATCGTCGCCGCGATACAGCCCAGGAAAGCCACCAGCAAAGTGTTGAGCACCCCGAGCAGAGCGGCGCGCAGGTGCGAATCCTGATTGTTGTAGTCAAGCAGGCGCTGATTGATGTCGTAACCTGCGGGGTCGCCGAGGAAGCCGAAGCTGAACCCGCGGCCGAGATCGGCAAGGTTCTGGGCCGTGTTGGAAAGCAACCAGCCAAAGAGGGTGAGAAAGCCGATCAGCGCGACGATCTGGATCGTCATCGACCGGTAACGGCTGTCGTTGATGAGCATCGACAGGCGGAACGATCCCTTTGGAGGGTCGGTCAGTGTCGTCATTGGCTATCCCCGTCGCCCAGATGTGTTCACGGACGCCTCGATGCGGACCATGCACTCTGAGTCTGTTTTTCGTTTCGGAAACGTGGAGCGGGCGCGGGAGTTGCTTCCCACGCCCGCGATTTTTTTACCGGAAGGGCGGCGCGTAGAGCAGACCACCGTCTTGCCACTGCGCGTTCAGGCCACGGGCCAGACCGACCGGAGTGCTTTCCCCGAGGTAGCGGGCGAAGATCTCACCGTAGTTGCCGCCGGCCTTGATCGCGTTGACGGCCCAGTTGGCGTCGAGGCCGAGCATCTCGCCGAGGTTGCCCTCGGTGCCCAGCAGACGGTTGATTTCCGGGTTGTCGGTGCCGTTCAGCAGTTCGTCGATATTGGCGGAAGTGACGCCAAGCTCTTCTGCCGCGACCAGCGCGTTGAGGGTCCAGCGGGCGATGTCGCCCCACTCCGGATCGCCGTGACGCACCAGCGGACCGAGCGGCTCTTTCGAGATGATCTCCGGCAGGATCACCCAGGACGACGGGTCTTCGAAGGTGGCGCGGCTCGCCGCGAGGCCCGACGCGTCGGTTGTGTAGGTGTCACAAGCACCGGCACCCAGTTGCTGCAGCGCTTCGGCGTTGGTCTCGATCGGAACCGGCTCGTAGCTGATGTTGTTGGAGCGGAAGAAGTCGGCAAGGTTCAGCTCGGTGGTGGTGCCGGTCTGGATGCAGACGGTGGCGCCGTCGAGATCCTTGGCCGAGCTCACGCCCAGCTCCTTGGGGACGATGAAGCCCTGGCCGTCGTAGTAGTTCACGCCGACGAATTCGAACTTGAGGTCGACGTCGCGCGAGAAGGTCCAGGTGGTGTTGCGCGACAGAAGGTCGATCTCGCCGGAAGCCAGCGCGGTGAAGCGGGTCTTGCCGGTGAGGTTGACGAAATCGACCGCTTCCTGATCACCGAGCACTGCACCAGCGACGGCCCGGCAAACGGCGACGTCGAAGCCTTCCCAGCGACCGTTTGCATCCGGCGACGCGAAACCAACGAGGCCGGTGTTGATGCCGCAGTTCAGCTTGCCGCGGGCCTTCACGTCGTCGAGCGTTGCCGCCGACGCAGCGCCGGCCGCAAGTGCGGCGGCGGTCAGGGCACCGAGAAGTACGGTTTTCTTCATGTTATCCTCTTCCTGATATCAGCCCTTTTGAGGGGCCCGTTTTGCCCGGCCCGGAGCCGGGAGACGTGTTCGAAGCGGTTTGACCCGTTCGCGCCCGCAGTTTGGGCGGATTCCTTTGGCGCGGTCAAGCCTGCGTTCAGGCGATCACTTCGGCTAAACCCATGGGGAAATTCAAGATTTTCAAAGTCAAAAAAAAACAGTGACGTTCAGTCACGCGCAAGTAGCGAAAAAATGTGCGCCGCTTTGAGGAAAGCTCGTTTCTTGAGCGCCGTCTGCGCGGCCGCCTCTTCGTCTATGCCCCATTGTTCCGCCTGCCACTCCTCGTCGATTCTGGAGGCGTTCCAAAGCGCTTCGGGCGGCTGCGAGCGCCGTGCGGCCGCGAAGCCGACGATCAGCGATCCGGAAAGCGCTACGAGGTCGTGAAACGCTGCCAATTCGAAAGCGTCGAGGGCGCGGGTGGCTTCGGCAAGCCGGGCGAGCGCCACCGGATTCTGAGGGCGGTGGATGATTCCGGTGGTGGGTACGAGGCGGGCGCCCAGAACCTCGGCCGCCCAGTCGAGCAGCGGATCCCAGGCCTCGGCCTGGCGCCGGACGAGGCTGTCAGGGCTCTCGGCCCTGTAGCACAACAGATCGGTCTCGGCGTAGGCGGCGATGAGCCCTGCCACCTCGTCGAACTGGGCCGAGACCTTGTCGATCGCCGCGTTGGCGGACCGGGTCAGCGGCATCGTATCGGGCCGCACGCCGTCCACCTGCGCCTCCCATTCGGCCGCGCATTCCTCGGCAAACGCCAGGTTCGGCAAGTTGAGCGGGGCCTTGGCCGGGGTCCGGAGCGGACGGTGATCGAGCAACACGGTCCAGCCGCCGTCGACCTCCGCCACGCCGGTCACCTTCCAGAACCGTTTCATCTCCCAATCGCTCATGCCCGCCCCTCCCGGAACGCATCGATGGCGTGCGCGAGCGCGGCGAAGTCGTTCGCCACCGTCTGCGCCCCGGCTTTCAGTAACGCTGCGCGCTGATGATGCCCCCAACTCACCCCAATCCCGGTGACCCCGGCCGAGGCCGCCATCTCCATGTCGAATGTGGTGTCGCCCACCATGACCGCGCTTTCGCGCGCCACCCCGGTCTCGGCGACGGCCGTCTCGAGCATTGCGGGGTGTGGTTTCGACGGGTGGCCATCCGCGGTCTGCCGGGTGACGAAGTGCCGTGTCAGCCCATGCACTTCCAGCACGTGGTCAAGCCCGCGCCGGGCCATGCCGGTGGCGGCGCCGATCAGCACATCGGGTTTCGTCGCGAGCCGTTCGATCTCGGCCTTCGCGCCATCGAACAGCGGTACCGAGGCCGGCCCACGTTCGGCACGCATTTTTAGATAGTGCGTTCGATAGGCTGCGACGGCCGCCTCCAGCGTTACCGCATCCGCTCCGGGCATCAACCGCGCGATGGCGTCGGGAAGCGAAAGCCCGACCTGCGCCAGAACTTCGCCGCGCGGGGCCGGCTCGCGCCCGACCGCGGCATAGGCGGCCGCGAAACCTTCGACGATCAGCGCGGCGCTGTCGACCAGCGTGCCGTCGATGTCGAAAACGACCAGAGTCAACTCCACGGGCTCAGCTCCACGCATCATCCTCAAACGGGTCATCCGGCGCATCGCGCTCTTCGAAGCCCAGGGTCTTCCAGGTCCGCGCCATGTGGTCGGGCAGCGGCGCGGTGATCGTGAGCCGCTTGCCGGTCGCCGGATGATCGAGGCTGATAGAGCGGGCGTGCAGATGCAGCTTGCGGCTGATCTCGCCGCCGAGGCTCGCGCCCCAGCCATCGCCGAGATTTTCCTGGCTCGAGCCGCCGTATTTTCCGTCGCCGACGATCGGGTGCCCCATCTCGGCCATGTGGGCGCGCAACTGGTGGGTACGACCCGTGATCGGCACCAGCGCCAGCCAGGCTGCCCTCTGGCCGAGGTTCTGGATCACCGCATAGTCGGTCACCGCCCGCTTCGCCCCCGGAGTCGCGTCGACCTCTTCGGGCAGGAGACAGCGCATCTTCTCGGCCTCTCCGCCGCGGCCGTGCCCCGTGGCCTTGACCAATCCCCATTTCACCGTGCCCATTCGCGGCGTTGGCACGCCGGCGACGATCGCCCAGTAGATCTTGCGGGTATCACGCGCGCGGAACGCGTCGGTCAGCGTTTTCGCCACGGCCCGGGTGCGGGCCAGCAGGAGGACGCCCGAGGTGTCCTTATCGAGCCGGTGGACGAGGCGCGGCTTTTCGTCGAGCCCGAACCGCAAGGCTTCCGCCAACCCGTCGACATGGCGGTTGCCCTGCCCCGAGCCGCCTTGGGTGGGCAGACCGGGGGGTTTGGCCAACGCGATGATGTGGTCGTCTTTCCACAACACCGCGCCCTGGATCATTTTCGTATCCGCTTCGGAAATGCGGGGCGCCGCCGGCCGTGCAGGCTCGGCACCCGGCTCGGGCAGCGGCGGAATGCGCACCTTCTGCCCCTCGGCCAGCCGGGTCGCCGGTTTTGCCCGCCCGCCATCGACCCGGATCTCGCCCTTGCGGCACATTTTCTCGATCCGCCCCTGGGGCACATGCGGCGAAATGCCGGCGGAACCAGCGGTCGAGCCTCTGGTCGCCCTCGCCAGCGGCGACGGTGAGGGTTTGCACGCCGCTCATCCCGGCACCACCAGGCGCGCGGTCAGCACGCCGATCGCGATCGCCGCGAGCGAGAGGAAGACCGAGACGCCGACGTAGAGCCCGGCGAGGCTGACCTCGCCGCGCTCGAACAGGGTCAACGTATCGAGCGAAAAGGCCGAAAAGGTGGTGAAGCCCCCGAGCAGACCGGTCATCAGGAACGGCGCGAGATCGTTGCCGCCGCGGCGCGCCAACACGACCACGAGCACGCCCATCAGGAACGATCCCAACACGTTGGCCACGATCGTGCCATAGGGGAAACCAGGGCCCGCGAGGCGCATGACGCTCACGTTGGTGAGATAGCGCATTGAAGCGCCGATCGCGCCCCCGAGGGCGACAGAGAGAAGCGTGCCTAACATGGCGGTTTCGTGCGGCGTGGCGGGCGGGATGTCAACCGTCGCGCTTGGCGCGCAGACCCGCAAACCAATCGACCCGCTTTTTCAGCTCGCGCTCGAACCCGCGTTCGACCGGCAAGTAGAAGACCCCGCGCTTCATGCCGTCGGGGAAATAGTTCTGGCCGGAGAACCCGTCCTCGGCATCGTGGTCATACTGGTAGCCGTCGCCGTATCCCTGCTCTGCCATGAGTTTCGTGGGGGCATTCAGGATATGCTTGGGGGGTGGTTCGCTGCCGGTCTTCTTTGCCGCCTGCTGCGCCGCCTTGAACGCGGCATAACCGGCGTTCGACTTGGGCGCGAGCGCGAGGTAGATCACGGCCTGGGCCAGCGCCAACTCGCCCTCGGGGCTGCCGAGCCGCTCGTAGGTGTTCCAGGCATCGAGGCAGACCGCATTGGCCTGCGGGTCGGCAAGGCCGATATCCTCGACCGCCATCCGGGTGAGGCGCCGCGCCAGGAAGCGCGGGTCTTCGCCGCCGGTCAGCATCCGCGCCAGCCAGTAGAGCGCCGCGTCCGGGTCGGAGCCGCGTATCGATTTGTGCAGCGCGCTGATCAGGTTGTAATGTTCGTCGCCCGATTTGTCGTAGCGCGCGGCGCGGCGCATCAGCCGTGTCGAGAGCTGGTTGCGGTCGAGTTTCCCGTCGACCTTCCAGGCCATCACCTGTTCGATCAGGTTCAGGATCGCGCGCCCGTCGCCGTCCGCCATTTCGATCAGCGCGTCCCGCGCCGGGCCGTCGAGCGGCAAGGCGCGGCCAAGATCCTGCTCGGCGCGTTGGGCGAGGCGTTCGAGATCGGCCGGTTCAAGCCGTTTCAGAACCAGCACCTGGGCGCGGGACAGCAGCGCCGCGTTCAACTCGAACGACGGGTTCTCGGTCGTGGCGCCGACGAGCAGGATCGTGCCGTCTTCCATGTGCGGCAGGAACCCGTCCTGCTGGGCCTTGTTGAACCGGTGGATCTCGTCGACGAACAGCAACGTCCCTTCGCCGTTGGCGCGACGGTGCTTGGCCGCCTCGAACACCTTGCGAAGCTCCGGAACCCCGGAGAAGATCGCGCTGATCTGCACGAAATGCAGCTGCGTCTCGCTGGCGAGCAGGCGGGCGATGGTGGTCTTGCCCACACCGGGCGGCCCCCAGAGGATGAGCGAGCCGAGCGAGCCTGCCGCCAGCATCGTGCCGAGCGGTCCCTCGGGGCCGAGCACCTGGTCCTGCCCGATCACCTCGGCCAGTGTTTTCGGCCTCAGCCGGTCGGCCAGCGGGCGCGGCGCATTGGCGGGCTCGGCGGCATCGCCGGGGAGGGTGTCGAACAAATCGGCCATATTCTCAATCTAGTCCCGCGGGTCCGACGCCACCAGCGCCCAGCCCTTCATCTTGACCAGAATATTCTGCGGGGTCACGCGGGCGACGCGTTTGCGGCACGACCGGGCAGCGGCGCCTAGCTCTGATCGGGCCGGCTAGTCGAAAGGCCTCAAAGGAGGTTGTATTCCTGTGCCCGCTGCACCGCCTCTGCCGTGGTGCGCACGAACAGGCGTTCGCGTGCCGAGCGTAGCCGGGCTTTCAATGCGCTTTCGGAGATGCCAAGAAGTGCGGCCGCTTCGGCGTAGCGGTTGCCGCGCGCGACGAGGCGCAGTGCCATCCGTTGCGCCGGTGTCAGCTGTTCCGGCGGGGTCGAGGCCTCGTGCAGCGTATTCACGATCTCGGCGATCGCGGCGATCTCGCTGTCGCTGAATTCCCGGTCTTCACGGGCAAAGCCACCGATGGTCCGCGACGAGGTGGGTCCCAGTGCGACGGCTACTCCGTATTTCAGGCCGAACTCGGCCGCTTGCCCGAGAATACCGTGCGGGTCCGGCAGCTCGATGTCCGACCATCGGATCGTCCCATCATTGCCGAACCCCCAGAACACCATGGGATCGGCCAGCATGTAGCCTTTCTCGGTGTAGATTTCCGTCCAGCGCGGATCGTAGGTCTGGATCATCAGGTGTGCGGCCGCAAAACGGATATGGAGCGCGAGGGCATAGCCACGCGGCGCAAGGTCCGACAGCTTGGCCAGCCCCTGGTCCATTCCGAGCGTGTCCGTCATCCGATTCCCTCACGGTCCGCGATGCCTCGGGTGGAGGCGTTTGAGCCTTTGTCCGCCGACCACAACAACCGTAAATTGTGCCGCCAACCCCAGCAAGTCTTATTGCCGCCGCCGGGGAGAAACAATCGGCCCCTCCGTCCCCCGGTCATCAGGGTCTCATTCGGGGCAAAACGTTTCAGGGTAAGAAAAAGCCCCGCTCCGGAGATCCCGGAAGCGGGGCCGCTTCGTTTCGGTATGGGCCGGAAGGCTTATTCTTCGGCGAAGACCGCTTCTTCCGCCGCCTCGAGACGGGCCTTGTCGCCCGCGCCCTTGGCGCTTTCGTCGCGGTCGACGAACTCGATGAACGCCATCGGAGCCATGTCACCGTAGCGGAAACCGGCCTTCAGCACGCGGGTGTAGCCGCCGTTGCGCTCGGCGTAGCGGGGCCCGAGCACCTCGAACAACTTGGCGACGTAGGCATCCTGCTTGAGCTGTGCCGCGGCCTGGCGGCGGGCGTGCAGGTCACCGCGCTTGCCGAGGGTGATGAGCTTGTCCATCACCCGCTTGAGTTCCTTGGCCTTCGGCAGGGTCGTCTTGATCTGTTCGTGCTCGATCAGCGAGCCGGCCATATTGGCGAAGAGCGCCTTGCGGTGCTCATGGGTGCGGTTGAGGCGACGATAGCCTTTCGCGTGACGCATGTTTCTTCTCCTAAGTCTTTATGCTTTGTCCGACCGGCGATGCGTGTCACCGGCTCTCCTTGGGGCGGGATGCCCGGTCGTGTCCAGGGCCGCGCGAACGGCCCCGGGGCAGAGGATCAGAACTGATCCTCGAATTTCTTCGCCAGCTCCTCGATGTTCTCCGGCGGCCAGTCCTCGACATCCATGCCGAGGTGCAGCTGCATGCCGGAGAGCACTTCCTTGATCTCGTTGAGCGACTTGCGGCCGAAGTTCGGGGTGCGCAGCATCTCGGCTTCGGTCTTCTGGATCAGATCGCCGATGTAGACGATGTTGTCGTTCTTGAGGCAGTTGGCCGACCGCACCGAAAGCTCGAGTTCGTCGACCTTCTTGAGCAGCAGCGGGTTGAACTCGAGCCCATCGTCCTCAGCCTCGCGGCCGGCGGCTTCCGGCTCTTCGAAGTTGACGAAGATCGACAGCTGGTCCTGGAGGATGCGCGCGGCATAGGCCACGGCGTCGTCCGGGGTGACCGAGCCGTCGGTTTCGACCTTCAGCGTCAGCTTGTCGTAGTCGAGCACCTGGCCCTCGCGGGTCGGCTGCACGTCGTAGGAGACCTTCTTGACCGGCGAATAGATCGCATCGACCGGGATCAGGCCGATCGGCGCGTCCTCCGGGCGGTTGCGGTCGGCGGCGACATAGCCCTTGCCGGTGTTCACCGTGAGCTCCATGAACAGGTCGGCGCCGTCGTCGAGGTGGCAGATCACGTGATCCTGGTTGAGGATCTCGATGCCCGCCGATCTCCGAGATGTCGCCGGCGGTGACCACGCATCGGCCCCTTGGCAAGAAATCGACAGCCGCTTCGGCCCCTCGACGTCCATGCGGATCGCCACGCCCTTGATGTTGAGGACGATGTCGGTCACGTCCTCGCGGACACCGGCAACGGAGGAGAACTCGTGCAGCACGTTGTCGATCTGAATCGACGTGATGGCGGCGCCTTGCAGCGAGCGACATCAGCACGCGGCGCAGCGCGTTGCCCAGGGTCAGGCCGAAACCGCGCTCGAGCGGTTCGGCAACGACGGTGGCCTGGCGCGAGGGGTCCGCCCCCGGCTTGACCTCCAGCTGCGTCGGTTTGATCAGTTCGGCCCAGTTCTTGTGGATCATGCGTCCCTCCATTCCAGTCCTGCTCCCATGTCCAAAGAGCAGCACGCCCGAGGTAAAATGACGAACTCGGGCCGGGGGAATCCCACGGCCCGAGCTTGAAATCCGGATCAGACCCGGCGGCGCTTCGGCGGACGACAGCCGTTGTGGGCGATCGGGGTCACATCACGGATCGAGGTGATGTTGAGACCAACCGCGGCCAGCGCGCGCAGCGCCGATTCACGGCCCGAGCCGGGGCCCTGGACCTCGACTTCGAGGGTCTTCACGCCATGCTCCTGGGCCTTCTTGCCGGCATCTTCGGCAGCCATCTGAGCGGCGTAGGGGGTCGATTTCCGCGACCCCTTGAATCCCATCGTGCCGGCGGACGACCAGGCGATCGCATTGCCCTGCACGTCGGAGATCAGGATCTTGGTGTTGTTGAACGACGAGTTCACATGCGCCACACCTGAGGCGATGTTCTTGCGTTCCTTGCGCTTGGGAGCGCGCTTTTCACGAGCCATCTGTCATCCCCTCCCTTATTTCTTCTTGCCGGCGATCGGCTTCGCCGGGCCCTTGCGGGTGCGGGCGTTGGTGTGGGTGCGCTGTCCGCGCACGGGGAGCGACCGGCGATGACGCAGGCCGCGGTAGCAACCAAGGTCCATCAGGCGTTTGATGTTCATCTGCGTCTCGCGGCGCAGGTCGCCTTCGACCATGTAGTTGGCGTCGATCTGCTCGCGGATGGCAAGCACTTCGGCGTCCGAAAGCTCGTTGACGCGGCGCGTGACGTCGATGTTCACGGCCTCGCAGATGGCTTGCGCCGATGTGAGGCCAATTCCGGTGATGTAGGTGAGGGCGATCGGGACGCGCTTGTGCGTCGGGATGTTCACGCCGGCAATACGTGCCAAGTCGATTTTCCTTTCGTTGCGGACCCGTAGCGCCAGGTCCTTTTTTCACAACGTAAGCCCGCCGGGATCGTCCCCCGCGGGCCGCAGCTGAATTCTGATCTGGTGTGATGGAGTACGCGGACCCCGGTTGCACCGATTCCCATGACGGGATGCGGTGCTTTACGAGGGATTCACGCTCGCGTCAAGGCCCCCGCAGCCGACATTCCCGCCCCGCGCGGCCCGGGTGCGTCGTCGGCCCGAAATGAGCTCGGAACGTATCTTTGTTAGCGCCGAAAAACTGCCCGCGACATGCGGCAGATCATGGCCGGTTCCCGTCTTACCCGCAAACCTGTGATCACGCAATCGGCGCGATTCGGCCCCCCCGACAGGCCGGGTTCCGATTGTTTGGGAGGTTCCAATGCTCCACACCCTGCTGTACCGCAGTACCGCCGTTCATCCGTTCCCCCACCCCAGCGACCTCGAGATCCTGCGCTCCGCCTGGGAGAACAACCGCAGAAACGGGATCACCGGCTTTCTCGTGCGCACCCGCAGCCACTTCGTGCAATTCATCGAGGGCCCACGGGACGCGGTCCATGCGCTTCAGGACCAGCTCATCATCGACCCGCGCCATACCGCGTTCGAGGTGCTGACCGAAGGCCCGGCCGCGGCCCGGCAATTCCCCGACTGGTCGATGGGCTACGCCGAGTTCGAGGCCGACGACGTGTTGAAACTCGCTTTCCTCACCGCTGTTGGACCGGCCACCGAGAGCCGCCGCGCCGTCCCGCCGCTCCTCGATTGCATGAGGGAAATCGCAAAGCGGCGCGGCGCGCATTCTGGGCGGGCGATGGCGGTCTGAAAGCGCCGAACCTCACGGCATGGCGCAGATGTCGAGCAGGATCGGTTCGTCCGAAAACGAGCTGTCGAGTTGCGCGATTCCGTCGCCGCGGTCCATCAGGGTGAACACGCCGGGGGTGAGGAAGGGCCCCGGCTCCATGCAATAGCCGATCCGGGTCTGGATTTCGCCGTCTTCGGGGTCGGGATCGAACGCCGGTTCGAAGGCGCAATGGTATTCGATTGCCTCGAGAACCGCGAAATCGAAGATCATGTGCTCCTCGTCCAACGCGTGGAAAACCGCGCCGTCCGCAAGGCCCGCGACGAGACCGCACCCCAGCGGCCCGTTGACCATGACTTGCGCTGCGGCGGGCGCAGTTGAGAGAAGAACGACGACAGCAAACGTGCGGGTCATGAAAGGGCCTCTCTGGAATACGTCGATGAAGCCTAGCACGACGCTCCCCTGCCGCAAGCATCGAGCCCCCCGGGATCAGGTCCCGTTATTGGCGGCGGGTATGGGAGAGCAGGTTTCCGTCGGGGTCGCGAAACCAGGCGACCCGGGCGCCGCCGGGGGCGGTCCAGATGCCGAGTGCGTCCTGCGCCAGCCCATCGAACCGTTCGAAATTGACGCCGCGGGCCGCAAGCCCGGAAACCGCCGCTTCGATCTGGTCCACCGCCCAGCCAAGGGCCGTCTGCGGCGTCGGCGTTACGCTGGGCACATTCTGGATCCGAAGCTCTGTGCCGCCGATGTCGAACACCGCGGCAAAGGGCGTGTCCGCGACAAAGCAGAGCCCGAGCGTGTCACGATAGAACACGGTTGCCGCGTCCGGGTCTGCGGTGCCGAGAAAGGCGATGACGGGGGCGGTGCCGAGCATGGGGCAAGACTAACACCATTGCCACCACGCACCAATCGCGGCCGTCAGCTGTCCAGAACACCCGCGATCGCCGCAGCCACGTCGTCGATTTCGCCTAGCCCGTCGACCTGCTTCAGATCGCCCTTGGCCCAGTAGTAGCCGATCAGCGGCGAGGTCTTCTTGTAGTATTCCATGAGGCGTGTGCGCAGCGAATCCTCGTTGTCGTCGGCGCGGCGCTTGAACTCGGTGTGCCCGCATTTCACGCACTTGCCGTCGGCCGGGATCGGCTTCGAGATGTCGTTGTAGCCTTCGCCGCAATTGCCGCAGGTCGAGCGGGCGGTAATCCGGGCGACGAGCGCGTCGTCGTCCACCTGCATCTCGACCACGGCGTCGAGCTTCATGCCATGCTTGTCGAGCAATGCGCCCAGGGCGTCGGCCTGGGGCAGGGTGCGCGGGAAACCGTCGAAGATGAAACCACCTTTGGGGTGCGCGTCGAGTTGTTCCTCGATCAGACCGATCACGATCTCGTCGGTCACCAGCTGGCCGGCATCCATGATTGCGGCGACTTTCTTGCCCATCTCGGTGCCGGAGCTTTTCGCGGCGCGCAACATGTCGCCGGTCGAAAGCTGGATCATCCCGCGCTCATCGGTGAGATTGCGAGCCTGTGTGCCTTTTCCCGCCCCCGGGGGGCCAAGCAGAATAATGTTCATCGACGCGCCGGTCCCTTCTTCTTCTTCGTCGTTTTCGACGTGGCGCCACGCTTGCCACGCAGCTGCGATTTCTCGATCAATCCTTCATACTGGTACGCGAGCAGGTGCGATTGCACCTGGTTGATCGTGTCCATGGTCACCGAGACGACGATCAGCACCGAGGTACCGCCGAAGTAGAACGGGATCGCCAGTTGCGAGCGCAGGATCTCGGGCATCAGGCAGACCGCGGCAAGGTAGCTCGCGCCCAGGGTCAGGATGCGGGTGACCACGTAGTCGAGATATTCGGCCGTCTTCTTGCCCGGGCGGATGCCGGGAACAAAACCGTTCTGGTTCTTCAGGTTGTCGGCCACCTCGTCGACCTTGAAGCTCACCTCCTTGGTGTAGAAGAAGGTGAAGAAGATGATCATGCCGGCATAGAACAACAAATAAAGCGGCTGGCCGGGGCCGAAATAGGCAAGCAGGGTCGACATCACCGGGCCGGTCGAGCCGGCGGTGTTGAACGTCGAGATCGTGGTCGGCAGCAAGAGCAGCGCCGAGGCGAAGATCGCCGGGATCACGCCCGCGGGGTTGACCTTGATCGGCAGGTGCGAAGAGCCGCCGTCATAAACCTTCATGCCGACCTGTCGGCGCGGGTACTGGATGTGGATCTTCCGCAGCGCGCGTTCCATGAAGACGACGAAGCCGATCACCACGACCACCATCACCAGCACGCCGATGATGACAGCGGGGCTGATCGCGCCGGAGCGGCCCTGGCTCAGGAACTGGACGAGTGCCGCGGGAATTTCCGCAACGATGCCCACGAAGATGATGAGCGAAATGCCGTTGCCGATGCCCCGCGCGGTGATCTGTTCACCGAGCCACATGAGGAACATGGTGCCGCCGACGAGGGTGATGACGGCGGAGATCACGAAGAAGATGCCGGGGCTGTGGACGAGGTTGCCCGCCTGAAGGCTGTTGGCCAGCGCGAAGGCCTGGCCGGTGGCCAGCGCCACGGTGCCGTAACGGGTGTACTGGTTGATCTTGCGCCGACCCGCCTCGCCCTCTTTCTTGAGCTGCTTGAGCGGTTCGAGCATGGTCGCGAGCAGCTGAACGATGATCGAGGCCGAGATGTAGGGCATGATCCCGAGGGCAAAGACGCCCATTCGGCCGAGAGCGCCACCGGTGAACATCGACAGGATGCCGCCGATGCCCTGGGACGCCTGCTCCATGAAGTCACGAAGCGCGCCTGCGTCGATCCCGGGAACCGGGATATAGGTGCCCACCCGGTAGATGATCAGGAGACCGACCGTGTAGAAAATGCGCTGGCGCAGTTCCGTCGCCTTGCCGAGCGTCCCCCAGGAGAGGTTCGCCGCCATTTGTTCCGCTGCAGATGCCATGAGGCCCCCTGTTCAAGCGAGCGCCGCCTAGGTCGATCTCCGACCCGGCGGCGCTTGGGAAATCTTCCCGTGTCATGTAAGGGACCGAGAGGCCCCGGACAAGCGCCTTACTCGGCCGCCGGGGTCGCCACGGTCAGCGAACCGCCCGCTTTCTCGACCGCTTCGACAGCCGATTTCGACGCGCCGGTGACGGTCAGCGCCACCTTGGCGGTGATCTCGCCCTTGCCGAGCACGCGCACGCCGTCGAGTTTGCGGCGGATCACGCCGGCTTCGAGCAGGGTATCCTCGGTGATCTCGCCCGCGGACAATTTCCCGGCATCGACGAATTTCTGGATGATCCCGAGGTTCACCACCGCGAATTTCTTGCGATTGGGCTTGTTGAAGCCACGCTTCGGCAGCCGCATGTAGAGCGGCATCTGGCCGCCCTCGTACCCGGCGATGGCCACACCCGAACGGGATTTCTGACCCTTGATACCGCGACCGGCGGTCTTGCCCGTGCCCGAACCCGGGCCACGACCGACACGCTTGGCCTTTTTGGTGGCGCCTGCGTTGTCGCGCAGTTCATTGAGTTTCATATCGCTTCTCCTTTGCCGGATGTGGTCCGCGAAGCGAAATGGACCAACCACGGCGTTTCTTGTTGTAACCGGCCCCACGCGGGGCCACCGGGGGCGTATAACGCCGGCCCTGTCCCAAGGCAAGAGCCGCAGTCATCTCGCCGGTACAAGAACGGTGCGGTCAGTCGCGGTCGGCTGTCTCGTGCAGGTAGTCGGTCCAGCAAGGGATGCGTTCTGCATTCCAGACCCTGCGAAGATGCGCGCTCAACGCGGCCAGGCGGGCTTTCATCGATTGAAGCATCACTGGGCGCCTTTTTTTCTTTCCATTGCAACACTGCCATAACATCGCATGGGTTTGACGACCATTGCGGATTCCGCATAGCGACCCGACGTACATTTCTTGGCTCATTGCGCCGGGTCCGGGTGAACAGGGTGAGTCCGCGGGTTGATCTCGTCCTGCCAGGCCTGGATCACGTCGACCGGATATAGGGTGTTGATCGTGGTCAGCGTCAGGTTATCGCGGGCGATGAGGGCGGATGCCAATTCCAATGCGACGATCAGGGCACCGGTCCAGAGCGGCCGCGCCCAGCTGGCGAAGTAGAACCCGCCCATCATGAACACGTAGTCCATGGTTGCGTTGAGCACCGTGTCGCCGAGATAGCCCTGGTAGAGCGTGACGGCGCGAAACCGGTCCAGCACCCAGTCGGTATGTTCGACGATCTCCCACCCGACGCCGGTGACGATGGCGACAAGGTAGATCGGCGCGAAACCGGTCCAGCGCCGGAGCGCCCAGTAGAGCAGCCCGATCAAAAGCCCGTGCACGGCATGTGACAGCGAATACCAGTCGGCCACCTGCTGCGAGTTTTCGCTCGACCAGATCGAGTTCACCCAGAGGTGAAACTCCCCCGACGCGCTGGTGAGCGGCTGCCCCCAGGCCCAGAGGGTCACGGCCACGGCGGGGATGCCGAGCAGGGCGGCGAGGTGGAGGAGGCGGAGGGGCATGGGAGGAACCTAGTGGCGGACTTGGCCGACTTCAAACGGCCCGGACCTTCGGCTCAACGGATGGCGGGCGAGGTTCTGCACGTCGCGGTTCGTGATCGTGATCGACATTGGCCTTCATGTGGTGTGCTTGGCGGTGACGTGCCCCACGGTTGGCACGAGTTCTGAAGTGCGCGCGGGGCGGACGAGCTAGATGGTCTGCGCTTCCAGATAGGTTTTCGATGCTCTTAAATAGGCGTTCCCAATGCTGGACCTTCCGAAAGTGCGGTAGAGAAAACCGAGAAGACCGGAAGCGCGGACGTCGCTGATGATCAATCGTTGCGTCACTCGATTGTCCTGTCCGACGAACTCATGCCTATAGTGCGATCGAGGTGTCGCGATTTTTCCGGCTTCATAGCGTTCGTCAAACTCGATGATCACGCGGTCGGCGGTGACGGATTTTGTTAGGTTGTTGCG
This sequence comes from uncultured Alphaproteobacteria bacterium, assembly GCA_963752895.1. GTDB lineage: Bacteria > Pseudomonadota > Alphaproteobacteria > Rhodobacterales > Rhodobacteraceae > CAVWAE01. The sequence goes on from CAVWAE010000026.1 coordinate 41,260, forward strand.
GTTCATTTCGCCCTCGTTGGTTCGAATGACCGCAGAAGCTGCGTCCTCACGAATGAGTTCCACCACCGATATTCCAGGCATCTGCCGGGTTATTCCAGCAAACAGGGAACCATGGTCGGTCATTGCCCGCACCACGTCATCCAAGTTGCACGCGATATCGGACCCCCCTTCGAACCAAACCGACATCGCATTTCTCCTGTGGCTTCATTGCCGGACGCTGCTCCCGATGGGTTTGGCGGGTTTCTCAGCTTGCAGCTTGATTCAGTATCGCGTGAAACGATGAAAACTCACAGAAAAAACGAGGGCCATCGCCGATGCCGCCTTGCTCAGCCATCTGCGTCGTTCGTCTGTCGGGCACGAAGAAGCGCCCCGGTCTTGCGACCGGGGCGCTCCAATTCTGTCGCACACAAAGCGGTTTCGAAACCGCTTAGGCAAGACGCTTCGAAGCGCCTTTTAGCCGCGCTCTTCGATGATCTCGACGAGGTGCGAGATCTTCGCCACCATGCCGCGGATCGCGGGGGTGTCTTCGAGCTCGCGGGTGCGGTGCATCTTGTTCAGCCCGAGGCCCTTCAGCGTTTCGCGCTGGATGGCGGGGCGGCGGATCGGGGAGCCGATCTGCTTGACGACGATTGTCTTGGCCATAGGTCCGTCTCCTTACGCTTCGGCTTCGGCCGGGGCTTCTTCGGCCGGCGCGGCGTCAGACTTCTGGCCGAGGATGTCGGCCACCTTCTTGCCGCGGCGCTGGGCGACCGAGCGAGGCGAGGCCATCCGGTTCAGACCCTCTAGGGTGGCGCGGATCATGTTGTAGGGGTTCTGCGAGCCGATCGACTTCGAGACCACGTCCTTGACGCCGAGCATCTCGAACACCGCCCGCATCGGACCACCGGCGATGATCCCGGTGCCTTCCGGGGCGGTGCGCATGACCACGCGGCCGGCGCCGTGACGGCCCTCGACATCGTGGTGCAGGGTGCGGCCTTCCTTGAGCGGGATGCGCATCATGTTGCGCTTGGCGCTCTCGGTCGCCTTGCGGATTGCCTCGGGCACTTCCTTGGCCTTGCCCTTGCCGAAGCCGACGCGGCCCTTCTGGTCGCCCACCACCACGAGGGCGGCGAAGCCAAAGCGCTTGCCACCCTTCACGGTCTTGGACACACGGTTGATCGCGACCAGGCGATCGGCGAATTCGGGCGTCTCGTCGCGGCGATTGTCGCGGCGCTGGCCGCCCCGGCGGTTGTCACGTTCTGCCATCAGGCATTCCTTTCCTGGGTGGCGCGTTCATCGGCGCCGGTCATACTCGATCCCTGGTGGGCAAAAAGCAAACCCTGTGCCCCCGGATCATCGGGGCGGCGCGAACGCCGCCCACATTCTTGTTTGTCGCGCATCGTGATCCGAAAACCGGTTCCCACTTCTCGGGCCGCGCGCACTCTTAGAACTTCAGCCCGCCTTCACGCGCGGCGTCGGCCAGGGCCTTGACCTTGCCGTGGAACAGGAAGCCACCACGGTCAAAGTAGCAGGCTTCGACACCGGCTTTCTTGGCCCGTTCGGCGATCAACGTGCCCACCTTTGCGGCGGCTTCGACGTTGTTCTTGCCGACCAGGCCCAGATCCTTCTCGAGCGAGGAGGCCGAAGCGATGGTCACGCCCTGAACGTCGTCGATCAGCTGGACGCTGATGTTCTTGTTCGAGCGGTGCACCGAAAGCCGTGCTTTGCCGAGATTGACCTTGCGCAGGCTGTTCCGAACGCGCTGGCGGCGCTTCAGAAACAGGTCTCGTTTGCTGTTTGCCATGTTTCGCGTCCTTACTTCTTCTTGCCTTCCTTGCGGAAGATGTACTCGTTCATGTAGCGGATGCCCTTGCCCTTGTAGGGCTCGGGGCCGCGCCATTCGCGGATGTTGGCCGCGACCTGGCCGACGAGTTGCTGATCGATGCCTTCGACCACGATATGGGTCTGCTTCGGCGCCGTCACGGTGACGCCTTCGGGCGGCTCGAAGTTGACATCGTGCGAATAGCCGAGGTTCAGCTTCAGCACGTTGCCCTGCATCTGGGCGCGGTAGCCGACGCCCGAGATCTCCAGCTCTTTCTTGAAGCCGTCGGTGACGCCGGTGACGCAGTTCTGCACCATGGTGCGGGACATGCCCCACTGCTGGCGCGCGCGCTTCGACTTGCCGCGGGGCTCCACTTTGACGGCGCTGTCCTCGATCTTGAGGGTTACGTCGTCGGTGGCGGTGAAGCTCAGGGTGCCTTTCGGCCCCTTCACATCGATGGTCTGGCCCGAAACGGTGGCAGTGACGCCACCGGGGAGCTCGACCGGTCTTTTACCAATACGAGACATTCCGGACCTCCTTAGAACACGGTGCAGAGCACTTCGCCGCCAACGTTCTGGCTGCGCGCGCTTGCATCCGACATGACGCCCTTCGGCGTCGAGACGATCGAGACGCCGAGGCCCTGGCGGACCTGCGGGATCTCCTTGGAGCCCATGTAGACGCGGCGGCCGGGCTTGGACACGCGCTTGAGTTCGCGGATCACCGGGGTGCCGTCATAGTACTTGAGCGCGATCTCAAGGGTCGGGTGACCGTTGACATCAGAACCGCTCTCGTAGCCGCGGATGTAGCCTTCGTCCGCGAGCACGTCGAGCACCCAGGCGCGAAGCTTGGAGGCCGGTGTCGAGACTGTGGATTTGCCACGCATTTGCGAGTTGCGGATGCGGGTGAGCATATCGCCGATAGGATCGTTCATTCTGCTCCCTCCCTTACCAGCTCGACTTCACAAGACCGGGTATCTGGCCTTGCGAGCCAAGGTCGCGAAGTGCGATCCGGCTGACTTTGAGTTTGCGGTAGTAGGCGTGCGGACGCCCGGTGAGCTGGCAGCGGTTGTGCAGCCGGGTTGCCGAACTGTTGCGCGGCAGTTTCGCCAGTTTCAGAGAGGCGCGGAAGCGCTCCTCCATCGGGCGGTCCTTGTCGTTGATCACTTCCTTGAGGGCGCTGCGCCGGGTGGCATATTGCTCCACCAGCTTCTGACGCTTCACCTCGCGGGCAATCATGGATTTCTTAGCCATTGTCCAAATTCCTCCCGGCGGCTCAGCTGTTGAACGGCATGTTGAAAGCCTTCAACAGCGCCTTTGCTTCATCATCAGTCTTCGCCGTGGTGCCAATCACGATGTCCATGCCCCAAGCCTCGTCGATCTTGTCGAAGTCAATCTCGGGGAAGACGATATGTTCCTTGAGGCCCATGGCATAGTTGCCACGGCCATCGAACGACTTGCCGGACACGCCACGGAAGTCGCGCACGCGCGGCATGGCGATGGTGATGAGGCGGTCGAGGAATTCGTACATCCGGTCACCGCGCAGCGTCACCTTGGCGCCGATCGGGTGACCTTCGCGAAGACGGAAGGTCGCGATCGACTTCTTGGCCTTGGTGATCACCGCCTGCTGGCCGGCGATCTTGGTAAGGTCATCCTGGGCCGACTTGGCCTTCTTGGTGTCCTTCACCGCTTCGGTGCCGCAGCCGATGTTGAGCACGATCTTCTCGAGCCGGGGGATCATCATCTCGTTCTTGTAGGAGAATTCCTCCTTCAGAGCGGGACGGATGGTTTCCCGGTAGAGCGTCTTGAGACGCGGGGTATAGGTCGCGGTGTCGAGCATCAGATCGCCTCCCCGGTGGTCTTGGCAAAGCGCACCTTGCTGCCTTTTTCGTCGCGGAAGCCGACCCGGGTCGCCTTGCCGTTCGAGTCGAGCAGCGCGAGGTTCGAGAGGTCGATCGGCATTGCCTTGGGCAGCCGGCCACCTTGCGCAGACTGGCTTTGCTTCTGGTGACGGACGGCCATGTTGACGCCTTCCACCACGGCCTTGCCGGCGCTCGGCATCACCTGGGCGATCTCACCCTGTTTGCCCTTGTCCTTGCCGGCAAGCACGACGACCTTGTCGCCCTTTTTCAGTTTCGCGGCCATCAGAGCACCTCCGGGGCAAGCGAGATGATCTTCATGAAGTTCTTGGCGCGCAGTTCGCGCACGACCGGTCCGAAGATCCGGGTGCCGATCGGCTCGCCGTTGTTGCCGAGAATGACGGCGGCGTTGCGATCGAAGCGGATTGCGGTGCCGTCGTCACGACGGACTTCCTTGGCGGTGCGCACGACGACGGCTTTGCGCACGTCGCCTTTCTTCACGCGGCCGCGCGGGATGGCTTCCTTCACCGAGACGACAATGATGTCGCCGACGGAGGCGTATTTACGCTTGGAACCACCCAGGACCTTGATGCACTGCACCCGGCGAGCGCCGGAGTTGTCAGCGACATCCAGATTGGTCTGCATCTGGATCATGTGGTTTCTCCTGACCTTTGGGGGCCCGTTTCCGGGCATGTCCCCATGGTTTCGATCAAACCGGGAAGTGGCCGCCTATCAGGCGGTGATCACTTCCCAGCGCTTGGTTTTCGACTTCGGCGCACATTCCTGGATGCGCACCTTGTCGCCGACTTTGAACGTGTTGTTCTCATCGTGGGCCCGGTACTTCTTGGTCGACCGGATGGTCTTGTGCAGCAGCGGGTGCTTGTAGCGGCGCTCGACCATCACGGTGACGGTCTGGGCGTTGGCGTCCGAGGAAACGGTGCCGTTCAGGATACGTTTGGGCATCTGTCAGGCCTCCCTTACTCGGTGCCGGCCGCTGCGGCGGCTTTTTCATTGAGGATTGTCTTCACCCGGGCCGCGTCACGGCGCACCTGGCGCACGCGGGCGGTGTTCTCCAGCGCGCCGGTGGCTTGCTGGAAACGCAGGTTGAATGATTCTTTCTTGAGCGATTCCAGCTCTTCCTTGAGCTGATCCGCGGTCTTGTCACGCAATTCGCTGGCGTTCATCCGCCTGTTCCTTTCAACATCACCGGTGCGCCCTTCGCGCTCGCGTATGCAAACGCGCGGGTCACGCCGAATCCGGTGGAGTTCGTGTGAAGGCTGCGCAATACGCGCCTTTCACCAGCATGGCAAGCCCTCAGGCCCGGAAACTTCGATCCGCGCGCGGCAAGCGGCGGCGCCGATCCCGGCAAAGCCGCAAAAGCCCCGCGCGGAATACGGCCGGCGCCCCCGTGCACCGCCGCCAAGAAATCGATTGCGCGACCGTTGTTCGTACGGGAACATCTTCCATACCTATTTTTTTCATCCTCAGGCCGGACGCGCTTGCCCCGGTCGGAGATCCCATTTCAGGATGTTTCAGATGGTCTATTTCTACGGTCTTTTTTTCTCGTTGTTCACCGGCCTCGTGGTCATTATCGGCGACGTTGTCCTCAAGATCGCTGCCGAACGCGAAGGCGGCGGCGTTGTGCCGCTTGTCGGCCTTGGCTGCGCGATCTACGCCGCGTCGGCGATCGTGTGGTTCATGGCGATGCGACATACCACTCTCGCCCAGGCCGCCGTGGCCTATTCCATGTTCACCCTGCTGGCCCTCGCGGCGATCGGCGTGTTCTGGTTCAATGAAGACCTCGGCGGACGCGAATGGGCCGGTATCGGATTCGCGCTTGCGTCCATGGTCATGATGGCGCGGTTCAGCTGACCGCACAGCATCTCCGGCCGGCTCCGCCGCGCCGAAACCCGTGACGGAAGATACCCGCACATGGCCGGGCAAGCCGGTCCGGCGGACAGCACGGCACGCCGCTTAAGCGCGGTGCATCGCGCGACGACCGGCCAGATACCGGCCAGATATCGTGCCTTTGGAGCGCCGCACCGCCCCTTCCGGTCTGCGTCTTCCACTCTTCGAAACAACTGCGGGCATGACACCGCGAGGCGTCTGCCCGGTTTTGGAGAGAATTTTCACATGACTTATCTCATCGGCCTTTCGTTCGCCTGTCTCACCGGGGTGGTCGTCATATTTGGCGACGTGGTGATCAAGATCGCCGCCGAACGCAGCGGCTCCGGGGTTTTGGGGCTGCTGGGCCTTGGCTGCCTCGTCTATGCCCTCTCGGCGGTGCTCTGGTTCTGGGCGATGCGCCATACGACGCTCGCGCAGGCCGGGGTTGCCTATTCGATGTTCACTTTGCTGGCGTTGGCAGTGATCGGCGCCGTCTGGTTCAAGGAGAGCCTCGCCCCGCGGGAATGGGCCGGGATCGGATGCGCGCTCGTCTCGATGGGGCTGATGGCCAGGTTCGAATGATAATGCGCCCCTGATCGCCCCTTTTTCGCGCGCGCATCGCGACGTGTGCCCAAGGGGGAAATCCCGCCGGTTTCGCCCCTTGTCACCAATTCCTGATACTGTCAGGTGGTACCGACCGGATTGAACCGGAATCGGAAACTATCGAGGGAGATCACACATGTCGATTCTGAAGCGTGGCATGAAAGGTGTGCCGGTAAAGCGCCTGCAGGAGAAGCTCGGCATCACCGCCGACGGCGATTTCGGCCCGGGCACCGAAAAAGCCGTGAAGGAATACCAGTCGGCCAATGGCCTCGCCGTCGATGGCGTCGCCGGGCCCGACACGTTCAGCCACATGGGGCTCTTCGAACTCGTCCTGCTGCGGCGCGGCTCGCGCGGTGCGGCGGTGAAGAAGCTCCAGGAAGGTCTCGACATCGGCGCCGACGGGATCTTTGGGGGCGGCACCGAGAAGGCCGTGAAGGCGTTCCAGGAAAATAACGGCCTCACCGTCGACGGTCTCGCCGGCCCCGCGACCCTCGCCGCGCTCGACACGTTCGAGGAAGTGACCGCCGCAGTCGTCGAGAAGGCCACCGTGCAGCCGGACGAAGAGCATTTCGAAGAAGAGCCGATGCCCGAGGTCGAGGGCACCAGCGTCGTCAAGCGCGCGGCCGAGGCGGTCAAGGATGCCGTCGCCGGTGCGGTGACCCCGGATGCGCCCGCCGCGACCGAAACGCCGAAAAAGAAGTCGGTCTGGCAGAAGGTCACCGGCTGGTTCGGCTGATCCACTTCGCTACAGGTGCACCTCCCCCCGTCGGCTTGCCGGCGGGGGCTTTTTTTGGCGAGCCCACCGGTTTCGTAGCCGCCCCGAAGCAACATTTGGCCGTCCCGCGGGGAACCTCTCGCCCTGCCCCGAACTTCGCGCTATGACCGCCGCATGGCCGAGATAAAAACCCTCTTCGTGACCCCGTTCTACCGCGCCCGGCTCTCCGAGCAGGGCCCGCCCGTTGACACGCCCGAGCTCGAGACCGAGTGCCGCGCCATTGCCGAGGACGACGAGGCCGGCCAGCAATGGTCGGAGGAGAACGACTACCCGGGCTACACCTCTTATGCCTCGCTTGCCGATCTGCCCTGGCGCTCGCCGGTCTTCGCCGCGCTCAAGGAGGCGCTCGACGCCCATGTCGCCGCTTTCGCCGAAACGCTGGAATGGGATCTCGGCGGCGGTACGCTGGAACTGGAAGACCTCTGGATCAACATCCTGCCCGAAGGCGGCACGCATTCGAGCCACATCCACCCGCATTCGGTGATCTCCGGCACCACCTACGTCGCCATTCCCGAAGGCGCCGCCGCGCTGAAGCTCGAAGACCCCCGTTCCGGGCGGATGATGGCCGCGCCGCCGCGGCGTGCCGACGCCCGGGAGGATCTGCGCATGTTCGTCTACATGAAACCCGTGCCCGGCGACGTCTTCCTGTGGGAAAGCTGGCTGCGCCACGAGGTGCCGCTCAACCTCGCCGACGACGAGGAGCGGATCTCGGTGAGCTTCAACTACAAGTGGGTGTGAGCGGCCGGCGTGGCCTGCGAAGACGTCAGTTCCCGGCCGGCGCCTCGCCATGCTCTTCCTGGTAATGCGCCGCGTACCAGTCGGGCAGGGTGAAATCAGTCGCGTAGAGGTATTCCGCGACCGCCACGGCTTCCGCCTCGGTCAAGTCAGGCGGCGGCATCAGGCCGAACTTTTCGATCGCCCCGGGCATGAGTGCCGTCTCGTCTTTCGGATCCAGCAAGAAGGCGGAAACCGCCGCGACGAAATCAGCCCGCGCGGCGAACCCGGCGTAGTGGTTCTTCGCGGCAAAGATCGGCGGGGCGATCATGTCTGGGGTTGGCTCGGTCGCGTTGTGGCAATCGAAGCAGACGCGAGTGAACACCGCCTCGCCTTGTGCCACGAGGACCCCGGTCTCCGCCGCAGAGGCGGAACTGGTGAGGCTGATGCCGATAACTCCGGCCGCAACAACTGATCCGATCAGTTTCATTGGTGGGCTCCCTGTTTACGCGGTCAACTGGCGCCCGGTCAGGCGGTGCCCAACACCCTAGCGGCCCGGACGTGAGGGGCAAAGCCAAACTTGCCGCCGTTTTGGCGGCCGGGCGCGGCACTTTTCTCGCGTCAGTCCCCGCCTGGCCCTGCACCGTATTCCTCCTGGTACCGGTTGATGTACCAGTCCGGCAGGGTGAAATCGGTGACGTAGAGATATTCGGCCACCGCGCGCGCCTCGGCTTCGGTGATCTCCTGGGCCGGCATCAGTCCGAAGCGGTCAAGCGCCTCCGGCATCCGCGAGTCTGCCTCGCTGGGTGCCAGAACATAAGCTGAAATGGCCGCGACGAATCCTTCCCGATCGCTGAAATCCGCGTAGTGATGCTGGACCGCGAAGATCGGCGGCGCGGCGACCAACGGGTCCAGTTCGGTAGCATAATGGCAGGCGGCGCAGACCCGCTTGAAGACGGCCTCGCCTTCGTCGACGGGGTTGGCCGTGGCGCCGGCGGCGGGGGCGAGCCCGAGGCTCAGGAGCCCGGCAAAGCCGGGTGCGCTGGTCAGTCTCATCGGTGAATATGCCGTGTTCGTTATGCCAGATCGGATGCCACGGCAGGATAGAAGCACAGTGGGCGCGAGACAAAGCGAAACTGACCTCGGTTCCCCGGCGGACTCCCGCGCAATTGCTCACCAGCGCGTCGCTTGTGCCCGAAAATGAAACAATCCGGGCGCATTTCCGCCCTTTTCAGACCTCATGCTCACTGCAGGCGGCAATGAAAAGGATTACCCCGATGGCTTTTGCCAATGTGTTCGAGAACGTTACTTCGCGGAGAAATGCTACCGTTCCGAAGATCGTCGTCCAAGCGACGGACGTGGGTTACGAGGTCAGGACCCAGACGCCCTTCGGCGACCGTGCCGTGCTGATCGAGCGGGTCTCGGCGATCGCCGGGCTTGGGCTGGTCGCGCTCGCGGTCGCGGGGCTCTACGTGGGCCGGGCGTATCACGTCAACGGTCTCGGCGCGGGCCACATGGCCGCTGGCGCCGTGCTGCTGACCGGTGGCGTCGCCTATCTCTGGATCTCCGCACGCGGCATGCGCCACCAGGCGAATTTCGACCTCGACAAACGGGAGTTGCACTACGTGGTGCGCAACCGCCTCAACACCGCCCGCGTGCTGCGGACCGTAGGCTTCGACGAGATCGAAGATGCGTTCATCCAGCCGGCGCCGGAACCGGGTAGACCGGCGAAGCTCTACGTGCGCGTCGGCAAAGCCGACGACCTCATCGAGGTTGCGCGTGGCTCGCAGGCGCAACTCGAAGACTTGCACGCCCGCTTGGGACAGGATCTCCCGAAGGTGGAGAGCAAACCCGTCGCGTAGGCGAGATAGGGCAGAAGACAGGCGAGAAACTGGCCCCCGCGGTGCGATCCGCGGGGGTCTTTCGTTTCTCGCTTGGGCGCGCGCAAACACACCACCCGGACCCAGGCCGGCACTTGTGTCCCGATGGCAAGCCGGAGCGATCCAGATGATTGGCTAACGCGGGCGCCATTCCCGGCCAGTGGGGTCGATCTCCAGAACCGACGCGTGGAGCCCGGTGATCTGATCCGATGTCGGGGAAAAACCTGGGTCGGTCGAGACCAGTGCCCACCCGATGTCTTCCAACCCCTCGTGTTCCGAACCGTCGAGCCCCGGGTCTTCGAGCATGTAGCAGAACCCGAACAGCATTTCGGCCTGCATAGCCCGCACCAGGTCCACGATGTCGGACTTCGCGACGCCGAGCGCCAGCATCCGCTCGAGCGCGCGGCCGCCACCGGCATAGAGGTCTTTCGGTCCGGTCTTGCACCGCTCGACAGATCGGTCGATCCAGCTCTCGTCCTCTTCGGTCACGACGAGCTTCCAGGCCTGAGAAAGGAAAAGAAAGCGATGGAGTTGCGGGGTGCCCTCGTCGACTTGCGACCGGGACCAGCTTTCGGGATCGTCGGCGCCGAGCCTCCCGAACAGTTTCGTCACTGCATCAAGATCTTGAGACATGGAACCATGTCACTCCTGATTTCGCGTTGCATGGCTGGCGGCGCGCGGTTCCATCAGGCTGCACTGTACCGGGACCCTGAAAGGCGGTAACGAAAAACCCCGCCGGACAACCGGCGGGGTTTCCCTGTCTCTCCCGCAGGGTGGGTGCAAACCCACCGCCCGGTTACCAGTCTTCGCGAACCACCGTCCGGGTCTTGATCGGCAGCTTCATCGCGGCGAGGCGCAGGGCCTCACGAGCGGTTTCCTCGTCGACGCCGTCGATCTCGAACATGATCCGGCCGGGCTTGACCTTGGCCGCCCAGAAGTCGACCGAGCCCTTGCCCTTACCCATCCGGACTTCGGTGGGCTTCGACGACACCGGGGTGTCGGGGAAGATGCGGATCCAGACACGACCCTGACGCTTCATGTGGCGGGTCATCGCGCGGCGGGCCGCTTCGATCTGACGCGCCGTGACACGTTCGGGTTGCATCGCCTTGAGGCCGAAGGAGCCAAAAGTCAGGGTGGAGCCGCCTTTGGCTTCGCCCTTGATCCGACCCTTGTGCATCTTGCGGAATTTCGTGCGCTTTGGTTGCAGCATTCTCTCTACTCCTTACCGGCGTCCGCCGCCCATGGCACCACGCGGCGCGGGGCCTTCCTGGAGCTCCTGGAGCTTGCGATCATGCGCCGACGGGTCGTGCTCCATGATCTCGCCCTTGTAGATCCAGACCTTGATGCCGATGATCCCGTAAGCCGTCTTCGCCTCCGCTTGCGCGTAGTCGATGTCGGCCCGCAGCGTGTGCAGCGGCACCCGGCCTTCGCGGGTCCATTCGGTCCGCGCGATCTCGGCACCGCCGAGACGGCCCGCGACGTTCACCCGGATGCCGAGGGCACCCATGCGCATCGCGTTTTGCGCCGACCGCTTGATCGCACGACGAAAGCTCACCCGGCGCTCGAGCTGCTGGGCGATGCTCTCGGCCACCAGCTGGGCGTCGAGTTCGGGCTTGCGAACCTCGACGATGTTGAGGTGCAGTTCCGAGTCCGTCATCTTGGCGATCTTCTTGCGAAGCACCTCGATGTCGGCGCCCTTCTTGCCGATGATGACGCCGGGACGCGCGGTGTGGATCGTGACCCGGATCTTCTTGTGCGGACGCTCGATGATGATCCTCGAGACACCGGCCTGCTTGGCGTAGTCCTTGATGAACTCGCGGATCTTGAGGTCTTCCAGCAGAAGATCCCCGTAATCCTTGGTGTCGGCGTACCAGCGGCTGTCCCAGGTGCGGTTCACCTGCAGGCGCATGCCGATCGGATTGACTTTATGACCCATTAGGCTTGCTCCTCGAGCTGACGCACCTTGATGGTGAGTTCGGAGAACGGCTTCTTGATGGCGCCGTAGCGGCCACGCGCCCGCGGGCGGCCCCGCTTCATCACCAGGTTCTTGCCCACGAAGGCCTCGGCCACGACGAGCTCGTCGACATCGAGGTTGTGGTTGTTCTCGGCGTTGGCGATCGCGCTTTCGAGGCACTTCTTGACGTCACCGGCGATACGCTTCTTCGAGAAGGTCAGGTCCGACAGGGCCTTTTCCACCTTCTTGCCGCGGATCATCGCGGCGACGAGGTTGAGCTTCTGAGGGCTCGTACGCAACATGCGCAGCTTCGCCATCGCCTCGTTGTCCGCCACGCGGCGGGGATTTTTATCCTTGCCCATGGCTTATTTCCTCTTCGCTTTCTTGTCCGCGGCGTGACCGTAGTAGGTCCGCGTCGGCGAGTATTCCCCGAACTTCTGGCCGATCATGTCCTCGGTGACGAGCACCGGGATATGCTTCTGGCCGTTGTAGACCCCGAAGGTGAGGCCGACGAACTGGGGCAGGATGGTGGAGCGGCGCGACCAGATCTTGATGACCTCGTTGCGGCCCGACTCGCGGGACTTCTCGGCCTTCTTGAGGACATAGCTGTCGACAAAGGGGCCTTTCCAAACGGAACGCGACATATGTTAGCGACCCTTCTTCTTGGCGTGGCGCGAGCGGATGATGAGCTGCGACGACGCCTTTTTCTTGTTGCGGGTGCGTGCGCCCTTGGTGGGCTTGCCCCAGGGGGTCACCGGGTGACGGCCGCCCGAGGTGCGGCCTTCGCCGCCGCCGTGCGGGTGGTCGATCGGGTTCATCACGACACCGCGAACGCTCGGGCGCTTGCCGGCGTGGCGCATGCGGCCCGCCTTACCGAAGTTCTGGTTCGAGTTGTCCGGGTTCGAGACCGCGCCGATGGTGGCCATGCATTCCTGGCGGACCATGCGCAGTTCACCCGACGAGAGCCGGATCTGGGCGTAGCCGCCGTCGCGGCCGACGAACTGGGCGTAGGTGCCCGCGGCGCGTGCGATCTGGCCGCCCTTGCCGGGCTTCATCTCGACGTTGTGGACGATGGTACCGATCGGCATACCGGAGAACGGCATCGCGTTGCCGGGCTTGATGTCGGCCTTCTGGCTCGAGATCACGCTGTCGCCCACGGCGAGGCGCTGCGGCGCCAGAATGTAGGCCTGCTCGCCATCTTCGTAGGCGACGAGGGCGATGAAGGCGGTCCGGTTCGGGTCGTATTCGATCCGGGCGATCTTGCCGGAAACGTCGAACTTGTTCCGCTTGAAATCGACGATGCGATAGAGACGCTTTGCGCCTCCGCCACGACGACGCATTGTGATCCGTCCGGTGTTGTTCCGGCCGCCCTTCTTGGTCAGGCCCTCGGTGAGGGACTTGACGGGGCGTCCTTTCCAAAGCTCCGAACGGTCGATCAGCACCAGCCCGCGCTGGCCTGGCGTCGTCGGCTTGTACGACTTGAGTGCCATGCTTTCTGTCTTCCGTTAGCTGTGGTCGGCCCGTCGCCGGGCCTTGGGTCAAAGAATCACGGGCCCCAGGACGAATCCGGGGCCACGCGACCCGCGGGGTATAGCTGGGGGCGGGGGTGGTGTCTATAGCGAGACAGGCGAATTACGGCGTGCTGGCCTCAGCCCGGGAGCCGGGAAAATCCTGGTGCGACGGACGCCCCTCGGGGTCACGCCGGGCCCCGCTCACGGCCACAGGGTGAAGACGTAAATCCCGTAACCCGCGAGCAGCGCGGCACCCTCCCAGCGGGCGATCCTCTGGCCGGACCAGGCGAAGCCGATGAGCAGCAGTGTGACCGCGACCATGATCAGGTTGTCCGACCGCACGATCTGCTCTGGCACCGCGCCCGGTGCGATCAGCGCGGTCACGCCGCCGATGCCGAGGATGTTGTAGATGTTCGAGCCGATGATGTTGCCGAGGGCGACGTCGCTTTGGCGTTTGAATCCGGCGACCACCGATGTGACGAGTTCCGGCATCGACGTGCCGACCGCGACGATGGTGAGGCCGATGATGGTTTCCGAGACCCCGAGACCGCGCGCGAGAGACACGGCGCCGTCGACCAGGAACCGGCCCCCGGCGATCACAAGGACGAGGCCGACAAGCGCGGTCAGGATGGCCGACAGATAGGAGCGCGCCCTGCGTCTTGGTGGGCGACAACGCGGGGTCGGTGTCCTGCAGGGCGTGACTCTTGTCATAGACCGCGCCGTGAGCGGGGGCCGCCGACGCATTCTCCTGCCGGAACGCGGCGTAGACATAGGCGACGAGCGCCCCGAGGAAGGCCGCGCCAAGGAGGCGGCCCGGGCCGCCGATGGCGGCGAACCCGGCAAATGCGACGGCGACCGCCAGCATGACCAGCCCATCGCGTTTCAGCGCGCCCGGCGTGACGGCAATCGGGAACAGCAGCGCCGCGACGCCGCCGATCAACAAGATGTTGGCGATGTTGGAGCCGACGATGTTGCCGTAGGCAATCCCCGGCACGCCGGCCAGCACGGCCTGCACCGAGGTTACAAGCTCCGGTGCGGAGGTCCCGAAACCGACCAGCGTCAGCCCGATCACCAGCGGCGAGACGCCCATATGCGTCGCCAGGTTCACCGATCCCCGGACAAGGAAATCGCCGCCGAAGATCAGCAGCACCAAGCCCCCGATCAGGGGCAACCAGACGTCGTACACGGCCAATCTCCAATGCGCCGCCTGGGGGGGCTCCCGTTGCGCGAAGTGACAGGTGGAGACGAGATGGCCGGGGTTCAAGTTGCCGTCGGCCCGAAAGCGATACCCTCAAACGAAAAGGCCCCCGCTGTCGCGCGGGCCTTCCCATTTCCGTCGGCCCGGCTTCAGGCCAGGACAAATCCAAAACCGGTTTTCACTTCAATCGGGCCGTCTTCCTCGAGGATCGCATCGACCCTCTACTGTTCCGCCCGCCTGCCGCACTGAAGCCCGGCCTGCGAAGGGCCGGTCGACGGTCGCGTTGCCACAGGTCTTGGCCGGTTCTGGCGAAGGGGCTGGTCCTGCAGGCAGAATTTGCCCATTCTGCCCTTGATCCAAGGGAGAATCTCCAATGCGCTTGCCTCTGCTGACCCTCGTCCCCCTGTTTCTCGCGGCCTGCGCCGATACCGGCGGCGGCGCGACGACGACCTCCGGAGCCGGGGATGTCACCAATCTGCCCGAGGGTGTGTTGGCCATCGTTGCGCCGGACCAGGATCTGACCTCGGTGAGGATCGACGAAGCCGGCTGCTACGTCTACCGCTATTCCGGACCGGTCGAGACGACCTACCTGCCGCTGCGCAGCACCTCCGGGCGGCCGATCTGCACACGGGCGCAGACGACCTAGGCGGCGGCCGCGATCCCGCAGCCGGCGATCAGCTCGGCGCGCCGAGCATGTCTTCCGGCGGATAGAGATGAGCCGTCACACCGGTCGAGACGTTCGGGTAGAGGTCGTTGATATGCGCCATCACCATCCGCACGCAGCCCGAGCTTGCTCGCCCGCCGATTGAACCCGGATGGGGGGAGCCGTGGATGCGCAGATAGGTGTCGCGTTTGCCCTCGTAGAGATAGAAGGCGCGTGAGCCGAGCGGGTTTTGCGGGCCGGCATCCATCCCGTCCTCGAGGCCGGCGTAGAGATGCGGATCGCGCTTGATCATGGCCGCGGTCGGGGTCCAGGTGGGCCATTTGGCCTTGCGCGCGACGGTGTAGGTGCCCGGCGCGTAGAGGTTACCCTTGGCGATGGCGACGCCGTAGCGCACCGCCGTGCCGCCCGGTTCGATGTGATAGAGGTAACGGGCGACGGCATCGACGTGCAGATCGCCCGGCCTGAGGCCGGGGTTGGCTTCGACCCGCCGCGGCAGGAAGCGCGGCTGCAGTCCCCAGGGGTTCGAGGTTTCCGGCACATAATCCGGCGGCGTCACCCGCGCGTCCCAGGTGTCCCACATCGACCGGTTCGTAACCGGCGCAGCAAAGGTGCCCCCGGCGATGGGTGCGGAAAACAGGGCCGTGGTAGTGATTACGAAATGGCGTCTGGTCAACATAGATACGCGAATCCTTCTTGCCCCACCCACGTAGTGTTGGTGTGAAGACGGGTCCGGATCAAATCGCGTTCGCTCACTTGGCCGTGTTCCGCCGATGCAAGTTACCAAAATGCAATGAAAAAACCCCCCGGTGCGGCGACCGGGGGGCTTTTTTGTGTCCTTGCGCCGGGCTCGCGTCCGGCAACCGGCGCTTAGAGCCCGGTGGTCACGTCGATCGTGTTGCCTTCTTCGAGGGTCACGTAGGCCTTCTTCACGTCGCGCCGCTTGCCGAGCTGGCCGCGGAAGCGCTTGACCTTACCCTTGGTGATGGTGGTGTTGACCGCCTTCACCTTGACGCCGAACAGCGCTTCGACCGCTTCTTTGATCAGCGGCTTGTTGGCATCCGGGGCAACCTCGAAGACGACCGCACCGTGCTCGGACGACATCGTCGCCTTCTCGGTGATGATCGGCTTCTTGATCACGTCGTAGAGTTTCGCCTTGTCGGTCATTTCAGTCGAGCCTCCAGAGCTTCGACACCCGCTTTGGTGAGCACGAGCGTGTCACGCTTGAGGATGTCATAGACGTTGGCGCCCATCGACGGCAGCACGTCGAGGCCTTCGATGTTAGCGCACGGCCTGGGCAAAGCCCTCGTTGACGGCGGCGCCGTCGATGACGAGCGCACGCTTCCAGCCGAGGTTCTTGACCTGCTTGGCGAGCGCCGAGGTCTTGCCGTCGGAATCCGCCGCGTCGATCACCACCAGCTCACCGGCCTTGGCCTTGGCCGACAGCGCGTGCTTGAGACCGAGCTTGCGGAACTTCTTCGGCAGGTCGTGGGCGTGGCTGCGCGGGGTCGGGCCCTTGTAGATGCCACCCTTGCGGAAGATCGGCGCGTTGCGGCTGCCGTGACGGGCGCCACCGGTGCCCTTCTGGCGATAGATCTTCTTGGTCGAGTAGCTGGTCTCCGAGCGGGTCTTGACCTTGTGGGTGCCGGCCTGCGCCTTGTTGCGCTGCCAGCGGACCACGCGGTGCAGGATGTCGGCGCGCGGCTCGAGGCCGAACAGGGCCTCGTCCAGGTCGACCGAACCGGCCTTGCCGCCGTCCAGCTTGATCACGTCGAGTTTCATTCTTCAGCGCCTCCTTCGGGGGCCGCAACGGGGGCTTCTTCAGCCGCCGGCTTGGCGTCCGACTTGAGCGCGGCCGGGAACGGCACGCCGTCGGGGAGTTTCTTCTTCACCGCGTCCTTCACGGTCACCCAGCCGCCTTTCGAGCCGGGCACGGCGCCCTTGATGAAGACGAGACCACGGTCGGCGTCGGTGCGCACCACTTCCAGGTTCTGGGTGGTGACGCGCGCGGCGCCCATGTGGCCGGCCATCTTCTTGCCCTTGAACACCTTGCCCGGGTCCTGACACTGACCGGTGGAGCCGTGCGACCGGTGGCTGATCGACACGCCGTGCGTGGCGCGCAGGCCGCTGAAATTGTGCCGCTTCATGGCACCGGCGAAGCCCTTGCCGATCGAGGTGCCCGAGCACGTCGACCAACTGACCGGCCACGAAGTGCTCGGCCGAGAGCTCGGCACCCACCTCGATGAGGTTCTCGGGGCTGACCCGGAACTCGACGAGTCGGCGCTTCGGCTCGACCTTGGCCTCGGCGAAGTGGCCGCGCATGGCCTTGGAGGTCCGCTTGACCTTGGCCGCACCTGCGCCGAGCTGAACGGCGGTGTAGCCATCCTTCTCGGCCGTGCGCTGAGCCACGACCTGGCAGGTTTTCGAGCTTGGAGCACGGTAACGGGGATGTGTTTCCCGTCCTCCATGAACATGCGGGTCATGCCCACCTTCTTTGCGATAATGCCGGAACGCATGCTGGTGCCCTCCTCAGACCTGAAATCTCGACGTCGACGCCGGCGGCGAGGTCGAGCTTCATCAGCGCGTCCACGGTCTGCGGCGTCGGATCGACGATGTCGAGCAGCCGCTTGTGGGTGCGGATCTCGAACTGCTCGCGGGATTTCTTGTCGATGTGCGGTCCGCGCAGAACCGTGAACTTCTCGATCTTGTTCGGCAGCGGGATCGGCCCGCGCACCGTGGCACCCGTCCGCTTCGCCGTGTTGACGATCTCCAGCGGCTCGACTGTCGAGCACCCGGTGGTCAAACGCCTTCAGCCGAATGCGAATGTTTTGGCTTTGAACCGCCATGGGTATTCCTTTCGTTGAGAGGTGGAACCGGGGATTGCCCGCCGGCCCACGTCGAACTTGTTGTTACTCGATGATCTTCGAGACGACGCCGGCGCCGACGGTGCGGCCGCCTTCGCGGATGGCGAAGCGCAGGCCTTCTTCCATCGCGATCGGCGCGATCAGCTCGACCTCGATCTTCACGTTGTCGCCCGGCATCACCATCTCGGTGCCCTCGGGCAGCTGAACCGCGCCGGTCACGTCCGTCGTGCGGAAGTAGAACTGCGGCCGGTAGTTGGCGAAGAACGGCGTGTGACGGCCACCCTCTTCCTTGGTCAGGATGTAGACCTCGCCTCGAACTTGGTGTGCGGCTTGATCGAGCCGGCTTGCACAGAACCTGGCCGCGCTCGACCTCCTCACGGTCGATGCCGCGCAGCAGCGCGCCGATGTTGTCGCCCGCCTCGCCGCGATCGAGCAGCTTGCGGAACATCTCGACGCCCGTGCAGACCGTCTTCTGGGTGTCCTTGATGCCGACGATCTCAACCTCGTCGCCGACCTTCACGATGCCGCGCTCGACACGGCCGGTCACAACCGTGCCGCGGCCCGAGATCGAGAACACGTCTTCGATCGGCATCAGGAACGGCTTGTCCACGTCGCGCTCCGGCGTCGGGATGCAGTCGTCGACCGCCTCCATCAGCTCGCGGATCGAGTTCTCGCCGATCTCCGGATCGCGGCCCTCGAGCGCGGCCAGCGCCGAGCCCTTGACGATCGGAATGTCGTCGCCGGGGAAGTCGTACTCGGACAGCAGCTCGCGGATCTCCATCTCGACCAGCTCGAGGAGCTCCTCGTCGTCGACCTGGTCGACCTTGTTCATGAAGACCACCAGCGCCGGAACGCCGACCTGGCGGGCGAGCAGGATGTGCTCGCGGGTCTGCGGCATCGGGCCGTCAGCCGCCGACACCACCAGGATCGCGCCGTCCATCTGCGCCGCGCCCGTGATCATGTTCTTCACGTAGTCGGCGTGGCCCGGGCAGTCGACGTGCGCGTAGTGACGCGCCTCCGTCTCGTATTCGACGTGCGCCGTCGAGATCGTGATCCCGCGCGCCTTCTCTTCCGGCGCGTCGTCGATCTGGTCGTAATCCTTGAAGTCACCGAAGTACTTCGTGATCGCCGCCGTCAGCGTCGTCTTGCCGTGGTCAACGTGACCGATCGTGCCGATGTTCAGTGCGGCTTTGTTACGCTCAAACTTTTCCTTGGCCATCTTTATCTTCCTCTTGTTTCGAGACAGGCCGGGCGTTTCACCCGGCCCGTCTTATCCGCTCAGGCGTATTTCGCCTGGACTTCGTCCGCGACGTTCTGCGGCACCGGCTCGTAGTGGTCGAACTGCATCGTGTACTGCGCGCGGCCCGGGGACATCGAACGCAGGGTGTTGACGTAGCCGAACATGTTGGCCAGCGGCACCATGGCGTTGATCACCAGCGCGTTGCCGCGCGGCTCCTGGCCGGAGACCTGGCCGCGACGCGAGTTCAGGTCGCCGATGATGTCGCCGATGTATTCCTCCGGGGTCACCACCTCGACCTTCATGATCGGCTCGAGCAGCTTCGGGCCGGCCTTCGGCGCATGCCTTCGCGGCATGCCCAGCGCCCGGCGATCTCGAAGGCGAGCACGCTGGAGTCCACGTCGTGGTACGCGCCGTCGATCAGCGCGACCTTGAAGTCGATCATCGGGAAGCCGGCCAGCGGACCGGTGTCCATGACCGATTTGATGCCCTTTTCGACGCCGGGGATGTATTCCTTCGGCACCGAACCACCGACGACCTTCGACTCGAATGAATAGCCTTCGCCCGGCTCGGTCGGCTCGAATAACGAGCTTGACCCCGGCGAACTGACCCGAACCACCGGACTGCTTCTTGTGGGTGTAGTCGATGCTCGACCTCGTGACGCGATCGTTTCGCGATAGGCCACCTGCGGCGCGCCGACGTTGGCCTCGACCTTGAACTCGCGCTTCATGCGGTCGACGAGGATGTCGAGGTGAAGTTCGCCCATGCCCTTGATGATGGTCTGGCCGGACTCGATGTCGGTCTCGACGCGGAACGACGGATCTTCCGCCGCCAGACGCTGCAGCGCCGGCCCCATCTTCTCCTGGTCGGCCTTGGTCTTCGGCTCGACCGCGATCTCGATCACCGGCTCGGGGAATTCCATGCGTCTCGAGCATGACCTGCTTCTGCGGCGTCGCAAAGCGTGTCGCCCGTGGTGGTGTCCTTGAGGCCCGCGAGCGCGACGATGTCGCCGGCGAAGGCTTCATCGATCTCTTCGCGGTTGTTCGAGTGCATCAGCAGCATGCGGCCAATGCGCTCGCGCTTGCCCTTGGTCGAATTGACGATGCCGTCGCCCTTCTTGATCACGCCGGAATAGATGCGGGTGAAGGTGAGCGAGCCGACGAAGGGGTCGTTCATGATCTTGAACGCCAGCCCCGAGAACGGCTGGGTATCGTCGGCAGACCTGGGAATGTCGCGGGTCTCGGTCTCGTCGCCCGGGTCGAAGCCCATGTAGGCATCGACGTCCAGCGGGCCGGCAGGTAGTCGACGACCGCGTCGAGCAGCGGCTGGACGCCCTTGTTCTTGAACGCCGAGCCGCCGAGAACTGGCACGAATGCCATCTTGAGCGTGCCCTTGCGGATCAGCTTGTGCAGCGTGTCGACGTCGGGCTCCTCGCCCTCGAGGTAGGCTTCCATCGCCTCGTCGTCCATCTCGACGGCGTGCTCGATCATGTGCGAGCGCCACTCCTCGGCGGTGTCCTTGAGCTCGTCGCGGATCGGCTGGCGCACCCAGGAGGCGCCGAGGTCTTCACCTTGCCAGACCCACTCTTCCATGTGCACGAGGTCGACGATACCTTCGAGGTTGTCTTCCGCGCCGATCGGGAAGTTGATGGGAACCGGGATCGCACCGGTGCGGTCCTTGATCATCTTCACGCAGTTGAAGTAATCCGCGCCGATCTTGTCCATCTTGTTGACGAACACCATGCGCGGCACCTTGTAGTTGTCGGCCTGGCGCCACACCGTTTCGGTCTGCGGCTCGACACCGGCGTTGGCATCGAGCAGCGCCACGGCGCCGTCGAGCACCGCAAGCGAGCGCTCCACCTCGATGGTGAAGTCGACGTGGCCGGGGGTGTCGATGATGTTGAAGCGAAACTTGGTGTCCGACGTGCCCTCGACAGACGGGTCTTCCTGGCGCTGCCAGAAAGTCGTCGTCGCGGCCGACGTGATGGTGATGCCGCGCTCCTGCTCCTGCTCCATCCAGTCCATCGTCGCGGCGCCGTCATGGACTTCGCCGATCTTGTGGGACTTACCGGTGTAGTAGAGGATGCGTTCGGTCGTCGTCGTCTTGCCGGCATCGATGTGAGCCATGATGCCGAAGTTGCGGTAGCGCTCGAGGGGGTATTCGCGTGCCATGGTGGAAGATCTCTTAAAGCATAAGAGCCGGGAAACCCGACTTGATTACCAGCGGTAGTGGCTGAACGCCTTGTTGGCGTCGGCCATCTTGTGGGTGTCTTCGCGCTTCTTGACGGCGGTGCCGCGGCCGTTGACGGCATCGAGCAGCTCGCCGGCGAGGCGTTCTTCCATCGTGTTCTCGTTGCGCGCGCGGCAGGCGTTGATCAGCCAGCGGATCGCCAGCGCCTCGCGGCGCTCGGGGCGCACTTCGACCGGCACCTGGTAGGTGGCGCCACCAACCCGGCGCGAGCGAACCTCGACCGACGGCTTGATGTTGTCGAGCGCCTCGTGGAAGATCTCCACCGGCGCGCGCTTGACCTTGTCTTCGACCCGGTCGAGCGCGTCGTAGACGATCTTCTCCGCGGTCGACTTTCTTGCCATCGACCATCAGGTTGTTCATGAACTTGGTCAGAACCCGGTCGCCATACTTGGCGTCGGGCAGGACTTCGCGCTTCTCGGCAGCGTGACGACGGGACATCGCAGTCTCTCCTTACTTCGGACGCTTCGCGCCGTATTTCGAGCGGCGCTGACGGCGATCCTTGACACCCTGGGTGTCGAGAACGCCGCGCAGGATGTGGTAACGGACACCGGGAAGGTCTTTCACACGACCGCCGCGGATGAGCACGACGGAGTGCTCCTGCAGGTTGTGGCCCTCACCCGGAATGTAGCTGATGACCTCGTAGCCGTTCGAAAGGCGCACCTTGGCAACCTTACGCAGGGCCGAGTTCGGCTTCTTCGGCGTCGTGGTGTAGACGCGGGTGCAAACGCCACGCTTCTGCGGGCAGGCTTCCAGGTGCTGGGACTTGGAGCGTTTCACTTTGGGCTTCCGCGGCTTGCGGATCAGCTGCTGGATCGTGGGCATTGGGTCTCTTCCCCGTGTTGCAACACTTGTTTCTGGGGCGCGCGCCCCGGTTATCGACGTCTCGCGCTCTACGCGTCCGCAAAGCGCAATGGACCGCATCCGCTCCGTTCCCGGAGCGATGCGGTGGGTCTCAGAGGATCGGGGCAGCCCTTTGCAGGGTGGAGCCCGGATCTTGTCCACTACAACTCTGATGCAGGCGCGCTGGAGGTACCGGCGGCCCGAATGCCGCGCGTATATGGGGAGTCGGATGGGTTGTCAACAGTAGCGGCGCGGACGGCTCATCCTTTCGGGCCCTCGGACGTCCGGCTCATTTCCCGTGCCAGCTTGCGCTCCCGGTAAAGGGTGAAAAGACCGGTGGCAACCACGATTGCCGCCCCCGTCAACGTGAGGCCATCGGGCCAGTCGCCGAAGATGACAAGGCCGAGGACAAGGGCCCAGATCAGGCCGGTGTAGCGGAACGGCGCGACGAAGCCGATATCGCCCGCCCGCATCGTCGCGACCGAAGCGACGTAGGCGCTGAGAATGAAGATGCCCGCCAGTCCGACCAACCCGGTGGACCGCAGGGTGAGCGGCGTCCAGGGCTCGAAGAGCATGGTCAGCCCGAAGGCGGCCACGACCACCGCAGACGCGGCGAAGGCCACCGTTGCCGAGGGCGTCGTCGGCGCGAGCTGGCGCGCAAGGAGGTCGCGCAGGGTGATGAACCCGACTGCGCCGAGCCCCCAGAGCGACCAGACGTCGAACCCCTCGGCCCCGGGCCGGATGATCAGCATCACCCCGACAAAACCGATCAGGATCGCCGACAACCGGCGCCAACCGAGCGGCTCGCCAAGAAATAGCGCCGCCGCCAGCGCCACGGTGAGCGGCAGCGCCTGCAGGATCGCGGTGACATTCGCGAGCGGCATGTTGAGAAGCGCCGTCACGAAGCAAAAGGTGGCGCCGAGATCGGCGAGGCTGCGCAGCAGGATGAGCCCCCATTCCCGACGCGGCAGGTCCCACCGGATCGCGCCGATCCAGCGCACGGCGAGCAGCATCAGCACACAGGTCACGACACCGCGCAGGAACAGGAGCTGCGCGAGCGGCACCGCATCGCCGATCGTCTTGATGGCGGTGTCGTTCAGCGCATAGCCGGCGGTCGACACCGCCATCAACATCGCGCCGCGCATGTTGTTCGCACGCCGGGTGTCGGCGCTCTCTCCCCGCACCACGGTCAATGGGCCCCCTGCCCGCGCTGATCGTCCCTGAGCGCGGCTTTCAATGCCAGGAGATCGACCCGGAAGCGTTTGCGCAGCGTCCGGCGCAGCTCGGCCTCTTGCGCCTCGAACATCGGCGCGCGCGCCGGTGTGCCGCTGTCGTTGGTGCCGTGGCCGCCGCGAACCCACATGATCTCATCGGGGTTCGTCACGGCTGGCATCGACTGCCAGATCACGTGATGCATGAAGCCGAGGATGAAGTGGCCGTCGCCGGGCCGGGTTGCGATGGCGAAGGCGACGCCGAGAAAAGGCTCAAGTCGGGGCACGATCTCGACCTTGCCGCCCGGCCGGGTGATCAAATTCAATCCGCGCGCATAGTCGAGCGCAATCGGTCCCTCCCGTCCTGCATGGAAGGCTTTGAGTTTGCGCCAATCGCGCCTCAGCTGCCGGGTGAAATCGACCGCCACCGCATCGTCATCGTCGAGCCGAAACTGGAGCACGACTTCGGCGCCCGGGTCGATATGGGCCCGCATGGCGTCGGCACAGATCTTGCGGTGGTGCTCGGGCGGGGCGAAATGGGCGTAGAGCTGAGGGATCCGGTCAACATGGGCGAGCATCCGGCCGCGCCAGGGCTCCGGAAAGTCCTCGCCCATCAGGACTACGAGGGTAAACGCGGGGTCCTTCTGCGCGGCGATCCCCGGCAGGGTGACCTGCTCGAACCAGGCAAAGCGCAGCGCGAGGCGGGCCGGGTCGTAGAGATAGGCGCGGCGCTCGTTGAGGCTTGCGTGTTCCACCTGGAAGGCCCCGGTGGAGGGCACCGAGAAGCGGGTGAGGCCCAGAACCTGGATGCCCTTGTCGGTACTGGGATCGCGCACTGTCATCCGCTGGAGTGTGTCAGAGCGAAACCGGCGGCGAAAGTGCTAACAGGCGCGCCAATATTATCTGACCCTGTCATCAGGTTCCCAATCTGGTTGTGTCTTGAGGACCACGATCTCTTCGCCCAGATGGTCCCAGTGCGGTCGGTCCCGTGCGAATGTGACGACCTCTACATCCAACCCATCTGCATCGTCCATTGTGCCGAGAGTGAGCGTCAAATGTCCGGGCGTTCGGGAGTTGACCCCAAAGATCGGGCTGCCGCAGGCGGCACAGAATGCCTTGGTGACTTCTGCGTTCTTCCCAGGCCGATATCCGAATTTGTTCAGTTTCCCGTGGAGGGTCACCGCCTCTGAAACAAACATGGCCCCGACTGTGTGGCCGGTTCCGCTCAGTCGGCGGCATTCTACGCAATGACATTGCGCGACGACGACGGGGCGCGCGTTCGCCACGTAGGTGACGTCGCCACAGAGGTATTTGCCGGTCTATTCTTTTGTCATGAACGGGACACTACTGGGAGGGGCGACCTGCGCATGTCCGGAGACGAGCGCCGCGTCCGGCTCCAGACCTGGCAGCCATTCGGAAATGGTGCCCCGACAACCTTGGGACCGATCCGGCCATTCGAGCGCTGATCGAGCCCTGCGCACCATCAGCCGTCACACGTGAAGTGGTCCAATAAAAAACCCCCGCCTTGCCGGGCGGGGGTTCCTTGGTGCTTCAGCAGAAAACCCGATCAGGTTTCGTCGGCATCGCCGGTTTCGGGCGTCTCGACAAGGCCAAGATCGTCGTCGCCGCCGCCGCCGAAGATGTCCTCGGCCGCGATGTCCATCGCGTCCGCAGGCGCGGCCAGAACCGCGGCGGCTTCCGCCTCGGCCCGGGCCTCTTCGATCACCTTGCGATCGCGTTCCTGGGCGATGTGGCGAGTCTTCATCGTGGCACCACCGGTACCCGCCGGGATCAGCCGGCCGACGATGACGTTTTCCTTGAGGCCGACAAGCTTGTCACGCTTGCCCTGGACGCTCGCCTCGGTGAGCACCCGGGTGGTCTCCTGGAACGACGCCGCCGAGATGAACGACCGGGTCTGGAGCGACGCCTTGGTGATCCCGAGCAGGATCGGCGCACCTTCGGCCGAACGGCCACCCTTGGCCAGCGACTTCTCGTTGGCCTGTTCGAACTCGATCTTGTCGACATGCTCGCCCTTGAGGAGCGTGGTGTCGCCCGAATCCGAGATCTCCCACTTCTGGAGCATCTGGCGCACGATCACCTCGATGTGCTTGTCGTTGATCTTCACGCCCTGGAGCCGGTAGACGTCCTGCACCTCGTCGATCATGTAGTCCGCCAGCGCCTCGACACCCATGATCGCCAGGATGTCGTGCGGCGCCGGGTTGCCGTCCATGATGTAGTCGCCCTTCTGGACGTAATCGCCTTCGGCTACGGGGATGTGCTTGCCCTTCGGCACCATGTATTCGACCGGTTCCATGCTCTCGTCGGAGGGGTCGATGGCGATGCGGCGCTTGTTCTTGTAGTCCTTGCCGAAGCGCACATACCCGTCGATCTCGGCGATGATCGCGTGGTCCTTCGGACGCCGCGCTTCGAATAGCTCGGCCACCCGCGGCAGACCGCCGGTGATGTCCTTGGTCTTGGCGCCTTCGCGCGGGATCCGCGCGACCACGTCACCGGCCTGCACCTGCGCGCCTTCTTCGATCGAGAGAATGGCGTCCACAGACATGGTGTAGGTGATCGGGTTGCCGGCCTCGTTGCGCACCGGTTCACCGTCCTCACCCGCGAGAATGACCTCAGGCTTGAGCTCGTTGCCCTTCGGCGCCGAGCGCCAGTCCGAGACGATCTTCTGGGTCATTCCGGTCGCTTCGTCGGTTTCGTCGCGGACCGAGACGCCCGAGATGAGGTCGACGAACTTCGCGGTACCCGCGGCCTCCGCGATGATCGGAAGCGTATACGGGTCCCATTCGAACAGCTTGTCGCCGCGGTTCACCTCGGCGCCATCCTTGACGAACAGCTTCGAACCGTATCCCGGCTTGAACGAGGCCCGCTCGACGCCGTTTTCATCCATGATCGCAACCTGCATGTTGCGGCCCATGATGATCAGCTCACCGTTGGCGTTGGTCAGCGTATTCGGGTTGCGGAACTCGATCTTGCCGTCGCTGTTGGCTTCCTGGAACGACTGCTGGCCGCCTTGCGCGATGCCGCCGATGTGGAACGTCCGCATCGTCAGCTGGGTGCCCGGTTCACCGATCGACTGGGCGGCGATGATACCGACCGCTTCGCCGGTGTTGACCATCGTGCCACGGGCAAGGTCGCGCCCGTAGCACATGGCGCAAACGCCTTCCTCGGCCTCGCAGGTAAGCGGGCTGCGCATGCGCATGCTGGCAACGCCGGACTCCTCGATCGCGTCGGCCTTGCGCTCGTCGATCAGCTCGTTGCGCGCAACCACGATTTCGCCGGTCGAGGGGTTGATGACGTCTTCGGCCGAAACCCGGCCGAGGATGCGCTCGGCGAGCGAGGCCACCACTTCACCGTCGTTGACCGCCGGCTGCGCGGTGATCGCGAGCTCGGTGCCGCAATCGTGCTGGCGCACGATGCAGTCCTGCGCCACGTCGACAAGTCGACGGGTGAGGTACCCCGAGTTCGCGGTCTTGAGCGCGGTGTCGGCGAGTCCCTTGCGGGCGCCGTGGGTCGAGTTGAAGTACTCGAGCACGGTGAGGCCTTCCTTGAAGTTCGAGATGATCGGCGTCTCGATGATCTCGCCCGAGGGCTTGGCCATCAGGCCGCGCATGCCGCCGAGCTGCTTCATCTGCGCCGGGGAGCCCCGGGCGCCCGAATGCGACATCATGTAGACCGAGTTGGGCTCCATCTCGGCGCCCGCGTCGTCGTAGCGCACCGCCGAAATCTCGCCCATCATCGCGTCGGCCACGGCGTCGGAGCACTTCGACCAGGCGTCGACCACCTTGTTGTACTTCTCGCCGAGGGTGATGAGGCCGTCCATGTACTGCTGTTCGTATTCCTTCACCTGGTCACGAACACCATCGACGATGGTCCACTTGTTGTCGGGGATGACCATGTCGTCCTTGCCGAAGGAGATGCCGGCCTTGAAGGCCTCCTTGAAGCCCATCGACATGATCTGGTCGCAGAAGATGACCGACTCCTTCTGACCGCAATAGCGGTAGACGGTGTCGATGACCTGCTGCACTTCTTTCTTGCGCAGGAGCCGGTTGACGAGCTCGAACGGTGCCTTGGCGTTGAGCGGCAGCAGCGCGCCGAGGCGCACGCGGCCCGGCGTGGTCTCGAACCGTTGCCACACATCCTGGCCGGTCTCATCGATCTGGCGCACACGGGCGGTGATCTTCGTGTGCAGGTGCACTTCGCCCGCCTCCAGGGCGTGTTCGACCTCCTCGATATCCGAGAAGATCATGCCTTCGCCCTTCATGCCCTCGCGCTGCATCGTGATGTAGTAGAGCCCCAGGATCATGTCCTGCGACGGCACGATGATCGGCGCGCCGTTGGCCGGCGACAGCATGTTGTTGGTCGACATCATCAGCACGCGCGCTTCGAGCTGGGCTTCCAGCGAAAGCGGCACGTGCACGGCCATCTGGTCGCCGTCGAAGTCGGCGTTGAAGGCCGAGCAGACCAGCGGGTGCAGCTGGATCGCCTTGCCTTCGATCAGCACCGGCTCGAACGCCTGGATGCCGAGGCGGTGCAGCGTCGGCGCGCGGTTCAGCAGCACCGGGTGCTCGCGGATCACCTCGTCGAGGATGTCCCAGACCTCGGGGCGTTCCTTTTCGACCAGCTTCTTGGCCTGCTTGACGGTGGACGACAGGCCCTTGGCCTCGAGCCGCGAGTAGATGAACGGCTTGAACAGTTCGAGCGCCATCTTCTTCGGCAGACCGCACTGGTGCAGCTTGAGTTCCGGACCGATCACGATGACGGAACGGCCGGAGAAGTCGACCCGCTTGCCGAGCAGGTTCTGGCGGAAACGGCCCTGCTTGCCCTTGAGCATGTCGGAAAGCGACTTCAGCGGCCGCTTGTTGGCGCCGGTGATGACCCGGCCGCGGCGGCCGTTGTCAAACAGCGCATCGACCGATTCCTGCAGCATCCGCTTTTCGTTGCGGACGATGATGTCGGGCGCGCGCAGCTCGATCAGCCGCTTGAGGCGGTTGTTGCGGTTGATGACCCGGCGGTAGAGATCGTTGAGGTCGGACGTCGCAAACCGGCCGCCGTCGAGCGGGACGAGCGGGCGCAGTTCCGGCGGAATGACCGGGATCACGGTGAGGATCATCCATTCCGGCCGGTTGCCCGACTCGAGGAAGCTTTCAACGATCTTCAGGCGCTTGATGATCTTCTTCGGCTTCAGCTCACCGGTGGCCTCGGCGAGGTCGGCGCGCAGCTGCTCGGCCTCGGCTTCAAGGTCGATCTGGCTCAGCATCTCGCGGATCGCTTCGGCGCCGATGTTCGCCGTGAAGGCGTCCATGCCGTAGAGGTCCTGGGCGTCCATGTACTCCTCTTCGGTCATCAGCTGACCGTAGTGGAGGTCGGTGAGGCCCGGCTCGATCACCACGTAGTTCTCGAAGTAGAGAATGCGCTCGAGGTCGCGCAGGGTCATGTCGAGCATCAGGCCGATGCGGGACGGCAGCGATTTCAGGAACCAGATATGGGCGACCGGGGCGGCCAGCTCGATATGGCCCATCCGCTCGCGGCGCACCTTCTGGAGCGTCACCTCGACACCGCATTTCTCGCAGACGACGCCGCGGTACTTCATCCGCTTGTACTTGCCGCAGAGGCACTCGTAGTCCTTGATCGGCCCGAAGATCCGGGCGCAGAACAGACCATCACGTTCCGGCTTGAAGGTCCGGTAGTTGATCGTCTCGGGCTTCTTGATCTCGCCGTAGGACCACGAGAGGATCCGCTCCGGCGACGCCAGCGAGACCTTGATCTCGTCGAAGATCTTCGGCGAAGCCAGCGGGTTGAACGGGTTGGTGGTCATTTCCTGGTTCATTTTCAAATCCTTGAATTCGTGCGGGTTGGGTGAGCGGCGCCAAGCCCTTTCAAAAGGGCTTGCGAAGGGCCTTCGAAGGCCCTTTCGCCGTTATTCCTCATCCTCCGCATCCAGGAGTTCCATGTTGAGGCCGAGGCCGCGGACTTCCTTCACGAGCACGTTGAAGCTCTCCGGCACGCCGGCTTCGAAGTTGTCCTCGCCCTTGACGATCGACTCGTAGACCTTGGTCCGGCCCGCCACGTCGTCCGACTTGACGGTGAGCATCTCCTGCAGCGTATAGGCGGCGCCATAGGCTTCCAGAGCCCAGACTTCCATCTCGCCGAACCGCTGACCGCCGAACTGCGCCTTGCCGCCCAGCGGCTGCTGGGTAACGAGCGAGTACGGGCCGGTCGAGCGCGCGTGGATCTTGTCGTCGACCAGGTGGTGAAGTTTCAGCAGATACTTCACGCCCACGGTCACCATGCGGCTGAACTGCTCGCCGGTGCGCCCGTCATAGAGCACCGACTGGCCGGAGGTGTCGAAGCCCGCGCGCCTCAGCGCATCGTCAACACCCGCCTCCTTGGCGCCGTCGAACACCGGGGTGGCGATCGGCACGCCGTTGGTGATGTTGCCCGCAGCTTCCAGCAGATGCGGCTCGTCCATGCCGACGATGCCGTCTTCATAGACCTCGTCACCATAGGCGTCGTGCATCGCTTCACGCACCGGGGTCAGATCGCCCGAGCGGCGGTACTCGGCCAGCGCGTCGTCGACGCGGATGCCGAGGGCGCGAGAGGCCCAGCCCATGTGGGTCTCGAGGATCTGGCCGACGTTCATCCGGCTCGGCACACCGAGCGGGTTGAGGCAGAAGTCGACCGGGGTGCCGTCCCCGAGGAAGGGCATGTCCTCCATCGGCACGACCCGGGAGATGACGCCCTTGTTGCCGTGACGGCCGGCCATCTTGTCGCCCGGCTGGAGCTTGCGCTTCACCGCGATGAAGACCTTGACCATCTTCATCACGCCCGGCGGCAGGTCGTCGCCGCGGCGCACCTTCTCGACCTTGTCTTCGAACCGATGTTCGAGCGCGCGTTTCTGCGCCTCGTACTGGGCGTGCAGCGCCTCGACCTGGCCGGCGTCGGCCTCGTCTTCGAGGGCGAGCTGCCACCACTGGCCGCGCGAGAGCTGATCGTCGAGCAGGCTGGCGTCGATCGTGGTGCCGGCCTTCACGCCCTTCGGTCCCTTCACCGCCACCTTGCCTTCGACCATCGTGCGCAAGCGCGCGTAGATGTTGCGGTCGAGGATGGCGAGTTCGTCGTCACGGTCGCGGGCGAGGCGCTCGACCTCTTCGCGCTCGATCTGAAGCGCACGCTCGTCCTTTTCGACGCCGTGGCGGTTGAACACGCGCACTTCGACGACGGTGCCGAAATCGCCCGGCGTCACCCGCAGCGAGGTGTCGCGCACGTCCGAGGCCTTTTCGCCGAAGATGGCGCGCAGCAGCTTTTCCTCCGGCGTCATCGGGCTCTCGCCCTTCGGGGTGATCTTGCCGACCAGGATGTCGCCCGGCTGCACCTCGGCGCCGATGTAGACGATGCCCGCCTCGTCGAGGTTGCGCAGCGCCTCCTCGCCGACGTTCGGGATGTCGCGGGTGATCTCTTCCGGCCCGAGCTTGGTGTCGCGGGCGGCGACTTCGAACTCCTCGATGTGGATCGAGGTGAAGACGTCGTCGCGCACGATGCGCTCGGAGATCAGGATCGAGTCCTCGAAGTTGTAGCCGTTCCAGGGCATGAAGGCGACGACCACGTTCTGGCCGAGCGCCAGCTCGCCGAGGTCGGTCGAGGGACCGTCGGCGATCACCTCGCCCTTGGACACCGACTCGACCCACCTTCACCAGCGGACGCTGGTTGATGCAGGTGTTCTGGTTCGAGCGCTGGAACTTGCAGCAGATTGTAGATGTCGACCGCCGGCGTCACCCGGCTCGAGGTCCTCGGTGGCGCGGATCACGATCCGGGTGGCGTCCACCTGGTCGATGATCGCCGCCGCGGCGCGGCCGATGGCGACGCCCGAGTCGCTCGCCACGATGCCTTCCATGCCGGTGCCGACCAGCGGCGCCTCGGCCTGCAGCAGCGGCACCGCCTGGCGCTGCATGTTCGAGCCCATCAGCGCGCGGTTGGCGTCGTCGTTCTCGAGGAACGGGATCAGCGCCGCGGCGACCGAGACCAGCTGCTTGGGCGACACGTCCATCAGGTCGACGCTCTTCGCGGCGGCACCATCGTGAATTCGCCCGACTTGCGGGCAGATGACCAGGTCGTTCGACGAACTTGCCGTTCTCGTCGAGCATCGGCGTTGGCCTGGGCGATCGTGTGGCGCTTCTCTTCGAGGGCCGACAGGTACTTGACCTCGTCGGTCACCTGGCCGTTGACGACCTTGCGGTAGGGCGTCTCGATGAAGCCGTACTCGTTCACCCGGGCGAAGGTCGACAGCGAGGCGATCAGGCCGATGTTCGGGCCTTCCGGCGTCTCGATCGGGCAGATCCGGCCGTAGTGGGTCGGGTGCACGTCGCGCACCTCGAAGCCGGCGCGCTCGCGGGTCAGACCGCCCGGGCCAAGCGCCGAGAGGCGCCGCTTGTGGGTGACCTCCGAGAGCGGGTTGGTCTGGTCCATGAACTGCGAGAGCTGCGACGAGCCGAAGAACTCGCTCACCACCGCCGCGACGGGCTTGGCGTTGATCAGGTCGTGCGGCATCAGCGTCTCGATCTCGACGGCGCTCATGCGCTCCTTGATCGCACGCTCCATGCGCACCAGGCCGATGCGGTACTGGTTCTCCAGCAGCTCGCCGACCGAGCGCACGCGGCGGTTGCCGAGGTGGTCGATGTCGTCGATCATCGCCCTTGCCGTCGCGCAGATCGACCAGCGCCTTGATGCAGGAGACGATGTCTTCCTTGCGCAGCGTGCGCTGGGTGTCCTCGGCGTCGAGATCGAGGCGCATGTTCATCTTCACCCGGCCGACAGCCGAGAGATCGTAGCGCTCGGAGTCGAAGAACAGCGAATCGAACAGGGTCGAGGCGGCCTCGACGGTGGGCGGCTCGCCCGGGCGCATCACCCGGTAGATGTCCATGAGCGCGGTATCGCGGCCGACGTTCTTGTCCACCGCCATGGTGTTGCGGATGTAGGGGCCGACGTTGATGTTGTCGATGTCGAGCACCGGAATTTCGGTGACGCCGGCGTCGACCAGATCCTTGAGGGTGCCACCGGTGACTTCGCCATCCTTGTCGGTCTCCCAGGTCAGCTCATCGCCGGCCTCGACGTAGATCGCGCCGGTCTCTTCGTTGATGATGTCCTTGGAGACGAAGCGGCCAACGATCTTGTCGAAGGGCACCAGGATCTCGGTGATCTTGCCTTCGTCGATGATCTTCTTGACCGCGCGCGGGGTGACCTTCTTGCTGGCCTCGAACAGCACCTCGCCGCTGTCGGCATCGACGATATCCATCGTCGGCCGGGTGCCGCGGATGCGCTCGGGGAAGAACTTGGTGACCCAGCCTTCGTGCTTGCGCAGCTGGTAGGTGACCGTGTCGAAGTAATTGTCGCAGATCGCTTCCTGGTCGAGACCGAGGGCGTAGAGCAGCGTCGTCACCGGCAGTTTGCGGCGGCGGTCGATGCGCGCGAACACGATGTCCTTGGCGTCGAATTCGAAATCGAGCCAGGAGCCGCGATAGGGAATGATCCGGCAGGCGAAGAGCAACTTGCCGGAGGCGTGGGTCTTGCCCTTGTCATGGTCGAAGAACACACCCGGGGAGCGGTGCATCTGGGAAACGATGACCCGCTCGGTGCCGTTGACGATGAATGTGCCGTTCTGGGTCATGAGCGGCATGTCGCCCATGAACACGTCCTGTTCCTTGATGTCCTTCACCGACTTCGCGCCGGTGTCCTCGTCGACATCGAACACGATGAGCCGCAGGGTGACCTTCAGCGGCGCCGAATAGGTCATGTCGCGCTGCTGGCACTCCTCGACGTCATACTTCGGCGCTTCGAGCTCGTATTTCACGAACTCGAGCACGGCGGTCTCGTTGAAATCCTTGATCGGGAAGACCGACTGGAAAACCCCCTGGATCCCCTCACCATCGGTCGGCACCTCGGCGTCGCCGGAATTCAGGAACAGATCGTAGGAGCTCTTCTGCACCTCGATCAGGTTCGGCATTTCCAGCACTTCTCGGATCTGGCCATAGTAACGACGAAGACGTTTCTGGCCCAGATAGGACTGCGACATAAGGATATACCTTCTCTTTTCTCACTGGTGCGCGGCCGTCGGGGGTCCGGTACGCACACCGTTCGAAACAGGGGGTTCGGATCCATACCTGGAAGCCCTCCCACAGACCTCCGCCCGATCCTTCGAACCGCGCCTTGGGAAGGGCTCGGACGCCTGCGCGCGCAGGAGCCCTTTCCAAGACAGGTTCGGCTGGACCCGGGTTTTCCCGGATCCAGCCTCGCATTTCGTCGGGCAAACGCCCGTTCGACCGTTAGGCCAGCTCGACTTCCGCGCCAGCGTCGGCGAGCTTCTTCTGGACTTCTTCGGCCTCGGCCTTGTCCACGCCTTCTTTGATCTTGCCGCCGGCTTCGACCAGTTCCTTGGCTTCCTTGAGGCCAAGGCCGGTGAGGGCGCGCACTTCCTTGATAACCGCGATCTTGTTGCCGCCGGCCGACTTCAGCACGACGTCAAATTCGGTCTTTTCCTCTTCGGCAGCGCCACCGGCGTCGGCCGGGCCGGCCATCATGACCGCGCCACCGGCGGCGGGCTCGATGCCGTATTCGTCCTTGAGGATGGTTTTCAGTTCCTGGGCTTCGAGAAGGGTCAGACCCACGATCTCTTCGGCAAGTTTCTTCAGATCAGCCATTTGACTACTTTCCGTATTTAATGTGTTCCAACGTCAGGGCAAGTGCCGCTACGCTGGCCTCTTGGTTGCTCACGCAGCCTTTTCCTCGATCGTCGAGAGAATGGATGCGATATTCGAAGCAGGTGCGCCAATGGCCCCGGCAATGTTGGCAGCGGGCGCGCCGATCTGCGACACGATCGAAGCAATGAGCTCCTCACGCGACGGCATCGAGGCGACAGCTTTCACACCAGCCGGATCCAGCGCCGTCTCTCCCATAGCACCGCCAAGGATCACGAGCTTTTCGTTATCCTTCGCGTACTTGTCCATGACCTTGGCCGCAGCCACGGGGTCTTCGGAATAGGCGAGAACGGTCATGCCCGTCAGGTAATCGGCGATCGAAGACACCGGCTTTCCATCGAGGGCGATCTTGGCGAGCCTGTTCTTGGCGACACGGACCGAACCACCAGCTTCACGCATCTGGCCGCGCAGGTCCTGCATCTCAGCAACCGTGAGGCCTTCGTAGTGGGCAACCACAACGACGCCAGAGCTTTCGAAGATCTGGCCGAGTTCCTCGACCACTTTCTCTTTCTGGGCTCTATCCACAGTTTCACTCCAAGTGTGGGAGGTTTTTTCGGACCCCCCGGCTCATGTTTCACCGGGCTTTCGGGCCCGATGTCGGGTCCTTACGGGTCCGTCCAAGTCGCCCCGGGAAGCCTGGCTGCCCGAAGAAATCTCGTTCTTTCCCGTCTCGGGCAGGAATTATTGGCCCCACATTGGCACCAACCCACCGTCTCGGACGAATCATCAGGCCGCCACGATGAACCGGGCGACCTGACCGGGCGGTGTCTAGAGAATTTGTCAGGAAAAGTGAAGAGGGAAATCACGCCCCGCGTCACAGCTTCTCCAAAAGCGCCAACAGCGCCCGACGCTCATCCGGAACAAGCGGCGCGAGGATCTCGCCCATCAGCGCCACCATCTCTGCTTTCAGCCGGTCATGCAGCGCGCGGCCCTTGTCGGAAAGGATCAAAAGACTCACCCGCGCGTCGGACGGGTCACGGCCGCGGGTCACGAGACCAAGCTCTTCAAGTTCGCGCACCTTGCGTGTCATCTGCGACTTGTCACGCGCCAGGTTTTGCACCAACGCTTGAATTGGCTGAGCGTCGCGCTCGGCCAGGGCGCGCAGGATCAGCCCGCCTTGCAGACCAACGGTATCCGCCCCGGTCGTCTGCGCGCGCGTATGCATGCCAGTATGGAACCGCCGCATGAAACGGTCCATGTGTTCAGCAATCGCGACATCGTCATGCATGGCTCTCTCCGACAGGTAGTTGATAAAATCCACCATCGATAATAAGTGGACTTTCGCAACCATTTCCATCTGGAGTTAGAGATGAATCGCACTATTCGCAAGATCGCCATCATGAGTGCAATCATCCTGCCTATGACCGGGCTGATTACCGCCGCGATGTCTTGGATCAACGTTGGCGACGGAATGATGTTTTCCGAGGTCTGGCTTCCCGCATGGGCGCGCGCCGCCTTTCTCATTGCCCCGCTCGGCACGGTGGTGTTCTGGGGTATCGGCAAGGCTATTGATGCGTTTCTCGTCAATGCCGCAAAGGGCCGGCGCAAGCTCGCAAAGGGTGTGGCAATGGCGCTGATCATGGAGAGCATGGTGGCGGTCGGCACCGCCTATATGGCATCACCGGCTTTGCTGCCGGATTCCGGGGCAAATGGGCGCTTGCCATGCTGGCCGCCCTGCCTGTCGGCGCAGTGTTGGGCGTGCTCATGACCTACCTGCTGAAGCCACGGCTCAACGCATTCATGGCCGCTGGACGGCAGGCCATCAAAACATCGGCGTGTACGTCTGTGCCGCGCAGGTCACGACGCCCCCCAACGACGGGCGGGCAGACCCGACCTGGCCATGCCTGTCCGACGGTGCATTCGTGATCGCTGCGCGCTCTACTTATTGGCTCCATTTTTCGGCGCGAAAACTCTGCGCAAGGAATCACTGAACAAAAGCCGGCCTCACGTCGCCGGTGCCGTGGGGGCAGATGGCGCTGACGCCTCCCGATGGCGGATTGAACGCGCACAGATGGACCCGACATGAAACCCCTCTCACTCTCCATGGCCGCGAGCTTCCTGCTCACCACCGTCGCCTTCGCCGAAGCCCCCTACCCGGTGCCGGACACGATGCAGGACACCTGCTATGGCGCCACCGACGCGATCGACTGCCCCGCCCCCGGCGAAGCGTTTTACGGACAGGACGCCCAAGTCGCGACCGCGCCGGCCAGCTACACCGACAATGGCGACGGTACCGTCACCGACAATGTCACCGGTCTGATGTGGGCCAAAACCCCCGACCTCAACGGCGACGGCGAGATCCTCGCGGATGACAAGCTCTCCTATGAAGCCGCGCTCACCGGCGCCGAAACCTTCGACCTCGCGGGCCACGACGACTGGCGCGTGCCGACGATCAAGGAAATGTACTCGCTGATGGACTTCCGCGGTGTCGATCCGTCGGGGTATGAAAGCGACGACCTGTCCGGGTTGGTCCCCTTCATCGATCGCGACTATTTCGATTTCGCCTATGGCGACACCGAAGCGGGCGAGCGCCTCATCGACAGCCAGATGGCCTCGACCACGCTCTACGTCTCGGGCACCAATGCGACGAATGACGCGACGCTGTTCGGCGTGAACTTCGCCGATGGCCGGATCAAGGGCTATGGGCTCAAGCTACGCGGGCAGGACAAGACCTTCTTCGTCATGTACGTGCGCGGCGACACCGGCTACGGCGTCAACGACTTCGCCGACAACGGCGACGGCACCGTGACCGACGCGTCCACCGGTCTGATGTGGAGCCAGGCCGACAGCGGCGTCGCGATGACATGGGAAGCCGCGCTGTCTTTCGCCGAATCCGCCAATGCGGAAGGCTACCTGGGCCATGACGACTGGCGCCTGCCGAACGTCAAGGAATTGCAGGGCATCGTCGACTACACCCGTTCCCCCGACACGACCGACAGCCCGGCCCTGGACCCGGCGTTCGAGAGCACCAAGATCCCCAATGAGGCCGGTCAGGCCGACTGGGGATGGGTCTGGTCCTCGACCACGCATGCCAACTGGACCGACACCCCCGGCAATGCCGGCGCCTACGTGAGCTTCGGCCGCGCGACGGGGTATTTCGACGGTGTCTGGACCGATGTGCACGGCGCCGGTGCCCAGCGCTCCGACCCGAAAACGGGCGATCCCGCCGACTATCCGGAAGGCGAAGGTCCGCAGGGTGATGCCAAGCGCATCTACAACTTCGTTCGCCTCGTGCGCGACGCGGGCTGACCGGCCCAACCCCCAAAGTGAAACCAGCGCTGCCCGTGACGGGCCGCCCACAGAAGAGACGATCCGTGGGCACCGACACACGCACCATCTCGACCCTCTCGCGGCGGCGGGCCCTCACCGGGCTTGCCGCGCTCGCCCTGTCGGGCTGCACCACCGCGACCACCGGGCTCACCTTTCGCGACCCGGGCAATCCCGATCCGCTCGCGCCCCTCCGGCTCACCGCCCGGGCCGGCGCCGGGGAATGGGCGAAGCACCTGCCGCCTGCCGTGCCCGGCGGGTGGACCATGCTCGCGCTTTCGGCGGGCGCAGAGGACGGCGCGTTCGGCGCCGGGGCCCTCACCGGGCTCACCGACGCGCATCGGCGCCCCCGTTTCGACATCGTGACCGGTGTCTCGACCGGTGCGCTGATCGCGCCTTTCGCGTTCCTGGGCGCCGACCACGACGACACGTTGCGCGATATCTTCACCCAGCACGATTCGGGCGACCTCATGCGGGTCAGCCTGGCCGGCGGGGCTTTCGGCACGGCCCTGTTCGACACGAGCCGGATGGCGGAGCTGATCGAAGCCTACGTCTCACCCACCGTGCTCGCCGACATTGCGCGCCGCCACGCGGAGGGGCGGCGGCTGTTCGTGGTGACCACCGAGCTCAACGCCTCGCGCGGCTTCGTGTGGAACATGGGCGCACTCGCCCAGGCCGGCATGCACGATCTCTTCCGCAACGTGTTGCGTGCCTCCGCCGCCCTGCCCGGCCTGTTTTCACCGGTGGAACTGCGTTTCCCCTCCGGTGACGAGACCGTTCGCGAGCTGCATATCGACGGCGGGGTCGAGATGCAGTTCCTCGGCGTCCCCAGCTACGCCTTCACCTCTCGCGCGGCCGGGTTCGACGTCGGGCAGCTCTGCCTTCTGGTGAACAACACACTCACGCCTGTGCCGCAGATGGCGCCGGGTTCGGCTCTGGGGATCGCCCAAAGCTCGCTCACCGCGCTCCTGCGCGCCAATTCCCTCGCCCTGGTCGACGCAACCCGGCTCTACGCGCGCAAGACCGGCGTCGACCTCTCGGTCGCCGCAATCGACCCCGCCGCCGAGATCGTCTGGGACCCCGACGAGCGGTTTTCGTCGGAGTATATGAACGCGCTGTTCGACCATGGCTACGCGCGGGGATTGGAGGGCGCCCTGTGGGGGACGGGCGCGGCCTGACCGGATGGCATCCGACAGCCCGCCCCCGACCCGCGATCAGAGATCCAACTGCGCCGCAAGCCGCGCAATGATCGCATCACGCACCTCGGCCCGGTCCGTGCCCGCCGGATCGGTGCAGACCGGATCGTCGTTGTCCTCCTCCAAGATCCCCGGGCCTGCCGCCAAGCGAAAGCGCGGTCCAGCCGCCATAGGAATACCCGGCCGCCATCACCCGCGCCGCGTCGACCGACCCCGCGAAGCGCGGAACTTCGGACAGCGTGTCGAACGCCGCGCTCCGGTCTTGCGCCCGTGTCCAGTGCTTGATGCCCTCCGTGAGGTCGAAATCGCTCCAGGCGGTGTTCGGGTGTGTCACCGCGACGACGATCGCGCCGCGTTCGGCAAGCCCGGCGGCCAGTCCCGCCATCGAGCGAATCTCACCGCCCCCGGCGCGTGGGCCTCGGCAATCTCGCAGCCGCGGCTGCGACCGTGCCGGCGATCGCCACCTTCCCGCCCGCGCTCGACGTCGTGATTCCGGCGCCGTTCCTCGGATACGGCACGGCGATCCTGTTGCGGCTGAATTGCGAGGCCGGTGAGCTTCCCCGCCTCCGCCTCGAGGCCGCCGAACTGCCCGGCCGCATCTGGCGCATCGTCGCCATCGTGCTGATGGCTTCTGCCCTCAGCGACGTACTCATCGTCGCCGCGCACCTCTCCGACGTCCGTCATCTGAAACCCTGGATCATGAGCTTCTGCACCGTCGCCAATCTTCTCACGATCGGTGCGCTCAGCCTGTCCGAACCGGTCAACAGCTTTTCCGCAGACAGCGCGGACGAACCCGCGGAAGTCACGGAATTCGACGAACAGATCATGGCGCAGCTCACCGGGCTGATGGCCGAGAAACAGCTCTGCCTCGATCCCAATCTCACGCTCTCCAAGTTGTTACGCCGATTGCGGATCCCGGCCAAGCAGCTCTCTTGCGCAATCAAACGAAGTAAGGGCGAAAACGTGCCACGCTTCGTGAACAACGCCCGCATCGACGCGGCGCAGGAAATGCTGCGCGAAGCCGCGCCGGTGACACAGGCGATGCTGTCGTCGGGGTTCAATACCAAGTCGAATTTCAACCGGGAGTTTCGGCGCGTGCCCGGCACCAGCCCGCACGGTTGGCTGGCCGAAGGGTGGGCCCGAAGGCACGCCCGCGGCCGCCGCCTTTGACCCGGGCACAGGATCAGGCAGCGGATAGGGTCGCCACGAGCGCATCCACCACCTCATCCGCCCCGTGCTTCAACGGATCTTCCAAGGCATCCGCCAGAGCGATCATGAGGACCTGTCCGAGTACCGCCGCGTGGATGGCAAACGCCTCTCGCCGCGCGGCATCGCCCCTGCCGAGATGTCGCGCCAACGCGCCATAGAGCCGGTCCGTGACCGGGTGGACATCGGTGACGAAGCGCCCGTCGTCGGCCTGGCCAGGGCCCTGCCGGATGACTTGGGGGGCCAGGTACATCAGCCTGAACCGGTCAAGATCGGACAGGTGAAACCGGGCCACCGCCCGCACGAAGGCCGACACCGACGCCTCTCGATCGCCGGGCAGCGGCAACCCGGCGGTCGCCACCTTGGCCTCCTCCTCGAGCCAGGGTAAAAACAGGGCGGCGAGCAGATCCCTCTTGGAGGGATACCAATACAGAACCGCCTGTTTTGACCGCCCCAGGCGTCGCGCGATTGCATCGAAAGACACCGCCCCGATCCCGTCCGAAGCCGCGATTTCGCGCGCGATGGCCAGGATCTGGTGTTTCGTTTTCGCTCCCCGCATTGCCAACCTCATTCGACTCCCCTACCATTGGTAGGTTATGTCACTTACCAATGGTAAGTAAAGGCGGCATTCCCCCGCCGCGACGGCAGCCGCGTCGGGACGACCGAAAAACGAGATGACATTGCTGAATTTGGACAACCCGGTTTTTGCGGCCTACGTGATCGCCGCGACCCTCATGGTCCTCAAGGTCATGATGCAGGGATGGATGACCGTAGCGCGGATGATGAAGGTCAATGCTGGCTGGGCCAGCCCGGAGGACCTGCGGAAAGGCCTGATCAACCGGGAGCCGGACCCGTCACAACTCGCCCCCAACGATTATGTCGATCGCTCCCGCCGGCTGCACCGCAACGACCTCGAAAACATTCCAGCCTTCTGGGCAGCCGGGCTGCTCTTCACGGCCACCGATCCCGCGCTGTGGCTGGCGCAGGTGCTGTTTTTCGGCTTCGTTCTGGCGCGCCTCGCGCATTTCGTGGCCTACGCTACCCAAAGAAACCACGAGATTCGCGCGACCTTCTACACAATCGGCTCGCTGATCGTCATTTACATGGCGCTTCACACCCTCTGGGTGGCGCTCACCTGACCGTCGTGGAACGAAAAAAGGCGCCCCGAAGGGCGCCTTTCATTGACTGACATCCGGCCCGGCTCAGTTGCCGGTGGCGCTGTCGATGTTGATCGAGACGCCCGGGCCCATGGTCGAGCTGATCGACACCTTCTTCATGTAGGCGCCCTTCGCCCCGGCGGGCTTGGCCTTCTGCACCGCGTCGATGAAGGCGCGGACGTTTTCGGTCAGCTTGCCTTCGTCGAACGAGGCCTTGCCGACGCCGGCGTGAACGACGCCCGCCTTCTCGACCTTGAACTGGACCTCGCCGCCCTTGGCGGCTTTGACGGCCTCTTTCGACGTCCATGGTCACGGTGCCGACCTTCGGGTTCGGCATCAGGTTGCGCGGGCCGAGGATCTTGCCGAGACGGCCGACGACCGGCATCATGTCCGGGGTCGCGATGCAGCGATCGAAGTCGATCTTGCCGCCCTGGATGGTTTCCATCAGGTCTTCGGCGCCGACGATGTCGGCGCCGGCGGCCTGTGGCCTCTTCGGCCTTGTCGCCACGGGCGAACACGGCGACGCGCATGGTCTTGCCGGTGCCGTTGGGCAGGTTGACCACGCCGCGGACCATCTGGTCGGCGTGGCGCGGGTCGACGCCGAGGTTGATCGGCGATCTCGACGGTCTCGTCGAACTTCGCCTTGGCATTGCCCTTCACGAGCGCGACGGCCTCCTCGACGGAGACCTCGTCCTTGCCGGCGAAGGCTTCACGGGCGGCGCGGGTGCGTTTTCCAAGCTTGGCCATGATTTACCCCTTCACCTCGATACCCATCGACGACGCCGAGCCGACGATGATCTTCATCGCGCCTTCGATGTCGGTGGCGTTCAGATCCTTCATCTTCGCTTCGGCGATCTCGCGAACCTGCTTGACCGTCACGGAGGCGACCACTTCGCGGCCCGGCTTCTCGGCGCCGCGCGGACGGTTGCGCTTGCCCACCGAGGGGAGGCCAGCGGCCTTCTTCAGGTAGTACGACGCCGGCGGCGTCTTGATCTCCATCGTGAAGGACTTGTCCTGGTAGTAGGTGATCTGGGTCGGGCACGGCGCACCCTGCTCCATGTCCTGCGTCTTGGCGTTGAACGCCTTGCAGAATTCCATGATGTTGATGCCACGCTGACCGAGCGCGGGGCCGATGGGCGGCGACGGGTTGGCTTGACCTGCAGGGATCTGCAGCTTCATGGTGCCAGCGACCTTCTTGGCCATCTGGTATCTCCTTTGTTCAACAGCCCGCGCACGCGTGGCGGGCCTTTGTTGACGTGGTCTGGTCCGGACGCGCGCGCCCTCGCCTCCCACGCATGAAGCACAGGTGCCGCCCCTGGGGACGGTCCTGAACGGCGCGGAGATACGCCGACCCGACGGAATTGGCAAGCAATTCTCGCCTGAGCTGCGAAGATCCAGCAGTTGGAATGATCCGAATCCTGCTATGTTGTCCCGATGGAGGATCGCGAATTGGCAAGCCCCGGCAATGTCCGCACCTGTCTGTGGTTCGAGAAAGACGGTCTTGAGGCCGCGGAGTTCTACACTGCGCTCATTCCCAACTCCGGCATCCGCGACAAGCGCAAGTTCGACAACATGGCGACGGGTGAAAAAGGCGGTGTTCTGGTGATCGACTTCACCCTCGATGGCGCGCCGCTTCAGATCCTCGAGGCCGGTCCGTACCAAGAGCACAACGATATGGTGTCGATCTCGGTGACGACCGCCGATCAGGCAGAGACCGACCGGCTCTGGGCGGCGCTCACAGCGCGCGGCGGGCGCGACGTGCAATGCGGCTGGCTCAAGGACCGCTGGGGGATCGCTTGGCAGATCACGCCGCGACGGCTGAATGAACTCGTCGCCCGCGGCACCCCGGCGCAGGTATTGGCGGTGATGGCGGCGATGAATGACATGAAGAAGCTCGACATCGCCGCGCTGGAAGCGGCGTTTGACGGCGCCTGACGACGGGGGGGACCGCAATGGCGATGATTGCCGACATCGAAGACTTCTTCACCCTCGGCTGCGGTCGCTGCGACCGCTTTGCCACCCCGGATTGCTCCACCCGCCGCTGGATAGCCGGGCTCGACGCTCTGCGCCGGATCTGCCTCGACGTCGGCCTCAGTGAACACGTGAAATGGGCGCATCCCTGCTACATGCACGCTGGGCGCAACATTGCATTGATGGGGGCCTTTCGGGACGACTTCCGTTTCAACTTCATGAACCCGGCATTGTTGAAGGATCCCGAGGGAGTGCTCGAACGAAACGGCCCCAATACCCGGACCGCCGGGATGCTGCGGTTCACCGACAATGCGGGCCCGGAGAAGATGGAGCCGATCATCCGCGCCTATCTGGCGGAGGCCATGGGCTATGCAGAGGCGGGGATCAAGCCGCCCAAAGTCGAAACCGATCTGGACCTGCCCGATGAACTCGTCGAAGTGCTCGACGCCGACCCGGAGCTTGCCGAGGCGTTCCACGCGCTCACGCCCGGGCGGCAGAAAAGCTACGTGATCAACATCAACTCGGCAAAGCAGTCGGCGACCCGAACCGCCCGCATCGCCCGGTTCCGCGACAAGATCATCGCCGGGAAAGGCGCAACCGAGCGGTGACCCCAGTCACGCCTGGCGAACCCTGCCGAAACCAGCGACAGATCAGCGGTCCCTCGCCGACCCGGGCACAAATCGCATTCAAAATGTAGCCCCTGTTAAGGTTTGTTTCCTTCCTCAAACACAACACCTTGCGTCCTGCTTGACATGCCGGCGGGTCCGCGCGATTCGTTGTTTGGGGTCCGAAACAAAAAAACAAATGGGCAGGTGGCAGTGAACAAGATCAACATCATGATGGACGATGCGGTACCTGCGGTGCCGGTCGCCGAACCGGAACCGAGTCCGGGCGCGCGCGCTTCGGTAAGCTATGCCCAGCGCATCATCGACACGCCCTTGCTTCACGAAGATGTCCACAATGCCGGCGTCGCAAACCGCAACCCCGGCGACATTCGTCTGATGGCGCTCATCGCCGAAGACTACCGCACCCATGGGCGCGATTTCTTCTCGCAGGGGTTCTGGGCCCTGTTCTGGCACCGTTTCGGCAACTGGCGGATGTCGGTGAAGCCGAAAGCCCTGCGCGCACCGCTCAGCCTGATCTACAAAATCGGCACCAAGCTCACCCAATGGTTCGCCGGGATCGACCTGCCCTACACGGTCAATGTCGGGCGCCGGGTGCGGCTCGAGCATTTCGGCGGCATGATCCTCATTGCGCGGGCGATCGGCGACGACGTGGTCATCCGCCAGAACACCACCTTCGGGATCGCGCGCGCGGACCGGTTGCGCGACTGGCCGGTGATCGGCGATGGCGCCGATATCGGCGTGGGCGCGGCCATTCTCGGACGGGTCGATGTCGGGCGCGGTGCGAGGATCGGCGCCAATGCGGTGGTGCTGAAAGACATCCCCGAAGGCGCCGTCGCGGTCGGCGTGCCAGCCCGGATCGTCAAGAGGGGCTGAGCCCGGGCGCTCGCGCTGCGGCCGCTTGCTGCGGTCGTTTCAGGGGAGCGACGCCCTCCAGTCCGCCGAAAGCCAGGAACAAGTGCCAGGGTCGAGACAACCCTCGCCATCGTGAAAAATGGCGGCCCGGTATTTCGAAGTCCTCGCATACCGATGAGCATCAGCGGCGCAGGAGCGATGGTCGGCCCTTCCTTTCGGGCCAACAGCAGGAGATGGGCAAAAGTCGCCGTGACGAAGTCGGCCGATGGCACCGGTTGCGCGACTGCGAGGCAACTGGAACCGCCTGTCTCGCCGACGGCGCC
Source organism: uncultured Alphaproteobacteria bacterium (assembly GCA_963752895.1). Classification (GTDB taxonomy): domain Bacteria; phylum Pseudomonadota; class Alphaproteobacteria; order Rhodobacterales; family Rhodobacteraceae; genus CAVWAE01. The sequence goes on from CAVWAE010000026.1 coordinate 85,865, forward strand.
GCGCTTCCGATGCTGCGCCAGAGAGCTCGCGGCCCGAAGCAGGGTTAGCCTTGCTTCGTCACCTGGGTGAACTCGAGTTCCACCGGCGTGGCGCGTCCGAAGATCGAGACCGAGACCTTGAGGCGCTGGTTGTCGTCGTCGACACCCTCGACCTGACCGTCGAAGCCCTCGAAAGGCCCGTCGGTGACCGCAACCGTTTCGCCCACTTCGAAGGTGATGAGGGTGCGCGGCGCTTCGATGCCTTCCTCGACCCGGCCGAGAATGCCCTGCACCTCGGCGTCCCGCATCGGCATCGGCCGGCCTTGCGGACCCAGGAAACCGGTAACGCGGTTGATCGAGTTGATCAGGTGATAGCCTTCGTCGGACATTTCCATGTGGACGAGCACGTACCCCGGCATGAAACGGCGTTCAGTAGTCACTTTCTTGCCGCGGCGCACCTCGATGACCTCTTCGGTCGGCACCAGAACCTCGTCGATCTCGTCCTCGAGGCCGTTCTCGGCAACGGCTTGCTTGATCTGTTCGGCGATTTTCTTCTCGAAATTCGAGAGCACGCTCACCGAGTACCACCGTTTCGCCATTTCGTTTCAGCCTCGTCTCTGGTGGACGCGCGTACGCGCCCGGCATTCAGGATCAGCGGGTGGCGTCTTGCGCCCCTCCCACAACAGAAAACCGGCGTGACATGCACGCCGATAAGGGTTGGCGCCCGGATTAGCCCCGAAACCCCATCGGTTCAAGGTGTTTCCGGCGGGACCTCAGCCGAAGGCCGAGAGCACGTTGGTCAGCCCAAAGCGGATCAACAGATCGACCAACGAGAAAAACAGCGCCGTCAGCGCAGCGAGGGCGACAACCATGCCGGTGGTCAGCAATACCTCGCGCCGGGTCGGCCAGACGACCTTGGAGACCTCGGAGCGCACCTGCTGGATGTACTGGAACGGGTTCGTCTTCGCCATCATGCTGCCTTTCGCGGAACAAGGGGCACTTACGGGATGTGGGGGGGCAATTCAAGGGCCGTGACCCCTTGGTGCGCAATGAGCGGTACGCGACGTGGCCCGACACGGAAGAACCCCGCCGGCGTGCAGCACGCGGCAGGGTACCGGCGTTTTCGATATCCGGAATGCCCCCCGGCTCAGATTACGCCGCGTTCGCGCCGGGACCTGCCCACCGGCGCGGTGAGGTCGATGTGGTGCCCTCCGACCCCTGCGACAGCAGGCTGCGCAGCGCCATCGGGCCGGCGGGTGTGCTGCGGCGCAGTGTCGCCGCCAACGCTCTGCGCGCGCCCGCTGCGGAGCTTTCCGACGACCACGTAGATCCCTAACCAGAACAGGGCGATCGCGGCGAAAGGCAGGGCCGGGCCAATCAGCGACGGGTCGTAGGCGACCCCGCCCACCACCAGCATGGCAAGGCCGAGCTTGAGGAAAAACGCCAGCGCCGACGACTGCGGCGGCTGTGCCGGAGCCGGTATGTCATTGATTTCCCCCACCGGCAGGAAGGCGCTTTGCGCCTCGCCCGCAAGACTCGCGCCGCTGTCATGGGCAAGTGCGCGCGCGGGCTGGACGTCAGGCGTGTCCGCATCCAGATCATGGGTGCCATAGACCGTATCGGTGGCCGGATCGTCAAAGCGCGCGACGGCGAACTCCGAGTCGACCGCAGACACCGTGCCTTGTGCATTCCTGCGGGCGAGCCGACCAAGCGGCGTCTCTTCGGAAACGCCCTCGGGCACCATGAAAGCCTGAGCCGGGGCTGGAGAAACAGTTTCCAGCTCGACCTGTTCCAACGCCTCTTCGGCGTCCCCGACCGGGCGCGCACGCACCGACTTCACGCGTTTCACCACCCCGATCAACGCCACCGCGGCGGCGATCAGCCAGCCGATATGGCGCGACTGGTCGGGCACACCGTTGGTGCGTTCGACCAATTCGTAGTCGAGTTCGTGGTCGATCATCCCGACAACGTGAACTTCGCCCGAGGGATGGATGTCGCGGTCGAATTCGCCGAGATCGACCGGGTCCGGCACGGCCGCCTCCAGCGCTGCCACCTTCTCGGCTTCGGTTTCCAGCGCCTGCTCGTAGACACGCTCTCCGAGCCAGAGCACGCCGATTGACGCCGGGACATAGGCCCACCATGGCAACAGGAAAAACAGAAAGAACAGACGACCCATCGGATGCCTCGCTGTGACTGCGTGAATAACAGTGCCATTTTTCCTCCACGAATTCGGCACCAATCGGGCAGAGACGGGGTTTTTGGGCGGTAAGCCTGTGGACAGGCCGCGCGATGGGGTGCGGCAACCCGCGCCATTGGACCGGCCCCGCGTGCCCTCTAGCCTCCCCCGACCTCACTTGCGGGAGTGCATTTCGTGGATACGCCGATGTTGATAGCCGTATTGGGTTGGGGCACCCTCGTCGGGGTCGTGTTTTCGGCCATCGGCGCCGCGGGCGGGATCCTCACCTCCTTCGGCCTCATCACCCTGTTCGCGGTCGCCGACCCCAATGCGGTCAAGCCGATGACCCAGATCGTGGTGCTCGCCACCGCGCTTGTCTACGTGCCAGGCTATCTGAGGCACGGCGCAATCGTTCCGGCGCTGGGCCTTCTTCTTGGGCTCGGTGGCGTTTTCGGCGCCTGGGCGGGCAGCACAGTCTCGTCGCTCTACCTCGCCGACATGGCCACCTTCCGGCCGCTGTTCGGGCTGCTCACCCTTGCGGTTGCAGGCCAGATCGGCTGGAAGCTCTGGCGCCATCTCCAGGCGCGCAAGGCAGGCACGGCAGAGCCGATGCAACCCTACCATGGCGGGGTCACTGACAGGGTACTGCGGCACTATTGCATGTGCTTCACCTATGCCGGGGTTCGCTACCGGGTTCCGGTGATCTCGCCGCTGTTGGCTGGCGCCCTCATCGCCTTCACCGCCGCGTTGTTCGGGGTCGGCGGCGGCTTCCTGTTGGTGCCCTACATGGCGTCGCTGCTGGGGATGCCGATGCACATCATCCCCGCCTCCACGGCGATCGCGATCTTCATGTCGCTCGCGGTCTCGGTCGGCAACTTCATGAGCCGCGGCGCCGAAATCGACTGGGCGCTCCTCGCCCCACTCGTCGCCGGCGCGGTGGTGGGCGCGCTGCTCGGGCCGCAGATCAACAAGCGACTGCCCAATGCCGCGCTTCAGGGCGCGATGGGGGTGATCGTCGCCGGAATTGGGGTGAAATACCTGTTCTTCTGAGCGCCCATAGAGGGGCATCAACCCGCAGTTCGAACCCCCAGCGGCATCGCTCACTGAGCAGCCAGGGAAAGCGCGGTCGATCGCCAGAGAGCGTCCTTGCAGGCGCGCACGGTTCCTGTACCGAGCCTCTCGCGGTGAATGCGCCGGGCCTCTTCGGCCGCACAGTCGCGGCCTTGCCATTCATCCAAACAGGCATTCAGGCGGGCGTAGTCGAGAAAGGCCTCATCGCGCCCGTCGAGCGCGGCCAGCGCCGCCTCCAGATCATCGCGGACAATGCCAACGAAAATGCCCGTGTGCGCCGCTGCGTTTGACGGCCCAACAAGAAGGACAAGACCCGCAAGAGACGACCGCGTTTCACCTCTCTAGATTTCTACTTTCGGCAGAATTCGCCGGGGTAGTGAACTTTTGGCAAAGGTCGGAAGACTTTCGGGCATCCGGCAGATTTCGGTCCGGCGCGTTGGACTGTGCGCGCCCGTTGGCCGTCAACCACCTCCAGCATCGGCCCCAAGGGACGCATTTCGCCAGTAACTGCGATGGGAGGATGGCAGGGGCAGCAGGGCTTGAACCCGCGACCTACGGTTTTGGAGACCGTCGCTCTACCAACTGAGCTATACCCCTGTGGCCGGGAGTTGAGGTAACCGAAGCGCCCGGGCTTTTCAAGACCTCAATCGCGCCACCGTGTCCTTCAAGGCCGGCAGATCGTTCGAGGCGAGCACCGGCAGGATCGCGCGGATCTCATCGAGCGGCAGATCCCACCATGCGAGTCGATCCAGCAGCGCACAGACCTCGTCCGGAAACCGCCGCCGTACCACCCGACCCGGGTTGCCCGCGACAACACTCCAGGACGGCACATCGCGGCTCACCACTGCCCGCGCACCGACGATCACCCCGTTGCCGAGGGTCACCCCGGGCAGGATCATCGCGTCGGTCCCGATCCAGACGTCGTGCCCGATCACCGTGTCGCGCCCCTTGGAAAACTCCGGCGCGAACAGATCCATCACCTTGTGGTTGAACACCGCGAAGGGGTAAGTGGTGAACCAGCGCTTCGGATGGTCGGCCGACGAGGTGATCAACCGTGTCCCGTGGGCGAATTGACAGAACCGGCCGATGGTGAGTTTCTCCGGCGCGCCCGGATGCAGGTTGGGCGCGATCCGGGCGGCGTAATCATCAACCGGCTCGAAATCGTTGTAATAGGTGAACTCGCCCACTTCGATATTTGGGTGGTCGATCACATTCGCGAGCCAGACCGTGTTGGTATAGGTCTCGCCGTTGGGCAATGTCAGGGGATGACGCACATTGGCGTCGAGAAAGGGGGCCGGCATAGCTGAACTCCTGTGAAGCGTTGGTTGCGTTTCAGGTTGGCTCAGCGCTTGTCCATGTCACCCTCCGTAGGTTGGGGTCAGACTACCACCCTGCTCGCGAAACGCAAAGCCGCGACGATGCCGAACGCGACGCCGAACGCCTTTCAAAAGGCGTTCGCACGCGAATTCGAATTCGCGTCACAAGCGGTTTCGAAACCGCTTGGCGCGTCAATTGTCGAGGGGTCCACTGTAGATGTCGGGGTCAAGAGAGGTGCCGCACCTGTCGAATTGCAGGCAGCTCAAACCGTTTGGATCGGCTGTGACGGCCTTTTCGGCAAAAGGTTCGTGCGATACTCCACTCGAACTGGCTTCCAAAACCGAGTGAACAGCAACCCAGTAGTGCTGTCGTCACGCCAAATGCCATCTGAGGTGCCCCTAGTTTTCTAGACACCTGCCTCGCTCAGTTTGTGCTGTCTGATTTCGAAGTCAACTGGCGACAGCATGCCGTTGTTCGTGTGCTTTCGGCTCGGGTTGTAGAACATCTCGATGTAGTCGAATACGTCCTGCCGTGCGGCATCACGGGTTGGGTATGTCCGCCGCCTGATCCGTTCCCGTTTCAAGAGCTGGAAGAAGCTTTCTGCCACAGCGTTATCATGGCAATTTCCGCGTCTGCTCATGCTTGCATCCAGGTTGTGTTTGCCGAGAAACGATTGCCACTCTTTGCTGGTGAACTGTGATCCTTGATCGGAATGGATCATGACCTTCTGCTTAGGCTTGCGCCGCCAAACGGCGCTCAACAAGGCCTGCAGGGCAAGGTCCGTTGTCATGCGTGATTGCATTGACCACCCAACGATACGTCTTGAGAACAGATCAATCACGACGGCCAGATACGACCAGCCCTCGTGGGTCTTGATGTAGGTGATGTCGGTCACCCAGACCCGGTCGGGCATCCCGACCTCGAACTGCCGATCCAGCGTGTTCTCGGCGACAACCGCTGGCTTGCCGCCATAGCGGCCAGGACGGCGCCGATACCCAATCTGTGCCGCAATCCCTGCAAGGCTGGCCAGACGCGCCACGCGGTTCTCTGAGCAGGTCTCACCCTGATCGCGCAGGTCATCATGCAGTTTGCGATAGCCATACACCTTGCCACTATCGGCCCAAGCCTGACGGATCATCTCAGTCTGGCGCGCGTCCTCCTGCGCACGCTGGCTAAACGGTTCCTTCAGCCATGCATAGAAGCCGCTGAAATGAACTAGCAGCATGCGGCACATGGCTCGCACCGAAAACTCAGCGCGGTGAGCCTCAATAAACGCGTACCTCACTGAGACTCTCGCACGAAGTACGCGGTCGCCTTTTTTAAGATGTTCCGTTCCTCGGTCACCCTCGCCAGCTCCCGCCTAAGCCGCTTGATCTCAGCCGCCTGTTCCGAGGCCTCACTGCGAACGCGCTCAGGCTTCGAAAACTGCGCCTTCCAAGTGTAAAGCGATTTGGTGCTGATCCCCAGCCTCTCGGCCACATCGCTGACCGCATATCCTCGCTCAACAACCTGCGCCACGGCGTCCCGTTTGAACTCGTCCGTAAAGCGAACCCGCTTGCTCATATCCGTCTCTCCTTGGTTCCAAAAATACCAAGCAGAGCGTCTACAAATCTAGGGGCACCTCAATCTTCTTTGAACTGCACGGTCCACGCGCAGTCGTTTCCGCCTCGGGTTTGTACCTTCAAGCGGCACCTGTCCGAGAATGCGAAGGCGAAACAATTGAGCGCGTCATCGAGTTGGGAGAATTCCTCGTGCCAACCATCAAAATGTACGAAGAACCCACGATCATGTTCGCATACTGAAACCGCAAAGCTGTCTTCGTTCTCACATCTCACTGCGCAACACGTCGCGTCGAAATCAACCGAGTAGCCCGAATAGTCCTGAAGTCGATCCGCGATGGTTCTCTGCCAAGCATTCAAAACAATAGCCTCAGCTTCACTGACAATGCTGATTTCGAAAGGAAATCAAGCGAACGTGTGGCAAAGAAAAGGCCGCCCCTCAGGGCGGCCTCTGCAATCTCAACCGGATCGGCTCTCGGCAGATTTGGCGATTGCCAAATCGCCTGCCGCCACTGGCCAGATTTCCCGCAAGCGGGAAATCGACCTACTCGATGATTTTCGAGACGACGCCGGAGCCGACGGTACGGCCGCCTTCGCGGATGGCGAAGCGCAGGCCTTCTTCCATCGCGATCGGCGCGATCAGCTCGGCTTCGAACTTCAGGTTGTCGCCCGGCATCACCATCTCGGTGCCCGCGGGCAGCTGAACGGTGCCAGTCACGTCCGTCGTGCGGAAGTAGAACTGCGGCCGGTAGTTGGCGAAGAACGGCGTGTGACGGCCACCCTCTTCCTTGGTCAGGATGTAGACCTCGCACTCGAACTTGGTGTGCGGGTTCACCGACTTCGGCTTGCACAGAACCTGGCCACGCTCGACCTGCTCGCGGTCGATGCCGCGCAGAAGCGCGCCGATGTTGTCGCCCGCCTCGCCGCGATCGAGCAGCTTGCGGAACATCTCGACGCCCGTGCAGACCGTCTTCTGGGTGTCCTTGATGCCGACGATCTCAAGCTCGTCGCCGACGTTCACAACGCCACGCTCGACACGGCCGGTCACAACCGTGCCGCGGCCCGAGATCGAGAACACGTCTTCGATCGGCATCAGGAACGGCTTGTCCACGTCGCGCGCCGGCGTCGGGATCGCTTCGTCAACCGCCGCCATCAGCTCGCGGATCGAGTTCTCGCCGATCTCCGGATCGCGGCCCTCGAGCGCGGCCAGCGCCGAGCCCTTGACGATCGGAATGTCGTCGCCCGGGAAGTCGTACTCGGTCAGAAGCTCGCGGATCTCCATCTCGACGAGCTCCAGGAGCTCCTCGTCGTCCACCTGGTCGACCTTGTTCATGTAGACCACGAGCGCCGGAACGCCGACCTGGCGGCCGAGCAGAATGTGCTCGCGGGTCTGCGGCATCGGGCCGTCAGCCGCCGACACCACCAGGATCGCGCCGTCCATCTGCGCCGCACCCGTGATCATGTTCTTCACGTAGTCGGCGTGGCCGGGGCAGTCGACGTGCGCGTAGTGACGCTTCTCCGTCTCGTACTCCACGTGCGCCGTCGAGATCGTGATCCCGCGCGCCTTCTCTTCCGGCGCGCCGTCGATCTGGTCGTAAGCCTTGAAGTCACCGAAGTACTTCGTGATCGCCGCCGTCAGCGTCGTCTTGCCGTGGTCAACGTGGCCGATCGTGCCGATGTTCACGTGCGGCTTGTTACGTGCAAACTTTTCCTTGGCCATATGCCACAAGCCTCGTCGTTGGGGGGTTCGTCTGCGAACCCGGTTCATTTCCGGCGCTCGTTACTGCGTCGGAAAGGGAAAATCAAGCGGCTCGGTGCCGTTCTCAGCCCTCGCCGGACAGCGGCGGCAGCGGTTGCACCGGTCGTCCCGCCGACGTGGTCGCCGGATCCATTTCGGCGGCGTCACCGAACCATTCGGGATTGTCGAGCATCCAATCGTGGATCTGCTTGGCCAGATTGCGCGACAAGCTCGCCGCCTGTTCCTCGGCGGAGCGGGTGTGGCCCGAGCCCACGAGCACCTCGCCGCCCTCCTCGAAGACGGTGAACTGCTTCGGCTCTTCGGTGATCGGCTTGCCGCCTTGGGTGTCGTCGAACACCCGCACATCGGCAATCAGCACGCTCTTGGGCGCCGCGACCACTGGAATACCGGGTTGGGCCAGCACGTAGCCGAGCACCGCGACGGAGACGTGATAGTAGCGGTCGCCATCGTAGCGCGAGAAACGGTCGTTGACGGCGGTGCGCAGCGCGCCAACCCAGACGTCGTTCTCGATCTTGCGCGACGCCGGGCCGACCTCGGCCTCGTCGACCACGATCGCGACGTTGTGGCCGAGCAGGAACCGGCCCATCGGCGGCGGCGTGCCGTCGAGGTCGTTCACGGCACATCCGGCGAGCAGGCCGAATGCCAGCAGAAGGCCTGTGACGCGGCCGGCGACGGTCGGCTTGAGGCGGGAAATCAAAGTCATGGCGGGGCTCCTCGCGGGCAGTAATTCTTCGGGTTTCGAGTTCCTGTCCGGACGTTCCGGGATTCGAATTCCCGTCTGGATAACGCGGCGCGGGCCTTTATGCAAAGCGGGAGGGGGGCGGGCCTTACCGATCCGGCCCCGATAATGCGGCAGTTCGGCCACAGCGCCGGGGCCGGTGTGCGGCATGCCGCCACCCGGCCGGCCCCCTCCCCAGATGCCCGTTGCCCCGGTCCGCGGTTCTCCGTAGGTTTCGCCACATGAGCGAGACGACATCTTCGGGCGACAAGTGCCCCGTGACCGGCGGCCGCGGTGGCAACGCCTCCGCGACTCCTGAAAAACCGGCGCGCAAAGCCGGGGGAGGCTCACGCAAACTGGCGCCGGAAGCCAGCATGCTCGTCGGCCGAACGGGCCTTTTCGGTCTCCGGCGTCTGTCGCGGGGCGACATCCTGCGGGTGATCCCGCAGAACACGACCCGTCTGCCGATCATCTCCGGCAAGGTGCTGCGGCGGTTCCACATCGTCAGCGATCCGGCCGGCACCCGCCACATCTTCAAGACGAATTTCATCAACTACCCGAAATCGCCGGAAACCAAGGGGGTGCTGGCCAAGGCGCTGAAGCGCGGGCTGTTCGTCATCGAGGGCGAGGAATGGCGCTGGCAACGCCGCGCCCTCAACCCCGCCTTCGCGCCGCGCAACGTCGCCCGGCTCACCCCGCCGATGACCCGCTGCGCGGCCGAATCCGCCGACCGGCTCGCTGGTGCCGACGGACCGGTCAACATCTCCTACGAGATGATGAAGACGGCTTTCGACGTGATCGTGCGGGTCACCTTCTCTGGCGGCAACGGCGAGAGCACCGTTCCGCTCGACACGGTGAACGTGGCGATCGAACACTACCTCGAAAAGACCGCGAGGCTTTCGTTGCTGGATCTGCTCGGCTTGCCCGCCTGGGTGCCGCGTCCGGGCCGGGTGCGCACCCACCCGACGCTGAAGGCGCTGAAAGCAGGCGCCGACGCCGCGATCGCCGAACGCCGACGCAATCCCAATACCGACAACCCGGCGCTGCTCGATCTTCTGCTCGACGCGGAAGATCCGAAAACCGGGCGCCGGATGACCGATGCGGAGCTGCGCGACAACCTGATCACCTTCCTGATCGCCGGCCACGAGACCACTGCGCTCACCCTGTCCTGGGCGCTCTACCTGGTGGCAATGGATCCCGCGACGCAGAAACGCGCCGCCAGGGAGGCCCGCCAGGTTCTGGGCGCGCGTGCCGCAACGGCGCAAGACGTCGAAAAACTCCCGTTCATCCGCCAGGTACTCCACGAGACGATGCGGCTCTATCCGCCGATTCCGGTGCACCTGCGCACGGCGGCGGCGGACGACGAGGTGTGCGGGCACACGGTGAAGAAGGGCGACATGATGATCGTGCCGTTCTATGCGCTGCACCGGCACCACAAGCACTGGAAACAGCCGCGCAGGTTCATCCCCGAGCGGTTCGACGACATGTCGAAGATCGACCGGTTCGCCTATGTGCCCTTTTCGGTCGGCCCACGGGTCTGCATCGGTGCCGATTTCGCGATGCAGGAAGCGACCATCATTCTCGCCACCCTGCTCGCGCGCCACCGGTTCAGGCTGACCGATGCCGAGCCCCCGCGCCCAAAGCTGATCCTGACCCTGCGTCCGGACAGCGACATCTGGCTCGACGTCACCCCCCGCAAACCCGGGAAAACGGCCTGAGTTTTCCCCCCTGTCGCGCGCAGGTCATCCGTGGCAGACAGGATGGAGCGACCACAAGGGGGCTCCGATGCAGTTTTCCATTGCCAGTTTCAACGTCAAGAACCTGATCGGGCCGGACCGGGAGTACTACCGCTTCCAGTCCTACACCCCCGAGGAATACGCCTGGAAACGCGACTGGATGGCGGCGCAGCTCGTCGACCTCGACGCCGACGTGATCGGGTTCCAGGAGATCTTCGAGGAAGAGGCGCTCGCGGATGTGGTGGATGAGGCCTCGACCCGGGCGCGCGCGCTCAACGACGCGGTGATCCCCGCCCGCGGCAAGGCCTATGCCCGCAAGGTGATCTTCGACAAGCTCGGGGTGAAACCCTGGGATGATGCAGCCCTCGCCTTTGCGCCCAACGCGGCCGACGCGGGCGTGCCCGGCGAGCGGCGCCCCGGCCTCGCGGTGCTGTCGCGGCTCGGCTTCGCGGGCGAGCCGGAGGTGATCCAGGACCTCGCCGAGCCGGTGACGATCCCGTTCCAGCCGCTGCGCGGGATGGAGGGCGACGCTGGACTCGGGCAGCTTCACGCTGCGCCGTCTCTCGCGCCCGATCCTGAAGGTGCGCATCCCGGTCGGCGATACGACGGTGACGCTGTTCAACTGCCACCTGAAGTCGAAGCTCGGCGAATACATCACGCCCCCCGGCGCCACCTTCGCGCCCGAGGAAGACCTCACCCGCTACGATCCGGTGGGCCGCGCGCTCGGAGCGATGCGGGCCGCGGTGCGGCGGATGGCCGAGGCCTGGGTGCTGCGGCGCGAGATCGTCGCCGAGCTGAACGCCGGCCACCCGGTGGTGGCGCTGGGCGATTTCAACGACGGCGAACACGCGGTGTCGTCGGAGATCATTTCCGGCGAGGTGCCGTTCAAGAACTATTCCTGGATGCTGCGCCACGACGCCGAGAGCTATTCCGACCGTTATTCGGCGGAACAACACATCGCGATCTCCGCCGCGGTGGACCGCGCGCGGCTGCACTCGGCCGAGAGCCTCTTCGTGCAGAAATCCCTGCGCGACATGGTCTACACCTCTGCCTTCGGCGGGGTCTACGAGTCGATCGACCAGATCCTGATGTCGCGCCACTTCCATCCGGACAATCCCGACCGGCTTGCCGACATGGAATACTTCTCGGTGCTGAACGACCACATCACCGACGGCTCCCACCCGGAAGCGCCCTACAACAAACTCGCCTCCGATCACGGGCAAATCAAGGCGCATCTGCGGCTCAGGAACGGGTGAGTGGCGAGCAGCACAAAAGAACACGTCCCGTTGGATAGAATCCAAGGATCGTGATGGCAGAAAACGCGTTTGACCACAGGGTGCGAACACCTGTCGTTTCCCTTGTGGTGGGACTGGTTTTGTTGGATTTGAGCCTTCTTTCGGTAGTGGGCTTGACCTATTTATGGAGTGGTCCAGACACATATTTTCGGTACCAATCGCTCACCAAGCTCGCTGTGGATTACTCATGGGCTGGGCGTTATGTGTTGGGACTTTATTGCGCCGCCAGCTATCCAACAGGTAAACCCGCCGCCGCGATAGCCATCTACGCCCTGTTGGCTATTCACGTATTTCGCATTTTGCGCGTCGCGAAGTCTCCTTCACGGCCAGTTCCGCACACGCAAATTGGAATCGTGTCCCTCTTGAATCTGCTTGCGCTCTTCCTCTTGTTCCGCCCGGGCCTTCTGGACGAGCATCTTTGCAGGGCAGGCGCGTCGATTTGTGGGATGGATCTCGGCTTGTTGTTGATCTTTGTCGGGGTGTTTTCCTTTCTCATCTGGCTTGCCGGCGCGTTGGTTGTTTGGCTGTGGCATCTTGTGCGCGAAGTCGGTTCGACGCGCAGATGAAGACTGTCTGTCAGTCTTGACGGATTTCGATTGACTCTGGGTTCCACCAACAGCTCGAAATGAACCGACCCGGCCCCCTTACGCCTCCCCGAGGAACCCGCCCGATTGGTGCGCCCAGAGCCGCGCGTAGAGCCCGTCGGCCGCGAGCAGTTCGTCATGGGTGCCGTTTTCGACGATCCGGCCCGCGTCCAGCACCACGATCCGGTCCATGTGTGCGATGGTGGACAGGCGGTGCGCGATGGCGATCACCGTCTTGCCCTCCATCAGGCGTAGAGCGTCTCCTGGATCGCCGCCTCGACCTCGCTGTCGAGCGCCGACGTGGCCTCGTCCAGCACCAGGATCGGCGCGTCCTTCAGGATCGCCCGGGCGATCGCGATGCGCTGGCGCTGGCCGCCGGAGAGCTTCACGCCGCGCTCGCCGAGATGCGCCTCGTAGCCGGCGCGGCCCTCGCCGTCGATCAGATCCAGGATGAAGTCATGCGCCTCGGCGTCGCGCGTGGCCGCGAGCAGCGCCGCCTCACCCGCCTCCGGGTCGCCGTAGAGAATGTTGTCGCGGACCGAGCGGTTGAACATCGCGGTCTCCTGGGTGACCATGCCGATGGCCCGGCGCAGGCTGTCCTGGGTGACCCCCCGGAGATCCTGCCCGTCGATCGAGATCCGCCCCTTTTCGGGGTCGTAGAGCCGCAGGAGCAGCGCGAGCAGGGTGGATTTGCCGGCGCCCGAAGGGCCGACGATGGCGAGTTTCTCGCCGGGCGCCACGGATAGGTCGATCCCGGTCACCCCGGTCCGGTCGCGGTTCTCGGTCCGGCCATAGGAGAAATCGACCGCATCGAAACTTATGCCGCCGCCCGCGACCTCGAGCGGCACCGCATCCGGCGCGTCGGGCAACCTGCGGTCGGGGGTCAGCGTGCGCATCCCGTCCTCGATCTCGCCGATGTCGGCGTAGACGCCCATGAGCGCGAAGGAGACCCATCCGGTCATCTGGGCGATGCGGATCGCGACCACCCCGGCGGTGACGATGGCGCCCTCGCTGGCGGTACCCTGCGACCAGGCGACAAGCGCGCCGCCGGTGAGCATGACCGGCAGCAGGCCGGCGAGAATCATCAGCACCAGGCGGAACCGCGCGGTGAGGTGGCCAAAATGCAGAGCGGTCCGCCGGAACCGGTCGATCGCGCCGAGTGCCGCGGCATCCTCGCGCGCGGCGTGGGCAAACAACTTGACCGTGCGGATATTGGTGATGGTGTCGACCACCTGGCCGGTCACCACCGCTCGCGCCCCGGCCCGCGCCTGCGCCCGGACGCGGATACGCGGCAGGAACCAGCGGATCATCGCGAAATAGAGCCCGAGCCAGAGGGTGAATACAATCGTGAGCCGATAGTCGATGGTTGCGATCAGGAGAAACGTGCCGACGAGCGTGGCGAGCGCGAAGGCGACGACGTTGATCCCTTCGACCACGAGGTTGGTCATCGCGCCGGCGCTCTGCGCCTGTTTCTGCGCCAGCCGCCCGGCGAAATCGTCGTCGAAAAAGCCGACCGACTGGTCCAGCATCCAGCGATGCAGCCGGGCCATGACCATCGGCGCGATAGCGGGGGCGACGATCACCGCGGAAGCATAGTTCGACAGCCCGAACGCGGCCGGGCGCATGACCAGGAAAAACACCAGTGACAGGGCGAAAACGCCTGCATTGGCCGTGCTGAAAAAGGCCTCCGGGCCGCGGGCGACGACCGCATCGATGACCAGCCCCAACACCCAGGCGGTGCCGGTCTCGGTCAGCCCCGCTATCGCCGAGACCGCCGCGGCCAGACCCAGCACCCCCCAGCTCCCGTCGAGACACCAGCGGATAAACGCCGCGAGCGTGCCCGGCGGCGCGGATTCGGCGGGGCGGTACGGGTCGATCAAGTCGGATGGGCGCACGTTTTTCTCCTTGTGCCCGATTACTCTGGAAATGCGCGATGGGTGCAACCGGCAATCGGATGATTGGGGGCTGCGCATACGGATTTGGCAATCGCGGCCGCAGGTTCGGGCGCCACGGCCGCTCCGGGCGGAAAGGCCGTTCGAACGGCCTTCGCGACGCGATTTCGAAATCGCGTGCCAAGGCGTTTCAAAACGCCTTGCCCCCCGCGACCGACCGGGCCGGGTATCAATCCTCGGCCAGGAACCCGCCCGACTGCCGCGCCCAGAGATCGGCGTAGAGCCCGCCCTCGGCGAGCAGTTCGTCGTGCGTGCCGTCCTCGACGATCCGGCCGCGGTCGAGCACCACGATCCGGTCCATCCGGGCGATGGTCGACAGCCGGTGGGCGATGGCGATCACCGTCTTGCCCTCCATCATGCCGTAGAGCGTGTCCTGGATCGCCGCCTCGACTTCCGAATCGAGCGCCGAGGTCGCCTCGTCCAGCACCAGGATCGGCGCGTCCTTCAGCATCACCCGCGCGATGGCGATGCGCTGGCGCTGGCCGCCCGACAGCTTGACGCCGCGTTCGCCGACATGGGCATCGTAGCCCGTCCGCCCCTTCGGATCCTCGAGCCCGAGGATGAAGTCGTGGGCCTCGGCACGCCGGGCCGCCTCGAACATCTGCGCTTCGGTCGCGTCCGGCCGTCCGTAGAGGATGTTGGCGCGCACCGAGCGGTGCAGCAGCGAGGTGTCCTGGGTGACCATGCCGATGGCCGCGCGCAGGCTGTCCTGCGTCACCTCGGCGACGTCCTGGCCGTCGATCAGGATGCGGCCCTGCTCGGCGTCGCGGAAGCGCAGCAGCAGGTTCACCAGCGTGGACTTGCCGGCACCCGAGCGCCCGACGAGGCCGACCTTCTGGCCCGGCGGGATGGTTAGCGACACATGGTCTAGCCCGCCAGTCCCCCTGCCGTAATGGTGCGAGATGTCGTCGAACACGATCTCTCCGTCGCTGACCTTCAGCGCGGGCGCGCCGGGCACGTCGGTGATCTCGTGCTCGACCGAGATCGAGCGCAGGCCCTCGCGGATCACGCCTGCATGTTCGAACAGCCGGATCGTCACCCACATGATCCAGCCCGACATGCCGTTGAGCCGGATGGTGAGCGCGGACGCCGCCGCCACCTCGCCGACCGAAACGATGCCTTTCGTCCAGAGCAAGAGCGCGGGGCCCAGTACGCCGGAGATCAACAGCCCGTTCAGCACGTTCTGACCGAAGGACAGCTCGGTCATCAGCCGCAGGAACCTTTGAAACCTCAGCCGGTGGCGGCGCATCGCGGACTTCACCCAGGCTTCCTCGCGGTCGCCTTGCGAGAAAAGCTTCACGCTCTCGATATTGGCATAGGCATCGACCACCCGCCCGGTCACCAGCGAGCGGGCGTCGGACCATTTCTCGCTGGCCTCCGCAACCCGGACGGCAACGTAGCGGGTATAGGCGATGTAGAGCACCAGCCAGATCGCGAGTGGCAGTGCCAGCAAGGGGTTGATCTGACCAAGCAGCAGCATCGCCGCGAGCACGTAGGTCATCGCGTACCAGATGCCCTCGAAGGCCATGTAGGTACTGTCTTCGACCGCGGGACCGAGCTGCATCACCCGGTTCGACAACCGGCCGGCGAAATCGTTCTGAAAGAACCCCATCGACTGGCCGAGCATGTGTTTGTGCGCGCGCCAGCGGACCTGGTCCTGCATGTTCCCCGCAAGGGTCTGTTCGAGCAGGAAATGGTTGAGCACGATCGCCACGGGCCTGAGGAACAGAACGAACAGCGCGGCGAGCGCGAGCTCCAGCCCATGCGCCTGCCAGAAGGTCTCGGGCGCGGTCTCGTCCATCAGATCGACCACCCGACCGGTGTAGAAAATGAGACCGGTCTCGATCAAAGCGACGACCACGCCGGTGCCGGCCATCCACCACATGTAGCGACCGAAACTGCCGTAATGGGTCTTCAGATAGGCCCAGACGGTCGCGGGCGGGGTGCCGGTATCACCGGGAGCAAAAGGATCGACGAGGTTTTCGAAAAAGCGGAACATGACGGGAATCCGGGGTGGGAATTCTAGAGAAGGAGGATGCGGGGCTGACAACCAGCCCGATCAGGACCGGCAGCCTAGCCGTAAAATCGAGTCCTGATTGCGTACATCCGCGCCTCCGTCATGGGTTGAGGGGCTCTTACCGTTTCGGGTCGCGCCTGTCACGCATTTTCGTGGCGCTGGGACCGGACCGGCGGCCAGCCCGTCGTCCGGTGGTCGCTCTTACCAATGGCACAACCATCGACGACGACCCGCGCATTTTAACCAGGGAAAAAGAGGATTCAGTCGTCGAGCGCCGCGAGCACTGTTTCGGCGGCGGTGGTCGGGGACGTACGCCCGGCGGCGACCCGGTCGCCGAGTTCGTCGACGAGCGCGCGGATCTTCGGGTCCTGCTCAAGCCGGGCGAGCAGGGCCTGGCGCAGATCCTCCTCGAACCAGGCGCGGGCCTGGGCCGCTCGGGTCGTGGACCAGATACCTTGTGCCCGGCGCCAGTCGGCAAGCTCGGTCATCGCCGCCCAGGCCTCGACGAGCCCGTCCTCGGTCATCGCCGAGACCGTCGTGGCGCGGGGGTAGCCCTCGGGATCCTGCGGGCGTTTGCGCAACAGCCGGAGCGCGCCTGCGTAATCGGCGCAGGTGCGTTTGGCCGTTTGCAGCAGCGCACCGTCCGCCTTGTTGACGAGGATCAGGTCGGCCATCTCCATGATGCCGCGCTTCACCCCCTGAAGCTCGTCGCCGCCGGCCGGCGCAATGAGCAGCAGGAAGAGATCGGCCATGCCGGCAACCATGGTCTCCGATTGGCCAACCCCCACCGTTTCGATCAGCACCACGTCGAACCCCGCCGCCTCGCAGAGCGCCACCGCCTCGCGGGTGCGCCGCGCGACTCCGCCGAGCTGTGTCTGCGAAGGCGACGGCCGGATAAAGGCATTCCTTTCACGCGACAGCCGCTCCATCCGCGTCTTGTCACCCAGGATCGAGCCCCCGGTGCGGGCCGAAGACGGATCCACGGCCAGCACGGCCACCCTGAGCCCCTGTTCGATCAGGAACATGCCGAAGGCCTCGATGAAGGTCGACTTGCCGACGCCCGGCGTGCCCGAAAGACCGATGCGCAGGGCCTCGCGGTTGGCGCCCGAAAGCGCGTCGATCAGCCGGGTGGCGTCGGCGCGGTGGTCGGCCCGGTTGCTTTCAACGAGGGTGATCGCGCGCGCCAGCGCCCGGCGCTCGCCCGCCATAACCCGTGCGGCCAGGTCCTGGGTTTCCATGTGCCCTCCGTTTCGTCCCGGTTTTGTGCCGGTTTCGGCCCGGCTTCGGACGTGATGCCCGGGCGCGCGGCGCTTGTCCAGCCGTGCCACGGGTGCCAAAAGGGCGCCATGACGCGCCCACCGACGCCCTCGATGACCCCCCTGCCGATCGACGACGCCCTTCCGGAGCTGCGCGCCGCCCTCGCGGACGCAGGCCGGGCCGTGCTGGTCGCGCCCCCGGGCGCGGGCAAGACCACGCGGGTGCCGCTTGCCCTCCTCGACCTGGTCGCGGGGCGGATCGTGATGCTGGAGCCCCGCCGGCTCGCGGCGCGCGCCGCCGCCGAGCGGATGGCGGAGACCCTGGGCGAGAAGGTGGGCGCGACGGTCGGCTACCGGATCCGAGGCGAGGCGAAAGTCGGCAAGACCACGCGGATCGAGGTGGTGACCGAGGGGATCATGACCCGGATGCTGCAGACGGACCCCGGTCTCGACGGCATTGGTGCTGTGATCTTCGACGAGTTCCACGAACGGTCCCTCAATGCGGATCTCGGGCTGGCGCTGACCTGGGAGGCGCGCACGGCGCTGCGCGAAGATCTGATGCTGGTGGTGATGTCGGCCACGCTCGACGCCGCCCCGGTGGCGGCGCTGCTCGACCGGGCCCCGGTGGTCACGAGCGAGGGCCGGGCCTTTCCGGTCGAGACCCGCTGGCTCGACCAGCCGATGGGCAAGCGGACGCGCTTCGATGAGGCGGTGGCCGGACTGGTCGAATGCGCCGTGCGCGAGACCGAGGGCGGCGTGCTGGTGTTTCTGCCCGGCGAAGGCGAGATCCGCCGGGTCGAGGCGCTGCTCACCGGCCGCCTGCCGCATTGCGCACTGCGCCCGCTCTTCGGCGCGATGGATTTCGCCGGACAGCGCGCCGCGATCCGGCCCGGGGGCGACCTACGCAAGATCGTGCTCGCGACCGCCATCGCCGAGACCTCGCTGACCATCGAGGACGTGCGCGTCGTGGTCGATGCCGGCCGTGCGCGGCGCGCCCGGTTCGATCCCGGCACCGGCATGTCGCGGCTGGTGACCGAACGGGTCAGCCGCGCCGAGGCCGACCAGCGGCGGGGCCGCGCCGGCCGGGTTGCGCCGGGGATCTGCTACCGGATGTGGACGAAAGGCGAGGAGGGCGCCTTGCCCGCCTTCCCGCCCGCCGAGATCGAGGTGGCCGACCTCGCGCCCTTGGCGCTGGAGCTGGCGCTCTGGGGGGCCGGCGACGGTGAGGGGCTCGCCTTCCTCACGCCGCCCAATCCGGGCGTGCTCGGCGAGGCGCGGGCGTTGCTCACCGGTCTCGGCGCGCTCGACGCGCAGGGCCGGATCACCCCGCATGGCAAGCGGCTGGCCCGCCTGCCGCTGCACCCGCGCCTCGCGCATATGCTGGTCGAGGCCGGACCCGCCGCCGCACCGCTCGCGGCGCTCCTGGAGGAACGCGATCCCCTGCCGCGCGGCGGCCCGGTGGAGCTGGGCTTGCGGCTCGATGCGCTGGCCGACCCGGGCCGGTTCCGCCGCGAGCGCGGGGTTGAGCCCAACCGCGGCGCGGTCGAACGCATCCGTGCCGAGGCCAAGCGACTTGCCCGGCTGGCGGGCAACGCCGCGGCGTATTCTCCCGCGCAGATGGCCGCGCTCGCCTATCCCGACCGGGTCGGGCTCCGGCGCAAGGGCGATGCCCCGCGCTACGTGCTTTCGGGCGGCAAGGGCGCGGTGCTCGACGAGGCCGACCCACTCGCCGGACAGCGTCTGATCGTGGTGACCGACAGTGATGGCGACCCCCGCGAGGGCAAGGTGCGGCTTGCGACCGCGATCTCCGAAGCCGAGCTCAGGGCGCTGTTCGCGGATGACATCGGTTGGATGACGGCCTGCGCGTGGTCGAAGCGGGAGGGGCGCGTGGTGGCACGCGAACAGGAGCGGTTCGGGGCGCTGGTGCTCGACGACCGGGTCTGGCGCGACGGCCGACCCGGCAGCCGTCGCCCGGGCGATGCTCGAGGGCGTGCGCCAGCTCGGCCTGCGCCCTTCGGATGCCGCGCGCCGGTTCATGGCCCGGGTCGAGCTTGTCCGGGCGCGCGGGCATCGACCTGCCGGAGATGACCGAGCCCGCGCTGATGGCGACGCTCGAAGACTGGCTCCTGCCACATCTCGCGGGCGTGCGCAGCGCTGCCGACTGGAAGCGGTTCGACATCCTCGCGGCACTTCGCGCCCGGCTTGACTGGGGCCAGATGCAGGCGCTCGACCGCGCCGCACCGGCGCATTTCACCACCCCGATGGGACGCAAAGCACCGATCGACTACGGAACGGAGGTTCCGGAAATCACGGTCCGGCTCCAGGAGATGTTCGGCGTGACCCGGCATCCGACGGTGGGCCACACGCCGCTTCGGGTGACCTTGCTCAGCCCCGGTGGACGCCCGGTGCAGACGACGACCGATCTGCCCGCCTTCTGGCAAACTTCCTACGCCGACGTGCGCAAGGACATGCGCGGGCGTTACCCGAAACACCCCTGGCCCGAGGACCCGACGACGGCCGCACCGACGCTGCGCGCGAAGCCAAGGAGGCGGTGAGGGGCACACGGCCTGACGAAAGCGCTCGGTGATCGGACAGACGGCATCGGGCGGCATATCCCGCTTCAGGTGGTCTTGCTCCAATGCGCCGCGGCCTTCCTTGGGCGGCCTTTCACAGCGGGCACGACGGCCAATGCAGACAGGTTGGTTTGCCGGGGAAACCAACACACGGCGCGGGCAAGTTCAGACCCTGACTGGCAAACCCTCGTGTGCGCGGGTCACCGTCGCAAGGATCGGCAACGGCGACCTCCACCGCCCCGCCGGCCGCACCCCGTCACCCCACCGCTGCAACCAGCGCCTGGCCGAGCGCCAGCCCGCCGTCGCCCGCCGGCACGCCGTGGTGAAGGAGCACGGGCAGCCCGTCGAGGTGACGCAGCAGAGCAGCCTGCAAAACCGCGTTCTGGAGCACTCCACCCGACAGCGCGACGGCCTGCGCCCGTCCGGATTCGACCTGCCTGCGCGCGACACCGGCGAAGGCCACGGCCAGGCCTTCGTGGAACTTCGCCGCCGCCGTTTCCACGGGCACGTGGAACCCGGCCCAGGCCCGCCACATCGGGCCCGGGTCGATCTCGCCGCCGGTCACCTCGAACGGCCAGCCACCAAGCACTGACATCTCCGGCACCGGCACACCGGCCGCCGCCGCTTCCAGCGCCATGCCCGCCTCGCCCTCGTAGCTCATCCGCCCCGGCGCGAGGCCGAGCGCAAAGGCGAAGGCGTCGAACAGCCGCCCGGCCGATGACGAGAACGGCGCGTTCACCCCCGCCGCCACCGCCTGACGCAGCAACGCCCGGGGGCGGTCCACCGTCAGCGCGTCTGCCCGGTCGGACAATCCCGCCGCGTCGAGACGCACCAGGGCATTTCGCCAGGGTTCGCGGTTGGCCGCATCGCCCCCGGCGAGCGGCGCCGGTTTCAGCCAGCCGACCCGCTCGAACCCTGCGTAGTCGCCCACCAGCACCTCGCCGCCCCAGATCGTGCCGTCGCTGCCGAGCCCCAAACCATCGAGGATGATCCCCGCCACTTTCCCGTTCTCCCGCGGCCAGCCGTTCTCGCCGAGCACGCTGGCGAGATGGGCGTGGTGATGCTGAACCCGGGTGAGTGGCAGGCCCATCGCCTCGCCCGCCTGCGTCGCCCGGTAGCCCGGGTGCAGATCGACCGCGATGCGTTCGGGGTGATGGTCGAACAGACCGGCATAGTCGTGCAAAGCTTGCTGAAACGCTTCCCAGGTCAGGGCGTCGTCGAGCTCGCCGAGATGGTGTCCCAGCAGCGCCTGGCCGTTCTTGGTGAGGCAGATCGCGGCCTTCATCTGGCCACCCAGCGCCAGCACCTGGGGCGTGCCCTCGAAGCCCGGCGGCAGCGGCAGCGTCCCCGGCACCCGGCCGCGCGCCCGGCGGATCACCATTGGCCCCGCCGCCGTCACC
This sequence comes from uncultured Alphaproteobacteria bacterium, assembly GCA_963752895.1. GTDB lineage: Bacteria > Pseudomonadota > Alphaproteobacteria > Rhodobacterales > Rhodobacteraceae > CAVWAE01. The sequence continues at coordinate 107,257 of CAVWAE010000026.1, forward strand.
CGCTCGACCGAATCGTCCAGGCGCCGGGCGATATCGCGGTCGTGCATGAGCATGGCATCGGCGAAACCGGCGAGCTTGTCGCGCGCCTCCGCGTTGCCGATCACCTGCGGTTCGCCCGAGAGATTGCCCGAGGTCATCACCAAGGGGCGCGACGCGGCGTCGAGCAACAGGTGGTGCAGCGGCGTGTACGGCAGCATCCAGCCGAGCGACGCCTGGCCCGGGGCCAGCGCGTCGGGCAAGGCGGCACCCGCCTTGTCCAGAAGCACGATCGGCGCCGCCGGCTCGCGGAGCAGGCTCCATTCCTCGGCGCTCACCTGCGCATGCGCGGCGATCATCTGAGCGGTACCCATCAGCGCCAGCGGTTTCGCCGGGCGGCGCTTGCGCGCGCGCAGCCGCGCGACGGCAGCGGCGTCGGTCGCGTCACAGGCGAGGTGGAAACCGCCCAGCCCCTTGATCGCGACGATCGCTCCGGCGGTCAGCGCCGCCGCCGCCAGGGCCACCCCGTCGCCCGCGACCTCGACGCCGCCCTGCTCCAGCCAGGTCCGCGGGCCGCAGTCCGGGCAGGCGACGGGCTGGGCGTGGAACCGCCTGTCGCCCGGGTCGACGTATTCTGAGCGGCAGGCCGGGCACATCTCGAACGGGGCCATCGTGGTTTTCGCCCGGTCGTAGGGCAGTCCCTTGATGATGGTGAAGCGCGGCCCGCAATGGGTGCAGTTGGTGAAGGGGTATTGGAACCTGCGCGCCGCGGGATCCCGGATCTCCTCGAGACAGGCCGGACAGGTGGCCGCGTCGGGGGCAACCCGGGTCTCGGCTCCGGCGGGTCCGCTCGCGGCGATCTCGAAACCGGCGGGCAGATCCGCCGGCACCCAGGGGCTGGGCTCCACCGCGTCCACCCGCGCAAGCGGCGGCGCCTCCGCGGCCAGCGCCGTTTCCAGCCGGTCCAGCGCCGCATCCGGCCCGGCGGCGTAGACCAGAACGCCCTCGGCATCGTTCAACACCCGGCCCGCCAGCCCCTCGCGCCGCGCAAGCCCCCAGACGAAGGGCCGGAAACCCACGCCCTGCACCTGCCCACGCACCCGTATCCGTCTGCCTGTTGTCATGCCCGGAACATAACCGCACGCCGGCCCACTGCCCAGCACTTGCCCTCGCACCCCGGTCCGAATAGGCATGGGTACCGCGGCCATGCCCGTTGCCGCGAAAACGGGGCGACTTACTTGACGCCTATGACAAATGCGCCTAAACGCGCGGAACGGAATTCGGGGCGCCCGGCTCGCGGCGCCCATTTGTGTTGACCGGCCAGGCCGGGGCCCCTGCGACGGGCCCAGCGGAACCAGCCCGGAAAATGAGGACAAAACCATGTCGCGTGTCTGCGAACTGACCGGCAAAGGCCCGATGACTGGCAACAATGTCAGCCACGCCAAAAACCGCACCCGCCGCCGTTTTCTGCCGAACCTGAACGACGTGACGCTGCAATCCGAGCTTCTCGGCCGCGGCGTCAAGTTGCGGATTTCGGCCGCGGCGCTGCGCACGGTCGACCACCGTGGCGGGATCGACGCATTCCTCGCCAAGGCGAAGGACACCGAGCTTTCGGCCAACGCGCTGAAGATCAAGAAAGAACTCGCCAAGGCGCAAGCCGCCCAGGCCTGATCTCCAGTGGCGTTCGACGAAGTGGCCCTGCCTTCGGCGGGGCCTTTTTCGTTAAATACAAGTATTTAAAAGTCTCCCGGTCCCGGGGAATGAAAACCGCGCATTAATACGCCTCCCCCATCCTCGCCCGCGTTGAGTGGGAGAATGGGAAATGGCAGCGCCAGGCAATTGGGGCGATGAATTCCTCGTAAATGGGGTAACCGCGAGCGCACAGATAACGCCGGTGATCACGGCGCTCGCCGGTGGGCGTTTCGCGATTGCGTATACGGATTTCTCGAGCGCGTCGTTAGACGGGTTCACCGATCATTCCGACAGCGCCATCCGGGTGCAGGTGTTCAGCAGCGACGGCACGGCCCGATCTTCGGTGGTTCAGGTCAATACCGTCACCACATACTTCCAGCAATCGCCCCGGATCGCGCCCTTGGCGGACGGCGGTTTCGTCGTCACCTATTCCGATCTTTCCATTGGCTGGGACAGCGGCGACGACGATATCTGGGCCGAGGCCGTCCGGATGCAGCTGTTCACCAGCGATGCCTACAAGCTCGGTTCGGAAATCCTGGTCAATACCACCCTTTACGGCGACCAGGACTACCCGAGCATCGCGCTTCTGGAAAACGGCCAGTTCGTCGTCGCCTGGGACGACGGGTATTGGGACGTCGACGAGAATATCTCCGCGCAGCTGTACAACGCCAACGGCAGTCGCGCCGGCGGCGAGATGATGGTCAACGCCGGCACCGCCGGGTCGCAGACCGGCAGCGACATCGCCGCGCTGCCGGGCGGCGGATACGTGATCACCTGGGTGGATGCGACCGGTGTCGACGGCGACGTCGGCACGATCATGGCGCGGATGTTCAACGCCGACGGCACCCCTGCCGCATCCGGAATTCCAGGTCAACACGACCGCATCGGGCGACCAGTACCAGCCGAGCATTACCGCGCTTGCGGGCGGCGGCTTCTTCATCGCCTGGACCGACAATTCTCGCGGCGTGGACACCCAGGGGGACGATACCTCGAGCTACGCGATCCGCGGCCAGGTGTTCGACGCGCAAGGCGACTGGGTCGGCAGCGAGTTTCGCGTCAACCTGGTCACGACCTACGGCCAGGTGCAACCGGACGTCCTGGCGCTGGCCGACGGACGTTTCATCGTCGCCTACAGCGATACCTCGAGCGGTCTCGAGACGGGCGGCGACGACACCGAATTCGGCGCGATCCGCGCACGGATCTTCAACGCCGACGGCAGCCCCGACGGCGACGAATTTCTCGTGAACGTCACCACGGTCGGGCATCAGAACGAACCGCAGATGACGCAACTCCCCGACGGCCGCGTGGTCTTCACCTGGAGCGACTATTCCTACGGCGTGTCCACCGATGGCGACGACCCCTCCAACGGCGCGATCCGCGCCCGCATCCTCGATCTGCGCGAAACGGCCGTCGTTTGGACCGGAACCGAGGGAGACGATGATTTCACCGGCACCAGCTGGGACGACGTGCTTACCGGTGCGGACGGGAACGACAATCTGATCGGCATGGACGGCGATGACAATCTGATCGGCAAGAGCGGCGACGACAGCCTTGCCGGCGGATCGGGGCACGACGTGGTCAAGGGCGGCAATGGCCGCGACACGCTGGACGGCGACAATGGCGCCGACCACCTCATCGGCGGCAGGGCGGGCGACACCTTGCTTGGCGGCGGCGGTGCCGATCGCATCAAGGGCAACAAGGGCGAGGACAAGATCACCGGCGGTTTCGGCGCGGATCTGATCACCGGGGGGAAAGGTGCGGACACATTCGTTTTCACCGATGCCGGCGACAGCCGCCGCGGCGCCGCCAAGCGTGATATCATCACCGACTTCCAGGAGGGCATCGACAAGCTCGACCTCTCGGCCATCGATGCCGACAGCGCGACCACCCTGAACGATCCCCTCCGGTTCCTCGGGCACGACGACTTCACCGGGGCGCCCGGCGAGATACGCTATTCGCACGTCAACAAAGTCAGCATGATCAAGATCGACCTGGACGGCGACAAAAGCCCCGATATGAAGATTGAACTCACCGACTGGCACCTGCTCGAGGCGAGCGACTTCATCCTGTAGCGCAATACAAGCGACTGTGCCGCCGGTGTTCCGGGCATTCGCAACCGGACGCCTTCGCCCAGCCAATTGATGCGCCCCGTTCTTCCAAGCGCTCTGCTTCAGCCGTCCGGCCGCACGCCGGGCGCACCGGCGCGCGCTGCCCGGGGCCTTACGCCGGCCCCGCCCCGAGCACCTGCGCGACCCAAGCGGGCACCACTTCCGTCGCCGGGCCGAGGCGCACCGCGTCGAACGCGCCGGCGGTGTCCGAGGGGGTGAGGTTCAGCTCGAGCGTGCGCACACCTTGCGCCCGCGCCTCCGAAACGAAGCCCGCGGCCGGGTAGACGCTGCCCGAGGTCCCGACGGCCACGAACAGGTCCGCCTGGATGAGCGCGGCCGTGATCCGCTCCATGTGATACGGGATCTCGCCGAACCAGACCACGTCGGGCCGGGTGGCGCGGGCGTCGCAAACCGGGCAAGTGTCCTGCGTGTGCATTTCGGGCGGTGCCTCCCAACGGGCCCCGCAGGCCGCGCACAGGGCCCGCGACAATTGCCCATGCATGTGGATCACCGGGTCGGCCCCGCCCTTCTCGTGCAGATCGTCGATGTTCTGTGTCACAAGGGTGACGTCATCGGGCAACGCCGTCACGAGCTGGCCCAGCGCCGTGTGGGCGAGGTTCGGTCGGGCCCCCACCGCGTTCGCGCGCCGCGCGTTGTAGAAGGCGTGCACCTTGTCCGGATCGCGGGCAAAGCCTTCCGGCGTTGCCACCTCGCCCATGTCGTAGCGTGCCCAGATGCCGCCCCTGTCGCGAAAGGTGCCAAGCCCGCTTTCGGCCGAGATACCGGCTCCGGTGAGGATCACGATTTTCATGGACAGAGCTTGCCCGCTTGACGGGCCCGGGTCCAGTCAGCACGCTGGCAGCATGGTTCTCAAACGCGCCCGGAACCCTATGCCCGAGGACATCGCCGCAAGGCTCGACGCCGCGGAGCTGCGCGCCGCCTACGACGCGCGTCCGCCCTACCAGCGCAACGACTACCTCGGCTGGATCGCCCGCGCGAAACGGCCCGAGACGCGGGAGAAGCGCGTGGCCCAGATGCTCGAAGAGCTTGCCGGTGGCACGCGCTACATGAAGATGCGCTGGACACCGAAGACATGACCACGCCGCCAGGCGCTGTCACAATGGCTTGAAATGATTGACCGCCCCCCGCCTGCTCGGCCAGACTTGGCGGCGACGGGAGGCGAACATGAAAACACCCTGGCATATCTGGCTGATCGGCGCGCTGTCGCTCCTGTGGAACGCGGGCGGCGCATTCGACTACGTGATGGCGCATTACGCGGCCGACACCTACCTCGCGCAGGCGACGCCTGAACAGCGGGCCTATTACGATGACTTCCCTGCCTGGGCCACGGCATTCTGGGCGCTCGGGGTCTGGGGCGCGCTGGCGGGCTCGGTGCTGTTGCTCGCACGGTCGCGCTTCGCCGCCCTCGCCTTCGGACTCTCTCTTATCGGGCTCATGGCCAACACAACGCGGTTGTTCGCGACCGTCGGCGCCGGTGCCATCGATCTTCTCGGCAAGGGCAACCTTGCCTTCACGGCGGCGCTGATCGTGGTGGCCCTGGGGCTGTGGCTCTACGCCCGCGCGATGGCGCGGTCCGGCGTGCTGCGCTGAGGGCCCAAGCGCGCCCCGCGCCCATGAAAAAGGGCGCGACCAGTCCGGATGCGCCCTTCCTCGTTGCGAGGCCAAAGATCCGTCAGCTCGGAGGTCCGAACACGGTGCATTCGGTGTTGCGGGCCGCGAGACGGCGACAGGCAAGTTCCGCGCCCTCGTGAGTGAGGCCGACGAAATTCGCGTCGAACCCTTTGGGTCCATTCACCACCTTGCGCAGCGCTTCACCCAATGAAGCCAGTTCGGCCAGCGCGGTGCGGATCAACATCCGGTCGGCGGCATCGCGGGTCGTGAACCGGCCTACGGTGACACCCCAGTGACGCCCACCGGAGGTCGAGATCCGGTTCACCACCTCGACAGGCTGCGGGTCGGCGACGGCCACCTCGACCGTATCGAGGATGATCCCGGCATGCGGCGGCTTTTCGGGTGCGGTGGCTGCCGTCTCTTCCCGGGCGACGGCGTCGACAACCGCGTTGGCGATCTCGTTCAGGACCGACGGCGCGAGCCCGGTTCCGTCTGCCACGGTCAGGGCCGGTTTCGGCATCGGCGGCGTGTCCGCGGCCGCGATAACCGGTTGCGTGACCGTATCCACAGGCGTTTCCGCCAGGCCTTCGACCACCGTTTCGATGCCCTGCGCAATCGCCACTACAACCTCTTCCGGCGGCGCCACCAACCCGGGTTTCGGGCGCGGACGTATCGAGCGTTCCGGCGCCCCGGCAAGGCGGATCGTCTTGCCGCCGGGGCCGACGTATCCCGGGTGCTGCGGCCGCATGGTGGCGACCTGCGCGGGCACTTTGCCGAACCCGAGGTCGAGCAGTTGCGCCACCCGGTCGTTGCGGGCCTGGGTCGAAGTGCCGCCGAACATCGTCGCAACCACCCGCCGGCCGCCGCGTTCCGCGGTCGCCACGAGGTTGAAGCCGGCCGCGTTCGTGTAGCCGGTCTTGATTCCGTCGGCGCCCTTGTAGGCGGCCAGGAACCTCCGGTTGGTGTTCGGCAGGGTCTTTCCGGGAATGTCGATGGAGCGGCGTTTGAACAGGTGGTAATAATCGGGATAGTCGAAGAACAGGTGGCGGCCGAGCGTGGTCATGTCGCGGGCGGTCGAAAGGTGCCCCGATTCGGTCAGCCCGTGGGCGTTCTTGAAATGGGTCCGGTTCATGCCCAGCGCTTCCGCCGTGCGGTTCATCCGCCGTGCGAAGGCGGCCTCGGATCCCGAGATCGCCTCGCCGATCGCTGTCGCCGCATCGTTGGCCGATTTCACCGCCGCGGCGCGGATCAGGTAGCGCAGCTGGATCTTCTGCCCCGGGCGAAGGCCCAGTTTCGACGGCGGCTCGCTGGACGCGTGCTTGGAGATCGTCACCATCGTGTCGAGGCTGATTTCGCCATGCTCCACCGCCTCGAAGGCGACATAGAGCGTCATCATCTTGGTGAGCGACGCCGGGTGTAGCCTGGTGTCGGCATTCTCGGCATGGATCACCTCGCCGGTCCGCATGTCCATCACCAGCTCGGCCCGAGGCGCCGCCTGAGCCTGCACGGCGAAGGACATCGCCGCGACCAGAATTGTCACGTATTGGAAGAACTGCCGAAGACGCCGTTTCACGTCGTCACCTGTATGCTGCTGCCTGGTTTTCACCCCGGGTCTTCGCCCGGGTGTCCGCAACAGGTTAACAGAGCCGGGCCGCCGGGAAAATACCTGTTTTTCAATGTTTTCGGGGCCTGTGGTAAGGGGTCGCAGGCAGATTTGGTAGAAAAAGTGCAAGTGACAACAAGATCGGCCATTGTGGCGACAATGTGGCGAGGCGGCGGGCACCGGCGATGGCGCCGGTTGGCGGCGCGCGCGTCAGCCGAGCTTCGCGACCAGCTCCGGCAGCGCGGCGAGTCCGTCGATCCGCGCGAACCGTGGATGCGCGACCGGCGGCTCGGCATGCTCGAAGCTCCAGGTGAGGTCATGGGGTACATGCACCCCCCAGGCGCCCGCCTCCAGCGCCGGGATCACGTCGGACTTCAGGCTGTTGCCCACCATCAGAGCGGCCTGCGCCCCGGTGCCGTGGCGGGCGAAGGCCGACGAATAGGTCGCCCGGGTCTTGTCGGAGACGATCTCGACCGCGTCGAACATCTCCCCCAGCCCCGATTGCGCGAGTTTGCGCTCCTGGTCGAGCAGGTCCCCCTTGGTGACGAGCACCAGCGCGTAGCCCGGTGCGAGCGCCTCGATGGCCTCCGCCGCGCCGTCGATCAGGTGGATCGGATGCGCCAGCATCTCCTGTCCCGCCTCGACGATTTGCCGGATCACCCGCGCCGGCACCCGTTCGCCGGTCACCTCGATCGCCGTCTCGATCATCGACAGCACGAAGCCCTTGATGCCGAAACCGTAGTGGCCGAGGTTGCGCCGTTCGGCCGCTTCAAGGCGCTCGGCGAGGTGGTCTGGGTCGGCGTAGTCGGCGAGCAGAGCGGTGAAGTGCCCTTGCGTGATCTGGAAGAAGTGTTCGTTCTGCCAGAGCGTATCGTCGGCATCGAAACCGATGGTGGTGATCTTGCCGACCATGACGCCCCCGATCCGACTTTCTACCCAAAGGAATCCAAGCTTGGCCTTTTTCATGCCGCGCTTTATCGCTATATAGTCCGTTCTGAACACGGCTGAACAGTGCAGCGGAGTAGCTTCGTGTCGCGAGACCCGATTGAACAGATCCTGATGTCCGGTGCGGATGACACGCCCGACGGAACCGTCGCGGTCGAAACAAGGACCCGCACCAAGAAGCCCCCGATGTACAAGGTGCTGCTTCTGAACGATGATTTCACGCCAATGGAATTCGTCGTGCTGGTGCTCGAGCGGTTCTTCGGCATGAACCATGCCCAGGCTTTCGAACTGATGCTCACGGTTCACAAGAAGGGGCTCGCCGTGGTCGGCGTGTTCTCCTACGAGATCGCCGAAACCAAGGTGACGCAGGTGATGGAACTTGCCCGCCAGCAGCAGCACCCGCTGCAATGCACGATGGAGAAGGAATAGCGCCGCTCTTCGGGGCCTGACGGCCTGTCCCCCGCAAAGAGACCGCGACAGCGGTCGATGAGCGCGCCTCCCAGCCATGATCGCCTCCCGCCTTTCCCATGCGCTCGCCACCGGCGCCCTCAGCCTGCCCGCGGGCCCCATTGCGGTGTTCGGGCCGTCGCCGGGGTATGACCTCTCCGCCCTGCCGCGCGAGGCGCTCACCCTGGTGAGCCACGATGCGGTCGCCACCGCACATTGGCAGGCCGCGGGATACGAGCTCACCCGCACCCCGTCGGGCGCGTTCGCGGCCGCGCTGGTGTCGCTGCCGCGCGCCCGGGACGCCCAGAAAGCGCTCCTCGCCGAGGCGGCGGCGTTGGCCCCGCTGGTGCTGGTCGACGGGCAAAAGCACGACGGCGTCGAGACGATCCTCAAAGCGGTCAAGGCGCGCGCGCCGGTCGCCGGCAGCCTGTCCAAGGCCCACGGCAAGCTGTTCTGGGTCGAGGGCGCAAGCTTTCCCGACTGGGCCGCGCAGGCCCGCGCTGCGGACGGCTTCGTCACCCGCCCCGGCGTGTTCTCGGCGGACGGGCCCGACAAGGGCTCGCTGGCGCTCCTGGAGGTATTGCCGCCGCTCAAGGGCTCTGTTGCCGATCTCGGCGCGGGCTGGGGCTTCCTCGCGTCTCACATCCTCGAAAGCGAAGCGGTCACCCACGCCCACCTGGTCGAGACCGACGCCGTCGCCCTCGACTGCGCACGCGAGAACGTGACCGATCCACGCGCGCTGTTCCACTGGGCCGACGCGACCCGCTGGCGCCCGCCCGCGCCTCTCGACACGCGTCGTGTCGAACCCGCCGTTCCATCGCGACCGCGCCGGCGATCCGGGGCTCGGGCGCGCCTTCATCGCCGCCGCCGCCAAGATGCTCGCCCCCGCGGGCAGCTTGTGGATGGTCGCCAACCGGCACCTTCCGTACGAGGTTGAACTCGCGGCCGGCTTCTCGGATATCGAGGAAATCGGCGGCACCCCCGGCTTCAAGGTCATCCATGCAAGACGGCCCCGTCGGGCCCGGCGTTGATCCGCCGCCCGACGACCCTGTCCGCAAATTGGAAACAGTCACCCCAAACACCCAGGTTTGTTGCTGGTTTACGACCAAATCGAGCACCTGCCGACCCCGTAGATCGCCACATTCACCGGTATCCCGCCGCGCGCGGGCGCAAACCGGTTTTCACTTCACCCGGGTCGGCTCTAGGCTCGCCGCAAGGGAATCAGGAGACAGGCATGTCTTTTTCGATCAACGGCAAGACCGCCATCGTCACCGGCGCCGCCAACGGCGTCGGCTTGTCCATCGCCCGGCATTTCGCCGAACAGGGCGCCAATGTGGTCTGCGCCGATATCGACGAGGCGAAGCTCATCGAGGAGTTCGGGCGCAACCCCGAAAACAGCGACGACGGCAACGGCGAAGAAAGCAACATCCGCATCCATGCCGGCGATCTGCGCGCCAAGCTCACGATCACCAACCTGATCGCCGCCGCGGTCGATGCTTTCGACCGCGTCGATATCCTCGTCAACGCCTCGCGCCAGGTCATCGCCTCCGACCCGCTCGACATGAAAGACAAGACGGTCGAACTGCTGCTCGAGCAGAACCTGATGACCGCGCTGAGGCTCAGCCAGGCGGTCGCCAAACGCTTCATCGCCCAGGGAGAATCTCTGCCGGAGGATTCCGACGAGCAACTCGGGGCGATCATCAACCTCTCGTCCATCGCCTCCACCCGCACCCAGCCCGGGCTGATGGCGTTTTCCATCGCCGCCGCGGCGCTCGAACAGGCGACGCGAGCGCTGGCGGTGGCGCTGGCGCCGAATCGCATCCGGGTCAACGCGGTCAGCTTCGGCTCGGTGATGAGCGCGAGCCTTCGCGATACCTTGCGCGAAGACCCGGACCTGCGCGGCATGATCGTCGACGGCACCCCGCTTGGCCGGATCGCGGGCGCCTCCGAACTGGCGGAAACGGTGCGGTTCCTGGCCTCTGGCGGGTCTGGCTTCATGACCGGCCAGGTCCTGACCGTCGATGGCGGGCGTTGCCTGGTGGACGCCGTCGGCGCACCGGCGCACTGACGCGCACGCCCTCCCCGTCGCGAGGCCCTGCCGTGTCACCGCCGGGTGAAGCGCCCTGCCGCGCTACTCGGGATACTTCGCCCGGCACGCGGCGATCGCCGCTTCCAACCGTTTCTGCTCGGCCTGGAGGGCCGCGAGTTTCGCGGTCTCGGCCGCGCGGCTGATCGGCCGTTTGTCGAACATCGCCTCGCCGTCTTCAGGCGTGCAGAGCCGCACGAAACCGGTCCGGGTGACACAATGGTGCACGCCGTGCCGGGACCTGGTCGGCACCAGCCGGTATCCCCGGGCAAGAACTTCGGCGGTGTCCTGCAGGTCTGCCTCAACGGTCCGCAGTTCGGCCCGGTACGGCGCCTCGCACTGGCCCCGGGGCGTGGTGGCACAGGCGGCCAGAAGCGGCAGGGCCAGCAGGGCAAGGTGTATCGGGCGCATCGGGGTCACTCCTTCGGCCCCGAGCCTAACCCAGCCGGTGCGCCCCGGCAAAACCTCCTTTGCCACCCCGGTCAATCCTGTTAGCCAAAGGCCGACCAACGGAGGACGCCGATGACCGAAGCCGCCATGACCGAACAGAAAACACGCGCCAGCGCCTGGTTCCGCCAGCTGCGCGACGAAATCGTCGGCGGCGTTCGAGGCGCTGGAAGAGGCCCAGGCGCAGCGGCCCTTCGCGTCCCATGCCGGCAGGCCGGTTCGAGGTGTCCGAGACGAAGCGCGCCTCCGATGACGGCTCGGACGCCGGCGGCGGGCTGATGAGCGTGATGCGCGGCGGCCGGGTGTTCGAGAAGGTCGGGGTCAACGTCTCGACCGTGTACGGCACGCTGGGCGACGCGGCGCAGAAGGCGATGGCCGCGCGCGGCGTGCCCGGGATCGAGCGACGATCCGCGGTTCTGGGCCTCGGGCATCAGCCTCGTCGCGCATATGCAGAACCCGCACGCGCCGGCGGTGCACATGAACACGCGGATGTTCTGGACGCCGGGGGCCTGGTGGTTCGGCGGCGGCGCCGATCTGAACCCCTGCATCGAATACGCCGAGGACACCGCGCATTTCCACGCCGCGCTGAAGGCCGCCTGCGATGCGCACGGCGCCGGATTACTACCAGCAGGTTCAAGGCCTGGGCGGACGAGTATTTCTTCGTGCCGCACCGGGGCCGGGCGCGCGGGCGTCGGCGGCATCTTCTACGACGATCTGCAACACCGGCGACTGGGAGGCCGATTTCGCCTTCACCCAGGACGTCGGCCGCGCCTTCCTGCCGGCCTTCCTGCCGGTCACCGAGCGCCGCCGCGACACGGCCTGGACCGACGCCGACACGCGACACCCAGCTGGTCCACCGCGGCCTCTATGCCGAATACAACCTGGTCTACGACCGCGGCACCAAGTTCGGGCTGGAGACCGGCCATGACGCCAACGCGGTGCTGATGAGCCTGCCGCCGCTGGCGAAATGGGTCTGAGAATTCGAATCGGCTGGCGCCGATCCGATCCGGGCACGGGGCTTCGCCCCGCGCGGGTCGCCGCGCCAAAGGTGCGGCGAAAGGCCTCAGCCGCCGCGGCCCTCAACCACCGCGCACGGTGTCGATCATCAGCTGCACGTTCTCGGGGTCAGCATCCGGCGTGATGCCGTGGCCGAGGTTGAAGATATGCGGCCCGTTCCTGAACGCCTCGACGATCGCGCGGGTCTCGTCGACCAGCGCCTGCCCGCCGGTCACCATGTGCCCGGGCGCGAGGTTGCCCTGCACGCAGCCGTCCGTCTGGACATGCTCCGCCGCCCAGCTCCGGCGTCACCGAATTGTCGAGCGCCACGCAATCGGCCCCGGTCGCCTTGGCGAACCCGATGTAGCCCGTCGCCCGCCTCACGCGGGAAGGCGATGATCGGCAGGCCGGGGTGGCGCGCCTTCAGCTCGGCGATGATCCGCTGCGCCGGCGCGAGCGCGTAGCGGTCGAAATCCTCGCCCTTGAGCGACCCGGCCCAGCTGTCGAACAGCTTCACCACCTCGGCGCCGGCCTCGACCTGTTTCGACAGGTAGTCGATGGTGCCCTCGGTCAATCCGGTCGATCAGCGCCTCGAACAGCGCCCGGTTCTCGGCCTTGAGCGCATGCGCCGGGCCCTGATCCTGGCGTGCCCTGCCCCGCGATCATGTAGGTCGCCACCGTCCAGGGCGCGCCGGCGAAGCCGATCAGCGTCGGTCTCGGCGGGCAGCTCGCGCGACAGGATGGCGCACGGTCTCGTAGATCGGCGCCAGGTGGTCGTGGATCTCGCCGGCCGGTTTGAGCTTGTCGAAGTCGCCTTGCGTCGGTGACGGTCGACAGCCGCGGCCCCTCGCCGGTGACGAACCACAGATCCGCCCCCAGCGCCTGCGGCAGCAGCAGGATGTCGGCGAACAGGATCGCCGCGTCGAAGCCGTAGCGGCGGATCGGCTGCAGCGTGACCTCGGCGGCCAGCTCGGGGTTGTAGCACAGCGTCAGGAAATCGCCCGCCTGGGCGCGGGTCGCGCGGTATTCCGGCAGGTAGCGGCCCGCCTGGCGCATCATCCAGATCGGCGGCACGGCCAGGGTCTCGCCCGCGAGGGCGCGCAGGATCGTCTTGGTCATCGTCGGTCCTTTCGCTCGTCCCGGCTGGTTCCCAAGCGCCGGCGCACGTTGTCAAGCAGTGCGGGCGGGCGAAGGGGCGTGGACAGGCCGATTTGCCGCGTTTAAACCCCGGGTCATGACGCTCGATTTGCCCTCCCCCGCCAACACCCCTGAAGATCGGCACCCGCGGCTCGCCGCTGGCCCTCGCCCAGGCGCACGAGACCCGTGCCCGGTTGATGGCGTCTTTCGATCTGCCCGAAGCCGCCTTCGAGATCGTGGTGATCAAGACCACCGGCGACGACGCTGCTCTGATCGCCGCCGACCGGCCGCTCAAGGAGATCGGCAACAAGGGGCTGTTCACCAAGGAAATCGAGGAGCAGCTGCTGTCGGGCGGGATCGACATCGCCGTGCATTCGATGAAGGACATGCCGGTGGAGCAGCCCGGCGGTCTGCTGCTCGACTGCTACCTGCCGCGCGAGAGACGTGCGCGACGCCTTCGTTTCCATCAAGCACGAAGCGGTTGTCGATCTGCCCGCGGGCGCGGTCGTCGGCACCTCGTCGCTGCGGCGCAGGGCGCAGCTCCTGAACCGGCGGCCCGACCTCGAGGTGGTCGAATTTCGCGGCAACGTGCAGACACGCCTGCGCAAGCTGGACGAGGGCGTCGCCGCAGGCCACCTTCCTCGCCATGGCCGGGCTCAACCGGCTGGGGATGAGCGCGGTGCCGCACACGGCCATCGAGCCGGAAGACATGCTGCCCGCCATCGCCCAGGGCGCCATCGGCATCGAGCGCCGGGCGGACGACACCCGCACGGCGGCGATGCTCGAAGCGATCCACCACACGGAGACCGGCCAGCGCCTCGCCGCCGAGCGCGCCTTTCTCGCCGCGCTCGACGGCTCCTGCGAGACGCCGATCGCCGGGCTGGCAACGCTGGATGGCGGCACGCTCCGGCTGCGCGGCGAGATTCTGCGCACCGATGGCTCCGAGGCGCTCGACGCGGATGTGACCGGCCCGGTGGAGGACGGTCCCGAGATCGGCCGCACCATGGCCGCGGGCCTGCTCGCGCGCGCGGGCGACGGGTTCTTCGACTGGCGGTAGGGCCCCGGGTCGCCCCCCTGCCGATGGCAATTCGCCGCGACCGGAGCGTTGCCTTCCTCCTGGCCACGATACGCCCGGCGGGGAATGCGCCGGAGGCGTGCCGTGGGCACGACGGGGAGACCCCGCCCAGGTCGGATCGCATCGACGATGCGAAACTCAGTCCGGCAGAACCTTCCCGGGGTTCATGATCCCCTTCGGGTCCAGCGCCGCCTTGATCGCGCGCATCACCGCGAGCGCCACCGGATCCTTGCGCCGCGCCATCGAAGGTTTCTTCGACAGGCCGATCCCGTGTTCAGCGCTGAACGAGCCACCCATCTCCTGCACAACCTCCTCGACCGCTTCCATGATCGCGTCGGCGAGCACCGGGTCGTCGCGGGTGGGGTAGACCGTGTAGTGGATGTTGCCGTCGCCCAGATGCGCGACCGAAATATCCCGGGCGCCCGGGTCGAGCGCCGAGAGCGCCGCCCGGGCGCGGTCGAAAAAGCCGGGCACCGCGTCGAGCGGCAGGGCGATGTCGTTGACCACGTTGGGCGTGATCGCGAGCGTCACCTCGGCCGCGGCCTCGCGCAGCGCCCAGATCTCGCGCCGCTGGCTCTCGGAGCGCGCGAGGACGGCATCCAGCACGCGGCCCGCCTCCATTTCGGCACCGAGCAGATCTTCGAGCCGGGCGAGCGCCGGCGCGGTGCCGTCGGGGCCCGGGTCGGCATCCGCCGCCGCCGTGATCCCGATCTCCAGCATCACGTTCACCTCCGCAGGCGCAAGCGGCAGGCGCATCTCGGGGTGCATCGCGGCGAGCGCATCGAGATAGGCGCCCGGCATGTATTCGAACGCCTCGACCGCACCGCCGGTTTCGGCCTGCACATGCCTCAGGAGCGCCAGCGCGTCGTCGAGGGAGGCGAGGGTGACCATCGCGGTCACATAGGCGCGCGGCAGCGGCACGAGCTTGACCACCGCGGCGGTGATGATCCCGAGCGTGCCCTCTGCCCCGATCAGCAGATCCCTGAGATCGAACCCGGAATTGTCCTTGTGGAGCGCACTCATGAGATCCAGCACCGCACCGTCCGGCATGACCGCTTCGAGCCCCAACACCAGCGCCCGCGTATTGCCATAACGCAGCACGTTCGAGCCGCCGGCATTGGTCGACATCGCGCCGCCGATGGTGGCCGACCCCTTTGCGCCGAAGGTGAGCGGAAAGGCCAGCCCGTGGTCCGCCACCGCTTCGTGCAGATGTTCGAGGACCACGCCCGCCTCGACCACCGCGACCCGCGCGCTCGGCCGGATGTCGCGGATGCGGGTCAGCCGTTCGAGCGAGAGCAGTACGGCCGCCGGGGCGTGGGTCCCGCCGGTCTGGCCGGTGTTGCCGCCGATGGGCACGAGGGGTGTTTCGGTGTCGCTCGCCAGGGTGACCAGGGCCGCGACCTCGCCGGTGTCGCCGGGCCGGACCACGCAAAGAGGTTCTGCGGCGTACTTCCCGGTCCAGTCACTGGCGTAGCGCGCCGTATCGGCACCGGTCAGGACATTCGGCTGGCCGATGATCTGGCGAGCGGCGGCGATGAAGTCCATGCGTGTTCTCCCAAGGTCTGGCCCCCGGCTGCCCCGCAGCGGATGCGCGGTGTCATGCACACCCGCGCAGCATTCACGGGCCGGGTTTTCCAAGATACCGGTATCATATTGCGGCCATGCGGATAATCCCCGGCCACGCCGGGGCGGATCGGACGAGTCGAAGGAGCTTCAACCGGCCAGCGACAGAGATCCCTCAGGCCTGGCCCTCGCCGGTCTCACACCGCCTGCGAATGGCGCGCGGAACTCATGTCGTAAGCATCGAAATACCGCGCGATCATGCGCGCCAGCGGCCTCGCATCGTCGAGGATGGTGAGCACCCCGCCTTCCAGCGTGGTCGTCCCCGGCAGCGCCTCGTCGAGCCCGTCGGCCATCGCCACGATCCGCTCCAACGGTTCCCCAAGCTCCGCCGCGACCGCCCCGAGATCGGCGCGGAAGTCGCACAGTAGAAGCTCGATGATCCGGGCGCGCACGAGGTCGTCGCCGGCGAAGACATGGCCCTTGGCGGTGGCCAGGTCGCCCGCGCGCACCCGCTCCTGGTATTTCGAGGTCGAGGGTTCGTTCTGGGCGTAGCCCTGCGGAAAGCGCCCGATCGACGAGGCCCCCACGGGGATCAACGCGGGCGACTTGTCCTCGGTGTAGCCCTGGAAATTGCGGTGCATGGTACCTTTGCGGTGGGCAATCGCGAGTCCGTCGTCGGGCTTGGCGAAATGATCGATGCCGATCTCTTCCAGACCGGCGTCGACGAACAGATCACGGGCAACGTTGTAGAGGTCCAGCCGGGCTTCCGGCGTCGGCAGCGCGTCGGTCGGGATCAGCTGCTGGCGCTTGGACATCCACGGCACATGGGCATAGCCGAACAGCGCGATCCGGTCGGGACCGAGACTGATGACCTTGTTCACCGAGTTGGCGATCCGCGCTTCGGTCTGGTGCGGCAGGCCGTAGAGCAGATCGACGTTCAGCGACCGGATGCCGCGCTCTCTGAGCCCGTCGATCGCTTCTTTCGTGATCTCGTAACTCTGCGGCCGTCCGATCACTTCCTGGATCATCGGGTCGAAATCCTGCACCCCGATCGAGGCGCGGTTGAGGCCCGCGGCGGCCAGCGCATCGAGCCGGGGCCCGTCGATCTCGGTCGGGTCGATCTCGACCGAGAACTGCGCGCCCGCAGCCAGCGGCGCCACGTCGAAGATCGCCCCCGCGAGATCGGCGATCATCTGCGGGTCGAGCAGCGTCGGCGTGCCCCCGCCCCAGTGCAGATGTTCGAACGTCACCCCGTCGGGAAGCCGCGCCGCGATGAGCGCGAGCTCTTTCTTCAACGTCTCGACATAGGCCGCGACCGGCTCCGCGGACTGCGTGCCCTGGGTGCGGCAGGCGCAGAACCAGCACAACCTCCGGCAGAACGGAACATGGACGTAGAGAGAGACGGAACTGCCTTGCGGTATCTCCGAAATCCACTCGGACACGATGTCGCTACCGACCCCCGGTTTGAATTGCGGGGCGGTGGGATAGCTCGTATAGCGGGGCACCCGTGCGTCGAACAGGCCGAGTTTGCGAAGTTGCGTGTGTTGCTGCATTCGAATAGGCTCTAGCGGAAACTGCGCGCGCCACTTTGATCAGGATCAAATCGGATTTCCGGCATGAAAGCCAAGATGGATGTGTCCCTCGACACCAAGGAGTGCTGGAACTGCCCGATCAAGCATCAGGCGGTCTGTTCGCGGTGTGAGCCAGACGAGCTGAAGCGGCTCGAAGGCATCAAGTACTACCGCAGCTACGAGGCCGGACAGCCGGTAATATGGGCCGGAGACCATATGGAATTCGTCGCTTCGGTGGTCACCGGCATCGCTTCGCTCAGCCAGACGATGGAAGACGGGCGCACCCAGATGGTGGGCCTGTTGCTGCCGTCGGATTTCATCGGCCGGCCGGGCCGCGATTCTGCGCCGTTCGACGTGGTGGCGGTTTCCGACCTCACGATTTGTTGTTTCCGCAAGTCGCCGTTCGAGGATCTCATGACCACCACGCCGCATATCGGCACGCGGCTGCTCGAGATGACGCTGGACGAGCTCGATTCGGCCCGGGAATGGATGCTGGTGCTGGGCCGCAAGACGGCGCGCGAGAAGATCGCCTCGCTGCTCACTATCGTCTCCCGGCGCGATGCCGCGCTCAAGAAACACACGCCTCAAGACGGGATGAATTTCGAGCTGCCGCTGACCCGCGAAGCGATGGCGGACTACCTGGGGTTGACCTTGGAAACCGTCAGCCGGCAGATTTCGGCGCTGAAAAAAGCCGGGATCATCGAGCTCGATGGCAAGCGCCGCGTGGTGGTGCCGTCGCTTGAGCGGTTGATGAACGAGACCGGCGACGACGTCGATGGCGGTCTCATTCCCTGACCGCGACGCATAACTGGCGCGCCCTGACCGACGATCAGCCCTCGAAACCCTGGCCAATCAGCCCGAATGCCGGGGCTTTTCCCGGATTTTCAGCGTGATGCCATTTCTCCGGACATCAGCGCATCGAGCGCGTGGGTGTCTCCCGCCGGTCAACCGCCTTGCCGGCTGCCCGGCACTCCGGCCCACAGCGCCCGCCGGTGTCACCCCTGGCTCTGTTCCTCGATATAGCCGCGCAGCTCCTCGGCTTCCTTGCGCGCATCGCGCAGGCCTTCCATCGCGGCAGTCAGCTCCGCTTTGGTCTGGGCGAGGTTGTTCGACATCTCCGCCTCGCGCTTTTGCAGATAGGTAATCGCCTGGTCGCGGGTTTCCTCTGCCTCGTGCAGCGCCTGCGCAATGCGGTCGAGCTCACTCATGTCGCTCGTCGCGACCCGGGTGAAGCGGTGGATAAGCCAATGCGCGAACCACCCCAAAAGGAAGGCCACGAAGAGTATGATGGCGGTGACGATGATGAACTCGGTGCGGTTCATGGGTTCACTCCGTGGTCGGGGCGTTGGGCACGATGGCGGGCCGCGGCCGTGGCCGGATGCCTTCGAGATCGGGATGCACGACAAGCGGCGGACGCGCGCGTGGGCGGGTCGCCGAGATGTCGCTTGCCTGGGCAACGGCAGTATCGCCCGCGGCGGCTTCGGCAGCCTCAGCGTCGTCGCCCGCGGTCTCGACATCCCCGGTCGCGGCTTCTTCCGTCACGACTTCTTCCGTCGGTTCGTCAGTTCCGGGCGTTTCGTCTTCTCCCGTCGCCTCGGTATCGCCGGCCAGGTCCTCCCCGACCACGTCCTCCCCGTCTGCATCCCCCTCACCTGTCACGTCGGCCTCTCCGCTCGCATCGGCATCCACCGTCGCGTCGGGGGTCTCGGTGACGGGAGGGATATCCGCCGTTTCGGTGGCGGTCGCCGCCTCATCCGCGACGGTGTCCGTCTCGTCTTCGGCAGATCCGGTCGCTGCGGTTGCCTCCGAGGAGGCCACGTCATCCGGTGCAGGTTCCGGCGCCGGGTCCTCGGCCGTCCCCGTGTCGCCCGTCGCCGCGTCCAGTTCCGCTGCGGTCTGCGCTGGTGCGGTGGTCGCTGCGGGATCCGCCGGAAGGTCCGGCGCCCCAGCATCCTCAAGGCCGGCGTCCGGCGTGGCCGGGTCGGCGACCTCGGCGGCCAGGTCGGCCGCGAGCTCCGCTTCGGTTTCGGCGACGGTGGCGTCGGGATCGGTTCCCGAATCCGCGGGCGTCGAAGAGGCGGTGTCGTCTCCACCGGCCTCATCGATGCCGGCCGCCATCGCCGCCCCCTCTGGTGCCGCGGCGCCTTCTTCAGAGTCGACTGCGTCCGTATCCACGACCGCGGCCTCATCGGTCGCGTCGGCCGCCGTGTCTGCCTCCGTGTCTGCGACCGTTACCGGCGGGTCCGCCTCGGGATCGGTCCCGGCGTCAGTCCCGGCGTCGGAGTCCGGCGCCTCCGGTTCCGCGGCGTCGTCGCCAGGCTCCGCGGCGCCGTCGCCGACGGCCTCTCCGGCCGCATCCGGCGTATCGGGTGCGGGCTCGGCGGCCACTTCGGCCCCGTCCTCCGGCACCGTCTCCCCGGCTTCGCCGTCATCCGTTCCGGGCACCGTTTCAGCTGCATCTTCTTCCACCGGGACCACTGCTCCGGTCTCATCTGTACCATCCGGGCTCGGGCGGGCCAGCGGGCGGATCGTCGGCGCGTCGCCTTCGGCCACCGCGGTCCGGGGACGGGTCTCGCCAACCAGGCTGAACTCGATCCGCCGGTTGGCCTCGCGTCCGTCCTCGGTGTCATTGTCGGCAATCGGGGAATTCTCACCGTAGCCGAACGCCTTGAGGTTGGTGGTCAACACCCGCCGGGCAAGCAGCGCCGAGACGACCGCCTCGGCCCGGCGTTGCGACAGCGCCTGGTTCATTTCCTCGCGGCCCTGGCTGTCGGTATAGCCGGCGATTTCCATCGCGACATCCGGGCAGGTCTTCAGGATGTCGGCGATCCGGTCGACGGTCGTCGCAGACCCCCGCTCGATTTCGGCCGAGCCCGGGGCGAAGGTGATCTTGCTGCGCGCCAGCACCGCGTTGACGTCAGCCACGCATTCCTGCGGCGTCGGCATCGCGGCGACCGGGTCGAGGGCTTCCTCGTATTTCACGTTCACCCGGAAGTCTTCGCGCATTGCCGAGTTTCTCCGACAGAAGACGCGAGATCTCGGCCGAGGCCCCCTTGTCGCCGGTGGAGCCGGCAACCGTGACCACGTCGGGGCGCACCACCACCCGGCCGTCCGCCAGCTGGTCGAGCGCTTCGAGCCCCGCAAGCGTGCGCACCGCCCAGGAGGCGGGCAGCGCGGGGTCGAGCCGCAGCGGCGCATAGACGTTGCGGGTGCCGAACCGCGCGCGGGCAAGGGTTTCGACAATGGTGCGGTCCTGTTCGCTCGCCACCCGGCCGCGCAGTTGCACGGCACCGCCGTCGGCAAGGGTGGCGATGAATTCTGGCGGGCCAGCGGGCGAGACCGGGCCCGTTTCGGGCTCCGTCAACACGCCGTGGAGGGAAAACACCTCCGGCAGATCGGCCTCGAGCTCGCCGATCACCCGGTCGAAGGTGTCCTGCGGCGTTTCCGGCGGCGCGATCAGGGTGATGTCGGCGTCGGAAAAGGTGAGCGAGCCGCCGCCCATGTCGTGCACCGCCCTGATGCCGCGCGCCACCGCGTCGGGCCAGTCGGGCGATGGCACGCCCAGCCCGATGGTGCAGTCGACCGCGCCCTTCACCCCGGCTGCGATTCCGGCAGAGATGATCTTGTTGCCGTCGGCCGGGCTGTAGGCGGTGCAGGCGTCGAAACGCGCGCCCTGCTCGTCGGAAAGAAACCGCACGATATAGGGCGAGATCACGTCGAGCGGCGCGCGGATGTCGAGCGCGAGGCGCATACCGGCCGGACGTTCGCGCCGGATCTCCTGTTCCCATTCCCGCTTCTGGTCGGGCGACGTCGCGATGGCCTCCACGGCCACGTGTTCGGCATCCATCGAAATCTTCGAGCGCGGCAGCATTCCGGCCACGTCCAGTGCGAAATCGAGCGCGTTGTCCCAGCCCTGCGGTGTCGGGTGCTCGGCGGTCTCGAGGAAGTCCGCCACCGGCTTGATCGGATCGATCGCGCGCATCCGCGTGGTCAGCGCCTCGCGGTCGGTTTCGGCCGGAATCAGCCCGATCAGGGAAATGCCGGCCTCGTTGCGCAGCATTTCGACAGAGAACCGCGGCGGCTCGATCGCGACCGCCTCGGGCAGGACCATCTGATCGATCACCCGGGCGCCATCGACCTCGTGCGCGGCCGCCGTAAGTGCGGCGAACCGGGCCGCTTCCGAGGGCGCATCGCCGGACAGGATAACCTGCAGGCCATTGACCTCCACCTCCGCCCAGTCTTCGCCGGAAAGGAACAATGCGTGGTCCACTGCGGTTCTGGACGTGCGCTCGACTGCCACCAGCGCGCCCCAAGCCGCGGCCAGGGCGATGACGGCAACGACCGCGAGCACGGCGATAGACAGGAAGCCGTAGGAGCGGCGCGGTTTGAGGGGCGGGATCAGCTCAGGCATGGGAGTTCCAGTTCAGATGCACCTCAATAGGGTGCCCTGCGGGGGCGCGCAATCACACGAGGGCGGCGACGGCAAGAAACAGCACAGGGATGAGACCGGCGTCCCGGTTGGCGCGAAAGAGCATCAGGCAGGTGTCGGGATCTTCGGTGTCGAGGACCCGAAGCTGCCAAGACAGGTGCCAACCGAGAAACCAGGGCGCGCCCAGCGCTACGACAAGGGCCAGGACGGACCTCTCCGGTGTGAAAGCGAGCACCACCGCGAGCGCCATCAGCAGCACGCAAAGCACGAGGAATGCCCGCAACCAGGCCGAGGTATGCCCCCCGAACAGCCGCGCGGTGGATTTCACGCCGATGAGCGCGTCATCCTCCTTGTCCTGGTGGGCATAGATCGTGTCGTAGAACAGGGTCCAGGCGATACCGGCCAGGTAGAGCACGACGGCGGGCCAACCGAGCTTGCCGGTGTGGGCGGTGTAGGCCAGAAGCGCGCCCCAGTTGAAGGCGATCCCGAGAAACACCTGCGGCCACCAGGTGAACCGCTTGGCGAAGGGATAGATCGCCACCGGCCCGAGCGAGACGAGGCCGAGCAGGATGGCGTTCGGATGAAAGGTGAGCAGAATCGCGAACGAGATCAGCGCCTGCACGGCCAGCCAGCCGAAGGCCTGCCGCACGCTGACCTGGCCCGAGGGGATCGGGCGCGACATGGTGCGGGTCACGGCGGCGTCAAACTCGCGGTCGGTGATGTCGTTCCAGGTGCACCCGGCTCCGCGCATCAGCCAGGCGCCGAGCCCCGTGCCGAGCGCGATCCAGGCGTCGTGCCAGCCGAATGTGCCGGTCTCGCCGATCCCCAGCAACAGCCCCCACCAGCAGGGCAGCAGGAGCAGCCAGGTGCCGATCGGGCGGTCGGCGCGGGAGAGGCGCAGATAGGGCCGCGACCGGGCCGGCGCGAGGTGGTCGACCCAGTTGCCGGTCACGGCATCGGAAACCTGGCCCACGGTTTCCGGGGCCTCTGGCCTATCCCTGTCCACCGCCATATCGTGCCCCCATGCTGGCCCGCGAGAAAATCCGCCTCTTTGTAGACGCCCCCTTGGGGGAGGGCAAACGCGTCGCGCTCACCAAGGAGCAGGCGCATTACCTGTTCGGCGTAATGCGGCTCACCCAGGGCGCGCGGCTTGCCCTGTTCAACGGGGTCGACGGGGAATGGTCGGCAGAAGTGGCCGTGGCGCGGAAACGCGCAGGCACCCTTGCCTGCCTCGGACAGGCCGCCCCGCAGCTCGATCCGCCCGACCTCTGGCTGCTGTTCGCACCGATCAAGAAGGCGCGTACCGATTTCATCGTCGAAAAGGCGGCCGAGATGGGCGCGGCCCGGATCCTGCCGGTGCTGACCGCGTTCACCAATGCCGAGCGGGTGAAGGTGGACCGGCTGCAGGCCCACGCGGTCGCGGCGGCCGAACAATGCGGCGGCACCTTCGTGCCACCGGTCGCAGCGCCGCAGAAACTCCGCGCTGTCCTCGACAGCTGGCCGCAGGAGCGGCCGATCCTGTTCGCCGACGAGACGCTCGCGGATGGCACGTCGCGGCATCCGTCCCCCTTCGCCGCCGAGGAGGCGACGAGGGATCCGCGCAACCCGTGGGCCATTCTCATCGGCCCCGAGGGCGGGTTTTCCCCGGCCGAGCGGCAGCGGCTGCGCGCGATGGACTGCGCCCGCCCGGTTCGCCTCGGCCCCCGCATTCTGCGCGCCGATACCGCAGCAGTGGCGGCGCTCACGCTGTGGCAATCGACCATGGGAGACTGGTGATGCTGCGCACCGCCCGGCCGGGGGATGAACCCCAGATCGAGACGTTCCTCGCGCGCCATGCCGAGACCAGCATGTTTTTGCGCTCGAACCTGCTGGATCTCGGACTGTACGACCATACGTCACCGCATGGAACTGCCTTTTGGCTGGCCGGCACGCACGCCGTCACCGCGGTCTTCGGGATCTCCAACGGCGGATATGTCCAGATCCAGGCGCCCGGCAACGCCGCCCGAACTGTTCGCCGCCTTCGCGTCCCGGATCGTGGGGCGCCACGTGAAAGGTTTCACCGGCGTGCCCGATCAGGTGGAGGCGGCGAAACGGGCCCTGGGGGTCGCCTCGGCGGCCTTCGCGCTGGACAACCCCGAACCGCTGTACCGGCTGCGCCTCGATGCCCTGCGCCTGCCGCCCGGCCCCGGCGAAATCCGCGCGCCGGTCGCGGCCGACCGCGACCTGATCTTCACCTGGACCCGCGCCTATAGCGCCGAGCTTCACATGAGTGCGCCCGACCGGCTCGACGAAGAGGCAAGCGGCCGCACCGAGCGCGCGCTCACCAGTGGCGACGTGCGCATCCTGGAGATCGACGGCACCCCGGTCGCCATGACCGCGATCAACGCCCGGCTGCCGGACATGGTGCAGATCGGCGGAGTCTTCACGCCGCCCGCGCTGCGCGGGCGCGGACATGCCCGCCGCGCAGTGGCGCTGCACATGGCCGAGGTGCACACCGACGGGGTCGACACCGCCATCCTGTTCGCCTCCGGCCCGGCCGCCTGCCGGGCCTACGAAGCGATCGGGTTCGACCGGATCGGGGCCTATACGCTGGCGATCCTGGCCGAGCCGCAGGTGATCGGAGGGCGGGAAGTCGGGTCAGTCGCCACAAACCCCACCGACCGGGCCGTAGATCGGGCGGACACCGGATGGAGGAATGGCTGATGGTTCCGCCGCGCCTGCATGTTCTGACCGCCGAAGCGAGCAACGATGCGGTGATCCTGCGCCGTGGCCCGACCCGGCAGGTTGCCAGCATCGGTTGGGACCGCACCACCGACGCGTTCGAACTCGGCCAGTGGTTCAACGGGCGGATCTACGAACACCGGTCCGATCTGTCGCCGGACGGTCGACACCTGATCTATTTCGCCGGCAAGGGCGGATCACCGGACGGTCGCCCCCCGTGGTGGACGGCAATTTCCCGCGCGCCGTATCTTCACGCCGTCGCGTTTCTGCCGCAGACCGACACATGGTTCGGAGGTGGCGCGTTCACCGAGACAGGTGAGGTTTTTCTCAATGGCGGCGCGACGTTGCCGGACGGGGCGGACGGGCTGGTGCAGGCCCGGCTTGACGCGTTTCCGCATGGGACCGACGGATTTCACATGGGCGCGCTGCACGCCGCGACGATGGTACGGCGGGGGTGGAAGTCCGATGCCGTGCCCGGCTACGGCGTCAAGCTGTGGCGCGCGCTCGAAACCGGCTGGCAGATCGAACTCACGTTTACCGTCGGCGAGGCAGACCGCTCGATCATCGCCAACCGGTACGCGCTCGCGTGCCACGCGCAGGCACGAGTGGAATATCCCGGCTGGGAATGGGCGGAAGCCTGGCACGACGGGCTGCATTTCGCAGAGCAGGGTGCCCTGCATTTTGCCCGCATCGGGCGGGACGGGCGCCTGTTGGACCGGCGACTGATCCGCGATTTCTCCGACATGACATTCGAACGCCTGCGCGCGCCCTATGACCGGCGCGACGAAACCGAGGACCGACCATGAACTTCATTCGCCCGGAAGCGGCCGCCGAACTCAAGCGCTGGCGCGGCGCTATGGTCGCGGGCATGGTGCTCGCGCTCGGTCTCTGGTGGGGCCTCACCTCGCTCGGGCTCATCAAATGGGTGGGCTGGGCGCTGGCCGTCGGCGGCGCATCGATGCTTTGGGCGTCGGTCCAGCGGGCGCGGTTCCACGGCGGCAGCGGCGGGCTGGGGGTGGTCGAGGTGGACGAACGCCAGATCGCCTATCTTGCCCCGGTGGGCGGCGGTTTCTTCTCGCTCGACGGTCTCTACGAGGTCGCCATCGTTCCCGACCGGGCCGGGCTCCCGGTCTGGCGGTTCACCGGCAACGGCGAGCGGTTGAGCGTGCCGGCCTCGGCGGCGGGCACCGAGGCGCTTTTCGACGCGCTCACCGCCCTGCCCGGCGCCGACATGGAGGCGGCGATCCGCGCGAGCCAGGGGCGGCCCCGCGAGACGATCGTGATCTGGCGGCGGTAAGGCGCGCGGCGGCGGGAGACGGCTCGGGCTTTCGCATTTCGAAACCCTGCCAAATCGTGATGAGAGCTTTCACGCTGTTTGTGGTAGTGATTAATTCATTAAATTCAATCACTTGAGCAAAATTCGGATCTCCCCAAATCCGGAACTCCGTAATCCTGAAAGCTCCCGCGCCGCCCGCGCCGCCTCGGCAACGCATTGACATTGACACTGCCCCGCACTTCCCACAGGAATCCCGGGAACGCGAACCGACCAGCCCCGGAGGCCCCCCATGTCCATTCCCCAGTCCGGCGGCGGACCGATCGAACGGCCCGAACAGCTTGCCGAATACCTATCCTCCGGCTGCAAACCCATCGAAGAATGGCGCATCGGCACCGAGCACGAGAAGTTCGGCTACTGCAAGGATACCCTGAAACCGCTCCCCTACGACGGCCCGCGCTCGATCAAGGCGATGCTCGAGGGCTTGCGCGACACCTACGGCTGGTCGCCGATCCACGAGGGCGAGCATATCATCGGGCTGGAGCTCAAGGGCGCCAACATCTCGCTCGAACCCGGCGGCCAGCTCGAGCTGTCCGGCGCGCCGCTCGGGACCATTCACCAGACCTGCGACGAGGTGAACGAACACCTGCGCGAGGTGAAGGCCGTGGCCGACCAGATCGGCGCCCGCTTCATCGGCCTCGGCACCGCGCCCGTCTGGTCGCATGACGACATGCCGATGATGCCCAAGGGCCGCTACAAGCTGATGACCGACTACATGGACAAGGTCGGCACCCACGGCAAACAGATGATGTATCGCACCTGCACCGTGCAGGTGAACCTCGACTTCGCCTCCGAAGCCGACATGGTGAAGAAGTTCCGCGTCGGCCTCGCGTTGCAGCCGGTGGCGACCGCACTGTTCGCCAACTCGCCGTTTCTCGACGGCAAGCCCAATGGCCACAAATCCTGGCGCTCGCGGATCTGGCGCGATCTCGACCCGGCACGCACCGGCATGCTGCCGTTCGTGTTCGAAGACGGCATGGGCTTCCAGCGATACGTCGACTACGCGCTCGATGTGCCGATGTACTTCGTCTACCGCAACGGCACCTACGTCGACGCGCGCGGCCAGTCGTTCCGCGATTTCATGAACGGACGCCTCCCCGCACTCCCGGGCGAGATCCCGACGCTGTCCGACTGGGCCGACCACCTCACCACGATCTTCCCCGAAGTCCGGATCAAGAAGTTCATGGAGATGCGCGGCGCCGACGGCGGCCCCTGGCGGCGGATCTGCGCGCTGCCGGCCTTCTGGGTCGGGCTGATCTATGACGATCTCGCGCTCGATGCCGCCTGGGACCTGGTCAAGGACTGGGATGCGGAAACCCGCGAAGCGCTCCGGGTCGCCGCCTCGGTCGACGGGCTCCAGGGCCAGGTCGGCAACCTGCACATGCGGGTGCTCGCCGAAAACGTGCTCGACATCGCCCGCGGCGGGCTGCGGCGCCGCGCCCGGCCGGGCTTTGGCGGCATGGTCCCCGACGAGCGCCATTTCCTCGCCGCGCTCGAAGACAGCGTCGAAGATGGCAAGACGCCCGCCGACGAGCTGCTCGAACACTACCACGGCGACTGGAACGGCGATCTCAACCGGATCTACGCCGACTACAGCTACTGACCCTGTCGCCCGCGCCAGGTCGCCAGCGCGACGCCGCCAAGCGTCGCCAGGATCGGCGGAAGGTTGAGGCCCAGCGCGGTGTGGGCGCTCGTGCCCTGCAGCGCCAGGAAGGCGATGCCGACACCCGCGACCAGCGCCCCGGCGATCACCCGTAGGCGCCCGGGCATTACGACCGGCATCCGCTGCGCGCGCCCCTCGACCCAGCCGAACAGCGCCAGGAACGGGAGGATCGCGACCGCCAGCACCGCGATCCATCCAAGGCGCGCCAGCCACCACGCACCGCTGCCCGGAGCCAGGCGCAAGCCCGCCCCGTCGAGCAGAAGCGCGATGCCCAGTGCGGCCACGAGAGCGGTGGTGTGCCACAGATAGATCGTCATCATCCGGGCGCCGACGACGATCACAGCCGCCCAGCGCGAAGGCGCCGCGAGCCAGCGCGAGAGCCGGTCCGACAAGAGCAGCATGAGCCCGGCCTGGATCGCCCCGATCGCGAGCATCGCAAAGGTCGGCGGGCTTGAATTGGAAACCTCCGCACCGGGGATCGAGATCATCGACACCGGGTAGCCGAGCGAACCGACGAGCAGCCAGAGCGTGCCCACGCCGAACAGGATCAGCAGGACCGGCGCGACCTTGCCGGGCTGTCGCCGCTGCCACCAATAGCCAAGCTGGTGCGCGGCCAGCCAGGCAAAGCCGTAATTGACCCAGCGCAGCCAATCCGCGTCGCGGGTGAAGGCGAGGAAATCAACCATGCCCGCGGCGAAGACGAACATCAGCACCGAGGTGAAGCCTGCCTTGCGCCAGAACGCGAAAGTGGCCGGGACCAGCAGAGTCACCAGGACATAGACGGCGAGGAACCAGGTCGGGATCAGCCCGCCCCGCGTCGCGCTGCGGATGAGATCCGGCGACATTCCGGCAAGGTTCGCGACCACGGCGACGACCACCCAGAGCAGGACCAGCGGCACGATGGGCAGGAGCAGCCGCCGCACCCGCGCGCCTGCCCAGACCCGGCGCTTCGCGTCGCTCTCCAAGGCCGAAGCCCAGGACGCGGCATTGGCATAGCCGCCGACCACGAAAAACACCGGCATCACCTGGAACAGCCAGGTGAGGTACTGGGTCCAGGGCTGCACGGTCAGGATGCGGGCGGTTGTCAGCTCGCCGTCATCGTAGTGAAACGCATTGACCAGCCAATGCCCCGTCACGACCACCAAAAGCGCGACCACGCGATAGAAATCGACCGCGCGGTTGCGCTTCGCCGGGGTCTTGGCGGCGAGGCTCAGGGCTCGTTTCCAGACTGCCATATCGGGTGTCGGTGCGACCGCCCCCCAGACCCGGGGGCCGGCCGGCGTGTTTCAGTCCCGCGGCACGGTCGGCACCGAAGACGCGGTCAGCCCCTCGCCGCCGTAGGCGCCATATCCGCCATCGCCCGCACCCGGGTTCAACGGGTCGTCGCCGAAGCGGTTGGGTCCGCGGGTGCCTTCGGTGGCCCACCAGACGATCAGAATGATGATGCCGATCAACGGGATCAGCGCGAGCCAGTACCACCAGCCGCTGCGGTCGGTGTCATGCAGGCGCCGCACCGTCACCGAAATGGTCGGCAGGAGGATGGCGAGCGAAAAGATCCCCGACAGGACCGGGTTGTTCGTCGAGGCCTCGAAACCGCCGTCGTAGGTGGTCACAGTCCCGAACAGGAACGAGTCCACCCCGCCGAGCACCATCGAGGTGATCCAGGTGAACAGGACCCACCACCAGAATTCCGAGCGCTGCGCCCGGCCCGAAAACGTCACGTACTTTGAGAAACAGGTCTTGATGGATGCGCCAAATGTCATGGAGTCATCTCCCTCGAGGGTAATGTTCACCCCTGAATCTGCACCCAATATTGCGTCAATTCAATGACGAAGGTTTTCGGTTCCGGCAACTGGTGCGCCTGAGAATCACGCGCCTTGCGCGCACGAACGGGCGAACCGGGCTATTTCCGCCCGATCTTCGGCTCCTCGCCCTTGAGAAGCCGTTTGATGTTCTGATGATGGCGCTGGAAGATCAGTGCGCCGAGCAGGAGCGCGATCACCACCGCCTCCGGCCGTCCGAGCACCAGCGCCCAGACCGGGCCCAGCGCGGCCGCGGTCAACCCCGCAAGCGAGGAAATCCGAAACAGCGCCGCGACCAGAAGCCAGGTGCCTGCGGCGGCAAGCCCGACCGGCCAGGCAAGGGCCACGAGCGTGCCGAGCCAGGTCGCCACCCCCTTGCCGCCCTTGAAGCCGATGTAGACCGGGAAGAGATGGCCGAGATAGGCGCCGAGCCCCGCCGCCTGCGCCGCGTCCTCGCCAATGAGGAACCGCGCCACCAGCACGGCCGCGGCACCCTTGCCGATGTCGCCAACCAGCGTGAGAAAGGCCGCGAGCTTGTTGCCGGTGCGCAGAACGTTGGTCGCGCCGATGTTGCCCGAGCCGATCGCGCGGATGTCGCCCAGCCCGAAAAGCTTCGCCCAGACCAGGCCGAAGGGCACCGAGCCGAGCAGGTAGCCGGCAAGGAATGTGAAGGCGAGCAGGGCGAGGGGCGTGGTGAATTCGGGCAAATGTCTCTCCGGTCAGACGAAGTCAAGGGCGAGGCGCGGCAGCATCCGGCCAGGGATCGAGCCGGACGGCGCGGCACCAACGCGGATCGCGCCCATATGAAGATAGAACGGCTCGGCGAAGGGGTCACTGTCAATGCCAAGCCGCCGCGCGCCTTTGCGGCGGGCGTGATCGACGGCCCAGGTGAACAGGTCTTGTCCGATACCCTGCCCCATCGCCGACGGATCTACGAAAAGGTATTCAAGATCGGCCAACAGCCCGGAAACGCTCACCCGTGCGAGGCCCGCAGGCTCACCGGCATCCCAGCAGACAAGTCCCGGCCCGAGGTATTCGGGCCGCAGTGTCAGCTCGCGCTCAAAGGCCGCCATCACCGCAGCGCTATAGCCCCAATGCGCCTTGGCGCGTCGGCATAGCGCAGACAGCCTACCAAGCTCATCGGCCTGCACCTCACGGATCATGACGGCGAAAACACCCGCTCACCGCCCACCCAGGTGCCCAGCACCCGGCCCTGCATCCGCGCCTCGTCGAAGGGCGTGTTCTTCGACTTGGAGCGCAGATCGAACCGGCTCAGCACGAACGGCGCATCGGCGTCGAACAGTACCAGATCGGCGGGGGCCCCTTCGGCCAGCGTCCCGCCCGGCAGGCCGAACCGGCGGGCCGGGTTCAGCGACAGCGCGCGCCACAGCACCGCAAGCTCGATGCTGCCTGCGTGGACGAGGCGCAGCGCCGCCGGCAACAGGGTTTCAAGCCCGACCGCGCCGGAGGCGGCTTCCTCGAAAGGCAGCCGTTTCGATTCCTCGTCCTGCGGCGTGTGCATCGACGAGATCACGTCGATCAGTCCCGTCGCCACGGCCTCGACCATCGCCACCCGGTCGTCTTCCGCGCGCAGCGGCGGTTTCAGCTTGAAGAAGGTCCGGTAGGCGCCGACATCGAGCTCGTTGAGCGTGAGGTGGTGGACGTTGACCCCCGCGGTCACGTCGATCCCGGCGGCTTTGGCCCGCTCCAGAACCGGCAGTGCCACCCGGGCGGAAAGGTTGTCGGCGTGATAACGCGCGCCGGTCATCTCGACCAGCGCCATGTCACGCTCCAGCCCCATGCGCTCGGCCATCGGCGAGACCGCCGGCAGGCCCCTGAGCGTGGCAAACTTGCCAGAAGTCACGGCGGCACCGTTCGAGAGCCCCGGCTCCTGTGGATGGGCCATCACCAGTGCGCCAAGGCGCCCGGCATAGGTGAGCGCGCGCGAGAACACCTTGGGGTCGGTCACCACCCGGTCGCAATCTGTAAAGGCGACGGCGCCCGCATCCATCAGGAACCCCACCTCGACCATCTCGCGGCCCTCGCGCCCCTTGGTGAGCGCGGCCATCGAATGAACCCGGACAGGTGCGACCTCACGGGCCCGGCGGGTGACGAAATCGAGCGTCTCGGGGGTGTCGATCGCGGGGGTGGTGTCGGGCCGGGTCACCATCGTGGTCACCCCGCCCGCCGCTGCGGCCGCCCCGGCGGTGCGGAAGCTTTCCTTGTGGCGCTCGCCGGGCTCGCCGATCTTGACGCCGATATCGACGAGCCCGGGGGCGAGGTGCTTGCCGCCGCAATCTATGATCTCGCCCTGCGGCGCGTGGCCCGGCAACATGTCGCGGCCTGCGATCAGGCCATCGCGAATGGTGAGACTGCCGAGGGACACGGTGCCGGTTTCGGGGTCGATGAGGCGCGCGTTGGTGAATGTGGTGGTTGTCATCCTTGTCCCCCGATCTCGGCCACGAGGATGTCATGTGCCGCTTTCGCGTCCTTGAGCCGGTCGAGGCGGATCTTTGCCCCGGACCCCTCCACGTTCACCCCCCCCGCCTTGATCTCGGCGCGCACTCCGGGTCTCAGGGGGACCTCGGCGGCGTAGGGCCCCGCCAGAGCCAGCACCCGCCGGTTAGTGATCCCGTAGACGGTGCGCGCATCACGGGCGCGGGCGCGGCGCCGGTCGAGCAGGGTTATCCTCAGGCCGACGAAGGTGAAGAAGGCCGCGGTGCCGATCACCCCGTAGAGGAAGAGGCGCACACCCGGCAGATGCCCCTTGTAGATTTCCAGCCACCAGGCGAACAGCAAGAGCGCAATGGTGCCGGTGTAGAACAGCACACCGATCAGGCTGGCCCGGCGGGAGATCGGCCGGCCGCGTTTCGGGTGGCCTTGCCAGAGCAGTACTTCGCCCTCTTCCAGGGCGGTTGAAATGTCCGGGCGTCCGCTCATGTGTCTGCCTCCCTGCGCTGGGCCTGCCGCAGGAGCGCGAGCACCTTCTGGCCATCGGCGATGCGTTCGAAACCGATGGACACAGTGTAGCTGCGTCCCTTGTTGCCTTTGCGGCGTTCGCGGGCGAAATCGATGGTGGCCGGGGGGCCGTCCTCAAACGCGATCCTGGTCTCGGGCGTGATCGGGAAGCCCTTCAGCTCCCTGCCCTTGCGCGCGGATTTTGTCGCGATGAAGGCGCGCCGGTCGGTCAGCGTGTACCAGGTATTGCGGCGACGCCGGGTGGCGCCGAAGAGCGATTTCCAGAAGATGCCGAGACCGACCGAGAAATGGATCAGGCCGAACATCCAGAACGGCCCCCCGGTTTGTGCCGCCTTGGTCATCCAGAACACTGCAAAGCCGGAAAAGAACAGCGCGAAGATGGCACTCGGGATTTCGCGGGCGGCGACGTGGAACCCCTGGTCGGGCCGTCCCTGCCAGACGATCTTCTTCGCCCGGGTCGAGGATGTCTTCCCAACCCGGTACTGCGGCTTGCGCGCCAGTGTCGGTGGGGGTGTCGGTGAAACCGGTCATCTGCGGCCCGTCGGCGTCCATGCGCCCGGTATAGGCGGCGCGGCTGCGGGGGGCAACACGGGGGGCAACACGCAGAGTGCGGTTCGGGTGGGGCCCGAACGAACAGCGAAGCGGTCACGGCGGCGCCGAAACCCTTTTGGGGGCGTCTTCGGTCGCATCTGAACCGCGACAGCGGCTGTCCGGCGGGTCAGGTTCGCCCCGTCTTGATCGTCTCGGCCACCGCCTTGGGGTCCGGCTGGTATTTTATGAGGTATTTGTCGCCCTTGTGGGTCACCACCTGGGCGGCCGAGATGATTGTGCGCACATCGGCGATGTCGCTCAGCCGGATCGCCATTCCGGCGGGCGAAAGCAGCCGTTTGTCGGTGAGCTGCCAGGTCTGGCCGACCGCTTCGGAATAGACATAGACCCCCCGGATGACGATCGCGAGCAGCGCGCCTACCGCGCCGGTCCAGGCATGCGGATTGCCCATTGCCATCAACACGCCGGTCGCGCCGACGGCGCCGATGGCGGCGAGCATCACGTGTTCCTTGACGTAGGTCGCCGGGTTGCCGCTGAAGCGGGCGATCAGGGTCTCGCCGTCGGCGAGGGTGGGAGGGGGCGTGCGTCATGGCAGGCTCCGGTCTGGCGTCGGCGGGGTGATTGGGCGGGATAGCCCGTTTCCCCGGCTCACGCCAGCGCCAGCACGAGAACAGCAAGCGCGATGAGCACGCCCAGAGTGATCAGCAGGGGACGGCGCATCAGCCCCGGGTCAGGGTCGGGGCCCGCAGGTCCGGACAGATGACCCCTGGTGCTCTCGCGGGGCGCATTCGACGCCGCCGGCGCGAGCGAATAGGGCGCGTCGTACCGACCGACGAAGGCGAGCGGCGGGACCGGATCTATCCTGGTCGCGCCGTCCGGCAAACCGCGCGAGAACAGGAGCACGACCGGTCCGGTGACCGCGGCGAGACGGTCCGTGTCCGGGGCGACCGAGGCGGGATCCATGCCGTGGGCTTCGGTGAGGTAGCGTTCGAGCCCGTATTCCTCGAGATCGTCGGCCAGAAAGGCCTCCACCGAGGCTGGGCTGAGACCCTCGAGGCCAAGCGCCTCCGCCAACGGCCAGGTGTCCCCGACCTTGGTGAAGGCCGCGAAGGCGGCGGCATCGAGCGCGGCACTGAACACCCAGATCGCGCGCGCGTCGTCGCGTTCGGGGAGGGTCAGATCGTGGCTCATACCAGCACGCCTTCTGGCTCGGCTTGCGCCGGCAGGTTGCGCGCGAGCAGCTCCATGGCCGCCATGCGCACCGCGACACCCATCTCGACCTGTTCCTGGATCACCGAGCGGTTGATGTCGTCGGCGATGGTACCGTCGATCTCGACGCCGCGGTTCATCGGCCCCGGGTGCATGACGATGGCGTCGGGTTTGGCATAGCCGAGCTTTTCGCTGTCGAGCCCGTAGCGGTGGTAGTACTCG
Organism: uncultured Alphaproteobacteria bacterium; assembly: GCA_963752895.1. Lineage (GTDB taxonomy): Bacteria > Pseudomonadota > Alphaproteobacteria > Rhodobacterales > Rhodobacteraceae > CAVWAE01. The sequence goes on from CAVWAE010000026.1 coordinate 141,442, forward strand.
CGTTCGGACGGGATGAATCCGCCGTCCATCCGTTCTTTCTGGAGCCTCAGCATCATCACCACGTCGGCGTCCTTCAGCCCTTCGCGCATGTCGTCGTAGACCTCGACGCCAAACTCACCGATGCCACCCGGCATCAGGGTCGGCGGGCCAACGAGCCGCACCCTGTTTTCCATCTTGCCCAGCAGGATCAGGTTGGAGCGCGCTACCCGGCTGTGGGCGATGTCGCCGCAGATCGCGATGGTGAGCCGGTGAAGGCGTCCCTTTTCGCGGCGGATGGTGAGCGCGTCGAGCAGCGCCTGGGTGGGGTGCTCGTGCCTGCCGTCGCCGGCGTTCAACACCGCCGCGTTCACCTTCTCGGCCAAGAGGTTCACCGCGCCGGAATTGGGGTGGCGCACCACGAGAAGATCGGGGTGCATCGCGTTGAGGGTCAGCGCCGTGTCGATCAGGGTCTCGCCCTTTTTGATCGACGAGGCCTGCATCGCCATGTTCATCACATCGGCGCCCAGCCGTTTGCCGGCGATTTCGAACGACGCCTGGGTGCGGGTCGAGTTTTCGAAGAACATGTTGATCTGGGTCAGGCCCTCCAACACTTTCGAGCGCTTCTTTGGCTTGCGGTTGAGATCAGCATATTTGTCGGCGAGGTCGAGAATGGTGGTGATCTCGGCGGGGTCGAGCGGTTCGATCCCGAGCAGGTGTCGGTGGCGGAAGGACATGGCAAGGCTCCCTGTTTGCCCCGGGTGATAGCCCGGGCGGCCGGCCGCGGGCAAGGGCGGGAACAGATCGGGGCCCTGCCATCGTTGCTGGCCGCGCACCCATGTGCGAACGCAAGACCATTTCTGAAATCGGCCGGGTGAGTTGCACGAGTGGGAATTGAGGCATCGTTCAAAATGGCAACGACGTCATCGAATTCGCAGGTGAGGATTCGATGATCCGCTCCATGTTTTTTTCCCTGGCCTCCGGGAGCCTGGCCCTCTCCGGGCTTCCGGGCGAAAGTGCCACCCGGATCGCCCGGCCCGTGGGATTCGACACCGAGCGGGCGCCGCCGCAGGTGTTGGATTTGCGGCTGGTGGGCACGGTCGAGGCCGCCGTGGACGGAACGGTCGAGGGACGCACTGACAGCAAAGCGCCGATCCTCGTCGCCGTGCCGATCATGGTCTTCATCATCCTGCTTCTGACGATGATGCAGGTGCAGGGCTTCCCGACCATGTTCGTTGTCATGGCGGCGCGGCCGCTCGGCAACACCGACGTACTGGCCCTGACGGCCATCCGGTTCCGCAACGCGATCATCCTCGCCCAAGCGACCGATGCTCTCATTGCTGTCGGGAAAACCGGTGGAACGCGGAGTTTCTCGCCTCCGGTCAGCGGGTCCGGCCGAGCCTGTCCCGACGGCCGAACCCGGTGGCGCTGGCCCAGTTTTCGCGGCAGGTCTTCTGGGGTCCGATGGCCTTTGCGATGATGGGGGGCATCATCGTCGGCACGCTCTTTGCCCTGGTCTTCCCGCCTGCGCTCCATGTCGCGGTCTACCGGAAGCGGCCCGAAATGGAACCGGAAGTCTGACGCCACGCCCGCAAGAGGACCGCACCACGCGGGTCGGGCTCGCACGCCGCGAGCGGATGCGGCAACGGCTGGTCAAAGCCGCCACGCTAGAGTTCGCCGAAATGGGGCCGGAGGCGGCGCAGATCGACGACGTGATCGACCAAGCCAGCGTGTCGCGGGGGACGTTCGACAGACTTTCGTTCGACCGACGAGCTGTCGCGCGCTGCTGTCGACGGGCTCTCGGTGGAGATGGAGGCGCTGGCGACGACCCGGCGCAACCGGCCGAACGGTTTGCGGACGGGATCAAGTCCTTCGGTGAGCTCGCCACCCGGCATCCGCTGCATTGCGACTTTGTCAGCCGTCCGGGTGAGCGCGCTGCGGCCCCATGTGCGGACGCTTGCGTCCTCCGCCGAGAGCATGGTGGACGTCATCGCCCGGAGGCCGCCGATTGTCGTCGAACCTCGCGCGCGGCTTCGCAGACGCGGCGGCACTCGCGCTCTTGGGGTGCGGACGGGCATGCCGGCGAATATCAGCGGCTTCGTACCTGAAATGTTGTGCGCGCTCGGTCACCCGCGGGCGGAGCCTGCCCGCTTGGGCGCGCGCCCGTTCACGCCGCTCACCTTCCCAAACGACAGCCTCATCATGCGAAGTGAGTCAGCCCGGCCCCTGTGGGGCTGAACCGGGCCGGAAGCCGGGGCAACGGGCGCGCCCAGGCGCGGCAAAAGCGAACCGTCCGGCATCAAGAGGCATGGTCGGGGGCCCGGGCATCGGGTAGCGTCGGGCGCATGGATTCGGCGCTCGACTGGCACGGCGCGAAGGCGCTTTTGGAATGGTACGTGGAGCTCGGCGTCGTGGACGCGGTGAGCGACACGGCCATCGACCGTTACGCGCTTGCCGACAGCACCCCGAAACCCGCCCGCAAGGCTGTGCCCGAACCGGCCACGGCCCCTGTGAAACCGGTCCGGCGGGATCACAGCGCCGAGGCCTTGACCCGCGCAGAGGCGGCCGACAACCTCGAAGCATTGGCCGAAGCGATGCGCGGCTTCGAGGGGCTCGAACTCAAGCGCGGCGCGCGCAATTTCGTCTTCGCCGACGGCAACCCGGAAGCGCGTGTGATGATCGTGGGCGAGGCGCCGGGCGCGGACGAGGACCGCGTCGGACGACCGTTCGTGGGGCGGGCCGGTCAGCTGCTCGACCGGATGCTCGCGGCAATCGGTCTTGCGCGTGACCACCCGGACCCAGGCCGGTCCGCCTACATCACCAACGTGCTGCCTTGGCGGCCACCCGCGAACCGGACACCGACACCGGAAGAAGCGGCCATCATGCTGCCCTTCGTGCGCCGCCACATCGCACTGGTGGACCCGGATGTACTCATCCTGATGGGGAACACGCCCTGTAGCGCACTTCTGGGCCGCACCGGCATCCTGCGTATGCGCGGCACCTGGACGCAAGCCGGGGACCGCGCGGTCATGCCGATGACACATCCGGCCTACCTGCTGCGCAATCCGGCCGCGAAGCGTGAGGCCTGGGCGGACCTATTGGAGATCCAGGCGAAACTGAGGGAGACATGATGAAGATCCTTGCCTTTTCCGACCTCCACCTTGCCCGTGCCCGGGCCGAGGAGATCGTCGCTGCCTCGCGGGTCGCCGACCTGGTGATCGGCGCGGGAGACTTTGCCAACATGCGCAAGGGTGTCGCCGAGGCGATGGGGCTTTTGGCTGGAATAGAGACACCTTTGGTGATGGTGCCAGGCAACAACGAGAGCCTTGAGGAGTTGCGCATGGCCGCGCCCGAAGGCGCATATGTGCTACACGGTGACACAATTACGATCGATGGTGTCACGCTCTACGGGATCGGCGGCGGCGTGCCGGTCACACCGTTCGGCGCTTGGAGCTGGGATCTGACCGAGGCCGAAGCAGAGGACCTGCTGATCACCGCGGACGGGGCGGATGTGATCATCTCCCATTCCCCGCCCAAGGGCATCGCCGACCGGACCTCGACCGGCCTCTCGGTCGGCTCGACGGCGGTGTATCGCGGCCGCAGAACGGGTGCAGCCGAAGTTGCTTCGTCTGCGGCCATATCCACGATTGCTGGGGCGAAGAGGGTATGATCGGGGAGACCCGGGTGAAAAACCTCGGGCCGACCGTCAATTGGTTCGATATGTGAGCCTAACGCAGGGGAATCGATATGAACCAGATCATCGACGGCGAGACCCGTGACTTCATCCCCGTACGCATCGCCGTGCTCACCGTGTCGGATACGCGGGGTCTCGACGAGGACCGCTCCGGCGACACGCTGGTCAAACGGCTGGAAGCGGCAGGGCACGTGCTGGCCGCGCGCGATATCGTCAAGGACGACAGGGGGGCGATCGCCGACAGGCTGACGGCGTGGAGCCTTGATCCGGAGATCGACGTGGTGATCTCGACCGGCGGCACCGGGCTCACCGGGCGTGACGTGAGCGTGGAGGCGCACCGCGATGTCTACGAGAAGGAGATCGACGCCTTCGGGACGATCTTCGCGCTGGTCTCCTGGCAGAAGATCGGCACCAGCGCGGTGCAGTCACGCGCCACCGGCGGCGTGGCGAACGGCACCTACCTGTTCGCGCTGCCGGGCTCCACCGGCGCCTGCAAGGACGCCTGGGACGACATTCTCGGCCCGCAGCTCGACTACCGGCACCCGCCCTGCAACTTCGTCGAGATTTTTCCCCGTCTCGACGAACATAAGCGACGGAAATGATCCCGACGCCCGTAAGAGCCGTAACGGCCTTGTCAACTTTGCCCGATTGCGCCCCGTGCGCCGCCGCGCAAAGGTGGATCGGGTAAGGTAACAAGGGACAGATCTCATGCGTTTCCTGCGCCGCAGCCTGACCGGGCTTTTCCTCGTCGCTGTGACCTTCGCGCTTCTCGCGCTCGCCGCCCAAACCGTACGCTCGGCTGTCGAAGAACGAATGGCGCAAGAAAGCTTCTCGCGTCCGGCCCGCGAACGGGTCTATGCGGTCAACGTCGCCCAGGTCACGCCCGAACGCATCGAACCGGTGCTGGAAGCTTTCGGCGAGGTGCGGGCGCGGCGCGAGCTGGAGATTCGCAGCCAGACCGGCGGCATGGTGGTCGAGCTCGGGGCCGGGTTCGAGGAAGGTGGCCGGGTCGAAGCCGGGCAGCTCCTGGTGCGGGTCGATCCCTCCGATCTCGAAGACACGCTGGCGCTGGCGGAAACCGATCTCGCGGAGGCCGAAGCCGAGGTGCGCGACGCGACGGCGGCGCTTGAGATCGCAGAGGACGACCTGGCCTCGGCCCGGGCCCAGGTCGAGTTGCGCGCCCAGGCGCTGGCCCGTCAGAGAGACCTCGCCGCGCGCGGCGTCGGAACCGAGGCGGCGGTGGAAACCGCGGCGCTTGCCGAGGCCGCGGCGGCTCAGGCGGTGCTCTCGCGCCGCTCGTCGCTCGCCAGCGCCGAGGCCCGTGTGGCGACCGCCGCCAACACGCTGGCGCGGCGCGGGATCGCGCTTGAAGAAGCGCGCCGCCGGCTGGCTGAAACGGAAGTGCGCGCCCCCTTCGCCGGCACCCTTTCGGGCGTCACGCTCGTCGAAGGACGGCTCATCACCGTCAACGAACAGATCGCGACCCTTGTCGACCCCCGGGCGCTGGAGGTGTCGTTCCGGCTCTCGACCGCGCAATATGCGCGCCTGGTCGACGATGCGGGCGGGCTCACCCGGGCCGACGTGACCGTGCGGCTCGCGGTCTCGGGTGTCGATCTGGTCGCCACCGGCCGGATTGACCGCGAGAGCGCCGAAGTGGGCGAGGGGCTCACCGGCCGGCTGCTGTTCGCGCGGCTCGACGACGCACCGGGGTTCCGGCCCGGCGACTTCGTGACCGTCGAGATCCGCGAGCCTGCGCTCGACGACGTCGCATCCCTGCCCGCAGCGGCGGTGGATTCCGCCTCCACCGTGCTGGTGCTCGGTGAAGAGAACCGGCTCGAAGAGCGCACCGTTGAGGTGCTGCGCCGCCAGGGCGACAACGTGCTGGTGCGCGCGGGCGCGCTGGCGGGCCGCGAGGTGGTGGCCCAGCGCACGCCGCTTCTTGGCGCCGGCATCGCGGTTCGGCCTTTCCGTGAAGACGGTGCCATCGAGACGGCACAAGCCGGCACGGGAGCGGGCGGTGGCGGCATGGGCGGTGGTGGTTCAGGCAGTGCAGGTGCAGGTGCAGGTGACGGCGAGATGATCACCCTGGAAGCGGAACGCCGCGAGGCGCTGATCGCCTTCGTGAAGAAAAACCCAATGATGCCGGACGACGCCAAGGAACGGATCCTCAAGCAGCTCGAGGCCGACGAGGTTCCGGCCTCGATGGTCGAGCGGCTCGAAGGCCGGATGGGGGGCTGAACGATGATCCGCGAACCAGCCAACGCCGCGCATGGAATACTGAGCTACTTCACTCGCCACGCCACTGTGGCCAACCTGCTGCTGGTGGTGCTGATCGCCGTCGGAGTCGCCACCCTGCCTAGGATGCGGGCGCAGTTCTTTCCGGACGTGGTCGTCGATGACGTGACCGTCAGCGTGCGGTGGGACGGCGCCGGGGCCGACGACGTGGATGCCGGGATCGTCCAGGCGCTGGAACCGGCGCTGCTGGCCGTCGAGGGGGTGACGTCGAGCACAGCGCGCTCGACCGAGGGCCGCGCCCGGATCACGCTCGAATTCGAGCCGGGCTGGGACATGTCACGCGCCGCGGCGGATGTCGAGGAGGCCGCAAGTGGGGTCAGCACCCTTCCCGACGATGCCGAAGACCCCGACGTGACACGCGGCGCCTGGCGCGACCCGGTGACCGACGTGGTCATATCCGGCCCCGTCGGTGTCGATCAACTTGCGCGGTTCGCCGACGAGATGATCGCCCGGTTGTTCGCCGAAGGGGTGACACGAACCAGTATTCGCGGGGTCGCGGCACCGCAGACGGTGGTCGAAGCGACTTCGGCCTCGCTGATCCTCAACGACGTCACCATGAGCGAGATCGCCAGCGCCATCGCCGAAGAGGCGGCGACCGATCCGGCGGGCAATGTCGCCTCGGGCTCTGCCCGGGTGCGCACCGGCGTGGCAAAGCGCACCAAGGACGACATTCTCGGCATCGTGCTGCGCTCGAACGCCGACGGCTCCAAGCTGACCATCGGCGATGTGGCCGATGTCTATGTCGAGGGGATCGACCGCAACACCGCCTATTTCGTGGGCGATGCGCGGGCGGTCTCGATCAACGTCAGCCGATCTGCCCAGGGCGACGCCGTGCGGATGCAGGGGATCGTCGAGGATGTCGCCGAAGAGATGCTGCTGACGCTGCCCGAAGGGGTGGAGATCGAGCTTATCCGCACCCGGGCCGAGATCATCACCGACCGGCTCGACCTCCTGCTTGAGAACGGCGCCATGGGTCTTGGGCTGGTGTTGTTGCTGCTGTTCCTGTTTCTCAACGCGCGCACCGCCTTCTGGGTGGCAGTCGGCATCCCGGTCTCGATGCTGACGGCAATCTCGGTGATGTATGCCTTCGGGCTGACCCTCAACATGATCTCGATCTTCGCGCTCATCATCACCCTCGGCATCGTGGTGGACGACGCGATCGTGGTCGGCGAACACGCAGATTTTCGGGCGCGGCACCGCGGCGAGGATCCGGTGACCGCCTCGGAGAACGCCGCCCGGCGTATGTTCCCGCCGGTGTTCTCGGCCACGCTCACGACGGTGATTGCCTTTTTCGGGCTCACCGCCATCAGCGGACGGTTCGGCGATCTGATCGCGGACATTCCCTTCACCGTGATCGCGGTGCTGATTGCCTCGCTGGTGGAATGCTTCCTGATCCTGCCCAACCACATGGCTCATGCGATCACCCATTCGGCGAAGGAGCACTGGTACGACTGGCCCTCGCGACAAGTGAACAAGGGCTTTCGCTTCGTGCGCGAACGGCTGTTCCGGCCGCTGATCCGGTTCGTTATCTGGGCCCGCTACCCGGTCCTTGCGGGTGCGATCCTGGTACTCGCGACCCAGGTGGCGCTGTTCACCAGGGGCGATGTCACCTTCCGGTTCTTCAACGCGCCCGAGCGGTCCGACGTGACCGTCAACTTCTCGATGGCTCCGGGCGCGACCCGCGACGACACGATCGAGATGCTGACGACCCTGCAGACAGCCGTGGTCGAATATGCCGAGGAATTGGCCGCGGAACACGGTGCCAACCCGGTCACCCATGTGCTGGGCCAGGTCGGGGGCGGCGCGGGCCGCGGGCTCGCCTCCGCCGAGGACAAGGACGCCGATCAGCTGGGCGCAGTCTCGATCTCGCTGATCGACGCCGATCTGCGGCCCTATTCCTCCTTCACCTTCGTCAGTGATCTGCAGGACCGGGTGCCGCGCCACCCGCTGCTCGAGGAACTCAGCGCCCGCGGCGGACGGTTCGGCCCGGGCGGCGACGCGCTCGACGTGGAACTCACCGGCGCGGACGCCGAGACGCTGAAAGAGGCGGCGGAAGCCTTGAAGACGGCCGTCTCCCAGTTCCCCGAGGTTTCGGCGGCGGAAGACAGCCTTGCGTACGACAAGATCGAGCTGGTTCTGGAGCTGACCGCGCAGGGCAAGGCGCTCGGCTTCTCCATCGACGCGATCGGCCGCGAGCTGCGCAACCGTCTGGGCGGGATCGAAGCCGCCACATACCCGGTTGGCATGCGGTCGGCCTCGATCATGGTGCAGTTGCCGGAAGACGAGTTGACCGCGGATTTCCTCGACACGACCCGGATGCGCACAGGGTCTGGCGATTACGTGCCGCTCGCCGACATCGTGACGGTGACCTCAAAGACCGGGTTCTCGACCGTGAACCGCGAGAACGGGCTGCGGGTGGTCGAAGTGACCGGCGATATCGACGAGAGCAACCCAGACCGCGCCACCGAGATCACCACCGCGATCGAGGAGGAGATCCTGCCCAAGATCGCCGAGGATTTCGGGATCGATTTCCGGATCAGCGGGCTCTCGGAGCAGCAGGCCGAGTTCCTGGGCGATGCCCGGTTCGGCCTGATCATGGCGCTGATCGGGATCTTCATCACGCTGGCCTGGATCTTCTCGAGCTGGACCCGGCCGCTTGTGGTGATGGCGATCATTCCCTTCGGCCTGGTCGGTGCGATCTGGGGGCATTACGTGTGGAGCCTGCCGATGAGCATGTTCTCGATCGTCGGCCTGATCGGAATGACCGGGATCATCATCAACGATTCGATCGTGCTGGTCTCGACCATCGACGAATACGCCCGCGACCGCGGCTTCATTCCGGCGATCGTCGACGCGGTGGCCGACCGGTTGCGGCCGGTGTTCCTGACCACGGCGACCACGGTGCTGGGCCTCGCGCCGCTGCTCTACGAGGGCTCCAGCCAGGCGCAGTTCCTGAAACCCACGGTGATCACCCTGGTCTACGGACTCGGGTTCGGCTTCGTGCTGGTGCTTTTGGTGGTGCCGGCGCTGGTGGCGATGCAGGAAGACATCGCACGACAGCTTCGCGCTCTGCGCCGGGTCGGCCGGATGCGCCACAGAGGCGCGTGGGCCGCCGCGCTGGGCACCGGGTTCGCGGGTTTGATGCTGGCCGGGCTGTTCGTGGCGACGCTGGGTTGGGTCGTTGTGACGGGCGGGTTGCCAATGGGTCTCCTGCCCGAAGCCGGCCCGGTTCTGGCGACTGGTCTGTTCGTCGCCGGGGCGGCGGTGATCGTGCTCGCTGTCTGGATCGCAGCCTCACTCGGTCATTGGATCTCAACGCGCAGGCGGGCCTCTGTCTGAGCACCACGCATTCGATGGGCGCGCTCTGGGCAAGAGGCCATGCCACAGGCAAGTGTTGGTTGATTTTGCCGAAGCGGGCCTTTTGGCGGCCCCTCAGGAGCGGCGGACCTGTTGCGCGCGGCTGTGCGATCGACCGCCAGGGCCGATTGCAGAGAGCTGTCAGTTGCCCAGGGGCCCGGGTTTCCGTTGTGAGACCGCCCCTAGTCCCCTAGTCCCCTAGTCCCCTAGTCCCCTAGGGAAGAGGTTTCAATACGGGCGAGGGCACAGTTCTTTCACCGCGTCAGAGAGATTTCGGGACGGTGTCCTGACTCGGGACCGCGCCTGCCGCGTTTTCTGCTGTGTAGCAACGCGCCGTCATTCGGACCGCACGCACCCAGCTACCTCGGCTTCGTCGCAGCCCTGAATGTCGACCCCACGCCCTTCCGCCAGAACGGTGATCCGGAGCGTTTCGGTGTCGAGGTCGAAGGGTCGCGCCGTGGGCGGAACAAGGTCGGCCTCGGCGGTGAGGATGTCGCCCTCACGCCGAACAATCGCTTGCGACACCCATATCGACCGGTCTGCCGTTTCGACAATCAGGAACTCGTCGGAACCCACTTCGGGCATGTCGATGCGCGCCGTCACGCGCAGCCCGTCAGCGATCGGCTCGACCGAGCAGTCAGCGGAAACCACGTCGGCCTTGCCGGCAGCGACCGGACGCGCCGCCATTGCATCGATGATGCGCGGGTCCTGATCCGCCTCCGCCGCCGCCGCCGGCAATACTGCAGAGATCCGTGCATCGAGCGGCATGCAGACATCTTCGCAGATGCCGAAAGCCAGCGCCCCTTCGATCGCGATGTCCGCGCCGGGATCGGCCGCTGTCACCTCGATGGGCAGGATGAACTTCGCCCTCGAAACCAAGGGTCGTCACACCGTTCGAGACGATGATCTGCGGCACCGGCCAAAGGAACCCGACCTGCCCGAGGTTCTGAGACCCGCTCCAGTCGATGTGCGGCGGAATACCGGCCTCGCCGGGCGCGCGCCAGTAGGTCTTCCACCCCTCGTCCAGGGTGATCCGGAGGGCCGCCATGTGCGCGCCGTCCGGGGTGCGCCATCCGGGCAGGACGTCAACTTCGGCATGCAAGCCGGGGCCGACCTGGGCAATGGCGGAACCAGTCGCGGCAAACGCGATGAGAAAGGCGAGGGCTGAACGTTTCATGTGCCATCCCGTACAGGACTAACGGGGGCAGGCGGAAATCACATCTGCGGGAATTCGCTGAAAGATCGTATCCCTCTTGTGTGGTTTCGCTCCCGACCCCATCATCAGGGCATGACCACGGCCGACACCCCCCAGGACCTGACCGGCAAACTGCTGATCGCCATGCCCGGCATGGGCGATCCGCGGTTCGAGCACACGGTTGTGTTCCTTTGCGCGCATTCAGATGAAGGCGCCATGGGGCTCATCGTCAACAAGCGGGTGCCCGAGATCGCCCTCGACGATCTGCTTGGGCAGCTCGAGATCGCCACCGGCGACGGGAGCCACGGCCATGCGGTTCATTTCGGCGGACCGGTCGAAGGGGCGCGGGGCTTCGTGCTGCACAGCGGTGACGCGCCGGACTATCCCGGCACGCTCCGGGTCGACGAAGGCTTCGCGATGACCGCGACCCGTGACATCCTGGTCGACATTGCCCGTGGCGACGGTCCGGGCAATACGCTGGCCGCGCTCGGGTATTCCGGCTGGGGACCGGGGCAGCTCGAAGATGAGCTGCGCAAGAACGCCTGGCTGACGGTGGATGCAGATACCGCCATCGTCTTCGATCCCGACGACGGGTCGAAATGGGTCCGCGCGCTCAAGGCCCTTGGGATCGACCCATTGGTGCTTTCTGCAGACGGTGGCAGCGCCTGATCACGCGCTGTCTCTCGGTCCGGAATGGCAGGCGATCGGGCAGGCAGGTCGGCAGCTTCTGCCTCGTTCCATTGGAGGCATCACCAATCGAGAGGTGGCGCGGCACCGGGCTGGACCGGCCCCTTTCCCCGATGTGAAAGCGCGCGCGCGGTGGTCCGACGCCTCCGGTGCGGGTCATCGCAGGCCATCGCGGTTGCGTTCAGGCGTTCTTGTCGCCAGTTTCATCCGCTTCGAACTGCCCGGCAAGCGCGCCGACTGTCGCCACGAAATCCTCGGCCCTCTCGCCGAGCGCGGCCATCAGCCGGGCCTGGTAGTCGGAGGCGATCGGGGCCAGTGTTTCGATCAGGTCTCTCCCTTGCCGGGTGAGCGTAAGCTCGACAAGGCGCCGGTCGTGCGGATTGACCACCTTTGTTATGTATCCGGCGGCTTCCAGGCGGGTGGCCGCACGGCTCACTTTCGGCTTGTCCATACCAACCCGGCGGTGAATCTCGCGCACCGACACGGCCTCCTGTTGGCTCAGGTGCGCCATCACCCGCCACTCGGCCACCGAGATCCCGTAGCGATCCCGGTAATGCCTGGAGAACCCGGCGCTGACCCGGCGCGACAGCTCGGAGAGCTGGTAGGGGAGGAAGTCGTCGAGGTTGAAGTCGGTCACGGGACGGCTCCGTCATTCTGTTTGCAATGATATGACCTCAGTCCCCGAAAGAGCGCAAGGGATACCCGGGCTTGCGCGCAGGTGCCGGACCATGCCAACTGGCGCGACCGGGGAAGCGGCTGTGGGAATGGACGGGGAGAAACAGGGTTGAAGGTCGGAATCGTCACGCTCATCGCCGGCTATGTGTTCAGCCAGTTCTACCGTGCCTTCCTGCCGGTGCTCTCGCCCGCTCTCGAGGCCGAGCTCGGCGCCACCCCGGAAGTCCTCGGGCGCGCGTCGGGGTTGTGGTTTCTCGCCTTCGCGGCGATGCAGATCCCCGTCGGCTGGGCGCTCGACCACATCGGGCCCCGGCAGACAGCGGCCCTTCTGCTCGGCGTCGCGGGCGCCGGCGCGGGCGTCTTCGCGCTGGCAACGACGCCAGGACACATCCTCTGGGCGATGGTGCTCATGGGCATCGGCTGTTCGGCGGTCCTGATGGCGAGTTACTTCATCATCGCACGCGAATTTCCGGCACGTATGTTCGGCACGCTGGCGGGCGTTGTGATCGGCGTCGGCTCGCTCGGCAACATCGCCGGGTCCCTGCCGATGGCCTGGGCGAGCGAGGCTTTCGGCTGGCGCGCGACGATGTGGGGCCTCGCGGTGCTCACCTTCGCCATTGCGACGCTGGTCTTCGTCCTGGTCCGCGACCCGGCAAGGCCCGAAGGCCACGCAGAAGCGAAAGGCTCGCTCCTGACCCTGCTCGCGATCCCGGCGCTTTGGCTGATCTTCCCGCTGATGTTCGTCAACTACGCGCCTTCTGCGGGGCTGCGCGGCGCCTGGACAGGCCCCTTCCTGCGCGATGTCTATGGGTTGGACGCCGACGGTATCGGCATGGTCACGCTCGCAATGGGGATGGCGATGATCCTCGGCAACCTTTCATTCGGGCCGCTCGACCGGATCCTGGGCACTCGGAAATGGGTGATCCTCGCGGGCAATGCCGGCTCGGCCATCGCAATCTTCGCGCTCTGGGCCTTTCCCGCCTCGGGGATCGTGACGGTGACGGCCCTGGTTTCGGCGGCCGGGTTCTTCGGCGCCTCCTTCCCGCTCATCATGGCCCATGCCCGTGCCTGGTTCCCGCCGCACCTGACAGGCCGGGGCGTGACCTTGATGAACCTCCTCGGCATCGCCGGGGTCGGGCTGTTTCAGTTCGCCTCGGGCTGGGTCTACGAAGGCGCGGTCGTCGCGGGGGATCCGGTCGCGGGTTACCGCGCGGTGTTTCTGTTCTTCGCCGTGCCGGTCCTGATCGGCGGCTTCGTCTATTTGTTCAGCCGCGACCGGGTGGATTGACCGGTTTTCGCCAGGTCCAGGAGGTGACCCGGTCGTATCCCGGATGCGCCGTCCCGGCGACGCGGCTGAAACCGAGGCGGGTGAAGGCGGCGTGGTTGTCGGTGAGTTCGACACGGGTCTGAAGCTCGAGCACCGCAAGGCCCCGCGCCCGGGCCCGGTCCTCGGCCAGTTCCACCAGGCGGCGCGCGTGCCCCTGTCCCCGCGCGGCCCGCGCCACGGCAAGCTTGCCAAGGTAGAGCGCCCCGGGTTTCGGCGTGAGGAACAGACAGGCCAACGGCGCCTGCGCCGGGCCGATCACCCAAACCTCCCCCGTCTCCGCTTGCTGGGTGACGCCCGCTTCCGTCAGCCGGTGCATGGACGAGGGCGGGTCGATCCGCCCGTCCATACTGCCAAATTCGGCCTGAATGAGCAAAAGGATCGGCGCGGGGTCGCCGCTGACCGCGAGACGCCAGGGTTCGTCAGACTGCGCTTTCATCTTGGAAGTAATCTCCGCCTGAGGCCCGCCAATCAAACCCCGCCCGCGAGACGCTCGATCAGCGCCCGCGCCGAGTTCGACCGCGGCTGCCACAGCCCGCGCTCGATCGCTTCGCGCAGGCGGTCCGCGATCTCGCGCGAGCGCCGGGGCGTTGTGCTCTTCGATGAAATCGCGCGCGTCGTCGTCTTCGAGAAAGGCGGCGTCGACCATGTCGAAATGGTGGTTCTTCACCGCGCCGGTGGTGGCGGCGAAGGCGAAGAGATAGTCGACCGTCGCGGCGATCTCGAACGCGCCCTTGTAGCCGTGACGCTTGACGCCGTCGATCCATTTCGGGTTGACCACGCGCGCGCGCACCACCCGGCCGATCTCGTCGTCGAGGGTGCGGATGACCGGGCGTTCGGGGCGCGAATGGTCGTTGTGGTAGACCGGCCGGTCCTGCCCCTGAAGGGTGGCGACGGCCGCCGCCGCGCCGCCTTCGAACTGGTAGTAATCGTCGCGAATCGAGCAGGTCGTGCTCGCGGTTGTCCTGGTTGTGCACCACCGCTTCGACCTGGCCGAGCCGTTGTTCGAGCCCTGGCCGGTCCGCGCGCGCCCTCTGCGCCGGCGCCATAGGCATAGCCGCCCCATTCGAGATAGGCCTCGGCAAAGTCGGCCTTCGATGACCAGATCCGCTCGTCGATCAGCGCCTGCAGCCCGGCACCGTAGGCGCCGGGCTTCGAGCCGTAGACCCGCGCTTGCGCTTTCGCCGGCACGTGCGCGGGCGGCCGCAGGGTTCGCGTCATCCGGCTCGTCCAGCGCCTGCACCGCGCGCGCGGCGCTGTCGACCAGAGCGATCAGACCCGGGAAGGCATCGCGGAAGAAGCCGGAGACCCGCAAGGTCACGTCGACCCGGGGCCGCCCCAGCACCGGTGGCGGCAGGATCTCGAACCCGGTCACCCGCCGGTTCTGCGCGTCCCATGTCGGCTTCACCCCCATCAGCGCCAGCGCCTGCGCGATGTCGTCGCCGCCGGTGCGCATGTTCGCGGTGCCCCAGGCCGTGAGCAGCATGGCGCGCGGCCAGTCGCCTTCGCGTCTGCAGGTGTCTTTCGATCGAGCAGGTTCGCCGATTTCCAGCCCAGCGCCCAGGCGGTGGGCGTCGGCACGGCGCGGGTGTCGACCGAGTAGAAATTGCGCCCCGTCGGCAGCACGTCGAGCCGGCCGCGGGTCGGCGCGCCGGAGGGGCCGGGCGCGACGAAACCGCCCGTCGAGGGCGGCGAGAAGCGCCTTGCCCCTCGGCCGGGCCGCAGGCGCGGACCGCGGGCAGGACCGTGTCGATGCAGGGTCTCGAGCACCGGCGGCGGTCGTGGCGGAAGTGCACGGGCGTCTCGACCCACCGACGTCGCCGAGCTGCGCCAGGGCTTCGAGCCGCTCGACCGTGTCGCCGTTGCTGCGCCAGGTCTCGGCCGAGACCGCGTGCAGAAACTTGTGGCGGGGGCCGCGTCGCAGGGCTGCCCGAGGTCGCAATCGAGCGGATCGACGTCGACGCCGCAGTCCTGCGGCCAGCGCCCGGATCAGCGAGGCATCGCCGCCCCGTCCCGTCGCCGCGCGGCACCCGCAGGAGCGCGATGGCAGAGATCGCGTTCCAGATCGCCCGTCGGGCGATTGCGCCGAACACGTGCAGCCCGTCGCGGATCTGCGCCTCCTTCAGCTCGCAGAGATAGGCGTCGAGCTTGGCGAGGTCGGTGTCGGCGTCTTCCCCGCCCATGCCGACATCGGCGTCGAGCCCGGTCGACTGCGCTCAGCGACGAGGATCTCGCGCCGGAGCATGCTCGATCCGGCGCGGGATCGACACCGGCGGCCTCGTAGTACTCGTCCACCAGCGCCTCGAGGTCGCGCATCGGCCCGTAGCTTTCGGCGCGGGTCAGCGGCGGGGTCAGGTGATCGACGATCACCGCCTGCGCCCGGCGCTTGGCCTGCGTGCCCTCGCCCGGGTCGTTGACGATGAACGGGTAGAGATGCGGCATCGGCCCGAGCGCCGCTTCGGGCAAGCAGGTCTCGGACAGCGCCAGCGCCTTGCCCGGCAGCCATTCGAGATTGCCGTGCTTGCCCATGTGCACGATCGCCTGGGCACCGTGGACGTGCCGCAGCCAGATATAGAAGGCGAGGTAGTCGTGCGGCGGCACGAGGTCGGGGGAATGGTAGGTGTCGGTCGGGTCGATGTTGTAGCCGCGCGCCGGCTGCAGGCCGACGACCACGTTGCCATAGGTCAGAACCGAAAGCTTGAACCGGCCGCAATCGACCTCGCCCGGTTCGTAGAACGGGTCGGCCTCCGGCGGCGCCCCAGCGTTCGGTCACGGCGGCGCGCACGGCGTCCGGAAGCTGGCCCCAGGCGATCTGGTAGTCGGCCATGCGACAAGCGAAACCCCGCCTTTCCGGTCGGCCCGGTCGGTGAGCCAGTTGGTCGGGCCGGCCATGATCGCGTCCATCAGGGCGTTGGCATCCTGTCGGCGGGGTGTCGACCCGGTAGCCCTCGGCTTCCAGCAGGTGCAGGGCATGGACCGTGGCAGCGGGCGTATCGAGGCCGACGCCGTTGGCGAGCCGGCCGTCCTTGTTGGGGTAGTTCGCGAGCACCAGCGCGACCTGGCGCTCGGGCGATGGGCGTGTGCCGCAACCGCGCCCAGTTGACCGCGAGATCGGCGACGAACGCTACCCGGTCGACCCGCGCCCGGTAGGCGGCGATGGGGCATTGCGGTCGCCTCGTCGAAATAGGCCTCGTCCTTGAAGCTGATCGCCCGGGTGAGCACCCGGCCATCGACCTCCGGCAGGGCCACGTTCATCGCGATATCGCGGGCGGAAAGACCGGTGAGCCCCTCGTCCCAGGCCGCTTCGGAGCCGCCCGACAGCACCACCTGGAACACCGGGGCGTTGTTGGCTTCGGGGGCTGTCAGCGGATTGTCGGCGGCGTTATCGTCCGTGCGGCGTGCCGACGGCAAAGGCGGTTGCGTTCAGGATCACCGAGGGCGGGGCGGCGGAGAACAGCCTGGCAAGCGTGGCCGCGGAGACCGGATCCTTGAGCGAGGCGACAAAGACCGGCAGCGGGTTCAGGCCCGCGCTTCAGGAGCGCTTTGGTCAGCCGGATCACCGGGTCCAACCCGGCGCCTTCGACGAGGGCGCGGTAAAAGACGAAGGGGACGACGGGCGCGCCTTCCGTCCAGATCCCGCGCAGGGTGTCGAGGTCGGAAAAGCCCTCACCCGGCCAGTAGACGCCGGCGCGCAGCAGCGGGCGCGCGGGCGCCGGGCGCTCGCTGCCGTCGAGCATCGCTTGGGCGTAGGACAGGAAAGCCCGTCGCGTTATCCGGCCCGCCCTCGACGAGATAGGCCCAGAGCGCGTCGTAGTCGGCATCCGCCACGGTGGAGAGGCGGCGCAGGTCCGGGTCGGGCTTGTCGTCGCCGGGCAGCAGCGCGAGCGGCACGCCGGCCGCATGGAGGTGCGCGGCGTATTGCTCGACGCCGTAGCGCCAGTAGCCGACCCCGCCGAGCACCCGGGCGATGACGAGCCGCGAGGTCCGGCGCAATTGGTCGATGTGCAGATCGACCGACATCGGGTGCGCCAGATGGGTGAGGTTGGCGAGCCGCAAGCTCCGGCGCATCGGCGCATCTCGGCGCGCGCGTCCGACAGGGCCGCAAGCTCAGTGTCGGCGGCCGAAATGAACACCACGTCCGCCGGTGTCTGACCGAGATCGACCGGTTCCTTACCGTCGTCGATCTGCCCCGGGGTGGCGGCAAGCAGGTGCATCAAGCCGCTCCGACTTGTTCATGCCCGGGTTTTCGGGCATGTGCCTGAGACAGGTGGCGCAGCGACATGTGCCCGATCACGAGGGCGAACCCATGAACTCCAAAACTTTCGGCGCGCCGAAGAAGGGCGACAAGACGCCGCGGCATGCCGAGCACAACGCGCGCGGCACGGAGAAGAACCCGTACAGCAAGCAGGGCACCAAGGCCGAGTTGCTGGCGCGGATGAAAGCCGCCGCCGAGGCGCGCAAGACGACCGACTAGGCTCACAGCCGCTTTTCCATGAACAGCGACGAGTTGGCGGCGGGATAGTCGCCAAACGGCCCGCGTTCGACGAAACCGGCGCGGGTGTAGAGACGGTGGGCCGCGTGAAGCAAGTTGCCGGTCTCCAGCATGAGCACGGGCACGCTTTTCTCGCGGGCCTCGGCCTCGAGCCGGTCGAGCAAGGCCGCGCCGACGCCGAGGCCACGCGCCGTCTCGGCAACGAACATCGATTTCACCTCGCCGTAGGCGCCCTTGTCGGCCAGCGCGGCGGTTCCGAGCAGTCTCGCCCGCCTTCAGCGCCACGAAGAAGGCGATGTCGGGGGCGGTGAGCGCATCGATATCGAGGTGGAAATTGTCCTCCGGTGGAAACAGGCGCTCCATCAGTGCGTGGCTCTGTTTCAGAAGCGCGGCCGCGCCCGGCGCGCGCGGATCGCCCGGCTCGACGGTCACTGCTCATGCGACGAGCGCCTCCGAGATCGCGGCCCGGTCGAGCCCGGCCTGGCCGATCACGACGAGGCGGGTCAAACGCGGCGCGGCGCCGAAGGGCTGATCGTAGTAGGTGTCCACACGCGGGCCGACGGCCTGGAGGGTAAGCGCATCGGCTTGCCGGCGACCGCGACGAAGCCCTTGAGCCGCAGGATGTCATGCGCCCGGATCACCCCGGCGACCTGCTCGGCAAAAGCGGCAGGGTCGGTGACTTCGGCGCGCTCGACCACGAAGGTTTCGAAATCGTCGTGGTCATGGTGGTGATGATGGTCGTGATCGTCATCGTGGTGGTCATCGTCGTCGTCATGGTGGTGATGATGGTGATGCCCTTCGTCGCGGCCCTCCATGTTGGCCTCGGCCTCGGCGCCCTGGCCCAGCACCACCTCGACCGGCAGTTGCCCCAGCGTCGAGCGCACGACGTGCACGCCGGCGCGCGCCTCGCCGCCCAGCTTCGCGACCAGCGCGTCGGCCTCTTGCGCACCGAGCAGGTCGGTCTTGTTGACGACGATCATGTCGGCGGCGGCGATCTGGTCCTCGAACAGCTCCGACAGCGGGGTCTCGTGGTCGAGGTTGTCGTCCGCCCGGCGCTGCGCGTCGACCGCGTCGAGATTGGCCGCGAAGCGCCCCTCGGCGACGGCCTTGCCATCGACCACGGTGACCACGCCGTCGACGGTGACCCGGGTCGAGATCTGCGGCCAGTTGAAGGCGCGCACCAGCGGTTGCGGCAGGGCGAGGCCGGAGGTCTCGATCACGATGTGGTCCGGCGGCGTCGGCGCGGTCGAGCAGCGTCTCCATCGTCGGGATGAAATCCTCGGCCACGGTGCAGCAGATGCAGCCGTTCGACAGCTCGAAGATATCATCTTCGGAGCAGGTCTCGTCGCCGCAGCCCTTGAGGATGTCGCCGTCGACGCCGAGATCACCGAATTCGTTGATGATGAGCGCTATGCGCTTGCCATTCGCGTTGTCGAGCAGATGGCGGATGAGGGTGGTCTTGCCGGCGCCGAGAAAGCCGGTGACGACGGTGGCGGGGATCTTCTTCATGGGAAGGCTCCGGAAACGGGGAAAGCCGGGGCCACAGGGCCCCGGCAGGATCGTTCAGCTGAATAAAGCTCAGGCGTAGAGGCGCGGCGTGACCAGGCCGCTCTTGCCGAGACCGCGCATCGTCTTGGCGGCCGCAAGAACACCGAGGTCGACCAGCGGCTCGATCAGCACGACCACCATGTAGGCGGCGCCGAACGTCGCCACGGCTTCCCAGGCCGCATATCCTTGCGCGTAGAAAGCCCAGAAGGCGACCCAGGCGACGATGCCGCCCTGGAACGTGGCCGAGAGCTTGGCCACTTGCGCGTAGCCGAGATCGACATACGCCGTGCCCGGGGCGACGATGCGGCGCGCGAGCGCGGCCATCGCGTAGAGCGGCACGAGCAGCGTGGTCAGGTTGGCGAAGTATTGCGGCAGGTCCCAGGGCGCGAAAGCGAGCCCTTGCAGCAGACAGGCCAAGCGCGAGGCCGAGCGCAGCAGGACCGGCACCGAGGGTCAGAAACAGGGTCGAGCCGAGAATGAGGTGCACTTCCGAGACCCCGACCGGCGGATGCGGCAGGAGCTGGAAGAAGCCGAGCACGGCGCCGGTGGCGATGAGGCCGCGCCCGGCGAGGCTGGCCACACCCGAGGTCCGGATGGTGTCCAAGGCGAGTTTCAGGCCGTAACCGCCGGCGACGGTGGCGGTGCCGATCGAGAGCGCCATTTTCGCACCATCAATGATGCCGGGTTCGATATGCATGTGTTGTCCTCCATTGCCCGTCTCCCCGACGGGTGGGTTGCATCAACCATGGCAGGTCTCCTGGCTCGCGGGTCTCAGCTTCCACCGCCTTCCCGGGGGGCTCCCCAGTGGCATCCGGCGGTCGCTCTCCGCATACAGTCGCGGGGGCGGCTGCGGCGCGAGGGCCCCGGTATGGGTCACCCGTTCCGCATTCCCTATTCTCCCTGGGGCGCTTCGCACCCCGGCGGGAACCATGTGCAAGGTTTGTCGCCCGCGAGGCGGGGCCGCGTCAAGCGCTGTTGACGAGGGGGCGCGAAATCCGGTGCGGATTTCGGACCACGTACCGCAGCGGAATCGGTGCCGGTTTCCGCACAGAAAGCCGTATTGGGCCACCCAGGACGCAAGCGATCTCGGCCATATCTTGTGGAAAACCCGACACGCCCCCCAACATGCGGCGGGGCTCGCGTTGACTCGTGCGGCCGGCCCCGGGATGATGCCGCCTCAACGAGAATCACATCGAGGGCAGGCCGCGTGCGGTTCACAAAACTCAGGCTCAATGGTTTCAAGAGCTTCGTCGATCCGACCGACCTGGTCATCGCCGAGGGCCTCACCGGCGTCGTCGGGCCGAACGGCTGCGGCAAGTCGAACCTGCTCGAAGCGCTGCGCTGGGTGATGGGCGAGAACCGGCCGACGGCGATGCGCGGCGGCGGCATGGAAGACGTGATCTTCGCCGGCGCCGCGACCCGGCCCGCGCGCAACTTCGCCGAGGTGTCGCTGCTTCTCGACAACCGGGACCGGCTGGCACCGGCGGCGTTCAACGACAGCGACATCCTCGACGTCGTGCGGCGGATCACCCGCGACGCCGGCTCCGCCTACAAGGTCAACGCCAAGGATGTGCGCGCGCGCGACGTGCAGATGCTGTTCGCCGACGCCTCGACCGGCTCGCCCTCGCCGGCGCTGGTGCGCCAGGGGCAGATCGCCGAGCTCATCAACGCCAAGCCGAAAAACCGGCGGCGGATTCTCGAAGAGGCCGCGGGGATCTCGGGCCTCTACCAGCGCCGCCACGAGGCGGAGCTGAAACTGAAGGGCACCGAGACCAACCTCGCGCGCGTCGACGACGTCGTCGAGCAGCTCGCCAACCATCTCGCCCAGCTCGCCCGCCAGGCGAAACAGGCGGCGCGTTACCGGGCGATCGGGGCCGAGCTGCGCCAGGCCGAGGGGCTGCTGCTCTATCGCCGCTGGAAAGAGGCCGATGAAGCCCGGCTCGCTGCCGAACGGACGCTGACGGAGAAGGCGACGGCGGCGGCGCAGGCCGAAGCGGCGGCACGGGCGGCGGCGAAGGCGCGCACCGAAGCCGAGGACCGTCTGCCGCCGCTTCGTGAGGAGGAGGCCATCGCCGCGGCCATCCTGCAAAGACTCCAGGTGGCACGCGACCAGCTCAGCGATCAGCAAGCCCAGGCGGCCGAACGGATCGCCACGCTCGAAGGCCGGATCGCCCAGTTGATGCGCGATTCCGAGCGCGAGGAAGCGCTGAACCGCGATGCCGGCGAGACGATCGAACGGCTGGAATGGGAAGCCCGCGAGCTGGCGAAGGCCAGCGAAGGCCACGACGACCGGCTGGCGGATGCCGCCGAGGAGGCCCGCGCCGCGCTGATGGCCGCAGAGGCGCGCGAAGATGCGCTGACCCGGCTCAACGAAGAGGTCGCGCGGCTCGCCGCACGCCACCAGTCCGCTCAACGGCTGCTCGAAGACAACCGCAAGACGCTGGCGCGCAGCGAAGCCGAAGAACAACGGGCCGGGGCAGCGGTCGAAGAGGCCGGCGCAGCTCTGGAAGCCGCCCGCACGGCGTTTGCAGCTGCCGAGCGCGCGCAGGCCGGCATTGCCGCCCGGGCCGAAGAAGCCGAGGCCATGCTCATCGCCGCCGACGAAGCCCGCGGACAGGCCCAGGCTGGCGAAGCAGAGGCGCGCGCGGCCCGCTCCGAGACCGAGGGCGAGGTTACGGCGCTCCGGGCCGAGGTGACGGCGCTCGCCAACCTGCTCGAACGCGACACCCGCGCCGGCGACCAGGTACTCGACATGGTCCGGGTCGATCCCGGCTATGAGAAAGCGCTCGGCGCTGCACTTGCCGACGACCTTCGCGCGCCATCGGTGGCCGCAGAAGGGTCCGGCTGGGTCGCGCTGCCCGACTACGACGCGCCGCAACCACTGCCCGCAGGTGTGACCCCGCTTGTGACACATGTGCGCGCGCCGGATGTGCTCACCCGGCGGATGGCCCAGGTCGGCCTTGTGGAGCCCGAAGGCGGCGCGCGTTTGCAGTCTGCGCTCCTGCCCGGCCAACGGCTGGTCAGCCGGTCGGGCGATTTGTGGCGCTGGGACGGGTTGCGCGCGAGCGCCGAGGATTCGGGCTCGACCGCGGCGCTCCGGCTTGAACAGATGAACCGGCTCGACGGTCTGAAGCGCGATCTCGAGGTGGCCGAAACGCGGGCTGACGCCAGCCGGGCCACGCATGAAGAGCTGCGCGCGGCCCTCACTGAAGCGACCGAGGCCGACAAGCTCGCGCGCGACGCCCGGCGCGAGGCCGACCGGGCGATGGCCGAGGGCGCGCGGGCGCTGTCGCGCGCCGAGGCCGACCAGAACCTCGCTGGCGGCAAGCTCGAGAACCTGTCGCTCGCGGTGACCCGCCACGCCGAGGAGGCCGAAGCCGCCCGGGGACGGCTTGCCGAGGCCGAAACGGCCGCGGCGGATCTGCCCGACCTCGACTTGGCAAGAGACAAGGTCGAAGACGAAAAACGCGTGGTCGAGGCGGCGCGCAGCGCAATGCTGGCGGCGCGGTCGGCGCATGAGGAATTGAAGCGCGAGGGCGAGGCGCGGACCAAGCGCGTCGCAGGAAGTCACCAAGGAGATCTCCGGCTGGCGGCACCGGCTGGAAAGCGCCGGGCGGCGAATCGCCGAGCTCGCCGACCGCAAGGAAGAGAGCGAGGCCGAACTCAAGGAGGCGCAGGCAGCACCTGGCGAGCTCGAGGCCAAGCGCGACGAACTTGCACGCGCGATCTCCGAAGCCGAGGCGCGCCGCGCCCAGGCGCTCGACGCGCTGAGTGCCGCCGAAGGAACCTTGCGTGAGGCCATGACCAGCGAACGCGACGCCGAGCGCATCGCCGGCGAGGGGCGCGAGGCCCGGGCCCGGGCCGAAGCAAGGGTGGATGCGGCGCGCGAAGCGGTCGGGTTCGCCGCCGAGCGGATCGAAGAAGACCTCGAGACCACGCCCGAAGGACTGCTCGAAGATCTCGGCACAGATGTAGGCGAGATGCCGTCGGCCGAGAAGATCGAACACGACGTCAACCGCCTCAAGCGCCAGCGTGAGGCGCTGGGCGCGGTCAACCTGCGCGCCGAGGAAGACGCCCGCGAGGTCCAGACCGAACACGACACGCTGGTCAACGAGAAGGCCGATCTCGAAGCGGCGATCTCGAAGCTGCGCTCCGGCATCGCGTCGCTCAACCGCGAGGGTCGCGAACGGCTCCTGACCGCTTTCGAACAGGTCAATTCGAACTTCGGCATGCTGTTCACACACCTGTTCGGCGGCGGCGAGGCCAACCTCGTGCTGGTCGAATTGGATGACCCGCTCGAGGCCGGGCTCGAGATCATGTGCCAGCCGCCGGGCAAGAAGCTGTCGACCCTCAGCCTGCTGTCGGGCGGCGAACAGACGCTGACCGCGATGGCGCTGATCTTCGCGGTGTTCCTCGCCAACCCCGCCCCGATCTGCGTGCTCGACGAGGTCGATGCGCCGCTCGACGATGCCAACGTCACCAGGTTCTGCGACTTGCTCGACGAGATGACCCGGCAGACCGAAACCCGCTTTCTCATCATCACCCACCACGCGGTGACGATGGCGCGGATGGACCGGTTGTTCGGGGTGACCATGGGCGAGCAGGGTGTGAGCCAGCTGGTGTCGGTCGATCTCAAGAAGGCCGAAGCGCTGGTTGCCTGAGCAATGGCGCGCGGCGGAACGTCGCGCAGGCTGCCGCCCAGAGCAAACGCCGCTTAAACTCTTGCGCCCTGAGGGAAAAGCGTCGTTGATCCGTGCGCCGATGCGGCTACACTGAGGCCGACAGAAGCTGGAGGGCTAAATGAAGCTCGGGACAATTTTCGCAACCGCCGCACTGGCCATGGGGCTGGGCGCAGGCGCGCATGCACAGCAATTGCTGGCATCCGATCCACAGACTTTCGTGGATTTCTTCGCCGCCGAAGGCTACCGGCCGGAACTGCGTGAAGACACTGTCGGGGATCCGATGGTGATGTTCCGCCATGAGGGCAAGACCGAGTATCTGCTGTTTTACGATTGCACCGACAACGCCGATTGCCTGTCCGTTCAGTTCTTCACCATCTTCCCGATGGAAGAAGGCGTGCCGCTCGAGGTGTTGAACGACTGGAACAGCGGCATCCTGAAGCGGTTCACGCGCGCCTATTCCTATGACGACGGCAAGGTTCGGCTCGACATGGACATCGCCACCAGCCGTGACGGGATTTCGGCACGCGATTTCGGGGTGCTGATGAAGCTCTGGCTACTACGCAAGGACGAATTCCAGGAGAGTATCGGGTTCTGATCCGTTGAATGGCGGGTGGAACGGTCGTGTTCGGTTCCGTGTGGCATGTGGCAAACTACTGATATCGTTCGAGGTCCGGATGGGAGCTAACGCAGACAGGAACAGAGACTTGAAGGCCCGCACGCTGCCGGTTGCCGTTTTCACGGCCGCTGTGGTCGCCGCGATGCCCTGCGCTGTACTCGCCGAGCGGATCACCGACTACGCGCCGTTCATCTACGACACCGAGTTCCGCGACGGTCCTGCATCTCGAGGGCGATATCAACTCACAGACTGATTTTCGCCTGGGCCGCGCGCTTCACGCCTTTCCCGAGGTCGAGACCCTCGTGCTCTCCAGCCGCGGCGGCACCGTCTACGACGGGCTGTCGATGTCCACGACCATCCGCGAATTCGGGCTGAAAACCCATATTCCCGCAGACGGTGAATGCTTTTCCGCCTGTGCGTACATGTTCTTCGCCGGCGTCGAGCGCGGGTCGGAAGGCAAGCTGGGCGTACACCGGTTGGCCGGTCTGGGGGACGACATCACCTTTGGTCAGGAAGTCCTCTCGGAGGTCTTCGCGTCGCTCTACAGCTACGGCGTTCCGTTCGAGATCGTCCTGAAGATGCTGCAAACGCCACCCGAAAGGATGTTCATCTATCAACCCCAGGAACTGGCGGCGTTGAACCTCCTCGGGCCGGTCAGCGCGAGTGCGAGCCCGCAACCCGCGCCGCAGGCCGGGGAGCGATCGCCAACGCCCTGCGTGCCTCCGACCCGGGCGCTTTCATCGCGTTTCTCGAAAAACGTGGCAGCGTACCGGAGCTGACGACCGACCAAGTCGGCGACCCGATGATCGTCTTTGAGGAGGAGGGCGAGGCCGAGTACCTGCTGTTCTACGACTGCACCGACAACGCCGATTGCCTCGCGGTGCAATTCTATGCCGGCTACCAGCTGGACAACGACGTGCAGCTCGATGTGCTCAATGGCTGGAACGGCGGGCTCACCCGGCGCTTCACCCGCGCGTTCGCAGCCGAAGACGGGTCGGTCAACCTCGAGATGGACATCGCCACCAGCCGCGACGGCATATCGGAACGCGATTTTCGCGACCTTCTCGGCCTGTGGCTCATGCGCAAGGGCGAGTTCGAGAGCCAGATCGGGTTCTGAGCGACGCGACCTGGGGCGCGGTGGGCAACCCAGCCTCGGACGCCCGGTCCAGTTGGCGCCTGCGCTCGGGCTTACTCGAGATGCGTGCGCGCGAGCCGCCGCCCTACGGATACCAGAACAGCTCCATCCCCTCCGGCCAATCGAGCGCCACGGTGATGTTCACCTCCGCCGTTTCTCCGGGCGCAAGCGCGAGATCCCAGGCGGAGACACCGCGCGCGCGCTCGATGTCGGTCTCGTCCGGCGCCGGGCTCGCGGTCACCCGCACGCGCAGGTCTTCCTGCTCGGAATAGGTGAGCGGGAAGAAGGCGCGCAGCGCCTGCGCCTCGCCAGTGACGTTCTCGACCGTGAAGGTCATGCGCTGCTCGCGGGTGTTCGACCGCGAGATCAGTCCGGTGTCGCCCTCGGCGTTGCGTTCGAAGATGGTCGCAAGCCGGATGCCCTCGATGGGACCGAACCCCATCTCCGTCTCCGCACCCGCCGGGATCATCTCGATAGGCTCGCGACCGACGAGGTGCCCGTCGCGCAGGATGTTGGCCATGCCAGGCAGGATCGGCTCGTCGGTCGTGTTGGTGAAACGGGCGATGGTGAAGGCGGTTTCGTCCCGGCGCGGGCTTGCCCAGATCATCGGCTCGGCCTCGAGCGCGAGCGTGTCGAGCGCCAGCTCCGCCGCCTCGTCGGAGGCAATGGTGACGGGCTCTGGGTAGACATAGGAGAGCGCCAACCCGTCAAGCTGCATCGTTGCTGTCTTCATCTCCGCTTCGATCATCGGTGCGGGGGACGGCGCCATCACCATCGCGTCTTCCATCGCCAGCGACGCGACTCCGCCACGGGCCAGCTCCCGCGGTTCCTCGATCCGGGCCTGATCGGGATGCACCGGCGCCGGGCTCACGGCCTCGCCGGGACGCGCCGTCGACAGGGTGAGCGCGACATTGGCCCAGACCTCGCCGGTATTTTGGGCGACGATCACCTTGCGGTCGATGCCGAGGGCACCGGCTTCGCGGTCGAGGTCGATGTCGTAGTCCATCTCCCACCAGGCGTAGGGCGCAAGCTCGGTGAGTTCCAGCGTCACCGGGCCGGCCTCCGCGAGTGTAAGCTCGACAGAGATCATGTCGGCCACTTCGCCCGGAGGCGAAAGCCGCTCGAAAGCGGCTTGGGCCTTGGCCTGCGCGGCCTTGATTTCCTCGATCCGCTCGTCGAGCGGGCGTAGCGCGGCCCGGGCCTCGACCAGGGCAGCCTCGGCCTCGGCGACCTGCTCGGCCAGCGTGGCGGCAAGGGACAGCACCGTCTCCGCCGTGGCGGCCTCGCCCGGTTCGACCTTGCCGAGGAAGGCGAGCCGCGCATCCAACGCCTTGACCGCGGCGGCAGTCCGGGCACGGGCGTCGCCCGCGGCATCGGCCTCGCCGTCAAGCCGCTCGACCTCGGCCCAGGCTGCGGTCTGGGCTTCGGTGAACAGCGCCTCGCGGTCCAGGTCCATGTCGCGGCGAAACCCGAGCGTGCCGATAGTGACCCCCTCCGAGGTCGCGATCCGCGGCAACGCCGACAGATCGTCGAGCCCGGCGTAGGGCAGGAAGACCCGGTGCGTACCGGCGGGCAGTTCGGCACTGGCCCGGCGGACAATCTCGGCGCCGTCGGGATAGACGGTGACGGCAGCGACAGGGGCCTGAACGGTCACGTCGTCGCCCAACGCCGGCAAGGCGGCAGCGAGGGCAAGGAGAGAGACAGCAGAGCGGAACATGGAAATGCCTTTCTGAAACCTGTTTTCGGGCGAGGCTAACTCGCGGGAAGCGACCGGTGAAGCGGGTTGAAGTGGCCCGAAACCCGGCGGCCGTTTACCGCGCATTAAGCAAGCTGTGCCAATGTTAAGCAATGACATATGAAAATGTGGCGCTTTCACTGCCGTCCGGCCTGGTTGGCACCCTCCAAATGATGGCGATCGAACGCGACGAATCGTTGAACGACCTCGTGCGCGGGATGCTCGACCGCGAGGCGATGCGGCTCAGGAGCGCGCGGGCCATTGTGCAAGCGCGCGAAAATCGGTTGTCCCGGCTGCGGCATCTTCTGGCCCCCGATATGCTGCGCGCCACCGATTGGGCCGACCTCCAATCGCGCCTCGCGCTCTACGGGGTCGTGCTGAGGGACGATGGCGGCCGGCTGACGCTGCATGACCTGATCACCCGCGAGCGGATGTGCACGAGTACGGACCTGGGGTTCAGTTACCCCGACTTCACGTGCCGGTTCGGTCGATCTCTGCCCGAGGGCCCTTGCGTGGTTTCGGCGGCGTGAGGCGCGCCGGGTACTGCTCAACGTTACCCTCAAGCTCACGCCCGAGGTGGTTGAACGCCTGAGAGCGCTCGTAGCCGAACGCGACGTGACGGCCAGCCAGGTGGTCCGGGACCTGTTGCCGCGAGAGATCCGTCGCGGAGCGGCGATGAGGGACAACAGGGCCGGTGAGCCGCCCATCGCGCGCTTGCACCGGCGCCTCGGCGTTCCGGTAGCAGAGTGACTTCCTGAAAGGATCTGCACAACGGCCTTCAAGCCCGGCGCTAGGGTCCGTACTCATAAACGGGATTCACGTTGTCGCTGATCCGTGATTTACTGTCTTCGGCGAAGGAGGCAGAGGGATGGCACGTTTTGATCTGACAGACTTCGAGTGGGCGCTGATCCAGCCGCTCCTTCCCAACAAGCCGCGGGGCGTGGCGCGGGTGGATGACAGGCGGGTGCTGAACGGGATCTTCTGGATCCTGCGGACTGGCTCGCCCTGGCGCGACCTGCCGGAGCGCTACGGCCCCTACACCACCGTCTACAACCGGTTCAACCGCTGGGCCAAGGCGGGCGTCTGGGTGCAGGTGTTTGAAACCCTTGCGGAAAAGTCCCCGGACAGCATGCAGTTCATCGACAGCTCCATCATCCGGGCGCACCAGCAGGCGGCGGCTCAAAAGGGGGGTCGGATCACACCCTCGGACGTTCTCGTGGCGGATTGAGCACCAAAATCAACGCCATGGTCGACCATCGCGGTCTGCCGCTGGCGATCACCCTGTCGCCGGGCCAGGCCTCGGACAAGGCGGCCGTGGCTGATCTGTTGGCGTCCCATCCCGCGCCGGGAGATGTGGTCGCCGACCGAGGCTATGACGCCCGCGCCATCCTCGATCTGATCGCCGCACATGGCGGACGCGGTCACATCCCGACCCAACGCGACCGGAAGGTCCAGCGCTCGGTCGATCCCGCGATCTACCGCCAGCGCAACCTCGTGGAAAGGTTCTTCAACAAGCTCAAACACTTCCGCAAGATCGCCACGCGATACGAGAAGTCCGCCCGAAACTACCTCGCTGCCACCCTCATCGCCTGCACACGACTTTGGGCACGGCATTATGAGTCCGCATCCTAGGCGCTGCACCCCACCGGCAGTGGATTGACGCCGGACAAACCGACTGGCGCGAGGCTCTGTAAATCCTCCGAGCTCGAACCTGTCTATTCCCGGCGCGTGAAGAAGTCTTGCTGCGCCATTGCCGCGCCAACCGCTGAAAATGGCCCACCTGCTCACGAAAAGGGCCGCCGAGCACACGCCCGGCGACCCGGATCTCATCGACCCTTTGGGAACCTGTTAGCCCTTCTTCAGCACTTCCCGGCCCAGCAGTTCGGCGATCTGCACCGCGTTGAGCGCCGCGCCCTTGCGCAGGTTGTCGGAGACGCACCAGAGGTTCAGGCCGTTCTCGACGGTGCGGATCCTGGCGGATGCGGCTGACGAAGGTGGCGTAGTCGCCGACGCATTCGACCGGCGTGACGTAGCCGCCGTCCTCGCGCTTGTCGATCGACCATGACGCCCGGCGCTTCGCGCAGGATGTCGCGGGCCTCGTCCTCGTCGAGGAACTCCTCGAACTCGATGTTGATCGCCTCGGCATGGCCGACGAAGACCGGCACGCGCACGCAGGTCGCGGTGACCTTGATCGCCGGATCGAGGATCTTCTTGGTCTCGACCACCATCTTCCATTCTTCCTTGGTCGAGCCGTCGTCCATGAAGACGTCGATATGCGGAATGACGTTGAAGGCGATCTGCTTGGTGAACTTCGCGGGCGCCCGTCCTGGCCGGGCACGTAGATGCCCTTGGTCTGGTCCCAGCAGCTCGTCCATGCCGTCCTTGCCGGCGCCGGAGACCGACTGGTAGGTCGAGACCACGACGCGCTTGATCCTCGCGCGGTCGTGCAGCGGCTTCAGCGCCACCACCATCTGGGTGGTCGAGCAGTTCGGGTTGGCGATGATGTTCTTCTTGGCGTAGCCGGCGATCGCCTCGGGTTCACCTCCGGCACGACCAGCGGCACGTCGGGGTCGTAGCGGTAGAGCGACGAGTTGTCGATCACCACGCAGCCGGCCTTGGCGGCCGTGGGCGCGTATTTCTTCGTCGCTTCCGAGCCGACGGCGAACAGCGCGATGTCCCAGCCGGTGAAATCGAAGGTGTCGAGGTCCTTGGTCTTGAGCGTCTTGTCGCCAAAGCTGACCTCGGTGCCGAGCGATTTGCGCGACGCAAGCGCGACAATCTCGTCGACCGGGAACTGGCGCTCGGCCAGGATGTTCAGCATTTCGCGGCCCACGTTGCCCGTGGCGCCGACGACGACGACTTTGTAGCCCATCGAGGTCTCCTTTTGTGCGTTCCTGAAAGGCGGAACGTGCGCCGACTTAACGCAAACGGGGCGAACGGAAAAGAGCCCCCTGACGGGCATGGTGCGGGTGTGGGCCCGGGGTCGCAATCACCGCGCAGATCAGCCGCAGTCGAGCGTGGCCGTCATCAAGGCTGCGTCGCCGGCCAAGCTGCCTGACGTGACCGCACAGCCGGTGACCCGGGTCACCGCGATCTCCGCCTTGGCCATCACCTCGGACAGCCGTGGCAGCATTTCGGGCGAGGTGCGGTAGATTTCGACCAGCTCGCCCTCTCGCCAGATGGTGAAGCGCGAGCCTGCGACTTCGGCCTCGAGTTTCTGCCCACGCATGAGTTGCGGCGAGGGCGATGCGCAGGCCGCGACGGTGGCCGCCAACGCCAGGAAGACAAGGGAGTGTGCGCGATGTTTCATGGATCCATCGAAACTCAATGTGGTTAACAAATGGTGAACGCACTCCGTGCGTCACCCTGCCACAGTTACGCAGAGACTGCCTGCCGATAGTTACATTCACTACATTGAATATGTGAATACGGAGCGATCCCATGAAACCCACGCCCGCAGCGGAAAAGTACTCGCCGCTCTATTTCCTGGCCTCGGTCGGCGCCGGCGGCCTCGCCGTCACCTTCTTCATGTACCTGATGTTCTGGGTTCCCCACACCGGCAAGCCGGTCGCGACCTTCGACGACATCATGGCCTATTTCCCGACCGCCGGGGTGCCCGCGCGGGCCGCGATCGTGATTGCCATGATCGGCATCGCCGTTTTCGCGATCATGAACCTCCAGAAACTGTTCTGGAACATCTCGGCGTTCAACGCCTGGCGCAAATCGGACGCCTACAAGACGTTCCGCACCACCAACGCCGAGACCCAGCTGCTCGCCTACCCGCTGGCGCTGGCGATGTCGGTGAACGGGTTGTTCATCGTCGGCCTCGTCTTCGTGCCGGGCCTGTGGGAGATCAAGGAACTTCTCTTCCCCGCCGCCATCGCCGCCTTCCTCGCCATCGGCGCCTTCGCGCTCCTGATCATCGGCGACTTCCTCGGCCGGGTGCTGACCCAGGGTGGCGTGTTCGACGTGACCGCGCACAACTCTTTCGCCCAGCTCCTGCCGACCTTCGCGCTGGCGATGGTCGCCGTCGGTCTCTCTGCCCCTGCCGCGATGTCCTCGACCCCCTTCGTGGTGTCGGCGGGCGTAATGCTCTCGACATTCTTCGGCATGGCCGCCGTGGCCTACGGGTTGATCGCGCTTTTCACCGCGTTCAACTCGATGCTGCATTACGGCACCGCAAAAGAAGCCGCGCCGACGCTGATGATCGTGATTCCGATCCTCACCACCCTCGGCATCATGATGCTGCGCCAGGCGCACGGGTTGCACGGCACCTTCGAAGTGCACACCAACGCAGGTGAGACCATGGTCTTCCTCAGCCGGATCCTGTCGATCCAGTTCCTGTTCCTCTTCCTCGGAATGCTGGTGCTGATCCGTCAGGGCTACTTCAAGGACTTCGTCCTCAACGACAAGCTGAGCCCCGGCTCCTACGCCCTGGTCTGCCCCGGGGTCGCGATCTCGGTCATGCTGCACTTCTTCATCAACAAGGGCCTCGTGTCCGCCGGCATCATCGAGAAGTTCGGCACCATCTACTGGATCGAATCGGCTGTCGCCGTCGGCTTCCAGCTCGGCATGGTCTGGCTGGTATTCCGCCTCAACGGACAGCACTTCG
This sequence comes from uncultured Alphaproteobacteria bacterium, assembly GCA_963752895.1. Classification (GTDB taxonomy): domain Bacteria; phylum Pseudomonadota; class Alphaproteobacteria; order Rhodobacterales; family Rhodobacteraceae; genus CAVWAE01. The sequence goes on from CAVWAE010000026.1 coordinate 173,465, forward strand.
CCAAGGTGACCGAAGCCAAAGCCAACGCGGTTCCCGCTGAGTAAGTCTTACCAGTGAAAGCGAGAACGGGGCGGCCTTCGGGCCGCCCTTTGTTTTCGGCGCGGTCCTCTGGCCAGCGTCGGCCCCCGCAAATGCAATGACCTTGCGCGTCCGTGCGCCGTCGCTACCATCGCCGGTCAACAAGGAGCACCCGCATGACCGAAGACGCCAGAAACGACCCCGACCGCCACGCCCAGAAGATGGTCAAGAAAAAGGCGGCGCGGGACAAGATCATGTCGACGAAGACGGATGAGAAAGGCCTCATCATCGTCCATACCGGCAAGGGCAAGGGCAAGTCCTCCGCCGCGTTCGGCATGATCTTCCGCGCCATCGCGCACGGCATGCCGTCGGCCGTCGTCCAGTACATCAAGGGCGGAATGAAGACCGGCGAACGCGACCTGATCGAGAGCCGGTTCGCCGATCTTTGCCAGTTTCACACGATGGGCGAGGGCTTCACCTGGGAGACCCAGGACAAGACCCGCGACATCGAAATGGCCCAGGCTGCCTGGGAGAAATCAAAAGACCTGATCCGCGATCCAGGTATCCGGATGGTGCTGCTCGACGAGATCAACATCGCGTTGCGGTACGGGTATCTGGACCTGGCCGACGTGGTGGCGTTCCTGAAGACCGAGAAACCCCAGATGACCCATGTGATCCTCACCGGGCGCAATGCCGCCAAGGAGCTGATAGAGATTGCCGACCTGGTCACCGAGATGGAACTGGTGAAACATCCGTTCCGGGCCGGCGTGAAAGCGCAGGCGGGGGTGGAATTCTAGCCCACCACTGCCCCGAAAATGCGCCCGATAAGCGCGGTCGCCGTCATCGCGAAAACGCCCCATAGGGTGACTCGCGCCACCGCTCTCGGGATCGGCGCGCCGCCGGTGCGCGCCGAGATCACCCCGAGCGCCGCGAGGGCCAGGAGCGAGGTTACCCCGACAACCGGTATCGCCGCTTCGAGCGGAGCTAGTGCCATGGCCGCTAGCGGCACCCCGGCGCCCACCGAGAAGGTCGCCGCCGAGGTTAGCGCCGCTTCCACCGGCCGGGTCGCAACGGTGTGGGAAATCCCGATCTCGTCGCGGGCATGCGCCGCAAGCGCGTCGTGTGCCATGAGTTCATGGGCCACCTTGCTGGCCAGCTCCGGGTTCAGGCCACGGCCTTCATAGATCGCGGAGAGTTCTTCGAGTTCCCCCGCCGGGTCCTCACGTAACATTCGGCGCTCCTTGTCGAGGTCAGCACGCTCGGTGTCGGCCTGCGACGAGACCGAGACGTATTCCCCCGCCGCCATCGACAAGGCCCCCGCGACCAGCCCCGCGGTCCCCGCAAGCAGCACATCTGCGCGACCGGCCGCCGCCGCGGCGACACCGACAATCAGGCTGCTGGTGGAAACAACACCGTCATTGGCGCCGAGCACGGCGGCACGCAGCCAACCGATACGATGCACAAGATGGTGCACGGTGATCCTCGGATCGTCGATCATGTTTGGTCCCTCACTTGGGTCAACGTCTGCGTGGTCGTCAGCGCCTCGGGGTCGAGCTTGAGGTCGATCACGGCGGGCTTGCCCGAGGCCAGCGCACGCTCGAAGGCGGGGCCGAACTCTGCATCCGCCGCGACCGTCTCGCCGTGGGCGCCGTAGGCCCTCGCGAGCGCCGCGAAGTCGGGGTTGGCGAGGTCGGTGCCGGAGACGCGGCCGGGGTAGGCGCGTTCCTGGTGCATCCGGATCGTGCCGTAGCGGCCGTTGTTTGCGACGATCGTCACCACCTGCGCGCCGTGCTGAACGGCGGTCGAGAGCTCATTCAGGGTCATCTGGAAGCAGCCGTCGCCGGTCCAGGCCACCGCCGGACGGCCGGTTTCCAGCGCGGCGGCGATCGCCGCGGGGAAGCCGTAGCCCATGCTGCCGGAGGTCGCCCCTAGGTAGGATTTAGGCCCGGTGAACTGATGGTAACGGTGCAGCCACATGCTGTAATTGCCCGCGCCATTGGCGATCACGCTGCCTTCCGGCAGGCGCCGACCAAGTTCGGCGACGACGGACTCGAGCTTCACCGCCCCCGGTGTCTCGACCGGTTCCAGCCAGGCCTCGTAGCCCGCCCGGAGCCGCGCCCGCAAAGCGGCCCATTCGGCGCGGCCCGCACCGGTCTCTGCGGCCAGCGCCGCCAGCATCGCGGGCGCCGGGGCGCTGATGCCGAGGTCCGGCCGGAAGACGCGGCCCAGCTCATCAGGATCCGGGTGGACGTGGATGATGGTCTTGCCGGGCGCGGCGGGATCAACCGCGTAGCCACCGGAGGCCACGTCGCCGAAGCGGCTTCCAAGGATCAAAAGCGTGTCGGCCTCGATCAAAGCCGCCCTCAGATCGGGCCGTATGCCGACGCTGAGATCGCCCACGTAGCACGGGTGACGGTTGTCCATGTAGTCCTGCCGCCGAAAGGCCAGCGCCACGGGCAGGCCCTGGGCTTCGGCGAAACGGGTGAGATCACCCGCGGCTTCGGCCGTCCAGAACGGGCCGCCGGCGACGACCAGGGGCCGCTCGGCGACCGCGATCCGCGCCATTACCGCGGCGACCTGCGCCGGGGCGACAGCGCCCGGCGCAGGCGCCACGGCGGGAAGGTCGGGCACATCCGCCACGGCCGAGAGCATGTCCTCGGGCAGCGCCAGCACTACCGGCCCCGGCCGGCCCGACATCGCCACGTGGAACGCGCGTGAAATGTATTCCGGCAGCCGCCGCGTGTCGTCCACCTCCGCCGCCCATTTGACGAGCGGGCCGAAAAAGGCGCGGAAATCCACTTCCTGGAAGGCCGCACGATCGCGGTGGCCACGGGCGATCTGGCCGATGAAGACGATCATCGGCGTCGAATCATGCATCGCCACGTGAAGGCCTGCAGACGCGTTGGCCGCACCCGGGCCGCGGGTCACGAAGAGCACGCCCGGGGTATTGGTGAGCTTGGCATGGGCCTCGGCCATCATCGCCGCCCCACCCTCCTGGCGGCAAACCACGTTCTGGATGCCCGAACCATGCAGGCCATCAAGCGCGGCGAGGAAGCTTTCGCCCGGAACCGAAAACACCCGTTCGATGCCTTGGATCTTCAGCGCGTCCACCAGGATCTGCCCACCGTGCCGCATCGTTTCGCCTTTCACCTTGCGCCCCGCGCCCTGCCCCATACATTCGGACGAAAGAATATGGAGTGCGCGATGTCTGTTCCTACCCTGCTTTGCATTTCGGGTTCACTGCGGCAAGGTGCCTGCAACCGGCGCCTCCTGCGCGAAGCCGCGCGCGCCTTCGGTGAGGCCGAAGTCATCGAGGCCGAGCTGGATTTTCCGCTGTTCGACGCGGATCTGCAGGAGGCCGAGGGCATTCCGGAGGCGGTCGAGCGGCTCGCCGACCAGATCGCGGCGGCGGATGCGGTGCTGATCTCGACGCCGGAGTACAACAAGAACCTCTCAGGCGTGTTGAAAAACGCGCTCGACTGGGTGAGCCGGGTGAAGGGCAATCCGTGGAAGGACAAGCCCGTGGCCTTGATGGCGGCGGCCGATGGGCGCGCCGGTGGCGAACGGGCAATGCACTCGCTCATCCTCTGCATGATGCCGTTCCGGGCCAACCTGGTTTACGGACCGGAGGTCTTCGTCGCGGCCTGCAACAAGGCCTTCGACGCGGACGGCCGGCTGGTCGACGAAGGCGCGGCGAAGTTTCTTGGCATGCTGATGAAGAAGCTCCGGGGCGTGCTGGAAACGTGAAGCTCGGGGCTCAGCCCCGAGACCCCGGAGTATTTCTGCCAAGAAAAAAGGGTCAGAGGTTCGCTTCTACCTTGAAGCCGTCCGGGATCGTGTCTTCGCCGTCGAGGAGAAGCGCGGCCATCACGGTGCCCACCATCGGTGCCATGCCGAAGCCGATCTTGAAGCCGCCGTTGGCGATGAAATGCCCGTCGCGGCCCGGCCATGCTCCAAGCATCGGGGCGCGGGTTTTCGCGCGCGGTCTGAGGCCGGCCCAGCGGCCGACGACGGGCGCCTGCGCCAGCGCGGGAACGGCGGCGCGAGCTTTGGCAATGACGTCGTCGAGTTGGTTGTCGCAGGTGTCGCCCGCGTCGAACTCCCGCTCGGTGGTGGAGCCGATGGCCACGGTGCCGTCGGCATGCGGCACGACATGCACGCCCCCTGCGAAGAGCTGGGGCAACGCGCGCGCGTCGTGTGCCAGGGTGGCGGATTGGCCCTTGACCGGCACGCCGACGGTCTTGCCGAAATGTTCGGAAAGCGCCACGAGCCCCTGCCAGCCGGTGGCCCAGACCACCCGGCCTTTGTCCGGCGCGTCCGTGACGATCTCGCCGCCGCGGGCGACCAGCGCCGCGGCCAACGCCGGGATGGCCAAGCGCGGGTGCATCCGGGCGGTGAGCGTGTCGCGGATGACGAGGCCGGTCGGGGTGAGCGGGCCCCAGGCGGGGTCGGCTTTCACGATCTCCCAGGTGTACCGCCCTTCCCAGAGGTCGGCCGCAGTCTCGATGCGGGCGCGGGCAAGCTCAAGCGCCGCCGCGTCGGCGATGGGTTGCAGTCGGCCAGAGCGCAGATAGCCGGGGTCGCGTCCCCCGGTCCTTGCGACGCCGGCCCAGAACTCCTCTGCCATGTCGAGCGATGTCGAGCTGGAAGGCCTTCTTTCGATTCCAGTTTTCCGGCACATGCGGCGCCAGCGCGCCGACCAGGCCGCCGGACGATCCGGCGCCCGGACCGTGCGGGTCGACCACCCGCACCTTCGCGCCTTTCAGGGCGCGCCGCATAGCCAACCGCCAGCCCGAAGACGCCCGCGCCGCGTACCGTGACGTCGACCATTGCCATTGCCCTTCTGCCTCGCGCATTCTCGCGCAGCCCACCATTCCATAGGGGATCGCATGACCGAGGACCAGACCGGGGACCAGCGCGCCGAGGTCGCATGGGACGCGCGCCGCGTTCCGGTGTCGGCCCGGTTCGACGACCCCTATTCTCAGCCTCGAGGACGGGCTTGCGGAGACCCGCCACACCTTCCTCGCCGGCAACGACCTGCCGAAGCGGTTCGTGCCCGGGTTCCATGTTGCGGAACTGGGGTTCGGCACCGGGCTGAACATGCTGGCAACCTATCTCGCCTTCGAGGCGGCCGGCGCGCCGGGACCGCTGTTCTACACCAGTTTCGAGGCCTATCCGATGACGGGCCATGACATGTCACGCGCCCTTGACGTCTTTCCCGAGGCTGCAGCCGTCGCGGATGCGGATGATCGGGCCTGGTCGCGGGGTGAGCGGCAGTTTTCGCTGGGCGCGATGCGGGTCGAGGTGATCGAGGGCGATGCGCGCGCGACACTGCCGCGCTGGGCCGGACGCGCCAACGCCTGGTATCTCGACGGGTTCAGCCCGGCGAAGAACCCCGCACTTTGGGAGGCGGATCTGATGGCCGCCGTTGGAGCCCACACGGCCCCCGGCGGCACCTTCGCCACCTACACCGCCGCGGGCTTCGTGCGGCGCGCGCTCGAAGCGGCGGGTTTCGCCGTCGAACGGCGCCCGGGCTTCGGGCGCAAACGGCACATGAGCGTCGGATGCAAGCCATGATCCGCAGCGAGATGCGCCTCGGCATCGCCCTGATGATCGCCGCCTGTTTCGTATTCGCCATGCAGGACGGTATCTCGCGCCACCTTGCCGAGAATTACAACGTCTTCATGGTGGTGATGATCCGCTACTGGTTCTTCGCCGCCTTCGTGCTGGCGGTGGCCTCCCGCAAGGCCGGGGGCCTGCGCGCCGCTGCGGCCACCACGCAGCCCATGCTGCAGATCATCCGCGGGTTGCTCCTCATCACCGAGATCTGTGTAACGGTGGTGGCTTTCGTCGTGCTCGGACTGATCCCGACGCACGCGATCTTCGCCTCCTTCCCGCTCATCATCGCGGCCCTGTCCGGGCCGGTGTTGGGCGAGAAAGTAGGCCCTTGGCGGTGGGCGGCGATCGGCGTGGGCTTTCTCGGCATCCTGGTGATCCTGCGCCCCGGCGTGGCCGTGTTCGAACCCGAAGCTTTGATCGCGCTCACCGCGGCGGTCCTCTGGGCACTGTACGGGATCCTGACGCGCCTCGCCGCGCGGCGAGACACCACCGCAACCTCGTTTTTCTGGACGGGTGTCGTCGGCGCCATCGGGATGACACTGGTCGGGGTATGGTTCTGGGAGCCGATGAGCCGACCCGATTGGGCCTGGATGGCGCTGCTCTGTGTCACAGGCGCCACCGGGCACTGGCTGCTCATCCGCTGCTACGAGGTCGTCGAGGCGAGCGCGGTGCAGCCTTTCGCCTATTTCCAGCTGGTCTTCGTCACGATGATGGCAATCCCGGTGTTTGGCGAAACCCTCGAGCCGAACGTCGCCGTCGGGGCGGCCATGGTCATTGGCGCAGGCCTGGTGGCCGCCTGGCGGGAAAGGCGGGCGGGGTTGGCCGCTCAACGGGCGAAAGCCCGCAGCGCCGCCTCGTCTTGACGCGCGCCGGAAGATGACTTTCCGCGGCCATCCCGGGGGTTTCCAGGGTTCCGGAATTCCGGAGCCCTGGACTGCAGAGAACGCCTCTCCATCACTTTGCGACAGGCCACTGCGCCCCGACATGACGTTGCCTTCGCCGCGCCGTCCTTCGGCGCCTTGCGACGCAACCGCTAACGCCGTTTCAATTCCTGCGTGAACCGGATTTCTCCGGTTTCGCCGGTGAGCCGGGCGCGGTAGTTGGGCAGGCTTTCGGTCACCCGCATGACGTAGGTCTGGGTCTCCTCGAAGGGGATCGTCTCGATCCAGTCGACCACGTCGACACCGCTCGCGCGCGGGTCGCCGTAGCGCTCGATCCACTGGTTCACCCGCCCCGGCCCGGCGTTGTAGCCGACCGCGATCAGCACCGGGTTCTGGCCGAACTTCTCGATCAGATAGGCGAGGTATTCGGAGCCGAGCCGCGTGTTGTAGGCGTAGCCGTCATGCAGCTTGCCGGGCTCGTAGGCGATGTCGAGACGCCGCGCCATGTCCTTCGCCGTTCCCGGCATGAGCTGCATCAGCCCCATCGCGCCCGCCCCGGAGGTGACGCCCGGGTTGAACTCGCTCTCGCGCCGCGCGATCGACAGCTCAAGCGCGCGTGGCACTGTCCGGTTGCCGCGGCCGATGTCGGGGGTCGGGAAATACGGCCGGTTGTAGACCCGGCCATGGTAGACGATGGCGTATTTCGCGAGCGAAAGCTGGAGATAGGGCGCGCCCTGGTCTTCGGCCCATTGCATAAGCTGGCCGACACCGGTCGCGTCGAGGCTCTCGGAGAGATGCGCCGCGAACCGGCGCGCCAGATAGCGCTCGTCTACCGCGAGCGAAAGCCGCGCCGCCTGCATTGCCGATGTGGTCCAGAAGGCGGCCTGCTCATAGCCGGGGAAGGTCTCGGTTCCGGCCAGCGCCGGATCGAGCGCGAGACCCGCCTTCTCTGCTGCGAGCAACCCGTAGAACGCGGTCTGGTGCTGGCCAGCCCGCGCATAGGCCGCCTGCGCCGCTTCCTTGCGGCCCAGCGCTTCGAGCGCGCGGCCTTCCCAGTACCCGCCACGCGATACGCTGATCGGTGTTTCCACGCCCTCGGCGAAGGCGCGGAAATGCGCCAGCGCCGTCTCGGCGTCTCCGAGCTTCTGGAGCGCGACGTAGCCCGCGAGCCATTCCAGCGCGTTGCGGTCATTTCCCTCCGTGAGACGGTGGCGGGCCGCGAGCGCATAGGCGGTTTTCGATTTCCCCGCGCGCATCGCCCAGCGCGCGAGTTGCAGCCGCCGGTCCGCCCAGCGCTCCGGGTCACCCAGCGCATCCGCGGAGCCTGAGCGTTCCAGAACCAGCTCGATGGCGCTGTCGTTGCGGCCCTTGCGGGCCCGCCACAGAAAGCGCTCGTAGGCGAGGCCGGGATCGTCGGCGAGCGCGGCGGGCACGTGCGAGATCAGCCCGTCCACCCCGTTCCCGTTTTCACGCAGCCCGATGCGTGCATTCGCGAGCGCCTTGTGGGCATCGTCCACCCGCGCCAGCTGGCGGCGCGCCTGGTCGGCGAGGCCGCGCCAAAGCAGCATGTCCATCCGCGCCCAATGGTGCGGGCCGAGGGTCTTCGGCCAGTCGACCATGAACTGCTCTTCTTCCGCCCTGCTCAGCGAAAGCGTGGTCCAGCCGCGGATCGCCTCGGCCATCGCCTCCTGCTTGGCGCCGGTGTCCCACAGCGCACGCGCAAACCGCAGCGAGCCGATGCCGGTCTGGGGCGGCTGGTCGAGGAAGAAGTCGAGCACAGCGGCGGCATCCGCCGCATCGGGGATCGTCTTCTCGGAACGTTTCTGCAACAGATCGAGACCGGGCCACTCGGGACGGCGGGCGAGGAAGTCGAGCGTGTCGGCAAACGTGCCTTTCGACGACCTCAGTCTGTTCCATTCGACGATGTCGCGCCCAACCGAGCCCGGCGGGCCAGCGGCGGCCAACCCCTCCTCCCACTGGCCTTGGCGCATGAGCGCGAGCCCGCGCTCCAGCGCCGCCACCTCGGCGGCGCTCTGGGCGGTGGCTGGCCCTGCGAAAAAGGCAATGATAACAAGCCGCGCAAGCGCGGCGCGAAGGGCGGGTTTCTTGTTCTTCTGCTCGGTCATGTCGCATTCGTAACGTGCAGGAATCACGCATCAACACACATTCTTGGCATTTTCCAACACAACGGCTAGTTTCCGCCGCGTTTCCCCGGCAAAAGACGTGAGTCGCTGCGAGGGGCGGCGACGAGACCTGATGAAAAAGGAGCGTGTCATGTTCAAGGGAAGCATTCCTGCCCTGGTCACGCCGTTCAAGGACGGCACCGTGGATTACGATACGCTCAAACGCCTTGTCGACTGGCATGTCGACCAGGGCACGAACGGGCTTGTGCCCGTGGGCACGACCGGCGAGAGCCCGACCCTCACCCACGAAGAGCACGAAAAGGTCGTCGAGACCGTGGTCAAAACGGCTGCGGGTAGGATTCCGGTGATCGCCGGCGCGGGCTCGAACAACACCGAAGAAGCGGTGCGGTTCATGCAACACGCGAAGGCGGTGGGTGCCGACGCCGGTCTCGTTGTCACGCCCTACTACAACAAGCCGACGCAACGCGGGCTGATCGCGCATTACACCGAGCTCGAAAAGGTCGGGCTGCCGATCATCATCTACAACATCCCCGGTCGCTCGGCGATCGACATGACGCCGGAGACGATGGGCGAACTGGCCAAGCTTGAGTTCATCGTCGGCGTGAAGGACGCGACCGCAGATCTCTCGCGCGTCGCCAAACAGCGGATCACCTGCGGGCACGATTTCATCCAGCTTTCGGGCGAGGATCCGACCGCGGTCGGATACAACGCGATGGGCGGCCAGGGCTGCATCTCGGTCACCGCCAACGTGGCGCCCGCGCTGTGTGCACAGATGCAGGCGGCAACACTCGCGGGCGATTACGCCCAGGCGCTCGCGCTGTCCGACCAGTTGATGCCACTGCACCTCGCGGTCTTCCGCGAACCGGGCGTCGTCGGGGTGAAATACGCGATGTCGCGGCTCGGGCTCTGCGAGCCGGCGGTGCGCTCGCCGATGATGGAAGCCACCGACGAGACCAAGGCCGCCATCGACGCGGCGATGCGTTTCGCCGGGCTCCTGAACTGAGCATGGCCGATCTGCCCGAGATCCGCCCCGGCGAGGTCGCCCTGCCCGGCGGCATCGGCGCGGCGGAGGATGCGGGTGTCGTGTTCATCGGCCGCATCCGCACACCGTGGAAACGTGGCGATTGCCCCAAAAACATCGCCGCCGCCCGCGAACAGATGTCGGGCGGATCTGCGGGCGATAGGGCCATGCGCGCATGGATCGAGCTTGATCAGCGCTTCGTGCCCGCGCTGACCGGTCTCAAACCTGGTCAACCGCTGCTCCTGCTCTACTGGATGCACAAGGCAAGGCGCGACCTGCTCCTGCAGGCGCCCAAGCACGTGGACGCGCCCCGGGGCACCTTCGGCTTGCGCTCGCCCAACCGGCCGAACCCCGTCGCCGCCTCGTGCGTGACACTGATGAGCGTCGACCCAGCGGCCGCGACCCTGGAAATTGACGCCATCGATTGTTTCGACGGCACACCGCTTGTCGACATCAAACCATGGATCCGGACGGTGGACATGCCGCCCCGGTCCGGCGGGGCCTGATCCGGCCGCGTCACGGGCGCGGTTTTCTGACAAATTCCCGCTGTCATCATCCACAGCGAGGAGACCGCGATGCCCGGCTATGACCGAGAGCTGATCTCGAACGGCAATCCGATGGAAGGCGTGGTCGGGTTCTCGCGCGCGGTCCGGGTCGGCCCCTACATTTCCATCGGCGGCACCGCACCGGTCGGGCGCGATGGCAAGACGGTGGGGATCGGCGACGGCGGCGCACAGACACGCCGCTGCATCGAGATCATCCAGGACGCCCTTGAGCGTGCCGGGTCCGATCTCGGCGATGTCGTGCGCACCCGGGTGATCCTGACAGATATCGACCGCTGGAAAGAGGCCATCGACGTGCGCAAGGAGTATTTCGCCGATATCCGGCCGGTCGATACGATCATGGCGGTCACCCGGTTCGTGAACCCCGAATGGCTTGTCGAGATCGAAGTCGACGCGGTGATCGAGAACTGGAACGACGCCTAGACATACCCCGGTTTCGTCTCTAGATGCCGCACATGGCGAAGAAACCGAAGAAAGACGACAACCCCAACTACAAGGTGATCGCCGAGAACCGGCGGGCGCGGCACGAGTATTCGATCGAGGACGATATCGAATGCGGGATCGTGCTGATGGGGTCGGAAGTGAAGTCCATGCGTCAGGGCGGCACCAACATCGCCGAGAGTTATGCCTCGGTCGACGACGGCGAGTTGTGGCTGATCAACGCTCATATCGCGCCCTACGACCAGGCCAAGACCTGGGGGCACGAAGAACGCCGCAAGCGCAAGCTCCTGGTCTCGAAGAAAGAGCTCGCCCGGCTCTGGAACGCCACCCAACGCAAGGGGATGACGCTGGTGCCGCTGGTGATCTACTTCAACCACAAAGGACTGGTGAAGATGAAGATCGGCATCGCCAAGGGCAAACAGACCCATGACAAGCGCGCCGACGAGGCCAAGCGCGACTGGAACCGCCAGAAGGCCCGGCTGTTGCGCGAAAAGGGCTGACGCCCCACCTTGCACGCGAGCGGATAGGGGGGGTTGCCAGCCCCCTCTGGTTTCGCCATTCACCCCTGAAGGTATCTTGAAACCAAAGAAGACACGGCTTCTTGACCAGAATCGCGTGTCACGAGCGTACGGATCAGGCTGATGACCCGATAACCGTGACCGAAGAAAACCCCCTGTTTCAGAGCGCTTCGCGGCGCGCTTTTACGTCATCTTTGGTTAAAAAATACCTCGGGGGTGTCACGCCCGAGGCGTGCCTTCGGCGCGACGTGGCTGGCCCCCGGTCCCGCTACTGCGTCAATCCACGCTGCCGGGCATGTCGATCCCCCGCAGGAATGCGCCCTGCTCCATCGCCTGCTTGCCCGGTCGCTGGGCACAGGTGATCTCGACCGCGCCGTCACCGCAGGCCACGCTGAACGGCGCAAGGATCGTGCCGGGCGCGGCATCGACCGCGACGAGACGGGAGCCGAGGAGTTTCACCCGCTCGCCGCCGATTTCCGTCCAGGCCCCCGGGAAGGGTGAAAGCCCGCGGATCAGCCGGTCGACCGCGACCGCGGGGCGCGTCCAGTCGATCTGCGCCTCGGCCTTGTCGATCTTTTCCGCATAGGTGATGCCTTCGGCCGATTGGGGCTCCGGTGTCAGCCTGTCGAGACTGCCCAAGGCTTCCACAATCGCCTGCGCGCCCAGACGGGAGACGCGGTCATGCAAAGCGCCGGTGGTTTCCTCGGGCCCGATGGCGAGGGGTTTCCGCAGCAACACGTCGCCGGTATCGAGCCCTGCATCCATCTGCATGATGCAGACACCGGTCTCGGGGTCGCCCGCCATCACCGCACGGTGGATCGGCGCAGCCCCCCGCCAGCGCGGCAGGAGCGAGGCGTGGATGTTGAGACAGCCGCGGCGGGGCGCGTCGAGGATCGCCTGCGGCAGGATCAGCCCGTAGGCGACCACCACGGCAATCTCCGGCGAAAAGCCCGCAAACTCCGCCTGCGCCTCGGCAGTCCGCAGACTCTTCGGATGGCGCACCTCGAGTCCCAGCTCCACCGCGCGGGCATGGACCGGGGTGGGCCGGTCCTTCTTGCCGCGCCCGGCGGGCCGGGGTGGCTGGCAATAGACGGCGGCCACCTCATGGCCCGCCTTCATCAGCGCGTCGAGCACCGGTACCGAGAAATCGGGCGACCCCATGAAAACCAGTTTCATATGCACGCCTCCGGCATGACCTTCATTTCAGCACCCCTCGGTTGTGTCACACCCGCCGGCTGGCGTGCAACAGGCCAGTACCCGAGGATCGCCGGCGCAACAATCGTGGATCAGGTAGAATACAAGAGCGCCGAGGCGGTCGAAGTCGGCCCGGTAGATCACCTGGCGGGAAACCTTTTCCGAGGTCAGCAGACCGGCCCGCGCGAGCGCGGCAAGGTGGAATGATCCGCGCGAAGAGGTGAATCCGACCGCTTCGCCGATCTCACCCGCCGGCGCACCTTCCGGCCCGCGTTTCACCAGGAAACGCAGAATCGCGAGGCGGGTGGGTTCGGACAGCGCCGAGAATGCCGCGAGGGCTTGACCTTCGTCCATGTTCTCCCTTCACATATCAACATATCTTGAGGTATTGAGATCATGACGGAAAGTAGACCATGCCCGACACACTGACAACCGCAACCGAAGTGATCGACGCCTTGGACGTCCTGCCGCCGGACATGCCAGTCGGATTTGTCACTGAGACGGGTGAGATCGGTGAGGGCTATCACATCACCGAGTTGAAACTTGCCGAGGTCCGCTCGATCGACTGCGTCGGGCGACGGGCCGATTGGGTCGAGGCGCAGCTGCAATTGCTCGACGGCAGCGGCGCGGGATGGCAGGGCGCCGGCAAGATCACGGCGGTCCTGCGCCGCTGCTTTGCCGCTCTTCCAGACCTCGCGGAGGCACCGCTGTCGGTGGAATTCGGACATCGAAACCATGGGTTGTCGCGGTTCGCGCTCGGGGCGCTTGAATTGCGCGGGGACCGGGCGGTGGTGCCGCTGCTGCCCGCCGCAGCGCAGTGCAAGCCGGCGGCCGAGATCGGCGGCCCCGGACCAACGGCCGGGGCGGGATGTTGCGGTCCGGTGGCGACAGATGCTGCCCGGGACGGTTGCTGCAATTAGCGCCGTTTTGCCGCCCGTTTGAGCAGCCGGGCGCGTTTCAGTTTCGACAGACGATCGAAATACATGGCCCCGCGCAGGTGGTCGATCTGATGTTGAACGGAGGTCGCCCAGAGCCCGACGAAGTCGCGCTGCTCCTGCTCCCCCTTTTCGTTCAGAAAGCGCACGGTCACTGCAAGGGGCCGGGCAATGGTTGCCCAGACGCCGGGCAAATTGGGGCTCGCCTCGTCGTGTTCGCGCAGCTGCACGCTCGCGTGCAAGATCTCGGGGTTGGCCATCCGCACCGCCTCGCCGCGGGCTTCGGAGGCGTCGATAACTGCAAGCGCCTGCATGATCCCGAGTTGCACCGCGGCGAGCCCGACACCGGGCATGGCCTCCATGGCGGCGATCATCTCGTCCCAGATCGCCCGGGTGTCATCGGTAATCGCCACCACCGGCGCGGCCGGGGTGCTCAGCCGCTTGTCCGGCCACATGATGAAGGGGCGGTGGGAGGGTTTCATCGGAACTACCGTTTCGTTTCACGTGCGCACAATTGACTGCGCTACCGCTTTGCTGCTTGAGCGCACATCTGTCGGCGCTACCGCTTTGCTGCCTGAGCGCGTTCCTTTTGGCGCGACCGCTTTGCTGGTTGCGCGCTTTACGCCCGCGCCCGCTCGCGTTTCAGCTTCTGGCTCTTGCGGGTGATCAGCTGCCGTTTCATCGCGCTCAGGTAGTCGATGAAGAGCTTACCGTTCAGGTGGTCGATCTCGTGTTGCAGAACGGTCGCCCAGAGCCCGCCAAACTCGGCCTCCTGCGGATTGCCGTCCCGGTCGATCCAGGCGACGCGCACCTCGGCCGGCCGGGTCACCTCGGCGTATTGGTCCGGGATCGACAAACACCCTTCCTCGTAGACATTGGTCTCGTCCGACGCCAGCACCACCTCGGGGTTGAACATCACCGTCGGCTTGGGCGTGGCGTCCGGGTCCTTTTCCGCATCGGCCACGATCACCCGCGACAGCACACCCACCTGGGGCGCGGCAAGCCCGACGCCCGGCGCTTCGTACATCGTCTCGATCATGTCGGCAGCCAGCACCCGCAACTCGTCGGAGAGGTCGGAAACGGGCTCACAGACCTTCTTGAGGCGCGGGTCGGGATGGATCAGGATCGAGCGTACAGACATGGGGCTTCATTTAGTGGAACCGCCCATCCACTGCAAGCGCAGGTCCGGTAGGATGTAACCTTGATGTTACATCCCGCGACTGCCATATTGTAACCTGAAGGTTACATGGAGCAAAAATGTTCGACGATCCCCTCGCTGCGGCCCGGCTCCTTGCCAATGCCGCCCTGATCATGGTGCTTCTCGCCTTTTGTGGCTGGGCGCTGCTCGGCGCCCCGGGCGACCCTGCCCCCTGGGTCTGGGCGATCGGCGGCGTTGCCGTGGCCGGGGCGCTGGTGCAATTCGCCGTCTCGGTGTTGTTCCCGCGCGCCATCCGCCCCGCCTGGGACGAACAGGTCGTGCGCACCCATGTCGGGTCGCACGCGTTCGGATACCGGATGCCGCTTGTCGCCTTCCTTGGTTTGTTCCTTGCCACCCAGGCGGGCTGGCTCGCGGCGGATACGGCCCTTTACTGGCTCGCCCCGGTGTTGGTGGCCGCCCCCTCCGTCTACATGCTCGTCGCGGCGCCTGCCGGGCGCGCCGCATGACCCTTCATCCGGCAGGGCTGGTGAACCGGTTGCGGGAACGGCGGATGGCGGCCGGGCTTACCCAGGCAACGCTGGCCGACCGGATCGAGGTGAGTCGCAAAACCATCAACACGATCGAAAACGGTATTTTCATCCCGTCCACCCTGCTCGCGCTCCGCCTCGCCTCGACCCTCGGGTGCCGGGTCGAGGACATTTTTGCCCTTGCGCACGGGGAGCCGAGCCATGACCTTGACGGCAACTGACCGACAGGAGACTCCATGACTTTCGACCAGATCTTCGATCGCGTGCAAACCCGGTCCAACAAGTGGACAGCGATGGAAGCGGCCTTCGGGCTCACCGGCGACGACCTTCTGCCGATGTGGGTGGCCGACATGGATTTCGTGGCGCCGGACTTTCTGACCAGGGCCGTGCGCGATCTCGCCGAGGCGGGCGATTTTGGTTATTTCAACCATACCGACAGCTATCTCGAAGCGGTTGCCTGGTGGGCCGCGACCCGGCACGGCTGGAAGATCGAACCGGGCTGGATCACGCCGGCGGCCAGCCTCGGCAACGCTATCGCCTTCGCGATCCAGACTTGGTCGAAGCCCGGTGAGGGGGTGGCGATCTTTACCCCCGTCTACCACGAGTTTTCGAAGAAGATCCGTCGGAACGGTCGCACGCTAACCGAATTACCGTTGCGCGAGGAAGACGGGCGATTCACGCTCGATTTCGACCGGTACGGCACGATGATGTGCGGGACCGAGAAGATCCTCATCCTGTCCTCTCCGCACAATCCAGGCGGGCGGGTGTGGACGTCCGAAGAGTTGCGCGCCATTGCCGAGTTCGCCGAGCGGCATGACCTCGTGCTGATTTCGGACGAGGTGCACAATGACCTGATCCTGCCGGGCTACACCCACCGGCCCACGGCTCTCGCCGCGCCGGACATCTACCCGCGGCTGGTCACGATGACCTCCGCCTCCAAGACCTTCTCGATTGCGGGCTCGCGGCTGGGGGCCGTCATCATCGCCGACGCGCGCCTGCGCGGTCAGTTCACGGACACCGTATCGCGGGCCGATCTCTACCCGAACCTCTTGGGTGTGGCGCTTTCCCGTGCCGCATTTTCGTCCGAAGGGGCGGCCTGGGTGGACGGGCTGTTGCCCTACCTCGCCGGGAATTTCGAGGCCTTCCGGAGCGGCTTGGAGACCATACCCGGCGCGCTGGTTCACCGTTTGGAGGGCACTTACCTCGCCTGGGTCGACTTTTCCGGCACCGGCATGACGGATGCCGAGCTCTGGGCACGCGCGACCGGGCAAGCCCGGGTCGTGCCAAGCCCCGGCCCGGCCTTTGGCACCGGCGGATCCGGCGGGCTCCGGTTCAACCTCGGCACCCAGCGCGCACGGGTCGACGACGCCGTCGAACGGCTCACACGGGCCTTCGCCGATCTGCAATGACGCGCGCAGCCCGGGTTTTTTCGAACCTCCTGCTGGTCGCCCTGCTGGCGCTCGCCGCGGTGGTGATCTGGGACCGCTACCGCGCCCCACCGCCGGAGCCGCCCGCGCTGGCGCCGCTCGAGGGCCAGATCGACCGGATCCTGATCGAGAAAGGCGCGCGCCGGCTCACGGTCTTTCGCGAAGACGAGGCGCTGCGCAGCTACCGGATCGCGCTTGGCTTCGCGCCGGACGGCGACAAAGAGCGCCAGGGTGACGGCCGCACACCCGAGGGCGTATTCCGGATCGACCGGCGCAACCCCGAAAGCGCGTATCACCTTTCGCTCGGGATCGACTATCCGCAAGCGGACGACATCGCGCGAGCCCGTGCCGAGGGCTATTCGCCGGGGGGCGACATCTTCATTCACGGCCAGCCCAACGGATACGACTTGGTGCCGACCCTGCCTTACGACTGGACCGAGGGTTGCATCGCCGTCTCCGACAAAGAGATCAGGGAGCTCTGGGGGGTCACGCCAGTCGGGACGGTGGTGGAGATCAGACCGTAGGAAAAGCCGTTAGGATGCCGCTGGTATGTTGCCTCGCGGGCTTTCCGCACCGCTCACGATCAGGCGTCGCCCTGGCCAACCGTGGTTTCAGGCTTCGAACCATCGCGTGTTTCTCGGAAACTCCGAGACCAGCGCCGATCTGCCCGAGATCCGCGCCCTTGTTCGAACGGAAATCTACCCTTGCATCACCCGTTATGGCGCGTCTCCGCCTGCACCGACAGCGCCCGCTTCGCGTCCTTCTCGAGAAGGTAATGGTAGGAGACGCATTTTCCGTCCTTCACAAGCGCGTAGGTCCCATAGGGCGTCGGCGAAAGGCGGCGGACGTCTTCGGCGGTCTCGAGCAAAATCTCCCTGAAGGGCAGCCCGAGGTCCTCGGCCGCCGCCCGGGCCTTGGCAGTGGCGTCTTCGAGGTAGGGGCACTGGGCGCTGCGCAGGACGGTCACACCCGGCCCGCAGGCCGCCGCCTTCTGCGCCCAGCCGCCCGAAATCCGGGGGTCGTCGCGGATGCCGTCGGACTTCGCCCACAACTCGAACGAGTGGCCGCACCTGGACGCCCGGCGGAAGCCGTGCGGCTTGAGCACACCCGGAGCGATCAGCCAGTTGTCATGCGACGTAAGGGCGGCGACGCCGCGAAACCCGTTCTCGCGCGCCCAACTGTCTGCCTCCGCGAGCAGACCGGTTGCGAACCCCTTGCCGCGCGACTTTCCGACAACCCACAGGCAATGGATCACCACGAACTCCTCGGCGTCTTCGATCGCGCGCCAGCATTTCGCACCCGGCATGAATTCAATGAACCCGCGTTCGCCGTCACCGAGCAGGCGCAGTTGCAGCCCCTCCTCGAACCGCGCCATGAGCCAATCGCGCTTCGCTTTCCACGCCGTGCTCTTGCGGGCCGACATCTTGCAGAAGAAGCCGTGTTCATCGACGGTGTCGGCGGTAACGGTGATGATCTCTGCCATGACCTTCCTCCTGCGTCGGATCTTGCGGTGCAGCGACGGAGGCGTCCATGACACCGGTCAAGGCAAGGTAAGCGCGGGGTCAGACCCCGAGCTTCTTGTGTACCTCTTCGAGGTCGACCGCGCCCGTCGGCTTGCGGTTGGCGGGATTGTCGAAATCGTATTTGAACAGCTGGAAATCGCGCTTGTAGATCTCCCACACGAGGTGCTTCGACAGATCATCGAAGTAATCCTCGATCGGATGCGCCATCTTCGGCCCGTGATCGGCACTTTCGTTGAACCGGGGGATCCTGCCGAGCTGCACCTTGTGGCGAGGCTCGATGTTCTTCAGAACTTCGCGCATCCCCTTGTTGAAATCCTCGATGTGGAAGATGTGGTCATAGGTCCCGCCGTTCTGGATGAAGGTCCCGACATGGCCCGACATCGCCGACCAGTGGATGTCCGGGTCCATCGGCCGGCGAAAGCGGATGGTGTCACGCGCGAACAGCAGGAACCGGCGGAAGCTCCGCACCTGGTCGAATTCAAACCCGTTTTCGGGATCGCCCACCTCGACCCCGTATTTCTGGACCAGGAGCGGCACCAGGTTGCCCCGGTAGCGCCGACCATTGCGCTGGATGCCGCAGATCTTGTCGAAGAAGCTCGACAGGATCCGCCCGTAAGGATTGCGCACCGCGGTGAAGGCGTAGGACTTGTGCGCCTTCACATTGGCGGCGATCAGCGGCTGGCTGTCTTCCATCGCCCATTTGTGCAGCCCCTCGGCCGCGTCGTGCACGTCGCCGTCGAAGAACCGGCCGTGATCGGAATAGTACATGATCTGGCCGATCGAAGAGCAGGCGCATTTCGGCACCACGCGGTAGACCACGCTTTCGCTCTCCGTCATCCAGGTGCCGGGAAAACCCATGACTGCCGTCCGCCTCCGTTCACCCTCTGCGACCCCGCGCGGGCGGGCATTTGCCGCTGAGCTCGAAAAGAGCAAATAAACACTGTCTATTCAATGGTCCTTTCGGGTATTTGTGTGAGCGACCCGGCACAGGACCCGAACCCGCGCACGCCATGGCACAGATCGCCTTCATCCTGCTCAGCCACAAAGACCCCGATGCAATCGTCGATCAGGCCCGGCGGCTGACGGCCGTGGGCGACTACATCGCGATCCATTTCGACGCCAGCGCACCCAACGCGGATTACGACAGGATCCGCGCCGCGCTGGCCGACAACCCCAATGTGACCTTCGCCGCGCGCCGGGTGAAATGCGGTTGGGGTGGCTGGAGCCTGGTCGAAGGCACGCTGGAAGCTGTCCGCGCGGCGGTGAATGCCTTTCCGCGCGCCACCCATTTCTACATGGTCTCGGGCGATTGCATGTCGATCAAGTCGGCCGAGTTCGCCCATGACACTCTCGACGCCGAAGACGTCGATTACATCGAAAGCGTCGATTTCTTCGCATCGGGCTGGATCAAGACCGGGATCAAGGAAGACCGGCTGATTTACCGTCACTGGTTCAACGAGCGCACCCACAAGAAACTGTTCTATGCCTCGCTCGACTGGCAGAAGCGGCTGGGCCTCAAGCGAAAAATCCCCGACGATATGCAGATCATGATCGGCAGCCAGTGGTGGTGTCTCAGGCGGCGCACGATCGAGTGGATTCTCGATTTCATCCACCAAAGGCCGGACGTGGTCCGATTTTTCCGTACCACATGGATCCCGGACGAGACCTTTTTCCAGACCCTCGTGCGCCACATGGTCCCGGCGGGCGAGATCCGCTCGCGCACGCTCACATTCCTGATGTTCACCGATTACGGCATGCCGGTGACCTTCTACAACGACCACTACGACATGCTCCTGAGCCAGGACTACCTGTTCGCGCGCAAGATCAGCCCGGGCGCCACCGAGCTGAAACGCCGGCTGGGCGCGCTCTACGCCGAGCGCGGGGTCGCATTCAACATTTCCAACGAGGGCCGCAACCTGTTCTCTTTCCTGGTGGGGCGCGGCCGGATCGGCCGCCGCTTTGCACCTCGGTTCTGGGAAGCGGAATCCACCATCGGCCGCGACCGCGAACTCCTGATCGTCGTGGCGAAGAAATGGCACGTTGCCAAGCGCCTGATGGACCGGATCCGCCAAGCGACCAACGTGCCGACCATCGATTACCTGTTCGACGAGCAGGACACAGACCTGCCCGACCTCGGCGGCATCCAGTCGAGCCTCGAGAAACGCACCCGCCACCGCAGAGCGTTGATGCGGATGCTCTACGACTACTTCGAGACAGACCGGCTCGCGGTGGCGATGGACCCCAACAACATGGACCTGTTGCGCGATTTCTTTTCCGACCGGTCGACCACACGGCTCCTGGAAATCGAATGCGAGTTCTCCGACACCTGGCTTCGCGGCCACGCGGTGCGCGTCGGACTCGCCGGCGAAAGCACGCCCGAGGAGGCGATCGGGCGGCTGTTGCCCACGATCCGCGCCGATCTCTACCTCGAGAGCGACCGGATCCGCGATGCGGGGTTCGACAACGTCCATTTGGTGCGTGAAACCGCCGCGCCGGAGGAAAACGCCCGGGCCCTGTCGCGGTTCCTCACGATCCCCGAGGACCGTGCCCTGGACATCGCGCGCACCGACTATCTGTTCAGCGACTAGGAAGGCCAGCCATGCCCTATGACTACGATCCGCAAAACGTCTTCGCCAAGATCGTGCGCGGCGAGATCCCGAATGACACCGTGCTCGAAACCGCACACAGCCTCGCGTTCAACGACATCGGCCCCCTGGCGCCGGTGCACATGCTGGTGATCCCGAAAGGGCCTTACGTGAACTGGGATCACTTCATCGCCGAAGCGTCTGCCGACGAGGTGCTCGATTTCACGAACGCGATCCACGGCGCCGTCGAGGCCAGGGGGCTGGAACCGGGCGCGGAGGGGCAGGGCTATCGGCTGATCATGAACGCCGGGACCGCAGGGGTACAGGAGGTGCCGCACCTGCACGTGCATATCCTGTCGGGCAAGGTGATGGGGCCGATGGTCTGTGCATGAGGGTTTCGCCCGCTGACGCGGGCGACCCGCCGGGGGCTACGCCCCCAACGTGACCGCCAATTGCGGGTCGCGGGTAAGGCGGTCGACAAAATCGCCGGTATGGAATGCCCCGGGAAGCCGACCGCCGAGATCGATCCGGATCTCCACATTTTTCCCGTCCGGTTCTTGCAGGTCGTGTCGCAGTCGGCCTCCTGGATAATCGTCGGGAGATGCGCGTGCGCGTCCGGCCGGACGTCCGGGAGACCTGCTCGCAGGCGAGGGCGGGTACCCGGGCGATGGATCGCTCCCTCCACCCAGCAGCCTTACGCCGCCCATCTCGGTCAACCGACCGCCATGGTCTGCTGGACCCACATCGGCGCCTTTCTCGCGGTCACGCAGCAAGGCTCATTTCTGGCCGCATCTCGCCGTCTTGGATTGCCCCAACCCACGGTCGGCCGTCACATCGATCTGCTGGGAGACCGGCTGGGGTTCACTTTGTTAACCCGGAACCGCGCGGGCCTGCGCCTGACCGGCAAGGGTGCGAACCTGGTTGCGACCGCGCGTGAGATGATGGGGACCGCGATGAAATCCGAACCCGCGGCATCGTTCCGGTGGAACGGATCGAACGGACGATCCGGATCACCGCCAACGAGGTTCTCGGCGCCCGATCGCTACAAGGGCTGTCAGCCGCGTTCATCGCCGTGCACCCGATGTTCGAAATCGAGTTTGGGATCAGCAACGAGATTACGAACCCGCTGCAGCCAGATGCCGACCTCGCGATCGGCATATCCCGTCCAACGCAGAACGATCTCGTCGCCCGCAAAGACCGCGATGTGCTTCTCGGTCTCTTCGCGCGCGCGCACAATTTCGAACGACGCTCCAAGCCACGCACGCTCGACGCCCTCAAGTTCGCATCGGGAAGGACCGCAATCCGTTACTGATCGCGGCCCATGGTGCCGGCGGCCGCCTGCTGACGACCGGCAGCTTTCCGTTGCGGAGTGACATAAGTATCGCCAGCTTCAATGCGATCGGCGCGTGGACCGGTTTCGGCCCGTTGCATATTGGGATGGCGTCGCTGTGGCCGGAAGTCACTCAGGTGCTGCCCGACCTGCACGTTCCCTCACTTGAACTCTGATTCGCCCGCCATGCGGACATGCGGTACAACAAGCGCGTCCGCCTGCTGTTGGGTTTCCTGGCCGGGGGATGAAGACGCCTTACGATGCCAATCTGGCCACGACATACTTCATCGTCATTCGCGATCCGGCCGCAGCGCTTGGTTCCCTCGGACTTACGGTGTTGCTGTTTGTGTGGGCCATCGGCGTGACGCTTGCGTTGCGAAAACGCAGTCGCCGGAGAGACGGTACCAGGTCTTTCACAAAGTGCGGCACGCGCCGTTCGCCGCAATTGCCATCCCAGCTCCCCCGAGAACGGCCGATGGAGGTGGCTTGAAGCGGCTGCATTATCGGATCGGGCCGAACGGCGAGAATGGGGGTGTTATTCGAGGACCTTTGGCATGGGACGATGCCAACCCGACGATTAGGCTTTCCTCCGGCTCGGACCCGCGGAGACATGTCACCCGGCCACATAGCGAAGGGAGGTCAGCAAGGTGTGCGCAAGCGATTGCCCATAGGAGCGTGGGGCCATCATCAGGAACCGGTCGATCTCCAGGCGGACGAGAATTGTCGACACCCCGTCAATCGGTGTGCGCCCAAGGTGGCCCGGGGGAAAGACCTCGGCGTGCAGATCCAGTCGGCAGCTCCGCTCAAGTGTCGACACTGCGCACGGACCTGCGAGATCGAGCAGCGCCCAGTAGTCGGATTGTTCGACCCGGTAGACCAACGCCGCCCGAACCGCGCTCTCCATGTCAGGTCGAATACTGACATCGGGCAAGTGCAGGATCATCAGCCGGTCTGCCCCGAGGCGCAGGATATGCGCGCTGGTTCCCGGAGAAAGGGTCGCCCTCCCGACCGCGGGGACGGGGCACCCGAACAGATCTCCCACAGCCGCGCGTGTCGCGACGCCTTCGCTCAACGGGACGGAAAGTGTAACGACACGGGCCGCGTCGATCTCCTTCAACGTTGTCGCGCCGAACGCCTCGTGCAACCCGCCCAAGGCTGCGGCCCGTGTGAGTTTGAATTCAGCCATCAAGTCGCTCCCCATCGGGATCGAAAAAATGCGGTGACACAACCTCGACCTCAATATCCGTGCCGCGCACGAGGTCCAGGGCGCGCAGGCGATCGCCGCGCCGGGCCGCGCCGTCCCGGAGCAAGCCAAGGCCGATGGAGTGGCCGAGCGCGGGCGAATGGGCGGTCGAGCTCATCCAGCCAAGATCGTTGGCGAGCGCCTCGGTCGCGCCGGATTCGAGAAAATGCGCACCGGCCGCCAAGGCCAGGTCGCGATCGACCGGCACGAACCCCATGAGCCGGCCGCCCTCCAGCCCGTCGGTAACCGTCTTGCCCGCGCGCGCGCGGCCGATGAAGTCCTTTGTCTGCGAGACCATCCGGCCCAATCCGAGGGCGTCGGCCGTGGTCTGCCCGTTCAACTCGTTGCCCGAGACGTGCCCCTTTTCGATCCGAAGTACGTCAAGCGCCTCGACGCCGTAGGGGACCACGTCGAAGTCCTCACCCGCCGCCATCAACACCGCGGCCAGCGACGCGCCGTAGCTGGCCGGCACCGCGATCTCGTAGGCCAGTTCGCCCGAGAACGAGATGCGGAACAGCCGGGCCGGCGTCCCGCCGCAGATCTCGAGCGCGGCGCAGGCCATGAACGGGAAGGCCTCGTTCGAGATGTCGAACGAGGCGTCGACCAGCCGGGCCAGGAGATCGCGCGACCGGGGCCCGGCCACCGCGAATTGCGCCCAGCCGTCGGTTTCCGGCACCAGGTGCACATCCCAGTCCGGCTTGAGGCACTGGCGAACAAACTCGAGATGACGATAGACCGGCCCGGCATTGGCCGTGGTCGTGGTCATCAGGTAATGGGTTTCGCCAAGCCGGGCGCAGGTGCCGTCATCCATCACCATACCGTCCTCGCGCAGCATCAGCCCGTATCGGACCTTTCCCGCCGGGAGCTTGGCGAAGGCGTTGGCATAGACGAAATCCACGAAACGCGTGGCATCGCGGCCCTGGATGTCGATCTTTCCCAGCGTCGAGACATCGCAGATTCCGACCCGTTCGCGCACCGCGCGCGCCTCGCGATCGACACTGTCGCGCCAGCCGGTCTCACCGGGGCGCGCGAACCATTCGGCCCTGAGCCAGAGCCCGCTTTCGACAAAGGAAGCGCCGTTGGCCGCGGCCCAGTCGTGCGCCGGGCTGCGTCGAACCGGTGCGAAGTGCGGGCCCTGCTCGCGCCCGGCCAGGGCACCGATCGAGACCGGAGTGTAGGGCGGGCGGTAGCGCGTGGTGCCGGTCTCGGGGATGGTCCGGCCGGTTTGCTGGGCGAGGATGGCGAGCGCTGTGACATTGGCGGTCCTGCCCTGGTCCGGCGCCATCCCGAGCGTGGTGTAGCGCTTGAGATGTTCGACCGAGCGGAATCCTTCGCGGGCCGCGAGCGCGATGTCCTTGGCAGTCACGTCGTTTTGCAGGTCGACCCAGGCGCGGCCGATCCCGGCCTCGACCTGCCAGAAAGCGCCGATTTCGAAGGCGGTGTCAGCGGCAATTTCAGCGGCAGCAGGGATATCGCCCGCCGCCGCGGTGTATCCGGCCGCTTCGGCCGCACGACACCCGGCGGCGCTGGCCTCATTGAGGATGGCGGAGAGCGCGAAGGTGCCGTTCGCCGCCCCGGCGACCTGCATGCCCCGGGGCAGCGTGCCGCCCGGTACGAAGGCCTGGAGAGCCTCGCGCCACACCGGCTTGCCATCGGTATGGCAACTCAAATGCAGGTTGGGCGACCAGCCGCCGGCAAGCGCCAGCACATCGCAGGCGATTCGTTCGCCCGAGGCGATGGTGATGCCGCGCAGGGCCTTTCGGCCGCTGGTTGCGACCACCTGCGCGCCGGCAAGATGCCGCGCGACGATCCCTTGCGGCGCCACGGCGTCGGGCCGGGCGTCGATCAGCGCCGCGACCTCGATGCCTGCCGCCTCAAGGTCGCGGACCACCTCGGCGGCGCCCGAATTGTTGGCGAAGACGGCGATGCGCTTGCCCGCGGCGGCGGCCCAGCGGTTGGCATAGGCCTGCACCGCGCTGGCGAGCATCACGCCGGGCCGGTCGTTGCCGGGGAAAACGAGCGCGCGCTCCGTCGCCCCGCTGCACAGGATCGATTGGCCAGCGGTGATCCGCCACAGGATCTGGTGCGGCTTGTCGGGAGTACGTGCCCCCGGAGCGATTTGTTCGACTGCGCCGAAAATGCCGTGATCGTATGCGCCAAAGACCGTCGTGCGCGACAGGAGCCGCAGGTTGGGCATTGCTGCCAACTCGTCCCAGGTCGCGGCCGCCCAAACCTGACCGTCGCTACAGCCGACCGTGTGCCGCTCGGCATTGAGCCGCCCGCCAGGCAGGAAATCCTCGTCGGCCAGGATCACCCGCACCCCGGTCTGTGCGGCCGCAAGCGCGGCGGTCAGCCCGGCCGGGCCCGCGCCGATCACCAGGATATCGCAATGCAGATAGCCCTTGTCACAGAGCCTGGGCTCCGGTTCCGGCGACAGAACGCCGAGCCCGGCGGCGCGGCGGATTGCCGGTTCGTAGACGCGCTCCCAGAACCGCTTCGGCCACATGAAGGTCTTGTAGTAGAACCCCGCCGACAGAATCGGCGCGACGAGATCGTTCGCCGCCAGCAGATCGAACCCGAGGGGCCCAAGGTGGTTCTGGCTGTACGCGTCGAGCCCGTCGTCAAGTTCCACGGTTGTGGCGCGGGTGTTGGGCAGGGCCGCGGCGCCGGTCCCCAAAGTGACCAGTGCGTTCGGCTCCTCGCTGCCGGCGCTGAAGATGCCGCGCGGACGGTGATACTTGAACGACCGGCCCACCAACCGGACGCCGTTGGCGAGTAGCGCCGAAGCCAGCGTGTCACCCGCGAAGCCCTGATAGGTTGCTCCATTGAAACTGAACCCGACCGGGTTGCCGAAATCGATCAACCCGCCGGGGAGGCGATACCCGGTCATGATCCCGCCCTTCGCGCCCGCGCGACGTCGCGGGCGAGTTCGACGTTCAGGATCTCGTGCGTGACCGTGTTGCGGGTGACCACCAGCCACGACTGGTCGCCGTGTTCGTGGAACCACAGCTCGCGGTGTTCGCCAGCCGGGTTGTCGCGGTCATAGAGGTAGGTCGCGAAGGCTTCGGCGGCGCCCGCGGCTGCGCCGTCCGGCCGGTCGAGCAGTGCGGCATCGCCAAGGTAGGTGAATTCCTCGGCGTCGCGCGGGCCGAGCAGGGGGTGGGGGATCAGCATCGCCAGGCGCTCCTATTGCAGGTTCGGGACCGGCCCGCGGCCGCCCTCGTCGATGACATGGCCGTGCCGGAACCGGTCGAGCCGGAGCCCGGTCGCCACCGGGTGCGGCGCGTCGGTGGCGAGCAAATGAGCGAAAACCAGCCCCGATCCCGGGATCGCCTTGAAGCCGCCGTAGCACCAGCCGCCGTTGAGATAGAGGCCGTCGACAGGGGTGCGGTCGATGATCGGCGAGCCATCCATCGTCATGTCCATGACCCCGCCCCAACTGCGCAGCATCCGGGCGCGCGCGATCATCGGCATCAGCGACACGCCGGCGGCGGCGACGTGTTCGACCATCGGCAGGTTGCCGCGCTGGGCATAGGAATTGTAGCCGTCGAGATCGCCGCCGTAGACCAACCCACCCTTGTCCGACTGGCTGACGTAGAAATGCCCGACGCCGAAAGTGACGACGCCCGGCAGGATCGGCTTCAGCCCCTCCGTGACGAAGGCCTGCAGCACGTGGCTTTCGATCGGCATCCGCAGCCCCGCCATCTCCATCACCCGGCTGGTGTGCCCGGCGACGGCGACCCCGACCTTGTTCGCAGCAATCCTGCCGCGCGTTGTCTCGACAGCGCGCACCCGGCCGCTCGCGATGTCGAACCCGGTGACTTCGCAGTTCTGGATGATGTCGACACCCCGGTCGGAGGCCGCGCGTGCATAGCCCCAGGCCACAGCGTCGTGGCGCGCGGTGCCGCCGCGTGGCTGCAGCAGCCCGCCTTTGATCGGAAACCGCGCGTTGTCGTAGTCGAAGAACGGCCAGTCCTTCTTCATCTCCTGCGGGGTGACGAAGACGGCGTCGGCGCCGGAAAGCCGAATCGCGTTGCCGCGGCGGATGAAATCATCGCGCTGGCCGTCGGAATGGCACAGGTTCAGGACCCCGCGCTGCGACATCATCACGTTGTAGTTGAGGTCCTGCTCCATCCGCTCCCAGAGCCTCAGTGACAGATCGTAGAACCTCTGGTTCGACGGCAGGAGGTAGTTGGCGCGCACGATGGTGGTGTTGCGCCCGACGTTTCCACCCCCGATCCAGCCTTTCTCGAGAAGCGCCACGCGGCGCGCACCGTAGGTCTCGGCGAGGTGGTAGACGGTGGCAAGCCCGTGCCCTCCGCCACCGACAATGACGATGTCGTAGTCGGGTTTCGGTTCTGCGTCGCGCCAGTGCGGGGACCAGCCCCGATTGCCGGTAAGCCCCTCCTTGAGCAGCCGAAAGCCTGAGAACCGTCCCATCGCGCTCCCTTTCGATCCCATGCAAATAGCATTGGACAAAAATGTCTAGACGAAATCGCAAGCCCGACCTAGCGTTGATCGAAACGGCCAAGCACGGAGGGCGGCATGAAGTCCCAGTATCGCGTCGTGGTCATCGGCGGCGGCGTCGTCGGCGCGTCGGTTCTCTATCACCTCGCGCGGTACGGTTGGACCGACGTCTGCCTGATCGAGCGCAGCGTGCTCACCGCGGGCTCCAGCTGGCACGCGGCCGGCGGTTTTCATGCGCTGAACGCCGACCCCAACATCGCGTCCCTGCAAGGCTACACCATCGATCTGTTGGCGGAGGTCGAGGCCGAAAGCGGCCAGTCCATCGGTATGCACATGACCGGCGGCATGCATCTTGCGGGGACGCCGGACCGCTGGGAATGGCTGAAGAGCAATTACCGCATTTTCCAATCGATCGGGATCGACGATGTTCATCTGATCACGCCGGAAGAGGCGGGCAAGCTCAGCCCGGTGCTCAACACCGACGGCCTCCTCGGCGGCATGTGGGCCGACCGCGAAGGCTACGTCGACACCACCGGTACCGTCCACGCCTATGCGATCGCAGCGAAAATACGCGGCGCGGAGATAATCGAGCACAACCGGGTGCTTGAGCTCAACCAGACCGCGGACGGCTGGGAGGTGGTGACCGAAAAGGGCCCGATCCGCGCCGAACACGTCGTCAACGCCGCGGGTCTCTGGGCCAAACAGGTGGGCCGCATGGCCGGGATCGAGCTGCCGGTTTCGCCGCTCGCCCACCACTACCTGGTCACCGAACCCATCCCCGAGATCGCGGCACTGGACGCGGAACTGCCGATGGTGGTCGACCTCGAGGGCTTCACCTATTCGCGCCAGGACCAGCAGGGGATGCTGGTGGGGATCTACGAGCTCAACCCCAAGCACTGGATGATGGACGGTGCCCCCTGGGACTACGGCATCGAGCTGTTGCAGGAAGAACC
Source organism: uncultured Alphaproteobacteria bacterium (assembly GCA_963752895.1). Classification (GTDB taxonomy): domain Bacteria; phylum Pseudomonadota; class Alphaproteobacteria; order Rhodobacterales; family Rhodobacteraceae; genus CAVWAE01. Next base: position 202,013 of record CAVWAE010000026.1, read on the forward strand.
CGACCGGATCGAGAACGAGCTCGCGCACGTCTTCCACCGCTTCCCGGTGCTGGAGACAGCGGGGGTCAAGACCTGGGTCCACGGCGCATTCACCTTCTCGCCCGACGGCAATCCGCTGGTGGGCCCGGTGCGGGGGCTGCCCGGCTACTGGTGCGCCTGCGCGGTGATGGCGGGGTTCCTGCAGGGGGGCGGCGTCGGCAAGAGCCTGGCCGAATGGATGATCCACGGCGAGACCGAGGCCGATGTTTTCGGCATGGATGTGGCCCGCTACGGCGGCTACGCCGAGAACAAGGCCTACATCCGCCAGACCACCGGCCAGTTCTATTCCCGCCGCTTCGTGATGACCTATCCGAACGAACAGCTCCCCGCCGGGCGGCCGCTCAAGATGGCCCCCGCGCATGATGCGATGACAGCGGCGGGCGCGCATTGGGGTGAAAGCTGGGGGTTGGAAGTGCCGATCTACTTCGCGCCAGACGGCTTCGAAGAGACCCCGACGCTCAGGCGCTCCAACGCCTTCGACCTCGTCGCCGAGGAGGTCCGCGCCACCCGGGAGGCCGTGGGGCTGCTCGATATCTCGGGGTTCTCCCGCTTCAAGGTCACCGGCGCCAACGCACAAAGCTGGCTCGATCGGATGATGGCCTGCAAACTCCCCGGCCCCGGTCGGGCAAGGCTCGCCCCGATGCTGTCGGGCAGCGGCCGGCTCAGGGGAGATCTCACCGTGTTCAACTGGGGTCGCGGCGAATGGTGGATCATGGGTTCCTACTACCTGCGCGAGTGGCATATGCGCTGGTTCCGTGAGCACATCGAGCCCGGGGTCCACCTCTCCGATATCTCCGACAATGTGGTCGGCTTCAGCCTGTCGGGGCCGATGAGCCGCAAGGTTCTGGAAAGGCTCACCGACGGGCCGATTGCAGGTTTGCCCTTCATGGGGTGCGGCAGCTTCGACGTCGGCCTGATCCGCGCCAAGGTCGGGCGGCTCTCGGTCACCGGTGAGCTGGGCTACGAAATCAACAGTACTGCTGGCGAACACATCGCGCTGCGCCGGGCGCTGCTGGAGGCGGGCGCCGATCTCGGGATCAGAGAAATCGGTTACACCGCGCTGGGCAGCCTAAGGTTGGAAAAGAGCTTCGGCATCTGGAGCCGCGAATTCACCCAGGACCGTACCCCCGGCCAGACCGGTATCGACCGCTGGATCGACTGGGACAAGGACGGTTTCATCGGCCGGAAGGCGGCCAGGGCCGAGCGCGACGGCAACGGCCCCGCCCAGGTCATCGCGACCCTGGAGATCGACGCAGAGGGCGCCGATGCGAGCGGATACGAGCCGGTGTGGAAAGACGGCAAGCGGGTGGGCTTCGTCACTTCCGGCGGCTTTGGCCATTGGATCGGCACGTCGCTGGCGCTGGCGATGATCGATCGCGATTGCACCGAGCCGGGCACCGCGCTCAGCGTCCACGTCGTTGGCGCCGAGCGGCCGGCGCGGGTCATCGCGGCCTCGCCGCATGACCCTGCCGGCAAAGCGATGAGGGCGTAATGGCGGCCGGGCGGCGGGGCCGCACCCGGCGGCGTGGCCTGCGCGAAGGCGGCGCCGAACCGCCAACCCGCACGGTCGATTACACCAACCTGGTGAACCCTTTTCCGGTGATGAAAGCCTTTTCCGACGACCGGATCGAGGCGATCCACGAGGCCGCTCTGGACGTACTGGGAACCCAGGGGATGAAAATCCTGCTGCCCGAGGCGCGGCAATTGTTCCGTCAGGCCGGCGCGATGGTCGACGAAGACAGCCAGATCGTACGGATCGGCCGGGACATTGTCACCGCCGCTCTCGCCACCGCGCCGCGCGCGATCATGTTGCGCGCCGGCGCCCCGAAACGCGACGTGGTGCTGGAGCTCGGCCGGCTGGTGTTTCAACCCGGCGGCGGCACCCCCCATGCTACCGACAGGCTGCGCGGCCGTCGCCCCGGGCTTGGCCGCGATTTCCGCGAGGCAGTGCAGCTCACAGAACATTTTGACGTGTTTCACATGTTTTCCGCCCTGCTCGAGCCGCAGGACATCGACCTCACTCTGCGACATTACTTCATGATCGAGGCGCAACTCACGCTGTCGGACAAGGTGCCGTTCGTCTATGCGCGCGGTCGGCCGCAGGTGTTGGACGGTTTCGAAATGGTGCGCGATTTCCGCGGCCTCAGCGACGACGAATTTCGCGCAGAACCGTGGACCAGCACGGTGATCAACACCAATTCGCCGCGCACCATCGACATACCGATGGCGCAGGGTCTGATCGACTTCGCCCAACATGGTCAGCTGACGATCATCACCCCGTTCACCCTGATGGGGGCCATGGCCCCGATCACCGTGGCGGGCGCGATGGTGCTGAGCCACGCCGAGGCGCTGGCCGCGATCGCGCTTGCCCAACTTGCCCGGCCCGGTGCGCCGGTGGTCTACGGCACCTTCACCTCCAACGTCGACATGAAGTCGGGCAGCCCTGCCTTCGGCACGCCCGAGCAGTTCACCGCCTCGCTCGCCGCCGGACAACTTGCCCGCCATATCGGGCTTCCTCTGCGCAATGCGAGCGGCTCGGCCGCCAACATCGCCGATGCGCAGGGCGCCAACGAAACCCAGTTCGCGCTCTGGGGCAACCTGCTTTCCGGTACCACCATCGTGATCCACGCCGCTGGCTGGCTCGAAGGCGGGCTGACCTTGTCCTACGAGAAGCTCGTCACCGACACCGAAGTTCTTCAGATGGTGGCCGAGCTCTGCACCGCGACGCCGGCCGGCGACGCCGACCTCGCGCTCGATGCCCTTCGGGAAGTCGATCCCGGCGGGCACTTCTTCGCCGCCGCCCATACCATGGCGCGCTACCGGACCCAGTTCTACGCGCCGCTGGTCGGCGACTGGTCAAATCACGGGACATGGGAAGAAAACGGCGCGTTGACGGCCACCCAACGGGCGACGCGGATTTGGGAAGATATCCTCGCCGCCGACACACACCCCGACCCTGATCCGGCCCGCATCGAAGCGCTGCACGCCTTCATCGCGAAACGCACCGCCGAGGGTGGCGCGCCGCCGGAGAGCTGAATGGAGAGCTGACATGCGCGAGGGACCGATCCTGCACCGCGACGACCCCGACAAGCAACCGCTTGTCGGCCATGTGAAGGTGACCCGCGAGGACTGGCTCAACGTCGCCCGCGACATTCTCGTCTCCGATGGGGTCTCTGAGGTCAAGGTTCTCGCCATCGGCGAACGGCTCGGCGTGTCCCGGTCGAGCTTCTATTGGTATTTCAAGAGCCGGAAAGATCTTCTGCAGGCGCTGCTCGACGACTGGGAGAGGCGCAACACCGCCGTCATCGTCGACCATTGCCGGATGGACGCCGGAACGATCACCGCGGCGGTGTGCAATTTCTTTCGCTGTTTTCTCGATCCGGCGCGATTCGACCAGGGGTTGGATTTCGCGGTGCGGGAATGGTCGCGCCGCGACGGCCAGGTGCGCAACCGCATCGACCTTGCCGATGCGGCCCGGATCGCCGCCGCCGCAGGAATGTTTGCCCGCCACGGCTACGACCCGTACGAGGCCGACACCCGCGCCCGTGTCCTCTATTTCATGCAGCTCGGGTACCACGCGCTGGATCAGACAGAGCCGATGGAAACGCGCCTCTCGCGCACCGAAGGCTACCTGCGCGCCTTCACCGGCGAAGAGCCGGGCGCCGAGGAGGTCGCCGCGCTGCGCGCCTTTGTCGAGGCGAAGAGCTCTTTGTGAACCGGCCCTGTAGAGAGCGCGGCAGTGCCATTCCACCGCAGCGCGGTCCGGCGAAATCGAGCCCGACAACCAGGACCGCGCGGAAATCCGGCCCGTCCTGGCGGCCTTTCATGCGCGGCCGGAAACTCGGCTCGTGCGTTGCTCTCTCGCCGCGCATGCGCGGTTGGCGGTTCTTTGAGCGGCCCGTTGCGCGCGCGCATCTACCGGATGTTCCCCCCAGGGCGCGCTGGACCCGACTAGTCCTGGCACGATCCGGCCAATCGCACGATATCCCTTAATGACCGCACCGCCGCGCAAGGTGTCCTTGTGCGACCGCAACTACCATTTCCCGTGACCCCAGCGCCAGGATCTCAACGGTTTCGTTGCAGTGGCTCTGACGATGCGCAGGCGCCGGCATCTTCAGCGGCCGAACGCGGCAATCGGGTGGGGCCGTTTTCTGTCCGGATGTTCGCTGCCCCTGCTTCGACGGCGTTGCTTTGGCCAGGAGCTGTCTGGAGGAACAATGCACGGGCGTTGCCTCTCGAGCATGTGGCGGAAGTTTTCATTCGGTGCGGTCGCGCCGGCTGTCCTGGTCGGCTGCAAAAGCGCTGCCGACGGACCAGTTGAAAGGGTGAGTCTCTCGATTGGCCCGGGAGGATTGACCCTCGATCCGGGGCGCCGCGTGGCTTTCGGTTCCCGTTTGGACGTTATGTCAGGCGGATCGCCGAACATGTTGCGGGAGGGTCACGTTTTTTCTGCGACTCGGCTGCAGAATTTCCTGTGTGCAAAGTGGCGTCAGACGCGAGACCCAAGCGGAAACAGCAGCTTAAGGGTGCCTGGTCGAAAAACGGACGCCACATTAGCAAAACTCGTGTCAATGACAATTTATCCTCGTTTCACTCATGGAACAGGGCCGGATAAAACCATTCCAGAAGGTCGCTCAACGCCACTTTGAGCTGCCGCTCCCGGCCAGTCGGGCCGGGAAACAAGTTTTGGGAAAGGTATGACAATGAAACTTCGCACCCCTCTCGTGTCAGCTTCTGCGCTGGCCCTGCTCTTGTCGACCCCGGCCTTCGCGCAAGGCGCGCTGGTCGGCATCGAAGGTCTCGACGAGCGGATCGATGCGATCGAGGAAGACGTGACCGAAGACCTCGCCGAAGGCGAAGACGCGTTCCGCTTCGGCGGCAACCAGTACGCGCAGGGCTGGACCGGCAGCGTCGCGCTCGGCATGAACGGCACCTCGGGCAACACCGACACCAAGGATTTCTCCCTCGCCGGCCGGCTGCGCTACGGCAACGGCCCCTGGAACCACACCTTCGGGTTCGCCGCCGAATTGTCCGAAGACACCGGTACCCGCATCGAAGAGCAGTTCTACGGCACCTATGACGTGAACCGCTACTTCGGCGAAAACTTCTACGCCTTCGGCCTCGGCAGCGTGAACTACGACGCCTTCGCAACCAACGAATGGGATGCGTTCGTCGGCGCCGGCCCGGGTGTGCGGATCATCAACGAGCCCAACGTGACCTGGCGGGTGCAGGCCGGCCCTGGCGGGCGGTACCTGCGCGACCAGACCGGCGCGGAAACCACCGAGGTCGCCGCGATGGCGTCGTCGCGCTTCTACTTCCTGCTGACCGACGGGGTGTTCCTGACCAACGACACGGATGTCCTGTACTCCGACACCAACACGCTCGCGACCAACGACATCGGGGTCACCTACAAGATGTCCGAACGGCTGGCGACCCGCGCCTCGTACCGGACCGAGTGGAACAGCGATCCGCTGCCGGGCTTCGACGAGTTCGACAACACCATCGGTTTGTCGCTCGTCTACGGCTTCTGAACCTGCCAACGACCCTCGTTTGACTCGGGGCGCGGATCACCATCCGCGCCCCTTTTTTGTTGGAGGAACCGGCGCGTCGCGGAATAAGCGCGACTTCTTTGGCGCCGGACTACATCGGATGATGTCGTCGGTCTTGCCGGTGCGATGCCGGATTGCGATCGTTTGGGAGGTTGGCGTTTCAGCGGGGCCCGTCCTGCAACGAGCGGCGGGAGACAGTGCCGGAGGCGTGTGGCACCACCATATCCTCACCCGGTCGATTTCCCCAATCCGGTCCCCGGCCTCGGCATCCACGCGCAACGCCTCGCGGCGCCGTCGGGTGTACCCCAACGGCGCCGCGATCATGTGCCCTAGGGGCACGGTCCTGTTCGAGCGGGTGCGGCACGGGAAACCTTGAAGCGTTCCGTCCTGGTCGGTGTTTGACCCCGACCAGCATGGAGCGAAATCATCCGTTCCACCGCTCGTCCTTTTGGGGCTTACTGCACGGGGCCGAGATACTCGAGCTTGAACGTCTGAACCGCCGCCGCGACGCTGAGCCCGGTCTGGACCTGCACGCTTACCGGCTGCAGAACGAACTGGCTCTCGTTGCCGCCGACAAGGGCGTTCGCCCCAAGCCCGGCGCCAGCCGTCGCCTCTACACCCACACCGATGTAGTCGCCGGCCAGCGAACCGGCCTGGAAATTCTCGGCCACCTGCTTGGCCGGGCCGAACACGACCCACAGCAGGGCGGTGTCGCCGGTGACACCGATATCGATGCCAAACTTGGTGATGGTCCCCTGGTAACTGCTACGGGTGCCGCCGTCCGCGGTCGTGAAGGTACAGTCGAAACTCTTTTTTGAGTAGACGATCGCACCCCACCCGCCTTCGCCTTTGCAGGCAAGGGTACCTGCTTTCAGACGGACTTTTGCGTTTTCCGTCTCGGCGCCCGCAGGCTGTTGCGCACCGGCCTCCTGGGCAAATGACATGGTCGTCCCGATCCCGGTCGCAACGGTTGCGATGGTGGCTGCCAGCGCTACGCGTTTCAGCCAGTTTTTGGGGCCGTGCTCTGCTTCACCAGCCCGGCGGGCGGACAGAAGGCCTGTGGTACGAGTTTTCATGGTGTAACCTTTCAATCTGCGTCCTGGCCGCCAACACAACAAGTGCCGTCGGCAACGGTCCTGAACAGGTAAACAGAAGGCGTTGGCCCATCAACCTCAAGCAGCGCGAATAATATTTTGTATTGACGCAAGTATCCGTAATGATAACGCATTCGAGTCCAGGAAACCCCCCTATCTCAACGGTTCGGAAAACACGACAAACCGCGACGGGGGACCCCCTCGCGGTATCGTTCTCGTGTGGTTTGGAGCGGCCCGGAATGCCCCCCGAACGGAAGGGGCTGATCGGCGCGCCCGGAGCGAATACATCGGCCATCCGGTCGCCCGACGCCCTCGCCGCACAGGCGCGAAAGACCCCGCCTCACTGCGGCCGGTACGGTCGATGCCGTGGCCCGGCATTGCACTGCGCTCGAAAATGAATGAGGCTTCTCCGATCGGCTTGCGTGATCTAAATCCAATTCGGCGACGGCCACTGCTACGGTGCACCATGCCTGCTTCCAAAAATCACGGCGGGACCGGGTCCATTCGGGATACGCCCACCGACGACCCTGGACCGCCCATAGGATGCGCTGGCGACCAGACCGGTCAATCCGGGGCCAGTCACGTGTTCAGACGTGAACGAGGTTCCGAAATGCCACGATTGGTGCGCCAGGACCGGCAACGAGACCGGGCGGCGCTTTGCTGGTCGGTGACCGCACGACCGAGGCTCGGCGGAACCGGGCCGGTACATTCACTCAGTGAATTCTCCGCTTGGGTGTGGGGCAGCGTGACACGGTGCCGGCAAGGTCGCTCCAACACCCGCGAGGGGCAAAGCGGCGACATCGATGGCTCGGCATCCTGCGCATGCCCCGACGGACGTCAGGTCCGTGCCTTCGCCGCCTTTCGGTCCTCGGCGTGCGCCGTCCAGCTTTGCGCTTCGATGAACACGCGGCGGATCGAGGGGTGTCGGGACTTCACCTCTTTTTCGATCTCTGCAATCGCTGCTTCGACGTCATCCGCGCTCAGGCTGCCGACGAAGTCCAAGCTCGTGTTGAGCAGGATCTCTTCGGGTCCCAGGTGCATCGTCAATATCTCGTTGGTGCGATGAATGCGAACGTCGCCGTCGAGGAGATCTCGCAGATCCGCCAGAATGCGAGGTTCGGCACTTTCGCCGATCAACAGCCCCTTGCTTTCGATCGCCAACAGAATCGCAACACCGGCCAATACCAGCCCGATCCCAATGGAAGCCAGGCCGTCGAGGGCATGCCAGCCGAATATATGACTGCCAAACACGCCAAGCAACGCGATCAGCAGGCCCAGCATCGCCGCGCTGTCTTCGAACAAAACGGTGAACACGGTCGGATCCTTCGAATGCCGTACCGCTTCGAAGAGGGGCATATCACCCCGGACCCGGTTGAACTCGCGGTAAGCAATGGTCCAGGCGACGCCTTCGAAGACCATCGCCAGGATCAACACCACGTAGTTGACGGACGGGTTGGAAATCGGTTCGGGATGCAGGTAGTGCTTGATCCCTTCGTAAAACGACAGACCTGCCCCGATGCCGAATATCAGGATGGCGACAACGAACGTCCAGAAATAGAGCTCCATCCCGTAGCCGAACGGATGCCGCTCATCGGGCTTTTTCTTTGCGAGCCGGATTCCGTTGAGCAGCAACAGCTGGTTGCCGGAATCGACCACGGAGTGGATCGCCTCCGACAGCATCGCCGAAGATCCCGTCATGGCAGCGGCGACGAATTTGCTGACCGCAATCAGGCTGTTGCCGACCAATGCCGCGTAGATGACCTTTTTTGAATGGTGGGAAGCCATGTGAATCCGTCCTCTTGCGCGGCCGCCGGAGCGCTTGGCAGCCTGTGAACCGGTCAGGTGATGCCGGTCAGATGATATCGTCCTCGTCGTACAGCGGGTCCTCTTCGAGCTGCGAGGCCAATTCTTCGATGGCGAGCTCAGCCTGCTCAGCCGATTGCACCGATGCGACGTGGAAGACAGCATCGCCTTCGTTCACCACGGGCATGACCGCGCGGCCAATGATGATCCCCCCGATCATCGCCGTGATCGCTTCCTCTTTCTCGCCGAACGGATCCGAGATGGCCCCCAGCACATCACCCGGAGCGACGATGTCGCCTTCGCTTTTGAACGTTCGCAGCAATCCGCCCATTGGTGCCCGGGCCCATTTGCTGCGCGCGCAATGCATCGGTTTGGTCTTGGCTTTGGGAACCCGCGACCCCGGCAACATGTCGAGATGGCGCAGCACTCGCAGGATACCGGAGACCCCGGCGCGAACGCCCATCTCGTCGAATCGCAAGCCCTCGCCCGCCTCGTAGAGCAATACGTCCACGCCCTTTTCGGCGGCCGCGCCGCGCAGGGACCCGTCACGCACTTGAGATGTCAGCACCACGGGCGCCCCGAAGGCATGTGCCAGGTCCATCGTCGTCGGGTTGTCCGGTGAAATCCTGATCTGCGGCAGGTTTGTACGATGGATGGCCGCCGAGTGCAGGTCGATGCCAAGATCGCTGCGCCCGACGATCTCGGAGACGAACAGGTGCGCGAGTCGCGCGGCGAGCGAGCCGCGCGGACTACCGGGAAAGCTGCGGTTCAGGTCGCGCCGGTCGGGCAGGTAGCGCGAATGGGTCAGAAAGCCATAGGTATTGACGATGGGCACCACCAGGAGCGTGCCGCGCAGCGAAGACAGCGCAGGTGTTCGCAACAGGCGCCGGACAATTTCGACGCCGATGACCTCGTCGCCGTGAACGCCGGCACTGACGAACACGGTTGGACCCTCGCGGCGTCCGTGCGCAACGTGGACGGACATCGTGACCGGGGTGTGGTCGGACAAAACGCTCACCGGCAGATCGACCGTACGTCGATCGCCGGCTGCGATTTCCTGACCACCGAACGCGAGCGGCGCGCGCTTTTTGGTCATCCCTGGCCACGGGTCTTGGTGCGGCCCACCTTCGCGTTCTTTTCGAGAAACTCGATGATGATGCCGGCGATATCCTTGCCCGTAGCCTCTTCGATGCCCTCAAGTCCCGGCGACGAGTTCACTTCCATCACCACGGGACCGTGGTTGGCCCGCAACATGTCAACGCCACAGACGTTCAAGCCCATCGATTTGGCCGACCGGACGGCTGTCGAGCGTTCTTCCGGCGACAACTTGACCAGCTGGGCGCTGCCCCCGCGGTGCAGGTTGGACCGGAACTCGCCTTCCGCCCCGGTGCGCTTCATCGCGGCGATGACTTTGCCACCGACCACAAAGGCGCGGATATCGGCGCCACCGGCTTCCTTGATGAACTCCTGGATCAGGATGTTGACCCCTGCGCCGCGGAACGCCTCGATCACCGATTTGGCGGACCGGTCGGTATCGGCCAGAACGACACCGATGCCCTGGGTGCCTTCCAGCAGCTTGATCACCGTTGGCGCGCCGCCGGCCAGCTTCAGCACCTCGTCGGTCTGTTTCGGGTCGTGGGCGAAAGTCGTCACCGGCAGGCCGATGCCATCGCGGGCCAGCAGCTGCATCGAACGCAGCTTGTCGCGCGAGCGGCCGATCCCGACGCTCTCGTTCAACGGGTACACGCCCATCATCTCGAATTGACGCAACACGGCGGTACCGTAAAAGGTGACCGAGGCGCCGATCCGCGGAATGACCGCGTCGTAATGCTCGAGTTTCTCACCGTTGTAGTAGATCTCGGGCCGCCTCGACGCGATGTTCATGTAACACCGGAGCGTGCGGATCATGTCCAGTTCGTGCCCACGAGCTTCGGCGGCCTCTTGCAGGCGCTTGTGGGAGTAGAGCTTGTGGTTCTCGGCGAGCAGTGCGATCTTCATGGTTTCTATCCTACATTTGGGTTGCGGGTCTTCGATGAATGGGGCCGTCGTCCGGGCGCCGGAGCAATTTCTGCGGTATCCCGGGCGATGGCATCGTTGGGCGACGCGGGTGTCGCGCGCCGTGGATTGGTGGCGTTTCCCAAGGGTTCGACATGGGTCAATGGAGCGTCAGACGAGCAGAGGCATGAACAGGGTCGCGAGGCTGAGCACCAGGAAGAAGCCCGCCATGTCGGTGATCGTCGTCAGGAGCGGTCCGCTTGCGGCCGCAGGGTCCTGGCCGAGGCGCTTGAGAAGCAACGGCACCACGCCGCCGATCGAAACCGCTATGACGGTGTTGAGCGCGAGGGCAAGCCCGATGACCAGGCCGAGCCAAGGATTGCCCTTCCAGATCCAGGCGACAATTCCGATCAGGATCCCGAGAGCGATGCCATTGATGACCCCGACCGACACTTCCTTGAGCCAGACACGCATCGCGTCGATCGGCTTGATGAGGCCCAGAGACAGCTCGCGCATCGTCACGCCCACCGCCTGGTTGCCGGAGCAGCCAGACATGTCGGAAACCATGGGGAGGAAGATCGCGATGGCGATCACCGCCGCGAGCGTCTCCTCATAGGCGGCGATCACGCTGGCCGCGATGATGTTCAGGACAATGTTCGCCGACAGCCACATCAGACGGCGCTTGGATCGGATGCGCAGCGGAAAAGACCGAAGCTCGTCGCCAAACACACCCTGGCGGCGTAGGTTTTCACTGTCGGCCCGCTCGGCCATCGCTTCCGCGACTGCCGTTCGCAAGACGACGCCGGCCAGGCGGCCGTCGTCCTCGACCACGGGAATCCCGACAAACGGGTGTTCGTCGAACAGGTCGTCCAGATCGTCGAGCGTGGCATCAACGCCGACCGTCATCGGCGGCACCATGATCTCCGGCAGCTTCTGACTGCGCTTGGAGGTCAGAAGCATCCGCAGCGAAACCACACCGACCGGACGGCCGACGTCGTCGAGGATATACGGATGCCCACCGCGATAGCGTTCAACGTCCTCATCGTCAGACGCGAGGGCGCGCAGGACCGAGCCGACGGTCGCGCTCACCGGGAAGGTGAACGCGCTCGTGGTCATCAAGCCGCCGGCGCTTTCCACGTCGTATTCGACCAGCCGCCGGACATCCGCGGCCTCTTCGGCATCCATTTCCGACAGAACGGCCTCGGCCTCGGCGTCCTCCATTTCACCGACGACGTCGGCCTGGACGTCGGGGTCCAGTTCTTCGAGCACGACCGCCGCCCGTTCCGGGGTCATTCGCTCGACGAGATCGGCGCCGAGCTCGCTCGGGGCTTCCTCGATGAGCTCCGCAACGAGATCTCGCGGCATGAGCTCGAAGGCCGCGCCGCGTTGCTCATCACTGAGGTTGAGCACTTCGCGTAGCGCGTCGTAGGCGGTCAGCGGTGAAAGCAGTGCCGCAACGGCAGCCCGGTCATTGGCCTCGATCGCCGCGACCAGGTCGAATGAGATATCCCGCGGGGCGGTATCCAGGTCTTGATCCATGTCTGCCTCGTGGATTGCTTAAGATGCGTAGTCGCGGATGATGTGGTTGGCTGGACGCTGCTCTGACAGGTCCATTCCGTGCCGCGCACAGAACCCGAGAATGGCCTGGAACAAGGCCTCGATCCGCGCCGCGCCTTCGGCGGCATCTTCCAGCGCGACGGCCGAGAGAAACAGGGTGTCCGTGATCGGGCGCACGCAGGCGGCAAGCCGGTCCAACTCGACCAGATCGCCGGGATGGTTGAGGCGATCCATGTTCAACAGGACCAGACGGCCCCGCATGGAGCCGATGCTGGGCAGACCGAGGACCCTCTGGAACACCAGGTCGGCATCATCTCCCGCCCCGGCCACCAATAGGCCTGGACCGTCTTCGTAGCCGCCAACGGCGTGCCCGATCGAGCGCCCGGCCGCTGACTTGACAATGAATGTGCGGTTGCCGGCGCCCGAAACCTGTAGGCGCAGTTTCGCGTTGCTGTTCTCGTTCTTCTGCATGCCAGGACGGTATCAGCCGCCGGAACACAAGAGAAACGAATATTAATTGACCTTAACATGAGCGATCGTTATAGTTCTGCGCCCATGGACATGACACTCATCAAGACCTTTATCGAAGTCGCCGCCGCGGGGTCGTTCGCCGGGGCCGCAGAGCGGCTGTATGTGACTCAGTCGGCTGTGAGCCTGCGCATCCAGCGACTGGAAACGGAACTCGGCCGAACAATGTTCAAACGGTCCAAAGCTGGCGCGGAAATGACGTCGGCCGGGGCCGAGTTCGAGCGCTTCGCCTATGGTCTCATCAAGCTCTGGGAGGAAAGCAAGCAGCGCGTTGCAATTCCCAAGGGTTTCTCGAAGAGTATTTCCATCGGTGCGCAGTATTCGCTATGGCCTCGCATGGGGTTCAGGTGGCTCGACACAATCCGTGCCGAAATGCCTGAGCTCAGCATCCGCGCGCAGTTCGGTGACGCCAACACGCTAACGCGGCACCTGATCGAGGGCGTGGTGCAGTCGGCGTTGATGTACACGCCCCAGCTCCGGCCCGGGTTTTTCATCGAAAAAGTGATGGATGACGAGCTGGTCATGGTCGCGACCTGGCCGGACCCGGACATAACCGACCTGGCCGACCGCTACCTTTTCGTCGACTGGGGCCCGGAGTTCGTGCACGCACACGCGCTTCACCTTCCGGACCTCACCAATCCCGGCCTGGTTTTTTCGCTCGGCGCCCTGAGTGTGGACTACGTGCTGGCTCGCGAGGTGGCCGCCTACGTGCCGGCGAGATTCGCACAGGACCTGATCGAACAGTCCCGGCTGCATCTGGTAGCCGACGCGCCGAGATTTCCGTTCCCGGTTTTCCACGTCTGGCGCGAGGATCTGGACGAAGAAGTCAGCGCCGTTGCGCGCAACGCGCTGAGCCGGATCGTGCGCGGGTTGGAGGCGCAACAGCTGGAGGTTATTGATATTCTTCAAGAAATCAGCGAAGGTGATGAAGTTGCCGTTTTGGGGGATTCCCTCCCGGAAGACAACGGGTCTTCCGGAGAAGACTAACAGGTTGCGGCGTCACAGGCTCGGCCTTTCAACTTGGTAGCTTGAGGGGCCCAAGTGCCTTTTCTGCCGTCGGCGATACCATGCACGGCACGTCTCGATATCTGGCGCCGCAAGACCCAAAGGAGAGCTGCCGGACTTGAGTTTGTCTTGGAGCGCGGGCTCGCAGGCGTGGCACAACAGCCATGTCACGGAAACGACCGCGCCAGCCAGATCAGAACGACGGCCCAAATGATCAACGTGGTGCATGTTCCGCGCAACTACAGGTTTCATCTCCGACCCTCAGGGCGTCTGGTTTCACCTCCGACACCTGATGCCGCACAGGCGATCACAGAACAACGCGGCGGTCTCGTGCGTGGCCGGACAAGGCGGACCACCTCGCAGCAACCCGGTCCCGCACTCAATCCGCGCCGCGCTTCCGCCTTGCCCACCCGCCCCGCTGCGCTAGAATGGGGCGTCGCACAGAACCTGAGGCCCGAAACATGACCCACCCCGCCCCCGAGACGAAGATCGTCGACAAGAAGAAGATCGCCTGCGACGGCGGTGAAGGCGTCGGCGGCCACCCGCGGGTCTGGTTGACGATCCCGGACGACACCGGCTGGGTCGAGTGCCCCTACTGCGATGCCCGCTACGTCTTCGGCAAGGCGGACGACGCGGCCGCGTGATCTCAGGGTGTTGCCCGAAGCCTAGCCTTAACGCGCACCACGTGGCACAACCGCCGGATCAAGAAAAGCATTTCAGATGGACACGATCTGAAAATGGCGTTTGATCCGAGTGAACAGGTCGGCGTGAAATCCTGGGGTCAGACAATTTCAGTCTGATCCGTTTTCGCGCCGGGGCAGTGCAGGGAGACCGGTATGACGAGCACATTCGGCAAGGGATGCCACCTTCACCTGGTCGATGGCTCGGCCTTCATCTTCCGCGCCTACCACGCGCTGCCGCCGCTCACCCGCAAGTCCGACGGGCTTCCCATCGGGGCGGTCGCGGGCTTTTGCAACATGTTGTTCAAGCAGGTGGAGGACAACAAGGGCGACGATGCGCCCACCCATGTGGCGGTGATCTTCGACTTTTCCGGCAAGTCGTTCCGCAACGAGATCTACCCCGAGTACAAGGCCAACCGGCCGCCGGCGCCCGAAGATCTGGTGCCGCAGTTCCCGCTCACCCGCGACGCGACGCGCGCCTTCAATATCGCCTGCATCGAGAAAGAAGGCTTCGAGGCCGACGACATCATCGCGACCTATGCCCGCCAGGCGCGCGAAGCAGGTGGGCGGGTGACGATCATTTCGTCCGACAAAGACCTCATGCAGCTCGTCGGCGGCGGCGTCGAAATGCTCGACGCGATGAAGAACAAACGGATCGACCGTGAAGGCGTCGAGGAGAAATTTGGCGTCGGCCCGGAGCGGGTGGTCGACGTGCAGGCCTTGGCAGGCGACAGCGTCGACAACGTGCCGGGCGCGCCGGGGATCGGGGTCAAGACGGCCGCCCTTCTCATCAACGAGTACGGCGATCTCGAAACGCTGCTCGCCCGGGCCGGCGAGATCAAGCAACCCAAGCGCCGCGAAACCCTGATCGGCAAGGTCGATCAGATCCGCATGAGCCGGGACCTGGTGACGCTCGACGACCAGGTCCCGGATCTCGAACCCCTGGAGGAATTCGAACTGCGCGACCCCGAGCCGGACGTGCTCCTGCCGTTCCTCGCGTCGATGGAGTTCCGTTCGCTCACCAAGCGGATCGCCGATGTGCTGGGCGTTGAGAGCCCCGACATCCCGGAGCCGAAGACGGACCAGAGGACGGATGAGGCGGCGCCGGAGATGCCCGCCATCGACCCTGAGAAATACGAACGCGTCGATACGATGAAAGCGCTGGAGCGCTGGGTCGCCCTGATCCGCGAACGCGGTTACGTCGCGGTCGACACCGAGACCACCTCGCTCGACGAAATGCAGGCAGAGCTTGTCGGGATCTCGCTTGCCGCGATCCCGGGCGAGGCATGCTACGTGCCCGTGGGCCACAAGGCGGGCAGCGGCGATCTGTTCGGGTCGGACGAACCCGCCGAAGGGCAGCTCGGGCTTGACGACGTTCTGGCGGCGTTGAAAGGCGTGCTCGAGGACCCGTCGATCCTCAAGATCGGCCAGAACATGAAATACGATGCCAAGATCTTCGCGCGCCACGGGGTGCAGGTGGCGCCGATCGATGACACCATGCTGATGAGCTACGCGCTGTTTTCCGGGCTCCACAACCACGGGATGGATGCGCTCTCGGACCGCTACCTGAACCACGAACCGATCCCGATCAAGTCGCTGCTCGGCACTGGCAAATCGGCGATCACCTTCGACCGAGTGCCCGTTGACGAGGCGGTGAAATACGCCGCCGAAGACGCCGACGTTACGCTGCGGCTGTGGCAGACGTTCAAACCCCAGCTTCACCGCGCCCAGGTGACCACCGTCTACGAAACCCTCGAGCGCCCGCTGGTGCCGGTGCTGGCCGAGATGGAAATGCACGGGGTGCAAGTCGACCGTGACACGCTCTCGCGGATGTCGAACGCCTTCGCCCAGAAGATGGCGGGGCTCGAAGCCGAGATCCACGAGCTTGCGGGCGGCACCTTCAACGTCGGCTCCCCGGCCCAGCTCGGCGAGATCCTGTTCGAGAAGATGGGGCTGGAGGGCGGCAAGAAGGGCAAGGCGGGCAAGTATTCGACCCCGGCGGACGTGCTCGAAGACCTCGCGACCGAACACGACCTGCCCGCCCGGGTGCTGGACTGGCGCCAGCTCTCGAAGCTGAAATCGACCTACACGGATGCGCTGCAGGAACACATCAATCCGGAGACGGGGCGGGTGCATACCTCCTACGTGCAGACCGGGGCCAACACCGGCCGGCTGGCCTCGACCGACCCCAACCTGCAGAACATCCCCGTGCGCACCGAGGAGGGACGGCGGATCCGCGAGGCGTTCGTGGCACCGGAGGGGCGCAAACTCATCTCGCTCGACTACAGCCAGATCGAATTGCGCATCCTGGCCCATACGGCGGGGATCGAGAGCATGCGCGAGGCGTTCCGGAACGGCGAAGACATCCACGCGGCAACCGCGTCCGAGATGTTCGACGTGCCGCTCGACGAGATGACATCGGACGTGCGCCGGCGGGCGAAGGCGATCAATTTCGGGGTGATCTACGGGATCAGCGGCTTCGGCCTTGCCCGCAACCTGCGCATCCCGCGCGCCGAGGCGCAGGCGTTCATCGACCGCTACTTCGAGAAGTACCCCGGGATCCGTGAATACATGGACGAGACCGTGGCCTTTGCAAAGGAACATGGGCACGTGCAGACGCTGTTCGGCCGCAAGATCCACACCCCCGAGATCAACGCGAAAGGCCCACAAGCCGGGTTCTCCCGCCGCGCCGCGATCAACGCGCCGATCCAGGGCACGGCGGCCGACGTCATCCGCCGCGCGATGATCCGGATGCCCGCCGCCATCGCCGGGCTGCCGGTCAAGATGCTGCTCCAGGTCCACGACGAATTGATCTTCGAGGTCGACGAGGCCGCGGTGGACGACGCGATCCAGGCGATCCGGGCGGTCATGGAAGGCGCGGCAGATCCGGCGGTGAAGCTGTCGGTGCCGCTGGTGGTCGATGCGGGCGTCGGCGCGAACTGGGCCGAAGCGCACTGACGCGGCCTGCGGCAAGGGCGTGGTTCACGGATGCCCCCCGTCCCATCTGGACATTTCCGGACATGTCGCGGGGCCCACCGCCTTAGGACATCACCGGCCCTGGCGTCCGGGTCTCGTCACCCGGTGCCGCGAACGGCCGGCATCGTCTCGTTTCGGCGCGGTTGCGACGTCACATCCGCACCCGCGCGACGTTGATCGCGCCCGGTCTCGCAGCCCGACGGCTCGGTCATCGGTGTACCGGCCGATCGCGCCCAGGCGGTCCGCCTGCGACCGGCGCGCGAGTTCGAGCTCAGGATCAAGTCGGACCCCCGCCATCTGCGTCCAGCCTCCGGTTTCCAGCTTCGGGGCGGCGGCGTATGCTGCGGGCATGTTTACCATCGAGCACGAATTCGATTCGACCGTCGTCACCCTCGTCGATGAGACCGGGCCGCACCTGCGCGAAGACGTCATCATCAACGCCTTCGAGGATTGCGTCACCTTGGAGCAGCACGAGCCGACGACGGATCGGGTCATGCGGGTGAGCTTGTCGATGAGCCAGCTGCGCGACCTTGCGGCGGCGTTGGAATTGCCCGAGGGGGCCTACAAGCTCCTGCCCGCCGACGGGTGACCCGGCGCATCTGCGGGGCGCGGGAGGGACTTGACTCTCCCACGCCGAAATGAGAACATAGTGTGAACATTTCCGCTTTCGCCCCTGAATTCGCCGTGACCCATGCCCCAGAAGCGTATCCTCAGCCTGTGGTTTCCCCGCCTTGCCGCCGAGCGGGTGATGCGGCTCGAACGTGGGCTGCCGTCGGGGCCGCTCGCGGTGGTGGCCGATCAGCGCGGCGCGCAGGTGCTGGCCTCGCTCAATACCGAGGCCAGCGCGGCGGGACTGGTGCCCGGCCAACCCCTGCGCGATGCGCGCGCGATCTGTCCCGACCTGGTCTCGCGGCCCGAGAGCCCGCTGGCCGAGGCAGCGTTTCTGACCCGGCTGAGGCGCTGGGCGGGGAAATTCACCCCCTGGGTCTCGGAGGAACCGCCCGGCGGGCTGGTGCTCGACATCACCGGCTGCGCGCATCTGTTCGGCGGCGAAGACGGGCTGGTGACGATGGTGGAGCGCGACCTTGCGGCGCTCGGGCTCACCGGTGCGCTCGGGCTCGCCGATACCGTCGGCGCGGCCTGGGCCCTCGCCAGATACGCAGGACATGCGCCGGCACGCGGGCTAGGGGGAGACGCTATCGACCAGGAGGCCCGCGCCACCCGCTCACGCGCGGCAAAGCGGCGGCATTGGACCCGGGGCGGCCAGCCGCCGCGCCCCGGGACCGCGGGCCGGATGCCGGTGCGCATCGCGCCCGTGGGCGGGGCCAGGACCGTGCTGGCGGACCTGCCTGTGGCCGCCCTCAGGATCGAACCGGAGGTGGTCGAGGGCCTCGCGCGGCTGGGCCTTCGGCGCATCGGCGACATCCTCGGCACGCCGCGCGCAGGCCTCGCGCGCCGCTTCGGAACGGGGCTCGTGCGCCGGCTCGACCAGGCGCTGGGGGTGGAGCCCGAGCCGGTCTCGCCCGCGCGGCCGCCCGTACGCTTCGCGGTGCGGCTGGGGCTGCCCGAGCCGATCGGACTGGAGAGCGACCTCATCGCCGCGCTCGACCGGCTGTTGCCGGAGCTCGGGCTCCGGCTCGCGCGGGCGGGGCGCGGGGCCCGGCGGGTGCGAGCCGAGTTCAGCCACACCGATCACACGCTCCAGGCGATCGAGGTGGGGCTTGCCCGCCCCTCGGCCGAGCCCGACCGGATCCGGCCGTTGCTGGTGCTGAAGCTCAGTGATGTCGACGCCGGTTTCGGCATCGATCTCGTGCGCCTCACCGTGCCGGTGCATGAACCGGTCCATGCCGTGCAGCATCGTGGACATGCGGCCGCGGGCGCGGCGGCGCGGCGCCACGACGGGCAGGCGATCGACGATCTCATGGGCCGGATCGGCGCCCGGTTGGGGCTCGAGGCGCTCACCCGCCTGCACCCGGGCGAGAGCCATATCCCGGAGAAGGCCGGGGTGGTGATGGCAGCGGGGTTCGCGGCGCCCGACATGGGCTGGGTGCCCGGGCCAGTACGGCCGCTGCGGCTGTGGTCACCCGAGCCGGTGGGCGCACCCGAGGGGCCGGCGCTGCCCGACAGGTTTCGCTGGCGCGGCCGCGACCACGCGGTCGTGGCGGCCGAGGGGCCGGAGCGGATCGCGCCCGAATGGTGGCTGGACGAGCCGGCCTGGCGCAGCGGGCAACGCGATTACTGGCGGGTGACCACCGACCGGGGCGAGCGGCTGTGGCTCTACTTCGCCCATGGCGCGGCGCTCTCGGCGGGCTGGTTCTGCCACGGGGCGTTTGCGTGACCAGAAGCGGCCCATGTCAAGGGATTATTCCGCCGGCCCAAGCCCGATTTCGCGCCTCCGCCGGCTTGACGCGACGCGGGAACGCTGGCCATGACTGGACCATGGGTATCCGTTTTTGCCTCGTCCTTTCGGCGCCGCTTCTCGCCACCCCTGCCGCCGCCGACTGGGCGGAGGTCAGTGCGATCTTCGAAAAACGCTGCACCAAGTGCCACGAAGGTGACGACGCCCCGCTCGGCCTCTCGCTTGCGAGCCACGCGGCGGTCATGTCGGGCTCCTGGACCGGTCCGGTGGTGCTCCCGGACACGCCGGCCGAGAGCCCGCTCTATGGCCGGATCACGGGCGCCCTCCAACCACAGATGCCGCTCGACGGGCCGCCGTTTCTGGACGACACCGAGATCGCCACGCTTCGCGACTGGATCGACGCGGGTGCGCCGGGACCCGCCGCAGATGCACCTGCCCCCGTCGCGGCCACACACCCCGATCCCTATGCCGACGGGATCATCACCTTCCCCGAGGTCGAGCGGATCTTCCTCACCCGCTGCATCGAGTGCCATTCCGACAATTCGAAAGAGGGCGGCCCGCCGGAAGGTCTGCGGCTTACCTCCCACGCCGAGATCCTCGCCGGTGGCGAGCGGCTCGCGGTGGTGCCAGGCTATCCCGCGGCCTCCGAAATCATCCGCCGAGTTCGAGGAACTCGCCGACCCGCGGATGCCATTCGACGGGCCGCCCTGGCTGACGCCCGAGCAGATCATGCTGCTGCGCGATTGGATCGCGGGCGGGGCGATGGACGCAGCGGGCCAGCCGGCACCGGTGCCCGTCGGTGCCGAGGTCCGGTATCGCGGCACGATCACCGGGCCGGACGAGATCGACGGGCTGCGCTTCACGATCACCGGGGCCACGCGGATCGACGACCGGCCGGCGATTGGCCAACGGGCGGAGGTTCGCGGCCAGGTGGCGGCGGACGGGTCGATCATCGCCACACGCTTGCGCGACCGGTAAAACCTGGCCAAGGTGGCCGCCCCTGTCCCCCGGGGTGATCTCGGGCAAATCCGCAAGGTCAATCAGGCGCCGATGCGGATCGGCTGACGCTTGCGGCCCCAGGTGCCGGGCGGGCCTTCGATGACGCCGGCGAACTTCGTGCCGCAGCCGGTGCAATGGCCGGTGTCGTCGAGATGCCAGGCCGTGAGCCGGTACCAGTCGCGGCCGATCACCTTGTGCCCGCAGCCGGTGCAATAGCTCGATTGGGCCGCCTCATGGTGGACATTGCCGGCGTAGACGTGGTGGAGGCCGGCCTCTTTCGCGATGCGATGCGCGTCCAGCACCGTCTTCAGTGGCGTCGGCGCATGGTCTGGCATGCGGTGCTGCGGCGTGAAGGCGGAGAAGTGGAGTGGCGTGTCGGGGCCGCAATTCTCGTAGACCCAGGCGCTCAGGGCCTCGATCTCGCCGGGGTTGTCGTTTTCGCCCGGAATGAGCAACGTGGTGAGTTCGAGCCAGCACCCGGTCTCCTGCGCCACGTAGGCGATCGTTTCCAGCACCGGCTCGATATGGGCACCGGTGAGCTTGCGGTAGAACTCGGGCGTGAAGCCCTTGAGGTCGATATTGGTCGCATCCATCGCGGTGAAGAATTCGGCACGCGGGGCGGGCTCTATGTAGCCCGCCGTCACCGCCACCGAGCGCACGCCGACCTCGTGACAGGCCGCAGCGGTATCGACGGCGTATTCGAGAAATATGACCGGGTCGTTGTAGGTATAGGCGACCGAGGCACAGCCCTGCGCCTTGGCGGCCCGGGCAAGGGCCTCGGGCGACGCGCGGTCGGCCAGACGGTCAACGCTCTTCGCGGTCGAGATGTCGTAGTTCTGACAGAACTTGCAGGCGAGGTTGCAGCCCGCGGTGCCGAACGAGAGCACCGGGGTGCCGGGCAGGAAATGATTGAGCGGTTTTTTCTCGATCGGGTCGATGCAGAACCCCGACGAGCGGCCGTATGTGTCGAGCACGATCTGGTCGCCTTCGCGCATCCGCACGAAGCACATGCCGCGCTGACCGTCGCGCAAGCTGCAGAACCGCGGGCAGAGCTCGCAGCGTAGCCGTCCGTCGGGTTGTTTGCTCCAGTATCGCGCGGGGTGGCGGGGCTCGGTCATGGTTTTCTCGGTGCGGCGCCCTACATCGGCGCCCTCTCGATGTTATATAGGAACAACATGAGGACTGCGCGCACGATATCAACCAGGCGACCCGCAGTGGCGGGGAGGTTCTACCCGGGCGAGGCCGGGGAACTCACGCGCGTGGTGCGCGAATGCCTCGCGGAAGGGCGCAGGGAGATACCCCAGACCCCGCCGCGCGCGATCATCGCGCCACATGCAGGCTACGTCTATTCGGGCTGGCTTGCCGGGGCGGCCTGGGCCAGCACGGCGGGCGCGCAGGTGCGCCACGCCGTGGTGCTCTCGCCCTCGCACCAGCACGCCTTCGACGGGATCGCCCTGCCCTCGGGCGTGCGCTACGCGATGCCGGGATTCGACCTTGCCATCAACACGGGTGCGCGCGGCGCGCTGGTGGCCGAGGGGCTCGCCCATGTGGAGGATCCGGCGCATGACCGCGAACATGGGGCCGAGACGCAGTTTCCGTTTCTGGACGCCCTGCACCCCGACGCGGATGTGGTGCCCCTCGTTCTGGGCCGGGTGGACGACGAACAGGTGGCGGCGGCGATCGACTTTCTCCATGCGCTCCTCGACCGCCCGCTGTTCGTGTTGTCGAGCGATCTCAGCCATTTCCTCACCGAACCGGCTGCCATCGTCCATGACAACGAGACCACGCGGCTGATCGAGACCGGCGGCTGGCGCGAACTGACCGGTCAGCACGCTTGCGGGATGCGGGCGATCCGCGGGTTCTTCGCCTCGAAGGCAGGGGCCGGGGCGCGGGTCAGCCGGCTTGCCCGGGCGACGTCGGCCGACGTTTCCGGCGACCGGTCGCGGGTGGTGGGCTACGGCGCCTGGGCCCTGCACGGGCCCGACGGCGACGCCATCGCGCCGGGCGACAGGGCGGCGCTGCTCGGGGTGGCGCGTGAGGCGCTGGTATCGCGCACCCGGACCGGGCGGGCTCCCGAACTCTCGGAAATCGGCTTTTCCACGCGGCTCCAGACCTATGGCGCCGCCTTCGTAACCCTCAGCAAGGCCGGCAAGCTGCGCGGCTGCATCGGCTCGCTGACGGCCCACCGGCCGCTGGTGCGCGATGTGGCCGAGAACGCGATCAAGGCCGGGCACGGCGATCCGCGGTTCCCGGGGGTCACACCGGGCGAGATCGACGAGATCGTGCTGAAACTCGCAGTGCTCGGACCGCCGGCTCGACTGGCGTTTTCCTCCGAGGAGGATCTGCTCGCCCAACTCCGACCCGGCGAGGACGGGCTGATCCTTTCGGACCGGGGCCAGCGTGGCACCTTCCTGCCGATGGTCTGGGAGAGCCTGCCGGCGCCCGCGGACTTCTGGCGGCAGTTGAAGCGAAAGGCGGGGCTGCCGGTGGACCATTGGAGCGAGACGCTGCGGGTGGAGCGCTACCGGGCGGAGAATTTCGCCGAGAACTAAACGGGCCGGGCGCTGCCTTGCGTCCGTCACCAACGGCAACGCGCGCGGCGCAATTGCAAGCCAATGGCAGCCGCCCGAAGGCTTTTTTTGGGGACCCGAAGACGACACGGGCGAAGGGTGGGCGAACTCGGACAGGGGGTCAACGTGTTGTTTTTGTTCACGGTAGCGCTAACTTGGTTTTCCGGGCGAACCGGGCTGATCTGCAGGTTACATCCCTTTGATCCCGTTCAGCACCATGCCTGTCACGAGCGCGGAATACTCCTCCCGCGTGAGACCCTTCTCCGGGCGATGCCACATGTAGAACCAGTTGAGGATACCGAAGACCGACATGGTGACCGGGCGCAGCTTGTCGGTGCCGGCGAGCCCGGGAGCCTCGCGGGCGAGGGTTTCGGACATGATAGCCACCAGCTCGCGTTGCAGCGCGATGAGCGGCGCCTGGAGGTCATCGGGCAGGACCGAGAGCGCGTCGATCTGGAGTTTGTGCTCGGCGTCGGCATCTTCGTATGTCTCGAGGATGGCGCAGACCAGCGGTTCCAGTCCGCCGCCCGGGTCAACGGCGCGGGCGGTCTCGGCAAGCTCGGTCAGGTGCGTGTCGAGGATGTCGTAAAGCAGCGATTCCTTTGAATCGTAATAATGGTAGATGAGCGCTTTCGATACGCCGCACTGGCGCGCGGCCCCGGTCATCGAGGCGCGGTCGAACCCATGCGCGGCGAAGTATTCCGCCGCGCCCTTGCGGATCGCCTGGCGTTTCTGGTCGTGGTCGCGCGCGATGCCTCGTGGCATGGCCTCAGCCCTTCGGCCGGTTGTCGACGATGCGCACCGCCTTGCCCTCGGACCGCGGCACGCCGCCGGGTTCGGCCACATGCACCTTCACGGTGATGCCGACGTGGGATTTCACCAGGCCTTTCAACACGTGGCTGACGTGGATCGGCTTCGCCTCGACCCCTTCGGCAAGCTCGACATGGATGTGCATCTCGTCCATCCGGTCGGGGCGGGTGAGCTCGATCTGGAAATGCGGGGCCAGTTCCGGCACCGTCATCAGCTGCTCCTCGATCTGGGTCGGGAAGACGTTGACGCCGCGCAGGATGATCATGTCGTCGGTGCGGCCGGTGACCTTTTCCATCCGCCGCATGGAGCGCGCGGTGCCGGGCAGCAGCCGGGTCAGATCGCGGGTGCGGTAGCGGATGATCGGGAAGGCTTCCTTGGTCAGCGAGGTGAACACCAGCTCGCCGAGCTCGCCCTCGGGCAGCACCGCGCCGGTCTCGGGGTCGATCACCTCGGGGTAGAAATGGTCTTCCCAGATGTGCAGGCCGTCCTTGGTCTCGACGCATTCGTTGGCGACGCCGGGCCCCATGACCTCGGAGAGCCCGTAGATGTCGACCGCGTGCATATCGAAGGCCTCTTCGATCTCGCGGCGCATGGCGTTGGTCCAGGGTTCGGCGCCGAAGATGCCGACTTCCAGCGGGCTCTTGCGCGGATCGCGACCCTGGGCGGCATACTCGTCGAGGATCGACAGCGCGTAGGACGGGGTGACGGTGATGCCCTTGGCGCCGAAATCCTCGATCAGCCGCACCTGGCGCTGGGTCATGCCGCCGGAGACGGGCACGACCGTGCAGCCCCAGCTTCTCGGCGCCGCCAGTGAATACCGAGACCGCCGGTGAACAGCCCGTAGCCATAGGCGTTGTGCAACACGTCGCCGGGGCGCAGGCCGGAGGCACGCAAGGACCGGGCGACGACCTTGGCCCACATGTCGAGATCGTTCTTGGTGTAGCCGACCACGGTGGGCTGGCCGGTGGTGCCGGAGGACGCGTGGATGCGCGCGACCTGTTCGCGCGGCACCGCGAACATCCCGAACGGGTAATTGTCGCGCAGATCCTGCTTGGTGGTGAAAGGCACGCGGGCGAGGTCTTCGAGGTGGTGAAGATCGTCCGGGTGGACACCGGCCGCATCGAACTTCGCCTTGTAGAAGGGGACGTTGTCATAGGCGTGGCGCAGCGACCATTTCATCCGTTCGAGCTGGAGCGCGGCGATCTCGTCGCGTGAGGCCATCTCGATATGTTCCAGGTCCTCGTGGTGCGGCGTGAGATCCTTCATGTCGTCCTCCCAGTTCTGTTTCCCGGCGCGGTGCGTGTCACACGCCGTCGTTTTCTGCGAAATGGGCCCCGGAGACCTGCCGCGAATGGCCACGGAACAGCGCGACCTCACGCCCGTCTTCGCCGGTCACGGTCACATCGTAGACGCCTGAGCGCCCTGCCCTGTGCGCCTCGGTGCAGCTGGCGGTGAGCCGCTCGCCCACGCGGCCGGGCGTGAGGTAGGTGATCGCGTTGCTCTGCGCCACGACGAGGGTGTTGTAGCTGTTGCAGGCGAAGGCGAAGGCGGTGTCGGCGAGCGCGAAGATGTAGCCGCCGTGGGCGATACCGTGGCCGTTGGCCATGTCGTCGCGCACTGTCATGGTGGCGGTCGCGGTACCGGGGCCGACGTCGGTCAGCACCATGCCCATGGCCTGGCTGGCGCGGTCGTCCGCCCACATCGCCTGCGCCGACCGGCGCGCGCGTTCCTGAGGTGTCATGGCCTCTCCTCCTGCCGCGAGCGTCGCATATAGCCGACCGGGCGGTCAAGAGTGTTGAGGCCTTGGCTGGCAGTCCCTTTCATAACCGGCTCTGCGTCTCCCACTCACACGGGCATGGAACCCGGCAGACAGCGGCAAAGACCCTTGTCGCGAAAAGGAAAGCCGGATCAGACAACAGGAAGGACACCGCAATGTTTGGATACAGCACACTTCGCGAAACCTGGAACACGCAGTGGGGGCCGGAGCCGGTTCTCGCGCTTTGCGGCGCAGATGAGCGCTCGGGCCCGATCACCCTGCCCGGCCGGGGCACCGCCATGCGCCGGGCCGGTATCGCGGCGCGTCGGACGGCCGACGGTGCGGGCACGCGCGGGTTTGTCTGAGTGCGCCCTGTTGAGGGCGGCCCGTCAGACTGGCGCGGGCTGTCACAGGTTTCGGCATGTCGTCCGACCGGAAACGAGAAACCCCGCCATCAAGGCGGGGTGTTCGGCGTAGTCCCCGGTGCCGCGAACTGGGTGGGGGCTGTTGATAACGGCACCGGGGTGAGCAAGTAGCTCGCTACGTGAAGACTGTATCACCGGGAAAACGGGCGGCTTCAGGGAGCGCCTTGGGCGGTTGCGCGGTCATTTCGTGGCAAAAAGATGGCAGGCGGGCGGGCCTGCCGCCGGAGGTCAGCGCGCAGGTGTTGATTTGGCCGGGGAGAGGCCCCATCCTTCCCCCATGAACCAGCAGTCGCCGACGCCGTTTCCGAAATCCGATCCGTTCGAGAAGGTCGCGTTCGACCGGCGCGAGCTGGGTGTCATCATGGGGCTTTACGGGCGCATGGTGGCGGCCGGGGAATGGCGCGACTACGCGATGTCGTTTCTCAAGGATCACGCAGTGTTTGCGGTGTTTCGCCACACCGCGGAACACCCGCTCTACCGGATCGAGAAACGCCCGAAACTGCGGGGGCGCCAGGGGCAATACGCGCTCTACGGAATGGATGGACGGGTGCTGAAACGGGGCGCCGACCTCAAGGCGGTGCTCTATGTGCTGGAGCGCAAGCTCATCCGCGCCATCGAGTAGCGTTCAGCCCGGAAGCAGACCCCATTCGGTGAGCTGGTCGGCCTTGCCCCGGGCCGTGAACAGCCCGGCAAGTTCGGCCGCAATTTCCTCAAGCCGGTGACGGTCGTCTCGTTCCAGCGCCGCGCGTGCATCGGGGATCAGCGCGAAAGCCCGGCGGGTGGTGTCGAGGTGGTCGGCGAAAACCGCGTTGTGCGGAAACTTCTCGGTGAGCCCGAGAGCGATCTTTTCCGACCGACGCAGCACGGCCTCGATCCGGTCGATGTCCGGATGGACAGCGGCGGCACGGAAAATGTCGAACGTATCGAGATCTGGAAGCGTATCCATGGGCGGTTCTCTGGGTGGACCGGCTCCAGCCTAAGGATCGAATTTGACGAAAATCGGGTGGAGGGGACGGGTCAGCCGGTATCGATGCGGCGGCACGCGATCACCGGCCCCTCGCCTAACGCGGCGATGCGCCGGGTTGCTTCGTCGATGCCTTCGTAGGCGACGGCCATGTGACCGGCGTTGGCGTGGATGAGGCGGCCCGGGTCCACCACCATCGCCACGTGACCTTTCCAGAAGATCAGGTCGCCGCGCCGGGGGGCGCCGGTCGCGTCCTCGCCCAGCGCCATCTGCATGTCGCTGTCGCCAGGGCATGCAATGCCGCAGGCAAGGAGCGCGGCCTGCACCAGCCCGGAGCAATCGATCCCGAAGGCGGTGTTGCCGCCCCAGAGATAGGGCGTGCCGAGAAATTTTTCCGCCACCGTGACCGCGTCGGGTTCGAGGCTGTCAGCGGGGGCGAGATGGACGGCGGGCACCCAGGCCTCGCGGAACCAGACCGTGTCGGGCGGGGTCTGGATCGCGAGCTTCGCCCAGGCGCCCTCGATGCGCACCACCCGAACCCGGGCGCCGTAGGAAAGCGGGAAAAGCCGCAACGCGCGCTTGATGTCGGGCTCTTCCTGCCAATGGGAGCGAATCGCGCAGACCCGGTGGGTCGGGGCCTGCTCGGGGAAGAGAAACTCCTCGAACACCCAGCCGACATAGCCGTCGCGGCCCGCAAAGCCGAAGGCGAAGCCGTCGTCGCGGTCGAGCACGCAGAACCGGTCGCCCTGCAAGAGTTCCCGCGTTCTGGATCCATCCGGCGCGTCGAGCAACGGCAGTACGCCGGTTTCGACTTGCCGCCATGTGCCCTCGGTGTAGCGCTCGGCGGTAACCTGCCCCTTGAGCGAGACATGGGCGACGCGGCCGTTGGCAGGCGTGAGGCGCGGATCGCGCACGGGCCGGGTCACAGCCGCAGGAGTTCCGGCAGGGCCGCGAGCAGCGCCCGCGCGCCTTGGCCCGCGCCACCCTTGGGCCGCGCCGGTGCCGGTTCGGGCTGCCAGCCGTAGATGTCGAAATGCATGTAGCGCGGTGTATTGGTGACGAAGCGCTTGAGGAAGAGGGCGGCGGTGATGGAGCCCGCCATGCCGCCCGCGGGCGCATTGTCGAGATCGGCGATCTGGGGCTCGATCTTCGCCTCGTAGGGCGTCCAGAACGGCATTTCCCAAACCGGGTCGGCGACCGTTGCGGCGGCCTGTTTTACCGCCGTCGCATCGTCCGGGTCGGTCGCGTAGAACGGCGCGAGGTCGGGGCCGACGGCGACCCGGGCGGCGCCTGTCAGCGTGGCCATCGACACCACGAGATCGGGCGTGTCTTCATCCGCGAGCGCCAGTGCGTCGGCCAGCACCAGCCGTCCTTCCGCATCGGTATTGTTGATCTCGACGGTAAGCCCCTTGCGGCTGGTGAGCACATCGCCCGGACGCATCGCGTTGCCGCTCACGCTGTTCTCGACCGCCGGGATCAGCACGCGCAGCCGCAAGGGCAGCCCCAGCGCCATGATCATCTGCGCGAGCCCCAGCACCGTGGCGGCGCCGCCCATGTCCTTCTTCATCAGCCCCATCGACACGCCGGGCTTGAGGTTGAGCCCGCCGGTATCGAAGCAGACGCCCTTGCCGACGAGGGTCAGGCGCGGGCCTTCGCGCCCCCAGGCAATGTCGATCAGCCGCGGGGACCGGGTGGAGGCCCGCCCGACCGCGTGGATCATCGGAAAATTCTGCGCCAGCAGCGCGTCATCCCCGGTCACCTTCGTGGTGGCGCCGAATGCGTCGGCGAGGTCTTTCGCGGCATCTTCCAGCTCCTGCGGCCCCATGTCGGACGCGGGTGTGTTGATGAGATCGCGGGTGAACGCCTCGCCAGCGGCCATGGCTTCAAGGCGCGCGGCATCGACACCGTCCGGTGCGACCAGCATGGCCCCCGATCCGGGGGCGGCCTTGTACCGGGTGAAGCGGTAGCCGGTGAGTAACCAGCCGAGGGCAAACTCGTCGCGTTCGGCCCCGTCGGGCCCGGTGACCAGGCGGTAGGTACCGGCGGGCAGGGCCGCGCGAATCACCGAGGCCCCAAAACGCAGGCGGGCGCGGGCCCCGGGGGTTCCGAGCCCACCAACCGCGAGCCTTGGCGCGCCATCTTCGCCTGGAAGCACGAGCGCCGCGCCGAGATCGGGTTTGAAACCCGTGGCCGTGAGCCAGGCGCGCGGCCCGGGGTCCAACCCCTCGGCGAGGGCGGCGAGCCCGGCTTCATCGACGAGGTGGAGCGGCAGGGCATTGGCCTGGGACGGGGCGAATTTGAGCGGCATGGAAGGCTCCGGGTCGGGGAAAGATCGTGCCAGACTACGCGAGCGCCCGGCGCCCGCAAGGGGCGAGGCTTGCGGCGGCGGCGCTTTGTGGGCAACAACGGGCCAAACCGGGAGCCCGCGCGCCATGCAGATCGATTCCACGACCGAAGGATTACTCGTCGAGGCGGTGCGCCGGGTCGCTGCCCGCGAGATCATGCCGCATTTCCGGGCACTTGACGCGAACGATATCGACACAAAGTCCGGCCCCGACGACCTTGTGACCGCGGCGGACCGGGCTGCCGAGCAGGGGTTGGCGGCCGAGATTGCGACGATCTTGCCGGAGGCGCTGTTTGTGGGCGAGGAATTGGTGCATGCCGATCCGGGGCTTCTGGACCGGCTGGGCGCGGCGGAGCTCGCGGTGATCGTCGACCCGATCGACGGCACCGGCAACTACGCCTCCGGGCTGACGATCTTCGGAGTTATCCTGGCGGTGGTCGCGCAGGGCGAGACGGTGTTCGGCCTGCTCTACGACCCGGTGATCGATGATTGGGTGCTGGCGCGAAAAGGCGGCGGCGCCTGGTTCGCTGCACCCGGCAAGGCCCCGCGAAAGCTCCAGGGCCGCGCCCCCCGGCCGCGCGCCGAGGCGCAGGGCTATGTGCCGCTGTTTCTGTACAAGGGCGCGCGCCAGGCAGAGGTGGCAGCCGGGCTGGCCGAGCTCGGGCGCACCACGTCGTTGCGTTGCTCGTGCCACGAGTATCGCCAGGTGGCGCTGGGCCAGGCCGATTTCTCGGTCGCGCCGACGTCGAAACCCTGGGATCACGCCGCCGGTTGCCTCGTGGTTTCCGAGGCCGGCGGGCGGGTGTTGTCCGGCGGCGCGCCCGGATATGACCCGCGGGCACCCGCGGCGCCAGTGGTTGCCTACGGGCACGCGGCGAGCGGGAAAGACCTTCTCCCGCTCGCGTTGCTCACACTCTGAAAGAGATCCTCAGACGCTGAGATCCTGGAGATCCCAGACCGCGACGAGAGAGGTCTCGCCGATGCGTGTCAGCCGCGCCATCGTCGCGCCCAAAGCGGCGGCGTCATGGGTCAGCGAGAGCTCCTGCACGTCACGCGCCACGCGCGCCAGCGTCATCATGCCCACCTGTTGCGCCACCGCGGTGAGGCCGCGCACGGTCGCGCGCAGCTCATCGAGTCGGCCCTGGCGGTATTCCTTAACCCCCCGCGTCAGCGAGATCGAAATCTCTTCCAGCGCATGGTTGACCACCTTGTCGGCACCGATCGGACCGAGACTTCTGATACAGCACTTCAAGTTGCGACCGGTCGAGCCGGACGGATTCGTCATGCGCAAGTTTCAAAACAGCGCTCATCGCACCACCCCTTCTTTCCCCTTTATTCCCACGAGGCCAAGGTGCCAGCCCAGCCTCAAGAAATCGTTTCCAGCGCGCGCAGAAATTCCTCGCATTTCATCTAAATCCCGTACGGGCGGCAGCTTGCCGGCTCGGCAGCGGACGCGGCGCAGGGTTCAAACCCGTTGCGCAACCTCGGCGCTTCTATCGGCGGGTGACTTCCTCTAGAACCGCGGGAGTGAATCAACCGCCCGGGAGGTGCCCCATGACTGTTGCCCATCCGCTTCCGAAGTCGCTCGCCGGCCGTTACCATGGCTGGAAAGCCACCGGGTATGCCGAGAACAAGACCTGGTATCGCCGCCTGGCCTCCGAAGGCCAGCATCCGCGTGCGATGATCATCTCGTGCTGCGACAGCCGGGTGCATGTCACCTCGCTGTTCGGCGCCGACCAGGGCGAGTTCTTCATCCACCGCAACATCGCCAACCTGGTGCCACCCTATGAGCCCGACGGCTTGCGCCACGGCACCTCGGCGGCGGTGGAATACGCGGTGACCGCGCTCAAGGTGGCGAATATCATCGTCATGGGTCATTCGTCCTGCGGCGGCGTGCGCGGGTATTACGATATGGCAACCGGCAACGCGCCGGAGCTTGCCGACGGGTCGAGCTTCGTGGGCCGCTGGATGGAACTGCTCGAGCCGGGCTACGACCGGATCAAGGCAAATTGCTCCGGTTCCGAGTGCATCGATGCGCTGGAGAAGGAGGCGGTGAAGGTCTCGCTCGACAACCTGATGACCTTCCCCTTCGTCGCCGACGCAGTAAAAGGCGAGGCACTCACGCTGCACGGCCTCTGGAACGATATCGGCGAGGGCGACCTCTGGTGGTTCGATCCGACCGCGGATGCTTTCAAGCCGGTGTAGGCAAGCGGAGCAGCTTTGCCGAAATGGTCCGTGCGCGCGGGGGGCGCTGCCCGGTCGGGCCGACAGCACGTCTTCGACGTGACGTCCCACCGAGACAAGCGCCGACTGAAGATGCCGGTTGGCCCATGCTTGGGTTTTCCGCGCCGCGCCTTATAGTAATGGGACGGCAAGGGGGAGCGCGTGCTGAGAAAACTGATCGCCGCGATCGCGGGCCGGGGGCTGGTGATCATCGTGCGCCTGGTGACGGCGCCGCGAGC
Source organism: uncultured Alphaproteobacteria bacterium (assembly GCA_963752895.1). Classification (GTDB taxonomy): domain Bacteria; phylum Pseudomonadota; class Alphaproteobacteria; order Rhodobacterales; family Rhodobacteraceae; genus CAVWAE01. The sequence goes on from CAVWAE010000026.1 coordinate 233,928, forward strand.
GATCTGGGCCGGCATCGAGCCGACCCCGCGCCAACGCGTGTATTTCGCCAACCACACCTCGAACGCCGATTTTCCGACCGTGTGGGCCGTGCTGCCCGGGTTTCTGCGCGATACCACCCGGCCGGTGGCGGCCTCGGACTACTGGTTGAAAAGCCGGCTGCGGGCGTTTTTCGGCCGGGACGTGCTGAATGCCGTGCTCATCAACCGCGACAGCGCGGGCCGTGATCCGGAGGAAGACCCGGTGGCGCTGATGGTCGCGGCGCTGGACGAAGGCGCGAGCCTGATCCTTTTCCCCGAGGGCATGCGCAACCTGACGGAAGACCCGGTGCTCGAGTTCAAGTCCGGCCTGTTTCACCTCGCCAGCGCGCGGCCGGAGATCGACCTTGTGCCGGTCTGGATCGACAATCTCAACTCGGTGCTGCCCAAAGGCGAGGTCGTGCCGGTGCCGCTGATCTGCACGGTGACCTTCGGCGCGCCTCTGCATCTGCGGCCAGGCGAAGACAAGACGATGTTTCTCGACCGCGCCCGGATGGCGCTGGCCGCTTTGGCGAAGGTGCAGGGCACATGACCCAGCACGCCGAATACGCCCAATTGTTCACCGGGCTGGTTCTCGCCCTGCTCGCCGCCACGCTCGCGGCGGCGGCGCTGAAGCGCTGGGGCGGCATGACGGGGCGCAAGGCGATCATCGTGCAGACGCTGTTTGCCCGGATCAACGCCTGGTGGGCGATGCTGGTGGCGCTGTCGCTCGCCGGGCTCGCCGGACGGGGTGGCATCGTGATCCTGTTCGCGCTGGTGTCGTTCTCGGCGCTGAGAGAGTTTCTCACGCTGACCGCGAAGCGGCGCGCCGACCACTGGGTGCTGATGTTTTCCTTCTTCGTGGCACTGCCGGGGCAATACCTGCTGGTCTATTTCGGTCAGGTCGGGTTGTTCACCATTTTCATCCCCGTCTACGCTTTCCTGTTCCTGCCCGTCCTCGCCGCGGTGAAGGGCGATACGTCTGGGTTTTTGACCCGCATCGCGGAAACGCAGTGGGGACTGATGCTGTGCATCTTCGCCGCCGCCCATGTGCCGGCACTGCTTTGGGTCGAGATCCCGGGCTATGCCGGCAAGGAAATCCTGCTGATCTCCTGGTTGGTGATCGTGGTGCAAGCGGGCGACATTGCCCATTTCATCGCGCCGCGGCTGACCGGGCGCACGCGGATCGCGCCACACATTCATCATTCGCGCAGTTGGGAGGGGTTTCTCGGGGCGCTCGGCACCGGTGTCGTGATCGGTACGGCGCTGGCCTGGATCACACCCTTCGCGCCCTGGGCCGCGGCACTGGTGGCGCTGGCGGTATCGGTTCTGGGCTATGCCGGTGGCCTGGTGATGTCGGCGATCAAGCGCGACAAGGGCGTGAACGACTGGGGACACCTTCTGCCCGGACAGGGCGGCCTCATCGACCGGCTGGATTCGGTGCTGTTCGCGGCGCCGGTGTTCTTTCACCTGGTGCGCTTTTTCTTCGAAGCGGGGTGAAGGGCGGCGGGCCGTGTCGGGCCGGTAAAAACCGGTCGTGTGACTTCCAGGATTTCCGGGGGCGTGCTTGCACGGTTCGAGCGCAATCGGGAGCGCGGCGGGCCGGCGCGGGGAGCCCCGCGCCCGCCATCGCGGCGGATCGTTCAGGCGGCCAGCAGCGCGGGCCGGGGGGTAACGGAGGCCGGGAACGGGATCACGTTCGGGGCCAATTGTTCGAAATGGCTGAATTTCGCGTCGAAGGCCTCGTCGAAGATCGACACGACGTTGTCATCGTCATCGCCGAGGCGGGCGACGGTCAGGGCGGTGAGTGCAGCGCGGCGGCCATGGCGGGCTTTGTCGAGGATGTTGGTCGTGGCAAACATTGTGGTTCTCCGAGGGGGGGCGCAACGCTGTTCTAGCGCTGCCCGGGGGGGGAAGGTGGAGGAATCAGGCGACCGAGCCGTAGGTCGTCAGCACGCCGGTGGTGAAGAACACGCCGGACGCGGTGCGGCGGGTGCGGGCCCGGCCCTGCCAGTCGGCGATGGCGACGACATTGTCGCGCAGCTCTTCTGCGGCGGCGCGAACCGTGGTGCGGGCGTTGGTGCGATCCGCGCGGCGGTTGCGGTCGAAGGCGATGACGTTGTTCGGTGTGTGCATTTTTTTATCCCCAGGTGTCGGCATTCTGCCGGATGTTCAGGTTCCGAGTGTCGTGTTCAGGCAGCGCGGCTTGTCCGCAAGGTCTGGCGGCTCATCTGGTCGAAGATGGTTTCGACCTCCGCGCTGCTGATCGTAGGCAGACGTTTCTGACGATCCGTCTGGCTCACCGCCTCGCAGTTTGCTTGCAGGTGCAAGATCCGTGCGAGGCTTCGGGGGGTCATGGTGGCAGCCATATTGTGTCTCCCGTGTCTTCTTTCCGTTCCGATAAAGACAAGATCGTCCCTGAATCAGGCGCCATTTGCGCGGGATTGGGGCGGTTTTGTGATATTGCACCATTCGGCCCCAAATTCACCTGCCACCGGTCACAAAGGGCCGTGCCGCCGCCACTATTGACCGGAGACGGCCTTATTTGCTGGCGTTGCGGGGGTGTTTCTGCGGGACGGTCCGGTAACGGACTGGAAAGCAATATGCCGAAATAGCGGCGGTCAGAGGGTCAATTCAGGCGCGGGCCGCGCTGCAATGTGGCAAAAGTGTGATTTGGCGCGGTTTGCCTCAAATCCACCGTGCCGCCTGCCAGAAACCAACGCATCACCGCCATCTTTGGGCAGGGTCTGCAGGGGGGCAGGCGGTCCGGGGAGAAACACGGGCGGGTCAGGCGGCGGCGCGGTCGGCCATCACCGGCACGGGACGGCGCGGGGGCGCGGTGCGGACTGAGTGGAACTCGGGCTCGGCCAGGCGCAGCGGAAAAGCGTTGTCGAAGATCGAGACCACCTTGTCGGTGTGACCGAGACGCGAATGCAGCGAAGTGAGCGCGGCGCGGCGGCCGGCACGGGCTTTTTCGACGATCGCGGTGGTTTCGGTGATGATGGTCATGATGTTTCCCTCGGCTTGAGATGGCCCGCCAAGCGGCAGGGTATGGGGGGTATGGAGACGGGATCAGGCGATGAAACCGGGCGTCGCGAGAACGCGGGTGGTGAAGAACACACCCGTCGGCGTGCGCCGCGGACGGGCACGACCGAGCCAGGCAGCCATCGGCACGATGTTGTCGCGGCGCTCGGTGGCCTCGGCTGCCTCTATAGAGGGCAGCGGCGCGGTGTTGTGGTTGGCGTTGCGGCCGGCGAATGCGATGACGGTGGCGGTCATGGATCTCTCCCCAGAAATACGGCGCCCGATGCGCCGATGGATGTCTCGTGTTGTGCGATGACGACCGGTTTCCGGTGGGGTGCCTCATGGGGCTGGCGGCTTTAACGCCGGGGCAATCTCTCTTGCCGATGTGTAGAGACTTGCTCCCGATTCCGACTTATCCGGCGCCCAATTGTGGCAAAAGTCTGCAAATTGCGGAGAAGTTTACCACAAGTTGTTTTGAGGTATCGCGGGTTGCCGTAGGGCCGCAACCCGGCCCGGGGCAACACCCCCGACGTCGGTCCGCGCTGTCCGGGTATCCAGATTGCCGGAAACGCGCGGTTTGCCGGTGCCGGAACTGGCATCGCTTGCGCAAGAGGTGCTGCATGGGGTTTGCCCGGCTGTAGGCGGCGCAGGGCGCCCTGGCCGGTCCGCCACCCGGTCCGCCCCGCTTACATGACGATTTCGTCGAGCGGCAGCACCGCGACATTGTCAAGCCGGGCGAGGGTCTCGTTCTCGCCGTCTATGACCGCCTGCCAGTCGCGGCTCTCGAAGGCATGCGTGGTGTGGGCGTCGCTCACCAGCACAACCTGGAAGCCGAGCGCGGCACCCGCACGCACCGTCGCGTGAATGCAGCCGTCCGACTGCATGCCACAGACGATCACCCGTTCAGCGCCGAGGATCGTGAGCTCGGCTTCGAGATCGGTGTCCTCGAAAGCGTTGCCGTGGGTCTTGACGATCTGCAGTTCGTCATCGCCGGGCGTGAAGCTCGGATGCAGCGCCGGGTCGGGCTCAACCCGGGAATCCGTGATCCAGACCACCGGCACACCTTCGCCGCGCGCGACCTCGACAAGCCCCGCGACGGTATCGAGGATCTCACCCGGATTGGGCGTCTCGTCCGCGATCAGGCTCACTTGCATGTCCACTACGATTAGCGCGGTTGTCATCCCCACCTCCTCCTTTTTTTCTGCCGGCACGATTGGGCGCGCCGGTCGTCCGCCCCCACATTCACCCTAGTGACGAGGGGCGGGTCGCACAATTCGAAACCGCTCGGACCGCAGGATCCGTCGCGGCCCCGGAGCCCGCGTCACACCTCGAGGCACCACCGCATGATCGCCTTCTGGGCGTGCAGCCGGTTCTCGGCCTCGTCGAAGACCACCGACTGCGGCCCGTCCATCACCTCGTCGGTGACCTCCTCGCCGCGGTGCGCGGGCAGGCAGTGCATGAACAGCGCGTCCGGCTTGGCACTGGACATCAGATGTTCGTTGACCTGGTAGGGGCGCAGCAGGTTGTGGCGCCGCTCGCGGGTCGAGAGCGCATCGTGCATGCTCACCCAGGTGTCGGTGACCACGAGGTCGGCGCCTTTGACCGCCGCCTCCGGGTCGCGCACGATCTCAACGTCGACGCCGCGCGCGCGGGCTTCGTCCATGGCCCTTGTGTCGGGATCGAGCTGCGCGGGACCGGTGAAGGTGAAATCGAACCCGAACTGGCCGGCCGCATGGATGAAGGAGGCGGCGACGTTGTTGCCGTCGCCGGTCCAGACCACCTTTTTCCCCGCGATCGGCCCGCGGTGCTCCTCGAAGGTCATCACGTCGGCCATGATCTGGCAGGGATGCGACCGGTCGGTCAGCCCGTTGATGACCGGCACGGTGGCGTGGTCGGCAAGCTCGAGCAGCGCCGTCTCGTCGAAGGTGCGGATCATGATCAGGTCGACGTAGCGGTTGAGCACGCGGGCGGTGTCGGCGATGCTTTCGCCGTGGCCGAGCTGCATTTCCTGGCCGGTGAGCACCAGCGTCTCGCCGCCCATCTGCCGCACGCCGACATCGAAGCTCACCCGGGTTCGGGTCGAGGGCTTTTCGAAGATCAGCGCCACCATCCGGTTGGCGAGCGGTTGCTCGGCATCGCGGGTGCCTTTGGGCACGTCGCCGCGGGCGGCCTTCATCGCCCGCGCCTGGGCGATGATGGCTTTCAGATCGTCCCGTTCGGCCTTGTCGATATCGAGGAAATGTCTCAAACGCCCGCTCCCTTCGCGTCCCGCGCCGCGGCGTCGAGCCGCTCGATGGCAATGGTGATGTCGTCATCGGCGATGGTGAGCGCCGGCAACAGGCGCACCACGTTCTCGGCCGCCGGGACGACCAGGATGTTGTGGTCGTAGCCCGCCTTGACCAAGTCGAGATTGGGCGTGCCCGGCTGGCACACGAGGCCGAGCATGAGCCCGGCGCCGCGGACTTCGGCGAAAACCTCCGGATGCACCGCCACCAGCCCTTCGAGCCCCTGGCGCAGGTGCCCGGCCTTGCGGGTCACCTCGTCGAGGAAGCCGGGCGCGGTGACGATCTCCATCACCTTTGCGCCCACCGCCATCGCCAGCGGGTTGCCGCCATAGGTCGAGCCGTGGGTGCCCGCGGTCATCCCCGCCGCCGCGGCCTCGGTGGCGAGCACGGCGCCCAGCGGGAAGCCGCCGCCGATGCCCTTGGCCACCATCATGATGTCGGGGGTGATCCCGGCCCATTCATGGGCGAACAGCTTGCCGGTGCGGCCCATGCCGCATTGCACCTCGTCGAACACCAGGAGCGCGCCGGTCTCGTCACAGGCATCGCGCAGGCCCTTGAGGCATTGGTCCGGCAGAACCCGGATGCCGCCCTCGCCCTGGATCGGCTCGATCAGCACGGCCGCGGTCTTGGCGGTGATGGCTGCGCGCAGCGCCTCATGATCGCCGAAGGGGATGTGAACGAACCCCGGCATCAGCGGTCCGAAGCCGCCCACCATCTTCTCGGCGCCGGACGCGGCGATGGCAGCGGTGGACCGTCCGTGGAAGGCGCCTTCGAAGGTGATGATCTCGACCCGTTCGGGCGCGCCCTTCTGGTGCCAGTACTTGCGCACCATCTTGACCGCCAGCTCCAGCGCCTCGGTGCCGGAATTGGTGAAGAAGACGGTGTCGGCGAAAGTGGCGTCGACCAGCGCATCCGCGAGCGCCTGCTGGCCCGGGATATTGTAGAGGTTCGAGACATGCCAGAGCTTCGCGGCCTGGGCAGTCAGCGCTTCGACCAGCGCCGGATGGGCGTGGCCCAGCGCGTTGACCGCGATGCCGGCGCCAAGGTCGAGAAACCGTCGGCCATCCGTCGTCACGAGCCAGGAGCCGTCACCGTGATCGAAGGAAAGGGGGGCGCGATTGTAGGTCGGCAGAACGGACGGGATCATCGGATCACTCCATGAAAAGAAGCCCTTGGGTGCCGCATGGGCAGGCTCGTGTCAACGATTATGGAAGATTTGCGCGGGTCAGGCGCGGGTCATGACAGACAGGATGTCAGGCGCGCAGGCGTCGGCGTCGGGTGTCTTGATATGCAGGACGGATCGTCATGGTCGCGCTTTGCCCGCTTTGACCCGTCCAGGCAAGAGAAATCGTTGCCTTGCCCTCTGCACGCCACGCGCGTGCCGAATTTCGCAAAGACCGTGACGCGCGAAACATGCGACCGGAGAAAAGATATGGCCAAAGGCATTGCCGACATCATCGGCGACATCGCCGAAACCGCCGCGCGCGGCGCGCAAAACCCGATGGCCGAGATGGCCGGGTCCGTAAAGGATATGGAAGATCTCCTGGAAACCCTGACCGAGACCGATCCGGAGGCGGCCGCACGGCTCGCGCCGATGCTCGAGCAGGCCAAGGCGATGAACGGGATGATGGAAAAGATCGTCGCGGCGGAAGCGGCGGGCGACAGCGAAGCGATGCTGGCCCTGAGCCAGGACTTCGCGGCGATTGCCGATGTGCCCGGATACGAGCCGGAAACCGACCCGGAGGCCAACGCGCTTTCGGACACGCTGGACGGGAACGACGACGCGGCGCTTGCGGCGGTACTCGACGGCCTGGGCGATCTCAACCGGCACCTGGGGCAATACGACCAGACCCCTCTGGGCATGGCGGTCAGGGCACCGGGACGGACCGCCGCACGGGTGCGCCTGTTTCTCGACCGCGGCGCGCGGGCCGATTTCGCCACGCCGGAGGGCTATGCACCGCTGCACAACATCGGCGACTACATGTGGAACGGCGACACGCCGGATACACCCGACGAGCTTTCGGCCATCGTCGCCACGCTGGTCGCCGCCGGGGCCGACGTCGAGGCGCGTACTCATTGGGGCTGGACCCCGCTGGTGCGGGCTGCGGTCGAGGGCAGCACGTTGGAAATGCGCGCCCTGCTCGCCGCTGGGGCCGATCCGAACGCGGCTGTCGGTGAAGAGGGCCCCGGTGTCACCGAGAACAAGTCGCTCCTGATGCTGGTCGCCGCAGAGCCCGAAAAGATGGCGCTGCTGCTCGATCACGGCGCCGACGTGGCTGCCAGCGGTGTCGAGGCGCACATCGCCCGGGAACTAACTGGCGAAGACCCGGACGGCTATACCCCGTACTGGGACGGGTTGCGCGCGAGCCAGCGCCTGATCGACGGCGCCCGCCGCCAGTAGCGCTTTTCTTCGCCCGCGTTCGGGCGTAGGCGCACGCCATGAACGCCAGGCAGAATCTCGCGGCGATCGGCTTCATGCTGGTGGCCACCGCCTTCATCGCAGGCACCACCGTGTTCGCAAAGATGCTGGGCGCGGGAACAGACGGTTTGCACCCGGTGCAGATCACGCAAGGCCGGTTCCTGTTCGCGCTCATCGGATTCTCGGTTGCGGCTGGCATGATCCGGCCCCGCTTCACCCGGCCCAACCTGAAGATCCATGCCCTGCGGTCGCTCGCCGGGTTCGCGGGCGTTACGCTGATGTTTGCCGCCGTGCAGTTCATCCCGCTGGCCGATGCGACCGCGCTCACCTTCACCAATCCGATCTTCGCGATGATCCTCGCGATCCCGGTGCTCGGCGAGCGGGTCGGGCCCTGGCGCTGGGCGGCTGCCGGGATCGCTTTCTCGGGCGCATTCATCCTGATCCGCCCGGGCGCGGGCGCTGTCGAGGTCGGGGCGCTGGTGGCGCTCGGGGCCGCGGCGCTGACCGGCATCGAGATCACGCTGCTGAAATTCCTCACCGGGCGCGAGAAGCCGTTCCAGATCCTCCTGGTCAACAACGGCTTCGGCCTCGTGTTCTCGACGCTCGCCGCAAGCCTGGTCTGGCAATGGCCAAGCCAGGGGCAATGGGGTCTGCTCTGCGCCCTCGGCCTGACGATGGGGACGGCGCAGGTTTTCTACATCCAGGCGATGCGGCGCGGCGAGGCGAGTTTCGTGGTGCCGTTTTCCTACGCCACGCTGATCTTCGCCACGCTCTACGACCTCGTGCTGTTCGACGTCATGCCCGATGCGCTCTCGGCGGCCGGGGCCGCCGTGATCCTGGCCGGGGGGCTGCTCCTGGCATGGCGCGAGGGGCGCCAGAGAGGCGCGACGGGTGCGGAAACGGCGAAGGACGCGGCAAGCTCGGCAAGCCGCAGATAATCGCGACCTTCCCCGTATTCGCCCCGGGGCGCCTGCACCTCGGCCATCGCATGCGCCTTTGCCACCGCACCGTCGGGCCTTTGCGGGCCGCGACCAAGGAATGGTCGTCGGCACGCGGCGACCCCGAGCGCGGCGAACTTCGCACGGGGGCGGACGCGGGACGAATCTGTTCGGCGTCACGGCCCTGTTTGGGAGCCCGCGCGACGATAACGAGATCGGGCATGGCCTTCCCGCTTGCCTTGTTGTAATGGGTTTTACCCCGCCATCGCCTTGTGCCCAACGCGGGGCTGACTAGAATGGCGGCTTGCTGTAGAGAGGCGGGCGAAATGCCCTGCCCAAAGGATTGAACGCACATGTCCTGGACCGAAGAACGGGTCGAAACCCTCAAACGCATGTGGGCGGAGGGTCAGTCGGCCAGCCAGATCGCCAAGGAGCTTGGCGGGGTCACCCGGAACGCGGTGATCGGCAAGGTGCATCGGTTGGGCCTGTCGAACCGGGCCGGCGGAAGCCCGAGCGCCACGACGGCGAAGCCCGCGGCCAAGGAAAAGCCGGCAAAGCCAGCCGCGAAACCATCGAAACCAGCCGCCAAGAAACCCGAGGCCGCCGCCGAGCCGGCCTCCGCGCAGACCGCGGCGCAGGACGCCCCTGCGCCGGTCCCGGCGCGCAAGCCGATCATTCCCGCCGGCCAGCCGCTGCCGCCGCAGCCCTCGGCCAACGAGATCAGCCCCGAAGCGCTGGAAACGGTACGCGAGGTCGAGAAGACCGCAAAGCGGCTCACGCTCATGGAACTGACCGAGCGGACCTGCAAATGGCCGATCGGCGACCCGGCCACGGACGATTTCTGGTTCTGCGGGTTGCCGGTCCAGCAGGGCAAACCCTATTGCGAGGCGCATGTGGGTGTGGCCTTCCAGCCGATGTCGTCACGACGCGACCGGAAACGGTAATTTCGGAACCTTGGGGCCCGCCCCGTTGTGCCGGAGGCACATCTGCGGTGTGACCCCCCCGAGGTTCTACCAGACCAAAGAAGAGGGGATCATGGAAAAGACTGGCCCCGCCGTTCCCATCCTCCGCAGCTTCGACGAAGCGGAGGCGCGGGATTTCTACTTGCGTTATCTCGGTTTCGAGGTCGTTTTCGAGCACCGTTACGCCCCTGAGATGCCGCTCTACATGGGCATCCGCAAGGGGGGGTGCGAGCTGCACCTGTCGGAGCATCATGGCGACGCCACCCCCGGCAGCGCAGTGCGGATCGGGGTTGACGATGTCGACGCCTGTCTCGCCGCGTTGAACGACCGCGGCCACCCACGGCTGCGTCCCGGTGTCCAGAATCAGCCCTGGGGCACGCGCGAGATCACCCTTGCCGACCCGTTCGGGAACCGGATCATCTTCTGGCAGGACAGGGCCCCATGACCAACCCGCCCGACCTCCGCCCCGACCTCGTACATGCCGCACTGAGCGAGGAAGCCCGCCCCGGCCAGCCGAAAATCGGCATGGTCAGCCTCGGCTGCCCCAAGGCGCTGGTGGACAGCGAGCGGATCCTGACCCGGCTGCGCGCCGAGGGCTATGCGATCTCGCCCGACTATGCCGGCGCCGAGGCGGTGATCGTGAACACCTGCGGCTTCCTCGACAGCGCCAAGGCCGAGAGCCTCGAGGCGATCGGAGAGGCGCTGAAGGAGAACGGCAAGGTGATCGTGACCGGGTGTCTCGGGGCCGAGCCGGATTACATCACCGGGGCGCACCCCTCGGTGCTCGCGGTGACCGGGCCGGAGGCCTACGAGCAGGTGCTGGACGCGGTGCATTCCGCAGCCCCGCCGGTGCCCGACCCGTTCGTCGACCTTCTGCCCGCAACCGGGGTGAAGCTCACGCCCCGGCATTACAGCTATCTGAAGATATCCGAGGGCTGCAATCACCACTGCAAGTTCTGCATCATTCCGGCGATGCGTGGGCGGCTCGCGTCGCGCCCGGCGCACGCGGTGGTGCGCGAGGCGGAAAAGCTGGTCGAGGCCGGTGTGCGCGAGCTTCTGGTCATCAGCCAGGATACCTCCGCCTACGGGGTCGACCTGAAACATGCCGAGGCGAAAGGCCACCGCGCCCATATCACCGACCTTGCCCGCGATCTGGGCGGGCTCGATGCCTGGGTGCGGCTCCACTACGTCTACCCCTACCCGCATGTGCGCGAGCTGATCCCGCTGATGGCGGAGGGGCTGATCCTGCCCTATCTCGACATCCCCTTCCAGCACGCCCATCCGGACACGCTGAAGCGCATGGCCCGGCCCGCCGCGGCGGCAAAAACGCTCGATGAAATCGCGGCCTGGCGGGCGGTCTGCCCGGAGATCACGCTGCGCTCGACCTTCATCGTCGGCTACCCGGGCGAGACCGAGGATGAGTTCGAAACCCTGCTCGACTGGCTCGACGAGGCGCAGCTCGACCGGGTCGGGTGCTTCCAATACGAAAACGTCGCCGGGGCCAGGGCCAACGAGCTGCCCGACCATGTCGCGCCGGAGGTGAAACAGGCGCGCTGGGATCGGTTCATGGAAAAGGCCCAGGCGATCTCGGAAGCAAAGCTCGCCGCCAAGGTGGGTTCGCGCCAAGAGGTCCTTGTGGATTCTGTCGACGAGGACGGCGCGGTCTGCCGGACGAAGGCGGACGCGCCGGAGATCGACGGCAACCTGTTCATCGACGAGGGCTTCGAAAGGCTGGCACCCGGCGACCTTGTTACCGTCGAGGTCGACGAGGCCAGCGAATACGATCTCTGGGGCCGGTTGGTTTCGGAGGAATGAGACCGGTTGCCGGCTTCGGCGATGGTCTTCAGCACTTCACAACCTGTCGTCGTTAGACCAGTCTCGAAGGCGCCCGGAAACTCGGAATATTTCATGGTTGTCGCGCTCGACGCGCACAAAGTCGCCTACATGGCCGTCCCGAAAGCGGCCTGTTCGTCGGTCAAGGCCGCGTTGGCGGCGCTTGACCCTCACGTCAGCGGGGAAACGGTGGCGTGTTTCGAGACCGACGTGATGGCGGTCCACCGGCTTTACCCGACCCAGCGGCACAGCCCAGAGCGGTGGCGCGGCTACCGGGGCTGGTTCCGGTTCACCGTCGTGCGCGATCCACTGCAGCGGATGCTGTCGCTCTATACCGATCTGATCGCCGGGCGGCGGATCCTGCACGAGTCCGCCAATTTCCAGCGTGGGCGCGCACCGCTGCCGCAGGACCCGGACCCGGACGCATTTTTCCTCAACCTGGCCGGTTACATGAAATGGGCGTCGGCGGTGAAACACCACGCCCTACCGATGCGGCTGTTCACCGGGCCCGACCTCGACGCCTATGACCGGGTCTACCGGACCGGGGAGTTGGAGGAACTTTCTGCCGATCTTGGCCGAGCGACCGGGCGCGCGGTGACGGTCCCGAGACTGAACGAGAGCCGGACGCGCCTCGACTTCGCCGCGTTGCGCGCCGAGACCCGGGCGGCACTGCGAAAGCGGCTGGACCCCGAGTATGCGTTCCTCGGCGACTATTTCACGCGGCCCTGGCCGTAGCGGGCCTGGTCGTAACGGGCCTGGTCGTAACGGGCCTGGTCGTAACGGGCCTGGTCGTAACGGGCCTGGCACGTACGCCAATCAACGTGGGCTGAGCCGGTCGAGGGCGTAGCCGTCGGCCCAGGTGCCGTGCAGCTCGCCGTCGTCCATCACCGTGTAGACGATGAGGTAGTCGGACCCCCAGTCGATCAGGATGACATCGCCGTCCCGGGCGCCGGTGCCGGAATAGACCCCGACGGTCGTGTTCCAGAAGATGGTGACGGTCTCGCCGTCGTCGCGGACCTCGGCGGTGCCTTCATAGGCCGCGCCGTCGAGGTTGCGGCCCCAGACGTCGTATTGACCGGCAAGGGATTGGGCGAACGCGAGGGTAGGGACGAAGAGGAGGGCGAGGGTGAGCATAAGGCGGGGCATGGGAGGTCCTTGTTGTGAAGTTGCGGGATCAGATTCGTCATTTGGCGGTCAGAAGATCGGCAGTCGCTGGAATCCTCGCGGTTAATTGACCATTCGCAAAGGAAATATCCCAGGTTTTGTCAAACAGGCTTGGCCAATGTACTGAATCGTTTTCGTTGTTCGAATGGTGGCGGCGGCATACCATTGACGGATGGGCCTTTCGCCCGAGTTTCAGGGAGGGAATCATGAAACATCTGGTTATGACCGCAGCGATGGGAATACTGCTTGCAGGCGCATCCTTTGCGGACGGGCATCGCACCCCGGCGCCGGACGGCGCACGTGCGTATATCTTGTCTCCGGCGGACGGCGCGACCGTCTCAAACCCGGTAACGATCGTTTTCGGGTTGGAAGGCATGGGCGTGGCCCCCGCTGGCACAGAGGCGGAAAACACCGGCCACCACCACCTGCTGATCAACACGGATCCAGGCTCGGTGGATATGGACGCCAGCCTGCCGGCAACCGACGAGATCGTGCATTTCGGTGGCGGTCAGACACAGGTCACCCTGGAGCTGCCGTCGGGCACGCACACGCTGCAGCTGTTGCTTGGCGATCTGAGCCACGTCCCGCACGACCCGCCTGTGCTGAGCGAGGTCATCTCGATCACCGTGCAATAGGCCAGAGCGTCCCCGCGCGGGTGGGGATAGGGCATCGACGACCTGAGCCCGGGCGGGCCGCGAACGTTCGGCGGCCCGCGTCCTACGCCTGCAGCGACCGCACGTCGATCGCGCCTTCCTTGCGGGCCTTCATCGCCAGCGCGGCCGCATGTGACCCGGCGGCGGTGGTGTAGTAGGGGATCTTGTCGTAGAGGGCGACGGCGCGGATCGTCGCGGCTGTCGTCGATGGCCTGGGCGCCTTCGGTGGTGTTGAACACCAGCTGCACGTCGCCGTCCTTCATCCGGTCGACGATGTGTGCGGCCGCCTTCGTAGACCTTGTTGACCGTCTCGGCCACGACTCCGTTCTTCTCAAGCCAAGCGGCGGTGCCGCGGGTGGCGAGGATGTCGAGGCCGAGGTCCGACCAGCACTTGCGCCGCTTCGAGCATCTCGGCCGTCTTGTCGGCGTCCTTGATCGAGATGAAGACGGTGCCGCTTTCGGGCAGGTGCGTGCCCGCGCCCATCTGCGCCTTGAGGAAGGCGCGGGGGAAGTTGCGGTCCCAGCCCATGACTTCGCCGGTCGAGCGCATCTCGGGGCCGAGGATGGTGTCGACGCCGGGGAAGCGGGCGAAGGGCATCACCGCCTCTTTCACCGAGAACCACGGCACTTGGGGTCGCCAGCGTGAGCGGGTCGGCATAGCGGCATGGGCGTGTCGTAGGCGATGCCTTCCGGGTAGGCGGCGCGGTGCGGGAAGTTGGACATCGGCTCTCCGGCCATCACGCGCGCGGCGATCTTGGCGATGGCGCTGTCGGTGGCCTTGGCGACGAACGGCACGGTGCGCGAGGCGCGCGGGTTGACCTCGAGCACGTAGATCGTCGTCGTCCTTGACGCGCGAACTGCACGTTCATCAGGCCGACGACTTGAGCGCCCGGGCCAGCGCCTGCGGTCTGGCGCTCGATCTCGGCGATGATCTCGGCGCGACAGCGAATGCGGCGGCAGCGAGCAGGCGCTGTCGCCGGAATGGATGCCGGCCTCCTCGATATGCTCCATGATGCCGGCGACGATGGACGTCCTCGCCGTCGCGACAGCGCAGTCGACATCGACCTCGATGGCGTCCGGCGAGATAGCTGTCGATCAGCACCGGGCTGTCGCCGGAGACCACGACGGCGCTCGCGGATGTAGCGCTCGAGCTGGTCGTCGTCGCGGACGATCTCCATCGCGCGGCCGCCGAGCACGTAGGACGGGCGGATCACGAGCGGGATAGCCGATCTCGCTCGGCGATCGGCGCGCGCCTCGCTCGGCGATGCGGGCGATGCCGTTCTCCGGCTGCTTGAGGCCGAGCTTGTCGAGCAAGCTGCTGGAAGCGCTCGCGGTCCTCGGCGAGGTCGATGGCGTCGGGCGAGGTGCCGAGGATCGGGATGCCGGCCTCTTCGAGCGCGTCGGCGAGCTTGAGCGGCGTCTGGCCGCCGAACTGGACGATGACGCCCGTGCAGCGTGCCGTTCGCCTGCTCGACTCGCAGGATCTCGAGCACGTCTTCGGCGGTCAGCGGCTCGAAATAGAGCCGGTCGGAGGTGTCGTAGTCGGTCGAGACGGTCTCCGGGTTGCAGTTGACCATGATCGTCTCGTAGCCCGCCTCGCGTCAGCGCGAAGCCGGCATGGACAGCAGCAATAGTCGAACTCGATGCCCTGGCCGATGCGGTTCGGGCCGCCGCCGAGGATGATGACCTTCTTGCGGTCGCGAGGGCCGGGCCTCGCATTCGCCGCTCGCCCATCACGGGCGCCTCGTAGGTCGAGTACATGTAGGGCGTCTGCGCCGCGAACTCGGCGGCGCAGGTGTCGATGCGCTTGAAGACGGCCGTGACGCCGAGGTCGATCGCGCGCGCGGCGCGACCTCGGCCTCGTCGCGCCCGGTGAGCTCGGCGAGGCGCGCGTCGGAGAAGCCCAGCTGCTTGAGCGCGCGCAGGCCGTCGGCGGTCGCCCGGCAGGCCGTCGTGCGCGGACCCGCTCCTCGGTCTCGACGATCTCGCGGATCCGGGCGAGGAACCAGGGGTCGAACTTGGTGACGCGCGAGATGTCGTCGTCGGTCGAAGCCGTGCGCGCAGCGCCTGGGCGATCACGCGGATCCGGTCGGGCGGTTCGGCGCCGACGAGCGCCTTCGATCGATCGCGGCCTTGTCCGGCGCGCCCTCGATGTCGATCTCGTCGAAGCCGGTCGAGGCCGGTCTCCATCGAGCGCAGCGCCTTCTGCAGCGACTTCGTGGAAGGTGCGGCCGATCGCCATCACCTCGCCGACCGACTTCATCGCGGTGGTGAGCTCGGGCTCGGCGCCGGGGAACTTCTCGAAGGCGAAGCGCGGGATCTTGGTGACGACGTAGTCGATGGTCGGCTCGAAGCGCGGCCGGCGTCACCTTGGTGATGTCGTTGTCGAGCTCGTCGAGCGTGTAGCCGACGGCGAGCTTGGCCGCGATCTTGGCGATCGGGAAGCCGGTCGCCTTGGAGGCCAGCGCCGAGGAGCGCGAGACGCGCGGGTTCATCTCGATGACGACCATGCGGCCGTCTTCCGGGTTGACGGCGAACTGCACGTTGGAGCCGCCGGTCTCGACGCCGATCTCGCGCAGCACCGCGATCGAGGCGTTGCGCATGATCTGGTATTCCTTGTCGGTCAGCGTCAGCGCCGGCGCGACGGTGATCGAGTCGCCGGTGTGCACGCCCATCGGGTCGACGTTCTCGATCGAGCAGACGATGATGCAGTTGTCCGCCTTGTCGCGGACCACCTCCATCTCGAATTCCTTCCAGCCGAGCACCGACTTTCCTCGATCAGGACCTGGCCGACGGGCGAGGCGTCGAGGCCGCGCGTCGACGATCTCCTCGAACTCGTCGCGGTTGTAGGCGATGCCGCCGCCGGTGCCGCCGAGCGTGAAGGCGGGCGGATGATCGCCGGCAGGCCGATCTCGTCGAGCGCCTTCAGCGCGATCTTGATGCCTTCCTGGAGATCGCGCTTGCCTTTGTCGCCCATCGGCGCGGTGACGATGGTGGCGCGCGGGTTCTCGAGGCCGATCCGGTCCATCGCCTCGCGGAACAGCTTGCGGTCCTCGGCCATCTCGATGGCTTCGCGCTTGGCGCCGATCATCTCGACCCCGTACTCGTCCAGCACGCCCATGTCGGCCAGCGCCAGCGCGGTGTTGAGCGCCGGTCTGCCCGCCCATGGTCGGCAGGAGCGCGTCGGGCCGCTCCTTCTCGATGATCTTGGCGACCACCTCCGGCGTGATCGGCTCGATATAGGTGGCGTCGGCCAGCTCCGGGTCGGTCATGATCGTCGCCGGGTTGGAGTTGACCAGGATGACCCGGTAGCCCTCCTCGCGCAGCGCCTTGCAGGCCTGGGTGCCGGAGTAGTCGAACTCGCAGGCCTGGCCGATGACGATCGGACCGGCGCCGATGATCAGGATCGACTTGATGTCGGTTCTCTTCGGCATCGTGTCCCCCCGGGCAGCAGGCGTTGTGGGCGGACCTGGGCCCGCCCAAATTGTCGTGGGTTATAGAGATGAGGCCGACAGGTGCAAGGCTTGATGGCCGCTATTCGTCGCCCATGTTGCGCGCCAGAAGGGCAAAGCCCGTGCCCCAGACGAGCGAGCCCGCGACATACAGGAAAACCTCGGGGATCGGGACGAGTTCCAGGTCCTTGAGCACCTCGAGGCGCGCGGAAAAGAACAGCAGGAGCCCGACAAGAAACAACGACCCGCCCCGCGCCGACGGCAGGCCGCCGATCATCGCCGGGGCAAAGACGGCGGTCGGGATTATGTAGTAGACCCAGCCCGTCGGCGTGAACAGCACCGACAGGGTCAGCAGGAACGGCCAGAGCCCGGCGTAGAGCGGTCCGGTACGCATATCGCGCGCGGCAAACGCGGAGCCGGCCAGCACCAGCAACAAGCCCGCGTTTGCGAAAATGACCCAGAGCCCGGGGCGTTCGGCGACGAGCCAGGCCTCGCGCACCCGGCCCATAGCATCGAGGTTCGGCCCCCTGACCAGCTGCGCCGTATCCATCGCGAACAGCTGACCGACAACCGCATCGAAGCTCACGTTGTTGCCGGTCAGCAGGAGCGTCTGGCCGATCTGGCCGATACTGTCGAGAAACGCCCGGTGCAGTGGCCAGCCGGCGAGCAGAACCGAGGCCGCGGCGAGCGCGGCCCCTGCGACGACGAAGGACGCGAGCGCGCGTTTTTCGCCCCGGACCAGCCAGACCACCGCGTAGATCAGGGGAAACAGCTTGATCGACGCGGCGAGGGCGAGCGCCACGCCAGCGGCGGTGCCCGCCCCGGCACGGCTGCGTTCGATCGCAAGTACGATCAGAAAGGCCACGAAGATGTGTGGCTGTCCCTGAAGGAACCCGACCGAGGCAATGTAGGTCGTGAGGAAGATGACGAGCACGAGGACGACATGGGCGACGGGGTGCAGCAGCGCCCCGCTGGCGCGGATCGCCAGAACCATGGTGGCGGCGAGCAAGCTGGCGTTGATCCAGAAGGACACGGACGCCACCGGCGCGAAATCGGCCGGCGCAAGCGTGCCCATCACCACGGCCCAGAGCGGCGGGTACAGGAACGGAAAGACGGATTCCCTGTAGTCCTGGGTCTCCGCGAGCCAATCGATCCAACCGGCGGGCGGCAGCATCGTGAACAGACCCTCCACCGGCGCGTAGATCTCGCCGGTCCGCCCCATCTGCCAGAACTCGCCTGCGACCCAGACCGAGAGCAGATCGGCCGGCATTCCGAGCGGCCGGGCCACCCAGACCGCGGCGATGACAACGGGCACGAGCAGGACCATCGCGGCGAGGAGGCGCGGGTCGCGCCAGGACACCATTCCGGTGTGCCTGTTGGTCTCGGTGTTGGGGTCGCTGGTGTCGTCCGCGACCTCCGCGGCACCGTTGCCTGCGCTCATGCCCTGCCCTCTTTTGTTGTTTGGGGCAAGTCTAGCGGCCGCCGCCGGGATCGCAATCGCGGTCTATTCCGCCGCGCGCTGCTGTGCCACGTCGGTCACGGGCGTTGTGCGCACGTCTGCCCCCGGCTCCTCCGCGCCGCCGTAGAGATAGTCACGGGTGATCGGGACCGCGTGCAGGGTTTTCGACAATTGCAGTTGGTAGACCAGCAGCCGCCCGACGGTGAACGAGGCCTCCATCGTCAGGAGATACCACCGCCACATCCGCACGAAGCGGTCGTCGTAGAGCGCGGCCGCCTGGTCCTGGTTGACCATGAACCGGTCATACCAGGCCCTCAGCGTGTGTGCGTAATGGAGCCTGAGCGCCTCGACATCGGCACTCACCAGGAATTGCCGGTCGACCGATTTCTGGATCTCGCTCAACGCCGGCGTATAGCCACCCGGGAAGATGTATTTCACCATCCAGGGATCGCTCTCATTGGCCGGTCCGACATGGCCGATGGTATGGATCAGCGCGATCCCGTCTTCGGTGAGGTGGTCGTGGACGAATTTGAAATACTCGTCGTAATGCGGCACGCCGACGTGTTCGAACATGCCCACCGAGACGATCCGGTCGAACGCGCCGGTGACCTCGCGGTAGTCGGTCAGCCGAATGTCGATCCTGTCTTCGAGCCCGGCTTCGCGCACCCGGTCCACCGCGACCGCGTATTGCTCCTTGGACAGGGTCACGCCCACGACAAACACGCCGTAGTCGCGCGCGAGCGTGAGCGCCATGCCGCCCCAGCCGCAACCGATGTCGAGCACCCGCAGGCCGGGCTCGAGCCGGAGTTTCAGGGCGATGTGGCGCTTCTTGGCGATCTGCGCCTCTTCCAGCGTCTCCACCCCCTCGACCCAATAGGCGCAGGAATACTGCCGGTCGGAATCGAGGAAGAGATCGTAGAGCGCGCGCGACAGATCGTAGTGATGCGAGACATTCGCTTGCGCCGTGCCGACGGGGGCGAACTGGCGCAAGCTGCGCAGGGAGTGGCGCAAGGCGGTCAGCGGTTGCTGAAACCACGTCGCGCCGGCCGCGTTGAAATTCGGGATCATGAACCGAAAGAACCCGGCGAGGTCGTCGTTCTCGATCTCCAGTGTTCCGTCCATGTAACCCTCGCCCACGGCGAGCGTCGGGTTGAGAATGATCTTGCGCGGCAGATCGGGCGTTTTCAACACCAGCCCATGTTCAGGCGCCCCCTGCCCGTAGGACCTTGTCGTGCCGTCCGGCAATGTGATGCGGAGCGTGCCATTGCGCACGATATGGCGAAGCATCCGGTCCAAGAGACCCGTCCACATGCGAACCCCCTTATCTTCCGGCGCCCAAACGGGGCCGCCTGAATGGTTGCTGCTCGCGTATCCTGTCGCCTGCCTGCAATGACGAAACATGCGCCCGGGAGCGCACGATACTTGTTCACGACACGTATTGTTTGCGGGAACGGGGCTTTCTGTAAAGGAATTTTGCCGTGAGGCCCCCGGAACGGCGGGTTGTGCCCAAGGCGCGGGCTTGACTTCACCCCGTTCGCGCGCTGTATCGGCGCGAACGCAACATGAGGCCAGCCACATGCACCTTTACCGCAGCCACACCTGCGCCGATCTGCGCAAAGACAACGTCGGCGACATCGTCCGCCTTTCGGGCTGGGTCCACCGGGTCCGTGACCACGGTGGCGTGCTGTTCATCGATTTGCGCGACCATTACGGCGTGACCCAGGTGCTCGCCGATCCCGACAGCCCGGTGTTCGCCGAGGTCGACAAGGTGCGCGCGGAATGGGTGATCCGGATCGACGGCAAGGTGCTCGCGCGTGACGAGAGCCTCGTCAACCCGAAGCTGCCGACCGGCGAGATCGAGGTATTCGTCCAGGACATGGAAGTGCTGGGTGCGGCCGACGAACTGCCGCTGCAGGTGTTCGGCGACCAGGAATACCCGGAGGAGACCCGGCTCAAGTACCGCTACCTCGATCTGCGCCGCGAAAAGATGCAGGCGAACATGAAGCTGCGGTCCGACGTGGTGGCGAGCATGCGCAAGCGGATGTGGGCGCAGGATTTTCGCGAATATCAGACGCCGATCATCACCGCCTCGTCGCCCGAAGGGGCGCGCGACTTCCTGGTGCCGTCTCGTTTGCATCCGGGCAGGTTCTACGCCCTGCCGCAGGCACCGCAGCAGTTCAAGCAGCTGCTCATGGTCTCTGGCTTCGACAAGTATTTCCAGATCGCGCCTTGCTTTCGCGACGAAGACCCGCGCTCCGACCGTAGCCCGACCGATTTCTACCAGCTCGACATGGAAATGAGTTTCGTCGAGCAGCAGGAGATCTTTGATACTGTGGGGCCGGTGATCGAAGGGGCGATGGCCGAGTTTGCAGGCGATCGGACGGTCGACAAATATGCCGACTGGCCGCAGATCTCCTACCGCGACGCAGCGCTGTGGTACGGCACCGACAAGCCTGATTTGCGCAACCCGATCAAGATGCAGGACGTCTCGGAACATTTCCGCGGCTCGGGCTTCGCGATCTTCGCGAAACTGCTGGAGCAGGACGGCACCGAGGTGCGCGCGATCCCGGCGCCGAAAGGCGGCAGCCGCAAGTTCTGCGACCGGATGAATTCCTTTGCCCAGAAAGAGGGCCTGCCGGGGATGGGCTACATCTTCTGGCGCGACAAGACCGCCGATGCCGTGGCGCAGGAGCTCGGCATCCCGGTGAAGGAGGCCCAGGCCAAGCTGAAGTCGGGCGAGGTCGAGGGCGGGATGGAAGCCGCCGGCCCGCTTGCCAAGAACATCGGCCCGGAGCGCACCGAGGCGATCCGTGCGCAGCTCGGCCTCGGCGTCGGCGATGCCGCCTTCTTCCTTGGTGGCAAGCCGAAGGCCTTCCAGCGGGTGGCCGGGCTCGCGCGCGATACGATCTGGGCGGAGACGCCGAAGGACAAGGCCGACGAGACCTGGCGCGCGCGGTTCGCGTTTGCCTGGATCGTCGATTTTCCCATCTTCGAACAGGACGAGGAGACCGGCGAGATCGATTTCGAGCACAACCCGTTCTCGATGCCCCAGGGCGGAATGGAGGCGCTGGAAGGCGATCCGCTCAAGGTGCTCGGCTACCAGTACGATCTGTCGTGCAACGGCGCCGAGATCCTTTCGGGCGCGATCCGCAACCACAAGCTCGATATCATGTTCAAGGCCTTCGAGATCGCCGGGTACGATGAGGCCGAGGTGCGCCGCCGGTTCGGCGGGATGGTCAACGCCTTCCACTTCGGCGCGCCGCCGCACGGGGGCTGCGCGGCCGGGATCGACCGGATCGTGATGCTGCTGGCCGAGGAAGAGACGATCCGCGAGGTGATGCTGTTCCCGATGACGCAGCGGGCGGAAGACCTGATGATGGGCGCGCCGTCGACGCCGGACAACGCGCAGCTGCGTGATCTGCACGTGCGGATCGTCGAGCCGGAGGCTTGAGACACGGCCCGATCAATGCGGATCGGGCCGATTTCTCCATTCCAGCAGTGTCAGGTAGATGACAAGCAGATCAATCGCGCTCAGGACGATCAGCAATGTTCCTCCGACGGCCGTCCATTCGAAGACCTGATAGACGACGAAAGCACAGAGAACGATTATCGTGAACGGATACGCCCAGGCGGCCGAAAAAAGCAAAGCGGCCACCACCGCGACATGGAGCAATCCATGTGCCGCGAAATAAATGGCGTAGAAGGTTGTGTCGGTTTCCGGGAGCCGCCCAACCAAAGAAAGCAACCGCGCGGCCACGAAGTCATTCGGGTCTTCGGCCAACTCGACGGCGACCAGAGATTGAACAAGTGACGGCAGGAGACTGGTGATTCCCAGGATGAGTGCAGCTGCTGTGGCAAGCTGTACGAACCCCAGCATGCCCTTTGCCAAAATCGTCAGAAGAAAGACCTGATGGGCCAGTCGATGTTGTGGCATCATGGCGTTTGCTTTCGGCCCATTTTCCCCGGTCACCGCCAACGTGTTTAAGCCGCCATATCAAGCGATAAAAGCACAAAACGGTGTCGCATCCCATATGCGACACGACTGTCCCGCCCCGGTTCGGGGCCGACCGACTGGCATTGGAGACACGACCCGGTGTTTGCACCCTGCCGAACCGGACAGTCGCGGGCCCTGTGCCCGTGCGCAGCGCGGCGAAGTTCGGCTCGCCTGAAAAGTGAAGCGGCGCGCCCTGCCAGGCGCGCCGCTCGGAACGGTCCTCGGGGAACCTGGATCAGCTAGGGCGCCAATCCTCCTCCGGTGTCACGCGGTCCAACGCGTCATCGGAGATCTTGTCGGCTTTCACGGTGACCGCAGGGGCCACCGAAAGAACCAAAATCAGAATACCAGTCAGCAGAACGGTCCAGTCGACCAGGGCGCTGCCCTTGTCATCCGCCGGCGGGTGAATGAAAAAACGCTTCAATTTCGTCCGCTCCCGATCGCGGCATCAGCCCCGTTTGCGGTGGTGCCTTGGTCGTTGTTTTTCGCGCTCAAATGGGGCCGTATTGCGGAACCTCCGGGACCGTTTGGGGGATTTACGAGGGCAATCTCGACGGGGTCGAAAGAGGTGTGAACGTGGGCCGGACCCGGAGCACCCGGCGGGACGGATTGCGCACCCAGGGCAAGGCTTTCGTGCGGGCGCGGCAGCGGGGTTTTCCCGGTCCCAAGGGGCACGAACTATCAGGCCGAGGCACGCATTTCCGCGAGTTCTGGCGGCCAACAGCCGCGCGACCCGCGGCGCCTGTGCCGGGGCTCCCGCGAGGCGCTGCGCGGCCGCTTCGAGCACCGGGTCATGCGCCGCCTTTGCCACCGTGCCCAGGAATTGCGCCGCATACGCGAGCCCGGGCGCCGCGCCCTGCCGCATGATGTCCGCCGCCAGCTCGAGATCTTCGGCAAGCGATTCGGCATCCGGCGCGACCACCTCGTCGGGCAGCGCACGCGGCCCCCGCAGCGCCTCCGAGGCCGGCAGAAGACCGATCAACACTTGCTGGAACGTGGCAAGGCTTTCGATCGGTTTCGCGAGAAATCCATCGGCACCGGCGGCCATGGCCATCGCCTCGGCACCGGGATCGCCGCTGGTGCCCACCAGCACCGGCACGCGGGGTTCGGCCGAGGCCAGCTCGCCGATGAGATCGGCCCCGTTGCCGTCCGGCAGCCCCATGTCGACGATCACGATGCTCGGCCGGTATATCGCCAGATGCCGGTGCGCCGCGGCGATACTGTGGGCCCGCCTCAGGCGCGCGCCCGAATAGAGCGCGAGCAACCGCACGGCCTGGGCGGCGCAGCGGCTGTCTTCCACCACCAGGACCTTGAGCCCGTTGAGCGGACGCTCCGGTGTGGGGTGCTGCTGAAAACGGTGAAGGTCGTCATCCATAGCTGTGATCCTTTCAGGGAAAGCCAAACACGGAAGTGCCTAACAACCAGTTAACGCCACCATACTTGCGTCGCCCTGAGCGGGCGGGCTACACCCGGGCGACACACGGACATGCACCGCGGCGCGCTTCGGAACACGCAGCCGGACGGGTCCGGGGACAAGGGAGAGAGACATGATCGGACGGTTGAACCATGTGGCGATCGCGGTGCCCGACCTCGAGGCCGCCGCCGCGCAATACCGCGATACGCTGGGCGCCGATGTCGGCGCGCCGCAGGACGAGCCGGACCACGGCGTTACCGTCGTGTTCATCACTCTGCCGAACACCAAGATCGAACTGCTCTACCCACTGGGTGAAAACTCGCCGATCACGGGATTCCTCGAGAAGAACCCGTCGGGCGGCATCCATCACGTCTGCTACGAGGTCGACGACATCCTCGCCGCGCGCGACACGTTGCAGGCTGCCGGCGCCCGGGTGCTCGGCACGGGCGAGCCCAAGATCGGTGCGCACGGCAAGCCGGTGCTGTTTCTGCACCCGAAGGATTTCACCGGCACCCTGGTCGAACTGGAGCAGGTCTGATGTCGATCACCGCCGGTGCCGTCGTGTTCGTGGTGATCTGGTTCCTGACCATGTTCGTTACCTTGCCGATCATTCTGCGCACGCAGGGCGAAGCGGGCGAGGTGGTGCCGGGCACCCACGTAGGGGCGCCGGCGGATTTCCAGCTCGGGCGCACTCTGCTGATCGTGACGACAGCGACGCTGGTGATCTGGGGCCTGGTGGTCTGGATCATCCTCTCCGGGGTGATCTCGATCGAAGATCTCGACACCTGGGGCGTGATCGGCGAGCGGATCCCGAACTGATCGCGCGGCGGCGTCCGGCCGGGGCCTTTGTGCCTCGGGGCGCGGTGCCGGGGTCCGGTCCAGCTTGACGTCATGAGATCAAGTTTGCGGGTCGGTACCAACGAACCGTTCATCACCCTGGAACTCACGAATGACCGCCTGCGCCCACGGATGCCGACCCGCAGCCCACGGTCCCCGCCGGAATGGGCGGAGACCGCACAGGTCCTCTTACTCCGCAGCGGGGGCGTCGTGCATCTCGGGCATTGGCGGCATCTCGGGCATCTCGACCTGTTCCCAATCGACGAACCCCGGACCCCCGGTCATGCCGGCCGGCAGGCAGATCGCGTAGCGGCAGTCGATCACCGGCACAGTCACCTCGACGCCGAGATCTTCGACCACGACGGTCCGGCTCACGCCCGCGGCCATCATCTCGCCGTAGGCCTCGAAATCGAACACCGGCACGAACACGGGCGGCATTTCGCCCTCGGCCGGGGGATCGACCTCCGGCGGGGTCGGCAACGCGCCCCGGGGACCGAAGACCTGCGCTTCCATCAAGGGCGCCATGGCTGCGCCGGTGAGCGGACCGGCCACCAGCATGGCCCGGACCTGATCTTCCGTCACCACCTCCGGATCGCAGGCCTGTTCGGGAATGCCAAGCTCGGCGCAGGTGACGGTGAGCGGGTCGCCCGGAACTTCGGGCAGATCGGCGGCATGAACGGCGGCCGGGATGGCGGCCGCGCCGGCGAGCGCCGCAATGATCCGCGCGGTGCGGGTCGTGATCGGTTTCATGGATGTGGTCCCCCGGGGTCAATCTGCGAAAAACAGTATTTGCGCATCAAGGCTAGCAGGGGGCCGCACCGCCCTCAACGCCCGAGGACGGTGCCGCGTCAACGCGCCGCTAGGCGGTGGTACATATGCGTGAAGGTGGCCGCGCCGATGACCGGGATCAGGAGGTTCACCAATGGCACCGACAGCGGCACCGCCATCAGCGTGCCGGCTAGCCAGACCTGGCCCGCGTGGCGCTTGCGAAGCCGGGTCGCCTCTTCGCGCCCTTCGCGCCGCATCGCGGCCATCTGGAAAAACTCTCGTCCCAGGAGGTAGCCGTTCACCGCCCAGAACAGCACCGGCGCAAGCGGTCCGACGAAGAACAACAGGATCAGCGCCACAAGGTTCACGCCGATGGTCACGAGGATCAGGCTGAGCGAGTCCCTCAGCGTGTCGAGCACCGGGATGTGGCCGACTTCCGCGAGGCCCGGATAATGCTTTTCCTCCACCGCCTCGGCAACGTCGTCGAGGAAGATACCGGTGAAGGCGGCGGCGACCGGCACCATCAGCACCACCGAGAGCACGATCATCAACCCGACGGTGGCCCAACTCGCCACGCTGTCGAGCCAGGTGATTTCCATCCCCAGGAGGGTCACCGTATCGGGGATGAAGAGCCCGGCGACCCAGGCCAACACGATCGTCAGGCCCGCGAGCAGCGCAATGGTGAGGCCGACGCCGAGCAGCAGCACACGGCGGAAGCGGCGGTCGGTGAGCTGCGCGAGCGCCTTGAGGAAATCGCCGATCATGCCGACACCCAGGTGGTGATCGCGTCGAGATCGGGGCGTGGACGCTCCGGCGGGGCCACGGTTTCGGTGCCGATGTGGATGAAGCCGGCGACGCTTTCGCTTTCATCGATGCCGAGGGCAACGGCGAGGAACTCGGGGTCGTGGCAAGCCCAGCCCGAGAGCCAGTTGGCGCCCCAGCCGGAGGCGAGCGCGGCGTTGAGAAGCGACAAACAGACGGCGCCGGCGGAATAGACCTGCTCGATCTCGGGCACCTTGTCGGAGGGTTTCGGCGCCGAGATGACGGCAACAGCCAGGTGCGAGTCGGCGAACTGCCGGTAAACCTTTTCGATCCGGTCCTGCGCTTCGCCGCGCGCCGCCCCGCGGGCCATGACCTCGTCCGCGAGCCGCTCGAGGGCTGCGCGCTCCAGCACGATGAAACGCCAGGGTTCCAGCTTGCCGTGGTCGGGCGTGCGGGCCGCCGCGGTCAGGATCGGCAGAAGCTCGTCATGGCTCGGAACCGGGGTGGTCAACGTTTTGGCCGGGCGCGAACGGCGGGTGAGCAGGAAGTCGAGCGCGGCTTGGTTCTTCTCGGGCATGTAACTCTCCGTCTGGTCGCCCCTCATGTCGGCCCGCGGGCGGCGGAAATCAACCCGGGATGCAGAGCCTGCGTGCCGGTCCGGCGCGAAGAGCGTTTCGACTTTTCCTTGAAGCGTGTTCTTCGGCAACCCGTGTTCATCTGGGAGAGGCGCGGCAGCGATTGAAGATTTAACGCATGGTCGAAACGCTTTAGGCTGCGCGCATGGACCGGTCTCCCGCATCTCGCGTCGCTTGTCCCGGCCGCCCTTCCGGAGCGCCGCGCCCCGCGCGCGCGGTATCGGGGGTGGTGCGATGAAGAAGGGCGCCCTCGCCCATCTCGCCGCACCGGGCGCGGAGCTCGGCCTGCGCGTGACCCCGAAGGCATCGCGCAACGCGGTGGAGGAAACGCCCGCGGGGCTGCGGGTGTGGGTCACGACCGCCCCGGAGGACGGCAAGGCCAACAAGGCGGTGACGCGGCTCCTTGCCGATGCGCTTGGCGTCGCGAAGTCGCGCCTTACCCTCGTGCGTGGCGCCACCAGCCGCGACAAGGTGTTCCGGCTGGATTGACCCGCTATCCCCGCATCCCCGCGGACCGCGTGTCGCCAAAAGCGCGGCGCTCACATCGTCTCGACGCAATGCCGGCGGAACGCGCGCTTCAGCATGTCGAGTTCGGCGCGCAACAGGGCCATCTCGGCGCGGATATCCTCGTCGAGCGGCTGGCCCATCACCACGGTGAAACTGGCGAGCCGCGCTTCGGTCGCCGCATCCGTTATGACAAAGGTCTGCGTGCCTTCGCTCAGCAGCTCCACCGGAACCGGCACCCGCACGAGGAACTGGCCGGGATGGCTCGGGTCTTCGCCGACCGTCGCGCCGTCTACCGGTTGGCCGAGGTGGCTCACCGCGATCTCCGGCGCCTGTTCCGTCCCGGTCAGCACGCCTTCCCAGACCCCTTCGACGATCCGCGTCCTGGTCAGTTGCATATCGTCCATGCCCGGCTCCTAGAGATCCGCCCGGGGGCGGCGTGAGAAGGTGACATCGCGCAGGATCACCTGGTTCATCGACGGTTGTTCGAAGATCAGATCGACCCAGGCCCGCTCGACCCGCTTCTCGTTCAGGTTGGAATAGGCGAGGTCGAACTCGACAACGATTTCCCCCTGTCCGAGCGGCAGCTCGCGCACGAGCTGTTCGGTGTTGGGGCCGTGGCGGACGTTGAGCCGGGCGAAGATTTCGAGACGCCGTTCGGTCTCGACCACGGCCGTCATCCGCACGAGGTGACGACGCTTCATCCCACGCACGGCGCTTTCCGGCAGGTTGACCACCAGCGACAGGAAGGAGCCGTCGAAGTTGAACACGTCCATCCTGAGACCGAACGGCGCGACATCGGCCTCGCGGGTATTGCGGACCTGCCGCACGGTGAGCTCGGAGATCCGGCAATCGTGAAACAAGGTCACCTCTTCGCCGAATCCCTGCTTGGTCGTCGCAGCGGAAACCCCGGGCGGATAGATCGGGCCGCGCCAGAGCTCCGGCCGCCAGGCCCAATCGCTGTGCAGCGGCTTGTGAAAGGCCTTGGACCCGATCCGCGGCAGGGTCAGACGCTCGTCGGCGACGAACAGCACCCGGTCGATCCGTGACCGCATCTGAAGCGCGCGCTGGCGCAGATGCCTGAGCTGCGAAAGCGGCATCTTCTGAGCCTGTGCGGCAACGCGCTCCCAACGGTGCAGGCCGCGCCGGTGGAAGAGGTGTTCGAGCAGGCTGGAAGGGGCCCTGGCCATGTCCTGAGGATTTGCCTTCGCGTTGCGATTGTCGCCATTCTTAGAACAAAATGTTTCCAATGAGCAAACTGTTGGCACTTACGCGACATCCAGGCCCCGGACCGCGCCCGCGCCTGTTGCACGGAAACCGCGTGCGGACACCCCGAAAGAGGAGCTGGTCCGGTCGGGTCTCCGGTCTGGTTGTGCGGCCCGAGGGCCTTTCCGTACGCGCAGGTGCGCAGCACCCCGTGGCTACGGTCCGCTCTGATGTGGTTGTCACCAAACCGAATGAACCCGGCGATGAAGGAACCGGCGATGAAGGAAAAAGCCAGGCGCCTCCAGCGCGCTGGAAACCCGGAGACGTGAGACCTTGGATAGGACTTTCCCCCTCCGCCACAAAACGCCGGAATGGCGTCCAAGACCCGGGGTGTGTTGCCCGATCAGACGGGGTGCGCAGTCCTTTCCTGTCCGCAACGGGGTGGATCCTGCGCGCGCAGCGCCTGCGCGGACACCCCCGACACCAGCCGTTTTGGGGAAGGTCGAACTGGACGGGCGCCGGGGGGATGTTAAACCGGCATCAGGCTGACAGAGCAGGCAGACAGAGAGAGCCCATGACCGATCCGCAATTCTGGACGCCGGCCGCCGCCCGGCCGCAGCTTTGGCGCACCGCTGTCGGCAGCGTGCTCACCGTGGCCCTCTGGATGGCCGCCGGTCTCGGCCTCGTCTGGCTCGCGGGGCGCATCAGCGGCCTGCCTTCGGGGATGGTGATGGACACCACGCGCTGGGTTGGTGCCGCGATGTTCTTCCTCACCTTCACCGGGTTGCACCTCGGCCTCGCCGTGACGCTGCCGCTCCTGCACCGGCGCGGTTACTCCAGCCTGTTCGGACCGGACTACCGGCTCAACCGGACACATTTCCTGAATGGTCTCCTGGCCATGCTGGCGCTCGCCGCCGGGCTCTATGCGTTGATGGCTGTCGAGCACCTGGTGTTGCCCGAGGGTATCTCGCCCGAGGTCGCGCGGCTGCGTCCCACCGGCGAGTGGCTGATCGGCCTCGCCCCGGCGCTCCTGCTCATCTTCCTGCAGGTGTCGGCCGAGGAGGTCGCGTTCCGGGGCTATCTGCTGCAACAGCTGCGCGCCCGGTTCCGCTCGCCGCTGGTCTGGGCGGTGCTGCCGGCGCTCGTCTTCGGGGCCTTGCATTTCGACCCGCACACCTACGGCTACGTCAACGCCAGCGCCTATGTCGCCAACGCGGCCACGATGGGCACGCTGGCCGCCTTCGTCACCATGCGCACAGGCAATCTCGGGGCGGCCATCGGCCTGCATTTCGGCAACAACGCTGCGATCACGCTGTTCGGTCTCGAAGGTGAGCTTTCCGGCTTTTCGCTCTATGGCGTGGCGATGGACCCCGCCTCGGGGTATGCCACCTATTCCATCGTCGCCCAGACCCTCGCGGCGGTGGCGATCTTCGTCGCCTGGTGGCGCTGGATGAACCGCCACCGTCCGATTGCAAATCCGCCGCGCCCCGCTTAGGTAGGGCCACAAAGCCATGGGGGAGCCCCGATGAACTGGATCTCGAATTACGTCCGACCCAGGATCAACTCGCTGTTCTCACGCCGCGAGATCCCGGAAAACCTGTGGATCAAGTGTCCCGAATGCGGCCAGATGCTGTTCCACCGCGAGCTGGAAGACAATCTGCGCGTCTGCTCGAATTGCGATCACCACATGGCGATCAGCCCGCGCGAACGGTTCCATTCGCTGTTCGACGGCGGCGTCTACACCGAGGTCGCGGTGCCGGCCCCGCTCGCCGATCCGCTGCATTTCAAGGACCAGAAGCGCTATCCCGACCGGATGAAGGCGGCGCAGAAATCCACCGGCGAGCGCGAAGCGATGCTGGTCGCCGAGGGCGAGATGGGGCGGACGCCGATCGTCGCCGCGGCGCAGGATTTCTCGTTCATGGGCGGCTCGATGGGCATGTATGTCGGCAACGCGATCATTGCCGCGGCCGAGCGCGCGGTGGCGATGAAGCGCCCGCTGGTGCTGTTCTCCGCCGCCGGCGGCGCGCGGATGCAGGAGGGCATCCTCAGCCTGATGCAGATGCCGCGCACCACCGTGGCGGTCGAGATGCTGAAGGACGCAGGGCTTCCCTACATCGTCGTGCTCACCCACCCGACGACCGGCGGCGTCACCGCCTCCTATGCGATGCTGGGCGACGTGCACATCTCCGAGCCGGGCGCGCTGATCTGCTTCGCCGGGCCGCGGGTGATCGAACAGACCATCCGCGAGAAGCTGCCCGAAGGGCTTCCAGCGGGCCGAATACCTGCTCGACCACGGCATGCTCGACCGGGTGACACACCGCAAGGCGCTGAAGGATGAGCTGGTAACGATCCTGAGGATGCTCACCGGCCAGAGCCCGGCGGTGAAGGGCGATCTGCCGGCGCCGGAGGAAGCTGCGTCGGCGCCCGAAGCGGTTGCGCCGCCAAAGACGGACGCCAAGGCGAAGCCCGAAGCCGGGGCCGCGAAAGCGTGACCTCCGCCGGGTCTGACCGCATCCTCGAGAGGATGATGGCACTCCATCCCAAGATCATCGACCTGACGCTCGACCGGGTCTGGCGGTTGCTCGCCGCAGCTCGGTCACCCCGAGCGGCGCCTGCCGCCGGTGATCCATATCGCCGGCACCAACGGCAAGGGCTCGACCCAGGCGATGATCCGCGCCGGGCTCGAAGCGGCGGGGCAAAGCGTCCACGCCTATACCAAGCCCACATCTGGCGCGGTTCCACGAGCGCATCCGGCTGGCGGGCGATCTCATCACCGAGGATCACCTCACCGAAGTGCTCGACCGCTGCGAAGCCGCGAATGGCGGCGAAAGCATCACCTATTTCGAGATCACCACCGTGGCTGCGTTGCTCGCGTTCGCCGAAACGCGCGCCGACTGGACCTTGCTGGAGGTCGGGCTCGGCGGGCGGCTCGATGCGACCAACGTGATCGATCGGCCCGCGCTCACGATCGTCACCCCGGTGTCCATCGACCACACCCAGTTTCTCGGCGACACGATCGCCCAGATCGCCGGCGAAAAGGCCGGGATCATCAAACGCGGCGTGCCGGTCGTGGTCGGGCCACAGCCGCACGAGGCGCTGGAAGTGATTGAGGACGTGGCCACGCGGTTGGGCGCGCCGGTGATCGCGCATGGGCAACACTGGCATGTCTGGGAAGAACGCGGACGCCTCGTGTTCCAGGACGAGACCGGACTTCTCGATCTGCCGTTGCCCGCGCTGATGGGCAAGCACCAGGTCGACAACGCCGGCGCGGCGCTTGCGGCCCTGCGGCACCTCGGGTTCGGCGAGGATGCCTGCGCGGCGGCGATGACGCGACGTGCGCTGGCCCGCCCGGATGCAACGGCTCCGGCACGGTCCGCTGGTCGACGCGGCGGGCCCGGCCGAGCTCTGGCTCGATGGCGGCCACAACCCGGCCGCGGGCGTGACGATCGCCGATTTGCTCGGCGCGCTCCCGCCGCGTCCGACCCACCTCGTCTGCGGCATGCTGAACACCAAGGACGTCGCCGGCTATCTGCGGCCGCTGGCCGCGGTCGCGACCAGCCTGACCGCCGTTTCCATTCCCGGCGAAAAGGCCACGCTGCCGGCCGAGGAAACGGCGCGAATTGCCTCCGAGACCGGGCACGACGCGGGCGCCGCGCCGGACCTCGAAACCGCCGTGCGCGCGGCCGCGACTCGGGACACCGGCGCGCGGATCCTGATCTGTGGATCGCTCTACCTCGCGGGACAGGTGCTTCGCGACAACGGGTGAACCGGGCCGGAAACGGCTGGAAATACGCCGCTCAACGATGTGATCACAAAAAAAGATGTCGAAAAATCAATCGCACCGGCCCGCTATGGCACGGCAACCCCTTGGCGCGACTCGGTTTTTGGCGGTTAGCGCCAAATTTCCAAAGGTCAACCCTCCATATTGACCGAAACGACGTCAATCGGCTACATGTTGAGCAAGTGAACGAACCGGGGAAAACCGGGCATAACAGCAATTACCTGTCGAGCAGGACAGGGTACAGGGGACGGCTGATGACACGGCTGACTATCTGCGCCTTTGGGGCATTAGTGATCACATCTACAACAGCCACTGCACAGGATGTGCAGACAGGGCTTGCAACGACCGGCGCCATGACCGGGATCGAAACCGAGGTCCAGATCGCCGGTCTCGGCCTCGCCGACGGTGGCGCCGTGTTGATCGGACAGGACAAGGCGGCGCCGCTCTGTCCCGAATTCTGCGCCCCGCGCCGGGTCACTTCGCCAGATCGGGCGACGGTGGGAGAACGTGAGGTGCTTGCCTACACGTTGGCCGTGGCCACAACCGGCTCCAAGTTGCATGTCGACAGCCGCCGGTCGCTCTGGGCGCAGGCGGAGAAATTCCCGAGCATGGCATCGACCGACCCGGCCTCAACACTCGTCACGCAGGGCGAATTCCGGCCCGCACTGGATCCGGTGCTGGCCGAACCGACAGCAGACCAATGAAGTGATCGGCCAAACGATCTCCAATCCGAACAGGACCCGGGCCGGGTAATTTCCGCCCTCCTCCGGGGCTCGTGTTCAAAGGTGCAATCTTCCGCCCCGGTATCCCTCACCGGGGCGGTTTTTATTGGGGCGCTGCCAGGCTCACCCGCCCCAGTCGGCCGCCTGCATTTCCCTCAGCCGTGACGCGGTGCGCTCGAATTCGAAGCTGCCTTCGCCTTCCAGGTACAGAAATTCGGGCTCCGCAGCCGCCGAGGCGATCAGCTTCACATGCGCCTCGTAGAGCGCGTCGATCAGGGTCACGAAGCGGCGGGCCTCGTTGAAATTACCGCGTCCGAGCTGCGGGATGTTCTCGAGAATGAGCACCCGGACGGCCTCGGAGATCGCGAGGTAGTCGCCGGGCCCGAGGGGCTTGGCGCAGAGATCGAAGAACGTGGCCCGCGCGACACCCGGAGCAGACCTGCGGCAGCACGACATCGCGGCCCTTCACCCGCAGCACCATCTCTTGCGGCACCTGTCCCTGGGCTATGAAACTGCGCCAGATCGCCTCGACCCCATCGCGGGCGGTCGGCCCGAGCGGTGTGAAATAGGTTTGTGCGGCCACCAGTCGATCGAGCCGGTAGTCGGTCGGGCTGACGAGCTCATGAACCACCAGGCGCTCGCGCAGCATGTCGATGAAGGGCAGGAAAAGCTGTCGGTTGAGCCCGTCCTTGTAGAGGTCTTCGGGCGGGCGGTTGCCCGTGGTGACCACCACGACATTCGCCGCGAAGAGTTTCTCGAACAGCCGGCCGACGATCATCGCGTCGGTGATGTCGGTGATCTGCATCTCGTCGAGCGCCAGCACCCGCAAGTCGTCCGTAAGCGCCTTTGCGACCGGCTCGAGCGCGTCTTCGGCGCCTGACTGCCGCGCCAGGTGCATGCCCTCGTGGATTTCCTGCATGAAGGCATGGAAATGGACGCGCCGTTTTCGCTTGATGCCGAGATGGCTGACGAACAGGTCCATCAGCATCGATTTGCCGCGCCCGACCCCACCCCAGAGATAGAGCCCCATCGGCACTTCCTCGGGCTTGTGGAACAGCCCGCCGAGAATGCCGCGGCGCTTGAGATGGGTGGCTTCGAGATGGTGGCGGACGTCTTCGAGCATCGGCAGAACGGCAAGCTGCGCCGGGTCGGCGTTGAGCAATCCCTCGTCGACACGGGTGCGATAGACGTCTTGAAGCTTGTCGGTCATTCGGCGTGAATACTGTCGGCTCACACTTCCAATAGGGCATCTCATCGTGACCGAATTCGTCGCCGAAATAGAAGTCGAAATCCCAAACGAGCCGGAATATGCGGCTGTGGCAAGTGCCGATCAATGGAGACCGGGTCCTGATGCGCGGCGACTGTCCGAAATGCCGACGCAGGGAATCAGCGCCTGGCGAAGGGTTCCAAACGGCGCCAGGCAGCGCAGATGCGTGTCAGCGGCCGCGAACTCGCTCTCCAAGCTCCAAAACGAGAAGTCGTATGGGCGTTGGCCAGGGGCGGCGGGCATCCCCGACGCTCCACGAGACCATCCGTCTCCCCAGTTGCAATCTCGGCCAGAGGCCGTTTCGAGGTAATCTGGAGATCGGCGAGCATTCCTTCTCGGCGGCTTCGTCATCGCTCCGCCCTCACACCGGCAGCGCGGTGGTCTTGAACACCGTCCTCAGCGCGAAGCTCGACTGCATGCCCTGAACACCGGGCAGGCGCGCGAGTTTCTGGCGGTGGATGCGGGCAAAATCCTCAGTGTCTTCCGCAACCACTTTGAGGATGTAGTCGGATTTCCCGGCCATCAGGTGGCATTCCAGCACTTCCGGCACCAGCGCCACCTCGCGCTCGAAGGCTTCGAGCAGCTCGTCGGCCTGGCCCGCGAGGGTGATCTCGACGAAAACGGTCGTCGCCTTGCCCACGCGCTTGGGGTCGCACATCGCCACGTAGCCGCGGATGTAGCCGTCCTGTTCCAGCCGCTGCACGCGGCGATGGCAGGCCGAGGGCGAGAGGTTGATCCGCTCGCTGAGGTCCGCATTCGAAATGCGTCCGTTCTTCTGCAATACCGTGAGGATGCGGCGATCCGTGCTGTCGAGTGCCATGTTGGTGAAGATCCTTGCTTGAATCGCCGCGATATTGGCAGGTTCTGCTGCCAAAGCCTATCCGAGACCGCCAAAAATTCAATGCATTCGCGATGCATCCCCGGCAAGCTCGGGAAAACAGGGAGGAATGCGCATGCTCATCGGTTGTCCGAAAGAAATCAAACCTCAGGAGTTCCGCACCGGGCTCACACCGCGGGCCGCGGCGGAGGCGATCGCCCACGGCCATTCGGTCGTCGTCGAGGCCGGGACCGGGGACGGCGCCGGGTTTCCGGACGAGGATTATCGCGCCGCCGGGGCTGAGGTGGTGGACACGGCCGCGGAGGTGTTCGACCGGGCCGAGATGATCGTCAAGGTGAAGGAACCGCAGGCCGGCGAACGCGCGATGCTGCGCGAGGGCCAGGTGCTGTTCACCTACCTGCACCTCGCGCCCGACCGGGCGCAAACAGCCGATCTGCTCGAGAGCGGCGTGACCGCCATCGCCTATGAGACGGTGACCGACGCCGCCGGGCGCCTGCCGCTGCTGGCGCCGATGTCGGAGGTGGCCGGCAAGCTGGCGCCGCAGACCGGCGCCTGGACCCTGCAAAAGGCCAACGGCGGGCGCGGCGTGCTGCTCGGCGGCGTGCCCGGGGTGGGACCGGCGCAGGTGGTGGTGATCGGTGGCGGCGTGGTCGGCACCCATGCCGCGCGGATGGCCGCCGGCATGGGCGCGGATGTGACCGTGCTCGACACCTCGCTGCCGCGCCTGCGCCAGCTCGACGATCTGTTTCCGGGCCGAGTTCCGCACCGGCTATGCCACCGCGTCCTGGACGGCCGAGCTGGTGGCCGCGGCCGACCTGGTGATCGGCGCGGTGCTGGTGCCCGGCGCCGCCGCGCCGAAGGTCGTCTCGCGCGACATGCTGGCGACGATGAAGCCCGGCGCGGCGCTGGTCGACGTCGCCATCGACCAGGGCGGCTGTTTCGAGACCTCGCGCGCCACCACCCACCAGGATCCGATCTACGAGGTCGACGGCATCATGCACTACTGCGTGGCCAACATGCCGGGCGCGGTGCCGCGCACCTCGACGCTGGCGCTCGGCAACGCGACGCTGCCCTTCCTGCTCGCGCTCGCCGACAAGGGTTGGCGGCAGGCCTGCGAAGACGATCCGCACCTGCTCGAAGGGCTCAACACCCATGCCGGTCACCTCACCTGTTACCCGGTCGGACGGGCCCAGACGATCGATGTGTTGTCGCCGCACCTGGCGTTGAAACAGTAGCCGCCGCGACCGGTCGGCGTCAGCGCGTCCAGCGTTTTCGGTGGGCCAGTCGCGCGTACCAGATCAGAAACAGGCCGACGGCCACCGGCATCACGACCGCCTCGACGATCTGGCGGGGGCCGGCACCGGCAACGCCGACGGCGTGGCTCATGGTCACGACGGTACTCATCAGCGCGGCGACGAACAGGTAGATCGCGGCCGATTTCCTCAGCAAAAGGAGAACGCAGCCGATCACCCCGCCGAACACCGCGATCAGCATCGCGCCGGTCGCCCAGGCCGGTCGGCTGGCAACGACAGCGCGCCACCACTCGGGCATGGCCTCGAGATCCGGGGCGACGAGTTGCAGAACGATGTTGGCCGAGCCCATCAGGTTCCACACCAGGGCGACGACGCCGATCACCCAGAAACTCCAGTGAACCCTGGCTGCTGCCGTGTCAGACATCTCGTCCTCCTGCCGTCCTGCCGTGAATATCGTCGGCGCGACGTACCGCTCTTTATGTAACCAGATGGTTATTCAAATGATGCGGCCCGTCAACATCGGCGTTGTGAAGGCCGGTTTTCGATTAAACTGCCTGCCGGGCACCGCGCGACCCGCGACGCCCTCGTTCCGGCAGACGGGCCCGGGGCCGGGCCCATGGCGCTGGGTGCCGAGGTATCGTCGAACTCGGCCCGCGTGCTGAAATCGGGAGTGTGCCGGTGGTAGCGTGGGGCGGACTTGAACCGCCGACCCCAGCATTATGAGTGCTGTGCTCTAACCAGCTGAGCTACCACGCCTCGCACCGTGAGGGGGCAGATAGCTGCCGGTGGGTACGGTGTCAACGCTGAAATTGCGTGCGGCCGGGGCCGTCCGCAATGCCCTGCGCACGTGCGCGGATCGATCGAGCGGATCGCACCTGCGCCCTCTGCCGAGCTGACCCGATTCGGGGGGCAGCTCGGCGAACGGTGGCGGACATTCGGGGGCCCTTCCCTGACCGCGTCGTCCGACGTCTTCGCGGCGATCACGTCGCGCATTCCGGGTCGGATGGGCGTGGGTGTGTTAGCTGTCACCGACCGAATGGACGGTGAGCGCCGCCGGACCGTTGCGGGCGAGGTATTGCGCCGAGCACCAGCCGGTATGGCCGGATTCATGGCGCACGCGCACCCAGGGTCCGGACCATTCGAGGGTATGCACTTCGGAGCCGTGCGGCATTGCGTAGATGATGTCGAAGCCGGAGCCCGGGCCGGTTCGCAGATCCAGGAACCCGGCGCCCGGTGAATTGATGACCAGACCGTCCGTCCACGCGGGCCCGGCGGCCAGACCGGCCCCGATGGAAAACGCGGTGGCAAGAAAGGCTCTTCGGTTCATGAGGTCCTCCCCTTCGATCCAAGCATAGCACAAAACGTCGGTGGGCGGGGCCGGGCAAAACGGGGCCAGGCAAAAAGGAGGCACCATGCTGGCGCCTCCTCTTGCGGTAACCGTCGGGCCGGGCGGCTCTGACCTGTAGCGTCGCGCGCTTCTCGGTGAGCAGGTTCAGCTCGCCCGTCCCTTCGGCGATCAGCTCACGAGGTAAGCGCCATGCGCCCAGCCGACCTTGCCCGAACGCTTGTGACGGACCTTGCGCCACTTGCCGGAGGACGCGAGGATCTCGACCTTCTCGCCGTTATACATCTCCTTGATGATGTGGTAGCCGCTGCCCGGCCCGGTGCGCAGGTTGAGACAGCCGTCGTAGGACTGGACCACGGCCCAGACCGCGTAGCCGCCGCCCCCGCCATGCGCCTTCTTGAGGAATTTCGCCGAGGCCCAGCCGGTGTGGCCGCTCGCGAGTTGCACCTTGATCCAGTGACCGGACTTCTTGAGCTTGGTCACATGGGTGCCGTGCGGCATCGACTTGATGACATGGTAGCCCGTGCCGGGCCCGGAGCGCAGGTTGAGCGAGCCGTAGGACGGCGCGTGGACGACCAGCGTGACGTTACCGGCCTGAGCGGCACCGGCGGCGGCGACGGAAGCGCCGAAAGCGGCGGCGGAGACGAGAAAAGTTCTGCGGTTCATTGTCTTTTCCTTCGGGTTCGATGTTAGCGTTCGATGTTGGATGCACACCGATTGGAAGGGGCAGAGCAAAAACGGATCAGACTGAACCGGTCTGATCTCAGGATTTCTCTCAAGGTATTGAATCTGTACCAAAATCCTTTTTCGGACTAATTCAATCTGAAACGGTTTCGGCGAAACGAAAAAGGGGGCGCCGATCCGGCGCCCCCTCGTATTTTTTCGAGTCTGTCTGGATTATTTCGCCAGCGCGTCGCGGATCTCGGTGAGGAGATCGAGCTCGCTCGGACCCGTTTCTTCCTCGACGACTTCTTCCTTCTTCACCGCCGCTTCTTTGATCTTGTTGACGTTCTTGACCAGCATGAACACCACGAAGGCGATGATCAGGAAGTTGATGATCGCCATGATGAACGAGCCATAGGCGAAGACCGAGGCCCCGGTTTCGCGCGCGGCATCGAGGCTCGCGCCCGCGGCCACGTCGCCCGAGAGCACGGCGTACATGTTGGAGAAATCGATCCCGCCGATGATCAGGCCGATGATCGGGTTGATAAGATCGGCAACCAGCGAGGTGACGATGGCCGTGAACGCCGCGCCGATGATGATACCGACGGCCATGTCCATGACATTACCCTTGGCGATGAAATCCTTGAATTCTTTAAGCATGGTCTGTCCTGTTCCTTTTCACTGACCGACGCCATGTGCCAGGCGCTGGGCGGGGATATATCACTATCTCTGAACAAATATGTGGGAATTTCTGCCATTTCTTCCCCATCGGCAACATTGCTCAGCGCGTGAGCATGTCCGCCACCGCATCGTCCGCCACCTGGTCAAACACCCGGTAATGC
This sequence comes from uncultured Alphaproteobacteria bacterium, assembly GCA_963752895.1. Classification (GTDB taxonomy): domain Bacteria; phylum Pseudomonadota; class Alphaproteobacteria; order Rhodobacterales; family Rhodobacteraceae; genus CAVWAE01. Next base: position 272,963 of record CAVWAE010000026.1, read on the forward strand.
GCGCCGACGGCGTAGAACCGCGCCGGGGTTTCGAGGCAGACCACCTCGTCGCAGAGCGGCGCGAGCGCGGCGAGGCTGTCGGCAGGCGCCACCGGAACGGCGAGGACAACCCGCCTGGCCCCGCGCGTCGCCAGACCCCGCAGCGCCGCCTTGACCGTGGCGCCCGTGGCGATGCCGTCATCCACCACGATCGCGGTTCTACCGGTGAGGTCCACCGCGTTGCGGCCGGAGAGCCAGGCGGTGCGCCGGGCGGCGATCTGGGCGCGCTTTTCTGCGACGTCCGCGTCGAAGTCACGCGCGGTCATCCCGCTGACCTTCAGAACCTCCGGGTTGAACACCGGCGCGCCGCCTTCGACAACGGCGCCCGCCGCCAGCTCACGGTTGCCCGGCATCCCGATCTTGCGCACCAGAAGCAGGTCGAGCGGCGCGCCGAGACGTTTTGCCACCGGCAGTGCGACCGGCACGCCGCCGCGCGGCAGCGCCAGCACCACCGGGTCTGGCAGATCGCGGGTCGCAAGCACGTCTGCCAAGCGCTCGCCTGCGTCGGTTCGGTCGCGGAACATGCGTTGAGTGTCTCACAAAACCTGTGTGGCAACGATCCGACCCATCGTCGCAAAGCCGCATTGCCATCCATCTGCGGGGCGACGCAGCAAGCCATCATCGTCGATCGGCGAAACAGTTCTTTTCCGGATCCCGCCGTAGACCCGGGGCACCGATACTGATCTGATTGTGCCGGGATTTTTATTAGCGAAATCAGTCAAATGCTTGTGGAGAAATCCAACCGGAACCTCGCGTTTTTTGTGGTGATCGCGGTGTTCTTCACGGTTTTGGGCATGGCGACCACGTCGCCAGCACTGAACACAGGCGACTACGCGCGCACGCTCGAAGCCATGTCTCTCGCGGTCGGCGAGTGGAGCGTACCCGACACCTGCATCCCCTATAACGCAACCATTGCCGAACCGCCGACATCGACACTTGCCGTTTTCGGCCTGTTGTTCAGCCAACTCGACCGGGCGCTCGGCCACGATTGCATGCATCACGAACGGTGGTACATCGCGCTGAGCCTGATCTACTGGATCGGCGGCTTTGTCGCGCTGCAACGCGAAACAGGCGCGCGAACGGTGGTCAAGCTGGTCCTGCTCGCCTCCGTGTTCTTCCTATTCTCCGGGTTTCTCTATTCTTTCTACCAAGAGGCCTTCCTGATCGCCCTGTCGCCCTGGCTGTTCGCCATCTTGCAGGCACGAAAGCCCGCGTTGATACCCTTTCTGGTCGTTCTGGCGCTGGCGATGTTTGTAAAGACCCAGATCCTGTTCTTCGTGCCCCTGTTCCTGCTGTGGATCTATCAGGCCCACAAGCGGGCACCGTCAGCGATCCGCAGCGGTCTGGCCGTGGTGGTGATCGCGGTCGTTGGCTGGTTGAGCCTGCAGGACAATACATTCAATGCCGAACAGAACGCCTACAACCGGATCTTCAACGGTATCGGCTGGTCGCTGCTCGAGGTGGAAACCTGGCCCGAAACGGAGTTTGACGCGCGCCACACCTATTTCTACGAGCACGAGGCAGCGCTGACCGAACTTGCCGGTCACGCCTGCGCCCCCGCGCATCTCGACATCATGGGCACGGCCTTCTGGCCCACAGCGGACGACATCTGGAACATGGCGCGGTCCAGCCCGACGCCGGGACAGGATGCCGCCTTCGTGCAGCACCTGAATTTCGGCGATTTTCTTGCCTGCTTCAAGAGCACCGTGAGCCCGGCGCGCTACCTGTACACGATCTACGCAGTCTATCTGAATTCAGATTACGCGGTTCCCTATGCGATCAACTACGACCGCGGTGACGGCGGCAGCTTTGCAGATGTCGCAAACGCGATCCGCGCGCTCATTCTGAGGCATTTGCCCTATGTTGCGGGCGCGGCGGCCTTGATGGCGGTCGCCTTGTCCAGGTCCAGGTCAATCGCTCTGGCGGCCGGGTACATCCTGCTTGTCACACCGGTGCTGGTCGACGTCGCCGACGGGTTCTTCGAGTTCGAAAAACACATGGACATGAATTTCATCATGCTGCTCGGCCCGGTCCTGCTCGGCGCCCCGGATTTCCGACGGGTACCGAAACCCGGCTCGGAAGTTGTCGGTGCGCCGGAGCCGGCCTGACACCTCCGCAACGCATTCGGTTCGAACCCGCAGCGGCCGTGTTGACCGCAAAACCGGTGTACACGGCGGATGACCGATACCCGCCTGTCGCCGGGTATCAGCTCCTGAGCACGCCGCCGGTCGCTTTCGACACCTTGACGACGATCTTTTCGGCCACGGCCTCGATATCGGCGTCGGTGAGCGTCTTCTCGGTCGGTTGCAGCCGGACGCTGATGGCGAGGGATTTCTTGCCGGCCCCCATCTGCGCTTCGGCTTTTTCACCGTGAAACTCGTCGAACACCCGCACGCTAGCGATCAGCGCCTTGTCGGCGCCCGCCGCGGCGTTGACGAGCGTGAGCGCCTCGACCTCCGCATCGACCACGAAGGCGAAATCGCGCTCGACCGGTTGCAGATCGCTGGCTGCAAGCGCCGCCCGGGTGGCCTTGGTGCCTTTCGGGAAGGGCACGCGTTCCGGCCAGAGCGTGAAGGCCACCGCCGGGCCTTTGACGCCGATCCGGTCGAGCACCTTGGGGTGCAACTCGCCGAAGGTGGCGAGGATGTTCTTGGGCCCGAGCCCGACACGGCCCGAGCGCCCCGGGTGCCACCAGGCCGGGGCATCGCGCAGGATCATCTGCTTGGTCGGCGCGCCGATGGCCGCCAGCACCGCCTCGGCATCGGCCTTGGCGTCGTAGAGATCTACCGGCCGGCGCGACCCCCAGGGATCGCGCGGGGCCGAGCCGTCCAACCAGCAGACCCGCCACCTGGAGGTGGCTTTCGTCCGGCTCGCCGCCGTCGAAGGCGGGGCCGACCTCGAACAGGGCGAGATCCATGAAGCCGCGCGCCTGGTTGCGGGCGGCGGCTTGCAGCAGGCCCGGCAGCAGGTCGGGCCGCATGTGGCTCATCTCCGACGAGATCGGGTTTTCCAGCATCGTCGCGTCTGCACCGCCCGAGAACAGCGCCGCCGACAGCCTGGTCGATGAACGAATAGGTGACGCATTCGTTGTAGCCGAGCGCAGCCATCGTACGGCGGGCCATGTTCTCGCGCTTCTGGATCGGGGTCAGTACCGGTTTCGGCACGCCCACCGAGGCGCGCGCCAGGGGCTTGCCTTCGAGCTTGGTGAGGGAGGCGACGCGCGCGACCTCCTCGACCAGATCGGCCTCGCCCATCACGTCCGGCCGCCAGGACGGCACATGCGCCATGTCATCTTCCAGCCGGAAGCCGAGCGCCTCAGCGTGCGGCGCTGTTCGTCGGCCGGGATCATCCATGCCGACGAGCGATTGCACCCGGTCGGTGTCGAGCTTGTAGGCGCGGTCGGTGTTCGGCACCTCGCCCGCCGTCACCACGTCCGACGGCTCGCCGCCGCAGAAATCGAGGATCATCTGGGTGGCCAGTTCGATGGCGGGGGCGTTGAACGCCGGGTCGATGCCGCGCTCGAAGCGGTAGCGCGCGTCGGAGTTGATCTTGAGCGCGCGGCCGGTCTTGGCGATCTGGATCGTGTCCCAGACGCGGCCTCGAGGAAGACGTTGGTGGTCTCCTCGGTGCAGCCGGTCCGCAGCCGCCCATGATGCCGGCGATGACTTCGATGCCCGTCGTCGTCCGAGATCACGACCATGCCCGCGGGGAAGGTGTATTCCTTTTCGTCGAGGCCGATCAGCGTCTCGCCGCCTTTCGCGCGATGCACGCGCAGGTCGCCGCGCACCTTGTCGGCGTCGAAGACGTGCAGCGGGCGGTTGCAGGTCGTAGGTGAAGAAGTTGGTGATATCGACCAGCGCGGAGATCGGACGCAGGCCGATGGCGCGCAGGCGCTGCTGCAGCCATTGCGGGCGATGGGCCGTTCTTCACGCCCTTGATGAGCCGGCCGCATGAAAACCGTGGCAGCCGTCCGTGCGGGTGTCGTCGTCGATGGTCACCTGATCGGACAGGGGAAGGTGCCGTCGACCGTCGCGGTCTTCGTGCAGGGCGTTCAGCGTGCCGAGGCCGCGCGCGGCGAGGTCGCGGGCGATGCCGCGCACGCCGAGCGCGTCGGGGCGGTTCGGGGTGATCGCGATGTCGATCACCGGGTCGACCTTCTCGGGCCGGTTGGCGGCCATCCAGTCGGCGAAGCTCTGGCCGACCTCGCCCGAGGGCAGGTCGATGATGCCGTCATGCTCGTCGGACAGTTCGAGCTCGCGCTCCGAGGCACATCATGCCGTGGCTCTCGACGCCGCGGATCTTGCCGACGGACAGCGTGACGTCGATGCCGGGCACGTAGGCGCCGGGTTTCGCCACGACGACCGTGATGCCGGCGCGCGCATTGGGCGCGCCGCAGACGATCTGCTTCGTCGCCCTCGTCGGTCTCGACGATGCAGACGCGCAGCCGGTCGGCATCGGGGTGCTGCTCGGCGCGCTCTGCACTTTGCCGATGGTGAAGGGCTTCGAGCGTGGCAGCGGGTTCTCGACTCCCTCGACCTCGAGACCGAGATCGGTGAGCGCCTCGGCGATCTCCTCGACGCGAGGCCGTCGGTGTCGAGGTGGTCTTTCAGCCAGGAGAGGGTGAATTTCATGGGGCCGCGCCTCAAATACTTCGGGTCGCGTCGTGCTTAGCCGAAAGCCGCGGCAGGGAAAAGCCGGTCCTCGCCCCGGCCCGGCGCCCCGTTACCCGCCAGTGCGCGCTTCGCCGCGGATGGTCCAGTACGGCGACGCGAAGCAATCGCCGACCACCAGCGTCCAGCCGGTCGGAAAGGCCGCATAATCGAACGCGAGGATGACCTCTCCCCATTGGCGCGACCCGGTCCCGTCGATGCCGGTCAGCCCGGCCGGGCAGTACCCCTCGCCGTTGCCGATCCAGTAGCCGGTATGGGTTCCGCGGCTGTCGTAGTTGCCCGCGAGCCCGGGGAGGTAGACGCGCATCACCCCGTCGGGCTGCGGCACGGTGATGATGGTGGTGTCGCCGATGTCGGCCTCGTAGATCGCGTCGCCGAACGGGGTGGACCAGACCTCGTCCGCCAGGGCGGGGGCGGCTGTCATAAGGGCGAGAGCGATAAGAACGGCGCGCATGGGAAACTCCTGTGTGTGTCGGACCAGTATTGAGCGCGCAGGAGATTCGGGGAAGTGACTTGGCTCACGCCGCCTCGGCGCGCCGTAGGGCGGATCAGCGGTCGCCCAGATCCTCGACCAGTTCGAAATGCTCAAACACCAGCATCATTTCCGGGTCGAAGCCGCCGTTGCGGGTGAAATAGGCCTCGTGGTCTTCGCGCCAGCCGGCGAGGTCGTCGTTTTCGCCCTCGGCGAGCGCCATCTCTTCGGTGACATCGCAGAAGCGGATCTTCTCGACCTTCACGGTGCGGATCACCAGCGCGGGGATGCCGTCCCAGTTGGCCGCGATGTCGGTTCGGCCGACCACGGGCATCGCCTCGGGTTCGTCCTCGAACTCGGCGAGTGCCCCGCAAGTCGCGGTCTTCTTGCCGTTGCGTACGAGGGAGATCAGCTTGGCCGACAGCTCGGGGCCGTCGCCGAACTTGAAGGTCCCGGCGCCGGGGTAGGTTTGCTGGAGGTCTTCCATGTCTTCGGTCATTGGGGGTGGCCCAACGCGGCGGCGGTCTTGAGGGGGATTGCCGGGAGCGAGAAGGTGGTTTTCATGATGTTACTTAGAAAGCCCGCAAGCAGATATGAGGTCACTCGTGGCTCTCGTGGACCCCGAGACATTGAACTCAGTTTCGTGGAATTGCTCGGAGAGCATTGAAATCACGACAGCCACGCGTCTGTTGGCACCGTTAACTTCGTTCACCGCATCCACTGAGACTGTTCCAAACACAACCAGTGCTCCGTCTTGAGCCGTGGCGTGAACCGGAACTGAGTGAATCTCGTTGTCATCCACCTCAGTTTGAGTTCGGGAGCAAACATGTTCAGTGTTTTTGTCGAATCCATCTCTGTTTTTTCGGGTGTTATGAACACAACTTCCAGATCATCTTTGGCTCTGCAACGAAAACCAAAGGCATATTGACCGAGACTGTCGGTAGTGATCACCAGATTCAGAGGGGCAACATCAAATGCACCACCTTGGCTATCAAAAAGCCACTGCGCAGACGCGTGGGTGGTGAACATGCACAACGCGATGCCAAGAAAGTACTTCATTTTCTGACCTCCAAAAGGACTGAACTTCCAAGATAGTACCCGATCCGTCACCGGCTCAACCCACCCCGCATCGTCGGCATGTCCAGCGCGGAGAACCCGTAGTGCCTCAGCCACCGCAGGTCCGAAGTCGAAGAACGCCCGCAAGTCCGGAATGCCGTATTTCAGCATCGCCAGGCGGTCGATGCCGATGCCGAAGGCGAAGCCCTGCCATTCGTCGGGATCGACGCCGGAGGCTTCGAGCACTTTCGGGTGGACCATGCCGCAGCCGAGGATTTCCATCCAGTCGTCGCCCTCGCCGACGTGCAACCGGCCGCCCTCCCAGGAGCAGCGCAGGTCGACCTCGGCCGACGGTTCGGTGAAGGGGAAGTGGGAGGCGCGGAAGCGCAGTTCGACGTCGTCGACCTCGAAGAAGGCGCGGCAGAATTCTTCCAGCACCCATTTCAGGTTGGCCATCGAGATGTCGCTCGTCGATGACGAGGCCCTCGATCTGGTGGAACATCGGCGTGTGGGTCTGGTCGTAGTCGGAGCGGTAGACCCGGCCCGGGGCGATCACCCGGATCGGCGCGCCCTGGTTCAGCATCGCGCGGATCTGGACCGGCGAGGTGTGGGTGCGCAGCACGTGCGGCGGGCGGTTATCGCCGTCTTCGCGGTGCATGTAGAAGGTGTCGAACTCCTGGCGCGCGGGGTGGTGCGGGGGGATGTTCAGCGCGTCGAAGTTGTGCCAATCGTCCTCGATCTGAGGGCCCTCGGCGACGGCGAAGCCCATGTCGGCGAAGATCGTGGTGATCTCCTCGGTGACCTGGCTGACCGGGTGGATGGTCCCCGCCGGGCGGGGCCGCGCGGGCAGGGTCACGTCGAGCCATTCGGCCTTGAGGCGCTCGTCGAGGGCGGCGTCGCCCAGCGCCTCTTTCTTTGCGGCGAGGGCGGAGTTGATCTCGTCCTTCAGCGCGTTGAGCTTCGGACCCATGACCTGGCGTTCCTCGGGCGTCATCTTGCCGAGCTCGCGCATTTTCAACGCCACTTCGCCCTTCTTGCCGACGGCGGCGACGCGGATCTCTTCGAGCGCGGCTTCATCCGCCGCAGTCGCGATCGCGTCCAGGTACTTCAATCTGATCTCGTCCATTCCGGCACCTCGAATTCCTTGGAAGAGGTGCTAGCGGGGGCACGGTGAAATGGCAAGCGGGGGGCTCGGTTTCAGGGGGTGCCGAGCGCGTTGAGGCGGCGGGTGAGAAAGTCGACCTGCTCGGGCGCACGGGCCAGCGCGATGGCGGCGCGGTAGCTCTCGGCGGCTTCCGCGTGGCGCGCGAGGCGCGCGAGCAGATCGGCGCGGCTGGCGTGCAGGGGCTGGTAGCGGCCGAGGTCTTGCGACACGGCCACGGCATCGAGCAGCGCGAGCGCGGGCTCGGGGCTGTCGGCGTAGGAGAGCGCGACCGCCTGGTTCACCCGGATGATCGGGTTGGGGTCGAGCCGGGCCAGTTCGCCGTAGAGCGCGACGATCTGCGGCCAGTCGGTGGCGGCGAAGCTGGGCGCCTGGGCGTGGAGGGCGCTGATCGCGGCCTGCAGCGCATAAGGCCCGGGCGGACCGGTGGTGAGCGCCTGTTCGACGAGCGCTGCGCCTTCGGTGATCTTCGCCCTGTCCCAGCGCGCGCGGTTCTGGTCTTCGAGGGCGACGAAGTGACCGGCATCGTCGGTGCGCGCCAGGCGACGGCTGTCGGTCAGCAGCATCAGGGCGAGCAGGCCGGTGATTTCGGCGTGGTCCGGCAGCAGGCTTTTCAGAATACGCCCGAGCCGGATCGCCTCGGCCACCAGATCGGCGCGGCTGAGGGCGCCGCTCGAAGCGTGGCAGCCTTCGTTGAAGACGAGGTAGATCACCTTCAGTACGCCGTCGAGCCGGGTGTGCAGATCCTCCACCTCCGGCAGTTTGAACGGCACACCGGCGGCGCGCAGCTTCTTCTTGGCGCGGGTGAGGCGTGCGGCCATGGCGGCGGGGGTATCGACGAAGGCGCTGGCGATCTCCTCGGTCGTGAGGCCTCCGAGGGCACGCAGGGTGAGCGCGACCCGGGATTTCTCCTCCAGCGCCGGGTGGCAACAGGTGAAGATAAGCTCGAGCCGGTGGTCGGGGATCAGCATGGGCGCGTCCTCCGCCGTGTCTGCGAGCCCTTCCAGCCACAGCACCAGGTCCGGGGCTTTTCGCGCCGCCGTCTCGCTGCGCCGGAGCCGGTCGAGTGCCTTGCGCCGGGCGACGGTGATGAGCCAGGCGTCGGGCGCGTTGGGCAGGCCGGTGTTCGCCCAGCGGCCCAGCGCCTCGACGACGGCATCCTGCAAGCTGTCTTCGGCGAGGGTGTAGTCGCCGATCGACGACACGAGGCTCGCGAGGATGCGCCCCCAGTCCTCGCGGATCAGACGGGTGATCTGAGCTTCCGCGGAGCCCGGGGGCAGCATCGGCCGTCAGTCCCAGACGATCAGCGGGCGGACCTCGATCCGGCCGTAGGTGACCGTCGGGATCTGGGCGGCGCAGGCCAGCGCCTCGTCGAGGTTTTCGCACTCGAGCAGGTAATAGCCGCCAAGCTGCTCCTTGGTCTCGGCGAAGGGACCGTCGACAGTTTCGGTCTTGCCGTTCCGGACGGAGACGGTCGTCGCGGTCGCCACCGGCTGGAGCGCATCGCCGGCAACGAGCTTGCCCTCGTCCTTCATTTTCTGGGTGAAGTCCGTGTAGCCTTTCATGAACGGACCGAATTCATCGGTTCCGGGCTGCGGGCCGGACCCCTCCTGCGAATAGATCAGGCACATGTACTGCATTTCTCTTCCTTCCTTCGGGTTACGAAAGGCCTCCGCCCTTCTGCATACCAGACGGATCAGGATCGGCGAAATCGACATGCCGCGGAAAAAATGCAAGCCGCGCGAGATTTCTTCGCGCGGCTTGTTGTTCACGGGCGTCCGGGGAGGTCAGGCCGAGAGCCAGACCTCCAGCGCCTCCACATCCGGCAGACCGCCGGCATGGACCAGCTTGCCGTCGACTGTAATGCCCGGGGTCGACATCACGCCGGCCATGGCGATCCTGGCCATGTCGGTTTCCTTGGCGACGTTGACATCGATGCCGAGCTTCCGGGCGGTGGTCTTCACCAGATCGGCGGTGGTATCGCAGCGTTTGCAGCCCGGGCCGTAGACGATGACGTTTTTCATGGGGTGTTCCTTCAGAAAATCAGGTTGAACAGGAAGCCGACGCAGAGGATGCCGGTGCCGACCACGCCGACGAAGACGGCGAGCAGGCGGATCGTGAGCACCTTGCGCAGGATGAGCATTTCGGGAAGCGAGAGCGCGATCACCGCCATCATGAAGGCCAGCACCGTGCCCAGCGCCGCGCCCTTGCCGAGCAGGGCTTCGACGATCGGGATGATGCCGGCGGCGTTGGTATACATGGGGATGCCGATGATGACGGCGGCGGGCACGGACCACCAGGCGCCGGATCCCATGATCCGCACCATGACATCCTCCGGCACGTAGCCGTGGATGAGCGCGCCGACGGCGATACCGGCGAGGATCCAGATCCAGACCCGGCCGACGATATCCTTCACCGCAACGATGCCCTCGCGGTAGCGCGCGATCAGGCCCAGGTCCCGCGACGGCACCGCGGGCGCACCGGCACCGGTATGAATGTCGCGCACCCAGCCCTGGAGCCATTTTTCAAGCTTGAGGCGGCCGATGACCCAGCCGGCGACGATGGCGAGCAGCAGGCCAAACGACGAGGTAGAGTGCGGCGACTTTCCAGCCGAAGAGGCCGAAGAGCAGGACGAGGGCGACTTCGTTGACCATCGGCGCGGCGATGAGGAACGAGAAGGTCACGCCCAATGGCACGCCCGCCGAAACGAAGCCGATGAACAGCGGCACCGCCGAGCAGGAGCAGAAGGGGGTGACGATGCCAAGGCTCGCGGCCATCACGTTGCCGACGCCTTCGGCCTTGCCCGACAGCAGGGCGCGGGTTTTCTCAGGGGAAAAGAAGCTGCGCACCACGCCCATGACGAAGACGATCAACACCAGCAGCAGCAGCACCTTGGGCACGTCGTAGAGGAAGAAGGCGAGCGCTTCGCCAGAGTGACTGCGGGGGTCGAGCGGTGTGAGGCTCACCAGCCAGTTCGCGAACGGCAGGAGTTGCCGGTAGATCGCGAACCAGAGGGCCAGACCTGCGGCGAGAGCCGCGTGCCAGACCCATTCGGGTGTTGGCCGGGTACTTGTGTCGACGTGCGTGCTCATGAGGCGAGGCTTTCAGGCTGGCGGGCTTCAACGTCGTAGACCGTCATGGCGGCGGCGAGCAGGGCGCGAGTGTCCGGGGTGAGATCGGGGTTGAGACGGTAGCGCACCCATTGCCGGTCGCGCCTGTCGGCGACGAGCCCGGCGGCTTTGAGGGTGGCCATGTGGCGCGACATGCGCGACTGGGTGGCGTCGAGTTTCGGCATCAACTCGCAGACGCAATGTTCCTCACCGTCCCAAAGAAGGCGGAGCGCGGCGAGTCGGGTGGGGTCGGCGAGAGCGGAGAGCGTGGTTTGCAGCATCGAAATGCCCTTCGGCGCATATGCGGGTATGCGCATACGCCTGTTTGCTGGGAGCGACCATCTGCCAGATTGCCGCAGGAGGCTGGCGCGTTTGGCGGGCGCCGGGTGTGCAGGCGCGCGTGCTGATTTCGACATTCTTGGTCAGTCGCCTGTCCCCATGGCTTGCCGAGAGCCCAATCTGTCCGATGCTGAGAAGCGCATGGGTGTCGCCTTGTGCGGTCACTGCGTGCATAAGTTAGGTATTGACCTAACTTATGAGCACTCCTAAAGTTAGGCTCATGCCTAACCAACAACAATCCATCGAACGGACCTTCATTGCACTTTCCGATCCAACGCGGCGCGCGGTGGTTCAGGCGCTCAGCGAAGGGCCTGCAACCGTCTCTCAACTGGCGAGCCCATTCAACATGGCGCTGCCATCCTTCACGCAGCATCTCGGCGTTCTGGAAAACGCGGGTCTTGTCGTGTCGAGACGGCAGGGGCGAAGCCGTGTCTGTTCGCTGAACCCATCGGCTTTGAAGAATGCAGAGGAATGGATGGCCTCTTATCGGCAGCAATGGGAAAACCGCATGGATCGCTTTGAAGCTCACCTTGCGAAGGTGAAGAAAGAGAATTCGAATGACTGATCAGACCGCAAACACCGGCTCACCGTGGACGTCCTGGCCCTTGGACAGGGAAGTGGTCATGGCCCGCGTTGTCGACGCGGACCGCGACACGGCCTTCCGCGCATGGACCGATCCCGAGCAGATCGTGCAATGGTTCGGACCGTCCGGATTTCGCACCGACACCCATGAGATCGACATCCGGGTCGGCGGAGTTCTGGCGGTTTGACATGATCGCGCCGGACGGCACGGTCTTTTCCAATCGGATGGAGTTTCTGCGCATCGAAGCGTCGCGGCTGATCGAATACATCCACGGCACGGACACCGAAAGCGACCCTGACGCCTTCCATATGCTGGTTACTTTCGACGCGCAAAACAACGGCAAGACCGCCGTCACCTTGCGACAGATGCACCCCAGCGCGGAACGACGCGCCATCGTTGTCGGGTTCGGCGCGGTGGAATACGGCGCGCAAACCTGGGACAAATTCGCAGACTTCGTTGCGAAAAAGTCCGGCGTTGCAACCGGCCAGGACTGACTGTCCTTGCGAAATACGCCGCGATGACCGCCGTCCGCTCGCAAGGCGCAAGCGGCAGCTTCGTCAAAACGCTGACCAACACGGTTTTGGACATCGCAGAAGAAAACCGCGCACCCCGATCGGGGCACGCGGCTTTTCAAATCTCATTCCCTTACGGGCGGGCTGCCCTCAGACCAGCGCGGCTTTCGCCTTGTCGACGATGGCGCCGAAGGCGTCCGGCTCGTTGACGGCGAGATCGGCGAGCACCTTGCGGTCGACCTCGATGCCGGCCTTGCCGAGGCCGTTGATGAAGCGCGAGTAGGTCAGCGCTTCGTCGTGCAGGCGCACGGCGGCGTTGATCCGCTGGATCCACAGGGCGCGGAAGTTGCGCTTGCGGTTCTTGCGGTCGCGGGTCGCATACTGGTTGGCCTTGTCGACGGCCTGGGTTGCGGTCTTGAAGTTGGTGCTGCGGCGGCCGTAGTAGCCTTTCGCGGCATTCAGGACCTTCTTGTGACGGGCGTGGGTCGTGGGACCACTTGTAACGCGGGGCATATCCGGATCTCCTTAGCGCGAATACGGCATCATCGGCTTGATGATCTTCTCATCAGCCTTCGACATCAGCGACGTTCCCCGCGCCTGGCGGATGAACTTGGTGGTGCGTTTGATCATGCCATGGCGTTTGCCGGCAGGGCCGCGCTTGATCCGGCCCGAGGCCGTCATCTTGAACCGCTTTTTGCAGCTCGACTTGGTCTTCATCTTGGGCATTTCGGTCTCCCTAGAGTTACCAGTGGATACGCGACTCGGCATGCCACATCGGCCGGCCGCGCGGTTGAAGTGGGCGATATAGGCCCGAACCCCCCGCCTGGCAAGGCAAAAAGCCCAAGCGGGCAAGGCAGAACTGGCCGAAGTGCAACAGCGGGCGGCGACCTTCGGAAAAGGTGAGCCGCCCATGGGTGACAGGTTGCGACAAATCGTCTAAGGCTCCGACCGGAAACAAGATAAAGCCAACGGTTTGGGGAGAAACGACGATGGCCGAACACAAGCATGGCACGATGGACATCCGGGTCCATGAGAAGACTTTCGAGGGCTTCATGAAAGTCGCCGCACGCTCGGTGGGCGTGATTCTGGTCCTTCTCGTCATCCTTGCGATTTTCGGCGCCTGACTTCGTCCACCGTTGGCGTCAAACCGGATCCAAAACGAGGAAAAACGCCCGCTCATGCGCCGGATTACACTGCTGTTCATCGCCCTTCTCGGGCTGACCGCCTGCACGGCCGACCCGACATGGGCGCCCGACGAGCAGGTGAACGAGGCCCGCGTGGTCACTTCGAACCCGCCGACGTTGACGCTGTTCACCATGATCAACGTCGATTCGGGAAACGGCGGCCACTCGGCCCTGCTGGTCGACGCCAGCGAGCGCGTGCTGTTCGACCCCGCCGGCAGTTTCTACCATCCGAACCTGCCGGAGCGGAACGACGTGGTCTACGGCATGACCGACAAGGCGGTGGACTTCTACATCGACTACCATTCGCGCGAAAGCTGGCGGGTGGTGCGGCAGGATCTGGTGGTGCCGCCCGCGGTCGCCGCCCGGGCCCTTGCGCTGGTCCAGTCCAATGGCGCGGTGCCGAAAGCCTTTTGCGCCAACTCCATCTCCGGAATCCTCGTGCAGCTGCCCGGCTTCGAAGGGATCTCGTCGACGATGTTCCCGGTTGCCCTGATGGAACAGTTCGCGACCAAACCCGGGGTCGTGACGAGCGAATTCCACGACATGGACGTCAACAACAACGGCCAGCTGATCGCCCGCGGCATCTGAGCCGGAGAGCACGGTCCTGAAAGCAGTCCAGACGGCGCGGTGCCCTTGGCGGTGGCGCGCCGCTTTCGTTTCAGAACCCGAGCCAGAACATGCCGTAGAGCGCGAGGGCCCCGGCGGCGATCGCATACAGCGTGTTGCGGGCCATGAGGCCGACGCCGACGGTTACCGCCGCCGCCGTCAGCCTGGCGGCATCGGGTGCCCCGTCCGTGGCCGCCGGGAACAGGACCAGCGGCGCCACCAGGCCGGGGATTACCGCGACCGGCGTGTAGCGCAAGAGCCTCAGCAGCCAGGCGGGCAACGGCCGGTCGCCGACCATTCCGAGAAACGAAAACCGGATCAGGAAGGTGCCAAGCGCCAGGCCGAAGATCACCGTCCAGATCGGTGTGCCTTCGGGGATCATGCGACAGCCCTCCGGCGTGCCAACCACGCCTCGGCCCCGGCCCCCGCGACCATCGCCGCGCCGGCGGCGACCATAAGCCCGGCGCCATGCGGCAGACCGGCGAGCGCCAGCGCCAGCACGACCGACGTGAGCGCCGCGGCGACATGGGGCAGCGTTTTGAGCATCGGGGCGACCATCGCGAGGAAGGTGATCGGCATGGCGAAATCGAGCGCGAATTCCTCCGGGATCGTCTGCCCCACCAGCGCGCCCACCAGCGTGGACGTGTACCAGGTGGGTGCGATCGGCAGCATCGTCCCGAAGAAATAGGCGTAGCGACGCGCGACCGGAATATCGGGGTCGGCCTCGCAGCGGGCCGTTGTGAGCAGGTAGGACTGGTCGACGACGAAATAGGCGGCGACCGCGCGCTTCCACAGCGGGGCCTGCCCGAGCCAGGGGGTGAGAGCGGCGGAATACATGCCCATGCGCAGGTTCACCGCCAGTGCAGTGGCCAGCACCATCACCACCGGCGCCGCATCGACCATCTGCTGGAGTGCCGCGAACTGGGCCGCGCCCGCGATCACCAGCACCGAGAGCGACATGATCTCCACAAGGTCCAGTCCCGCCTCGGTGGCCACCACGCCGAACAGCATGCCGAAAGGGGCGATGACCAGAACGAAGGGCGCCGCATCGAGGGCGCCTTGCAAGACAGGTGATCTGCTCTGGAAACGGGTCATGGCTCGCCTTGGGATCTGTGGCGTTTGGGTATGAGCAAACCCGGGAAGATGCAATTGGGGGGACCACCGATCGATGTCGAATATCGCGACAGGGATGCGGCGTTGATCGTGGCGCATGACACAGATCGCGACACCAGGCCGCAGCGGGCTGCCGCCGGGGTTCGTACCGCACCCCGGGGGCCTTCGGGGCGGGCGCATCGGCGCTGGATTGGTCGCGGTCCGCGCGACTGGGAGACCGGCATGACGACGGTCGGCGTGATCCTCGCGGGCGGCCGCGGCACCCGGACGGACGGCAGCGACAAGGCGCTCATTGCGGTGGACGGCGCACCGATGATTGCCCATGTGATCCGTCGTCTCGGCCCCCAGGTGGCCGCGCTGGCGATCAACGCGGGGCGCAAACCACGTGGCGACCGCCGCCACCGACACGCCCTTTCTGCCCCTGGATCAGGTCGCCCGGTTGGCGGAAACGGCGAACGACGCGCATGAACCCATCGCGCTGGCGAAAAGCGCAGGCCGTCTGCACCCGACGTTCGGGCTCTGGCCTGTGTCACTGGCCGACGACCTGATCCTGGCGCTGGACGCCAGTACCCGAAAGGTCGCCGCCTGGGCGCTCGGCCAAGGGGCGGCGCGCGCCGCGTTCGCGGACCTGCCGCATGACCCTTTCTTCAACATCAACACGCCGGACGATCTCGACACGGCGAACCGGATTCACACAACGGACCAGGCATGAAGATCTACGGCGTGATTGGCTGGAAGAACGCGGGCAAGACCGGGCTGATGGAAAGGTTGGTGACCGAGATTACCGGGCGGGGGTTCCGGGTTTCGACGATCGAGCATGCCCACCCTGCTTTCGACCTAGACCGGCCTGGCAAGGACAGCCACCGCCACCGCGCGGCGGGGGCCGGTGAGGTGCTGCTCGCCTCGCACCAGCTGGGCCCTCCTGCACGAGATCGGTGCCGCGCCGGAGCCCGAGATGTCGAAACTGCTCGCCAAGCTCGCGCCCTGCAACCTCGTGCTGGTCGAAGGGTACAAGCGCCACTCGCATGCCAAGATCGAGGTTTTCCGCGCCGCGGCGGAACTTGCGCTGATCCAGCCAGACGATCCGACCGTGCACGCAGTCGCGACCGATGTCGCGCTCGACGGGCAGACGGTTCCGACGTTCGACCTCGACGACACCGCCGCCATTGCCGATTTCATCCTCGCAGGGACCGAGCACGGGGCGGCGCCCGACGGTCTGGCGGTCGATTGCTTTGCGCCGCAGGGTGCCGGCGCGCTGGCAACGGTCGCGAAAACCGCGGCGATGCTCAGGGCCGCGCTGGTCAAGGTAACGGCCTCGGAGCGGGTACCGCTTGCGGCGGCCGCGGGCCGCATCCTCGCCGCCGACGTGACCGCCGCGCGGGCCAACCCGCCCGCGGCCAATTCGGCAATGGACGGCTACGGGTTGGCCGCCGCCAGTCTGCCCGCCAGTCTGCCCACCAGTCTGCCCACCGGTGGCCCCGCCCGGCTTGCACCCTTCGCTGGCCGGGCCGCCGCCGGGGTGCCCTACCGGAACCGTGCCCGAAGGCGCCGCCGTACGTGTTCTGACCGGCGTCCTCCTGCCGCCGAGTGTGGACACGGTGGTGATGCAGGAAGAAGTGCGCGTCTAAAGGGCGGAAATCCGGTTCGACGTCGGTCTATCGGCTGGTGCCAACACGCGAGCGGCGGGTGAGGACGTGGCCGAAGGTGCCGTCGCGCTGACGGCGGGCACACGGGCCGGTCCCGGCGAGATCGGCCTTGCCACCGCGGTAAGACTTGCCGATTTGCCGGTGCGCGCGCGGCTTCGGGTCGGCGTGCTCACGACCGGCGATGAATTGGCCGCCCCGGGCGCCACGACCGACACCGCGCGCACGTACGATGCCAGCCGCCCGATGCTGCTCGGCCTCGTGTCGGGCTGAGGGCCCGATGCCGTGGACCTCGGTCATGTCGCCGACGGTCGCGACGCGCTTCGGGCGCCGTTCGGCGGTCTCGCGGCCCACGTCGATGCGGTGCTCACCTCGGGCGGCGCCTCGGCGGGCGATGACGACCATGTCTCGGCCCTGCTCAGACAGGAATGCCGCCTGGCACAATGGCGAGTGGCGTTGAAACCGGGCAAGCCGCTGCTGCTTGCGCAATGGAAACGCCTTCCCGTTTTCGGGTTGCCCGGCAACCCTGTCTCGGCCTTCGCCACCGCGCTTCTGTACGGCTGCCCGGCGCTGTCGGTGCTGGCGGGCGGGCGCTGGCTCGACCGGCAGGGCTATGACGGTCCGGCCGCGTTTTCGCTCACGAAACGGGCAGGACGGCGCGAATTTCCGCGGACGCAACTGACTGGCGAAGGTGAGGTCAGGCCGTTCCGTTCAGCGAGTTCAGGGATGATTTCGGCGCTCGCGTGGGGCAACGGATTCGTCAAGGTCGGTGAGGAGGCGCGGGAAATCACGCCGGGCGACACGGTGCGGTTCCTTCCGTTCTCGGGGTTCGGCGTCTGGCCGCGCGCCGCGGTTGCGATCTCCCGTTCCTTTCGGTTCCGGCCGTCGGGCTGTTGAGATGTCGCGATCCAAACGTCTCCGCGCCAACCGAGCTCTCCGTAGGGAGCTGGATTCGCAGGACCCCTGCCCCGTTTTCATCTTTTTTTTCAATGCGGTGACAGGCTTGCGCATAACTGCGGGCTCTGGTCGCGATCTGCACTCGGACGTGTCGCCTGCTGTCGCCGAAACTGGTCCGGCTCAGTCGAACGTGCCTGTCACCCGTCCGAGAAGCATGAAGGCGCGGGCGGTGCGCGTGGTGGCGAAGCGGGCCACCTGGGCATCGGCCATGCGCGGTTCGAACGCGCTCAAAACTTCGTCGAACCGGCGCAGGAAATGCATCGAGGCGTCGCGGAAGATCGGGTCGGACTTCATCCGGTTCGAAGACAGTGCCAGCGACGACCGGTCGTGGATACCCCCGAGTTCCGCCACCGCCTGGCCACGCTGGCCACCGGCGAACTGGCGCCAGATCTCGGGCCGCGCCGGATCGGGCGAGAGATCGTCCATGTAGATCCCGTCCTGACTGAGCAACGTCAACACGTCCTGGGCAGCCTGGATCAGGGTCGCCACCTTGCGGTCGACCAATGTGCGGCGCAGGGCTTCGAAGCCCTCTTCGTCCTCGGCGTTCTCGGGGAAATTGATGGCCCGTACCAGGTCATCGACATCGACCGTCCCGGCGCTGTCCTGCGGGGTGTCGAGCTTGAGACTGGCTTGCGTGTCGGCCGGGGCCGGCTCGGGCGCGGCCGCCGCCGGGGGTTTGGCCGGCTGGGCCACCGGCTTCATCTGCGGGCTCACGTCGCGCATCGGCGGTTCGGCGGCGGCCTGCGGTGCGGTCGGTTTCCCGGCCGGCTTTTCAGGCGCACCCGGTGCGGATGCGGGGGGCGTTATTTCGCCATGCGGGCGCGACGAGGCGAACATCGCCGGCGATTCGGCGCCCGGGAGTTTCGGCGCCGCCGCGGCGCTCTCGAGCCGCCGGGTTCTTTCCTCGGGGCGCGGTGCGCCCAGGGCCTGAAACTCCTGCACTTCGATCATCACCTTGCGCATTGCGCTCATCGAGGCCTGCAGACGCTCGCTCTCGTCGGTCACGATCCGCGCGGCGCGTGCCGAGGAGACCGCGAGCCAGACCACGGCGATCGGCACGAGCACGGACGAGACCACGACCACGAAGCCGACCCCGTTCTTCTCGGTGCCAGCCTCGGTGCCCCCGAGGCCGAAGAAAAAGACGATGCAGATGAGCACCCAGACGATCGCGAAGATCAGGGCCCCGATCTCGACCGGCGTCATTTTGAGGTTCCGTGCGATCCTCACACGGTCCGTGTCTGTCCGTTCGTCGCGATAGTCGTCGCTCATAAACTTCCTCCGCGCGCCCAAAGCCTGCAGGGGCCTCAGACGTATTCGATCGAGAGAATCTGCGTAACTTTTTGCACCACCAGGGGTGCTCACTTCGACACTGTCGCCTTCGTCCTTGCCGATCAGGGCACGGGCGAGGGGTGACTTGATGTTGAGCCGGCCCTTCTCGATGTCGGCCTCGGGTTCACCGACGATGTGGTAAGTCCGTTCCTCGTCGGTGTCTTCGTCGACCAACTTGACCGTGGCGCCGAATCTTCACCGTTCCCGACAGTTTCGCCGGATCGATCACCTCGGCGCGTCCGAGGACCGACTCGAGTTCCTTGACCCGGCCTTCGATGAACCCCTGCTTTTCGCGCGCGGCATGGTACTCGGCGTTTTCCGAGAGGTCGCCATGCTCGCGCGCCTCCGCGATCGCCTGGATCACGGCCGGGCGTTCCACTGACTTCAGTGTCTTCAATTCGTCGCTCAGCGCGGTGTGCCCCGCGCGGGTGATCAGGATCTTCTCCATGGAACCCCTGTTTCTCTTCGCTGCCCGGCTCATCCTTTGCCCGTACCGGCAACCGGAGCCGGGACACGCCTAAGCGCCGCGTTGCTTGCGAAACGCGACTGTGCGGGGCAAAGAAACCGAATTCGTCCGAATTTGCAATGGATTTGTTGCCTTTGGCCCAAGCAGGCCTTGCGCCGCCGCCTGTCCCATGCTGCACTGCGGCGACCCCGGGGCGACCCAGGTGTGGACGCACGATTGACCGTGTTCCACCCCGGGGCTATCGAGACGATGCAGGTTGAGAGGGAGGACCACATGGCCGAGATCGAACGCGAGGCAATGGACGTCGATGTCGTGATCGTGGGTGCGGGCCCCTCGGGGCTTGCGGCGGCGATCCGGCTGAAGCAGCTCGACGAGGAACTGATGGTCGTGGTGCTCGAAAAAGGCTCGGAGGTCGGCGCGCATATCCTCTCCGGCGCGGTGCTCGACCCGGTGGGGCTCGACGCGCTCCTGCCCGACTGGAAGGACAAGGGCGCCCCGGTGACATCCGAGGTGACCACCGACCGGTTCTGGATGCTCACCGAGAAGGGCGGTTTCAAGATCCCCGGCTGGCCGATGCCGCGGTTCATGTCGAACCACGGCAAATACGTCGTTTCCATGGGCCAGGTCACCCGCTGGATGGCCGAGCAGGCCGAGGCGATGGGGGTCGAGGTCTATCCCGGCATGGCGGCCTCGGAGCTGGTGCTGCGCGCGGACGGCTCGGTCAAGGGCGTGGTCGCGGGCGAGTTCGGCCGTGAGGCCGACGGCACGCCGGGGCCCGCGTACGAGCCCGGCATGGAGCTCAACGCGAAATACGTGATGATCGCGGAGGGCGTGCGCGGCTCGCTCGCCAAGGAGATCATCTCCCGGTTCGAGCTCGGCAAGGATCGCGACCTGCCGAAATTCGGGCTCGGCATGAAGGAGATCTGGCAGGTCGACCCGGCCAAGCACGCCGAAGGCACGGTCGACCACTACATGGGCTGGCCGCTCGGAAAGAACGCGGCGGGCGGCGGCTTTGCCTATCACGCCGAGAACAACCAAGTGTATCTCGGGCTCATCGTGCATCTCAACTACGAGAACCCGCATGTGTACCCCTACATGGAATTCCAGCGGATGAAGCATCACCCGCAGCTCGCCGGGCTCCTCGAGGGCGGCAAGCGGGTGGCCTACGGCGCCCGTGCGGTGAGCGCCGGCGGCTGGCAATCGATGCCGAAGGCCGCCTTCCCCGGCGGCGTGCTGCTGGGCGACAGCGTCGGCCTGGTGAACTACGCCCGCATCAAGGGCAACCACAACGCGATGCTGTCGGGCATCGCCGCCGCCGAAGCGGCCGCTGAGGCGATCAAGGCGGGGCGCGACGGCGACACGCTCGACGCCTACGAGGCAGACCTGCGTTCGGGCCCGGTGGCGAAAGACCTCAAGCCCGTGCGCAACGTCAAACCTCTCACCACCCGGTTCGGCGCCAATCTTGGCCTGATGCTGTCGGGTTTCGACATGTGGACCAATTCGCTGTTCGGGGTCTCGGTCTTCGGCACGATGACGCACGGCAAATCCGACGCTGCCGCCACCGGCAAGGCCAGCGATTTCCCGGTGATCGACTACCCGAAACCGGACGGCAAGCTCTCTTTCGACCGGCTGACCAACGTGAGCTTCTCGGCCACGAACCACGAAGAAAGCCAGCCCTGCCATCTGCACCTGAAAGATCCGGAGATCCCGGTGAAACTCAACCTGCCGGAATACGCCGAACCCGCGCAGCGCTATTGCCCGGCCGGCGTCTACGAGGTGCTGGAAGGAGCGGACGGGCCGACCTTCCGGATCAACTTCCAGAACTGTGTCCACTGCAAGACCTGCGACATCAAGGATCCGTCGCAGAACATCACCTGGACGGTGCCGCAGGGCGGCGACGGGCCGAACTACGGCAACATGTGACGGCACCCGCGCGGCAGGGTCGCCCGGGTGACATTCGCGTCGGGCACGCCGGTCGGACAGGGCCTGCGTTCAACACCGTGCATTGATCCGGACTGCCCCGACGCATAGGTTGTCCGCAAC
Source organism: uncultured Alphaproteobacteria bacterium (assembly GCA_963752895.1). Lineage (GTDB taxonomy): Bacteria > Pseudomonadota > Alphaproteobacteria > Rhodobacterales > Rhodobacteraceae > CAVWAE01. The sequence goes on from CAVWAE010000026.1 coordinate 294,247, forward strand.
CCTCTCGGAACGGAGCCAGTCCTTGCCCTTCACCCGCCCCCTGCGCCCGCTCGGGCTTGCAGCAGCTTTCGCCGCCCTGGCCCTGCCCGCCCTCGCACAGGACGAAGCCCCCGGCGCCTATCTCGCCGCCCGTGAAGCCGACCGGGCCGGCGACTACACCGCGGTGGTCGAATACGGGACCCGCGCGCTTGTCTCCGACCCGGACAATGCCGGGCTGCTCGAGGGCCTGGTCATGGCCCATCTCGGCCTTGGCCAGATCGATGCCGCCGTGCCGGTCGCCCGGCGCCTCTCCGACCTCGAGGACAGCAACCAGATCGCCGGCCTCGTGCTGCTCGCCGAGGCGATCCGCGAAGAGGATTGGGACAGCGTCGACGCCTATCTCGACAACGGGGTCTCGGTCGGGATCCTGATGGACGACATGGTCCGCGCCTGGAGCGCCATCGGCGCCGGCCAGATGAGTGAGGCCCTCGCGCTGTTCGATACGCTTATCGACGGCGGCCCGGCCGGCAAGCCGGCGCTCTTGCAGAAGGCGCTCGCGCTGGCCCTGGTGGGCGACTACGAGGGGGCTGCGGAGATCTTCAGCGGGTCCGAGACCGTGCTGCGGCTCAACCGCGCGGGCGTCCTTGCCTATATCCAGGTGCTGAGCCAGCTCGAACGCAACCCCGACGCGGCCGACCTGCTCGCAGAGGCCTTTCCGGGAACCAACGACCCGGAGTTGATTACGCTCAGCGAGGAACTCCGCGCCGGCAAGCCGATCCCGTTCACCGCGATCGAAGGTCCGCGCGAGGGAATCGCGCAATTGTTCTACGAGATCGGCGAGTCGCTCCAGGGCGAGACCGACCCCGGGCTCGTGCTGCTTTATGCGCGGATCTCGGGTTATCTCGACCCGGGCCATGTCGGCGCCACCCTGGTGGCCGCGCAGGTGCTTGACGAGATGATGAGCTACGAGCTTGCGGCCGAGGCCTACGCGGCCGTGCCGGCAGACGACATCTCGTGGCCGCAGGCGCAGCTCGGGCGCGCTAGCGCGCTCAAGGAGCTCGGCCGGGTCGATGACGCGATTGCCGTGCTGACCAGCGCCGTGCAAGCCCACCCGGAGTCGCCGGTGCTGCACGCTGCCATCGGCGACGCGCTGCGGAGCGAACAGCGTTACGCCGAGGCGACGCCGCATTACGACGCGGCCATCGCGCTATACGATACCGACCGGCCGGCGCAATGGCGGGTCTATTTCGCACGGGGCATCACCTTCGAACGTCGCGACACCTGGGCGGAGGCCGAGGCCGATTTCCGCAAGGCGCTGGAGCTGAGCCCGGACCAGCCTTCGGTGCTGAACTACCTCGGTTATTCGCTGGTCGAGCGGCGGGAACACTTCGACGAGGCGCTCGACATGATCAAGCGCGCGGTCGGCGCCCGGCCCTATGACGGTTATATCCGCGACAGTCTCGGCTGGGTCTATTTCCGGCTCGGACGCTACGAGGATGCGGTCGAGGAGATGGAACGCGCGGTCGAGCTTCTGCCGCTCGAACCGGTGCTCAACGATCATCTCGGAGACACGTTCTGGGCGGTCGGACGGGTGCGCGAAGCGCGGTTCCAGTGGCGGCGGGCGCTGTCTTTCGTCACCGACGACACCGACGTCGACGAGCTCAACCCCGACCGGATCCGCCGCAAGCTGGAAATTGGCCTCGACGCGGTGCTGGAGGAAGAAGGCGGGGAGGCGATCTCGCGATGATGTCGCGCACCTTCGCGCCCGCCAAGATCAACCTCACGCTGCATGTCACCGGACAGCGCGGCGATGGGTATCACCTGCTCGACAGCCTCGTCGTTTTCGCCGATGTGGGCGACAGGGTGCGGGTGATGCCTGCGGACGAGACGACACTGGAGGTCACCGGGCCGATGGCCGCGGGTTGCCCTGCGGACGAGACCAACCTCGTCGTCAAGGCCGCGGGGCTGTTCGATCTGCCGGTCGCGATCACCCTCGACAAGCACCTGCCGGTGGCGGCGGGGATCGGCGGCGGCTCGTCCGACGCGGCGGCCACGCTCTATGCAATGGCCGAACTCGCCGGGACCAACACCATTCCCGAGGGCGCCACCGCGCTTGGCGCCGACGTACGCGTCTGCCTGATGCGTCAGGCCGCGCGGATGCGCGGGATCGGTGAGGACGTGAAGCCCGTCGAGGGCATGCCGGACCTGTCAGCGGTGCTCGCCAACCCCGGCGTCGCGGTGGCCACGGTGGAGGTGTTCCAAGCGCTTGAGGACAAGAACGGTGCGCCGATGCCGAAACGCATCCCGCGCTGGCGTGCCGGCTGGTCGGCGATCGACTGGATCTCCAAGCAGCGCAACGATCTCGAAGCGCCGGCGACCCAGGTCGCGCCGGTCATCGCCGAGGTGCTCGACGCGCTGCGCGCTCTTCCCGGCGCCCGGCTCGCGCGGATGTCGGGCTCCGGCGCCACCTGTTTTGCCCTGTTCGAAGACCGGGCCGAGGCCGATCACGCGGCAGAACAGCTCGCCGCCGCGCACCCCGACTGGTGGGTCACCGCCGCCACCTTGCGCTGAAGGCGGTAGGCCCTGTCCGGTCCAGTCACCGCTCAGCCGCCGGCCTGTTCGATGCAGTGCAGCGCCTGAACCGCGATCTCGAGTTCTTCTTCGGTCGGGATTACCAGCACCTTGGTCCGGCTTTGCGCCGCGCTGATCTCTTTCGGACCGCCGCGCCCGGCGTTGCGCGCGTCGTCGAGCGTGACCCCGAGCGGCTCCAGCCCCGAACAGATCGCCTCGCGCACGGTCGGTGAGTTTTCCCCGATCCCGGCGGTGAAGATCACCGCATCGACCCGGCCCAGCACCGCCATGTAGGCACCGAGGTATTTTCGCGCACGGTAGGCGAACATGTCGAAAGCGAGTTTGGCGCTCTCGTCGCCGTCCTCCATGCGCGCCTCGATCGCGCGCATGTCGTTGTCGCCGCAGATGCCCTTCAACCCGCTCTCGCGGTTCAGCATCGCGTCGATTTCCAGGATGGAGAGGCCCGCGTTCTCGGCCAGAAAGCGGTGCAGCGCCGGGTCTACATCGCCCGAACGCGTTCCCATGATGAGCCCTTCGAGCGGCGTGAGGCCCATCGAGGTATCGACACTCTTTCCGCCCCGGATCGCCGTCACGCTGGCGCCATTGCCGAGGTGCAGGACGATGGCGTTGAATTCCTCGACGGGTTTGTCGACCAAATCCGCCGCCGCGCGCGAGACATAGGCGTGCGAGGTCCCGTGGAACCCGTAGCGCCGCACCTTGTGGTCTTCATAGAGCGCGTTGGGCACGCCGTAGCGATAGGCTTGCGCCGGAATGCTCTGATGAAACGCGGTGTCGAACACCGCGACATGCGGGATATCCGGGGCCACGTCCATCGCCGCCTCGATCCCAACGATGTTGGCCGGGTTGTGCAGAGGCGCGAGCGGAACCTGCCGGCGGATCGCTTCCAGCACTTCGTCGGTAATCAGGGCCGGCTGGGTAAACTCCTCGCCGCCGTGGACCACGCGGTGGCCGATACAGGCGAAGCCGCCGCCGGCTTCGAGCGCCGGGGTGGCGAGGATTTCGTGAAACAACCGGTCGATCCCCTGCCGGTGATCGGAGATCGGCGCGGCGATGTCGATGTCGGCGGTCGCGGGTTGGCCAGGGAACTTGACCCGAAGTCGGCCCGCGCTTTCGCCGATCCCCTCGATCATCCCGTCAATGACCGTTTCGCGGCCGTCCGGGTCGAGCGCCCTGAACTTGATCGAAGAGCTTCCACAGTTGACGATTGCGATAAGGGTCATAGTTCCTGCGCCTGGATAGCGGTGATTGCCACGGTGTTGACGATGTCGGGCACGGTGCACCCGCGCGACAAATCGTTCACCGGCTTGTTCAGGCCCTGCAGGACCGGACCGATAGCAACCGCATGGGCTGTGCGCTGGACCGCCTTGTAGGCGTTGTTCCCCGCGTTGAGATCGGGAAAGATAAACACTGTTGCCCGGCCGGCGACCAGGCTGCCCGGCATCTTGGACCGCGCGACCGACATCTCGGAGGCGGCGTCATACTGGATCGGGCCCTCGACGAGCAGATCGGGCCGTCTCTCGCGCACCATCCCGGTCGCCTCGCGGACCCGCTCGACCTCATCGCCGGTGCCGGAATTGCCCGACGAGTAGGACAGCATCGCGATCCGGGGTTCGATCCCGAACATTGCCGAGGTCTCCGCTGCGCTGATGGCGATGTCGGCAAGCTCCGAAGCGGTCGGCTTCGGGTTCACCGCGCAATCGCCATAGACCAGCACGCGATCTTCGAGGCACATCAGGAACACGCTCGACACAAGCGAGATACCCGGTTTCGTCTTCACGAATTCGAAGCTCGGCCGGATGGTGTGGGCGGTGGTCGAGACCGCGCCGGACACCATCCCGTCCGCCTCGCCCAGATGCACCATCATCGTGCCGAAATAGCTCGGGTCGATCATCCGGTCCTTGGCCACCGGGTAGGTGACGCCCTTGTGCTTGCGAAGCTCGACATATTCGTCGATGAAGCGGTTCAGGAGCGGCGAAGTTGCCGGGTCGATCACCTCGATGCCGTCAAGCGCCAGGCCATCGTCCATTGCCCGGCGCCGCACGGTATCCTCGTTGCCCAGGAGGACAATCTCCGCCACCCCGCGCGCCTTCAGGGCGGAGGTCGCGCGGAGAATGCGGTGATCCTCGCCTTCCGGCAGGACGATCCTCTTGCGGTCGGCAGCGGCCCGCATCAGCAGCTTCTGCTCGAACATCAGGGGCGTGACCGGCCCATCCTTCAAGGGCGCGAATTCGAGCCCCATGGCATCGACATCCACCGACGACTGGAACAGCTTCATCGCCGTCGCCAGCTTCTTGGGTTCTTTCGGCGAGAGCCATCCCCGTTTCTTCTCGATCTTCTGAACCGCCGCGAAGGTATCGTCCTCGATCGAAAGGAACGGGAGCGGGCTCCGGCCGGACCCGGTCATCAGCTTGACGACGGATTCTTCGGGCAGCAATCCGCCCGTCAGCACGACGCCGGCGATGTCGGGGTAATTCGGCGAGCGGTGCGCCAGCAAACAGGCGATCACGATGTCGGCGCGGTCGCCCGGGGTGATGACGAGTTCGCCGTCGGTGATGTAGCCGAGGAAGTTCGGAACCCCCATCGCGGCAACCTTGATGTCACAGACCTCGCGCACCAGCGTATCCTGGGTGACCGAGAAGCGGGTGACCCCTGCCACATCGGCGATGTCGCGAACGGTCGGGCGCGACAGCGAGGGTTCGTCGGGCACGACGAAGACCGGAGGCTTCCCACCGAACGCCTTGGTGAGCGCCACGCGCGTTTCGCCTACGGCTTCGACCGGAACCCGGTTCACGATTGCCGACAGAACCGGCGTGTGACTGTCGTCCACGAGCTCCAGCAGCGAGCGCAGCCGCTCGATGACCTTCTTGGAGGGAATGTCATGCCCGCTGATGACCGGAAGCAGCGACGCGCCGAGGTTTTTCGCGACGTTGATGTTGAACTCGAACTCGAAGGCCGAGGTGCTTCGGGAAAAATTCGTTCCGGAACACAGGACAAAATCGCAGTTTTTCTCGAGCTCCGAATAGGCCTGCAGGATTCCCATGTGCAGCGCCTGGAGGCCGTCGCGCGCCTGGATTTCGTCGGCCTCCTCCTGGGTGTATGCCGCGACGACCCGTCCATCCATGGCCTGGTTCCAGTGATGCGAAACCAGCGACATGGTATCGCGGCCGGTGGTGCTGTCGGTCGCAATCGGTTTGAAGTATCCGATCCTGTGCGATCGCCCCAGCAAGTACTCCATCATCCCGAAGACGATGATCGACTTGCCGCTGTCCCGTCCGGTGGAGGCGATGTAGACGCTTTTTGGCATGTTCTGTCCATCTGAAGTGTCGGTCGGTGGGGGGCAGCGGCGCTCAGATGCGTCGGAGACCGACTTCCTTGTTGAAATGCAGCAAGTTTACCTTGTCCCCACCGGCATCGGGCAAAGGATTGGAAGGACGTTCGTGGAACATGCCCCGCACCGCGCTCGCGGCATCGAACCGCCTGGGCAGGCCGCGATAGCGATCACTTCGAATGCTCCTTGAGACATTCCATTTCCCAGTCAATTCCCGCTTTCAATCTCACGACGATTTGATCTGGTTTCAATGCCTATCGGCCAAGAAACGACCGTCGGAGCGTCATAGCCGCTTTGCGTCTGGAACATGCTAGAGGTTCGGCCGGATCACTTTGCCAACTGTCCAGAGGAGGCAAGGCCACAAGGCGCATTGCCCGCGCGGCCTGCCTTCCGGTCGGGCTCAGCGCGGGCACAGGGTCGGGCAAGGGTCAGTTGAGGCGTGCGACCACATAGTCGGCGATATCGCTGAGCATATCGCGAATCGGATGTTCTGGCAGGCCTTCGAGCGCGGCCTTGGCCTTGTCCGACCAGCCGACCGCGTCTCGCCGCGTGGCTTCGAGCGTGCCATGCGCCTCCATCAGCCGCCGTGCTTCCTCGAGATCGCCGTCGGCCTGGCGGCCCTGGCCGATGGTGCGCTCCCAGAACGCACGTTCGTCTTCGTCCGCGGCGGCGATCGCCTTGATCATCGGCAAGGTAAGTTTGCGGTCGCGGAAATCGTCGCCGTTGTTCTTGCCGATTCCCTCGTCGCCCCAGAAATCGAGCAGGTCGTCGGCGATCTGGAAGGCGATGCCCATCGCGTCGCCGAAACCGGCCAGGGCCTCCACCGCGCGGGCGTCGGCACCGGCGATCACGCCACCCACTTCGCAGGCGGCCGAGAACAGCGCCGCGGTCTTGCCACGGACAACCTGCAGATACACGCCCTCGTCGGTCGTGATATCGGTGGCAGCCGTCAGTTGCAGCACCTCGCCTTCGGCGATGGTCGCGGCGGCGCGCGACAGAATACTCAGGACCTCGAGGTTGCCGGTTTCGGTCATCAGCTGGAACGAGCGCGCAAACAGGTAGTCGCCCACCAGCACCGAAGACTTGTTGTCCCACAACAGGTTGGCAGTCGGTCGTCCGCGCCGCTTCTCGGATCCGTCGACCACGTCGTCATGCAAGAGCGTGGCGGTGTGGATGAATTCGACGGTGGCGGCAAGGTGGACGTGGAAGGGGCCAGGGTAACCCATGAGGCGGGCGGCGGCGAGGGTCAGCATCGGCCGGAGCCGTTTACCCCCGGCCTCGACCAGATGTGCGGTCACTTCCGGTATCCGGGGGGCATGTTCGGAATGCATGCGCGTGCGAATCAGATCGTTGACCGCCGCAAGGTCACCCGACAGGTATTCTGCCAACCTTTCGTGGGGCAGGTGGGCTATCTCGTCGCGCATCGTCACCGTTCCGTGTTCCATCATCCGCCCGGCGCCTCTCGACTTCTCCGGCTGAGCCGGTAAGTCTCTGAGGATGAAAGAGCTTCTGAGAACCACCGACCCGACGGTCATTGCCTTCGCAACGGCGCTCCTCGACGGCGAAGGTATAACGGCCTTTGCCGTGGACGTCCATATGAGTGCGTTGGAGGGATCCATAGGAATTTTGCCCCGCCGCCTTATGGTCCGCGACGAGGATCTCGGCCGCGCCCGGCGGATCGTGGGCGACAACGGCATCGAGTACACCGAGGCGTGAACATGGGGTTTCCCCGGTCCGAGGTAACGAAAGACAGGTTTCTCGGCGGGCAGCTCACGCTGACGCAACCGCGCGAGGGGTACCGGGCTGGGCTCGATCCGGTGTTCCTGGCGGCCGCCGTCGCGGCGCAACCGGGCGACAGCGTGCTCGATCTCGGCTGCGGCGCGGGGGCAGCGGCACTCTGCCTCGGGACGCGGGTGCCGGGGCTCAGACTCGTCGGCGTGGAGCGGCAGGCGGATTACGCCGACCTCGCCCGGGTCAACGCCTTCGACAACGGGGTCGCCATGGAGGTGTTCACCGCCGACATCGCCGCACTGCCGCTGGAGGTGACGGAGGAGAGCTTCGACCAGGTCATCATGAACCCGCCCTACCATCTGCCTGCCCAAGCGACGACCAGCGCCGACCCGGGGCGCGAGGCGGCCCTGTTCGAGGATACGCCCCTGGCCGCCTGGATCGACGCGGCGACGCGGCGGCTGAAACCCCGGGGGTATCTGACGGTGATCCAGAAGGCGGAGCGCCTGCCGGAAATCCTCGCGGGCATGGATCACCGGTTGGGATCAATCCGCGTCAAGCCGCTCGCGCCGCGCGCCGGGCGGGCAGCGATACTTGTGCTCGTGCAGGCCCGCAAGGGTGGGCGTGGCGCGTTCCGGCTCGCGGCGCCCCTTATCCTGCATGACGGCGCCGAGCATCTCGGCGACAAGGATACCTACCGCCGCGATGTCTCGGCGATCCTGCGGGCGGGGGCCCATCTGCCGCTCGGCTGACCCCCCGCCGACGCCCCGATTGTGACACGGCCAGTTCATGCCAGCCCGTGCAAGGTTTTCGTGACAAGAGCCAAATTCTGTGCTGCACTGAAGGGACGACGAGTGGAAAAAACAAGGAGACCGCCATGAACCTTGACGCGCATCTGACCGAACTTCGCAAGAAGCATGAAGCGCTGTCCAACAAAGTCGAGAAAGCACAGGCCAGTCTCGGTACAAACGATCTCGATATTGTGGCGATGAAGAAAGAGAAACTCCGGATCAAGGAAGAAATCGAACGGCTTTCGACCGCCTGATCCCGGCGGAATGATCTTGGCTGGGTGAATCCGGCAGGCTGGTTCTGGCAGGCGGGGCCCGCAGGTGAGTCCGCAACCGATCGATCAGGGATTGCTCGGTTTTCGGCTCGCCCTTGCGGCCATGACGGCACCCAGGGTGATCAGGGCGGCTGCGAGCAGCAGTTCGCGACGCATCTCGGCCATGCCGGCCAGGATCAGCGCAAGCGTAGACAACAGCGGCGCGGCATATGAGGCCGTGCCGAGCAGTTGGATATCGCCGCGCTTCACGCCGACATCCCAGGTGTAGAAGGCAAGCCCCACCGGGCCGAGGCCGAGCCCCAACACCGCAGCCCAACCGGTCGCCCCGTTCGGGCTGACCGTTTCCTCGAAGGCAAGGTGTGCGAGGCCGGACAGCACCGCCGTGGCCACGCAGAACACCGCGACCGAGGCCGTCGGCGTCGCGCCCAGCCGGCGCGAGAGCACCGAGTAGCCCGACCAGGTGAGCGCACAGGCGATGGCGAAACCGTAGCCCGCGAGCGCGCCCTCGCCGCCGTTGCCAAGCCCGCCCCCGAGGATCAGCGCCGCCCCCGCGAGGCTGACCAGCGCGCCCGCGACATGGCCGGGGCGCAGGCGCTCGCCCGGCAGCAGTCCGGAGAACAACACGATCAGCAGCGGCCAGAGATAGGCGATCAGGCCCGCCTCCGCTGGCGGCGCGAGGCGCAGCGCGGTGAAGTAGAAGGCGTGGTAGCCGAACAGCCCGAGCGTGCCGAAGACGTAGACCCGCCAGTTCACCCGGACAAGCTGGCCGAACCCGCCGGTCGCGCCGAGCCAGACCAGCCCGACAGATCCGCCGACCGCGAACGCCATGGCGTTGAGCTGAAACGGCGGCACCGGCGCGGTGGCCACCGTGAACAGGGCCAGCAGCGCCCAGAGAGCGACAGCGGTGAAACCGACAAGCGTCGCAGCTGTTCGTGTCATCGCGGAACCTCCGAGGCGGCAACGAATCTGTGCCCGGGTCTGGGATTTCCCATGCCCGACATCTCTGCCCTGATCCAGTCGATGAAGGCCTGTACGCCCTGGTTTTCCGTGGCGCCGGGCCGGGTCAGCAGGCGGTAGTGCGCCCGAGTCGTGAGTGCGAGATCCCAGGGCGCCACCAGGCGGCCTTCGGCGAGCGCCGCCACCGGCAATCGAGTGACGACCGAGGAGCACGCCGGCACCGCCCGCCGCCGCGTCGAGCGCATGGTCGGCCTGGCTGAAATGCGGGCCCGGGCCTTCGGGCGGTACGAGGCCGGCGGCGCGAAACCAGGCCGGCCAGTCGCAGGGCGGATCGAGAAACGCGGTGTCGTCCTGATGAAGCAGCAAATTGGCGGGCAGTTGCGACGGCTCGGGGAAGCGGGCGGCCATCTCCGGCGTCATCATCGGGGTGAACCACTCCTCGATGAGCACGATCGCCGCGGGCTCTGCCGTGTCGCCGTACCCGAAGCGGATCGCCACGTCGATCTCCTCGCGCTCGATATCCATCAGCCGCAGATTGGCCACGAAACGCAGCTCGATGTCGGGGTGGCTCTCGGCGAAGCGGAACATGCGCGGCGCGAGCCACTTCGCGGTAAAGGCGGGGCCAGCCGTCACCGTGACGGCCCGGACCGTGCCGGTGGCGCGCGTCCGGCGCCAGGCGGCGGCGAGCGCCTCGAACCCGTCGCGGGCGCCGGGGGCGAGGGCATGGCCGGCTTCGGTCAGTTCCACCGCCCGGTTCAACCGCCGAAACAGCGGCTGGCCGAGATGCGTCTCCAACGACTTGATCTGGAACGACAGCGCCGCCGGCGTCACGTTCAATTCCGCGGCCGCTTTCGCGAACGACATGTGCCGCGCGGCGGCATCGAAGGCGCGAAGGGCTGTCAGTGGCGGCAGGCGGTCCGGCATTTCGGTTAAGTATTTCTTAAGTGAAGTCGCAACAAGTCTCGTTTGTCTGATGTTTCCAAAGGTGCATACGAAGTCAAGACAATTTCCTGAAGAAGGCGGACCCATGATCGAACCCACCACGAACCCCACGCTGCGCCATGCCGCACACGAGACCCACATCAGCGCTCGCTGGTCGCCTGGCGGGTGTTCGGCGCGCTGGGCGCCTGGCCCGCTCGCATTCAGGCCTGCAACGAAGAAAGGGCCGCCCGGCAGGACGGCCCTTCCATGACTGCAGGCTGTGCGGTCTGAAGCGGTTCGACTCAGACGAAGAACTGCGCGCCGTTGGCCGAGATCGTCGAGCCGTTGATGAAGCCCGCGTCGTCGGAGGCGAGGAAGACCACGCAGCGCGCGATCTCTTCGGGCTCGCCCAGACGGCCGACCGGGATCTGCGGCGATGATCGCTCTCACGCACCTTCTCGGGCACCGCCATCACCATTTCGGTGGCGATGTAGCCGGGGCAGATCGCGTTGGCGGTGATGCCGGCGCGCGCGCCTTCCTGGGCCAGCGACTTGGCGAAGCCGAGATCGCCGGCCTTGGTCGCGGCATAGTTGACCTGGGCGAACTGGCCCTTCTGGCCGTTGATCGAGGAGATCACGATGACGCGGCCGAACTTGCGCTCGCGCATGCCGGGCCAGACCGGGTGGACGGTGTTGAACACGCCGGTGAGGTTGGTGTCGATCACCTCCTGCCACTGCTCGGGCGTCATCTTGTGGAACGGCGCGTCGCGGGTGATGCCGGCATTGGTGACCAGCACGTCGATCGGGCCGAGATCGGCCTCGACCTGGGCGATGCCCGGCCTTGCAGGCGTCGTAGTCGGCGACGTTCCACTTGTAGGTCTTGATGCCGGTTTCGGCGGTGAAGGTCGCCGCCGCCTCGTCGTTGCCGGCGTAGGTGGCGGCGACGGTGTAGCCCGCGTCCTTCAGCGCTTTCGAGATCGCCGCGCCAATGCCGCGCGTGCCGCCGGTGACCAGTGCAACCCTTCCCATGATATCCTCCCTGTTTCGATTCGATTTGGGTAACTCTGTTACCGTGAGTAGACCATGCGCAATTTTGCTGCGCAAGATTTTTCTGACCTGCAAAAAAGCCCGGGCGCCGCGCGTCCGGACCGGTCGTCAGGTGTGGCTAGGCGCGCTCGACGCACATGGCGACGCCCATGCCGCCGCCGATGCACAGCGTGGCGAGGCCCTTCTTGGCGTCGCGGCGCTGCATTTCGAACAGCAGCGTGTTCAGGACCCGCGCGCCCGAGGCGCCGATCGGGTGGCCGATGGCGATGGCGCCGCCGTTGACGTTGACGATCGCCGGGTCCCAGCCCATGTCCTTGTTGACCGCGCAGGCCTGCGCGGCAAAGGCCTCGTTGGCCTCGACCAGATCGAGGTCGTCGACCGTCCAGCCGGCCTTTTCCAGCGCCTTGCGGCTGAGGCCGGGATCGGGCCGGTGCCCATGATCGCCGGATCGACGCCGGCGGTCGCCCAGGAGACGATGCGCGCCAGCGGGGTCGATCCCGCGCTTCTGCGGCGTCCTCGGCGGTCATCAGCAGAACGGCGGCGGCGCCGTCGTTGATGCCCGAGGCGTTGCCGGCGGTGACCGTGCCTTCCTTGGCGAAGGCCGGGCGCAGCTTCTGCATCGCTTCGATGGTGGCGCCGTGGCGGATGTACTCGTCCTTGTCGACGACGATGTCGCCCTTGCGGGTCTTGATGGTGACGGGGACGATCTCGTCCTCGAACTTGCCGGCCTTCTGCGCCGCTTCGGCCTTGTTCTGGGAGGCGACGGCGAAGGCGTCCTGCTCGTCGCGGGTGATCTGCCACTGCTGGGCGACGTTCTCGGCGGTGTTGCCCATGTGATAGCCGTTGAAGGCATCCCAGAGGCCGTCCTTGATCATCGTGTCGATGAACTTGATGTCGCCCATCTTGTGGCCGTCGCGCAGGTGCGCCACGTGCGGGCCAGGGTCATGTTCTCCTGGCCGCCGGCGACGACGATCGTCGGCGTCGCCAAGCTGGATCTGCTGGGCGCCGAGCGCCACGGCGCGCAGGCCCGAGCCGCAGACCTGGTTGATGCCCCAGGCGGCGCTTTCGATCGGAAGGCCGGCATTGATGGGCGCCTGGCGGGCCGGGTTCTGACCCTGGCCGGCGGTCAGCACCTGGCCGAGGATCGTCTCCGATACATCGCTTGTCGATCCCGGCGCGCGCGACGACGGCTTCGAGCACGGCGGCGCCGAGGTCATGCGCCGGCGTGTTCGCGAACGCGCCGTTGAAACTGCCCACCGGCGTGCGGGCGGCAGATACGATTACGACGTTGGTCATAGTCTGTCCTCTCCTGTCGTCCGGCGTTGCCCGCCGGCCAAATTCCCCGGTCGCGCCCATTCCTGCCGGCCGGACTTCAAGGCTACCGGGCACCTGTCGAGAGAGCAACCACGTCGAGGGTCCGAAATGCGCTCACGGCGCAAATCACCCATGGATGGAGGATTTCATCGAGCGGAGGCGGGGTCGCACGGGTCGAATAACCCGAATCGGAGGGACGACGGGCACGGCAAAGGTGGGGCATCGCGCTAAGAATCGCCTGGGCCCTCCGGTTGCGGGGCTGCTTTCGGATTCAGGCCCGTGAAGCGCCCGGTGGCGGCGACGGCGCCCGCCCCCCGCCTTCAGGCCCGCGTGGCCTGCACCTCTTCACGCCACTTCGGACGGACGGTGGCCGCACCGAAGAAATGACCCTGAAGCATGTCGTACGCCGGCACCGATAAGAAAATCGGCGTCTTCCCAGGAACTCGACGTTCTCGGCGACGGTCAGCATGTCGAAATGCTGGGCCATCGACAGCATCGCCTGCGCAATGACCTGGTTGTCGGGGTTGGAGGCGATCTGCTTGGTAAACTCGCCGTCGACCTTGAGGATGTCGAAGTACAAATCGCGCAGGTACCGAAACGCGGTGTAGCCGGCGCCGAAATCGTCGAGCGCGAAGGAGATCCCCTGGCTCTGCATTTCGGACATGAAAACCTGGACGAGGTCCGGCATTACGATTGCGGTGCGTTCGGTGATTTCGAGGATCAGCCTTTCGCCTGCGGTCGGAATCCCGCTCCAGCCCCTGGCGCAGCGCCGTCATCCAGCGCGGATAGCCGATCGACCGGGCCGACATGTTGATGGCCAAGCCGTAATTCCGGGTTTTCGGCCAGCGCGCGAAATCCCAGATCGATCGCCCAGGTATCGATCTGGCGACCGAGCTCCTTTGCCTCGACCACGTCCATGAAATCGCCCGCGGGTATGATCCGACCGGTGTGATCGAGCACCCGGAGCAGCCCTTCGTAGAAGGCGGGACGTTCCGGATTGCACGCCCGAACGATCGGCTGGTAGGCGAGCATGACCTGCCCGGTTTCGACAGCGCGGCGGACCATCTGCATGGTTTCGTGGTCGCGCCCGGAAATGGCGACCGACAACGGACTGCCGAACTCGGGTTTCGAATCGACGTGGTCGAATGAGTTGAAATATTGCATGTCCACAGCTCCACAATCCTGGGCATTCAAACGCGCATCGATGAAAAAGCTGTGAAAACCGGTATTTACAGCTAATTCTATGGAATATGCGGCGGCAGGAGACCGATATGGATGCGCAGGATCAGGGGACAACGGTGCGGTTGGTGCGGCGACGATCCGCTCTACCACGCCTATCACGACGACGGAATGGGGCGTGCCGGAATTCGACGGGCGGGCGCTGTGGGAAAAGCTGGTGCTCGACGGCTTCCAGGCCGGGCTCGCCTGGATCACCATCCTGCGCAAGCGCGACGACTTTCGCGTCGCTTTCGCGGGGTTCGATCCGGCGGTGATCGCCGACTGGGGCGCGCCGGATGTCGCCCGCCTGCTCGCCGATCCCGGCATCGTGCGCCATCGCGGCAAGATCGAGGCCACGATCGGCAATGCCCGCGCCTATCTGGAGATCGGGCGGGGCCGAACCCTTCGCGGAGCGGCTGTGGAACTATGTCGACGGCGCACCGCTGCAGAACCGCTTCGACACGCTTGCCGAGGTGCCCGCCTCGACCCCGCTTTCGGAGCGAGTTTCGAAGGATCTGAACGCAAGGCGGGCTTCCGCTTCGTGCGGTCCGACCATCGTCTATGCCTGGATGCAGGCCATGCGGATTGGTCAACGACCACCTCGTCGGCTGCCCGGCGCGGCGGTTATGACACGACCCGCGCCAACTTCATTCTGGCAGAATGCTCTCGCGGGGACTTGGCGGGCAGAAAGCCCCTCAAGCACATCTTATCCGTCGATCACCGCTTGAATTACCGCCCTCGCCTCGTCGCCGGCCCAGTCGGCCCCGCCGATGAACCGCGCAACCTCACGTCCCTCGCGGTCGAGGATCATGGTCACCGGCGGCGCGACCACGCCCATCTGTGCCGAGAGCTTGCGGTCGGGGTCGAGCAGCACCGGGAGCGCGTCGATCTCGTAATTTTTCAGGAACCGCGCGAGCCCGCCGGGGTGGTTGTAGCCGAAGGCCACCGGAACCACCGCGAAATCCTCGCCGCCCATTTCCTCTTCGAGCCTGTCGAGGCTTGGCATCTCCTCGCGGCAGGGCACGCAGGACACTGCCCAGAAATTCAATAGCACCACCTTGCCGCGCCAATCGGCGAGATTGTGGGTGGCCCCCTCCCGGTCGGTGAAATCCGCGTCGCCTGCGGGCTTCGGCGTGGCATGTATGGCCAATTGCTTCATCTCGCCGGTCTTCAGCGCCTTCAGCGCGGCCGGATCGGCGGCAAGGGCGGTGTTTGCACCCATCAGAAGGGCCGCGTAGAAGAAAGCGAAACGCAACATTCAAAGACTCCCGAGGCCCGTGCCCCATGACAGAAAAAAAGAGCGCCAACGCCATGTGGGGCGGCCGCTTCGCCGCCGGACCGGACGCGATCATGGAGGCGATCAACGCCTCGATCGGGTTCGACAAGCGGCTTGCCTCCCAGGACATCGCCGGTTCGCGGGCCCATGCCGCGATGCTGGCGGCCCAAGGCATCATCAGCGATAGCGATGCGGAGACGATCCGGGAAGGGCTGCTCACGGTACTGTCAGAGATCGAAGCGGGGGAGTTCACCTTCTCGACCGCGCTCGAAGACATCCACATGAATGTCGAGGCGCGGCTGAAGGAGATCATCGGCGAGCCGGCCGGGCGGCTGCACACGGCGCGCTCGCGCAACGACCAGGTGGCGACCGATTTCCGGCTCTGGGTGCGCGACCAGCACGACGCGGCAATCGAGGGCATCGAAGCGCTGATCGGCGCGCTTCTGGGCCAAGCCGAGACCGGCGCGGATTGGGTCATGC
Source organism: uncultured Alphaproteobacteria bacterium (assembly GCA_963752895.1). GTDB lineage: Bacteria > Pseudomonadota > Alphaproteobacteria > Rhodobacterales > Rhodobacteraceae > CAVWAE01. The sequence continues at coordinate 310,149 of CAVWAE010000026.1, forward strand.
CCGGCTTCACCCATCTGCAGACCGCACAGCCGGTCACCTGGGGCCACCACATGCTGGCCTATGTCGAGATGCTCGCGCGCGACCTCTCGCGGTTCCGCCGATGCGCGGATGCGGATGAACGAATGCCCGCTCGGCGCGGCCGCGCTCGCCGGCACCTGTTTCCCCATCGACCGCGATGCCACCGCCGCGGCGCTCGGCTTCGACCGGCCGATGGCCAATTCGCTCGACGCCGTCTCGGACCGCGACTTCGCGCTCGAGTTCCTCACCGCCGCCAGCCATCTCTGCGATGCACCTGTCGCGCCTGTCGGAGGAGCTCGTGATCTGGTCCTCAGCGCAGTTCGGCTTCGTGACGCTGTCGGACAGGTTCTCCACCGGCAGCTCGATCATGCCGCAGAAGAAGAACCCCGACGCCGCCGAACTCATCCGCGCCAAGATCGGCCGTATCCTCGGCGCGACCGTTGGCGCTTTTCACCGTGATGAAGGGCCTGCCGCTGGCCTATGCCAAGGACATGCAGGAAGACAAGGAACCGGTGTTCGACGCCGCCGACACGCTGATGCTGTCGCTCGCGGCGATGACCGGCATGATGTCCGACATGCAGGCCAACCGCGACGCACTGGCCGCCGCCGCCGGCGTCCGGCTTCGCCACCGCGACCGACCTCGCCGACTGGCTGGTGCGCGATGCGGGCCTGCCGTTCCGCGACGCCCACCATGTCACCGGCGCGCTGGTGGCGCTGGCCGAAGCGCAGGGTTGCGACCTGGCCGAACTTGATCTGGCCGACATGAAGGGCGTGTTTGACGGGATCACCGAAAGCGTGTTCGACGTGCTCACCGTGGAGGCCTCGGTTGCCTCGCGCCAAAGCTACGGCGGCACCGCACCGGTGCGGGTGCGCGAGCAGATCGCGCGGTGGCGCGAACAGCTCCGCTGAAATGGCCCAAAGCCTCGCCCATATCGCGCTCGTGGTGCGGGACTATGACGAAGCCATCGACTTCTACGTCGGGACATTGGGCTTCGAACTTGTCGAGGACACCCACCAACCCGAACAGGACAAACGGTGGGTGGTGGTGAAGCCAACGGGGGCCGGTGCCTGCTCTATCCTGCTGGCGCGTGCCTCGAACGACCGCCAACGCGCCTTTGTCGGGGATCAGGCTGGAGGACGCGTATTTCTGTTCCTGCGCACAAACGATTTCTGGCAGGACCACGAAAGACTTGTGCGGAATGGGGTCCGGTTCGTGCGTCCCCCAAGCGTCCAGGACTACGGTATCGTCGCCGTTTTCGAAGATCTCTATGGCAATCTCTGGGATCTCGTCGAGTTCACCGACGGGCGCGATTGACCACAAGACCTTCGCAACGCGGCTTGCATCAACGGCCTTGATGGGTCCAACTGGCGTCATGTCCGGCCTCCGCCTCACCTACCTCACCCTCGCCGTGATCGGTGCGGTCTGGCCGATGTGGCACTTCCTCGCCTACCTGTCGTCGGACGGTGGCTCGCTGCCCGGCATGATCGCGCTCTGGACCGCCAATGACGCGGTCACCGGTCTCGCGCTTGATCTGATGATCTCGGCGACCGCGCTCATCGTCTGGTGCATGGCCGAGACCATTGTGCGCCGGAACTGGCTCGCCCTGGTGACGATCCCGGCCACGCTTTTCGTCGGCATCTCCTTCGGCCTGCCGCTCTATCTTTTCCTGCGCACCCGCCCGGTCACCTGAACCGACGCGGCTCGTCGCGCTCTCTTTGTTGGCGCAAGTGTACCCCGGGGTCCGGGGGCGTGGCCCAGCCTTCACTTTGGGCCTCGGAAAATTGAGCCTTTTGGTGGCGCCGATGACCCGGATTGACGCGGCACCGCTCTCCGACGATTGGTGGCACCCCTCCGAGGTGACGGGGCAAAGCCGTCCGCGGGTCGGACGGCGCATGCCGTTCGAAAGCCAATTGAACCGCGCCGAGTGGCGTGCTATCACGGCCCGACCGAAACACGAGGCCCGCCATGGACCATTTCAACTACCGCGCCGGCATCCTCCATGCCGAGGACGTCGCCCTCCCCGAGATCGCGGCGTACGGTCGGCACGCCTTTCTACGTTTATTCCGCGGCCACGCTCCGGCGCCATTTCCAGGTGTTCGACGATGCGCTCGCGGGGATGGATCACCTCGTGTGCTACGCGGTGAAGGCCAATTCCAACCTCGCGGTGCTGAAGCTGCTCGGCGAGATGGGCGCGGGCATGGACGTGGTCTCGGCCGGCGAGTACCTGCGGGCGAAGGCGGCCGGGGTGCCCGGCGAGCGCATCGTGTTCTCGGGCGTCGGCAAGACACGTGACGAGATGCGCATCGCCCTCGAAGGCGGGATCCGCCAGGTCAATCTCGAGAGCGAGCCGGAAATGCTGGCGCTCCAGGAAGTCGCGGCGAGCCTGGGTGTCACGGTTCCGGTGACGATCCGGGTCAATCCCGACGTCGACGCGAAAACCCATGCGAAGATCGCCACCGGCAAGAGCGAAAACAAGTTCGGCATCCCGATTGCCAAGGCGCGTGCAGCCTATGCCGCGACCGCGGCGCAGCCGAACCTGCGTGTCGTCGGCATCGACGTCCATATCGGCTCGCAGCTCACCGACCTCGCCCCCTACCGCGCGGCCTACGAGAAGGTGGCGGAGCTCACCGAGGCCCTACGCGGGGACGGGCATGAGATCACCCGGCTCGACCTTGGTGGCGGGCTCGGCATTCCTTACGAGGCCTCCAACGCGGCGCCGCCGCTGCCCTCCGACTACGGTGCGGTCGTGCGCGAGACGGTGGGGGATCTCGGCTGCGAGATCGAGATCGAGCCCGGACGGCTCATCGCCGGCAACGCCGGATTGATGGTGGCGCGCACGGTCTACGTGAAACAGGGCGAGGGGCGGAAGTTTCTCGATCCTCGATGCGGCGATGAACGATCTCGTGCGGCCCGCGATGTACGAGGCGCACCACGATATCGTGCCGGTCATCGCGCCCGAACCAGGGCTGGAGCAGGAACAATACGACATCGTCGGCCCGGTCTGCGAAAGCGGCGACACCTTTGCGAAAGGCCGCAGCCTCGCACCGGTCGGCCCTGACGATCTCATCGCCTTCCGCTCCGCCGGCGCCTACGGCGCGGTGATGTCGTCGGAATACAACTCGCGGCCGCTGATCCCCGAAGTGCTGGTGGACGGCGACCGGTTCGCGGTCATCCGCGCGCGGCCCTCCTACGCGGAGATGCTCGGCCGTGACACGGTTCCTGACTGGCTTTGAGGCCGGACAGTTTGGGCGCGTGGCCCCCAACACAGCCGCCAATTGCCGCTTGCCCGCGAAACGCTCACCGAACCAGCCGGGAGCGCCGGCTGCCGAAAGCGGACCGCCCAGATCGGTGAGGATCTGAGCGGCGCGGGCATCCGGGGCGGCTTTTATGAACACCATGCAAGTGGCCTGAACGGAAGAACACGTCCATTCCCGCCACGGGCAGTCCGACAATGCCTACGGCAAACTCCGGCAAACGGTCCGCCGGGAGAACCGCGCGGGTTTCCACTTCCGCCCCGTCCCGGGTGGGTGCGAGGGTGGGCTTCTGCGGGTCCAGCCGGACATCCTGCCCGAAGGGTCGGTGAAGATCTCCGACGTCTGGATCGACGACCACGCCTGCGAGGACTACGACGCCGAGGCGCTCACCGTGACGCTGCCCGAGGGCACACGGCGACATTCGCGTGCGGGTGCGGCTGACCCAGGCCGAGGTGCGGTTCAACGCCGATCTTCTGGGCGTCGAAGGCGGCACCGCCCGGATCGCGCTGATCGGCGCGCTCGGTCCGCATGATCTCAAGTATCTCGACGCCGCGATGCAGGAGGCGCTCGCCGCCGGCGCCAACGGGCTCGAGATCGACGCTGCTGCGCTGGTTTCGCTCTGCCCCGAGGCGCTGCGGTATCTCGTGTTCCGCAAACAAAAGGCCGGCGCCGATTTCGACATCGTGTTGAAAGACGCCAATGAAGCGGTCGCGGGGGCCGTGCGCGCGGCCGAGTTCGACGAGGAAATCACGCTTCGCTGACATCATCATGGCGCCGCTGCCCGCACGTCCGGGCGGCGGCGCGCTTTTCGCCAACCGTAAGACCATGACCGACCTGCCTGCCAATGCCAAACCGCGCGGCGCCATTCGCCGCTTTCTCTACCCTTTCGCCTCGATCGCCAAACCACTGGTGCGCCACCCGGCCACCTACGTCGTCCTTGGCATCGGCCTGCTGCTCACCGGCCTGCTCGAACTGATCGAGGCCACCGAGGTTTTCGCGCTCAGCGATCTCGAGCTTGAAGGCGCGCTTCGGGCCGGCAGCACGGGCGACGAGATCAGCCACCACCAGAACGGCGCCGCCGCCGACACAGCGCCCGCCCCCAAGGCCCGCCCGATGGCGGGACGCCCTGAGTTCACGTCCCGGTGGCCCTCATGACCGCACCCAAAGTCGCCATCCTGATCGAAAGCGATTTCTACGAACACGAGATCTGGTACTACCACTACCGCTTTCTCGAAGCCGGGGTGGAGGCCCAGTTCGTCACCCGGCTCTGGGGCAACGCGTCGATCACCTTCAAGGGGTACGAGTACAACGCGCCCTTCGAATGGCGGTGATCTCGAGACGCTTGATCTTCACAGCCTGGATGCGCTGATCGTGCCCTCGGGGATGGTTTCGGACCGGTTGCGCTACACCGAGAACCTCGCCGAGTTGCCACCGGCCACAGACCTTCTGCGCCGCGCCATCGAAAAGCCCGACCTGGTGAAGGGCCTCATCTGCCACGGGCTCTGGCTCTGCGCGCCGCACACCGAGATGATCCGCGGGCGCAAGCTGACATGCCACCCCAACCCGCACGGCGATGCCATTGCATACGGGGCCGATTTCGTCGACGAGGACGTGGTGGAAGACGGCGATCTGATCACCGCGCGCACCGGCGGCCATGCCCATCTGCTGGCCAAAGCCATCCTCGCCCGGATCGCGCCATGTCCGCGGCGCGGCCGCGCACGCCCGCCCCGCCCGGCGCCTGCCTTGCGGGTACCAACGCGCCCCTGCTGCAGCGCGCTCACGGCATTGCAGGGTCCTCTCGCGCGGCGACCGCGACGGGCGAGGTCCTCAACGCCGAGATTTAGCTCAAAGGCGCGCCGGAGGGGGACGAGATCGTCCCGTCCTTCCTTCGAAGATCATCCGGGACGATGGCACCCAGGAGGCCGGCGCGCCATTCGACATGCGCGACGGCGCCGTCAACGCCGAAGCCTTGTTCATGTTCGTCAAGGCCGCTTTGGAATGCTGTTTGAACCAACATCTGACAACGGTTCAACGCCGCGTGCGCCAGTTCTCTGGGCCAGCTGGGGGTGTCCGGTCCGTCCCGTGGCGAGGCTCCGAGGGGGTGCAGCAAGGGCTTTGCGCCGTCTTTTTCGCCTCCTGACAAAGACCCGCCGAAGTCGACCTGGTCGCAACCGGGTTTCCCTTCGCGCGGTGCAACACGCGGCTGTGCCTGGCTCCCCGGACAATTCAATGTATTACGATCAGGATGGAGGGACGGCGGGTTTCTTCACTTTGCCGCCAGTTGCGCTGCGCGGTCTAGGAAGACCACGCGGCGCGGGGTAGGCTTGATGGGACGAATTGCGCGAAGGGTCCCGATGACCGATCCCAAGCTGACCGAAGTGGCGTTCAAACGCCTGAGATGGCCCCTGCGACTGACCCAGGCGGGGCTGGTCGTCGAGCATGTCGCGCAGGCATTCTGGCCCTTTGCCACCGCGGCGATGTTGCTCGCGGCGGTGCTGCTTTCGGGCGGGCTCGCCCGCTGGCCGGACTGGCTGGGAACCGGGCTCATCGTCAGCCTCGGGCTGGCCGCGGCCGTGACCTTCGCCCTCGGGGTGCGCCGCTACAGGCGGGTCACCCGGGTGGCGGCGCTCGCCCGGTTGGACGCCACGCTCGAAGGCGCGCCGATCGCGGCGCTGGGAGACGCGCAGGCAATCGGCACGGATGATCCGGCCTCGCGCGCCGTCTGGACAGCGCACCTGGCGCGGGCCGCCGGGCGCCTGGCCGCCGTTCGCGCGGTGCCGCCCCGGCCACGTCTGGCGGGGCAGGACCCGTTCGCGCTGCGGCTGATCGCGGCGACTGCGCTCGCCACCGCGCTCCTGTTCGGGGCCGGCACCCACCGGGGCGATCTCGCCGCACTGATGCCGGGCAGCGCCGAGGCGGCGATCGCCGAGACGAGCTGGGAAGGCTGGATCGAGCCCCCGTCCTACACCGGCCGGCCGACCCTCTATCTGTCCGACCAGCCGCCGGGCCCGCTCGCGGTGCCGGTCGGCGCCCGGGTAACGCTGCGGCTCTATGGCCGCGTCGGAGCGCTGGAGATCGCCGAGAGTTATTCGCGCACGCTCCCCGAAGACCCGGAGCCAACCCGCGCCTTCAAGATCGATGGCGACGGGTTCATCGAAATCGGCGACGACCGCTGGGAGATCGCCGCCATCCCGGACGCCCCCCCGGGGATCCAGTCCGCGGGCGACCTCACTCGCACGCTCGACGGCGAGATGCGCCTGCCTTTCGCTGCAACGGATGATTACGGCGTGACGGCCGGCACTGCCGAGATCGTGCTCGATCTGCCCCGGGTCACGCGGCGCCACGGGCTGGTTCCCAGCCCGGAGCCGAGGGACGCGATCGTCGTCGACCTGCCGATGCCCTACCGGGGCGACCGCGAAGAGATCGAGGAACTGCTGGTCGAAAACCTCGCCGAGCACCCTTGGGCTGAAATGCCGGTGGCGCTCACCTTCTCCGCCTTCGACGCGGCCGGACAGGAGGGCCAGAGTGCGCCGGTGGAGATTACCCTGCCCGGCCGGCGCTTCCTGCACCCCCTCGCGCGGGCGATCGTCGAACAACGGCGCGACATCCTGTGGTCACAGGAAAACGCGCCGCGCGCCGCCCGGCTTTTGCGCGCGATCTCCAACCGGCCCGAGGACCTGTTCCCAGGCGACGGTCAGTACCTGCGGCTCAGGGCCGTGATCTCGACGCTGGAAGAGCCGACGTTGGCCGCCGTGCAGCGCGACGAAGTGGCCGGCGCGCTCTGGGAGCTTGCCATCGAGATCGAGGACGGGGCGCTGGCTGACGCGCTGGAAGAGTTGCGCCGCGCCCGCGAGCGTCTTGCCGAGGCGATGCGGCAGGGGGCGACGCCCGAAGAGCTTCAACAGCTCATGGACGAGTATCGCGAGGCGATGCGCAACTACATGGAAGAGCTCGCCCGGCGCGAGCCCGAGAACCAGACCGACGAGCCCGACCGCGGCGAGTCGATGGAGATGAGCCAAGCCGACCTGCAGGCGATGATGGACCGGATCGAAGAGCTGATGCAGCAGGGCCGGATGGAAGAGGCCCAGCAGCTGCTGGATATGCTCCAGCAGATGATGGAGAACATGCAGATGACCGAGGGCGCGTCCGGCCAGCAGGGCCAGAGCCCCGGCCAGGAGGCTCTCGAAGGGCTCGCCGAGACCCTGCGCGACCAGCAGGGACTTTCCGACGAGGCCTTCCGCGACCTCCAGCGCCAGCGCGGCGGGCCGCAGCCGGGTGAGCAAGGGCAACAGGGACAGCAAGGGCAACAGGGGCAACAAGGACAGCAGGGGCAATCCGGCCAACAGGGACAGCCCGGCCAACAGGGCGAACAGCCGGGCGACGACACCGGCATCGGCGGTGACGGACGCGGCGAAGATCCGGGCGCGCCGGGAAGCCTCGCAGATCGTCAGCGCGCGCTTGAGAATGAATTGCGCCGCCAACAGGGCGCGCTGCCGGGCGCCGGTACTCCGGAAGGCGACGCCGCGCGCGAGGCGCTGGACCGCGCCGGGCGGGCGATGGACGAGGCCGCGGACGCGCTTGAGGAAGGCGATACCTCCGGCGCGCTTGACCGCCAGGCGGAGGCAATGGAAGCGCTGCGCGAGGGCATGCGCAATATCGAAGACACCATGCGCCAACAGGCGCAGAACAACCAGCCCGGCGACCAGGGTGAACTTGGCGGTCAGCCGCAGGGCCAGCGCCGCGCCGATCCGCTCGGCCGCACCCCGGGCGACACCGGTTCGCTCGCCGACGACGGCCCGCTTGCGGAACGCGAAGACGTCTACCGCCGGGCCCAGGAGTTGATGGAAGAACTCAGGCGCCGCTCGGGCGAGACCGACCGGCCCGAGCTGGAGCGCGAATACCTCAAGCGACTGCTCGATCTGTTCTGACGAACAGATCCCGTCACGTCGCTCTCCGTGGGGGTCGCATGTCGGCCCGGACAGGTCCGGCCCGGATCACTCGGCGGAATCGATTTGGTCGGTCACCCCTTGCAACAGGCTTTCAAGCCAGGTTCGGGCCCCGTTGACGGCATCGACATAGCCCGAAAGCGCCGGTTCGAGCGCCGGAATGCTCGCGGCAAGCTTGGGTGCGACGAGGTAGAGCGCGAGCGCGAGGGCGGTGATGAAGATGATCGCCAGGAAGCCGCGCCCGAAACTGCCGCGCCGTTCCGACGCGCTCTCTTCCTCGTAATCTTCGTCCGGACCATGGCTGTCGAGGGTGGAGTTGATCTCCTCGATGTCCGGGAACAGATCCTTGCGCGAGGCCTTGTCCGTCGCCGCAGCAGCTGCTGCTGGGGCGGCGGCGAAAACCCCGCTGTCGCGCTCGCTTGTCAGCGCGGGACCGATGTCGGGAAGTTCGTCGCCATCGAAACCTTCGGAAGGCTCCTGCGACGCATCGGGTTGGACGTCGCTTTCGGGTGCCGGTTCCGTTTGACCGACCTCGGGCTGGGGTGCCGTCGATTCCGGTTTGGTATCCGTGGCGCGCGCGGCCATCTCCCGGGCGACCTCTTCCTGGAGGATCGCACGCAGATTCTGGTCCAGCTCACGCCGGGACGCTTCTGCGCCCGCGGCGCCAGGCGCGAAAGATGTGTCTTCGTCCTCCGATGCGCTGTCCATGTCGTCCTGGGCGGCTTCATCGGCGGCCAGCGCCGTGTCGCCGTCTTGCACGGTTTTTTCGGGCTGGGCTTCCGGCTCGGTTTCCGGCTCGGTTTCCGGCGCTGTTTCGACCTCCGCGACTTCAGCGGGCGGTTCCGGCGCGATGTCGTCGCGCGGGGCCTCGGCGGCGGCGTCCGGTTCCCCGGTCGCCTCCGCGGCCGGCGCCGCGGTTCCGGCTTCGCCGACCGGCTCTTCCTCGGACCCGTCCACGGACTCGGGCTCGGGTTCGGGTTCGGGTTCGGGTTCAGGCTCTAACTCAGGCTCTGACTCAGGCTCTAACTCGGGCTCCAAGTCAGCGGTGTCGTCATCGGCCCCGATCACCTCTTCGGGCTCGGCCAGCGCAGATTCCTCCGCAGCATCCATGTTCGCCGGCATCTGATACCAGCCATGCCCGCAAGACGAACATTGAACATCTCGACCGCCGTCAGGAATGACGCGATCGTCCACTTCGTATTGCGCACCACAGTTCGGACAAACCAGACGCATCCAACCCTCGCTCCTTCGGCAATCGCCCCCCCGCAGCACAGATTCATGCCCCACGGGTTTATTATGTGCAGGGAAACACTCAAAATCAAACCTTTGCAATCCTCCGATTGCAACAATTCCTGCGCTGGGGCAAAACAGTCGCGACCGGCGCAAGACCGGAACCTTGCAAACAGGGGAGCCGGGGGGCGCGTGATCGAGTTGGACGAAGTCACCTACGGCTACGGCGGCGCCCCGATTCTTGGCGATGTGTCGCTCAAGCTCACGCCCGGGTCTTTTCATTTCCTCACCGGCCCCTCTGGCGCGGGCAAGACGACTCTCCTGAAGCTGTGCTACGGCGCATTGACCGCCGGGCAGGGCCGGGTGACGATCTTCGGACAGGACGTGCGCGAGATGAGCCGCGACGAGGTGGCGATGACCCGACGCCGGGTTGGCGTCGTCCACCAGGACCAGCGGTTCCTCGACCACCTCACCCTCACCGAGAACGTCGCTCTGCCGCTCACCGTCTCAGGGAGGCCGATTGACGCGGAGGAGGTTTCGGACTTGCTCCACTGGGTAGGCCTCGCGAAGCAGAAGGACAGCCACCCGCCGGAATTGTCGGGCGGTGAACGGCAGCGGGCGGCGCTGGCACGGGCCATCATCATGAGCCCCGAGGTGATCCTGGCCGACGAACCGACCGGCAATGTCGACTGGGAAATGTCGATCCGGCTCCTGCAATTGATGGTGGAGCTCAACCGGATGGGCAAGACGATCATGATCGCCACCCATGACCTTAACCTGATCCGGTCGGCCAAGGCGCAGGTGCAGGCACGGGTGCTCCGGATTTCGAACCACCAGGTGCATCTTGCCGGTGCAGATCTGTGAGCGCGTTGCCCAATCCTCTGACCCTCATCGCCGGCGACAAGCAGGCGGACCGGGTGGTGCCGCCTACGGGGTTCACCGCGCGGCTGACCATCTTCGCCTCAGGGGCAATGGCCTTTCTTGCCGTCTTCGCCCTTGCCCTGATGCTCGCGACCGGCCGCATCGCCGACACCTGGAGCGCCTCACTTGCGCAGACTTCCACGGTGCGTATCTCGGCGCCCACAGGCCAGGTCGAAGCGCAAATTTCCGCGGTTCTTGAGGTGCTGAGCACCACGCCTGGCGTGGCCACGGCGCAGGTGCTTTCCGACGACGACCAGCGCGCGCTGCTGGAGCCGTGGTTCGGACCGGACCTGCCGCTCGATACGCTGCCGGTGCCAAAGCTCATCGCCATCACCGAAACACCCGAAGGATACGATGTCGCCGGGCTCCGGGCCAGGCTCGCGGGCGAAGCGCCCGGGGCGGTCCTCGACGACCACACCCGCTGGCGCGAACCGCTGGTCCGGGCAGCGGACCGGATCCGGCTGGTCGGCCTCGCCTCGCTCGCCCTCATCGCCGCGACCACCGCCGCGATCATTACCCTCGCGGCCGCGGCGGCGCTGGCTGCCAACGCGCAGGTGATCGACGTGCTGCGCCTGGTCGGTGCGCGCGACGCCTACATCGCGCGGGCTTTCGTGCGCCGCTACACGCTGCGCGCGCTCGCGGGCGCCGCAGCGGGCACCGTGCTCGGTATGGTGGCGGTGTGGGCGATGCCCGCACACGACGGCACGGGCGGCTTTCTCGCGGGGCCCGGATTCGCCGGCCTCCAATGGGGGCTGCCGCTCCTGATCCCGCCGCTCGCGGCCACCGTCGCCTTCCTGGCCACGCGCCGCGCTGCCTTTGCCACGTTGAGGGAACGCCCATGAAAACCCTGTTGCAGGCCCTTCGCTCGCTCCTGTTCATCGTGGTGATGTATCTCTCCATGGCGGTGCTTGCCGTTGTCTACCTCCTGCCCGCCTTGTTGACGGACGACGGCGCCTTTCGGGCAATCCACACTTATTGCACCTTCGTGCGTTGGGTGGCCCGGGTGGTCGTCGGGCTCAAATCGGAGATCCGGGGGCCGGTACCGACCGGCGAGGTCATCATCGCCTCGAAACACCAGAGCTTTTTCGACATCATCATGATCGTCTCCGCCGTACCGCGCCCGAAATTCATCATGAAGAAACAACTGGTGTACATGCCGATCGTCGGCTTCTTTGCACGCAAGACCGGCTGCATTCCCGTCGACCGCGGCAAACGGGGCTCGGCGGTGAAGAAACTGGTGGAGGACGTGACATCGGGCCGGTCCCGACCAGGCCAACTCATCATCTTCCCGCAGGGCACCCGCGTGGCTGCCGGCGCGCACCTGCCTTACAAGATCGGCACCGGCGTGCTCTACCGCGAAACCGGGCAGACCGTGATCCCGACCGCGACCAACGTGGGCGTGTTCTGGAAGCGCCACGGCATCATGCGCTGGCCTGGCACGGCGGTCGTGGAGTTCCTGCCCGCGATCGAACCGGGGCTGGAGATGGCCGCTTTCATGTCCCGGTTGGAAGAGGTGGTCGAGGGTCAGTCCAACCGGCTGATGGCCGAGGCCGGGTTCGACGGGGCGGAACTTGCACAGGATTGAATCCGTCTCGGCCCTCGAAGCGCTCTACGGCAGACCTGGCGAGGCGTCACTGGTCAAGGTCACCGACCAGCTGACGCAGGCGTACCGGTCATGGATCGCGCGAAGCCGTTTCCTGGTTATCTCTACCGTCGGCCCCGAGGGCACCGACGGTAGCCCACGCGGTGACGCCGGGCCGGTTGTGGAGATCGCCGATGCGCGCACGCTGTTGCTGCCGGACTGGCGCGGCAACAACCGGATCGACACGCTCAGGAACATCGTCCGCGACCCGCGCGTCGCGTTGATGTTCTTCGTTGCCGGGTCCGACAACGTCGTTCGGGTGAACGGAACCGCAATCGTCTCGGCCGATCCAGCGCTCACGGCGCGGTTCGAGCAACAGGGCAAAACCCCGCGGTCGGTGATCGTCGTCACCACCCGGGAAGTCTATTCGCAATGCGCCCGGGCGCTGATGCGCGCGGCGCTCTGGACGGCGGGTGATCTGTCCGACGGCCTGCCGAGCGTCGGCGACATGCTGGCGGAGGCCAAGGCCGGGTTCGATGGCGCGGGCTACGATGCGGGCTGGGCGGACCGCGCGAAGGACAGCATGTGGTGAACGCCTTGTGCGCACTTGCGGGCGCCTCTCGCGCGTCTGCGCGACCTGCCGGCAGGCAGCGGCGAGACCCTTTTGCCCGACACCACGGGTGCGGTCGTGAACGCGCCGTGCCCGGGGGTCATCGACGCGGCGAACGCCTGGCGGACCCCGGTTCACGGGCGCGGGTCAATCGGTTTCGAAACCGATTGTCAAAGCCTTTCGAAAGGCTTTGACCCCGCTCAACGGATATATTGCGCAACCACGCTTACGAACACATCCGGTATCTCGGTGAGCACGTAGCCGCCTGGCTTCTGTGTCACAGCCCAAGCCACCAGGCCGCCGCCGATCAGAACGAGGATCGACGCCGCGCGCGGCGCATGCCTGTCGGTAAAGGCCGAAACCACCGAAGGGATCGTGAAGACGAGGATGACCGCGCCGATGGTGAGGTATAGATCGTATGGCATGTGCCCGGTCCCTCCTTCTGGCCGCGGCTTCCCGGCTTCTCCGACCCTGAGCCTATTCCGGGTCGGTTGCGTAGATCAAGCGTTCGGCACAGGGTGCGACGCGCAGGATGTTGGTCGTGCCCGGCACGTTGAACGGCACACCGGCGATCAGCACGATCTGGTCGCTGTCGTCCGCCAGGCCCGAGGCGCGGGCCGCGCGGGCGGCCGAGACGACGGCCTGCTTGAAGCGGTCGACCTCACCCTGGATCAGGTGACAGGATATGCCCCAGGACAGGCACAGGCGTCGGGCCGTGCGCACCAGCGGGGTGAGCGCGAGGATCGGCACCTGCGGGCGTTCGCGCGCGGCGAGAAGGGCGGTGGTGCCGGACTGGGTAAAACAGCAGATCGCCTTGATATCGGTCGAAACGGCGATTTCGCGGGCCGCCGAGACGATGCCGTCGGCAACGGTGCGGCGTTCGAAGATCCGGCTGTTCTCGAGCACGCGGCGATATGTTTCGTCGCTCTCGACCGCGTGCGCCACGGCGTCCATCGTCGAAACAGCTTCGATGGGGAATTTGCCCGCCGCGGATTCGGCCGACAGCATCACCGCATCGGCGCCTTCGTAGATCGCGGTGGCCACGTCCGACACTTCGGCGCGGGTGGGCACCGGGCTCTCGATCATGCTTTCGAGCATCTGGGTGGCCACGATCACCGGCTTCGCGGCGGCGCGGCAATAGTGAACCAGCCGTTTCTGGATCGGCGGCACGTTCTGCACCGGAAGTTCCACGCCGAGGTCGCCGCGGGCGACCATGATGCCGTCCGACACCGCCAGGATCTTTTCGAAATCGTTCACGGCGGCGGGCTTCTCGATCTTCGACAGGACCGCAGCGCGACCATTGGCGAGACGGCGCGCCTCGGCGACGTCTTCCGCGCGCTGCACGAAGCTCAGCGCCAGCCAGTCGACACCGAGCTCGCAGGCGAACTCGAGGTCGCGCCGGTCTTTCTCCGTGAGTGCCGCGATCGGCAGCACCACGTCGGGCACGTTCACACCCTTGCGGTCGGAAATCGTGCCGCCGACTTCGACCTCGCAATTGGCGAAATCGGGTCCGTGTTCGACGACGCGCAGCCGGATCTTGCCATCGTTGACCAGGAGGTGGGTGCCGTCCTGGACGCCGTCGAAGATTTCCTTGTGCGGCAACTGGACCCGGTCGTGGTCACCCGGCTTGTCCTCGAGGTCGAACCGGAACATCTGGCCTTCCTCGAGATCGACGCCGTGGGAGGCAAAAGTGCCGCAACGCAGTTTCGGGCCCTGCAGGTCGGCGAGGATCGCGATCGACCGGCCGGTGTCGGTCTCCACCTGGCGGATGATGTCATACCGCACCTGGTGCTCCTCGTGGGTGCCGTGGGACATGTTGAGGCGGAACACGTCTGCGCCCGCTTCGAACAAAGCGCGGATCGTTTTGTAGTCGTTGGAAGCCGGGCCGAGAGTGGCCACGATCTTGACGTTGCGACGGCGGTGCATGCCTTCGTCCTTCGTTGTGGGGTACCGGTGTTAGCGGTCACAGGTAGTCCCCTGTCCTATGCCCCAAAAACTTGGAGCTCGCAACTGGCGCTTTGGCCATCGCTCGCCTACAACGCGTATGGTTCGAAAGAAAAAGTTCCGCATGACCCACCCGCCTTTTCACATTCTCGGCGAAGAGCGCGACAGCCGCTGGCTGATCACCTGCGACCACGCTTCGAACGCCGTGCCGCCGGAGATCGGCGGCGGCTCGCTTGGAATTTCCGACGCCGACATGGCGCGGCACATCGCCTGGGATCCGGGTGCCGCGGGCGTGTCGATCGGGCTCGGTGAGCTGCTCGGCGCGCCGGTGGTGCTCGGCAATTTCTCGCGGCTGGTGATCGACCCCAATCGCGGGGAGGACGACCCGACCCTGCTGATGAAGCTCTATGACGGCACGATCATCCCGGCGAACCGCCACGTCGACGCCGCCGAGATCGAACGCCGGCTGAACGCTTATCACCGGCCCTATCACGGCACCGTCGCGCGGCTCGCCGCGCGCCGCGACGACAGCGTCTATGTCGCGATCCATTCGTTCACCCAGCAGCTCAGGGGCCGTGAGCCGCGCCCCTGGCATATCGGCGTGCTCTACGGGCAGGACGACCGCTTCGCCCTGCCGCTGCTCGACCGGCTGCGACACGAGACCGACCTCTGCGTCGGCGAGAACGAGCCCTACGGCGGCCACCTGGAAGGCGACAGCGTGGACCGGCACGCGATCAAGCCGGGGCGGGTCAATGTGCTGATCGAAGTGCGCAACGATCTGATCCGCACCGACGCGCAACAATGGGCCTGGGCCGAGCGGCTCGCGCCGGTCCTGGAAGAGGTGCTGGCACAGACGGCGCTTTGACCGGAGCCCGTTTTCCGATGCGAATACCGATCCGAAATCTGCACCGGACTTCGCGCCCCACCGGAGCCGCCCGGCGCAGGGCCTGCCTGCTCCCGGCACAGGTTGACCGCGCGCCGCCGCTCTGTACCAATGCAATTGACAGGGGAGGCGCAGATCATGGACATCGACCCGCAGACCAAGCTGGAACTCGAGGCCGCGGCCTTCCGCCGGTTGCGCAAGCACCTGATGGAGGACCGGCCCGACGTGCAGAACATCGACATGATGAACCTCGCGGGCTTCTGCCGGAACTGCCTCTCGCGCTGGTACCAGGAGGCCGCCAACGAGCGCGACATTCCGATGACCAAGGCGGAGGGGCGCGAGGTCTTCTACGGCATGTCCTACGACGACTGGAAGACGCAGAACCAGACGGCGGCGAGCCCCGAGAAGCAAGCGGCTTTCGAGGTGGCGTTCCGGGAGAACGTGGGGAAGGACGAGGGTTGAGGGTCAACCGGGCGAGACCCCGGTGACCTTCGGGGCGGTGGGGAGCCGTCCGCAATACCCCGGCAGCGCGAGCGAAACCCGGACATAACGCCGCAAGAGGAGCTGTCGCTCTGCAACGCAGACCTGTCCGCCCGGCTGGACGCGAATCATCCAGTCGCTGGTACCCACCAAGCGCTGGCGCGCGCCGAGATCGACGACGACGGCGCGCACCGCCATGTCGCTCCCGGGCACCTGCTGGACGCTCACCACCGGCACCCGGCGATAGCTCACCGAAGTGACCAGATCCGACCGGACCAGCGCAACAGCGCTCACCAGCAACATGATCGTCATGGCTTCCAGAAACCAGTGGCGGCGGATCCAACGCCAAAGGGTATCGACTTCCTGCACATCGGAGCTCCGTGCGTTCCGCCGCGAGCCTGGCGTTTGAAATCGGCTTTTCGCGGGCTTTGCTCAGGAGGATTCATGGCATACTCTGTGCACGTTCGCACAGTTGATGTTCCCTGATCTCGACTTCCGTGCAAATTCTCGCAGGCTTATCCTCGCCGCAACCGAGAAAGGATCCTCTGACGATGCGTCAACCGAGCTATTTCATCTCCCACGGCGGTGGCCCCTGGCCCTGGATCGAAGACATGCGCGCCGCGTTGGCGCCTTTGGAAGAGAGCCTTGCGGCGCTCCCCTCGCAATTGCCGGAACCGCCCGCGGCCATCCTGATGATCTCGGGGCATTGGGAAGCGAAGGAGGTACGGGTGATGCACGCGCCCCGCCCGCCGATGCTCTACGACTACTCCAACTTTCCGCCTCACACCTACGAGATCACCTATCCCGCCCCTGGCGCGCCTGAGCTTGCCGAGAAGACGGCGCAGCTGATCGCCGAGGCGGGCCTGCCGGTCGCGCTCGACGACATACAGGGCTTCGACCACGGCACCTTCGTGCCGGCCTTCGTCATCTATCCGGAGGCGAATGTGCCGGTCTTCCAGGTTTCGATGCTGGAGAGCTATGATCCGGCCGACCATTTCCGGCTTGGGCGCGCGCTCGCGCCCTTGCGCGACGCCGGCGTGGTAATCATCGGCTCCGGCCTCAGCTACCACAATCTGCGGCTGTTCGGACCGGGCGCGAAAGTGCCCTCGGCAGCGTTCGACGCCTGGCTCGACGAGACGCTAGGGCTGCCGGCGGCGGACCGAACCCAGCGGCTCATCGATTGGGAAAGCGCGCCGCACGCGCGCACCTGCCACGCGCGCGAAGACCACCTCGTACCGCTCTTTGCGGCGCTCGGCGCGGCGGAAGACGCACCCGCGACCCGGGTGTATCACCAGGAAATGGTGTTCGGCGGCGTCACCGCGTCGAGCTGGCGGTTCGGGTAAGGCAGGGCGGCAAAAGACAATCCCCCACCCGGCCACGAGGGAGGCCAGGCGGGGGACCGAGGTACAGGCGCCGGTTGGGTCCGGCGCTCCTGGCTCGCGTCATTCGTAGACGCCGCCTTTCTTCACCTTGTTCGAGAACTCGGTGGTGCCGCCTGCCGCCAGCACTTTGGCCTGCTCGACCCAGTTGTCGCGGCTGACCCGCCCTTTGAACCCTTTGAGGTTGGCATCGACCCAGGCAACTTCGTCCGTGGTCCAGGCCCCGACCTGGTCGAAGTGGAAGAAGCCAAGCTGGTTGCACAGGATCTCGAGCTTCGGTCCGATCCCCTTGATCTGCTTGAGATCGTCCGGCACGCCGCCGCGGGCTGCGGTGAGCGTCGCAGGCTTCACGCCTTCGTCGGTCCCCTCGATCACACCGTCGCCGTCGTAGTCTTTCGCATCCGCGTCGGCGACCGGCTCAGGCTCGACCGCCACCGCCTCCGGATGCACCGGGTGCGCGCCGTGGTCGGCCTCGACCGCCTCGGCCACCGCGACCGATTCCGCCGCCGCCTCCATCGCCGCCACCTCGGCCGCTTCGGCGAGCGCCTCGGCCTTTTCGACCTCGCGCTCGAGCTCGGCGATGCGCTTGTCGTTCTTCGCCCTCTCCGCCTGGCAGGTGTCGAAATCCGCCTTGGCGGTTTTCAGATCACCGCGGCAGCGCGCAAGATCGGCCTGGCAGCCCTTGGCGTCGGCACGGCATTTCTCGAGATCGGCCCGGAGCCCCTCGGCCACCTGAACGTCGCCGCTGCGCCGCCCCCAGACGATCCAACCCACAAGCAGCCCGAGCAGCGCCGCAAGGATGATCAGCAAAAGCATCTCGCTGATCAGAAATCCCCATTCCTGGAACATGTGTCTCTCCTTTCCCCGGCCGCGCCAAAGCGTTTTGCAGTCTCGTTGAGTCAAATCGCTGATGCAAAACGCGCGCAACCACGTGTTGTTGTGGGCGTTTCGAGGTCAAGTTGTGATCCAACTTAATCTCGAAACGCTTCAGTTGGGCCATGTGAAGGTGGTGCGCCGGTTCAGCGCCCGTCCTTCTTCTGTTTCGTTGTCCGCTATCGGCTCGGTCTCGCCGTAGCCGATCGGGATCATCCGCCCCGCCGGCACACCGCGGGCCTCGAGCGCATTTTTCACCGCGCGGGCGCGCTGCGCCGACAATACGTAATTCGCCTCGGCGTCACCCTCCGCGTCGGTATGTCCACCGATGGTCACGAACATGCCGGGACCGCGGGTGCAGAGGTTCAGAATCCCCGCCAACTCGTCGATAACCGCAATTGATGCCGGGTCGAGATCCGCGGACCCGGTGACGAACTGGATCGGCGACGCCGACACCCGCTCCATCGCCCGTTCGGCGCACATCTCGGCGGTCGGGTCTTCGAAGCCTTCGGGCAGGGTGAGCCAGCCGCCGCCATAGGCGAACTGGCGGATGCCGGTCACCGGGTTCTGCCGTTCGGTCCCGTCTTGCGGCGGTTGCGCGGCGGGGCTGACCGCGAGGGCCACATCGGGTCCGAAAGCACGGCCCAACGCGCCGGTCACGGCTTGGGTATCGCGCCCGGCCAGCGCTTCCGCCTCGGCGGCGAGACCGTCATTGCTACCGGTAACCGTGAGCGTCTCGACCTGGCCCAAGACAGTGCCGAGCCCGGACAAGGCGGTTTCGAGCCCGGGCAGGTCGGCGAAGGTGGTGTCCAACGAACCGACCGACACATCCGTGCCGAGTGCGGCCGCGAATTCCTCGGCGCCGAAGCCCTCGGGCACGATCCCGACCAGGCTGAACCCGGTCTCGGCACCATAATCGAGCGAGAAATCGACGATACCCGGATCGGCCACCTCGACGGCAACCACCGTCTCGAAATCGCCCGGCACATCCAGCGCCGCGCGGGCGGCCTCGTCCTCGACCGGGGTCGCGGCGGTGCCTTCGAGGGTGAGCGTATCACCGGTCACCGCGAAACTGCCGGATGCGAGCGGGGCAAGCGCGGCCGCGCCGGCACTCACCGCGTCCGCCCAACCGGCTGGCGCGCCAGAGGCCAGCGTCAACCCGTCGACCGGAAGGCCCGCTTGGGCGAGCGCCGCTTTCGCTGCCTCGGTGGGCGCATAGCCCTGGGCTTCGATCCGGCCGTCCACACCTTTCGCGAGCGCCGTCTCGTAGGGCTCGACTTGCGGGAGCACGGAGATGCCCGCCACGTTCACCGTCCGGCGGCCGCGCAGACCGTCGAGCTCTTCTGTGATTGCCGCCAG
Organism: uncultured Alphaproteobacteria bacterium; assembly: GCA_963752895.1. Taxonomy (GTDB): domain Bacteria; phylum Pseudomonadota; class Alphaproteobacteria; order Rhodobacterales; family Rhodobacteraceae; genus CAVWAE01. The sequence goes on from CAVWAE010000026.1 coordinate 329,629, forward strand.
GTCCGCGTCGGTATCGGCGATCCCGGTTACGGTGATGTCGCGCCCGCTCACCCGTATCTCGAGCGGATGCACGTGTTCGGTTGCCACGGCCTGCGATGCCGCGGCGATCGCGTCTTCCATCGAAACCGCGTGTACCTTCGCGCCCCAGAAAGTGAGGCCCGCGACCCCGGCAACGAAGACAAGTGCGCCCAGGCCCTTGCTCATGATTTCCCCCAATGCTTTCTCAAGCCAGCGTCCTCAAAAGGCCGCAGCGCCGGGTTCATGGCAAGGGGAAAAGCCGGGTGATTTTGTCACGGCGGAAAACCGGGCCACGCAGGCCCGGCCGGCGCCCGCGTCAGACGGCCGCTTTCAGGCTTTCTTCGATGTAGAGTTCCCTCAACCGCTTCGCGACCGGGCCGGGTGTGCCGTCGCCGAGCGGGGCGCCATCCACCTCGATCACCGGGGTGACGAAGGTGGTCGCGGAAGTCACGAAGGCCTCGTCGGCAGCTTGCGCCTCGGCGATGGTGAAAGCCCGTTCCTCGATCTCAATCCGCGCCTCGGCAGCGTAGCGCAGCACCGCGGCCCGGGTGATCCCGTGCAGGATGTCGTTCGACAGCTCTCGGGTGACGATCTTGCCGCCCTTGACGATATAAGCGTTGTTCGAGGTGCCCTCGGTCACCTTGCCGTCCTCGATGAACCAGGCGTCGCCGGCGCCCGCGACCTTGGCCGCCATCTTGCCCATCGACGGGTAGAGGAGCTGCACGGTCTTGATGTCGCGCCGGTGCCAGCGCAGGTCGGGCACCGAGATCACCTTGATGCCTTTGGCCGCGGCGGGGTTGTCGATGAGGTCGGGCTTCGACTGGGTGAACATCACCACCGTGCCCAAGGTCGTCTCCGGGTCGGGAAAGACGAAGTCGCGGTCGCCCGCGCTGCCCCGTGTGACCTGGAGATAGACGAGACCGTTGTCGATTTCGTTCTTCGCGACGAGCTCCCGGTGGACCTCCAGCAGGTCCTCGTGAGAGATCGGCTGCGCCATGTCGAGTTCGGCGAGCGAACGGGCGAGCCGGGCCGCGTGGCCTTCGAAATCGATCAGTTTTCCACCGAGCACGGAGGTCACTTCGTAGACCCCGTCGGCCATCAGGAAGCCCCGGTCGAAGATCGAAATCGTCGCTTCCTCTTCGGGCAGGTATTCGCCGTTTACATAGACGGTGCGGCTCATGGTCGGTCTCCTCGCGCTGCTTGTCCGCTTCTTCCGGGTCTGCCGCGCAAAGGTCAAGTGGCAGGCGCTTGGCCGAGGTGGAAATCCTCGGCCGTCAACCGCCCTACGCGAAGGAGATATTGCAGGGCGCGCGCGGTGGATCGCGCGTCGCTGTGGGCATCATGGGCCTGCTCGCCCGCATCCGGCTGGCCGAAATGCGTGGCAAGCCGATCCGATCGAAGTCCATGCACCGTCTCAAGCGGTTCGCCCGCCTTCAGCAGCAACCGGGTGGCATTGCCGAAGCGGGTCGCGGGCAGCGGCGGAGCCAGCCCGGCGAAGTAGCACGAGATCGCCACAGCGAAAATGTCGTCGTTGCCCCAAGCCCAGATCGGATCCCGCCCGACATAATCGGAAAAGTCAGACAATGCCGGGCCGAGCTCGACACCCTCTCGCTCGATCCGGGCCACGTCGACTCCGGTGAGGCGGGTCTATCGCGGGGTGAGCGGCCAGGGCGCGCCCGACCGGTCACGCGGAACCACGATGCGTTCGAATGGATCCGAGAAGGCGAAATCTTCCGTGAGCCCCAGCCACATGGCGCCGATCTGCACCAAAACGGGGTCGGGGTCATTCGGGCCGCACCAGAACCGCTGCGGCGCGCCTGCGTCGGTCTGAAACTCGACATCCCAAACGACGACGCCCGTCATGTCGTCATCCCCACAATGCGGATGCCGGCGGATGCACACCCGCGGCATCGTAGACCAGGGGCTCGTCCCGGTCGCGCGCCAGCAGCAACGGCCCGTCGAGGTCCGTCACCAGGACGCCCTGCGCCACCAGCACGGCGGGTGCCATGGCGAGCGACGAACCGACCATGCAGCCCACCATGATGCCGAACCCTTCGGCCTCGGCCGCCGCCTTCAAAGCCAGCGCCTCGGTGAGCCCGCCGGTCTTGTCGAGCTTGATGTTGATGACATCGTATTTGCCCTTGAGATCGGCCAGCGTGGCCCGGTCGTGGCAGCTCTCATCGGCGCAGACCGGCACCGGCCGTTTCAGCCCCAACAGCGCGTCGTCCACCCCCGCGGGCAGCGGCTGCTCCACCAGCGCCACGCCCAGGCGCAGGAGATGCGGGGCGAGTTCGGCATAGATCTCCGCGCTCCACCCCTCGTTGGCATCGACGATGATCTGCGGTTTCGGCGCCCCGGCCCGCACCGCTTCGAGGCGGGGCATGTCGTCCGGCGTGCCGAGCTTGACCTTCAGAAGCGGCCGGTGGGCGTGCGCCGCTGCTTTCGCGCGCATCTCGTCCGGCGTGCCCAGAGACAGCGTGTAGGCGGTGATCTCCGGCCCCGGCGCCGCGAGCCCCGCCAGTTCCCAGGCCCGCTTCCCCGCCTGTTTTGCTTCGAGATCCCAGAGCGCGCAATCGACCGCGTTGCGCGCGGCGCCGGCCGGCAGCAGCGTCTGCAACTCGGCGTGTGTGAACCGCTCCGGCAGGGCGGCGATTTCCGCCGTCACGCTTGCGAGCGACTCGCCGTAACGGGCATAGGGCACACATTCGCCCCGGCCCGGCGCGCCGCCGTCTTCGACCGTCACGGTCAGCACGGCCGCTTCGGTCTTCGACCCGCGCGAGATGGTGAAGGCCTCGGCGAGAGGAAACCGGTCCTCGGCTACGGAAAGCCGCATCCGCTGCTCCTTTTCGTTACGGAAGAACTCCGGGGGGTCGGCGGGGCAACCCCGCCGATTTCACATCGACGCTAGCCCAACGCTTCCAGAGCATCCACCAGGTTTCCCGCGCCGTAACGGAACGGGTCGGTCGCCGGCAGGCCCAAACGCGTTTCGATCTCGGCAAGGTAGGCTTGCGCCTCGTCTTCCGACATCGCTGCGGTGTTGACCGAGACCGCGACCACCTGACACGCCGGATTCGCCACGCGGGCCAGCGGCAGCGCCATGTCTCGCAACGCCTCGAGCGACGGCAGCGCGTAGCCGGGCAACCCGCGCATATGCGCCCGGGTCGGCTCGTGGGCGAGGACCAGCGCGTCCGGCTGTCCGCCATGGATCAGCGCCATGGTCACGCCGGAAAACGAGACGTGGAACAGGCTGCCCTGGCCCTCGATGTGGTCCCAGTGATCGTCGTCGTTGTCCGGCGTCAGCCATTCCACCGCACCGGCCATGAAGTCGGCCACCACCGCGTCGAGCGGCACGCCGTTGCCGGTGATCAGGATTCCGGTCTGGCCGGTGGCCCGGAAGCTCGACTTCGACCCGCGCGCTTTCATCTCGCGGTCCATCGCCAGCCCGGTGTACATCTTGCCGACCGAACAGTCGGTGCCGACGGCGAGCACGCGCTTGCCGCTGCGCTTCACGCCATTGGCAATCGGGTATTTCACCTCCGGAACGCGCACATCGTGCAGGGCCCGCCCGGTCGCCTTGGCGACCGCGGCGAGGTCGGGCTCGTCGCGCAGCAGGTTGTGCAGGCCGGAGGCAAGGTCGAACCCCTCTTCCAGCGCCGTCACCAGCACTTTTTTCCACGCCGGGCTGATCACGCCGCCGCGGTTGGCCACCCCGATCACCAGGGTCTTCGCGCCTGCGGCTTTCGCCTCGGCGAGCGTCATGTCGGGGAGCCGCAGATCGGCCTTGCAGCCGTCCATGCGATACTGGCCGACGGCGTTGTCCGGCCGCCAGTCCCTGATACCCTGCGCGACTTTGGCCGCGAGCCCATCCGGCGCGTCGCCGAGGAAGAGAAGATAGGGGGTTTCGATCATGTGTGCCTCCGGATTTGTGGCAGGATCACCCGGGCAACGGGCGATATTCTCGCAAGTCCGGGCGCAGAGCACGGAAATTTTCGAAGAATCTTTCGCCGTTCAAATATTTGGCGAAAGATCTCCCTGCGATCATGCTGCAGTGCCGCAAAATCGTCGCTGCAGCTGCGAGATTCGTCTTGCCCTGCTAAGCGCAACTATCTATCTCTCGGATGAGAAAATTCGTAACAAACTTGCACACCGAACGCCCAAAGAGCACGGAGGCCCCCATGTCGTTCCGCCCGCAACCGCCTGCGCCCGCCCGCCCCAACCGCTGCCAGCTCTTCGGGCCGGGCTCGCGCCCCGAACTGTTCGAAAAGATGGCCGCCTCCGCCGCCGACGTGGTCAACCTCGACCTCGAAGACAGCGTTGCGCCCAGCGACAAGGACAGCGCGCGCACGAACATCATCGCCGCCACCCATGACATCGACTGGGCGGGCAAATACCTCAGCGTCCGGATCAACGGGCTCGACACCCCCTGGTGGTACAAGGACGTGGTCGAGCTGCTCGAGAACGGCTCCGACCGGCTCGACCAGATCATGATCCCGATGGTCGGCAACGCGATGGACATCTACGCGGTCGACGCGCTGGTCACGGCGGTGGAACGTGCCAAGGGCCGCACCAAGCCGATCAGCTTCGAGGTCATCATCGAGACCGCCGCGGGCCTCGCACATGTCGAGGAGATCGCCGCCGCGTCGCCCCGGATGCAGGGGATGAGCCTCGGCTACGCCGATTTCGCGGCGTCGATGGGCATGGCCACCACCGGGATCGGCGGCACTCAGGCGAATTACTACATGACCCACGAGGGCCAGACCGACTATCCCGACCCGTGGCACTACGCGGTGTCGGCCATCGTCGCGGCCTGTCGCACCCACGGCGTGTTGCCGATCGACGGGCCGTTCGGCAATTTCTCCGACGACGACGCCTATATCGCCCATTCCCGCCGGGTCGCGACCCTCGGCATGGTCGGCAAATGGGCGATCCACCCCAAGCAGGTGAAACTCGCCAACGAGGTGTTCACGCCGTCGCCGGAAGCGGTGGCCGAAGCGCGCGAGATCCTCGCGGCTATGGAAGAGGCAAAGGCTAACGGGCTGGGGGCCACGACCTACAAGGGCAAACTCATCGACATCGCGTCGATGAAACAGGCCGAGGTGATCGTGCGCATGGCCGAGCTGGTCGAGGGCTGATCGGTCTTATTGCGGGCGCCTGACCCGGTCGGATTTCAGACGGGCGGCGGGCACGACCCTCCGTCGCTCCTCTCAACCCGGGCATTCTGAACAGCCTGTTCGCAGCCGACCCCGTTCAGGCATTGAATCCACGAAATTTCCCGACCATTTGGGAAGATCGGCTTCCCGGGATACCAGCATACCGGCCGCGCTCTCGGCGCAGACTCGGCCGCCTGCAGTTCGGCCAGGCATGGCGGGGCGGCCAGCGGCTACTTCTGCGCCACGGCCTCCGCCTCCAGCATCCGGCAGAGCGCCCGCATCCCGTGCGCCACGGCGAGGAAGGACGCAGGCACCGGCGCGGCGTCGAAGGCCGCCGTTTCCACGGCGAGCTGTTCGAACCGGTAGCTGAGGTCACGGCGGGCGTCTTGCACGCTCACATCGCAGAGCCACCCGCCACCGGAAACGTCGCGGCACACGGCGCCGATCCGGAACCCGTCGCGTGACACCCCTTTGGTCACCATTCGCGGCCAGCCGAAATCCTCGTTGCGGTAGAACACCGTCATTTCGGTCGTCCGGCCAACCGGCGCAGGCGCGTCGGGCATGAACAGCGCCGCGTCCCCGATTTCGAGGATCGGACCGCCGACCATTGGCAGACCGGCCCGCTCAGCGGGTGTGCGCGCCGCCTCGAGCGCAAGGGTCACGGAGCGAACCGGCAACGGACCGTCCGGCGGGGCGCCGAGACAAAAGCCGAAGCGCGCAGGCGCCTTGCGGTATCCGCGCGTCTCCTCGCCGCTGATCCATTTCCTGCCGGTGTACACCGTCGTCCAGGGTGTCGCCGCGATCGACAGCTCGTGTCCCGCGACCGACACCACCAGGGTCTCCACCCAGTCGCAGCGCGCGCGCCGCACCCGGTCGCTCAGATCGACAGCCTCCGAGACCAGTGCGGTCCAGCCCATCACCACGACTATTCCGAGCGCAAAAGCGCCCAGCACGATCGCGGCAATCCTGGTGTATGGTCTCAACGCGGGGCGCCCTTCTGGCCTGACGCGGGCATCGTAGCCCGGTCGGCGGGAAAGGTCACGCAGATGGGCCCAGCGAGCGCACCGGTTGGCGCAGGATGGTCCGGAGCTTTTCCGCGCGGGCTTTTCGCGGGTTGGACAGGTAGATTTCGTGGTGCGGTCCGGCGAATCCGAGCCCCTCCGCGGGCATGATTTCATCATGCAGGCACGCGAGCAACGGCGCCTCATCCCGGTAGGGCCCGACGTGCAATGTCTGCAGGCAATCTCCTTCGGCAAAGCGGGTGTGTGTCACCGAACCAAGCGGACCCTCCCGGCCCTTGCGCCGCGCCGCCGCACGGGCCGTTTCCAGTGCTTCGGGTGTCACGTTGTCCGGCACCCGGATCATCGCCCGCCACCGCCAGGCCCTACGCTCGCCTGCGACGAAAGCCCGCGGATCGTCGGCCCACCACAGCGTTTCAAGCGGCGGCACTACGAAATCGGCACCGTCGGATTTGCAGGCGAACTTGATGCCATAGGCGAGCGGGTAAAGCGCACCGAGCGCGGCGGCGTAGGCCGGCCCGTCGGGGTCGCCCTGGCCCGCGATGGCAAGGAAGGTCATCCCGGGCAGGGTCAGCCTCTCCCAGTGCCCGGGCTTGCCAGCGTAGAAAGCACGGTCTTCCTTCTTGAAATCGCGCTTGTCCATCACCGCCTCCGTTTCCCTTTGACGTGCCAGGTCAGGGCGCGGGCAATGAGGATTGCCAGCGCTGCCTCGTCGATGTCGGCGCCCGGGCCGAACAGCACCGCGCGGGTGCCTTCGAACCGGCTGCCCGCCGGGGCGACCGCGCGGAAGTCCTCGATCAGCGAAGTACGGCAGTTGACGAACAGCGCCGCCTCGCCCGACTTCGCCTGCCCGAGCCGGATCGTCGAGCCTTTCGGCGCGATATAGGCCGGCTGCCCCCAGCGCAGGGCCTCCTCGACCGGCCCGGCCCCCTCCGCCTCGGCCGTCGCAAAGATCAGCGCGCGCAGCCAGACGAGCGCCGGACGGACGTCGCCCGGCAGCGCGTCGAAGGCGCGGGCGACCTCCGGGGGCATCGGCGGGGTCATTCCAGGGCCACGCCGATCAGCGTCACCAGATCGTCCGGCGCGGTGTCCATCGGCGTGTTGAGGTAGAGCTCGAAGGGCGGCGTATCGCGCGGCACTTCGCCGGACTTCGGCAGCCAGTCGCCGAACAGGAAGGCATAGGCCGTCTTCAGCCCGGTGTAGGGGCCCTTGTGGGTGAGGATCGCGTGTTTGCCGCCAGGCAGGCGTATCTCTTCGAGCGGCGCGGCGATCTCCGCTTCGCGCGCAATCTCGAACCCGGCGGCGCTGCGCAACTCGGCCTCCGGCACCGCGTCCGGATCATCGTAGAAAAGCCCCATCATCGCGCCAAGCTCCGGTCCGAGCCCGCGCGCCATCGCCGTGGCGCCTGCCTTCTCGAACGCTTCGCCGATGGTGATATAAGGCCCCCGATGGGCGATCATCGCCAGCCGGCGTTGAGGCTCGTCCTTGAGTGTCACATCGCACATCTCGAAATCTCCTTTGCTGTTGAGGCGCAGCGGTGGACGCGAGAGACCGCGTTTGCGAAACGCGCCCGGGGTCTGGCCGAAGGCATCGCGAAAGGCGCGCGAAAAGCTCTTGGGGTTCGGGTAGCCACACTTTCTCGCCACCATGGCCAGAGACGCCTCGGTGTCGAGCAACTCATTGACCGCACGATAGAGCCGCACCCGCCGGATGAACGCGGCAACCGTCTCGCCGGTCATCGCGGTGAACACCCGGTGGAAATGGAACCGGCTGAGCGCCGCCACGTCCGCGAGCGTATCAAGCGACAGATCGCCGCCGAGATTGGCGTAGACGTGATCGAGCACGCGCATCAGCCGTTTCTCGTAATCGTTCGCCATTCGGCACTCCTTCGTCTCGAGGCCCCCCGACCATCACATGCGCGCGGGTCACAAATCTTGCCGAGTTGCATTCTGCATCCCCCCGCCCTTATATCGGCCAAAGCTGACAAGGGGCGCCCGCATGACCAATTACCTCGAGTTCGAAAAATCGCTCGCCGAAATCGAAGGCAAGGCGGAAGAGCTGCGCGCGATGGCGCGGGCGAACGAGGAGATGGATATCGAGAAGGAGGCCGCGGCCCTCGACAAGAAAGCCGGGACGCTGCTCTCCGACCTCTACGGCAAACTCACCCCCTGGCAAAAGACCCAGGTCGCCCGCCATCCCGAACGGCCGCATGCCAAGGACTACATCGAGACACTGTTCACCGAATACACGCCGCTCGCGGGCGACCGCAATTTCGCCGACGATCACGCGGTGATGGGCGGGCTTGCGCGGCTCGGCGATACGCCTGTCATGGTGATCGGCCACGAGAAGGGGCACGACACCAAGTCGCGTATCGAACGCAATTTCGGCATGGCGCGGCCCGAGGGCTACCGCAAGGCGATCCGGCTCATGGACCTCGCCGACCGGTTCGGCCTGCCGGTGATTTCGCTGGTCGACACGCCCGGCGCCTATCCCGGCAAGGGCGCCGAGGAGCGCGGCCAGTCCGAGGCGATCGCGCGCTCGACCGAAAAATGCCTCCAGCTCGGGGTGCCGCTCATCAGCGTCATCATCGGCGAGGGCGGCTCCGGCGGCGCGGTGGCCTTCGCCACCGGCAACACGGTGATGATGCTCGAACACTCGATCTATTCGGTGATTTCGCCCGAGGGCTGCGCCTCGATCCTGTGGAAGGATGCCGAGCGGATGCGCGAGGCGGCGGAAGCACTCAGGCTCACGGCGCAGGATCTCAAGACCCTCGGCGTGATCGACCGGATCATCAGCGAACCCGTGGGCGGCGCCCAGCGCGGCCGGCGTCAGACCATCGATGCGGTGGGCAAGGCGCTCGCGGCGGAGCTGAAGTCGCTTGTCGACAAGAAGCCGCAGGCGCTCAAGCAGCAGCGACGCAAGAAATACCTCGAAATGGGATCGAAGGGCCTCGCGGCCTGACGTGGAAAGCCGCTTCGAAGCGGCTTGAACCAAGCGGTTTCGAAACCGCTTGGCTGCGCCCGGTCGTACTGTCGGCCTGTCAACGGCCAGTGGGAGAGTTCGATGGCAACGTTTGACTGGCACGCCGCGCGCGCCGACCTCGACGGGCTCGCGAAACTCGACACAGAGGCCCTCGACATCGACCACGTGGCCGTCCGCACGTACCGCCAGGCCCGGGTGCGCGCCGAGATGGCGGCGCGGGGGATCGATGCAGTGGTGCTGTCCGACGCGGTCAACGTCCGCTACGCCACCGGCACCCGCAACATGCAGGTGTTCACCTCGCGCAACGCGCCGTCGCGCTACTTGGTGATGACGCAAACCCGCGCGATCCTGTTCGAATTCACCGGCAGCGAACATCTCGCCCACGGGTTCGAGACCATCGACGAGGTCCGACCCGCCCTGACCGCGAGTTTTGTCGCGGCCGGCCCCGGGATAGCTGCGCGCGAAACTGCCTGGGCACGCGAGACGGCGGCGCTGATCGCAGAGCTCACGGGCGGACCCGGGGCGAAGGTGGGCATCGAGCGGATCAACGCGGGCGCCGTGCTGGCGCTTGCCGCCGAGGGGCTCCGCCTGGTCGATGCACAAGAGCCGGTCGAGATGGCGCGTTCTGTCAAATCGGCGGAAGAGATGAAATGCGTGATCGCCTCCCTGCGCTCCACCGAACGCGGCGTCGCGGCGCTGCGCGACGCGATCCGTCCCGGCCTCACCGAGGCGCAGCTCTGGTCGGTGCTGCACGCTTCGGTGATCGCCGACAACGCCGATTATGTCGAAACCCGGCTGCTGAACGCCGGTGAGCGGACCAACCCGTGGTTCCAGGAGACCGGCGACAAGGTGATCTGCGCGAACGAGCTGATCGCGCTCGATACCGACGTGGTCGGTGTACATGGGTACTACGCCGATTTCTCGCGCAGCTTTCATGCCGGGCCCGGTGCGCCCACGGCCACCCAGCGCGAGCTCTACAGGCTCGCCCACGAGCAGGTGCACCACAACATCCGGGTTATTCGCCCCGGCATGAGCTTTCGCGACTACTCGAACGCGGCCTGGGACATCCCCGACAAGTACCACGCCAACCGGTACTACCTCTCGGCGCATGGCTGCGGGATGACGGGTGAATACCCCTATCTCTACCACCACGGCGATTTCCCCGATGCCGGCTATGACGGCGAAATCGTGCCCGGCATGGTGCTCTGCGTAGAAAGCTTCATCGGCGCGGACGGCGGGAAGGAAGGGGTGAAGCTCGAACAGCAGCTGGTGGTCACCGAAACCGGCACCGAGACGCTGTCCCGGTTTCCCTTCGAAGACACGCTGCTCGCCTGAGGTAAGCGCAGCCCTTTCAGCGCTTTGGCGCCCCGGAGTTCGCGGCCGCGACGACGGCCGCCGTCACCGCGTCATAGAGCGCTTCCGACCGGCGGGCATGGTCGCGCCATTCGGCCTCGTCGAGCTTCAGCTTGCCCCAGACTTCGAGATTGTCGAACACCCAGCCGCGCTGGCTGGCGTAGAGCAGGCGGCGCGCAGGTTCCGAAAGCGTGTCGGCGGGGCCGGCGGGGTTTTCGACCGGCAGAGGGTCGGGCGCGCCTTCGAGCAGGGCGAGGGCCGAGGTGAAGCGCATGTTGGCGGCTTTCGCCTCCCGTTCCCAGGCAAACTCGCTCATTTCGGCCAGCGCGTGGCGCAGCTCGGTGGCGGCCGCGTCGATGTCGCGGCCCGGATCCTGGGGCTCGGCGGCGGTGGCGGTGTAGCGCACCGCCCAGATCCGCCCGTCGCGCGCGCTCGGGTAGGCCACCTTCCAGGCGCCGTGCCAGCCCAACGCACGCCCGTCGTCCGTCTCGGTGGTCATCATCCAGCGGCTGCCGCCACCGGCGAACCCGGCCGCGATCCGGTCGGGAATCGTTTCGCCGGGGATGACGTCTTCGTCCTGCCGGGAGAACCCGAGGCGCACGCGCTTGGTGCCGGACCGCGCGAGTTGGTCGAGCCAGGCGGGCGGGGTCTCGGCCATCGTCGTGCGCGCCGGCTTGCCCTGGCCACGCTTGGTGGCGATGTCGAAGCTGATCGATCCACAGCGGGTAAAGGCACGCTGGGTGGCAAACCAGCGCATCGGGTCTTCGGGGTGGGTGAGCCGGTGATTGGCCGAGATGACCAGGGCTGCAAGTTGTGCGACTTCGCCGTCCAAGGGGGCCTCGCAGGGTTGGGTGACCCCTTGGTAACGGAGAACGGCGCCGGGTTCACGCGAATTGCGCCGCGGACGACACTGGGTGATCCGGCGGGCGTCGAGGCGGTGCAAAGGGTGGCTTGTGGCAAACGTTGTTTGCCCGGGCATGAACGGCGCCAACCGAAGAAAACAGCGCTGAGAACACGGGACGGTTCCGACGACCTGCAATGGATGGTCGCCACCGCTGTCATGTCACCGATCCTGGCGGTCATCCGAACGTGGATCGACCACCAGGCCCGTGAAAACAAAGCCCCGCGGAGCTGCCGCTCCGCAGGGCCCTTGATTTCCGTGATGTCACTGAAACCGCTCGCGATATCCATTCGGATACAGCACGCGGTGCGTTCGGCAAACAACGCCGGATTCAGAGACGGTTCAGCAATTCCCAGGTCGGCCAGGCGTCGGGCACCAACCCGAGGCGCATCTGTTCCTTCTGCACCGCGATGCGGGTGTTGTAGCCGAGGATGCCGTCGACCTCGCCGACGTCGTGGCCCATCGATTCGAGCTTGCGCTGAAGCTGCTTCATCGAGCCCTGGTCGAGCGGCGCGGACGGGTTGCCGGCATTGAACACCTGCGCGCCTTCCAGGCGGTTGGCGAAATAGGCCGCCGTCAGCACGTAGGTGAAACTCTGGTTCCACTCGAAGTAGACGTCGAAATTCGGGTAGGCGAGGAAGGCCGGGCCGTTATGGCCGTTGGGCACGATGATCGAGGCCTCGGCGGCGTCGAACAGCTGGCCTTCGCGCGGTTGCACACCCATTGCCACCCATTGGCTGGTCGAGAGCTTCTGGTGCGAGCCCGACTTCGAGAAGTCGAAGCCGGACGGCAGGCTCACTTCCTGAAGCCAGGGTTCGTTCGGCCGCCAGCCAAGCTTCGAGAGCATGTTGGCGCCCGAAAGCAGCGCGTCATGGGCCGATTTCTTGAGGTCGACATGCCCGTCGCCGTCGCCGTCGATCCCCGAATTGCGGATGTCGGCCGGCAGCATCTGCACCATGCCGATCTCGCCCGCCCAGGCGCCGGTGGTGCCCGTGGGCGAGAAATCACCCTTTACGTAGAGGTCGAGCGCCGCCAGCACCTGCGGTTGGAAGATGCCCGGGCGGCGGCAGTCGTGGCTCAGCGTCACCAGCGAGTTCAGCGTGTTGAAATCCCCCTGGTAGCCGCCAAAATCGGTCTCGAACGCCCAGAACGCGGTGAGCACACCGCGGCTCACGCCGAACCGCTGTTCGATCTCGTTGAAAACGCCCGCGTATTGCTCGAGCTTCTGACGGCCGACCGACAGCCGGTTCTGCGAGATCAGCTTGCGCGAGAAGTCGACGAAGCCGGAATTGAAAATGCCCTGCGCGCCGTCGGCGCCGAGCGTGCGCCCGTCCTGGTAGACGCTCGAGAAAAACTTGTCGACGGTAGCCCGGTCGTGTCCCTGAGACACGGCCAGGTCTTTCATCCGGCCGACGAAAGACTGGAACGAGCCGCCGCATTCGATCAGCGGATCGGGGATCTCGCCGGCCCCGGCAGCCAGCGCGCCGGTCGCGGTGGAAAGGCTCAAAACAATAGTGGAAAGCAATTTGCGCATGTGGGTCCCTCAACGTGGTTCGAGGCGGCACAGTAATGGGCAATGGGCGGCGTGCAAACTGAAAATGTGGGAAAAGGACAAGGGCACTACATGAAGTGATCGGACGTCCTCTCTCCGGCCCCCGGTCGTGCGCGGGCCAGCCGCTCAGATCACGGCGATGAGCGCCAGGGCCGCCGCGAGCGCTGCCCAGGCCCGCCACAGGCCCCCGACCGCGTCGTCGATCTCGACGGCACCGATCTCGTGGCGGCCCTCGTCGTTGACGAAAGGCTCATCGCGCAGCTCGCCGTGGTAGCTGCGCGGCCCCGAGAGCGCGACGCCGAGTCCGACAGCCATGGCCGCTTCCGGCCAGCCGGCGTTGGGCGAACGATGCAGGCGGGCGTCGCGGGCGATGGTCTCCCACCCGCCGCGGCTGTGCCGGGTGAGGAACAGCAGGAGCGCCGAGAGTCGCGCCGGGATCCAGTTGAGCAGATCGTCGAGTTTTGCCGCCGCCTTGCCGAATTGCGCGTGGCGGGGCGTGCGATAGCCGATCATGCTGTCGGCGGTGTTGACCATCTTGTAGGCCATCAGGCCGGGAAGGCCCGCGACGAGAAACCAGAACGCCGGCGCCACCACCCCGTCGGAGAAGTTCTCGGCGGCCGATTTGATCGCCGCCCGGGCGATGCGGGGCTCATCCATGCCGGCAGTGTCGCGTCCGACGATCTTTGCCACCGCGGCCCGCCCCTCCTCGAAGGACAGCGACAGCGCGTCGGCGACCGCGCGCACGTGATCGACGAGCGACCGTTGCGCCAGCAGCACCGCCGCGACCAGCACTTCGACCGGCCAGCCGATCCGGGCGAGGAGCGCCCCGACGAGCCAGGCCGCCGCGGTGAGCGCCGCAATCGCCAAGGCCCCCGTGACCACCCGACCCTGACCGTGGTTCATCATCCGGTCGACCCAGCCGACCGCGCGCCCCATCAGCACCGCCGGATGGGGCAGGCGTTTCCACAACGTCTCGGGTTCGCCGAAGACGGCGTCGAGCCCGAGGGCGAGGAGCAGGACGAGCGCGTGGCTCATCCCAGCGCCGCTTCGAGTTGCGCCCAACCGTCGCCGGGCGGCAGGCCGAGGCGGATCCAGCCGGGCTCGTAGGGAAAGACCCGGCTCCAGACCTTGCCTTGCGCGAGCCGCGCCTGCCAGGCGGCGGCGTCGTCGACCCGGAACAGCCGGAACAGCACCGTGCCGCCGATCAGCTCCGCGCCCTTCGCCTGCATCAGCGCGTCGAGCCGCGCGGTCTCGACCGCGAGCACCTGCCGGGTCTCGTTCGCCCAGTCCATGTCTTCGAGCGCCACCGCACCCACGTGCTGGGCGACGCCCGACACGGGCCAGGGGCCGAGCCGTTCCTTCAGCTCAGCGATCAACCCGGGGTCGCCGATGGCGAAGCCGAGCCGAAGGCCGGGCAGGCCCCAGAACTTGCCCAGCGATTTCAGGATCAACGCGCCGGGGCGGGTCGCGAAGTCCGGCATCCTCGAATTGGCAAGGATCACGTCGGCGAAGCTTTCGTCGATCACCAGGAGGGGGCGGCTGTCTGGCTCGTCCTCTCCCGAGAACATGTGGCCGGTCGGGTTGTTGGGATGGACCACCACCCGCGCCTCGGCCGGGTCGCCCTCGGGGTCGGATCGTTGCACCTCCCACCCCGCGACCGAGAACCCCGCCTCGTGTTCGTTGTAGGTGCGCGCGGGGATGCGCACCCGTGCGGCGGGGCGCAGGTGGGGGATGCCCGCGATCAGCGCCGAGGCCCCGGGCGCGGCCAGCACCGCCGCGTCTCCCGGGACACTCCAGAAGGCCCGCGCAGCGGCCTCCAGCCGGGCAGCGGCGACCCGGTCCGGCAGCGCTGTCCAGGCGCTTCGGGGGATCTCGGGCAGCGGGTAGGGGTGCGGGTTGATACCGGTCGAGAGGTCAAGCCACTCCGCACGGCGGCCGCCGTAGAGCGCGACGGCATCGTCGAGCCCGCCGCCGTGGTCGCGCGGTTCGGGCCCGCCCGGGGTCATGGCGCACCCTCGTCGCCAGTCCCGGTGTCCGGCAGCGGCGGATGACGGGTGACGAAATGCCCTTTCACCGCTTGCGGCCATTCGCGGTAGGGCACCTGGCCGGTCTCGGACGCGGCGTGCCCGCGGGCGTAGGCGACAATCCCTTCGGCGGCCTCTTCGGCGGGTTCGAAGCGGCCGAGCGTGTAGGCAAGCTTGCCCAGCGCCTGGATGGCGACGTTGCAGGAATGGTCGCATCCCATCAGGCAGGCGGTGCGCCGGGTTTTGAGCCCGGTGCCTTCTGCCGCCGCTTCGACCAGCCGCGCCAGCACCTCCCCGTCGGTCTGCTCGACCCCGCGTGCCGCCCAGTCGTCGCGTTTGCAGGTATCGCAGATGGTGATCCAGGTTGTCGTCACGCGCGTCTCCTCTTCGCTCTCGCGCGTCCCATCAAGCGGAAATCGCGGGCGTTGGCAACCGAACGGCGTTGACCGCCGGCCGATCCGGCTTGTGCGCGCCTGACACACCGGCCGCGCCGAGGGCCTGCGCGGCGCAGTTTCCTCTTCCATCGCGGGGCCTTGGGCGTAATCTGACATCATGAATCGTGCGCACCCCCCCGGCCCGGACGCCCCCCGCCCCGATGCCGTCGTCTTCGACATCGGCAACGTGCTGATCGAATGGCAGCCGGAACGGGCTTTCGCCGATTTGGTTGGCCCCGAACGGGCCCGGGCGATGTTCGCGGCCGTGGACCTGCATCACATGAACGAACTGGTCGACCGGGGCGCCGATTTCCGCGAGACGGTCTACCAGGCGGCCGAGGAAACCCCCGAATTCCGCGACGAGATCCGGATGTGGCACGACCGCTGGCTCGACGTGGCGGGGCCGGAGATCCCGCATTCCGTCCGGCTGTTGCGGGCGCTGCGCGCGAACGGCGTGGCGGTGTTCGCGCTGTCGAATTTCGGACAGGGCTCGTTTGCCGTCGCCGAGGAGGCATGGCCGTTTCTGACCGAGTTCGACCGGCGCTATATCTCGGGGCACCTCGGCGTCACAAAACCGGCCGCGCGGCTCTACGAGATCGTCGAGGAAGACAGCGGGATCGCGCCCGGGCGCCTGCTGTTTACCGACGACATGGCATATAATATCGCGGCGGCCGAGGCGCGCGGTTGGCAGGCGCATCTGTTCGAGGGGCCCGAAGGCTGGGCCGCGCGGCTGGTCGCGGCCGGGTTGCTCAGCGCGGAGGAGGCGCGATGACACTCGAGATCGTCCCGTTCGAAGCGGAAACGCTGCTCGATTGGGGTGAGCTGGCGGACGCGCTGGTCGCCGGGCACCGCCTGCCCCGGGCGGAGATCACCGACAGTTTCATCCACCGCGAACCCGACACGCTGCTCAACCGCTCGGCCTGGATCGACGGGATGGGCATGGCGGTCAAGACCGCCACGATCTTTCCCGAGAACCCCGCCGACCGGATTCCGGCCATCAACGGCGCGGTGGCGCTCTATTGCGACGATCACGGCACGCTGGACGCGATCGTCGATTTCCATCTCGTCACCAAGTGGAAGACAGCGGCCGATTCGATGGTTGCCGCGCGGCTGCTGGCGCCGGAGGATGCCGATTGCATCCTCATCGTCGGCGGCGGGCAGATGGCGCGTGCGATGCGCGAGGCCTATGGCTGGCTTTACCCGAAGGCGCGCTTCCTGGTGTGGAACCGCACCCCGGCGAAGGCGGAGCAGATCGCCGCGCATTTTCCGAACACCCTGTTCGTGACGGATCTCGAAAGCGCAGTGCGGGCCTCCGACATCGTCAGTTGCGCGACAATGTCACGCGAACCGCTGATCGAGGGCAATTGGCTCGCCAGTGGCCAATATATCGACCTGATCGGCGCCTTCAGGGCCGACATGCGGGAAAGTGACGACGAAGCGTTGAAGCGGGCGCGGATCTTCATAGACAGCCGGGCGACGGTGATGGACCATATCGGCGAGTTGAAGATCCCGCTCGAAGAGGGCGTCATCACGCCGGGCGACGTCGTCGGCGATTTTTACGATATCGAAGCCGGTGCCTTCACCCGGGCGCCCGACGGGATCACGCTGTTCAAGAACGGCGGCGGCGCGCATCTCGACCTGATGACGGCGCGTCATATCCTGGAGAAGTGGCGCGCGCGGTGACATCGGCCAGGGGGCCAGGGGCGCCAACCCGTTGCGCCGCGCGTGTGCCTGCGAGGCACTTTGAGACCATAGTCAAGCGCGGGCGAAGGGTGGGCGAACTCGGACAGGGGGTCATGTATTTGATTTCATTACCGATAGCGCTACCATCAGTTTGTGCGGGCGAGGGTCTGACGCGCCCGCACTTCGGTCATTGCAAACCGTCCGCGATGAGGCGGTCGAGCCCCTGGTAGGACGTCTCCATGCCATCGGTCATGCCGGTGTCGAGCATGGCCGTGCGGGAGGCGGCATCTGGCAGGGTCATGTGCAGAACGAGGCGTGTGCCGTCGCCGTCGGGTTCGAAACGGCTTTCGATCCGGTTGTCGGGCGTCGGGTCGGGCAGGAGCATCCGTTCGACATGCAGAATGCGCCGCCCCGGGTCGAGCTCCAGGAAATGGCCCTCGATCGTGAAACGCGCGTCCTCGGGGCCGACGAAATCGTGGCGGAACACGCCACCGGGCCGGACATCCATTTCACAGACCGGCATGGTCCAACCCGGCGGGCCGAACATCCAGCGCTGAACCAGCGCGGGCTCGGTATGCGCCCGGTAGACGAGCGCAGGAGGGGCTTCGAAACGGCGCGTGACGGTCAGCGCCTTCTCGCCGTCGAGCACGAAATTCAGAGGGGCGGGCATCGGTCAGGTCTCCTGTGCGGGGGTCGGTCGGGGCAATTCGGAGCGCGGGGCAGAAACGGGGGCGGCATCGGTTTGCATCTCGGCCAACACATCGTCGAGCCGGGCATAATTGGCTTCGAGCGCGGTCCTGAGCCCGGTCAACCAGGCCTCGACCTCTTCGAGCGGGGCGCCCGCAAGGCGGCAGGGGCGCCGGGCACCGTCGACGCGGCGGGTGATGAGACCGGCGCTTTCCAGCACCTTGAGGTGCCGGGAAACGGCGGGCTGGCTGATCTCGAACGGGGCCGCGAGCTGCATCGCGGTTACCTCGCCCTCCGCAAGCCGGGCGAGGATCGCGCGACGGGTCGGATCGGCGAGCGCCGCGAAGATCGCGGAGCGATCCCGGGGTGGTGGTTCTTCATTTAACATGTTATTTATATAACACATGAATTAATTTCAGTCAACCGAACCGCCCCTGCCCCGGCGAACGGCGGAAGTTGCCACGAATTCAACATATTGAGACCCACATGCACGGATATTTCTGCGCCGGACCGGGTCTTGCCCGATCGCGACATGGCCGGACCCCGCGCGCCCGGTTTCCGTCGGATTGTTCGCGCGCTAGGGTGGACGCTGAAGAAGAGGTTGTTCGAAACCCATGACCGCTGCACTCATCCTTCTCGCGGCCCTGCTGATCCTCGCGGGGGCCGTGTTCGTCTGGCCCCGGGTCTCCGAGACCCTGCGCCGCCCGGTGACGGAGCGCATGCGCGGCCGGGCCCCCGGCGAGTTTGCCGCGCTCGAAGGCGGCGCGACCCATTACAAATGGCATGGATCGCGGTCGGAGCGCGTGCTGGTGCTGGTGCACGGGCTGACCACACCCCTGTGGGTGTTCGACGGGTTGATCCGCGGCTTTCTCGGCATGCGCTACCGGGTGCTGACCTATGATCTCTACGGCCGCGGCCATTCCGACCGGGCGCCGGGGCCGCAGACGCTGGACTTTCACACCCGCCAGCTCAGCCAGTTGCTCGACGAGCTCGGGATCCGGGTTCCGGTCACCGTGCTGGGCTATTCGATGGGCGGCGCGATCGCCACCCGGTTCGCCGCGACCGAGAGCGACAGGGTGGACCGGCTGATCCTGCTGGCGCCCGCGGGCATGGGGTATGAACCCCCCAAACTCCTCGCCGTCGCCCGCGTCGCCGGGCCGTTCGGCGACTGGCTCTGGGGGCTCGTGGGGCCGTGGCTGCTGCGCAAGGGCGCGAAAGACGACGCCAACGGGGCGAGCGTGATCACCGATCTGCCGGACCGGATCAAGGCCGAGCTCAAGCGCCGGGGCTATCTGGCCGCGGTGCTGTCCTCGGAACGCCACGCGCTCCAGGAATCGGTGGCGGACGATCACCGCGAGATATCGGCGATGTACATCCCGACGCTGGCGATCTGGGGCGAGGCCGACACGGTCATCCCGATTTCCGGTGTCGGCCAGCTTGCGGTCTGGAACCGGCAGGCACACCAGGAGGTGGTCCCGGGCGCGCCGCATTCGCTGGTCTACACCCGGCCGACGCAGGTGCTGGAAGTGATCCGCGGTTTCCTGCGTGAGGTGCCGGAATGACCCACCCCGCCCGGCGGTTTGCCCACGCTGCCCCCCCGCGTGATCCGGCCCGCGGGGCGCACGTGGCAAACGGGGTGTTGCAAACAATTGGAAACGCCCGAAGCTTCGTCTAGTGTCGGCCCCGGGAAATGGCAGCTGGCAACGGGAGGCAGGACACCGAATGGCCAATCCAACCGCGGCGATGCTGGTGATCGGCGACGAGATCCTTTCGGGGCGCACGCACGACAGCAACACGCATCACCTGGCCGGTCTGCTCACCGCGCACGGGATCGACCTGCGCGAGGCCCGCGTGGTGGCCGACGACAAGGCGGCGATCATCGCCGCGGTCCAGGCGCTGTCGGCCGCCTATACCCATGTATTCACCTCCGGCGGCATCGGCCCGACCCATGACGACATCACCGCCGAAGCCATTGCCGAGGCCTTCGGCGCCCCGATCGACATCCGCGACGACGCGCGCGCGATCCTGATGGCGTATTTCGAGGCGCGCGGCACCGACCCGACGCCGGCCCGGTTGCGCATGGCGCGGATCCCCGACGGGGCGGCACTGATCGACAACCCGATTTCCGCAGCGCCCGGGTTTACCCTCGGCAACGTGCATGTCTGCGCCGGGATCCCGAAGATTTTCCAGGCGATGGTCGCCTCGGTCGTGGCCCGGCTCGATGGCGGAACGCCGCTCCTCAGCCAGACCTTTCGGGTGGCGAAGCCGGAAGGCGACATCGCGGCACCGCTTGCGGCCCTCGCCGACGCCCACCCGGAGCTGTCGATCGGCTCCTACCCGTTCAACGAGGGCGGCGTCTTCGGAGCCAACATCGTGGTGCGGGGCACCGAGGGCGCATCCGTGTCGGCGGCGATGGTCGAGCTTGGCAAACTGTTTCCGGAGTCCACCGCATGACCAAACCCATTACCCTTCCCGGTGCGCTGAAGCTCGCCGAGGTGTGCGAAGCCACCTGGCCGCCCGCCTCGCAGAAGGCGCTGGGGGCCTGGGTCATCCGCGAGGGCAAGGGCGGCGGCAACCGCGTCTCGGCGGCGACCGAGGCCTGGCCGGTGACCGACGTCGACCTGCCCGTCGCCGAAAAGGCGATGCGGGCGCTCGGACAGGTGCCGCTGTTTCAGATCCGCGAGGGCGACGACAAACTCGATGCGCTGCTCGAGGCGCATGGCTACACGGTACGCGATCCGGTCAACCTCTGGGCCGTCGCCACCGCAAAGCTGGCCGCAGCACCGCTCCCGCGCGCGACCGCCTACACGATGTGGCCGCCGCTCGAGCTTGCCCGGGATATCTGGACGGACGGGGGCATCGGTGACGCCCGCCAGGCGGTGATGGAACGCGCCAGCTGCGAGAAGACGGCGCTGCTCGCACGCAGCGGCGATCATCCGGCGGGCGCCGCCTTCGCCGGGATCCACGATGGCGTGGCGATGATGCATGCGCTGTTCGTGAAGCCGCAGATGCGGCGCCAGGGCGTCGGCGGGCTGATGATCCGGGCGGCGGCGAAGTGGGCGCTCGGCCACGGGGCGCAGGTGCTCGGGATGGTGGTCACGCAAGGCAACCACGCGGCCAACCCGCTCTACGCCGATCTCGGGATGACCCGGGTGGGGCACTACCACTACCGGGTCCATCCGGACGCTTCGGTTTGACCGAATCAGCTGCGTGAAACGGCCGGCTCGGGGTGGCCATGTGACCCCCCCAGGGCGGGCCAAAGGCCGATTTTGGCGCCCGTTGCCTGCGGACCGGCACAGAACAGGCTTTTTCACGCCGCGGAAACAATGTATTTTCCCCTGCGAAACCGGCGCGCCTGTGACGCCGGAAATGCAAAACGCATTGGCAGGTCCCGTGCAAAACGCACATCGAACGACACGTCTCCACTCCCTTGTCGCCCTTCTCGCGGTGATTGCGCCGCTGTCTGTGCAGGCGGCGGAGGTGCGGCTGCCCGACGGAGCGACGCTGACCGAGGAAAGCCTCGAGCTGGAAGGCGCGTACGAGATGCCGATCGGCGGCTGGCACGAGGCAAGCGCCGTGCCGACAGAGCCGACCGCGGGCCGGGTGATCCGGCAGGCCTGGCGGCTCGGCGGGACGGGCATGTCGAGCTACCAGATCCTTCTCAACCTGCGCCAGCAGATCGTCGACGCGGGCTACGAGATCGTCTTCGAATGCGAGGACGTCGGCTGCGGCGGGTTCGATTTCCGCTTTGGCACCGAGGTGATCGGCGAGCCGCACATGCATGTCGACCTGGGCGATTTCCGGTTCCTGTCCGCGACCATGCCGGACGAACCGAACGAGGCGGTGACCCTCCTGGTCAGCCGGTCCGAATCGGCCGGTTTCGTCCAGGTCATCCAGGTCGGGAAGGCGGAGGCGCCGACCGCGACGGTCGAACCGAAAGCCTCGACCAAGGCCGAACCCGGCACGGCCCTTCCGGCGACGCTCGCGGACGACATCGGGACGGCGATGGAGCGCGTCGGGCGGTTCATCCTCGCTGACCTCGTCTTCGCAACCGGCTCTTCGGATCTCGGCCCCGGCGATTTCACGTCGCTTACCGAACTGGCGAACTATCTCAAAGCCCATCCCGAAAAACGGGTGGCGCTGGTCGGCCATACCGATGCCGAGGGGTCGCTTGGCGGCAACATCTCTCTGTCGAAACGGCGCGCGGCCTCGGTGATGGACCGGCTGGTGAACGACTTCGGCGTGAGCCCTGGCCAGCTCGAGGCCGAGGGCATCGGCTATCTCGCCCCGATCGCGTCCAACCAGACCGACGGCGGCCGCACCCAGAACCGGCGGGTCGAGGCGATCCTGGTCTCGACCGAGTAGGGCTACCCGGACGACAATGCCGCAAGCGCCGCCCGGGCCACCTCTGTCCGGGTCGAGAGTGCGCGTTGTTCGTCGGGCGTCAGGTCCTGCCAGCGCCGGGGGCGTTGTTCAGGGACACCTGCGGCGCGTTCCAGCCAATCGGGCGCGACATCCACGCCGGTGAACCGTGCCAGCCGGTCGATCTGGGTGGCCGGGTCGGCACACAGGTCCTCGTATCCGAGCAGCATGCGCCGCGCCGGCGGCAACGTGTGGAACTCCGTCAGTCCGGCCAGCACCATCTCGCTCCAGAACCCTGCGCAGGCCGTGAGCGGCGGCGGGGACGCGAGCGCGCGCCGGACCGGGAAAACCGGGGTGAACAACCGTTCGAACAGCGCCAGCTTGTGGCTCGCCCCGGTCGGCGCCGCGATGGCGATCGGGTTGGATCCGAGCTTTCGAAACAGCATCCAGCTCCAGATGATGAGCCGCGCAGGGATGAAATCGCGCAAGGATAGAGCCACATCGCGCCCGTCACGGTGGAGGAAGACGAACTTTGCCTCCTCGAACCCCTGGCGCAGCACCCGGGCCTGCATCAGCGACAGGCCGGACCGTTCGACCCAAACGCGCGCGCCCGTGGTCTCGGTCAGCCGTTCAAACAGGGCGAGGTGGTGCGCCGGCATCGTCTGGCGCGGCTGGCGCGGCACCGTCTCGGCCAGTGCGTCGTACAGCGCATCGGGCCGGGCGGTGAGATGCGGCAGGGTCGTGGCGAGGATCGGGGGTATGTTGCCGGGCGCAAAACGCCCGGAGGATTTCGCGGTAAAGGAACGCGCGCGGCGCCGTTTCGGCGGTAAACAGCCTGGAATAGAGCCGCGTCTGCACAGAAAGCCGGCGCCAGTAGCGCGCCCCGCTGACCCGCCCGGGCAGAAGCGACCGGGTGCCGAGGAAGGTGAGGAATTCCGACAGGCTGGCAATGTCGGGGTGGCTGGCGAGGATGTCCGACACCATCGTCGACCCGCAGCGTCCGGTGCCGAGGATGAAGGTGCCGGGCACGCGCGTTGCCCTGCCTGCCGGGCTTCCACTGGAGATCACGCGTTATCCAACGCTTGGGCTATCGTCATCGTCTTGAGCAGGTGCCGCCCAAGCGGGCGGTACAGCGCCCCCGAAAACCGGGGACGCGGAGATCCGGACAGCGCGCGGCGGCTCAACTCGCGTGTTTGATGCCTTCCTTGATCTGGTAGATGACATGCTCGAGGTGTTCGATCGCCGTGACCCGGTGGCCACCCTTGTTGCTGTTCGCCCTGCGCAGCTCGGAGAGCGCCGCTTCACAATGCGCCAGCGCGTTGCGCATGCGCGGCTGATCGGCGTGCGCGGGCGCGGCGGCGAGCGCGGCGGCACCGGCGGCGAGGCCGGCGACTTCGCGGCGGCTCAGGGTCGGGGTTTTGGTTTTCTCGGACATCCTGTCCTCCTTCTTTGGTGAGAGCGCGACGGCGCCCAGCTTATCGCGGTTTGTGTCCTGACCAACCCTAAAGGCCTTTTCGGTGCGCTGCGAAAAAGATCGCGTGACCGAAAAATAAGCGCCGGTGCGGCTCTCCGCCCGGCGCTGGCCCAAGCCCTTCGGGGCTCAGAACGAGGTGATGAAACGGTTCATCCGGATCACCAGCTGTCGGGTCCCTTGTCGGCGAAGGCCGAGACCAGGAAATCGATGAAGGCGCGAACCTTCGGCTGGGTGAAGCGACCCGGCGGGTAGACCGCGTAGATGCCCTGGACGTCCTGCGGCAGTTCGGGGATCGCATCCTCGACCAGACCCTGTTCCAGCGCATCGGCATAGAGGAAGCTGGGAAGGTAGGCGATGCCGAGACCGGCGATCGCGGCGTTGAGCAGCGATTGGCCGTCATTGACACTGAGCCAGCCGGCGGTCCGCACCTGGCGCACTTCGCCCGAAGGCGCGGGCACTTTCCACACGTTGCCGGAGGCCTGGCTCGAATAGTGCAGGAGCTTGTGTTCGTTGAGATCGTCGATCCGGGTCGGCCGGCCGAACTTGTCGAAATAGCCCGGGCTGCCCACCATCCGCTGGGTGGTTTCGGCGATCTTGCGGGCCCGGAGGCTCGAAGTCTTCCAGCTCGCCCACACGCAGGGCCATGTCGAAGCCTTCGGAGATCAGCTCAACGTAGCGGTTGTTCAGAACCATGTTGACGGTGATGTCGGGAAACTCCGACAGGAAGTTGCCGAGGACGGGAGAAAGGTGGTTCACGCCGAAATCGGTCGCGACCGAAATGCGCAGGAGCCCCGACGGAGCCGATTGCATCGACGTCACCAGAGCATCGGCCTCGCCCGCATCGTTCAGCACCCGGCGGGCGCGATCGTAGTAGGCCAGGCCAATCTCCGTCGGACTCACCCGGCGGGTGGTACGGTTGAGCAGGCGGGCACCAAGACGGGCTTCGAGAGAGGACACGTGCTTCGAAACGGCAGATTTCGAAATCCCCATCTTCTTCGCCGCGTCCGTGAAGCCGCCCTGATCCACCACCATGGCGAAGGCCTCCATTTCGGTCAAACGGTCCATGTTTTATCTTTCTACAGTCATCGCCCCAACTGGCGAATTGTATCCCCTCGAAATCGGGCAAGACTGTGGTAGGCGTCGGACGATTGCGCGGTAATTGCGGGGATTGGTCACGGCATCGGAAACGGCGCGCGGCGCCGGAAATTGGCGTGCCAGGCCAGCGCCTGCGGCAGGGTGCCGCAGGAACCGGCGGATCGATACCGCCGGACCCCGCGGCGTCCAGGACCGATCGACGGTGCTGGAGCAGGAAAAGGGGGGCCGGCTCCCGGCTGGCGCCGTTACAGCGCGATCCCCCAACGCACCCCCTGGTCGATGGCGCGCTTGGCGTCGAGTTCGGCGGCGACATCGGCCCCACCGATCAGATGATACGCGCGTCCACGGGCGTTCAGGGCCTCGGCGAGGCCGCGCGCGCTTTCCTGGCCCGCGCAGATTACGACCGTATCGGCCGCGATCAGGCGGGGACCGTTGGGTGTGGTAATCCACAGGCCCTCGGGCGTGATACGCTCGTAGTGGACGCCACCTGACATGGTGACGCCCTTCGCCCTGAGGTGCGCGCGGTGGATCCAGCCGGTGGTGCGGCCAAGGCTCTTGCCGGGCGCGCCGGGCTTGCGCTGCAGGAGCGTCACGGCGCGCGGGCTGGGCACGGGCTTTGGCGCAACCAGGCCGCCGGGCACCTCGGCCGGATCGCCCACGCCCCATTCCGCGCGCCAGGCGGCGAGGTCTCGGGTCAGGCTTTTTGCCTGGGTGAGAAACCCGGCGACATCGAAGCCGATCCCGCCGGCGCCGACGATGGCGACGCGCGCGCCCACCGATGCGCCGGCAAATACCTGGCTGTAGGACAGCACCTGCCCGCCTTCGTTGGGGATGGCGGGATCGCGCGGGGTCACCCCGGTGGCAATGACGATCTCATCGAAGCCCGCGAGATCGTCGAGGCCTGCCTCAAAGCCCAGCCGGGTCTTGACCCCGGTTTTCTCGACCATCGTTTCGAACCAGGCGATGAGGCCCGAGAACTCCTCCTTGCCGGGCACCTTGGCTGCGTAGTGCAGCTGACCGCCCACCCGCGGGGCCTTGTCGAACAAGGTGACTTGGTGGCCGCGCCCGGCGGCGGTGATCGCGGCGGCGAGCCCGGCGGGCCCGGCGCCGACCACGGCGATTGTTTTCGGCGCGCCGGTCGGCCGGGCGACGATCTCGGTCTCGTGGCAGGCGGCCGGGTTGACCAGGCAGGTGCTGATCTTGCCCGCGAAAGTGTGGTCGAGGCAGGCCTGGTTGCAGGCGATGCAGGGCGCGATCTCGTCGGCCCGTCCGGCCGCCGCCTTGGCGACGAAATCGGGGTCGGCCAGAAAGGGGCGCGCCATGCTGACCATGTCGGCAGCGCCGGCGGCCAGCACACCTTCGGCCACTTCCGGCGTGTTGATCCGGTTCGAGGCGACTACGGGCAGGCCAACTTTGCCCATCAGCTTCTGCGTCACCCAGGTGAAAGCCGCACGCGGGACCGAGGTGGCGATGGTCGGAACCCGCGCCTCGTGCCAGCCGATCCCGGAATTGAGCAGGGTGGCGCCCGCGGCCTCGACCGCGCGGGCGAGCGTGAGCACCTCGTCGAAGGTCGCGCCATCCGGCACGAGATCGATCATCGACAGCCGGTAGATCAGGATGAAATCCGCGCCCACGGCTTTGCGCACACGTCGGACCACCTCGACGGGCAGGCGCATCCGGTTCTCATATGCGCCGCCCCAATCGTCGGTGCGCTTGTTGGTGTGGCGGGCGAGGAACTGGTTGAGAAGGTAGCCCTCGCTGCCCATGATCTCGACCCCGTCATAGCCTGCGTCGCGGGCACGCGCGGCGGCGGTGGCGAAATCGGCGATCTGTTTCTCGATCCCGGCTGCGTCCAGTTCGTGCGGGGCGAACGGGGAAATCGGCGATTTGACCGGGCTCGCGCTCACGCAGGTCCGGCCATAGGCATAGCGGCCGGCGTGCAGGATCTGCATCGCGATCCGGCCCCCGTCCGCGTGGACCCGGTCTGTCACCACCCGGTGGTTCGCCACATCCTCGGCGCCGAACATCCCCGCGGCATCGGGGAACACCGCGCCTTCCGGGTTGGGCGCGATGCCGCCGGTCACGATGAGCCCTGCCCCGCCCCGGGCGCGGGCCGCATAGTATTCGGCGACCCGTGTCCAGTCGCCACGCTCCTCGAGACCGGTATGCATCGAGCCCATCAACACGCGATTGGGCAGCATGGTGAAGCCGAGATCGAGGGGGGCGAGCAGGTGTGGATAGAGGGTCATGGCGACACGATAGACCGAAGGCGCCCGCTGTCACCTTGAAACGCGGGTGGTGTGGGGGAACGCGATTTCGTAATCGCGTTGCAACGCCTTTCGAAAGGCGTTGGCCCGCGCCAGGTTCAACGGCGCATCCTCAATGGACAGCGGTCGGTGCGTTCATGGTTGTCGTCGGTCACGCCGTATTGCCACCACTCGATCTCGCCTTTCTGGAAGCTGCCGAGCTCCGGGGCGTGGGGGATGCCGTCATAGGCCTCGGCCCTGTCGCGGATCACCTGCCGCACCCGCTGGCCCTCGGGGGTGCTGCCGGCGACCCGGTCGAATCGCTCGCGCGGGTTGACGATGAACAGGAAGTGGCGCCCGAGGTTGCGGCTCTTGCGCTGCTTGTGCGCGGGGGTGGAGAAATTGACGAAGATCTGCGTGCCGGCAAAACACATCGACCAGTAGGGCGCGTGTGGGTCCCGCGCGACCTCCTCGGGCCAGGGCGCGGGATCGTTGTCGTGCCAGTCCTGGAGGACCGCCCAGCCGATCCGGTGGTAGCCTTCGAGATCGTCGGCGCTGGCGGCCGCGCGCGAGAAGGCAATGACCAGCGGCCGGGCGGTATTGACCTGCCCGTCCCATGCCGCGGCCCGCGCGAGATATTCCGACAGGTCTGCCCGCAAGGCTGCCAGCCCCGCGGGGTCGCGCCGTTCGACGAAGATGAAGTCGATCAGCTCGCGGCGGAATGCATTCTGCGAGAAGGTGCAGGGGAAGGCGGACGGCGGGGTCAGCCTGTCGGCAAGGTCGTCGGCCACCGTGCGGTGCCAGGACGGGCCTGCATGGGCGGGGCTCAGGAGGGTGTTTTGCGCGATCACGGACATGGGGCGGAAGATGCCCGACCGGACCCGGATCTGCCAGTACGCCAAGGTCGCACCCGACGGGGAGATGAACCCGGCCCCGCCCAGATGCGGCTTCGGTCCTCGGACACGCTCGACCGGATTGCCGATGAAACGCTTTGAACGCGCCCGCGCCCCGACCGGCTTTGCCGGTGCCGCACTTGTCGGTGCCGCGCTCGGCTACGGGGGGTGCGTGCACTTCGATGGTCATGGTTCGGATGGGGGCGCCGGCGCTGTTCCATGCGCCCGGGAGCGACCGAAATCCGAGGCCGCGCCAACGATCTGGGTGAGCGATCCGGAGGTTGCCCAGGCGTCGGCGGCGATGCCCGAGGCCGCCGAGGTGAGGGCCGGCGGCGGGAATGAATCCGCACGCGAAGACGCACAAGGCGCGCTCGACCAGACCTGAATATCCGGCCACGGCAGCTTCAGGATCGAGCCCTGAAACAGCTCTCGCGGGGATGTGAATGGACGCCCTGTGCAAGGCCGGTACTGTCGCAACAACGTTCATCCAGACGAGGAAATCCCCTATGTTTACCCGTAAATCCGCTCTCGTGGGCGCGCTCGCGCTCGGCATGCTCGCAACCGCCGCCTTTGCCGCCGCGATGGACCCCGACGTGCGCGCGCGCCAGGAAGCCATGGGCCTGGTCGGCTCCAACGTGAAGAAGGTCGCCTCGATGGTGAAGGGCGAGGTGGATTTCGATGCCGCCGCAGCCCAGGCCGCCTTTGCCGCGATCGCCGAGAAGGCCGACATGGTGCCGGCGCTGTTCGAGACCAAATCCAACAGCGATCCGGAGGCCGAGGCCAAGGACGCGATCTGGGAAAACTGGGACGATTTCGTCGCCAAGGCCGGCGCGCTTCAGACGGCCGCCGAGGCTGGCATGGGCGTTGACAGCGCGCAGGCGCTGGCCGCCGCGATGGGCCCGCTTTCCGAGACCTGCAAGGCCTGCCACTCGACCTACAAGGAATGAGGGGTTGGGGGGCCGCGCCTCCCCGGCAATCTCCGCGTGACGGCGAAACGCCTGTAGACGAAACTGGGCGGCGCGGCCTTGCGTGCGCGCCGCCTTGGGCCTAACTCGGGTTCATGAAAGATAAACCAAGCCCGCTGCTCGCCGTCCTGATCGACGCCGACAACATCCCCGCCCGCTACGCCGAGGCGATCCTCAAGGAAATCACCGCCTACGGCGAACCGGCGCTGCGGCGGGTCTACGGCGACTGGGCCGCGACCCGGCTGCAGCCCTGGGCGAAAAAGGTCCATTCACTTGGCCTCGTCGCACACCAGGAGACGGCCAACACCAAGGGCAAGAACGCCTCCGACATCGGCCTGGTGATCGATGCCATGGATTTGTTGCACACCGGTCGGTTCGACGGGTTCGTGCTGGTGAGTTCCGACAGCGATTTCACCTCGCTGGCCAACCGGATCCGCGAGCAGGGAATGGACGTGATCGGCATCGGCGAGGGCAAGACGCCTGAATCGTTGCGCAACGTCTGTTCGCGCTTCGTGATGATCGAGAACATCGTCGAGGAAGACGTGGAGCCCGCCGAAGCGCCGGCGAAAGGCCAGCCGGCGAAAAAGGCCGCCGCCAAACGCCCGCCGATCGAGGCACAACCGCTCATCTTGCGGGCGATGGGCAAGATCGACCAGGACGGCGAATGGTACCAGCTCGGCCTGCTCGGACAGACCATCCAGGCCGACGTGCGCGATTTCGACACCCGGACCTATGGCAAGGCCAAGCTGTCGGACCTGATCCGGGAGCTGAAGCTGTTCGAGACGAAACGCGAGGGCAATCACATCTATGTCCGAAGGCTGGACTGAGGGCTGCGCCGCGCTTGCAGCGCACCGACCCGCGCGAGGGCACTGCCATTGTGCCGGTTGCCCGCCTTCGGTGGGGCGCCCGCGCGGTGTCTGCGGACCAAAGACGACGTAGAACATATGGCGTGAGGCCGCGGGCCTGCGCCGGGCGCGGCACTTCGACCCTTGCACCTCGTGGTGACGTGCCTATTTTGGAATCGTTCCAATCAGGAGGCCCCGGATGATCCCCGGAATCAGCAGCGGACGACGCCGTTTTTCCGATCTCTCCGAACAGGAGGTGCTGGCGCTCGCGATCTCCAACGAGGAGGACGACGCGCGCATCTACCGGCAATATGCCCAACGCCTGCGCGAAGAGTATCCCGCCTCGGCCAAGGTCTTCGACGAGATGGCCATCGAGGAGGACGACCACCGCCAACGGCTGATCGACGCGCACAAGCGGCGGTTCGGTGATGTCATTCCGCTGATTCGGCGCGAGCATGTCTCGGGCTTCTACGCGCGCAACCCGATCTGGCTGGTGGAAAACCTCGGGCTCGAACGGATGCGGGCCGAGGCGAGCGGGATGGAGCGCCAGGCGGAAACCTTCTACCGCAAGGCCGCCGACCGCTCGTCCGATGCCGATACCCGCAAGCTGCTCGGCGATCTCGCCGCGGCCGAAGCGGGGCATAACGAAATGGCGGGCGCACTGGAGGCCAAGCACCTCGGCGACGAGGGCCGGGCCGACGAAGACCGGGCCGCGCACCGGCAGTTCGTGCTGACCTGGGTGCAGCCGGGGCTCGCGGGACTGATGGACGGCTCGGTCTCGACGCTGGCGCCGATCTTTGCCACCGCTTTCGCCACCCAGGACACCCACACCACCTTCCTCGTCGGCCTCGCCGCCTCGATCGGCGCGGGGATCTCGATGGGGTTCACCGAGGCCGCCTCGGACGACGGCGAGCTGTCGGGACGCGGGAGCCCGGTGAAACGCGGGATCGCCTCGGGGGTAATGACCACGCTCGGCGGCCTGGGCCACGCGCTGCCCTATCTCATCACCGACTTCTGGACCGCGACGACCATCGCCATCCTGGTGGTGTTCGTCGAGCTTTGGGCGATCGCCTGGATCCAGAACCGCTACATGCAGACCCCGTTCCACCGCGCCGCCTTCCAGGTGGTGCTCGGCGGCGCGCTGGTGTTTGCGGCGGGCGTGCTGATCGGCGGCGGGTAAACCCCGCAGACGGCCGGGGCTTCCACCCCGGCCTGCGGGAGCATTTGAACCGGGAAAAAGAGCATGGCGCAGGCGCGGCGCGCCTGTTAACCGGCGGACATGTTTGCCGTGTTCCTTCAAACCCTGCCCTTCTTCGCCCTGATCGGCCTCGGTTACGGCGCGGCGCGGCGCGGGTTCTTCTCCCCGCAGGCGACCGCGGCGCTGACGAGGTTCGTCTTCTATTTCGCGCTGTCGGCGATGCTCTTGCGGTTCTCGGCGCGGCTCGACCTGGCGGCGGTCTACGACACCAACCTGGTGCTCGCCTATCTCGCCGGTACGACGGCGGTCTACCTGCTCGGCGTCGGCGTGGCGCTCCTGCGTCGGCGCGGGCTCGAAGAGGCGGCCGTCGAAGGCCAATGCGCAGCCATCGGCAACACCGGTTTTCTCGGCATACCGATGCTGACGGCGATCTTCGGTGAGGCGGCGATCGGACCGGTGATGCTGGCGCTCGCCGTCGATCTGATCGTGTTTTCGAGCCTGATCGTGATCGTCATCACCGCGCGGCGCGAGGGACGGGTGCGGCTGACCACGCTCGCGGCGGTGGCGAAGGGGCTGATCGCGAACCCGATGGTCGTGTCGATGGCGCTCGGGCTCGGCTGGTCGGCCACCGGCTGGCCCCTGCCCGGACCCGCCGACGCCACCCTCGCGCTGCTCGGCGCCGCCGCGACACCAGGGGCGCTGTTCGCCATCGGCGCGTCGCTCGCCGCCCGGTCGGCGGAACGGGTGAGCGTGGCGGCCTGGCTCGGGTTCGCCAAGCTGGTGCTGCACCCGGCCGCGGTGGCGCTGGCCGCGCTGGTGCTGATCCCGGTCGAGCCGTTCGCGGCCGGCATTCTCATCATCGTCGCCGCCCTGCCGGTGGCCGGCAATGTCTTCATCCTCGCCGAGCATTACGGCGTGGCGCCGCAGCGGGCCTCGTCGGCGATCCTGATCTCGACGGCCGCGGCCGTGGTTACCCTGTCTTTCGTGATCGCGAGGGTGATCGCGCTTACAGGCTGAGGCGCAAGGCAAAAGCCCCGAGCAGCCCGAAAAAGGCGATGACGAGAACCGCCAGCACCCCGTCCGCAGGCGTCGCTTCGTCGGTCTCGGTGTCGGCGCTGTCGATCCGGCGGCGGACGATCTGCATGCGCGCATAGGCCAGCCCGACCACCAGCGCGCCGGAGGCGAGCACCAGCGCATCGGCCCAATGGCCGGGCGTGGCGCCGCCGAGCCGGGCGCCGGCGATGCCGAAGCCCACCACCGCGATGGCGGTGCGGACCCAGGCGAGAAAGGTCCGTTCGTTGGCGGCGTGGTCGGTGTAGCGGTTGATCATGCGCGGAGTGAACCGCGCCGGGCGGGCGCTGTCCAGTCTGGCAGTGCGGGCCTTGCGATGCGGCGGGGCACGCGGTAGCGGGGGGGATGATCTATGTCGATGCCGATGCCTGCCCGGTGAAGACCGAGGCCGAACAGATCGCCACCCGCCATGGGGTGAAGATCGCTTTCGTGTCCAACGGCGGCCTCAGGCCGTCGGCCAACCCGCTGGTCGAGATGGTCTATGTGGACCAGGGCCCGGACGTGGCCGACATGTGGATCGCCGAGCGCGCGGGACCAGGTGACGTGGTGGTGACCACCGACATCCCGCTCGCCGCGCGCTGCGTCGAGGCGGGCGCCCGGGTGGTCAAACCCGACGGCGAGGCGCTGACCGCGGCCAATATCGGCACCGTGCTCGCGACCCGTGACCTGATGACCGACCTGCGCGCCGCCGATCCGTTCCGGCAAGGGGGCGGGCGGACGTTCTCGAAAGCCGACCGGGGACGGTTCCGCGACGGGCTGGAGCGGGCCCTACGCGCCGCAGCCACGGGGTAACCGCGCCACTAATTCCCCTTATCGCGGGGGCCGGTTCGATTGTATCCGTTCCGTGCGGAATAACGCGGGCACCGCTCGATTGTGCACACAAGCCCGCACGGAGGGTAACATGGAACAACTCATCATCAGTCTCGTCGCCGGTGCGGTCGGCGGCAACGCGGTCGGCGTGGCCGCGCCGAAACTCAGCCTCGGCACGCTCGGCAATTCGATCTCCGGCATCGTCGGCGGCGGGCTTGGCGGGTCGCTCTTGTCGATGATCGGGGCGAGCGACGTGGCCGCTGCGGCCGGCGGCGGCATGGACATCGGCTCGATCGTCGGCTCGATCGCCTCGGGCGGCGTCGGCGGCGGTGTCATCATGGCGGTGGTCGGCGTGGTCAAGAGCATGATGGCCAAATAGGGCCGGTCGCCCCGGCACATCGCCGGGGCGCCGCTTTCAGGCGCCGGTCTCGTTTTCCCAGCGCCGCTGCATTTCTTCCGGCGAGACCGCTTCGATCGTCTGTGCCAGCATCCAGCGATGCCCGAACGGATCGAGGAGTGTCGCCGTTCTTTCTCCGAAACTCTGGTCGGCAGGTGCGCGCAGCACCAGCGCCCCTCTGGCCTCGGCCCGGGCGACCGTCGCGTCGACGTCGTCGAGTGCGAGGTGAAGGGTGACCGGCGTTCCGCCGACGGTGTCGGGCGCGAGGGCGCCGAAATCGGGATATTCGTCCGCCAGCATCAGCCGGGAGGCGCCAATGTCCATCTCGGCGTGGCCGATCCGTCCATCGCCCGGGTCGGTCATCCGAAACGCCTCTCTGGCGCCGAAGACCTCGGTGTAGAACCTCAGGGCCGCTTCTGCGTTCTTGGTGACGATATAGGGTGTGAGGGTCATGGAACGCTCCTTGCTCCTTATTTAAAATTACGTTACGTATCGTAAAGAAATGAGTCAAGACAGGACCACCCCCCAGGCCCGGCGCGGCCGCCCGCCGAGCCGCGCTGCGCGCGACAAGGCCCTCGCGGCCGCGCACGATATCCTCATGACCGAAGGATTTCGGACGTCTCAGCATCGAAGCCGTCGCGGCGCGGTCAGGGGTGGGCAAGCCGACGATCTACCGCCACTGGGCGAATGCCTCGGAATTGGCGATGGCGGCCTTGATGGCCGGATTTCCCGCGCCCGGCGCGCCGGGGTCTGCCGGGTTGGAAGCCACGTTCTCCGCTCAGATTGCCGCGCTGGTTCAGGCTTTCGCCACGACGCGCGGCCGGCAGATCGCCATGGCGCTGGCCACCGCCGACCCGGAGAGCGAGTTCACCCGCGCCTTTCGCAACCGGGTGATCCTGTCGTCGCGCGAGACCGGGCGGCGGTTCATCGAGGACGCCGCGGCCAATGGCGAGATCGCGCCGCCCGAGGAGATCGAAACCGTGCTCGACATGATCTACGCGCCGCTGCTCTACCGATTGCTCGCAGGCCATCAGCCACTCGACGAAAACCTGGCCCCGGCACTTGCGGCGAGCGCAATGCGGCTCCTCGCCGGGCCCGGCTGATCCACTTTCGCTTGCCTCCCCCCGCGGCGCTCTGTAGGCAATAACCGATTGCCGGGAGAGAAAAATGCCGCACAGCGATCCGAAGACCCTGGTTTCGACCGAGTGGCTCGCTGATCATCTGAATGCCCCCGATCTGCGCATTTTCGATGCGTCCTGGTTTCTGCCGACGTTGGCGCGTGATGCGCGGGCCGAATACGAGACCCGGCACATCCCCGGCGCGCGGTTTTTCGACATCGACGAGATCGCCGACCTGCGCTCGGACCTGCCGCACATGCTGCCGCCGCTGGCGAAATTCCTCAGCCGCGTGCGGGCGATGGGGGTCGGCGACGGCCACCAGATCGTTGTCTACGATTCGCTCGGTATCTTCTCGGCGCCCCGGGTGTGGTGGACGTTTCGCGCCTACGGCAAGACCGACATCGCCGTGCTCGACGGGGGCCTGCCGAAATGGCTCGCCGAGGGGCGCGCGGTCACCGACGCCGCGCCGACGATCCGCGACCGGCACATGATCGTCGAGAAGCAACTCGACCTGGTCAAGGACGTGACAGAAGTGGCGGCCGCCGCGAAGCTCAGAGATTGGGAAATCGTCGATGTGCGCGCCGCCGACCGGTTTCGGGGCGAGGCGCCCGAACCGCGCCCCGGGCTCCGCATGGGGCATATCCCGGGCTCGAAGAACCTGCCGTGGATGGACCTTCTGCGCGAGGACGGCACGCTGAAGAATGCCGCGACGCTTCGCGGGCTGTTCGAAGCCGCCGGTGTCGATCTTTCGAAGCCGGTGATTGCCTCCTGCGGTTCCGGTGTGAACGCCGCGATCCTCGACCTCGCCCTCACCGTGATCGGCCACCCGCGGCACGCCGTCTATGACGGGTCCTGGGCCGAATGGGGCATGTACAACGACCTCGCCGTCGCAACTGGAGAAGCCTGATGCTAGAAAACCTGTCCGAATTGCCTGCCGACAAGATCATCGCGCTCATGGCCGAGTTTCGCGCCGACCCGCGCGACAACAAGATCGACCTGGGCGTCGGGGTCTACAAGGACGCCTCCGGCAACACGCCGGTGATGCGCGCGGTCAAGGCGGCGGAAAAGCAGCTCTGGGAGGCCGAGACCACCAAGACCTACACCGCGCTTGCGGGTGACCCGGCCTTCGGGAAGGCGCTGTCCGGTCTCGTGCTGGGCGACGCGGCCGAGGAGGAACGCCTTGCCTTCGCCGCCCAGCCCGGCGGCACCGGGGCGATCCACCAGGCGCTGGAACTCATCAAGATGGCGACGCCCGAGGCGACAATCTGGCTGTCGGCGCCGACCTGGCCCAACCACCCGTCGATCATCAAGCATCTCGGCATGAACATGACCGAGTACCGCTATTTCGACAACGAGACCCGGGCGGTCGACTTTGCGGGGATGATGGACGATCTCGCCAAGGTGAAGGCGGGCGACGTGGTGCTTTTGCACGGCGCCTGCCACAACCCGACCGGCGCAAACCTGACCCTGCCGCAATGGGACGAGGTGGCGACGCTGATCGAGGACAAGGGCGCGGTGGTGCTCGTCGACCTCGCCTACCAGGGGTTCGGCGACGGGCTCGAGGAAGACGCGGCCGCGACCCGGCTGCTCGCCTCACGGCTGCCCGAGGTGCTGATCGCCGCCTCGTGCTCGAAGAACTTCGGCCTCTACCGCGAGCGCACGGGGTTGCTCGTGGCGATCGCGCCGGGACCGAAGCGTAAGGCGCTCACGCAGCAGACCCTCGCCCATCTCAACCGGCAGAACTTCTCGTTCCCGCCCGACCACGGCGCACGGCTGGTGCAGATGATCCTCGACGATCCGGCGCTCAGGGCCGACTGGGCCGCGGAGCTCGAAGAGGTGCGCGGCAACATGCTGGGGCTGCGCAAAAAACTGGCCGACGCGCTGCGCACACGCACCGGGTCCGACCGGTTCGGCTTCATCGCCGAGCACCGCGGCATGTTCAGCCGGATCGGCGCGACACCCGAGCAGGTTGCCTACATGCGCGAGAAACACGCCATCTACATGGTGGGCGACAGCCGGATGAACATCGCCGGCCTCAACGACGCCAATATCGACATCCTCGCCGCGGCGATCGTCGACGCGGGCGTCTGAGCGC
This sequence comes from uncultured Alphaproteobacteria bacterium, assembly GCA_963752895.1. GTDB lineage: Bacteria > Pseudomonadota > Alphaproteobacteria > Rhodobacterales > Rhodobacteraceae > CAVWAE01. The sequence goes on from CAVWAE010000026.1 coordinate 366,001, forward strand.
CAATCTGGACGCGCAGAGGCCGCGCGCGGATCATGCCTTCGGCGGTTTTCCGGCCGAAGGGACCGCGGCCTCGGCACCGTGCTCTCTCGCCGCGGCCTCTTTCGCTGCTTCGCGCCGCTTGCGACGTTGCCGCCACGCATCGTAGACGGCCGCCGCCACCCCGCGCGGCGCGTAGGGGTAGATCCTGAGCGCAACCGTCTCGACCGCCTTGTCCGTCCAACGGCGCTTGTACTCGATGAACTGGCCCTGGAATTCGAACCGCGACACGCCGCGCCCGGCGAGATGGCTGATCAGGTGGTAATGGATGAGCATCCCGGGGCCGAACTTGGCGAAGGCCTCGTCGAACCCCGTTTTGTACCCCCAGAAGACGTTGTTGTAGATCTCGCCGATGTACATCCCCATCGGCCGGCCATCGAGGGACAACAGCGTGACATGCAGCCGCCCAGCCCTGGCGGCGGTCTTGGCATAGAGCCGGAGGAAGTCGCGCTGCCGCGCGTCGTGGGCCAGCGCGGTGCCGGTCCGGTCCTTCCAGCTTTTCGCTTCGACCTCGACGGCGATGTCGAGCAGGGCGTCGACCTCGTGCTCGGCCGGCTCGTGGAAATCGATCGCCAGCTCGCCGGCCTCTCTCAGCCGGCGTTCGTTGCGGCGTATCGACTGCTTCATGTTACGGCTCAGATGCTGATCCGGCTCTTGCCAGGACGGATCGAGATCGAGCCAGGGCGCAGCGGCGATCTGTTGCGGCTTCAGCATCACCTTCGCCCGCCCGCGCGCCGCGCGCTCGATTTCCCCGATCAACGGGGCGTCGGCCGGGTAATAACCGAGTTCGACAGGCTTGCGCAGGCCGATCAGCGCGGCGGCGATATCGGGCAGCGCCGTGGCGTCGCGGCACGGGATGTGCAGCCCGCCGTCGTCATTGGCGATGAATTTGTGCCGGTGCAGGCCCTCCGGCGCGACGCTGAGCGCCACGAGCGCGTCGGGCTTTGACAAGTCACCGATGGCGATTACCTTGAGCCTGCCCTTCCGGCTGTAGGCTTCGGCCGTGCACCGGGCCCAGTCGTGGAGCAGCTTCGGGCTGCGCGCCTGCGGGGGGACGACATCGTCCCAGACCTCCGGCGCAATTTCCGTATGTGATACGATCTGGATTTTCGCGGACACCATCGGAAACACCCCTCCTGCACACCAAGTGGACGATCGTTAGCGGCTTGGACCCGGGAGATACAGGGGAAATCGGAGGAATTTGACGCGCAAACCTCTGTTTGCAAAAAGAAACCCCGGGCGCGAACGCCCGGGGTTTTTGTTTTGTAAACAATCCGCAGATCATTCAGCCATTGGTGAACTCCGGGTAGGCCTCCATGCCGAGCTCGGCCTTGTCGAGGCCCATGAACTCGTCTTCTTCCGGAACCCGGATGCCCATGGTCATCTTGAGCAGGAACCAGACCACCAGCGAGACCACGAAGACGAAGATGCCGACGATGATGATCGAGATCAGCTGGCCGCCGAGGGACGCATCACCGTTGGTGATGACCACCGCGATGGTGCCCCAGATGCCGGCGAAGAGGTGCACCGGAATGGCGCCGACCACGTCGTCGATCTTGAGCTTGTCGAGCATCGGCACGGCGAAGACCACGATCACGCCACCGACGGCACCGATCAGGGTCGCGGCACCGAGGCCGGGCGTCAGCGGCTCTGCGGTGATCGAGACGAGGCCGGCGAGAGCGCCGTTCAGCACCATCGTGAGGTCGACCTTCTTGTAGACCAGCTGGGTGAGGATCAGCGCGGCGATGGCGCCACCGGCGGCCGCCGTGTTGGTGTTGGCGAAGATCCGGGAGATGTCGGCGACGTTGCCGGCGGTGTCCATGTAGAGCTGCGAGCCGCCGTTGAAGCCGAACCAGCCCATCCACAGGATGAAGGTGCCGAGCGTGGCGAGTGTCAGGTTCGAGCCCGGGAAGGCGTTGACCGAGCCGTCCTTGCCGTACTTGCCCTTGCGCGCGCCGAGGATGATCGCACCGGCGAGCGCCGCCCAGCCACCGACCGAGTGCACGACGGTGGAGCCGGCGAAGTCGAGGAAGCCGTAGTTGGCGTCGAGGAAACCGCCGCCCCACTTCCAGGAGGCCTGGATCGGGTAGATGAGACCGGTGAGGATCACGGTGAAGACCAGGAAGGGCCACAGCTTGATGCGCTCGGCCAGCGTGCCCGAGACGATCGAGGCGGTGGTGGCGCAGAACATCAGCTGGAAGAAGAAGTCGGACCCGACCGAAGCGTAGGTGAGATCGACATCGCCCGCACCAACGCCGACCGGCTCAAGTTGCGCGGTGCCGAAGGCGCCGAGCACGTTCGGGATCGACCAGCCGTCGCCCGGGTACATCAGGTTGTAGCCGATCAGGTAGTACATGATCGCGGCGATCGAGAAGAGGCCCATGTTCTTGGTGAGCTGCATGGTGACGTTCTTGGACCGCACCAGGCCGGCTTCGAGCATCGAGAAGCCCGCGGCCATCCAGAACACCAGAAAACCGGTGACCAGGAACATGAAGGTGGTGAGGATGAAGCCGATCTCGGTGCCGGCGGGGGCGCCGGCAGGCACCGGAGCGTCCTGCGCGACGGCGGCAAGCGGCACCAGGGCCGCAATGCCCGCGAGGGGGAGGAGTTTATTGAAGGTCATGTCGTTCAAGTCCTTGTTGTCTCGTTCCGGCCAGGCTCAGAGCGCGTCGCCGTCGGTCTCGCCGGTGCGCACCCGGAGCGCGCTGTCGACGTCGAGGGTGAAGATCTTGCCGTCGCCGATCTTGCCGGTCTGGGCGGTCTTGGTGATGGTCTCGACGACCTGCTCGGCGAGCGAATCGGCGACCACGATCTCGAGCTTCACCTTGGGCACGAAATTCACGGCGTATTCGGCGCCACGGTAGATCTCGGTGTGGCCCGACTGGGTGCCGAACCCCTTGATTTCGGTGACCATCATGCCGCGCACGCCGATGGATGTGAGCGCCTCGCGCACCTCCTCGAGCTTGAACGGCTTGATCGCTGCAATGATCAGTTTCACGTTGTTTCCCTTCTGCCTGAGCGGGCCTCGCCCGCACGTTGTGATGGGTGCACCAAGCGCCGCAGACGGGCCGGGAACAAGGAAACGCCCCCTCTGCAATGCCTGCAAAACAGGCAACTAGCCGGAATTTGCGCAAATACGACGGTCGTCTGCCTAATTATTAAGCGCCGATATTATGGGCAGACCGGCGGCAGAGCCCTTGCCCCCTCGTCTTAGCTCCCCCGAGTCGATATGGTGGCCAAAACAGAGCAGGTCGGACGACATTCCATGAGTAACAAAGGTTCCAGGCGCCCGCCCCTGGTGGCGGACCGGCGCTATCCGGCGAAGAAGAAGGCGCGGACGACCGCGAAGACCGGCAAATCCGCCGCGAAGAGCCGTGCCACCACCAGTCGCCGGACCCGGCGCAAGAGCACGCGCAAATCGGGGCGCAAGCTGCCGTTCATCCTGGCGTTGCCGCTGGGTCTCGTGGCCTGGGTCTTCCGGCTCGGGCTGCGGCTGGCCTTCGTCGGCGCCGCGGTCGTCGGGTTGCTGGTCGCGGGGGCGGTGTTCTACTACGCCTCTTCGATGCCGCCGATCACGTCGATGGTCGATGGCCGGGCCAAGGGATCGGTGACGCTGCTCGACCGCTACGGCGACACCTTCGCCTGGCGGGGGCAGCAATATGCCGGGCTGGTCACCGCCGAGACGGTCTCGGACGATCTGAAGAACGCCGTCATCGCGACCGAAGACAAGCGGTTCTACCGCCATTTCGGGCTGAGCCCGCGCGGCATCGCCGGCGCGGTCCGGATCAACCTGTCGGAAGGCCGTTCGGCGCTCTCGGGTCATGGCGGCTCGACGCTGACCCAGCAGACCGCGAAGCTGCTCTGCCTCGGGGTGCCCTACGATCCCGACAGCGGCATGAGCGAGGCGGAATACGAGGGCGACTGCCGCCGGGGATCGCTCCTGCGCAAGGCAAAGGAGGCGATCTACGCGCTGGCGCTGGAGGCGAAGTTCTCGAAGGACGACATCCTCACGATCTACCTCAACCGTGCCTATCTCGGGTCCGGCGCCTACGGGTTCGAAGCCGCGAGCCAGCGCTATTTCGCCAAGTCGGCCAGCGAGATCACCGCCGGCGAAGCCGCGATCCTCGCCGGCGCGCTGACCGCGCCCTCGCGCTACGACCCGACCAACAACTTCCAGCGCAGCTGGGACCGGGCGCTCACGGTTGTCAGGTTGATGGAAGACCAGGGCTATCTCAGTGCGAACGAGGCGGAGATTGTGCGGGCGCGCCCACCGGCCCTGTCGGCGGCCGCCGAGCAGCGCTCCGGCGGGTTCTTCGCCGACTGGGTGATGGCCTCCGGCCCGTCGTTCCTGACCCGTGACACGACCGAGGACGTCATCATCCACACCACCTACGACCAGGACATCCAGGTCGCTGCGGAAGAGGCGCTGGACCAGGTGTTCGCCGAGAAGGTGAGCAACGGCTCCGACGCCCAGGCGGCGATCGTGGTGATGAGCGCCGACGGCGCCGTGCGGGCGATGGTCGGCGGGCGCGACGCGCCGCTGCCGGGGGACTTCAACCGCGCGACCCAGGCGTCACGCCAGACCGGCTCCGCGTTCAAGCCGTTCGTCTACGCCGCCGCGCTCGATCTCGGCTGGACCTATGAAAGCCTGATCGAGGATGCGCCGTTCTGCATGGACATCCCCGGTTCGGGCCAATGGTGCCCGGAGAATTACACACGCGATTACAAGGGCTGGGTCACGCTGACCGACGCGTTGCGCAACTCGCTCAACATCCCGGCGGTGAAGCTCTCGGAATCGGTCGGCCGCGAGAACGTGCGCACGGTGGCCTCGATGTTCGGCATCCAGTCGGACCTTGCCGCCGGCCCGGCGCTGGCGCTCGGCGCGTCCGAAACCTCGCTGCTGCAGATGACAGGGGCCTATGCCGGCATCCTCAACGGCGGCTCTTCGGTCACGCCCTATGGGCTCGTCGATCTGCGGCTGCTGGGCGACGAGGCGCCGTTGATGGAACAGGCGGGCGGGATCGGCGAGCGGGTCATCACCCGGCAAGCGGCCGAGCAGCTCATCTACATGATGAACCAGGTGGTGCTGTCGGGCTCGGGCGCGCGGGCGCGGCTCGACGGCTACGAGGCCGCGGGCAAGACCGGCACGACCTCGGCCGCGCGCGACGCCTGGTTCATCGGCTTCACCGCCGATTACGTGGCCGGGATCTGGATGGGGTATGACGACAACACACCGCTCACCGGCGTGACCGGCGGCGGTCTGCCGGCGGAGATCTGGCACGAGGTCATGACACGGGTGCAAGCGGACCTGACACCGCGGCCGCTGCCGATGATCGCCGCCGGCGCGCCGATCGCCGAGGCGCCGGGCATCGCCCCCGCCCCGCAGTTCGGCAACCCGACCCATACCGCGCCTGGCGGCCAGGACACGCTCTTCGGGGTGCTGCGCTCGATCCTCGGGATCAACTGATCGCCGCCGGGACATAGGACCGCAGACGCAACGCGATTGCGCCGACCCGCACCCAGAAGGTAAGGTCGGCGCAATTAACCGGGACGGGACCGGAACGGACGAGTAGGCACAGCGTGGCAGCGACAGGCACTTCGAAACTCAGCACGGCGCAGATCAACCAGGGCGTCGCGGAACTGCGCGCGACCCGGGCCGAAAGCCGCGGGCTGTTCTGGGCGGCCGGGATCTTCTCGGTTTTCGTCAACCTTCTGATGCTCACCGGCCCGATCTACATGTTGCAGATCTATGACCGGGTGCTCGGCTCGCGGTCGGAAAGCACGCTGGTGTCGCTCACCATCCTGATGGGCTTTCTGTTCGCGATGATGGGGGTTTTGGAGTACGCGCGCGGGCGTGTGCTGGCGCGGATCGGCGCCGGTTTCCAGGCCCGGCTCGACGCGCGGGTGTTCTCGGCGGTGCTGCGGCGCGAGGCCTCGACGCCCGGCGGCACCGGACGCACCTCGAATACGTTGCGCGATCTCGAAGCGGTGCAGCGGGTGCTGTCGTCGCCGGTGTTCACCGCGGTGTTCGACATTCCCTGGACGCCGATTTTCCTCGCCGGTATCGCCATTTTCCACCCCTGGCTGGGGCTGCTCGCGCTTTCGGGCGGGGCGGTGCTGATCGTCATCACGATCCTCAACCAGGTGTTCACCTCCGGGCCGGTGCGCAACGCCAACATGGCGTCGATGCAGGCGGAACGCTGGGCCGAACAGGTCCGCTCCGAGGCCGAGATGGTGCGCGCGCTCGGCATGTCCGATGCCGCGTTCGAACGCTGGCACGAAGCCCGGCGCAGTGCGCTCGCCGACACGATCCGGTCGTCCGACCGGGCGGGCCAATTCTCGTCGATGTCGAAGACCTTCCGGATGTTTCTGCAATCGACGATGCTGGGGCTCGGCGCCTACCTGGTGCTTCAGGGCGAACTGACGCCCGGCGCGATGATCGCGGGTTCGATCCTGCTCGGGCGGGCGCTGGCGCCGGTCGACCTCGCCATCGGCCAGTGGCAATTGGTGCAGCGTGCCCGCTCCGGATGGGAGGGGCTGGTTGAGCTCCTGGGCGAGATCCCGCCCGACGTGCACCGCACCCGGTTGCCCGCACCCTCGGGGCACCTCAAGGCTGAGAACCTCACCGTGATCCCGCCCGGCCAGGCCCAGGCTTCGCTGCGGATGATCAACTTCGAGATCCTGCCCGGCACCGCGCTCGGCATCATCGGCCCGTCCGGCGCCGGCAAGTCGACGCTGGCGCGCTGTCTGACCGGGGTTTGGCGCCCCGCAGGCGGCAAGATCCGGCTCGACGGCGCTTCGCTCGACCAATTCGAACCCGCGGTGCTCGGCCAGCACATCGGCTACTTGCCACAGCGGGTCCAGCTGTTCGACGGCACCATCGCCGAGAACATTGCCGGGCTCGCCACGCCGGACGACGCCAAGGTGGTCGAGGCGGCGCGCAAATCGGCGGCGCACGAGATGATCCTCGAACTGCCCGAGGGCTACGACACCCGCGTCTCTTCGGGCGGCGGCATGTTGTCGGGCGGCCAGATGCAGCGCATCGGTCTCGCGCGCGCCATGTACGGCAACCCGGTCGTGCTGGTGCTGGACGAACCCAACTCCAACCTCGACAACGAGGGCAGCCAGGCGCTGAACCTCGCGGTGCGCGAGATGAAGGCGCAGGGCGGCACGGTGCTGATCATGGCGCACCGGCCCTCGGCGATCACCGAATGCGAGCAGTTGATGGTGCTCGACCACGGCATGATCAAGGCGCTGGGGCCCCGCGACGAGGTGCTGGAACGCACCGTTCAGAACGCGCGCCAGATCCAGGCCAGCTCGGCCGACGGCCGCAGCGGCGGAGTGACGTGATGAAGACCGAACTGGCGAAGATCAAACCGAAGCAGCTCCCGGTGCCGGCCCGCAAAGCCGCCCCGCCGGCGCCGGGGGGCGATCCGGAGATTCTCGCCGCCTGGTCGGCCCGCACGCCGCTGACGCTCGGGCTGATCGCGGTGTTCCTTCTGGTCGGGGGTCTGGGCACCTGGGCGGTCACCTCCACGCTCTCGGGCGCCATTGTTGCCTCAGGGATGATCGAGGTCGAGACCAACCGGCAAGCCGTGCAGCACCCCGACGGTGGGGTGGTGGACGCCGTTCTGGTGCGCGAAGGCGACAAGGTCGAGGCAGGCCAGGTCCTGATCCGGCTCGACCGGGAACGGCTGACCAGCGAGCTCAGCATCATCGAGAGCCAGCTGTTCAAGCTGATGGCCCAGCGCGGGCTCTACGAGGCCGAGCGCGACGGCGCCACCGAGATCACCTTCGACCCCGAGATCACCACCGCGGTCGACCGCTATCCGGAAATCGGCGAGATGCTCGTCAGCAACCGCAGGCTGTTCGAACAGCGGGTCGAGAACCTCGCCTCCTCGACCGACCAACTGGGCAAACGCAAAGCGCAGATCGCCTCGCAGATCGAGGGGCTCGAAGCCCAGCATACCGCCCTGAAGTCGCAGCTGGCGCTGGTCGCCGAGGAACTCACCGGCCAGCTCAGACTGCAGGAGCAGGGGCTCGCGCAATTGCCCAAGATCCTCGGGCTCCAGCGCGAGCAGGCCAGGCTCGAAGGGTCTGCGGGCGAGATCATCGCCTCGATCGCCCAGAGCGAGGGGCAGATCACCGAGATCGATATCGAGATCCAGAAGCTCAAGGCGCAAATGCGCGAGGAAGCGATTGCACGGCTGTCCGAGCAGGAAGGCAACGAGCTGGAACTGGCCGAGCGCCGCCGTGCGCTGCTGGAACAGCTCAACCGGCTCGACATCCGCGCGCCGCTGACCGGAGCGGTGCATGAACTCAGCGTCTTCGGCGAGCAATCGGTGATCCGCCCGGCCGAACCGATCCTGTTCATCGTGCCTCAGGACCGACCGCTCATCATCGGCGTCCAGGTCGACACCATTCATATCGACCAGGTGCATGTCGGCCAGGAGGTGGTGCTGCGGTTCTCCGCGTTCGACACCCGCCGCACGCCGGAGATCTGGGGACGGGTGATTTCCGTGTCACCGGACGTGATCCAGGACGAACGCACCGGGATCAGCTATTACCGGGCGCGGGCCGAAATCTCGGAAGGCGAGATCGGGAAACTGCCGGAGGGCTCGGTTCTGGTGCCCGGCATGCCGGTGGAGGCCTACCTGAGCACGGGCGAACGCAGCCCCGCGGCCTATCTCATGAAACCGCTCGCCGACTATTTCAGCACCGCGTTCCGCGAGAACTAGGGATGGCTGGCGCGCGGCGGGCGTATTTTTGCGCCCGGAGGGTGGGTAGCGAGAGCTGATCCAGGCGTCGTTTCTTTCTTTGCAGACGGCATGTACCCGGTTGACAAAGAACGGTAAAATTACGTTTACGGGGGCCCGGGTTTACGGAAATCCACGAAACGGTTCGCGGTACGCGCCTTCCCCGTTTACGTCACCGCGAACCCCCTGTAGCGTCGAACCGAAAACAGGAGGATACCCATGAGCGGTTTCGAAAAACGCCTGGCCGACCTTGGCGTCACTCTTCCCGACGCTCCGGCGCCGGCGGCCAATTATGTGCCCTGGATGGTGCTCGACGGCATGGTCTATGTCTCGGGCCAGGTCTCGATGCAGGACGGCGCTTTCCTCACCGGCAAACTCGGCGACACCATGAGCACCGAGGAGGGCGCCGCGGCGGCCCGGGCTTGCGCGATCAGCCTGCTTGCCCAGGTGAAGGCCGCCGCCGGGGGCGATCTCGACCGGCTCAAGCGCGTGGTCAAGCTCACGGGCTTTGTCAATTCCACAGCGGATTTCGGCGACCAGCCCAAGGTGATCAACGGTGCCTCCGACTTCCTCGTCGAAGCTCTGGGCGAGGCCGGGCGGCACACCCGGTCCGCCGTCTCGGCCGCCAGCCTGCCGTTCGGCGTTGCGGTCGAGATCGAAGGGATCTTTCAACTCAAATGAGACTGCCGGACGGTTTCCTGCGCCGGCCCATCGCGCACAGGGCATTGCACGGGGCGGGCCGGCCCGAGAACAGCCTCGCCGCGGTGCGGGCCGCGGTGGCTGCCGGTTACGGGATCGAGATCGACGTGCAGCCCTCGGCGGATCGCGTGGCGATGGTATTCCACGACTATGCGCTCGACCGGCTGACCGACGAGACCGGGCCGATCGCGCAGCGCAGCGCGGCCGACCTGGCGGCGACCCCGCTCAAGGGCGACCGCGAAGGGATACCGACGCTCTCGCAGGTTTTGGCCGAAGTCGATGGCAAGGTGCCCGTTCTCATCGAGATCAAGGACCAGGACGGGGCGATGGGGCCGGACATCGGGTCGCTCCAGGCTTGGGTGGCCGAGGCGCTCACGGGCTACCGAGGACCCGTCGCCGTGATGAGTTACAACCCGCATGTCGTTGCCGCGATGGCGAAGCTGGCGCCCGGGGTGCCCCGCGGGCTCACAACGTCCGGCTGGGATCACGGCAATGCATTGCTGTTGTCGGCCGCGGCCCGTTCGCATCTCGCCGCGATCGAAGATTTCGACCGCGTCGGCGCCTGTTTCATCAGCCACGATTGGCGTAATCTGACAAATCCGCGGGTGGCAGACTTGAAGGCGCAAGGCGTGCCGATCCTGTGCTGGACGATCCGGTCGGCCGCTGAGGAGTCACAAGCCCGCGAGATCGCCGATAACATCACCTTCGAACGCTACGCCGCTGCCCACCCGGCTTGACGCGGGCCCGGGGCGGGGCAGTATCGGCGCATGAGCGACAGCCTAGAGATCCGCCTGCACGAGACCCTCTCCGACATCCCGGCGGCCGACTGGGATGGCTGCGCGGCCCCCGAGGGCAGTGTGCATCCACGCGACCCGTTCACGACCCACCGGTTTCTGCTGGCGCTCGAGCGGTCGGGCAGCGTCGGCGCAGCAACCGGCTGGGCGCCGCGTTACATCACCGTGCACGACGGCGACGAGATGATCGCGGTGGCGCCGGCCTATCTCAAGAGCCACTCGCACGGCGAATATGTCTTCGACTGGTCCTGGGCGGATGCCTGGGAACGCGCGGGCGGGCGGTATTATCCGAAACTCCAGATCGCCGTGCCCTTCACCCCGGTCACCGGGCGGCGGTTCCTCACCCGCCCCGGTCACGAGGCGCGCGGCGCGGCCGCTATCGTGCAGGGCGCGGTGCAGGTGGCGGCCGACGTGGGGCTTTCCTCCGTCCACGTTACCTTCTGCACCGACGCCGAAGCCGCGGCGGGCAAGGCCATGGGGCTGATCGACCGGCTGGGCACGCAGTACCATTGGGACAACGAGGGCTACGGCACCTACGATGATTTCCTCGCCACGCTCTCCAGCCGCAAGCGCAAGGCGATCCGGCGCGAACGGCGCGCGGCGCAAGGGTTTGGCGGCGAGATCGTTCAGCTCACCGGCGACGCGCTGAGACCCGCGCATTGGGACATCTTCTGGCATTTCTACCAGGACACCGGCAGCCGCAAATGGGGCACGCCCTATCTCACCCGGGCTTTCTTCGACATCGTCCAGGAGGAGATGCGCGACGACGTGTTGCTGGTGCTGGCGATGCGCGACGGCGCGCCGGTGGCGGGGGCGCTCAATTTCATCGGCCGCGACACGCTCTTTGGCCGCTACTGGGGCCAGTCCGAACACCACCCGTTCCTGCATTTCGAGCTGTGCTATTATCAGGCCTGCGATTTCGCCATCACCCGTGGGCTCGCCCGGGTCGAGGCGGGCGCGCAGGGCGAGCACAAGCTGGCACGCGGGTATCTGCCGCAGCGCACCCATTCCCTTCACTGGATCGCCGATCCGGGCTTTCGCGGCGCGGTCGAAGATTTCGTCACCCGCGAGGCCGAGGCGGTGGGCGAAGACATCGAGATTCTCACCTCGATGGGCCCGTTCAAGCGGGGCCCGGGTTGACCGCGGCGGGTCGGCAACCCACATTCTGAAAAACGCATGTATTGGAGACCGGCATGAGCTACACCATCAACCGCCTGTTCGAAGGCGCCGCCTTCGACGAGATCGAAACCCGCGCCCGCGAGGCGCTCGCCGCGAACGGGTTCGGCGTACTGACCGAGATCGATGTCTCGGCCACGATGAAAAAGAAGATCGACGTCGACATGCCCGGCTACAAGATCCTCGGCGCGTGCAATCCGAAGATGGCCTACGAGGCGATCGGATATGAGCCGCGCGTGGGCGCGATGCTGCCCTGCAACGTGATCCTGCGCGCGGTCGACGGTGGCGTCGAGGTATCGGCGGTGGATCCGCAGGCCTCGATGGCGGGGATCGACAATGACGCGCTGAAAGCGGTGGCCGGCCAGGTCAAGGACATGCTCGCGACCGTGGTTGCGGCGATCTGAGGCGGTGACCCGCGACGGTATCTGAGGCGGCGGCCCGGCTTCGGCGCCCGGGCCCGCCGCGACCCGGCTCTACAAGGCCGCCAGCATCGCCTCGCCGCTGGAGACCGCGCAGCCGCGCTCGGGTTCGGGGTGCCAGACGGTAACCACCCCGTCTTCAGCGGCCAGCGCATAGCGCTTCGACCGGCCATAGAACCCGACCGCCGGAGCATCGTAATCCATCCCGATCGCCCTGGTGAACGCGCCGTCGGCATCTGCCAGCATGGTGATTCCGGCAGCCGCCGCGCCGGTCGCCTCCGACCACGCCTTCATGACATGCGGATCATTCACCGACAGGCAGATCACCTCATCGACACCCTTGTCGCGCAGCCCCGCCATCACCCGGATGAAACTCGGCACATGTGACGTGTGGCAGGTGGTGGAAAAGGCTGCGGGCAGGCCGAAGATCACCACTTTGCGTCCCGCGAGGCGGGATTTGAGGGAAACGGTCAACGGACCTTCCGGCCCCATGCGTAGAAAGTTGGCATCGGGAAGTCTGTGGCCCTTGTCGATCGTCATCATGCTCTCCTGGTTGCGATTGCCAATCTGATACGTGAAACCTAGGGTTCCGGACCAAAAGCAGGACAGGGGAAAATCATGAGCCATGTCGTCGTCATCGGAGCCGGCCAAGCGGCCGCCTCGCTGGTCGCCAGGCTGAGAAGCAAAGGCTTCGACGGGCAGATCACGGTCGTGGGCGAAGAATCGGCGCCGCCCTACCAGCGCCCGCCGCTGTCGAAAGCCTACCTGCTCGGCGATATGGACCTCGACCGTCTGTTCCTGCGCCCCGCGTCCTGGTACGCCGACAACGACGTGACGCTCAGGCTCGGGGTCCGGGTCGACAGCATCGACCGCGATGCCAAGACAATCCAGATCGACGGTGATGCGCTTGCCTACGACATGCTCGCCTTGACCACCGGCGCGGTGCCGAACCGGCTGCCGAACGCCATCGGCGGCGATCTCGACGGGGTTTTTTGCGTGCGCACCCTGGCCGATGTCGACGGAATGGAACCGGAGTTTCGCGACGGCGCCCGGGTGCTGATCGTGGGCGGCGGCTATATCGGGCTGGAAGCGGCGGCCGTGGCGGCCAAGAAGGGGCTTAAGGTCACGCTCGTCGAGATGGCCGACCGGATCCTGCAACGCGTCGCCGCACCGCAGACGTCGGATTATTTCCGAGACCTGCACAAGGGGCACGGCGTCGATATACGCGAAGGCGTCGGGCTGTCGAAGCTGACCGGCGAGGGGAAGGTCACCGGCGCGGAGCTCGGCGACGGGACCCGCCTGGAGGTGGATTTCGTCATCGTCGGGGTCGGGATCAAGCCCGACGTCGCCGTGGCCGAACAGGCGGGGCTGACCATCGCCAACGGGATCGCGGTTGATGGGGAGGGGCGCACCTCCGATCCCTCGATCTGGGCCGCGGGCGACTGCGCCTCGTTTCCCGTGGACGAGGACCGGCTGCGGCTCGAAAGCGTCGGCAACGCGATCGACATGGGCGAGCTTGTGGCGGAAAACATGATGGGCGCGGGCAAGCTCTATGTGCCCAAGCCCTGGTTCTGGTCGGACCAGTACGAAGTAAAGCTGCAGATCGCCGGCCTCGGCACCGGCTACACCGAGATCGTCGAACGGCGCAGCAACGGTGCGGTGAGCTTCTGGTACTACGCCGGCGACCGGCTGCTTGCCATCGACGCGATGAACGATCCGCGCGCCTACATGATCGGCAAGCGGCTGATCGAGGCGGGCAAGAGCGCCGACAAGGCGCTTGTCGCCGATGCGCAGGCCGACCTCAAACCGCTCCTGAAGGCGTGAGGATCATCGCCGGAGACTGGCGCGGGCGCGTGCTTGCCTCGGTCGGCAAGGGCGACGCGGGCGCGCATCTGCGGCCCACCACCGACCGGGTGCGCGAGAGCCTGTTTTCCATGCTTGCGGGGGGGCGCTTCGGCGATCCGATCACCGACGCGCGGGTGCTCGATCTGTTTGCGGGCACCGGGGCGCTCGGGCTGGAGGCGCTGTCGCGGGGCGCGGCGGAAGCGGTATTCGTCGACGACGGGCGGGTGGCGCAGAACCTGATCCGCGACAACATCGCGACCCTCGGCGCGGGGGACCGCGCAACGCTGGCGGGACGCGACGCAACCCGCCTCGGCCCCTGCCCGGGTGAGGCGCATACGCTGGTCTTCTGCGATCCGCCCTATGGCAAGGGCCTCGGCGAGAAAGCCCTCGGCGCGGCGCTTTCGGGCGGGTGGATCGCCCCCGGGGCACTGGTGGTCTGGGAAGAGAGCGCGGATGTGTCGCCGCCGGACGGGCTGGTGCCGCTCGACGAGAGGCGCTACGGCGACACCCGCATACATCTCCTGGAGGCAACATGAACGAGATCGAAGTGGGGCTCGACTGGCGCGAGATCGAGGCGGCGAAGATCCAGTCGATGCTCTCGAACCGGTTTTTCGGGTTCTGGGGGTGGACGGCCGTCAGTGTGATCACCGGGGCCGCCGCGGGCCTCGCTATCGTCGTGCTGGGGCGTGTCATGGGACCGGGCGGTAGCGGGGTCATCGCCATCGGGCTCGCGCTCATCGTGTTCGCCCTCCTGGCCATGCGGCTGCAGAACAAGCTGCGGCGGGCGATGTCCGACGTGCCCGCGCGGCAGGAGCCAAGCTCGGTCACGCTCGACGGCGCGGGGATCTCCGGCCCGGGCGCCTTGATCGCGGGGCGGATTCCCTGGCGCTGGGTGACCGAAATCGTCGACTCGGAGGATATACTGCTGGTGCTGTTTTCCCCGGTCGAGTTCATCCCCCTGGCCGACAGCGGGCTGCCGGACGGAATGACACGCGCGAAGCTGAAAGCGCAGATCGAAACCTGGCGGGAGGCGGCGGCATGAATGTCGAGGCAGTATTGTTCGATTGCGACGGGGTGATCGTCGACAGCGAGGCGGTCGCGGTGACCCATTTCGCCAATGAGCTCCTGGCGCTCGGCATCGGCATGTCGCGTGCGCAAGTGATCGCGCTTTTCGTCGGCAGGACGCTGCCGGGCGCTGCGCGGACCCTGCGGGCGGCGGGCCATCCGATCGCCGAAGACTGGCACCGCGGGGTCTATGACCGCCTGTATGACACCCTTGCCGAGGGCACGCCCCTCATTCCCGGAGTGGAGATGGCACTCGACGCGTTGGACGCAGCCGGCGTGCGTTATGCCGTGGGCTCGAACGGCGAGATGCGGAAGATGGAAACCACCCTGCCACAGCATCCAGGCGTCTGGCGCCGGGTGAAGGACCACCTCTATTCCGCGCAGGCCCTCGGCGCCCCGAAGCCCGACCCGGGGGTCTATCTACACGCGGCCGCGGCGCTCGGGGTCGAACCCGGCGCTTGCGTGGTGGTCGACGACAGCCCTTCGGGGTGCAAGGCCGGGGTGGCGGGCGGCTTTCGCACGCTCGGCTTCGCCACCGGGCTGCATGGGGCCGAAGAGTTGCGCGCGGTGGGGGCAGAGGTGTTCACCGACCTGGGCGCCTTGCCCGGCCTGATCGGCATCGCCCCATGAGCGAGACACCGGGACATTTCTGCCCCTGTTGCGCCGCGCCGCAGAAGCCGTTTCTGCGCTACCCGTGGCACTTGTGCAACGCCTGCCGCGAACGTGCGGTCGATGGCGCGGGCCGCGCGCTGGAGTTCGCCAACGAGAGCCTCTCTGGCGGGTTCATGTTCCGCTATGCCGGAGACGGCGACGACGGTTGGATCCCCTGCAGCGCGGTCATCGCCCTGATTGCGAGCCGGCCGGTGCACATCACGGAGGCGCGGTTCGGCGGGGTCGTGGCGGAGCCACTCATCGACAGGCCACTGGGAAACCTCGACGGGGTTTACGACCTGCGCCGGGGAGACCGCGTGGCGAAACCCGATCCGAAACCCCGGGGCATCGGGCGGGGCCGTCCTATTTCGGATGGCTGATAGCGGTTTGCGACGGCGGACCCGGGCGCGCGGGACGGCTTTTTCAAAAGCCGTGCAACGCGGTTTCGTAACCGCGTTCCCGGGGCCCGGACCTCAGCCCCAGGTCGGGTGGAACTTGCCCGCGGGGCTGAGCGTGAAGATCTCGGCGCCGGTCGCCGTCACCCCGATGGAGTGTTCGAACTGCGCCGAGAGCGACTTGTCGCGGGTCACCGCCGTCCAGTCGTCGGCGAGCACCTTGGTCTCGGGACGGCCGAGGTTGATCATCGGCTCGATGGTGAAGAACATGCCTTCCTCCAGCACCGCGCCCTTCCCCGCGCGGCCGTAATGCAGCACGTTGGGCGGCGCGTGAAACACCTGGCCGAGGCCGTGGCCGCAGAAATCGCGCACCACGCTCATCCGGTTCTTCTCGACGAAGGTCTGGATGGCATGGCCGATGTCACCGAAAGTGTTGCCGGGCTTCACCGCCTCGATGCCGCGCATCAGCGCCTCGTGGGTGACCTCGATCAGCCGCTCGGCCCTGCGCGGGATTTTTCCGACCGCGTACATGCGGGACGTATCGCCGAACCAGCCGTCGACGATCACGGTCACGTCGATGTTGAGGATGTCGCCCTCGTGCAGGCGTTTGTCCGACGGGATGCCGTGGCAGACCACGTGGTTGATCGAGATGCAGGTGGCGTGCTTGTAGCCCTTGTAGCCGATCGTCGCCGAGGTGGCGCCAGCTTCGGTCACCATGTTTTCGACGCGCTTGTCGATCTCGCCGGTGGTCACACCCGGGACGATATACGGAATGATCCGGTCGAGGATCTCGGCCGCCAGCCGCCCCGCCTTGTGCATGCCATCAAAATCCGCGTCCTCGTAGATGCGAATGCCGTCCTTGGTGACGCGACCGCGCGTGTCCATGGTCTCTCCCGTGTTTTTGTCGTTTTTCTAGATAGGACAGAACGCGGGCGAGGACCAGTGTGGCGGGATGTCTCCCGGCTTCGGTCAATATCCGGCCGCAAACACTTCCCATGAGATCGGAGAATTGTGGGTTTTCGAGGAGAATCCCGGTGATCTTTGGCAGGAAGAAACGCCGCGAGGCGCAAGCGAAATAAAGCACGCAAGCCGAGCCGACCGTCGGGCGCGAGCGCCCGGCGATCTCGGCGACGAAAAAGGCCATCGCCGATCATGAGGCGGAGGATCCGATGATCCGCGCGGTCATGACCGGCAAGGATCTCACGACCAACGCGCTCAACTGGTTCAAGGATGACCGCGGCGTGCGGGTGGAGAGCGTGCTGGGCGGCCTCCGGGCGCTGGCGGGGTTCTGCGCCGTCCACGACGTCGCCGGGCGTGTCGCCGAGGGGTGCCTGAAAGCGGAAATGCCCGGGGTCGCGATCGTCGACATGAAAGACGGCGCCCGGTTCTGGTTCGGAAACGAGATCAATGCCCATGTGGTCGACAACCCGCATTCGATCCGGAGCCTCACGGCCGGAATGGCCGAGAAGCTGGGCGCCGCTGAATTGCCGGATCTCGACGGGCTCTTTCGGCGCGTCGCGGGGGCGCTTGGTACCGAGCGGTTCGGCGTTGCCGATCTGCCGCCCGCGCATATGCCCGGCGACAGCGCCCAGAGCTTCGCGCAGGAAATCTCCCCGGTCGCGGCCCGGGTGCCCGGGCATTTCGACCTGCCGCGCGGGCAAGGACCCGTGGCCGTGGCGCTCTCGATCCAGGAAATCATGGACATGGCCAAGGATCAGCTCGATCCGGCGCTGATGGCGCGCATCGTCATGGAAATAGCCGTTCCCGCCTCGAAACTCGACCCGAAGACAGTGCGCGCCGGGCAGGCAGCGGCCCGACCCTCGTCTTGCGACGCCAGCCCGTGCGTTCTAGGCTTCGGGCATCGTTGTATTATTTCGGAGCCTCGCCGATGCGTCGTCTCGCCCTTTCTGTTGCCCTTGCCCTGCCCTTTCCCGCCGTGGCCGATTGCGCTGCCGACGTCGCCGCGCTGTTCGACGGTGGCCCGCTCGACCCGTTCGACCGGCCGAATCGGCGCGAAGTGACCGTGTCGGTTGCGCCAGACGGCACCGAGACCCCGCTGTCGGACGTGCTGTGGGACGGGGTGACGCGGTCGATCAACTGCACCGCAGCGATGTGTGCGATGCAGATCGACACCGCGATGTGGATGAAGCCCGCGGGCACAGAAGCCTGGGCCGCCGCCCCGTCGCAGCTGCCGGACGACCCGGAGGCCTTCGCGCAAGGAATCGTCGACGACATGGCGGCGAACCTCACTGAGCCGGAGTGCCTCGGGGCACAGGTGCAGGGCGGGCGCGACGTGACCGTTTTCCGCTACCGGACGCAAACCGAGCCGAACCAGTTCGGCAGCTGGTGGGGCGGGCTCTACACGGCGTTCATCGCGGGCGACACGGGGCAGCTCATCCGGCTCGAAGAGACCGAGAGCATCGCGAGCTGGGCGGCGGGGCCCGATATGGCGGTCAAGGTCACCGCCGTGACCTACGACGACAGCATCTCTATTTCCGCACCGGAAGAGTGAACGGCAGCTGCGGCCCGAGGGTGATGCCCTTCGGCGAGATGTTGGCCGAATGCACGATCACTTCGACCCCCGCTCCGTAGGCGGTGAGGAAGGCCTCGGCGTAGCGCGGGTCGATGTCGTCGGCGATCCGCACCTCGCTCGCATCGGTGCGCTGGACGAGAAAGAACACCGCGGCCCGGTAGCCCTGTTTGGCCATCAGCGCCAGTTCCAGCATGTGCCGGGCGCCCCGCTCGGTCTTCGCATCGGGAAACTCGGCCACGCCGGGATGACGGCACAGGGTGACGGATTTGACCTCGACATAGGCGTCGGGTTTGCCCTCGGCGGAGAGCAGGAAATCGATCCGGCTCTTCTCGCCGTACTTCACCTCGGCGCGGACCTGATCGTACTCGTCGAGCGCCGGAACTTGGCGCGCTTCCAGGGCCGCTTTCAGCATCCGGTTGGGCACGGCGGTATCGACGCCGGTCATATGGCCGTCGAGATGTTCGACCAGCCGCCAGCCCCAGTCGAGCTTCTTCTTCGGATCGTCGTTGGGCTCGAGCCAGACCCTGGTGCCGGGGGCGGCGAGGCCCATCATGCTGCCGGGATTGGCGCAATGGGCGACGACCTCGGTGCCGTCGTCGAGGCGGCAATCGGCGAGGAACCGTTTGTAGCGGCGGATAAGCGTGGCGCGCACAAGGGGGGCATTGAATTCCATCGGGTCTAGATGGGCGTGCGCCCCCGGAATGTCCATGGCGATCGGGGCCGGCCCTGTCCCCCCGGAGGTGCGCTGCTGAGGAATTGGGGGCGGCCCACCGCTTGGTGGAATATCGCGTCCGGAAAATGCGCGTCGGCACCAACCTGCGAATGACGCTGGATTTCGCCCCGTCACCCCGGAGGGTGCCCCAAAAGCGGGGTATCCCACCCCCCTTGCCGGGGATGCGCGCCAAGACCAAGCCGGCCGCTGCCGGTTTGCAAATGATGGCTGGATTTCGCCCCGCACCACGGGCGTACCTGGGCCTCGAACAAGTAAGGGCGTTGGCGTGCTCAGAGGCGGCGGAGGGATTTGGTGATCGACAGCGCGCGGCGGTGGCGGTGGCGGCGGGCGTAGACGTATCTGGCGAAGCGGGCGGTCGCCCAGGCGCCCCGCTCGGCGTCGATCACCACCCTGTCGGTCCAGAGGCAGCCCTGGCCTTCGGGCGGAATGCTGAGGGCATGGTCCCGCCGGGCGACCGAGCAGTTGTGGTCACGGCTTTGCAGCACACGGGCCGAGCGGTCGAGCTTTTCGACAAACATGGTATGGCCCGGGTTCTTGAGAAATCCGAACCGGGTCCCGTCGACCACGCAGGTCATGCCCTCCACGACCTCGCCCTCCGGCGAGCCTTCGTAGGTGGCGAGGCCGCGCATCGCCTCGACAAACTCGTCAGGGTGCAGCGATTCGGCGAAAACGGTGTCCGCATCGCGCAGGTACCAGGTTTCAATCTTCACTTCGAACGGCATGGATCTTTCCGAAAAAAGAAAACCCCCGGGCGTGCCGGGGGTTCAGAGGGCAGCTTTTGCCACCGGAATCGCTGTTGCGGGGCATCGCCCGCACCGTCGTGGTCAACGCCTCAGAGGAGGCCTTCACGCTGCGCCTTCTTGCGCGCCAGCTTGCGCGCACGGCGGATGGCCTCGGCCTTCTCGCGCGCTTTCTTGACGGAGGGTTTCTCGAAATGTTGCCGAAGCTTCATTTCGCGGAAGACACCTTCACGTTGCAGCTTCTTCTTCAGGGCACGAAGCGCCTGATCGACGTTGTTGTCGCGAACGGATACCTGCATGTGGTTGTCACCACCTTTCTAGGTTTGAGTTGCAGAATTGCAGGAGCGGGCCGTATAGCAGCGCGTCCGCGGCTTGTCCAGTGGGGCGGGCCGGGCCAAGCGCGCCGGGCGGACATCAAACGGCAAGCGTTGAAGCCGGGGCCGGGATGTGCATGGATGGATCAAAACACGAGGCCAGATATGAGCACCAAAGACGATTTCCTTGACGCCGCGATGAACCACGCGCTGTTCGACGGCTGGAGCCAGGCAGCGATCGACGCGACCCGGGCCGACCTCGGGTTGAGTGCCGAGAGCGTACGGCTCCTGTTTCCGAAAGGCCCGCCCGACTTGGCGCTCGCCTATCACCGGCGGCTCGACGCCCGGATGGTCGAGGCGCTTCGTTCGGCCGACCTCGGCGAGATGCGGTTTCGCGACCGCATTACCCATGCCGTCCGTCTCCGGCTCGAAATCGCCGACAAGGAGCTGGTGCGCCGCGGCATGAGCCTGTTCGCCCTGCCCCAACACGCCGCGATCGGTGCGCGGGCGCTGTGGGAAACCGCCGACGAGATCTGGACGGTGCTGGGCGACACCTCGCACGACATCAACTGGTATACCAAGCGCAGCTCGCTTTCGGCGGTCATATCCGCCACCGCGCTCTATTGGCTGGGCGACGAGAGCGAAGGCGACGCCCGCACCTGGGAGTTTCTCGACCGGCGGATCGAAAACGTGATGCAGTTCGAGAAGATGAAAGCGCAGGTAAGAAAGAACCCGGTGGTCGAGGCGTTCATGAAAGGCCCGGGCAAGGTGCTCGACCTGGTCAAGGCGCCCCGCGCGACGCGCCCAGGCTACCCGGGCACGCACGGGGGCCAGCGCGGAAGCCGGAGCGGGGACCAGCGCGGGGGGCGGTCGCGATGAGCCCGCCCGAGCGGATGCGTGTCATCGAAATCTCCGAACCCGGCGGGCCGGAGGTGCTGCGTCTCGCCGAGCGCGCGGTACCGGAACCCGGCGCGGGCGAGATCCTGATCGAGGTGGTCTTCGCCGGGGTCAACCGGCCCGACGCTCTGCAACGTGCCGGCGCCTACGCGCCGCCGAAGGGCGCGAGCGACCTACCGGGGCTGGAGGCCGCGGGCACGGTCGCCGCCATCGGCCCCGGCGTGAGTGAATGGCAGGTGGGCGACACGGTCTGTGCGCTGCTGCCCGGCGGCGGCTACGCCGAATACGCGCTCTGCCCCGCGTCCCACGCGCTTCCCGTGCCCGAGGGCATGGATCTGCGCGAAGCGGCCTGCCTGCCGGAGACCTTTTTCACCGTCTGGTCCAATGTGTTCATGCGCGGCGGTCTGAAGGCGGGCGAGCGATTTCTCGTCCACGGCGGGTCGTCCGGGATCGGCACCACCGCGATCCAGCTTGCCGCCGTGTTCGGCGCGCGGGTGTTCACCACCGCGGGCAACAAGGAAAAGTGCGCCGTTTGCACAAGCCTCGGGGCGGAGCGGGCGATCAACTACAACGACGAGGATTTCGTCGAGGTGGTGAGGGCCGAGGGCGGCATGGATCTGATCCTCGACATGGTCGGCGGCGACTACATCCCGCGCAACATCCGCGCCCTGGCCGACGACGGGCGAATGGTGCACATCGCCTTTCTCGGCGGCCCAAAGGCGGAGCTGAACTTCGCCCAGATCATGGCCCGGCGGCTGACCGTGACCGGCTCGACGCTTCGGCCTCAATCGAACGTCGCCAAGGCGCGGATCGCGGCGGAGCTGCGCGAGAAGGTCTGGCCGCTGCTCGATACGGGCCGGATCGCGCCGGTGATGGATTCGGAATTCGAACTGGCCGAAGCGGCGGCAGCGCATGAGCGGGTGGAAAGCCCGGGGCATATCGGCAAGATCGTGCTGCGGGTGGCGGGTTAGGTTTCGGGGCTCCGGGGCTCGGCGCAGGGGCCGTCAGGCGCCACGCTCGCATGTTTGGGTTTTCCTGGGAGGAGCGCCAAGGGCCAACCGGATACCTCCGGCAATCCATTGATTAACTTGTATTTTTGTGGCGTTCAAGAATGCGGGTTCCCGGAAAAATCAGCAGCTTGGACGGTTATTGGGGCAACCTGCCGCACCGCGCGCACCGCGACCTCACCATATTGCCTCTTCCCTCCGTCGCGGGCGTCTCCTAGCTTTGAAACACCACCAAAACCCAGGGAGAGCGTCATGGCGACTCAGGTCATCATCGAAGAATTCGGCGGGCCCCGGAACATGAAGCTCGTCGATTTCGAGCCGGGAGATCCGGGGCCGGGCGAGGTGCGGATCCGACACGAGGCGATCGGGCTCAACTTCATCGACGTCTATTTCCGCACCGGGGTCTACCCGATGGACCTGCCGGGAGGGCTCGGCATGGAAGCGGCGGGGGTGATCGAGGCGGTTGGTCCGGGTGTGACACATCTCGAGCCCGGGATGCGGGCGGCTTACGCCGCGCAACCGCCGGGCGCCTACGCCACCGAACGGGTGATGCCCGCGAGCCATGTGGTACCGCTGCCGGACGGGATCAGTTTCGAAGTGGCCGCGGCCGCGATGCTCCAGGGGATGACGGTGAACTACCTGTTCCACCGCACCACCCCGATCAACCCCGGCGACACGGTTCTGTTCCACGCCGCCGCCGGCGGGGTCGGGCTGATCGCCTGCCAATGGGCGAAGTCTGAAGACATCCGGCTGATCGGCACCGCCGGGTCGGACGAGAAATGCCACGAGGCGCTCGCCAATGGCGCGGCCCACTGCATCAACTACAAGGACGAGCGATTTCGTCGGCAAGGTGCGCGAGTTGACCGACGGCAAGGGGGTCGACGTGGTGATGGACGGGGTCGGCAAGGACACCTTCATGGGCTCGCTCGACTGTCTGAAGCCGCTGGGCATGATGATCTCCTTCGGGTCGGCCTCGGGCAATGTCGAGGCTTTCGGACTGCAGGAACTCGCCAAGCGCGGCAGCCTCAAGGTGACCCGGCCGACGCTGTTCACCCATATCGCCGATCCCGACACCTGCCGGGAGATGGCGGCCGAGGTGTTCGACAAGATCCGCTCCGGCGCGGTGACGATCCACATCGACCAGCGGTTCCCGCTGGATGCGGTGGCCGAGGCGCACCGGTTGCTCGAAGGGCGCAAGACCACCGGCTCGACCATTCTCCTGCCGTGAACGAGACATGATTGGCTGGATTCTCGCCGTCCTGGCACTTTTCATGGTGCAGACGCTGCTCGCCAACGTCGCGCGCGCGGCGTCCGGCGACCCGGAGAAGCGCGCCTGGCTCAGGGGGAACCGCGACAAGGCTCCGCCACACACGGTGATGTCGGGCCGGATGGAGCGCGCGCTTGCCAACATGTTCGAAGCGCTGCCGGTGTTCCTGCCGCTTGCCGTGCTGGCGGTCGCCACCGAGCGCACCGACGGCTGGGCGAGTGCTGGCGCCGCGGTGTTCTTCTTCGCGCGTGTCGCCTACATCCCTGCCTATGGGTCCGGGATCGCGCCGCTGCGCTCGCTGGCCTGGGCCATCGGCCACGCCGGGCTGGCGATGATGGCGGTGGGCCTGCTCAAAGGATGACCGCGCGCCCGCGGCTCTGAACCGGCGGGCACGGGGGGCAACCGGGACAGGTCCTCCCTTGAGGAAGGCGGTCATCATCCCGGCCTGTTTGTGGCGAGACACGCGCCGGTCCGCCAACGTGCCGGCGGTGATGTCGTCGCCCTGCGCCTCGGCCACATCGAAGGCGCCGGCGAGGGTCTGGTGGGCGGTGTTTGTCGGGGTTTGTATCGGGTGTCTCCGGTTCCGGTGTGTCCGGGGAGGGTATGACGCGTGCCATTTGATGCGCGAAATTGGCCATTTCGATTATTTGTGCCGCCCGGGTCCGCTGAAATCCGGCCTGCAAGTCCCCATATCCAGACCGGGAGAGAGGACCTGATCCATGGCAAAAGAACGCACCATCAAGGTTCAGAGCCAATGTGGCGTGCTCTGGTTCGCTGGCTGGCTTTTTACGCTCGGTTTCCTCAAGCTCGGCTTCTGGAAAGGGCTGATCGCGGTTATCATCTGGCCGTACTACATTGGCATCTGGGCCGCCGCACTCGGCGGCTGAGGCGCAGCCCTTACAAGGCTTTGAGGGAGGCTTGCACATGAGACGGGTCGGAGAGATTCCGCAAATGGGGTTCGGCACCTGGCAACGGGAGGGGGTGGCGTGTTTTCGCGGCGTGATGGACGCGCTCGACGTCGGTTACCGCCATATCGACACCGCCGAGGGTTACAACAACGAGGAATTCGTCGGCACCGCGCTCGCCGAGAGCGGAGTGCCGCGCGACGAGATCTGGGTGACCACCAAGGTGGCGCCCGAGAGCTTCGGGCCGGGGCAGGTACGGCCGCATGTCGAAGCCTCGCTCGAGAAGCTCCGGCTCGACCGGGTGGATCTCCTGCTCCTGCATTACCCGTCGATCGGCGATGAATACGCGATCGAGGATTACATCGCACAGTTCGTCGAGGTCTGGGACGCGGGGCTCACCCGGCATCTCGGGGTGTCGAACTTCACGGTGCCCTACATCGACCGGGCGTCGGAGCTGCTCGGCGACCGCCCGATCTTCACCAACCAGGTCGAGTTGCACCCGTTCCTCGCCAACCGGACCATCGTCGACCATTGCCGGGCCAGGGGCATCCCCCTCACCGCCTATTCGCCGCTCGCGCGCGGGCGGGTCGCGGACGATCCGGTGCTCGCGGAGGTCGGCGCGACCCACGGGGCGACGCCGGCGCAGGTGGCGCTGGCCTGGCTGATGGCCGAGGGCTACGTGGTGCTGCCGTCCGCCGGGAGCCGGGCGCGGATTGCGGAGAACTTCGCCGCGCAGGAGCTGGCGCTCACCGAGACCGAGTTGAAGCGGGTCGCCGGGCTCGACAAGGGGATGCGGCTGGTGGACGGGCCGTGGTGCCCGGCGTGGGACGACTGAGCGGGCGTTGCGCTTGTTTTGGCAAAGCGGGCGAAGGGCGGGCGAACTCGGACAGGGGGTCAAGGTATTGCTTTTATTGATGTTAGCGGTAACTTAAGCCTCGCCCGGCGAACCCCGATTGACCGGCGCCCCGTTCGACCGGGACGATGCGGCTAGTCCTTGACCCGTGGATCCCAACTCTCGATCGACGGGGCGACCAACAGCGCCAGCAGCGCGTCGTGGTCGCGGGTCCAGACGGCGCGCAGGAGGATGTCGTCGCCGTCATGGCGCACCAGCACCAGGGCGATGTGCAGGTCCATGCAGCGGGCGGAGCCGGTGTAGTCACGCCGCAGCCCCGCTAGCCCGGCGACTTCGACCGCTTCTTCGCTTTCGAGATCATGCAGCGGGGTGCCGTCGGCGCCGACCGCCTTTTGAATGCTGTCGAAAGCCTGCAGGAGCGACATGCCCTCCACACTGGCAAAGCGGTCGACCCGGATCAGCCCGCCCCCCATCGGCGCGGTGCATTCGGCCGGATTGCGCGCGCGCGCATCGGATCCCCAGCCCGCCGGGCAGGTGAGGCCACCGCCCCAGGCGGGCAGGGCCGCCAGGCCGATGGAAAGAAACGGGGCATATGAGAGGGCAAAGCGCATGGTCTGTCTCCGCAGATGGACGGGGGTCCGGTGTTCGCCCTTGCCGCCACTTCGGTTGCGGTCCGCTCCGCCCCCGGTCAGCGGATCGGTTCGAACAGCGCCTTGTCGAGCGTGCAGTCGCGCACGACGTCCGCACCGCAATCGCGCGGCTCCAGCGCGCGGGTGAAACAGACGCGCGCCTCCTGGATATGGCCATCGCGGCAGGTGATGGTGACGGTGTCGGCGCTCCAATTCGGGTTGGCCTGGAGGAAGGCCTCCTCGATCACCGACGCGGGGAGCTTCACCGGCTTGTCGAGCTTGCGCAGCACCTCCGGCCGGTTCACCCGGGCCCAGGCCTCGCGCGCCAGCCGGTAGTAGTCTTCCGCCGAAAGCCCGGAGCAGACCCCGTGCTTCTTCCACTGGTACCAGGCCGCACCCCCTGCCCCGAACAGGTCGGCCTGCGCCCCGGTCATCGACCGCGAGGGCGCGCGGGCCGAGGTCGGGCAATAGCTGGGCCAGCCGTCCTCGTACTGCGGCCAGAGCCCGTGGACGACCCAACCGAAATCCTCCTCGCATTGCTCGGCATCGCGCGCGTCGCCTTCGAGCGCGCACCAGTTGGGCGACCAGCTCAGCGCGAGTACGTAATAGTCGAAATCCCCCGCCTGTTCGCCCTCGGCGAGAGCGACGAACGGGTGAGCGAGAAACAGGAGGGCAGCAACCAGAAGACGCATTTTCACTTTCCTAACCGGGTCACCGGCACTATAAGCCTGCCAAGTTTCCCCACAACGGTAACCCAGGCCCGACAGGCCGCCCCTTTCCGGGGTATGGTACCGGCGTATCGACAGGAGGTCCCGATGGACAAACCGATCATGGCCAAGGCTACCGCCGTCTGGCTGGTGGACAACACGACGATCAGCTTCCGACAGGTCGCCGATTTCTGCGGTCTGCACGAGCTTGAGGTCCAGGGCATTGCCGATGGCGATGTGGCCCAGGGCGTGAAGGGCTTCGACCCGATCGCCAACAACCAGCTCACCCAGGACGAGATCGACACGGCCCAGGCCGATCCGTCTCACAAGCTCAAACTCAAGTTCAACGCCGCCGCCGTGGGCGAGGAAAAGCGCCGGGGGCCGCGCTACACGCCGCTGTCCAAGCGCCAGGACCGGCCGAACTCGATCCTGTGGCTGGTGAAGTTCCACCCCGAGCTGACCGATGGGCAGATCGCCAAACTCGTGGGCACCACCAAGCCGACGATCCAGTCGATCCGTGAGCGCACGCATTGGAACATCCAGGCCATGGAGCCGATCGATCCTGTCGCGCTCGGGCTGTGCAAGCAATCCGAGCTCGACGCCGCGGTGCAGAAGGCCGCGAAGAAGCGCGAGGCCGAGGGCGCGGCGATGACCGACGACGAGCGTCGCAAGCTGCTCTCGACCGAGCAGAGCCTCTCCGCCGACACGGAGCCGAAGATCCCGACCGCCATCGAGGGGCTCGAGACCTTCACTCTCGGGCGCGACGATGACGAAAAGCCCGATCAAAAGCCGGTGGACGCCGAGAGCCTGTTCAACCTGCCCGATGCGGATGAAGCCGAAGACGAGGCCGACGACAAGGCGTAAGGTCCCGTCGCCTCGTGTGGTGAACGACCCCGCGCTCACTGCGCGGGGTTTTTCTTTGGGCGCGGGGTTCTTCTTTGATGCGGCGAAACGGCCGAGGGTCCTAGCGCAGCTCCACCGCCGCCCGCGCCGACTGGCCGGCCGCGTCGATGACCGAGAGCGTGACATGGCCGGCGGCCAGCGGCAGTTCGGGCGTCCGCGACCGGCTGGAGACGACGACGGCTGCGCCGTTGGCCAGCACCGTGAACGGCGGTTTGCCGCCCGCGATCTTCACCACCAGCGGCGCGCCCTGGATCTCGACCAGGGCGCCGTCGGGCGGGAAGGCAAGCTCCGGCGCGTCGGCCCCGGCAAAGACGGCCGTGCGCGAGCGGAATTCCCGCAGCGGCAACGGCAGCGCGGCGTTCGACAGCACCAGCGTGCCGGGCGGCGGCGGCGGCAGCGGGTCTACCCGGGGTTTGAGCCGGGCGAAGGCCTCGAACAGCACGGGGGCCGCCATGTCGGCGCCGAACGCGCCGGGCACCGGGGTGCCATCGGGCCGCCCCATCCAGATCGTGACGACATGGCGCGCGTCGAACCCGACCGCCCAGGTGTCGCGGTGGCCGTAGGAGGTGCCGGTCTTGTAGGCCAGGCGCTGGCGCGCCGCGTTGGGGGGCGGCGGCATCCCGGCAAGGATATGCCCTACCTGCCAGGCGGCCTCGGGCGAGACGATACGCGCGCGCGGCCCATCCGTGCCCTGGGGGCGCGCCCGTGTGACAAGCGGCACGGTCCGTCCGCCCGCGGCGAGCCCCGCGTAGAGCGCTGTGAGATCCTCCGCTGTGACCCCGACCCCACCCAGGGCAACGGCCAGTCCGGGCGGGGCGTCCCCGGGCAGCACCGGGTCGACGCCCGCGCGGCGCAACGCCGCCACCAGCCGCGTGGGACCGAGCTCGGCCGTGAGTGCAACCACGGGGATGTTGAGCGAAAGCTGCAGGGCCTGTTCGACAGTCACCGGACCGCGGTAATCGCCGTCGAAATTCTCTGGCGCATAGGCGCCGAACCGCATCGGCTTGTCGTCGATCATGGTCTGCGGATGGGCGAGACCCTCGTCGAAGGCCAGCGCATAGACGAGCGGCTTCAGGGTCGAACCCGGCGAGCGCAGGGCCCGGGTCATGTCGACGAAGCCAGCCCGTGTCTCGAGCGAATAGCCGGCCGAGCCGACCGAGGCGAGGATCTCGCCGGTCAGGTGATCGGCCACGACGATGGCGATGGAAAGCGCGCCGCCACCGTGATCTTGCACGGCCTGTGCGGCCAGCTTTTCCAGCCGGAGCTGAAGCCCGGCGTCGAGACTGGTGGCATGCACCGCCTGCGCCCTTGCCTCCGCCACCAGGCGATCGGCGAGGTGCGGCGCAAGCGCCGGCATCGGCGCGCGCGCGGTCGGCACCGGCGCGCGGCGCGCCGCCGCGGCGGTCTCGGGAGAGATCAGACCCGCGGCCAGAACCCGGGCCAGTACCCGGTCGCGGGCCAAGCGCGCCGTTTCCGGGTGGCGGTCGGGGCGGCGGGTTTCAGGGCTTTGCGGCAACGCAACGAGAAGCGCCGCCTCGGCCGCCGTGAGACGGCGCGGCGGTTTGCCGAACCAGCCGCGAGTGGCGGCGCGGATCCCTTCGGTATTGCCGCCGTAAGGTGCGCGGTCGAAATAGAGCGCGAGGATTTCGGCCTTGGAAAGCCGGCGTTCGAGCGCGAGCGCCAGGCGGACCTGGCGGGCCTTTCCGGTGAGCGAACCGGTCGGGCCATCCTCGATCAGCCGGGCGACCTGCATCGTGAGCGTCGAGGCGCCCGAGACGATCTCGCCGTGGCGCAACGCCTGGAGCGCAGCACGCGCGAGGGCGAGCCCGTCCACGCCCCGGTGCCGGTAAAACCGCTTGTCCTCGTAGGCGACGAGCATGTCCGTGAACAGCGGATCAATGGCGCCGGGATCGGCCGCGAGCCGCCAGCGCCCATCGGCCACGGTATAGGCGCGCAGAAGCTCGCCGTGCCGGTCGAGCACTTCGACGGAGGTTTCGGCGACGAGCGGCGGCAGCGGCGTCACCTCGATCCAGGCGTCAAGCCGGTCGCGGGCAAGAGCGCCCGAGAAGAGCGCAAGAGCCAAGGCGAAGAAACCAAACGCCCGCAATCCTCTCTCCCTTTTTTCTTGGCCCAAATACTCCCGGGGGTCCGGGGGGCGGAGCCCCCCGGCGGGTCGGACCGGCGAAAGCCGGGCCGAAACCTATTCGGCCGAAACCACGACTTCGCCGGCCTCGCCCACGGCCCGGAAGGTCGGGCGATACATGTCCTCGACCGAAGCGGCGGGATGGTGGAAGCGGCCGGGCGTCACCGCGCGCACCACGTAGGCCAGCCGCACCGGCTTGTCGGAGGACCAGTTGACCGCCGCCAGGAAGCGATCCTGGCGGAACTCGACGGTCTCGGTTTCGTTCGTCACCTGCAACCAGTCGAGTGCGCGGATGTCGCCGGCGCTCAAGAGGTTGGGGTTGTCGATCTCGAAGCCCGCCGGCAGCGGATCGGTGATCATCAACCGGCCCTCCGAGGCCTCCCAGGGGGTGACCGTGACCAGCGTCACCAGCCGTTCGCCGTGCGCAACCTCCGAGGAGTCGGCGGGCTCGCCTTCCAGGGTGAAGTAGCGCCGTTCGATGGCGTATCCGTTGCCCGAAGCGGGCGGCGCCACCTCCGGCACCCCGAAGGTGGTCACGGTGAGGTCGGTCTCGGTGTCGCCGGTGTTGGCGATGACCTTCGGCGTGGCAAGCTCGATGTCGCTCAGCACCTCGACGAGCGGCCCGGTGAGCGCGGTGCCGTCAAGCGTGAGCCCGGCCCCCGGCGCCTCGCCGAGGACCGCGTGCGCGGCCAGCAGCGTCCAGCTGGCTTCCTGGGTCGATAGCTGCGCCGGGCCACCGGCGAGGCGCGCAAACAGCGCGTCGCGGTCGACGGTGTCGGTCCCCGCTTCGACCGCGAGCGCGAGAACCGCGGCGGTATCGCGCAAGGTGGTGCCGTAGTCGGCGCGCCAGAGCTGCCCCTCGTCGGCCGCGCCCGCGAGCTGGCGGGTGGCGCGGGTGAACATCGCATCGGCGCGCGTCGGGTCGCCGTAGGCGGCGAGCGCCGCGCCGAGCTGTGCCGAGGCGAGCGGCGTGGCGAACTCCGCCGATTTCACATCGGCATAGTAGCGCAGATCGCCCATCGCCGCCCCGCCCTCGCGCGCCAGCACGTAGAGCGCATAGGCGAGGTCTTCGCCGCCCTCTTCGAAATCGGGATAGTAGTTCACCCGGTTGCGCAGGTTGTCCATCGCGGCGCGGAAGGCCGTGTCGGGCACGGCGTAGCCCTGCGCGCGCGCCCGGGCGAGGAAATCGCTGGCGTAGGAATCGAGCCAGAGATCGCCCGACGCGGGCCGCCAGACCCCGAAGCTGCCCGAGGCCGACTGGTTGGCCAGCACCGCGGTGATCGCCTTGCCGATCCGGTCCGGCAGGTCGTCGCGGTCGGCCAGCCCCATCGCCTCGGCAAGTCCCGACAGATAGAGCAGCGGCAGGGCGCGGGAGGTCTGCTGTTCGGTGCAGCCGTAGGGGTAGCGGTCGAGCCGGTCGATCAGCCCGGCGGCGTCGATCCGCGCGAGCGGCCCGGCGGTTACTGTCGCGCGGGCGGCAGTGAGGCCGGTGAACAGGTCCTGCGTGAGCGAGAAGCTTTCGCCCGCCGCAAGGGTGAAGCGCGAGGTCTCGGCCACTTCCGGATCGAGCCGCTGAACCGGGAGGGTGAGCCGCTTGGTCAGCTCGGTCCCGTCCGGCGTGACCAGCACGACATTGACCGGATGCACGCCCGCTTCGCCCGCGGTGACGGGCAGCGAGAATCGCTGTGTCGCCCCTGCGCCCAGATCGAAGCTGTGAGCAAAGCTGGAGCCCGCGACGGCGACGGCCCCGGTCTCGGAGCCCGCGCTGAGGCGCACCTCGCCGACCGGTCCGGTCGCGTGTGTCACTTCGAGCAGCAGCCGCCCGACGTCGCCCGGGGCGAGGAAGCGCGGCAGTGACGCGGTGACCACCACCGGGTCGCGCACCAGCACGTCCGTGGCCGTGTTTCCGACGCCGGTTTTCGACCAGACGACCGCCATGAGCCGGACGGTGCCATTGAACTCCGGCAGGTCGAATGTGGCTCTAACCTGCCCATCAGAGACTGTCAGCGGCCCGGAGAACTGGGCCATCAGCTGCTCCGTCGGCGGCGGAGCCTGCATCCGCATGCTCGCCATCGCGTCGCCGCCGGAGCGGATCGTTCCCATCGCGCCGCTGCGCCCGTCGATGAGCCGGCCGTACAGGTCGCGCAGCGACATGCCGAGGCGGCGCTGGCCGAAGTAGTGGTCCGACGGGTCGGGGCTCGCGAAGGAGGTGAGGTTGAGAATGCCCACATCCACCGCGGCGATGGTCGCGTAGGCGGTTTCGCCGTCAGCGATACCCTCCACGTTCAGCACCACCTCCAGTGGCCCGCGCGGCGTGGCCTCGGCGGCGACGTCGAAACTGGGTGTCAGCGCATGGTCACCGGGGTCGACGGAGGCATGGGCGAGGCCCAGCGCGCGGGTCGGATCGTGCCCCGTGGCCCCGCCCGGTTCCCCATCCAGCGGCTGGATCAGCGTGACCGTCACGTAAGCCCCCGCGCCCCAGTCGTCGGTCACAGCCAAATCCACCGTGTTTTCGCCCGCGACAGCCTCGACGGCGACCATGTCGATCAACCGGTTCGAGACCACTGTCACCAGCGCCTTGCCCGCGGTGCGGGGCACGAAGCGCAAGCTGGCCGTGTCACCGGGCGCGTAACGCTCGGCGTCGAGCGAGACCTCGAGCATGTCGGGGGTGGTGGCGGCGTCGGCGGGCGCGTACCAGCCGGCGGAGAACCCGACCGAAGACGAGACAAACCCGCCGTCCTGGCCGGTGACGACCAGTTCGTAGCGGCCCCAATCGGTGGGCGCGCTCACGGACGCGGGGTCGGCGCCGAGCGTCGCGCTGCCGGAAGCGACCCGCTCTCGCGAGACGGTCGGTTCCCAGTTCCAGCTGCCAAAGGTCGAATACCACTGGTAGCGGGTGGTGACCCGGTTGAGCTCCCAGGAGACGTCCATCGGCACCGGCGTGAGGTCGGGCGCAAGGGCGATAAGCCGGAATTCGGCCGCGGCGCCTTCCGGCAGGCCGCCGTCGAAGCCGGGCCTGATGCCGATCATCGGCCCGGACGGGGCGACCGGCACGGTGAGCTCACGTTCCACCGGCCGGCCGGAGCCTTCTTTCACCCGGATGGTGAACGCCGCTTCGAGCGGCACGCCTTCGGCCTCGACCTCGGGGAAGTCGACCGGGATCGCGGCCCGCCCCGCGGGATCGGTGCGCGCGCTTTCGAGCGACCCCCACGTGGTGCCGAAACCACCCTCGTGCGGGCCGAAGCTGTAGCCCGGCCAGCCTTCTATGGAGGACGCCGGGCGCAGGCGCAGATCGCCCTCGACGGCGAGATCCGCCCCCGGCGCGCCGAACAGGTAGCGCGCGTCGACCTCGAGCGTGGGCGCGGCGTTGAGGCTGGGCCGGTCGTCCGACAGCGCGAGGCTGAAGTCGATCCGTTCGGGCAGGAAATCCTCGACCAGCAGCGTGGTCGAGGCGAGCGCCGGAGCGTCCGGGTCGGCATGCAGATCGAGCCGCCAGGTGCCGCGCGGCGCGGAGCCGGCGGTGGGCATCGCGAACACATGGCCGCCCGCCCCCGCACCGGTCGAAAGCGTGCGCGCGTACTCCACCCCGTCGGGACGGGTGAGGATCGCCGTGATCGGCAGGCCCTCGATCGCGTCTGCCGTGCCGTCACGGGCGAGCGCGGTCGCATGGATCACCTCGCCGGCGCGGTAAGCGCCGCGGTCGGTGGTGAGGAAGAGGTCGATCGGCGGCGCGGCCGGATTGCCTTCGACGCCGCGGTCGGAAAGATCGAACGCGGGACCGGTGAGCGAGAGAAAGGCGAAATCCTCGGCTTGCGCAATCGTCACCAACGCGGGCGCGGCGGCGCCCGTGCCGGTGGTGGTGCCGGCGGCGAACCGGGCGTAGCCGGCGTCGTCGGTCAGGACCGTGGCGAGCACGCCATTGGCACGGGACAGGAGCTCCACCTTCGCGCCGGCCATCGGCTCGGCGGTGGTGAGAGAGCGGACGAAGACATGCAGGCCATCGGCGCCCATCATCGTCGTGAGCCCGATGTCGGAGATCACGAACCATTGCGAGGCGGGCGGGCTGTCATCCTGGCTCTGTCCATCGATCGAGGCGTGCAGCACGTAGACGCCGGGCGCCATCTCGTCGATCGCTTCGCCGATCGGCAGCCGGGTGGTGACATCGCGGTTGAGCTCGGTGGCGACCTCGGCCGTGCCTTCCCAGACCTGCTCGGCCAGGGTTTCATTGAACCAGCTTTCATCCCAGACTGTGAGCGAGCGGCCGAACCAGTCTTCGTCGAAGGCGCGCACCAGGTTGCGGTCGGGCAGGCGCGACAGGGTGAGGTCGAGCGCGTCGGTGTTGACCACGACGACCGGGAGACCGGCATCGGGCGTCGGCGGGAGCACGTAGGCCCTCCCCGGAAAATGCACCGACGGCGCGCGGTCGCGTACATACTGGCTGAGCTGCACGGGTTGCGCCAACGCTTCGCCGGAGGCTGCCGGGAGGCCGGGGCGCAGGGTAAAGCTGTAGCGTATCCCGTGAGTTATGCCTTCGATGCAGAGCTGGCGATCCTTCGCGCTGACGGCGAGGCCAGAGATTTCGGACCCGACGAAGGGGGCATAGTCCACGCCGGCCTCGACCAGGCTTTCCGAAAACTCGGCGCAGATCCGCGGGCTGGCGGCGTCGCTGTCGACGCTGGTGTCGGTGACGCGGAACCCGTAGAGGCCAAGCGCGCGGTCGAGGGCCTGGGCGGTGTCGTCGCGCGGGCTGGCCGCCTGGGCGAGCCTGAGCGCAGGGATCGACGCCCGCCCACGGTCGAGGTTTTCGAGCGCCACGGCCATTTCGGTGAGCGCGTTCGCCTCCTGCGGGCCGCTTTCGCTGCGCAGGAATCCGGCGACAGAAGCGTCCAGCGCCTGGTCGAAATAGCCCCGCGCGTCGCCGGTGTCTTCGGTGGCGAGAGCGGCGGCATTCGACAGCCGCGCGTAGTCGATCCAGTCGCCCGCCGAATCCGAGATCACCGTGGCACCGGCCATATAGCGCATCGCGGCGGCGAGGTTCGCGTCCGCCTCGGCCTCGCGCGCCCATTCGGCGAGATCTTCGGCGCTCCAGCCGCCGACCGGATAATCGTGCGGCAGGGTCTGCGCCCGGCGTTCGGCGGCAGCGATGTCGGTCTCATTGAGGAAATCGAGCCGGGCGGCCCGTGCCTCTGCCCGGGCAAGCAAGCCGGCGGGGCGGTCAAGCACTTGCGCCGAGAAAGCGCCGGCGAACTGCGCGGGCTCTCCCGCCTGCGTTTTCAAAAAACAGGCCGCAGACTGGGAATTGTAGGTGTAGGCGTCACAGTCGGCCCGGGTGAAGCAGGCGGATTCGCAGGCTTCCAGCGTGGTGTCGAAAACCGACTGGATGTCGCCGCCCGGGAAATCGGTATCGCGGTAGACGATGGCCCGTCGCTCGTCGATCGGGCTTTCGGCAAAGGCTATTCCGGCAAATTGTACGAAAAATGTAACGAAAATCAGAATGTTCCGCATCGGGTCCTCCCTGGCGCGCCGGTTCATGCTGACACCAAGTCCGGGATCGCGCAACGGCCACCCTGCGGAAATCCGCAGCGGATCCCGCCGGCGTTAAGAGGCTGTTCACCTTGATTGCGCAAAGTGGCGCTCGCGGCAGAACGCTAGACGTCAGCGGAGACGGGAATGAACGCACACAATATCATCACCGAGGAACGGCGCGCGCGGATGGCGGCCGAACGGCTCCTGGAACAGAAACAGGCCGAGCTCAATGCCGCCAACCGGATGCTCTCGCACCATGCGATCTCGCTGTCGGAAGACCTCGTCGAGACCCGCGAAGTGGTCGAGGTGGTCAGGGGCGAGAACGTCAAAGTGCGTGCCGATCTCGACCGGGCGCATGTCGAGGAGGATATTGCCAAACGCCGGTTGTGGAATTCGCTGCAGGCGCTCAACGACGGGTTCGCGATCTTCGACGCCGATGCCCGCATGGTGATCGCCAATGCCGCCTATCTCGCGCCCTTCGACGGGCTCGAATGCGTCCGGCCGGGCGCGCATTACGAGGAGATCGTCGAGGCGGCCCTGGCCGAGGGGGTGTTCGACCTCGAGGGCAAGGCACCGCAGCTCTGGCGCGAGGAGTTGCTGACGCGCTGGTTCGCGGACAAGCCCGAACCCCGGGTGGTCCGGCTTTGGAACGGCGTCTGGCTCCGGCTCGTCGACAGCCGGGCGCCGGGGGGCGACACGGTTTCGCTGGGTCAGAACATCACCCAGTCGATGCGGCGCCAGGCGGTTCTGGAAAAGGCCCGCGCCCGCGCCGAGACCGCCAACCGCGCCAAGTCGGCCTTCCTGGCCAACATGAGCCACGAGATCCGCACGCCGATGAACGGGGTGATCGGGATGGCGGATCTGCTCGCCGAAAGCACGCTCGACGACGAACAGGCGCTCTATGTCGATACCATCCGCAGCTCGGGCCAGGCGCTGCTCACCATCATCAACGACGTGCTCGACTATTCGAAGGTCGAAGCCCGGCGGCTGGTGCTGAGGATCGAGGAATTCGATCTCGAGCGCCTGGTTCTCGACGTGCTCCTCTTGCTCGAACCTACGCTGCGGGGCAAGGGCCTCAAGATCATCCTCGACTATGACATCTTCCTGCCGAACCGGTTCATGGGCGACCCGGTGCGCATCCGCCAGGTGTTCACCAACCTCATCGGAAATGCCGTCAAGTTCACCGAAACCGGCCATGTGCTGGTCCGGATCGTCGGCCTGCCGGAGGATGGACGCGAGACACAGCGCATCCATGTCACGGTGGAAGACACCGGCATCGGCATCCCGGCCGAAAAGCTCGACGAGGTGTTCGGCGAGTTCAACCAGGTCGAGGACGAGCGCAACCGCGCCTACGAGGGCACCGGGCTCGGTCTTGCGATCACCCGCCAACTGGTCGATCTCATGGGCGGCAAGATCTGGGTCGAGAGCGAGCCCGGCGTGGGCTCTGCATTCGGGTTTCAACTCAGCCTGCCGGTCGTCGGAGCGGCGGAACCGCCGCGGCTGCCGCGCTGGGTGCGCCACGCGCTGCTGGTGATGTCCGACGATCTCACCCGCACGATCCTCGAAAAACAGCTCGCAGCCCTCGGCCTGCATGTGACCTGCGCCGCCAATGCGGGCGAGGCGAGCGACGGGCGGGCTTTGCGCGCCGATGTCATCCTCGCCGACAACCGGTTGCCCGACATGGGCGCCGCCGCCTTCGTCGCCGTGTTGCGCACGTCCGGAGCGGCCGCCCCCGTGGTCATGGTGGCCGCGACACCAGAGGCCGCGAGCACTCCGGTCGCGGGCGCCGTGGCGACGCTCGTCAAACCGATTTCGCGCATCGACCTTGTCGGCGCGCTGCAGGGCCTGGCACAGCCCGAGCCGGTGTCGTTGCCGGCGCCGGGCGCGCCCGAAACAGCGGCCGGTAGCGCCCCGAACCGGGCGGATGAGGCCGCGCCCGAGGTGCCGATGCGCGCCCCTGCGACCGAGGCCGAAGCCATGCGCGCAGGCAAGGGCGCGGCCGAAGCGATACCCACCGGGTCTTCCGTCGAAGCCGCCGCCGCGCCCGGCGCGGCGGGAACGCGCCCTCCGACGAGAGCAGCAGACGCCGATGACCCTGCGGAATTGCCGGATCCCGCGTCCGATCCGACCGGTCAGGAAATAGACCTCGAAGCCGGGCCTGCGGACGACAGCGCCCCGGTCGATCCGGTGCCCCGGCCCGGCCCGGAGACGGCACACCTGCCCGACCCGGCCAACGCTTCACCGGGCGAAGACGCCGTGCCCGGGCAGGTCCCGGTCTTCGGCTCCCGGCGGCGGCCGCTGTCACCGCCCGAGCCAACGCCCGCCGCAGGGCCCGCCGCGGCGCCCGATCCGGTGGACGAGGCCCCATTCTTCAGGCGCGCGGCGCCCGCCCCGGCCCGGCTGCCGGTTGCGGGTACGTCCGACGCCGCCGATGTCCGGCCCGCACCAAGCAAACCACCGGCACCTGCCGCAACCGCCACACCCGAGCTCCGGGCGATGCGGGTGCTTGCCGCCGAGGACAACAAGACCAACCGGCTGGTGTTTTCGAAACTCGTGAAGGCCTGCGATATCGATCTGACCTTCGCGGGCGACGGTGCCGAGGCGCTCGCGACGTTCGAAACCCTGCGCCCCGACCTCGTGTTCATGGACATTTCCATGCCGGGCATGGACGGCAAGGAAGCCACGCGGCGTATCCGCGACCTCGAGGCGGCGCAAGGGTGGCCGCGCACGCGGATCGTCGCGCTCACCGCGCACGCGATGGCCGGTGACGCGGAAGATATCCTGGCCCATGGGCTCGACGCCCACCTCACCAAGCCGCTCAAGAAACCGACGATCCTCGCCGAGATCGGCGGCGCCCGGCCCGACGAGGCCCGCCCGCCGCTGCCGGAGGCGGGGTGACCGACACGGCGTCTCCGGGTCTTGCGCCGACCGCGCGCCTCAAGCTTGGTGAAAATGCCCCGCCGGAAGCCCCGCGTTCTACCGGGACCGCCGCCCGCCGTTTCAGGCGCTCCTGAGAAACACCGGCCGCTCCGGCGTGCTCATGGCGGGTTGGAACCGGTAGCCGCCGGTGTCGAACTCCGCAAGTGCTGCCGGATCCCGCAGCCGGCCCTGCACGATGAACCGGGCCATCGCGCCGCGCGCCTGCTTGGCCCAGAACGACATCACTTTCGGCCCCTCGGGGCGGTCTTCGAGGAAGCTGGGCGTGACGACCTTCAGCGCGAGCGCTGGCCGGTCGGCGGCGGTGAAATACTCGACCGACGCGCAGTTCACGAGCACGTCGGTGCCCGCCTCGGCCGCATCCGCTGCCAGCGCCTCGGCGATCCGGTCGCCCCAGAATGCATAGAGATCGCGGCCCTGCGCATTGGCCAGGCGCGACCCCATCTCAAGCCGGTGCGGTTCGATCACGTCGCGGGGCCTGAGCAGCCCGTAGAGACCGGACAGGATGCGCAGATGACGCTGGGCATAGTCGATTTCGGCCGGGTCCAGCGAGTGCGCCTCGAGCCCGGTGTAGGTGTCGCCCGCGAACAGCCCGATCGCCTGTTTCGCGCCGTCGCCCGACCCGATGCGGGCGAAGCGTGCCACGTTCAGAGCGGCGAGTTTCGGCGAAATGTGCATGAGCTTTTCGAGCGCGGCCGCATCGAGGGCACGGGCAGTTTCGACCAGCCGCGCGGTCGCGTCCGCAAAGCGCGGCGCGGTGCCGCCGGCGGTTTGCACCGGGGTTTCATCGAGACGTTTGGCGGGGGAGACGACGACAAGCATGATCGCCGTTCTAACGCGCGTGCGGCCGGGTGCAACCGCTCAGAAGGCCTGCTCAGAAGGCCATGAGTTCCGCGACCTCTTCTTCGGTGAACAACTCGCTCGCACCACTGCCCGCGAGATGGTCTGGCAGAAAGCGCTGAAGACCGCCGCGAATGTCGCTTGCCGTCAGGCCGAGGTAGTCGGGATCCTCGCCGCGGGCGCGGTGATGCGCGGCGAAATACCGCGCCACCTGACCCGCCACCTCGCCGGTGCCGAGGTCGCAGCTGCGCCCGAGGTAGCCCACCCGCACGACCAGCTCGCCGCCATCGGCATTGCCCTCCGCCTGCACCGCGAGGGCCGCGGCTTCTTCCGCGGGGTAGAGGCCGCAGCCGAAGCTCTCGGCCGTCCCGGGGGTGAAGAGCTGCGCGTGGACGGAATAGACCAGGAAGTCGCTCGACAGGGCCAGCATCAGGTCGAAATAGGCGTTGCGTTCGTCGAACACCGTCCAGGCCGCCTGTTCGCCGTCGCCAAGCGCATAGGCCACCTCGGCGAAAGCATCGCCGCCGGCCTTCAGCACCATGCCCACTGTCTTGATCGCGTTCTGGTGCGCCGCGAACCGATCAGGCGGTTCAGTCGCGAGCCCGGCACGGGTGAACATCGCGAGAATCTGGCCGTAGAGCGTGCGGTCATCCGGGCAGCCGCGCACCAGGGTGGTGGCGAGCGTGTTCAGCGCGTCGATGGTCATCGTCCCCGCCTCCGCGGCCCGGGCCGCGGCTTCTACCTGCGGGTGGGCGTCGGCCGGACAGGCGGGTGCCTGGGCCGACGCGGGGGCGGCGAACAGCAAGAGCGTGAGGGCGAGACGCAACATGGGGGCGAGCCTGAGCGCGCGTGCGCGCGCCGTCAAGCTTGCGCCAGGATGCCGAGAAAGGCGGGACCGAACCGCTGTGTCCGGGCTTCGTCCATGCCGGGCAGGCGCGCAAGCTCGCTTTGCGTCGAGGGCCGCCGCTCGGCGACATGGCGCAGGGTCGAGGCCGACAGCGACAGCGGTTTCGCCGTGCCGTCCTCGCCGCGGGCGAGGCCCAAGGCCGCTTCCTGGAGCCGGTCATAGAGCGGCCCGGCCGCGGACCCGGCCAGTTTGCGCCGCGCCGGATGAACCTCACCCGCGCCCTCACCGGCAATCACTTCGAGGAAGGTCCGTCCGTAGGTCTCGAGCTTCTTGGCCCCGACGCCCGACACCTGCGCCATGTCGTCGAGCGTCGCGGGGCGCGCTTCGGCCATCTCGATGAGCGTGCGGTCGGTGAAGACGACGTAGGCCGGCACCCGCTGCGCTTCGGCCAGTGCGCGGCGCTTGGCCTTGAGCGCGGAGAGCAGCGGCGCATCCTCTTCGGAGACCAGCATCTTCACCGCCGGGCGGGATTTGCGCGCTTGCCGGAGCGTGTCGCGCCGCAGCGTGACGCTTTCTTCGCTCTTGAGCACGGGATGCGCCTTCACGGTCACCCGCAAGGCGCCGTGCCGGGCGGGGTCGGGGCGCACGAGATCCAGCCCCATCATCTGGCGAAATACCGCCTGCCACTCGCGCTTGGACATGTCCAGCCCGACCGCCCAGGTGGGCAATTCGTGGTGACGTCGCGCCCGGGTCTTG
The DNA here is from genome assembly GCA_963752895.1 of uncultured Alphaproteobacteria bacterium. Taxonomy (GTDB): domain Bacteria; phylum Pseudomonadota; class Alphaproteobacteria; order Rhodobacterales; family Rhodobacteraceae; genus CAVWAE01. The sequence goes on from CAVWAE010000026.1 coordinate 406,374, forward strand.
TCGGTCTCGTTGCCGGTAAGAATGTCGATGAGGTGGCCCGCGCCGAAGCTCTCCTCGGTGCGAAGCGCCGCAGACAACGCCTTCATGACCGGCACGGTGCCGTCGAAGGTCTCCGGTGGGGTTTGGCAGGTGTCGCAATTGCCGCAAGGCTCGGCCTCTTCGCCGAAGTAGCCGAGCAGCGCCTGGCGGCGGCAGCCGGGGGTCTCGGCGAGGCCAAGCAGAGCGTTGAGCCGCCCGTGATCGGCGCCCCGGCGTTCCTCGGGGGCAAGGCCTTCGTCGATCTGGGCGCGGCGCAGGCGGATGTCGTCGGGGCCGAACAGCGTGAGCGTGTCGGCGGGGGCCCCGTCGCGCCCGGCCCGGCCGATCTCCTGGTAGTAGGCCTCGATCGACTTCGGCAGATCGGCATGCGCGACCCAGCGGATGTCGGGCTTGTCGATGCCCATGCCGAAGGCGACCGTGGCCACCACGATCAGCCCGTCTTCCTGCTGAAACCGCCGCTCGACCTCGCGGCGCGTCTCGGGGTCCAACCCGGCGTGGTAGGCGACCGCGCTATGGCCCGCTTCGCCCAGCGCCTGGGCGAGGGTTTCGGTCTTGGCGCGGGTGGCGGTGTAGACGATGCCGGACTGGCCCTTGCGGGCGCCGGCGAAGTCGAGGATCTGGCCGCGGGGGCTGTCCTTCACCGCGAAGGCGAGGTGGATGTTGGGCCGGTCGAAACCGCGCAGGAAGGTCGAAGGCCGGGCGCCATCGAACAGCTTTTCGACAATCTCGTCGCGGGTCTCGGCATCGGCGGTGGCGGTAAAGGCGGCAAGCGGCACGTCGAGGGCGCGGCGCAGTTCGCCGATGCGCAGGTAGTCGGGGCGGAAATCGTGGCCCCACTGGCTCACGCAATGGGCCTCGTCGACGGCGATCATCGAGACACCGGCCCGGCGGAGCAGGGTCAGCGTGCCGCCCGAAGCGAGCCGTTCGGGGGCCATGTAGAGAAGCTTCAGCGTCCCCTCCGACAGCGCGGCGAAAACCGCGTCGGTCTCGTCTTCGGTATTGCCGGAGGTCAGCGCGCCCGCCTCGACACCGGCGGCTTTCAGCGCGCGCACCTGGTCGCGCATCAGCGCGATGAGCGGCGAGATCACCAGGGTGACGCCGTCGCGCAGAAGGGCGGGAAGCTGGAAACAGAGCGATTTGCCGCCGCCCGTGGGCATGATCGCAAGCGTGTTCTCGCCCGCCGTCACGGCCGCGACGATTTCACCCTGGCCGGGCCGGAAGGCGCCGAAGCCGAAAACGGATTGCAGGAGGTCGAGATCGCGGGGCATGTGCCTCACCGGGGGGCTGCTCGTGTTTTGCCGCGCAACATTTCACGGCTCACCTCGTGCGGCAAGCCAGAACCGCGCGGGCCACGTCAGAAGACGGAGCCACCACCGTAGGCGTAATAGTAATTGGCCACGAGATTGCGCACGAAGAACAGCACGATCAGCACCACCAGCGGCGCCAGATCGAGGCCGCCGAGGTCGGGCATGACGCGGCGGATCGGGCGGTAAATCGGCTCGACCAGCCGGTTCAGCATGTACCAGATCTGGCTGACCAGCGGCTGGCGCAGGTTCAGCACCTGGAAATGTACCAGCCACGAGACCACGATATGCGCGATCACGATGAACCAGATGATACCGAGGATCAGGACGAAGACCTGCATGAGCGTTGCGGCGAAGGGCGACAGCATGGGCACTCCCGGGCGTTGTTCTTGAGGATGGCATCTAGGCGCTATGGCGCCCTCGCGCAACCCTGACGCGCGGTCGCGGTTGACCGGGGTCAACGGGCACGGCAGGAAGCCGGTAAACGGAGGCGCCCGCATGTACCCGATTGTTCGCATGGTCAAGGAACTCGCGCTGCATTCCCGCGCCGAAACGCTGCCGGTCTGGGGCACCCATGTGAGCCGGCATACCTGCTGGCCCTGGGATCTCGATCTCTGGATGGAACTCAACAACGGCCGCACGCTCACCTTCTTCGATCTCGGCCGGTTGCCGCTCGCCCAGCGCAACGGGCTCGCGCGCGCGATCCGCAAGAACGGCTGGGGGATCACGGTGGCGGGGGCCAGCGTACGGTATCGTGCCCGGATCCGGTTGTTCGACCGGGTCGAGATGCGGTCGCGCGGCGTCGGGCATGACGGGCGGTTTCTCTATATCGAGCAGACGATGTGGAAGGGCGAGACCTGCACCACGCAGGCGCTGATCCGCAGCGCCGTCACCTCGAAAGAGGGGATCGTGGCGCCGCAGCGGGTGCTCGACGCGATGGGGCATGACGCAGCCTCGCCGGTCCTGCCGGAATGGGTCACGGCCTGGATCGCGGCGGATGCCGTGCGTCCATGGCCCCCGGAGCCATGAAGCGGCGCGGGTGTCCTGATCGTTCGCGTCTGCACGCGGGCGTCCGGCGTCGATGCGGCGGCCGGTCTCTCTTGCCGGTTTCCTCGGCAACCAGCCTATCCAGGCGAGCCTAAAACAACTTTGTTTCAATACCTTGAGCATGGTTTTACGTGACCCTTTTGGCCGCTTAGGGCGCGGCGCCGGCGACCTCGCCAAGGATCGGCCGCGCATTCAGCACGGGGCACCCGCCCGCCACCCCATCGGGCGGGACTTGCCGGCTTCCCCTGATTCATGCTCTGTCGATCCAAGAGGGAGGCACGGGCATGGCTGAAATCTCCGCAAAGAAACGGATCTGGGGTTGGTGGTGGTTCGACTGGGCGAGCCAGCCCTACCACACGCTGCTGGTCACCTTCGTTTTCGGCCCGTTCTTCGCCGTGGTGGCCGCCGCCTGGTTCATCGGCACCGGTCTCGACGAAAAGACGGCCGACGCCGAGGCGCAGGCGTTGTGGTCGCTGGCGCTGACGGTCACCGGCCTCATCATCGGCTTCGGCGGGCCGATCATGGGCGCGATGGCCGACAGTTCCGGACGCCGACGGCCCTGGATCTTCGGGTTCTCGCTGATGTACGTGATCGGCGCCGCCGCGCTCTGGTTCACCAATCCGGACGGGTCGAACACCTGGACCATGCTCACCTGTTTCGGCATCGGCTTCATCGGCGCCGAATTTGCGCTGATTTTCGTCAACGCCCAACTGCCCGGACTGGTGCCGGAGGAAGACGTCGGCAAGGTCTCGGGGTCCGGCTTCGCTTTCGGGTATCTCGGCGGGCTCGCGGCACTGCTCATCATGCTTTTGGTGTTCGTCGAACAGGAGGGCGGCAAGACGCTGATCGGGCTCGATCCGGGGTTCGGCCTTCTCGACGCCGGCGCGCGTGAGGGCACCCGCGCGGTCGGGCCGTTCACCGCGCTCTGGTTTGCGCTGTTCATGATCCCTTACGTGGCGTGGGTGCGCGACCGGCCCACGGGCAACAGCATCTCGTTCAGCGCGGCGCTCGGGATCATCGCCAAGGCGCTGAAATCGGTGGTGAAAAAACGCTCGCTCGGGGCCTTCCTGCTCGGGTCGATGTTCTACCGCGACGCGCTCAACGGGCTCTACGGCTTCGGCGGCGTCTATGCGGCGCTGGTGCTCGACTGGCCGATCGTGCTGGTCGGGGTGTTCGGCATCGTCGCGCTGATCTCGTCTGCGCTGTTCGCATGGCTGGGCGGCAAGATCGATTCGGCGATCGGGCCCAAGCCGGTGATTTTCGGCGCGATCGTGGTGCTGATCGGCGTGGTCGTGGTCGTCCTGTTCATGAGCCGCGAGATGATCTTCGGCATCCCGCTCGCCGAAGGGTCGACCCTGCCCGACATCGTGTTCTTCGCCTGCGGCGTGCTGATCGGCGGCATGGGCGGGGCGCTGCAATCGGCCAGCCGCACGATGATGGTGCGCCATGCCGACCCGGCGGCCCCGACCGAGAGTTTCGGCCTCTACGGGCTGTCGGGCCGGGCCACCGCCTTCATGGCGCCCGCCCTCATCGGCCTCGTCACCACCGTGACCGGATCGGCGCGGATCGGCGTCTCGCCCCTGATCGGGCTGTTTCTTCTTGGCCTCGTTCTGCTAATCTGGGTGAAACCCGGGGGCGAAAAGGGTGAGTAGATGAGAGCATTTCCGATCCTCGGCCTGACGTTTGGGCTGATCCTTGCAGGCTGCATGAGCACGACCACCACCACCTCCGGCATCGACTACGCCGGGGCATCCGGGTTGCCGAGGGCAACCAAGGTGCGGGTGTCGACCTCCGGTGAACCGGCCAAACAGCTGTTCGGCCCGGTGCAGGCGCCCTCGGCCCAGGCGCCCGAAAGTTTCGGCGGCTACTCCAAGGGCTGTCTCGCGGGGGCCGAGCAACTGCCCGAGACCGGGCCCACCTGGCAGGCGATGCGGCTCAGCCGCAACCGCAACTGGGGGCACCCTGCGCTCATCGACTTCCTCGAACGGTTCTCGGCCCGAGCGGCGCAGCAGCCGGGATGGGCGGGGCTCTATATCGGCGATCTCAGCCAGCCGCGCGGCGGACCGATGTCGTCGGGGCATGCCAGCCACCAGATCGGGCTCGACGCCGATATCTGGATGCTGCCGCCGTCGCGGCTCAACCTCACCGCGACCGAACGCGAAAACCTCTCGTCGATGTCGATGCGGCGCGACAACGGGGCGTACGTGAACGCGAAGTGGACGAAAGCCCACATGGAGATCATCAAGGCCGCGGCCTCGGACCCGGCTGTCGCGCGGATCTTCGTCTTTCCCGGCGCCAAGGTGCAGATGTGCAAGGATGCCCGGGGCGACCGGTCGTGGCTGCGCAAGGTGCGGCCCTGGTGGGGGCACCACTACCATTTCCACGTCCGCCTCGCCTGCCCCGCGGGGGACCGGACCTGTGTCGACCAGGCACCGCCGCCGCCCGGTGACGGCTGCACGGACGCCGAGGGCTGGGTCGATCGGATCCTCAACCCGCCGCCGCCCGACCCGGACGCCAAGCCCGCGCCACCGAAACCGCCAACCACGCTGGCCGACCTACCCGCCCAATGCGCTTCCGTCCTGGGCGCGCGCTGATCCTCTTCGTCTGCGCGCTGGTGCTCGGTTTCGCCGCCCGCAGCGAGGGCGAGGCGGTGTTCGTCTCGCGTTGTGTCTGGTCGATGGACGATCCCGCCTTTGGCGGCTGGTCCGGCCTCGAGGTCGCGGCCGATGGCCTGAGTTTCATGGCGATCGCCGACCGGGGCCTCATCACCGAGGGCAGATTTCAACGCAGCGGCGCCGGCCGCATAACCGGGATTCACCCAGGGCCGATCCGGGGGCTGGACGACACCACAGAAGGTTTCTTCGGTCACGATACACGCGATGCCGAGGGGTTGGCGACCGCCCCCGGTGGCGGCGTGTTCGTGGCCTTCGAAGCAGTCCGCCGGGTGGTCTCCTATCCCGATGCAACCGGGCGCGCGCCCACGGTCCTGCCGATCTTTCGCGATTTCATCGGCCTGAAACCCAACGCCTCGCTGGAGGCGCTCGCGATCGGCCCGGACGGCGCGCTCTACACCCTGCCGGAGGTGATCCGGGGCGGCGGGCCGCGCCCGGTCTACCGGTACGACGGAAAACGCTGGGCTGTCTTCGCGCGTCTTGCCGATCACGGCGACGGGTTCCGGCCGGTCGGGGCCGATTTCGGTCCAGACGGGCGGTTCTACCTGCTTGAACGCCGTGTCGTCGAACGCGTCGGGTTCGCAAGCCGGGTGCGGCGGTTCGCGGTCTCGCAGGCCGGGCTCTCGGACGAAACCGTGCTGCTCACCACACGCCCCGGCACGCATGACAACCTCGAAGGTCTCGCCGTCTGGCGCGACGCAGGCGGCCGGCTCAGGCTGACGATGATCGCAGACGACAATTTCGGGCGCTGGCAGAAAACCGAGATCGTCGAATACCTGCTGCCCTTGGAGGGACGTTGAACCTCCGGTGTCCCGAGAACACCGAATGCGTGGCAGGGTATTGGCGACAGTCCCTGTCACACCGGTTCCCCGGACCGTAATAGACGCCGAATGACTTGACCTGTACCTGCCCGGGGCGTAGGAGGCGGCGCTCTCGGCGCGCGAGAGACAAGTCTCCGCAACCTTGCCAAAACGGACCAGACATATGCGTATTCTTCCCGGCGTTCTCGCCATGGCCGCCGTCGTCGTGGCCTCGAACATCCTCGTGCAGTTCCTGCTGGGTCCGTGGCTCACCTGGGGCGCGCTCACCTACCCGATCGCCTTCCTGATCACCGACGTGATGAACCGGGTCTACGGACCTGCCGCCGCGCGCAAGGTGGTGTTCGCGGGTTTCGTCGTGGGCGTCGCCTGTTCGCTCATCGGCAGCCAGATCGTGCTTCAGGGCGACGGTTTCACCTATCCGGCGGTGGCGCTGCGGGTCGCGGTGGGCTCCGGCATCGCCTTCCTGACCGCGCAGCTGCTCGACGTCGCCCTGTTCGACGCGCTGCGGCGGCGCAGCTGGTGGCTGCCGCCGCTGGTCTCGACCGTCGTCGGCTCGGCCGTCGATACCGCGCTGTTCTTCACCATCGCCTTCTCGGCCTCGCTCACGATGTTCGGCCCGCAGGCCGATGCCGCGATCAGCTGGGCCTGGGAGGCGGTGCCCTTCCTCGGGGCCGGCGCCGTGGTGCCGCTCTGGGTCAGCCTCGGGTTCGCTGACTGGCTGGTCAAACTTGCGCTCGCTTTGGTGGCACTTGTGCCGTTTCGGATGCTCGTCACGAGGTTTTCACCAGAGGTCGGGTGATTTTTGTTGACCCACCCCAGATCTGTGCCACGGTTTCAGTACCGCAACATATTTGCAGAGAAAGGAGGTGTCTATGATCAGAGATTTCACGGAGAGAGGTGTCGGGACATTGTAGAAGCGCGGCCCCGGGGCAACCCTCGGGAGCCTAGCGGGCTAGGGTGACACTTTGTCTAACCGGCCCCACCTCCAGACTTCTCGGAGGGCCACCCCAAGGGTGGCCCTTTTCGATTCCGGGGTGTCGATTTTGCCCTGCGGGCCGCCTGGCGGCGAGCGGGGCGGGGGGCTCCGCCCCCCGGACTCCTGGACGAAGCGCGAAGCCGTTCGGAAACCCGGCAGGTGACTTCGCCTGCCGAAATCGCCGGGCAGGCCGGAGTGTTTCCCCCGGGAAAAAGGCAGGTTAGGGTCGGGCCATGATCCGGATCAATGACGATATCGTGCTGGCCGACTGGGAGCTCAGCGAGAGCTTCACCCGGTCGTCGGGGCCGGGCGGGCAGAACGTCAACAAGGTGGCGACGGCGGTCGAACTGCGCTTCGAGGCGGCCCGCTCGCCGGCGTTGTCGGAGGCGGTGAAGCGGCGTCTGCGCCGGATCGCCGGGCGGAAGTGGACCACCGAGGGCGCGATCGTGATCCGGGTGGAGGACACGCGGTCGCAGGCGCGCAACCGCGAGATCGCCGAGGAACGCCTGGCCGAGATGGTCCGCGCGGCGCTGGTGGCGCCGAAACGGCGGGTGGCGACGAAGCCGACGCTGGGCTCGAAGCGGCGGCGGCTGAAGGCGAAGAAGGTGCGGGGGGATGTGAAGGCGATGCGGGGGAAGGTGTCGGGGGAGGAGTGAGGCTAGATTCCGAGCTTTCGAGTGAAAATATCGGATACAATCGCTTGGACTATCGAGTTTGGATCGTCAACTTCCTCGCATTCCCACTTTTCGACAAACCTGTTCCCACGTGAAACCATCTCACCAGTTCCCCAGTAAATATGTGCTGCGTCACCAACAAAAACCAACTCCCTGAATCTTACTTCCTTGTCGACGAAATCGAAAAAGTCGTACTTTGCCCCATACTCCGGTGTTCCACCTGTCAATTTCAACGCGACAGAGCCACGTAGCTCGTCTTCCGAGAGCAGATCCTCTGGGCGAAAAAAATGACGCGAGAAAAAAAGAATGGTCCGAAAAAATGCACTTCCCTCTGAGAACCACGTCTGCTTTGCATACCAAGTGTTGTGGGCATGTCCCGTATCACTGACTTCTTTCCACTTCTGGAAATCAATCACATCGAAAATGTCCGTTCGAACACCAATTGCATCTGTTGACCTATTCAATTCATCGCAAGTTTGTTTAAGGGATTCCCCAATATTTGACATCCTTTGATTCCAAACAATGTACTGCTTATGAAGACCGCCAGTTTTTTTCTCTGTCGCGCGGTGCGCGAGGTTCTTTATGAACTCATTATTGCTTTCGACCTTTTCGATGAGAGCCTTGACTCGCGTTAGAACCCTGAGTTCAAAATGGCAAACCATCTGGCACAGCGGGTTCCAATCCCCATCGTCCGCCTTTTCGAGGGCATCGTAATAGTCGTCCCGACTAGATGACGGGATCCCAGTAGGAAACAGGCCGTTGGAAAGGAGTACGAAATCCTGCAGCAGTCTTCCGGTTCGGCCATTCCCATCCTCAAATGGATGAATATGTGTGAATGTCGCATGGAGCCAAACTGCTTTGAAGACAGCCGGCAATCCGCGACCAAGCTCATATGATGAAATCATTTCGTCGATGAGCGTGGGCACTTCGTAGTGGTCCGGCGGCTGAAACGCCACTCCGGTTATTTCCACATTTTCCTCGCGGAAGCGCCCCGGATGCGGGCTAATTCCCTCTTGAATTTGTTTGTTTATTTCCCGGACCAGATGCGCTGTTAGCGGATGGTCTGACATCGCCTGTTCGAAAACAAGCTCATCCGCCTTTAGCGCGTTGTAGATTTCGAGTTCTGCCTTACTGTTGTTTTCAGTCAAGGTCATCGCATCCATCATCAGAAGCGTTTGACGTCGCGAAACGGAAATGCCCTCCATGTTCAAGCTTGCGGTGATACGATCAGGAAGGAACTCCTTCTTCAGCTGATAGGATACCTCGCCGCTGAAAGGGCGGCTCTCATTAACTTGGGCAATCAGATCAGAGATCTCTTCGAAAAGGTTGAGCGTCTCTGGGTCGAACTCCACCTTTCGGGGATCTTGAATATCTGTCATCACTTCTACCTTTCGAAATCAGAGGCTTCGTTTGTTTTCGTTGCAGTTCAAACCACCACCTCCCGTGCAACCTGCTCCCCGACCCCGAACACCCGCTTGTACCGCGCCACTTCCTCCGCCGGTCCCATCGCCTTCAACGGATTGTCCGACAGCTTCACCGTAGGCCGCCCGTCCGCAGACACAGCCTTGCAGACCAGCGAGAACGGGGCGAGGGCGTCGTCGTCTACCAGGCCGCGGAAGTCATTCGTCAAAAGCGTGCCCCAGCCGAAAGACGGTTTGACACGGCCCGCGAATTTGCCCTGCAGTTCGACGATCTTGTCGACGTCGAGCCCGTCGGAGAAGATCACCATCTTCTGGGTCGGGTCTTCGCCCCGGCTCTTCCACCAGTCGATGGCGATGTTGGCCAGGGCCTCGGGGTCGCCGCTGTCCACCCGGATGCCGGTCCAGCCCGCCAGCCAGTCGGGCGCATTCTCCAGGAACCCTTTCGTGCCGTAGGTGTCGGGCAGGATGATGCGCAGGTTGCCCTCGTGCTCCTCGTGCCAGTCGGCGAGCACGTCGTAGGGGGCCTGGCGCAGGGCGTCGTCGCCTGTCGCGAGGGCGGCGTAGACCATCGGCAGTTCGTGGGCGTTGGTGCCGATGGCCTCGAGATCACGCTGCTTGGCGATGAGGCAGTTGGAGGTGCCGACGAAGGCCGCGCCCAGCCCCTCGGTCATCGCCTGCACGGCCCAGTCCTGCCACATGTAGCTGTGCCGCCGCCGCGTGCCGAAATCGGCGAGTTTCAAGCCCTCGACCTTGCGCAGCCGCTCGACCTTTTCCCAGAGCTTGGTCATCGCCTGGGCGTAGAGCACCTGGAGCTCGAACTTGCCCATCCGGTGCAGCACCGCGCGCGAGCGCAGCTCCATCAGCACCGCGAGCGCCGGGACTTCCCAGAGCATCACCTCGGGCCAGTTGCCCTCGAAGGTCAGCTCGTATTGATCGCCGACGCGCTCGAGGTGGTAGGGCGGCAGCGACAGGTTTTCGAACCACTCCATGAAATCGGGCCGGAACATCTGGCGCTTGCCGTAGAAGGTGTTGCCGCGCAGCCAGGTCGACTCGCCGCGCTTGAGGCGCAGGGTGCGGATGTGGTCGAGCTGTTCGCGCAGCTCGCCCTCGTCGACCAGGTCTGCGAGCGGGATATGCGTCGAGCGGTTGATCAGGCTGAAGGTCACCTGGGTGTCGGGCCGGTTTCTGAACACCGACTGGCACATCAGGAGCTTGTAGAAATCGGTGTCGATCAGCGAGCGGACGATCGGGTCGATCTTCCAGTGGTGGTTGTAGACACGGGTGGCGATATCGACCATGGCGGGCCTCCTTGGCGGATCCGTTAGAGCAAAGCCGGGCGGGGGCGTGCAAGCGCGAATGGCGCAGGCGTCGGTGGACGCGGACCCGCAACCGGCGCATTCTGGCGGCGGAGGACCCCCTGATGCGAGCGCTTGTCTGTTCCGGTTTCGGCTCCGGTGAGAACCTGGAGCTGAAGGTGCGTCCCAACCCCGAGCCCGGGCCCGGCGAGGTACGGGTGCGGGTGCTGGCCTGCGGGGCCAATGCCACGGACTGGGAATTCGTCACCGGCAATCCGTTCTACGGGCGGATTTCGCGCTGGTTCATGCGCGGCCGGAACGTGTTCGGCTCGGATGTGCTTGGCGTGGTGGACAAGCTCGGGCCGGGCTGCACCCGGTTGAAGACCGGGGAGCGGGTGCTGGCCGATACCTTCGGGACGCTTGGCGGGTTCGCCGAAATGTGCGTGGCGAAGGAAGCGCTCTGGGTGCCGGTGCCGCGTGGCGTATCGGATGTTTTCGCGGCCGCCCTGCCGCAATCGGGCACCATCGCGCGGGCGGGCATGCGCGGGCGGGCCGGGCCTGGCAAGACGGTGCTCGTGAACGGCGGCGGCGGCGGGTCCGGACCGCTGGCGATCCAGCTTGCGGCAGAGGCCGGTGCCGAGGTCTGGGGCGTCGACACGGGTCGCAAGGCGGACGTGATGCGCGAGGCGGGGGCGGTGCGGACCCTGGATTTCGAGGCTGAGGATTTCACGGCCCTCGATGCGCGGTTCGACCTGGTCCTCGATCTCTACGGCACCCGGCCGATGCGCCGGGTCCGCAGGGTGCTCGTACCCGGCGGCGAATACCTGATGGTGGGTGGGCCGATGCGGCACATCCTCGGCGCCGGGTTGGCCATGCTCTGGACTCGCTTCACCAACCGCCGGGCCGGGCTGCTGATGGTATCGCAGGGACCGGATGCGCTCGGCGAATTGCTCGAAATGGTCGAGGCGGAACGTCTCACACCGGTCGTCGGCGAGGTCACTTCGCTCGACTGCGCCCGCCAGGCCCTGATGGACATGGGGGCCCGAAAAATCGGCGGGAAATTGGTGATCGTGCCATAAGTATTCACGCGGTCTCCTTGATTGCGTCAAGTTCAGGCCACGGAGCCAAGGGATGCTCGCGGCGACCAGAAGACCTGGCACTGAGATGACCTGGCACTGACAGGACGCGATCCATGGTACCAAGTTACGATTTTGACATTAACTGGCTGATCCTGCGCGAGGTCGAGGCCGACCCCGCTATCCGCAAACTGCTCGGCGATATCGGTTTCAACGGAAATTCGCGCGGCAATTACATCGTGCTGTTCCGCGACCCGCAGGTTCTCTCGATGATCGAACGGGCCGATCCGGTGCTGCGCGAATTTCTCAAGGCCAGCGGCTTCGGGTTCATCCCTTACCAGAGCGGCGCGCCGGCGGGCTACTACCCTGCCGGGGACGACGCCGCGCGCAGCGATGTGATAACCCGGCTCGACGCGCAACTCGACCAGTTCGACCTGAAGGGGGCCGATCTCGGCGGGTTCGACTTCGGCGCCTTCCTCAAGTCCATCGTCGACGCCAGGCCGTTGCCAGCCGGCGACGCCGATCCCGAGCCGGTCGCGGACCCTGTGGCGGCAGCGGTCCAACCCGGTCTGGACGGCCATGCGATGCCGCTGAGTTTTGCGAAATTCACTGGCCGCAACCGTGTTTTGCCGTTCATGGTGCTGTCGCTCGCCGCGACGCTGGGAGTCGTACTGGCTGATCCAGCACATCGAGGCCGCGCCGATCGGGTTCTAGGCCATAACCGATTCGGATCGAACACGATCTGAAAACGGATTTTGACCCAATTTCCACACCTTGAGGAAAATCCCGCAATCAGGCTGTTTCCGTCGGATCCGTTTTTCTCTAGGCCCGGTCCACGAGCTGCACGCCCGCCGCTTCCATCTCGGCCAGCGCCTTGGCCAGTGACCCATCGATGTCGATGCCGCGGCAGGCGTCGAGCCGGACCTTTACGCTGAACCCGAGACGCACCGCGTCGAGCGCGGACCAGGCGACGCAATAGTCGGTGGCGAGGCCCACGAGGGTTACCTTCTCCACACCCCGGCCCCGCAGGTAGCCTTCAAGGCCGGTGGCGGTCGAAAGGTCGTTCTCGAAGAAGGCGGAATAGCTGTCGATTTCCGAGCGGAACCCTTTGCGAAGGACCAACTGCGCCGTGTCGGTGATGAGGTCTTCGTGGAAATCGGCGCCGTCGGTGCCTTGCACGCAATGATCCGGCCAGAGCACCTGGGGACCGTAGGGCATGTCGATCAGGTCGAAAGGCGCCCGCCCCGGATGCGCCGAGGCGAAGGAGCCATGCCCCTGGGTATGCCAATCCTGGGTGAAGACCCGCACCGGATAATTGCGCACGATCCGGTTGATCTCGGGCACCACTTCGTCGCCGCGCTCGACCGCCAGGGCGCCGCCGGGGCAGAAATCGTTCTGCACATCGATCACGACAATGGCTTCGTTGGCGTGTCTGGTCATGTCTGGCCCCCGTTTTCCCAATGTTTACGCAGGGTTGTCAGAAGGTCAACGGTAATTGGGTCGGGTTTGTGCTGTTTTTCCGAGGGACAGGGAATCGGCGCCGAAATGCGGCGCGATCTGGAGCCATGCCCCCCCGATATGCTGTCGCGATCACCCGCGCCAGGTGAGGTAGACGAGCCCGCCACGGCGGTTCAGCACGACCTTCCAGGTGCGCCTGCCATCCGCGATCGCGGCCTCGGTCGCCGCCCTGAAATCGTCCATGGTGTCGATCGGAGTTCCGTTGATCTCGGCGATGATATCGCCCGGCTGGAAGTTGCGGGCCTGCCGCGGGTTGTCGAGCGCAAGTACGATCACCCCGCGCCGGTCGGACGACAGCCCGAGCCGGTCGCGCAGCGCCGGCCCGATCTCCTGCAGGATGAGCCCGTCGAACGGGCCGGGCGCGGTGACCTTCACCGGACCCCCGTCGAGCGCTTCCTCGGCCCGGACGGCGGCGCGCATTTCGACCGACACGGTCTGCCGCCCGCCCTCGCGCAGGAAGGTCACCGGGACCTGCGACCCCAATTCCTGCAGCGACAGCCGAAATCCGAGCTCGCCCGGCGCGTTCACGGCGTGCCCCGCGATCTCGAGGACAACGTCGCCTGGCAGCACACCCGCGGTGCCGAACGGGCTCTCGCGCGCGACCTTCTGAACCAGCACGCCGAGCGGACGGTCGAGCCCCAGCGCCTCGGCGATGTCGGCGTCGATCGGTTGCACGTCGATCCCCGCCCAGGGACGGATGAAGCTCGCCTCACCCGCTTCGGCCTGGGCCACGACCCGGGCCACCAGGTTGGCGGGCACCGCGAAGCCGATGCCGTTGGATCCGCCGGACCGGGTGACGATCTGGGTGTTGATCCCGACGAGACGCCCCGACATGTCGACCAGCGCGCCCCCCGAATTGCCCGGGTTGATCGGCGCATCGGTCTGCACGAAATACCCGCCCGCGGTATAGGCGCCGCCGCCGCGCCCGGTGCGGGCGAGGCCCGAGACGATACCGGACGACACCGTCTGACCGACGCCGAACGGGTTGCCGATGGCCAGCACCAGATCGCCCACCGAGATCGCATCGCTGTCGGCGAACGCAAGCGCCGGCAACGCGGCATCATCGGCGCCCTCGAGCCGGATCACCGCGAGGTCGGCCGCCTCGTCGGCCAGCACGAGCGTGCCTTCGAACTCACGCCGGTCGGCGAGCACCACGCGGATGTCGGTGGCGTTCTCGACGACGTGGAAATTCGACACCACGAGCCCGCCGCCGACGATCACGCCCGAGCCCAGCGCGTTTTGTTCCCGCGGCCGGCTCGGGGCGATATCGCCGAAGAACTGGCGAAAGAACGGGTCTTCGAACAGCGGCGTGCCGCGTTCGGCAACCATCCGCGTCGCATAGATGTTGACCACCGCAGGGGCGGCGACGGCAACGACCGGCGCGAAGCTCAATGAGATCTCGGCGGCCGAGGACGGCACGCGTGCAGCTTCGGTTTCGGCGCTGGCGCCGCTGACGAGAATGAGAAGGACGGCGAGAGATCTGGCGAGAATGGTCATGAGGTCCCCGATTTTTTGCCGGATGTGTTGCCGAACCATGTGGCTACTTGCCGTGCCGGATCAAGGTCATGGCGGAAAAGTGCCATCGTCTTGCCAGATTTCGATATTAACCAATCATTCAGTTCGGATTTCCGGAGTGTTTGATGGGTCGAGAAACCTACTTATACGGGCGCGGTGGCGGTACGGGTGCCTATTTCCTGTTGTTCTTCGCCGTTGTCATCGTCGGCGGCATGCTTCTGGCCGGCTCCAGCGCCGACGGTATCCGTGTCGCCGGGATCGGCGTCAGCCCGGCCATTGCCACGCTGGCCTACCTGGGCCTCGCCGGATTTGGCGGCTGGCTGGCCTGGAGCGAAGTTCAGAGCGAGCGGTTCAAGACCGCGTCGCAACGCCCGATCGAACTCGGGGCCCGCGCGATCGTCGCGCCCGCCAATCCGGACGGGCGACGGATGGTCAAGCTGTCCTATACCGGCATCACCGAGCTCAAGGTCGACACCGGCAAGGGCGAACCCTGGCTCTACATCAAGCACCAGAACGGCAAGCTCGCGATCTCCTCCGAGGCGATGGAGAGCTATTCCGCGTTTCAGAGGATGCTGACCTCTCTGGAATTGCGGGTGTCTCTGGCGCGCGGGGCCATGCGGGCCGGCTGAACCGCTTTCACCACCCTGCAGGACCGGCCGAACGCCGGGCTCAGCGCCATTTCCTGAGGTGCAGCGGCAGGGTGCGGAACACGGTGTGCAAGATCAGGATGGTGTCAAAGATCAGGTTCCGGTTCTCGGCATAGATCAGGTCGAGCTTCGCCTTGCGCGGGACGCAAATGCGCGTGTAGACCGCCTCGGTCTGTTGCGGGGTCTTGCAGGCGGCGAGCAGCTCGTCCTCGGTCTTGTGATAGACCACCGTCGCGAGCCCGGTGATCCCGGGGCGCGATTTCAGCACCTCGGCATAGAGCTCGGGAAACATCTTCACGTAGCGCGGATCGGGCGGACGCGGCCCGACGAAAGAGATGTCGCCGCGGATCACATTCCAGAGCTGCGGCATCTCGTCGAGCCGTGTCCGGCGCAGGAACCGGCCCGTCGAGGTGATTCGACGGCGCTTGTGCCCCCCCGACACGCCATGATCCTTGACGACCCGCGTCGGCCGCATGGTGCGAAACTTCCACAGGGTAAAGTTGTGGCCCGGTGTCTTGACCCGGGTGTGGCCGAACAGGATCGGGCGGCCATCGCGGATCAGGATCGTCAGCGCGACCGCGACGATCAACGGCAACAGCAGCAGGGTCAACGAGATCGCAAGGAGCAGGTCGGCAATGCGCTTGGCCAGAAGTCATGCTGGAACCCCCAGGAAATTCTGGGTGCACGTCGCCCGCGACCAGGCGTTATTGCATTCGGGTCGCACTCGGCAAAAAGCTCCGTTCCTAAAGACCTCGGCTCGTATCTCTGATTGAAGCCAGCGTGTAAATAGGCCACACAGAAGCGCACCAGAATCCGGGGGGATGATTTGGTTTTGCGCAGAATAGTGCTGCTATTGCTCTTGGTCGAGGGACTGGCCGCGTGCGGGTTCCCCGCAGGCGCACCGATTCAATCCGAAATCCTTGCCGAGGCCGAGGCGAAAGACCCCACTTTCGAGGTCGTCGAGGTCTCCCGCGCCAACTTGCCGCGGATCTCCGACTGGCCCTCGACCGGCTGGCAAGGTCATTACCGCTGGCTGACCGCCGGCGGCGGCGGGCCGACCAACCTGATCCGTGCCGGCGACCAGGTGGACCTGGTGATCTGGGACAGCCAGGAAAACTCCCTGCTGGCCACGCCCAACACCAGGGCGACCACGATGGAAGGGATCGTCGTCTCGCCCGGCGGGACGATCTTCGTTCCTTATGTCGGCGCCGTGGTCATCAACGGGTTGACGCCGGATGCCGCGCGGCAGGTGGTGCAGCGCGAGATCGAGCGCATCGCCCCGTCGGCACAGGTCCAGCTCGTGCTTACACCCGGTGCGACCAACAGCGTCGACCTCGTGCGCGGGGTCAACAATCCCGGCCCGGTGCCGCTGCCGTCGCGCAACTTCACGATCCTGAACCTCATCTCGGTCGGCGGTGGTATCAACAACCAGCTGCGCAACCCGCTGGTGCGGCTGATCCGGAACGGCAAGACCTACGAGATCCGCGCCGACACCCTGCTGTCGGACGGCACTCACAACATCGCGATGCGCGGTGGCGACAAGGTGATCGTCGACGAGGATGCGCGCTACTTCGTGGTTGCCGGGGCCACCGGTGACCGGATCGTCGATTTCGAACGCGAGCACGTCACCGCGATGGAAGCCCTGTCGATGGCGGGCGGCCTTTCGGAAACCCGGGCCAACCCGGGCGGCATCCTGGTCCTGCGCGATTACCCGGCATCGGCGGTGCGGCCCGACGGCGCCGGTGGACCGAAACTGCCCCAGGTCGTGTTCACGGTGGACCTGACCTCTGCCGACGGGCTGTTTGCCGCGCGGGCGTTCGAGATCAACCCGGGCGATCTGGTGATGGTGACCGAAGCACCTATGGTCTCGGTCGGACAGGTCATCGACCTTTTCGCCGACGGCGCCCTGGCCTGGAACCGCGTCCGGTAACGCCCGAACCCGGCGACCGGCATAGCCACGGGCACGGGCGCGAACTCGGGCCCGAATACCGGCGCCCATCGGAAAAACACAGGAGAAAGACATGCGGTACGCGCACACGATGATCCGGGTCACCGACCTGGAGGAAAGCACCGATTTCTGGGTGAACAAGGTCGGGCTCGTCGAGCTGCGTCGGGTGGACAACGCCAAGGGCAAGTACACCAACGTGTTTCTCGCCGCGCCGCAGGACGAGGCGAGCGCCCGCGAAACCCGCGCGCCGGAACTGGAACTCACCTTCAACTGGGGTTCCGACGAGGTCTACGGGACCGGGCGCAGCTGGGGGCACCTGGCCTACAGGGTCAAGGATATCTACGGCTTCTGCCAGAAGCTGATGGATGCCGGCGTGACCATCAACCGGCCGCCGCGTGACGGGCACATGGCCTTTTTCAAGAGCCCCGATCACGTGAGCGTCGAGCTGATCCAGGACGGGGAAAGCCTGCCGATCCAGGAGCCCTGGGCCTCGATGCCGAACGACGGGAGCTGGTGAGATGACGCCGGTGCTGCAACGCCCGACGCATCGGATGTGGCTCCTGCGCGAAGCGGAAAACCTGATCACGTTCTATCGGCCGGTCACCGGCGGCCCGGCCGGTTTCCGCATGCTCGGAACCGACGGCACGCCGATGTTCGGGGCCGACGAAGTCTTCGGCATTCACGACACCACCCGGATCGTGCACGTCTTCTCATTGGCCACCCAGATGGGCATCCCGGGTCTGCGGGACGGGATCGACCAGGGCGTCGAGTTTCTGTGGTCTTCGTTCCGCGATCAGCAGAACGGCGGCTATTTCTGGACCGTGAACGCCGATGGTCCGGTGCGCGCCGACAAGCAGGCTTACGGCCATGCTTTCGTGCTGCTCGCGGCCAGTTCGGCGCTGCGCGTCGGCCATCCGCGCGCCCAGGCCCTGCTCGACGACATCAGCCAGGTGATCGAGGACCGGTTCTGGGAGGACGGACCCGGCGCGATGGCCGAGGAGTTCGAGGCCGATTGGGCCGCGATCGGCCCCTATCGCGGGCAGAACTCCAACATGCACTCGACCGAGGCGCTGATGGCCGCCTTCGAGGCGACCGGCGAGCGCGGCTACCTCGACAAGGCGGTGCGGATCGCCGGGCTGGTCATCAACCGCGCCGCCCGGGCCGAGGGCTGGCGGGTGCCCGAACATTTCGACGCCATGTGGCAGGTCGACCGCGCCTATGACGGCGACCCGATGTTCCGGCCCGCCGGCACCACCCCAGGCCACGCGCTGGAGTGGGCGCGGTTGCTGGTGCAACTGTACGATCTGTCCGGCCACACGCATGCCTGGATGATCGAGGCCGCGAAAGGGCTGTTCGCCCGCGCAACCGAGACCGGGTGGGACCGCGACCGGGGCGGCTTTCTCTACACGCTCGACTGGGACGACAGACCGCTCCAGCCGCTCAGGCTCTGGTGGCCCAATGCCGAAGGGATCGGCGCGGCGGCAACGTTGGTCAAACATGATGCCGATCCGCTTGCGGGCGAATGGTACGACAAGATCTGGGACGTGGTGGCGGCGCAGTTCATCGACCACGCGCGGGGTGGGTGGTATCCGGAGATCCTGCCCGATGGCACCCCGGGGGATGCGATATTCACCGGAAAACCCGATCTCTACCATGCCTTCCAGGCCTGCCTCGGGCCGCTTCTCCAGCCCGGCCTGCATATCTCGGGTGACATCACCGAGGCCCTTTGAGCCGGACGCCCCGGGGGGGCTGTGTGCCCGGTCATGTCGACGGTCCACCTCCGGTGTGACCGCCCCCGGGGCAATTCGGGCCTGACATCACTGCGGCTCTACGGTATACCATTGCACACATTCACTTGACTCGCGGGCCATTTTAGGCGATTTCGCAAGCGACGCCGCCGCGGGCGGAGCGTGACACAGGGAAACGAGACATGACCGAGACCCCCGATATCATCTACACCAAGGTGGACGAATCCCCGGAGCTGGCGAGCGCCTCGCTCTTGCCGATCATCCGCGCCTTCGCCGCCAAGGCCGGCATCAGCATCGAAACCCGCGACATTTCGCTGGCGGGCCGCGTGCTGGCCGCCGTGTCCGATCTCTTGCCGGACGGGCAGCGCTTCCCCGATCATCTCGCCGAACTCGGCGAACTGGTGAAAAAGCCCGAAGCCAACGTCGTCAAGCTGCCGAACATCTCGGCCTCGGTGCCGCAGCTGGTGGCGACGATCACCGAGTTGCAGGCCCAGGGCTTCGCGGTTCCCGACTACCCGACCGACCCGTCGACCGACGCAGAGCACGACATCCGCGCGCGCTACGACACGGTGAAGGGCTCGGCGGTGAACCCGGTGCTGCGCGAGGGCAATTCCGACCGTCGTTCCGCAAAGGCGGTGAAAGCCTATGCCAGAGCCAACCCGCATTCGATGGGCACCTGGTCGGCCGAGTCGAAGACCCATGTCGCCTCGATGCCAGGCAACGATTTCTTTGCCAACGAGAAGTCGGCGACGATCTCGGCTTCGCAGGCCGGCGGGGCGAAGATCACCTTCACAACCGCCGACGGCACCGAAACCGTGCTGAAGGACGGGCTTTCCTATGAAGAGGGCACCGTCGTCGACGCGACCTTCCTGTCGGCCGCCGCTTTGCGCGCCTTCATCAAGAAAGAAGTCGCCGCGACCGAGCCGGGCGTGCTGTTCTCGGTGCACCTCAAGGCCACGATGATGAAGGTCTCAGACCCGATCCTGTTTGGCCATTTCGTCAGTGTCTATCTCGAGGATTTCATCGCCAAACACGCCGCGAAGCTCGATGAGCTTGGCTGGAACCCGAACAACGGTCTCGGCACACTGGAGGCCAAGATCGCCGGCGACACGGCGCTCGAAGCCGACTACAAGGCCGCGATGGCCGCCCGTCCGCCGCTCTACATGGTCGACAGCGACAAGGGTCTCAGCAACCTGCACGTGCCCTCCGACGTCATCATCGACGCCTCGATGCCAGCCGCGATCCGGGCCGGTGGCAAGGGCTGGGGGCCGGACGGCGCCATGGCCGACATGAAGTGCTGCATCCCCGACAATTGCTATGCCGGCGTCTATGACGAGGCGATCAACTTCTTCAAGGCGAACGGCGCGCTCGACGTGACCACCGCCGGCGCCGTGTCCAACGTCGGCCTGATGGCGCAGAAGGCCGAGGAATACGGCTCGCACCCGACCACCTTCGAACTGCCCGAAGCCGGCACCGTGCGGATCGTGCTGGCGGGCGGCGACGTGCTGCACGAGCACGCGGTCGACAAGGGCGACATCTGGCGCTCGGCCACCGCGAAAAAGGCGCCGATCCTCGACTGGATCAAGCTCGGCATCGCCCGTCACAAGGCCACCGGCATGTCCGCCTTCTGGCTCGACGCCACCCGGGCCCACGACGCCCAGCTGATCGACTACGTGAAGCCGGCGCTGGCCGAGGCCGGGCTCGACATCCCGATCCTCGCGCCGCGTGAGGCCACCGCCTTCACGCTCGCCGCGCAGAAAGAGGGCAAGGATATCGTCACGATTACCGGCAACGTGCTGCGCGACTACCTGACCGATCTGTTCCCGATCCTCGAGCTCGGCACCTCGGCCAAGATGCTCTCGATCGTGAAGCTGATGAACGGCGGCGGGCTGTTCGAGACCGGCGCGGGCGGCTCGGCCCCGAAGCACGTCCAGCAGTTGGTGGACAAAAACCACCTGCGCTGGGACTCGCTCGGCGAGTTCTGCGCGCTCGGCGAGAGCTTCAAGTTCCTCGCCGAAGCCAAGGGCAAGACCGCGGCCAACCTGCTCGGCGAAGGCGTCGAGGCGGCCACGCAGAAGGTGCTCGAGTTCGATCACAGCCCCGAGTACAAGCCCGGCCAGAACGACAACCGCACGTCGCATTTCTGGTTCGCCCGCTACTGGGCCGAGGCGATGGCGACGCAGACGGACGACGCAGCCCTTGCGCAAGCGTTCGCCCCGATGGCCGAAGCGCTCTCCATCAACGAGGCGAAGATCGTCAAGGAACTGCTGTCGACCCAGGGGGAGAAAGCCGACATCGGCGGTTACTACCACCCGGACCCGGAGAAACTGGCCCACGTGATGCGTCCCTCGGCCACGCTGAACGGGATCATCGGCTGAAACAGGCTCTAAACTGCCGAAAAGGGCGCCTCTTGCGGGCGCCCTTTTTCGTTCCGCCAGCCCCGTTCAGCCCCCCTGGCCGATGTCTTCCGGCGCGATCGCCACGGTTTTCAGGACCGCGTGGCAGCTTGTGCCCGGGGCGAGCCCGAGCCGGCCAACAGACCGGCGGGTGATCCGCGCGAGCAACGGCCCGGCCGCTGTGTCGAGCGCGACGACGACGCCCGCGCCCGCTTCCGGGTGGAGCGCGCTCACCTTGCCGGCGAGGGTGTTGAGGGCCGAGAGCCCCCGCGGTTCCTCCAGCGACAAGATCACGTCATGGGCGGCGATGCGAACCCGCAGCTGCGTCCCGGCGCGCGCGTCGAGCCCCGCGAGCATCAGCCGCGTCCCGCCGGCATCGATCTCGGTGAGCCCGTCTTCATGGTGGGCGACGACTGTGGCCGTGAGAATCGCGCCGACCTGCCTGTCACCCGCCGGGGCAAGGGAAGGATCGCCGAGCACCGCTGCGGCCGGCCCCGTGCGCACCACCTTTCCCGCCTCGATGACCACGACCGTGGTCGCGAGCCGGGCGACCTCGCTCGCCGAATGGCTGACATAGAGCATCGGCACGCCCGCCTCGTCGCGGATCTTCTCGAGATAGGGCAGGATCTCGGTCTTGCGGCCAGCGTCCAGCGCTGCCAGCGGTTCGTCGAACAGCATCAGCCTGGGGCGGGCCAGCAGCGCCCGTCCGATGGCCACCCGCTGCCGTTCGCCCCCCGAGAGCGCGGCCGGACGCCGGGCGAGCAGCGCGCCGATCCCGAGCATGCCGACCACCCGGTCGAACTCGGCCGGGTCCGGGCGCTCGCGGCGCACCCGCAACCCGTAGGTAAGGTTGCCCTCGACACTCAGGTGCGGAAACAGCCGTCCCTCCTGGAACACGACACCCAGCCGGCGGCGATGCGGCGGCAGCCAGGTGCCGGTTTCCGTGTCACAGAGCACGTCGCCGTTTACGGCGATTCGGGCCATATCCGGCCGGTAGAGGCCCGCGACGGCGTTCAGCACGGTCGTCTTGCCCGAGCCGGAACGGCCCGAACAGCGCGGTGACACCCGGCGGCGCCTCGAACGCGACATCGAGCGCGATACCGGGCAGCGCGTGGCGCAGGGAAACCGACAGGCTCATGCGCCCTGCACCCGTCTCGCCGCGCGACGTGCGAGCCATTCCGACAGCGCCAGCGCCGCCATCGCCACGAACACCGAGACGGCGACCAGCCGCAGCGCCGAGGCTTCGCCGCCCGGCACCTGCAGGAAGGCGTAGATCGCCGATGGCAGGGTGCGGGTCTGGCCGGGGATGTTGGAGACGAAGGTGATCGTCGCGCCGAACTCGCCCATCGCCTTGGCAAAGGCCAGCACCGCGCCGGCGACGATGCCGGGCAGCGTCAGCGGCAGAGTTACTGTGACATAGACACGCATTCGGCGACGCACCGAGGGTGGCGGCGGCCTGTTCCAGCTTTGGGTCCACCGCCTCGATCGACAGCCGGATCGCGCGCACCATCAGCGGAAACGCCATGACCGCCGCGGCCAGCGCCGCCCCGGTCCAGCGGAAGGCGACCCCGAGGCCGAGGCTTTCCAACACGCTGCCGACCGGGGCCGTCGGTCCGAGCGTCAGCAGCAGCAGATACCCGGTCACAACCGGCGGCAGGATCAGCGGCAGGTGGACCAGCCCGTTCAGGATCTCACGGCCGGGGAAACGCCAACGCGCCAGCGCGTAGGCGGTGAACAGTCCGAGCGGCAGGCTCGCGGCCGTCGCCACCAGCGCCACGCGAAGGGAAAGTGCGACTGCCTGCCATTCCTCCGGTCCGAGCCAACCCATGTGTCAGTTCCCTGCCCAGATGAACCCCTGCGCCTCGAAAACGGCGCGGGATGCGGGGGTGCGCAGATGGGCGAGCAGGGCGCGCGTGGCCGCCCGGTCCCGTTCGGCCACCGCGGCGACGGGGTAGACGATCGGCGGGTGACTGGTCTCGGGGAAGGTTGCGACGACATGGACGCGGGGCTCGGCAATGGCGTCGGAACGATAGACGACACCCAGCGGCGCGGCACCGGTCGCGACCAGCGCCAGCGCGGTGCGCGCGTTGTCCGATTGCGCAACCCGCGGCATGACGCCCGCCCAGAGCCCGAGCTCCGTCAACGCGGCGCGCCCGTAGATCCCGGCCGGCACCGCATCGACCAGCGCCATCGCGAGGTGACCGGTACCGAGGCGGGCGGACAGTGCATCCGGGTCGTCGAGGTCGATGTCCTCGGCAGCCGGATCAAACGCGATCAGGACCAGGCGGTTGCCGAGCAGATCGGCGCGCGTCCCCGGTGCAAGCCGTCCCTCGTCTTCGAGCGCGTCCATCCAGGCCGTGTTGGCCGACAGGAACAGATCGGCCGGGGCCCCCAGCAGGATCTGCCGGGCAAGCTGCGACGACCCGGCATAGGAAACGGCGACCTTGTGGCCGGTCGCCGCCGTGAAATCCGCCGCGACCTCGTCCAGCGCGGTCTTGAGGCTGGAGGCTGCGAAAACCAAGACGTCGTCGGCCCGGGCCGGGACGGCCATGAGGGCGATCAGGGCAAACAGGCGGACGACGCGGCGCATGGGCGGACTATCGGTATGGGTCCGGCCCGGCGCAAGGGCGATTTGTCGGCCAGGCCCCCCGTGTGGTCTCTGGTGGAGGCAGGCCGCGCGGCGCCGCGTGGAGCGGAGCCTGGCGCACCGGCGATTGAATCACAGATCCTGTAGCACGGGAGAAAATGGGGCCGCGTGGCGCCTGCCGGGAGGAGGATAGCAGGGGACCACGCGGCCCTTGAAGTATGAACCATTGCCGGGAGGAGGTGGCAACGATCCCTGGACGTCTTCGCGAGACGACGTGTGCCGCCTCGACTACAGGGTCGCCCATGGGGTCGCTGTTGCCAAAGAATAATGGTCAATTCCGTTGACCTATGCGCCGCGGCGCAGCAATTGCCTAAAAATTGTGCGCTGAAAACGCGGCGTTGCTGACTGACCGGGCGCAGATTGGCGGACTTGGCTCAACAGATCCGCGGCAACTGCTCCCCGACCAACATGTCGACGATTCGAACGCCGCCGAACGCGGTGCGCATGTGGACGAAGCCGGGATGCCCCTCGACGGCCCGTCCGATGATCGCGGCACCCGCCCCCTCCGGCAGGCTTTGCATCGCCGCAAGCGCCGCTTCGGCCCGGGCTTCGGGCACGAAGATCACCACCCGCCCCTCGTTGGCGAGGTACAGCGGATCGAGCCCGAGGATCTCGCACATGCCCACGACCTCGTCGCGCAGCGGCAGCGCGCTTTCCTCGATCTCGATGCCGCAGCCCGCGGTGCCGGCGATCTCGTTCAGCGCCGAGGCGAGGCCGCCGCGGGTCAGATCGCGCGCGGCGCGGGCATCCGGGGCGGCAGCGAGCACGGCGTCGACCAGGTGGCCGAGCGACGCGCAATCGGATTGGATCGGCGACTGAAGAGCCAGATCGCCGCGCGCCGCGAGAATGGTCGCGCCGTGGTCGCCCAGCACACCGTTGACGATGGCCACGTCCCCGGGGCGCACATGCCCGGCCGCCATGTCACGCCCGGGCGGGATGACCCCGACCCCGGCGGTGGTAACGAACAGCGTGTCCGCCGCGCCGCGGTCGACCACCTTGGTGTCGCCGGTCACGATCCGCACGCCCGCCTTGTCGGCCTCTGCCTTCATGGTCGCCACGATGCGCCGGAGCAGGGCCACTTCGGTGCCCTCCTCGATGATGAAAGCGGCCGACAGCCACAGCGGTTTCGCCCCACCGACGGCAAGGTCGTTCACGGTGCCGGCGACGGCGATCTTGCCGATGTCGCCGCCGGGAAATTCGACCGGCGTGACCACATAGGCATCGGTGGTGAAGGCGAGCCTCGCACCGGGTTCGCAAAGCGCGTCCGATTGCAGCCGCGCCTGGTCCTCCATGCCCGGCGGCTCGAACACATCCGTGAAAACCTCCTCGATGAGGTCCCGCATCGCCTTGCCGCCGCCGCCATGCGCCAGCGTGACCCGGTCATCCCTGAGTGCCATCGTCTACTCCGCCGCCTCGCCCGCCGTCGCACCCCTGGCGCCGCCGTATTGCCAATAGGCCGCGCAGGCGCCTTCCGAAGACACCATCAGCGCACCCAACGGCATTTCGGGCGTGCAGCCTTTGCCGAACTGCGGGCACTCAGGCGGTTTCATCCGTCCGGTCATCACCTGGCCGCAGGCGGTGCCCTCGACCTCGGGCACGTGTTTGCGTACCCCGGCATAGCCGACGGAGAATTTCTCTTCCGCGTCAAAAGCCCTGTATTTGGGTCTGATCCTGAGGCCAGATGCATCGATCTCGCCGAGGCCCCGCCATTCGAAACTCGGCCGCTTTTCATAAACGTCGGCAATGGCGGCAAGGCTCACCTTGTTGCCGTCGTCCGGCACAACCCGGGCATACTGGTTTTCGACCGCCGCGCGGCCTTCCTCGACCTGGCTGAGGATCATCAGGATCGACTGCAACAGATCAATGGGCTCGAACCCGGCGACGACGATGGGCTTGCCATAGTCGCGCGCGATGAAATCGTACGGGTGGATGCCGATCACCATCGACACATGGCCCGGGCCGATAAACCCGTCGAGCACCATGTGCGGGTCGTCGAGCAGCGCCTTGATCGGCTCGGGCACGGTGATGTGGTTGCAAAAGACGGTGAAGTTGGCCAGCTCTTCGCGGGCCGCCTGCTGGATCGCCAGCGCCGTCGAGGGCGTGGTGGTCTCAAACCCCAGCCCGAAGAACACCACTTCACGGTCGGGGTTGCGGCGCGCGAGCTCCAGCGCATCGAGCGGCGAATAGACCATGCGGATATCCGCACCCGCCGCTTTCGCCTGCATCAGAGACTTCTCGGAGCCCGGCACGCGCATCGCGTCGCCGAAGGTGGTGAAGATGACCTCGGGGCGTTCGGCCAGCTCGATGCATTCGTCGACCCGCGCGCGCGGCAGCACGCAGACCGGGCAGCCGGGACCGTGGATGAACTCGATGCCCTCGTGCACCAGCTTGTCGAGCCCGTAGCGGAAGATCGAATGCGTGTGCCCGCCGCAGATCTCCATGATGTGGATCGGTTTCGCGCGGCTGGCACCGAGTTTGTCCGCCTTTTCGGCGATCGCGGCGAGCAGTGTTTTGGCGGCCCTCGGGTCGCGGAATTCGGAGGCGAATTTCATGCCGGGATCTCCGGTTTGGCGGCTCTGGCCGGCGGTCCCTCCAGCGCCGCGTCGCCCGCGGCCATCTGCTGCAGCGTCTCCTGCGCCTCGCCCAGATCCTTGAGCGCCTCCAGCGTTTTCGCCGCTTCCGCCTCGTCGATCAGGCTCATGGCGAAGCCGACATGGATGAGCGTCCATTTCCCGACGAGCTCCGAGATGTCGCCGTCGAGCACGCAGGCGACATTGACCTCGCGGCGTACGCCCGACACATCGGCCAGGGCCATCAAGCGGCCCTCATCGGTGATCTCGACGATCTGTCCTGGAATGCCTAGGCACATGGGGCGTCCTCCCGTTCGCGGTTGGCCGGCAGTGTCGCCGGAAGTCCTGCGCGGGACAAGAGCGCTATTTCAGCGCATCGGCGAGGGTATCGAACACGAACCGCAAACGCGGGCTGTTGTGGATTTCGCGGTGTGCCACCAGCCAGATCGGGAAGGCAAGCGGGGCGAGGCCGGGAAGCGCGCGGACGACCGCCGGGTCGCTGTCGCCGATCCGGTCGTCGATCATGCCGAGCCCCAGCCCCTGCTTCACCATCGCCCACATGACGAGGAAATTGTCGCAGCGCAGCGTGATGTTGTCGGCGGTCAGCCCGAGACCCAACGCGTTGAGCGCCGAGACATACATTTCGACATCGGACAGGCCGATGATCCCGGCGCGGGCGAGGTCTCCGGGCCGGGCCAGGGGTCCGAGCGTGTCGAGGTAGCCGGGCGTGCCGAACAGCCTTGCGTTCGCCTCGCGGATCTTGCGGGCGACGAGGTCGGGCTCCTTCGGGCGGAAATTACGGATGGCAATGTCGGCCTCGCGGCGCAGGAGGTCGGAGGCGTCGTTGGCCACGACGATCTCGATGGTGATCTCCGGTTCTTCGGCCCGGATCCGGGCGACGATCGGCGGCAGCAGGAGCCCCGCATAAGCGTCGGAGGCGGAGATGACGACCGGGCCCGCCATGCTCTCGTTCTGCCCATAGGCCGACATCGACAGCCGCGCCGCCGCGTCGCCCATGGCCCGCACATGGTCGATCAGCGCGTGGCCGGCGGGGGTGAGCCTGAGCCCGCGCCCGACCCGTTCGAACAGCACCACGCCAAGCTCCTGCTCAAGCGCATCGACCTGCCGGCCAAGCGTCGGCTGGGCGAGGCCGAGGGCTCGGGCCGCGGCAGACAGCGAGCCCTCCTCGGCGGTCACGAGAAACGCCCGGGCGCGGTTCCAGTCGAAGTTCACGTTTCGCCAATCCATACGAATATGCATAGCCATTCCACGAAACCAGTCAATTTTCTTTGGATGCCGGTCCGGCTAGATTTGCCGTGCGTTCATCACGACGCAGACCATATCGACCAACAGAATGATTGACCGGACCCCTCCGGCCGGCCGCCCCGGCGCGGCGCCGGAGAGGCTTTGCCCGATTGAAAGGACCCCGACATGCATGTTTTTTCCGACCCGACCTCGCGCGCCTACGCCCGGCTCACCGGGGTGTTCTACCTCATCATCGCCTTCGCTGGCGGCTTCGCCATTCTCTGGGTGCCGTCGCAGCTTCAAGTGGCCGGCGATGCCCAGGCCACATTCGCCAATATCCTTGCCAGAAACAGTCTCTATCTCGTGGGTATCGGCGGTGAAGTGGTGATCCTCGTGGCCGAGATCATGGCCACCGCGATGCTCTATTTCATGTTCAAGCGTGTCAACGCGACGCTGTCGTTTGCCGCGGCGCTGGCACGATTGTCGATGGTGGGGGTGATGGCGGCGATGCTGTTCTTCCACTTCGCCGCTTTGACCCTGGCCGACCCCGGCACCACGCTGGCGAGCTTCTCCGAGGCCCAGCGGCTCGACCTCGCCGGGCTGATGCTCGCCACCCATGATGCGGGCGTCTGGGTCTGGCAGATCTTCTTCACCCTGCACCTCGCGATTCTCGGCCAACTGGTGGCGCGCTCGGGTGTATTCCCCCGCCTCCTCGGCCACGCGATGACTCTCGGCGCGGTCGGCTACACGCTCGACACGCTCTCGGCCTTCGTCTTTCCGGACGCCGCCGCGCTTGCCGCCGTAACGGGCGTGTTCCTCGCCATCGTCACCTTTGCCGAGGTGGGGTTTGCCCTCTGGCTGATTTTCCGAGGACCGCGCCCCACCCTTCGGTCGGCAACCCCGGCCTTTGCCTGACACAAGCGCGGGGGCTCACCTGCCCCCACTCCTCCCCTCTCGAAACAAAAGGACCAGACACATGAAACGCATCTGCATCATCGGCATCTCCGGCAAGCTCGGCCAATACATGACCCAGCACGCCCTCGACCGCGGCTTCGAGGTGGTCGGGGTCTGCCGCCCGGAAAGCGTGGCCAAGCTCGACCGCTTCAAGGGCCGGATCAGGCTCTACCCTGGCCGCACCGACGACGTTTCCGTGGTGGCGCAGGCGGTCGCGGGCTGTGACGGCGTGCTCACGGTGCTCGCCCCCTGGGGGTTCACCAACTACGCAAGCGGCACCGCCCGCGCGGTCTTGGACAACGCAGACCCCGGCGCGCGGCTGATCTTCTCCTGCGGCTGGCACATCTCGAAAGACGGCAAGGACCGCTACAGCCTCCGCCAAAGGTCCATCTTCGCCCTGTTCACGTTCATCGGTTGGGCCACGCGGATGGCCGACATTTCCGACCAGGTGCGCGCAACGAAGAGGATCTTTGCCTCCGATACCGACTGGACAGTGGTTCGCGGCCCCAACCTCGAGGAAGGCGAGAGCGAAGGCCTGCCGGTTTGGGCGCCGCTTGTCGACGACCCACTGCTGGCGTCGAATATCGTGCGGCGCACCGATTTTGCCCTGTTCATGGTTCACGCGCTAACCGACGACCGGTTGATCCACGAGGCGCCCGCCGTCGTGAGCCGACAAAGCGCCTCGGCCCGGAGCCATGCGACGCCGGAAGCGGTGTCTGTCCACGGGTGAGTGTTTCGCGCGACACGGCGGAGCCGGCCGCAGGCCTGCCCCGGCTCCGCCTTTGTGAACAACCGGCCGGTCTTTTGGGAAATGCCGTGAGATCTCAGGCTGATGTCACGCTATATCAAAAGGTTGCGGGTCGAACGCGTTGACGCACCGCTCATTCCTCCGCGGGAAAGCCACAACGCCGCGGTCCTTTGCCCACCTCACTGCGGACCGTTTGTCTGGATCTCTTCGATGATCTGTTCCGCCCAGTCGCCCAGGATCGGAATGAAATCGATCGACCCCAGCATGCGGATCAGGAAGGCCAGCAGGATGGTCGCACCGAGCGCCGAGCCGAGGCCGAAGAACAGCCCTCGCGAGAGGCTCCAGACCGCGACCCAGAAGAACGAGCTTTCATAGCGGAAATAGCGCTGTTCGTTCAGCCGTTTTACCTCTGCGCGCAAAGCTTCGAGCTCTGTGCCGACCGTGTCGAACTTGTCGCTGTCCATCTTGATCTCCCGGTGTTCGGTGCGACCCTAACGTCGGCGTTTCCGCGAGGGAATCCCAATCACGCCCAGCGCTCGGGTTGCCGTGCGTAGCCGACATAGAGCGGATGTTTCGGGTGCCCCGCCTTGGTCAGCCCGAGGTGGTAGAGCGAAAGTCCGGCGCCGCGCAGCAGCGCCTCCACCCGCGCGCCGCGGTCGAGGTGCGCACCATGCGTGCCCCAGGCGCAGATCACCTGATCGGCCCACAGCGCGCCATCTCGGATCGCCGCGTCGTTGGCGGCGCCGACCGGGTCGTCGGCCGCGCGCATCTTCTTCGGATCGGTGTCGCGCCAGGCGAAGATGTTGGTCACCCGGAACGCGCCGAACCCCAGCGCGCGGGCGCGCCGTTCACAGCGCTCGACGGTGGGATCGTTTTGCACCTCCGTCGCGGTCGACGGGTTCAGCATCACGAACAGCGCCTTGCGGCCGGCCGGATCCCAGGTGCGCGTGAGTTCATAGCGGTAACGCTCGCAATCGGAATAGACTGCCACAGACGGCGCATCGTCCTTGGTATGAGTGCGGGTGATCATGGGCGGTTTGTGCCGCGCCCCGGGCAATTTCGCAAGCGGGGCCCTTGCGATATTTGTCCAACGGGTCAAATGTGAAGTTTCAAGGAGGCGCCAATGCTGTTCCAGGAAATTATTCGTCGCAAGCGAGACGGGCTGGCGCTGGAGAGCGTCGATGTTGTCCGCATGGTCGAGGGCATCACCTCGAACGAGGCGAGCGAAGGCCAGGTCGCGGCCTTTGCCATGGCCGTCTTCTTCAACGGCATGACCCATGCGGAAGCGGCGGCGCTGACGCTTGCGATGCGCGATTCGGGCGACGTGTTCGCATGGGATCTCCCCGGGCCGGTGGTCGACAAGCATTCCACCGGCGGCGTCGGCGACAATGTGTCTCTGATGCTGGCCCCGATCGTCGCCGCGGCGGGCGGATACGTGCCGATGATTTCCGGCCGCGGCCTCGGCCATACCGGCGGCACGCTCGACAAGATGGACGCGATCCCGGGCTACACGAGCACGCCCGACAACGATCTGTTCCGCAAGGTGGTGCGCGAAGTGGGCTGCGCGATCATCGGCCAGACCGCCAACCTCGCCCCCGCCGACAAGCGGTTCTACGGCATCCGCGACGTGACCGCGACGGTGGAATCGGTGCCCCTCATCACCGCCTCGATCCTGTCGAAGAAGCTGTCGGCCGGGCTGGAAGGGCTGGTGATGGACGTCAAGGCCGGGAACGGCGCCTTCATGGCGACGATGGAAGACGCGGTGGAGCTCGCGCAAAGCATCACCGGGGTGGCGCGTGAGGCCGGGCTCGGCTGCCACGCGCTGATCACCGACATGAACCAACCGCTGGCCTCGACCGCCGGCAATGCCCTGGAAGTGGCCAACGCGGTCGATTTCCTCACCGGCACCGCCCGCGACACCCGGCTCGAAACGGTGACGCTGGCGCTCGCGGGCGAGATGCTGGCGATCGGCGGGATTGCCGAGACGCGGGACGCCGGCCTGTCAACGGCGCGGGAGATGCTCGAGAGCGGGGCCGCTGCAGAGGTTTTCGGGCGCATGGTGACCGCGCTTGGGGGGCCTGCGGACTTTGTCCAGGACCACGGGAAATACCTCGCGACGGCGAAAATCACGCGCTCTGTCGCGGCGCCGACGTCCGGCCACGTCGCGGCGATCCAATCGCGCGATATCGGCCTTGCCGTGGTCGAGCTCGGCGGTGGGCGACGGCGGGCGGATGACGTCATCAACCCCGCGGTCGGGATCACCGGCCTTGTCGATCTCGGCGAACCGGTCGCGGCGGGCGATGCGCTCTGCCTGATCCATGCCGACAGCGAAGACGCGCTCGCGGCGGCCGAAGCCAAGGTGCTCGCGGCTTACGAGATCGGCGCGGCGCCGGACATCCCGGACCCGGTGCTCGGAATCATCGATTGACGCGCAGAACGCGCTTCGAAGCGCGTTGCCAAGGGGTTTCGAAACCCCTTGCCGCACCGCCTCACTGGTTGAACACCCGGCTCGGGTGCAATTCGCCCGACCGGTAGGTCCCCACGGCCACCGCCTTGCCGTCGAGGCTCGCCCAGGCTTCGTCGCCGTATTCCACATCCGACGCGATCACCATGCCGGGGTTGCCGTGCCGCAGGCGGGCGGCGCCTTCCACTGTCGCCTTCAGTTCCGGCAGGTCGTCCAACCCCTCTTCGAGCGGGCGCAGATAGGTGTCTAATTCGGGCGTTTTCGCCAAGTCCTCGACGCGCTCCATGCTGATCCCGTCATCGGCCTCGAACGGCCCGGACCAGACCCGGCGCAGTGCGGCGACATGGCCATGGCACCCCAGCGCTGCGCCGAGATCGCGCGCGACAGCGCGCACGTAGCCTCCCTTGCCGCAGATCATCTCGATCACCGCATGGTCGGGATCGGGCCGCTCGACCATTTCGATCTCGTCCACCCAGAGCTTGCGGGCCTCGACTTCGAAGTCCTCGCCGTCTCGCGCGCGCTTGTAGGCGCGTTCGCCGTCGATCTTCACCGCCGAGAACTTCGGCGGCACCTGCATGATTTCACCCTCGAAGGCCTTGAGCCCGGCACGGATCTCGTCATCCGTCGGCCGCGAGTCGGAGCGGGCGATGACTTCGCCCTCGCCGTCGTCGGTGTTGGTCGCCTGTCCCAACCGCACCGTGAAGCGGTAGGCTTTCAGCGCGTCGGTGATGTAGGGCACGGTCTTGGTCGCCTCGCCCAACGCCACGGCGAGCACTCCGGTGGCTTCCGGATCAAGCGTACCGGCGTGGCCGGCCTTCTTGGCATCCAGCGCCCAGCGCACCTTGTTCACAACCGCGTTCGAGCTGATACCAGAGGGCTTGTCCACGATCAGCCAACCGTGGATGTCGCGCCCCTTCTTCCTGCGCGCCATCAGTCTTCCCCGTCGTTCTCGGTATCTTTGTGTTCGATATCGGCCCGCACCCGGGGCTCCGACAGCAGCCGCCGGGTCTCGTCCATCCGATCGTAGGTGTCGTCGATCATGAAGCGCAGATCGGGCGTGTGCTTGAGCGTGATGGCCTTGCCGATCCGGTGGCGGATCTGGCCCTTGTTGCGGGCAAGCGCGGCGATGGCCTCTTCGCGCTGGCCGCCGCCAAGCGGCATCACGAAGACGGTGGCAATGCTCATGTCGGGGGTGACCCGGACTTCGGCGATGGTGATCGACATCCGGGTCAGGTCCGGATCATGCACGTCGCCGTGCATCAGCATCTCGGAGATCGTCCGGCGAATGAGTTCGCCAACGCGGAGCTGGCGTTGCGAAGGGCCTTGGCCACGATGAGAGCGGTGTTTTGACATGGGGCGCATCTATGCCCGATTGTACGCGGTGGCAACAGGGCGTAAGCCCGTGACCAAAACCGTTTCAGATTGATTTTATCTGAAAAAGGATATTGATCCGGATTCAGGAGTTTGAGCAAAATCCCAGGATCCGCCGGCCGCAGGCTGATCGGTTTTTGCTCCAAAAGAACGGGAGAGTGAGATGAGCGAGACCCCTGGAATCGTGATCAACGGCGCATCGGGCCGGATGGGACAGATGCTGGTGAAGCTCGTGACAGAGAGCCCGGCGGCGCGGCTGGTCGGGGCGCTGGAGCGGCCCGGGCACGATTGGATCGGCCAGGACATCGGCGTTGCGATGGGGGGGAGCGCGCTCGGCGTGCCGGTGACCGACGACCCGCTTGAGGCGATGGCGAAGGCCCAGGCGGTGATCGATTTCACCGCACCGGCGGCGACCGTGGAACTCGCCGGTCTCGCGGCCCAGGCCCGCGCCGTGCACGTGATCGGCACCACCGGGCTGCGGGGCGACGATATCGCCAAGCTCGACGCCGCCGCCCGTCACGCCACCATCATCCGCGCCGGCAACATGTCGCTCGGGGTCAACCTGTTGGTGCAACTCACCCGCAAGGTGGCCCAGGCGCTCGACGAGGCCTTCGATATCGAGGTGGTCGAGGCGCACCACCGGCACAAGGTCGATGCCCCCTCGGGCACCGCGCTGATGCTGGGCGAGGCCGCCGCGGACGGCCGGGGCGTTCGGCTCGACCGGGTGGCCGATCGTGGCCGCGACGGCATCACCGGCGCGCGCGAGGAGGGCCATATCGGGTTTTCCGCGATCCGTGGCGGCGACATCGTCGGCGAACACGACGTGATTTTCGCGGGCCCCGGCGAGCGGGTGATCCTGCGCCATGTCGCCACCGACCGCGCAATCTTCGCGCGCGGCGCCCTCAAGGCGGCGCTCTGGGGCATTGGCCGTCATCCCGGAAGCTACGACATGGTCGACGTGCTCGGGCTCTGAGCGGGCGTCCGTCTGCGGGTGGGGGTCTCCGACACGCCCTGGCCGGCACCGCCGTCAAAAATCGACGGCGAGCCCCTTCTTCTCATAGTCACCGAACCGGGTCGGTTCCGGTCCGTCCCGGCCACCGTATTCTTTCGGCATCTCGGCCGCCTTGGCCTTCCGGCGCCGGTCCTCGGCCTCGGCAAGCGCGCGGATCGCTTCCGGCGGCAGCTCGCGCTTTTTATCTTCGCTCATGTCCGTCTTTCCTGTCTTCTCGCGTTGATATAGGCCACGGGCACCGAAAGGCAAAGGAACGCGCATGGCAAACGAGGCAAGTATGGCGCGCCGGGTGGCGCTGACGTTGGTCTCCGACGTGCTGGAGGAGCATCGCCTGCTGTCCGAAGTGCTGCCCAAACGCCTCGCCAAGCTCCCTGCCGAAGACCGTGCCCGGGCGCAGCGCCTGGCAACGGTCACGCTGCGCGTGCTCGACCGGTCCGACCGGATGCTCGGACCCCATCTGAAGAAACGCCCTTCCGCCCGGGTGCTGAACCTGCTGCGCCTCGGGGTCGCCGAAATCTGCGAGGAGGGCGCACCGCCGCATGGCGTGGTGAATGCCGCGGTCGACATCGCCCGGAGCAACCGCAAGACCGCCGGCATGGCGGGGCTGGTCAACGCGGTCCTGCGCAAGGTGGCCGGGGATGCCGGGAAATGGGCCGCGCTGCCGGTGCCGCGCCTGCCGAAATGGCTGCGCAAGCCGCTGATCGACGACTACGGCAAACCCGTTGTCGAAGCGATCGAGGCGGTGCAGGCGGTCGCCCCGCCGCTCGATCTCACCGCCAAGGGTGCGCCCCGGGCGCTTGCCGACCGGCTCGGCGGCGAACTTCTGCCCACCGGCTCGGTCCGGCTGACCGCCGCGGGACAGGTCTCGGCGCTTCCCGGTTTCGCGTCGGGGGATTGGTGGGTCCAGGATGCCGCGGCGGCGATCCCGGCTCGGGTCCTCGCGCCCAAACCCGGCGAGCAGGTGCTCGACCTCTGCGCGGCGCCCGGCGGAAAGACGATGCAGCTGGCTGCCGCCGGTGCCAAGGTGACGGCCGTCGACATCTCGCCCGCCCGCATGGCCCGGGTCGCCGAGAATCTCGCCCGCACCGGGCTCGACGCCGAGCTCGTCACCGCCGACGCGCTGGAATTCGAAGGTGGCCCCTATGACGCGATCCTGCTCGATGCGCCCTGCACCGCGACCGGCACGATCCGCCGCCACCCCGACCTGCCCCACGCCAAGGACGGCAGCGATTTCCCGGGGCTGTTTGCGTTGCAGGAACACCTGATCGACCGCGCGCTGGGCATGCTGAAGCCGGGCGGACGGCTTGTCTACTGCACCTGTTCGCTGCTCTTCGACGAGGGCGAGGAGCAGGTGCGCGACGCCAGCGCGCGCCATCCCGGGCTGGTGGTTGACCGCGCCGCGCTGGAGCTCTCCGGGATCGACCCGGGCTGGATTTCCGGCGAGGGCGGGCTCAGGCTCAGGCCCGACGCCTGGGCAGAACGTGGCGGCATGGACGGTTTCTACATCGCCTGCCTGCGCAGGGGCGGGTGACACCCCTGCGCGCGGTCTGTATGATCCGGCGCAAACCCTTGCAAAAGCGGTGAAACAACGCGAGGCGAAGCAAACCCGTGGCACAACGCGTCTCCTGGTCCCAGCGCCTGACCCGTTGGCAGAACCGCTGGCACGCCCGGCGGTCTGCGAAAACGCGTCCGCCCACAGGGTTCCTGTCCCAGCCCGAACCGAGGACCATCGGCCGGATCTCGAAAGGCCAGCAGCTGGTGTCCGGCCAGGTGCTTCTCGCCGGGCACCACGTCGATCTGCAGGACCGGTCGGCCTGGGACGTGCCCCCGCCCTCGCCGCGGTTTACCGAAGCGCTGCATGGTTTCGGCTGGATGGACGATCTCGCAGCACTTGGCGACCGGTCGGCGCAAGACACCGCCCAGGACTGGACGTTCGAATGGATCGAGCGCTACGGCGACGGGCGCGGCCCCGGCTGGACGCCGGAGCTCACCGGCCAACGGCTCATCCGCTGGATCAACAACGCGGTCCTTCTGCGCGCCGGCCAGAACAAGACCAACATCGGATCGTTTCACGTCTCGCTCTCGCAACAGACCCTGTTCCTCGCCAAACGCTGGTCGGCAGCACCCCCCGGCCTGCCCCGGTTCGAGGCGCTCACCGGGCTGATCTACGCCGGGCTTTCGCTCAAAGGCATGGAGCCTCATGTCGATCTGGCCGCCGAGGGGCTGGCGCAGGAATGCAAGGTCCAGGTCGATGCGGGCGGCGGCGTGCCCACCCGCAATCCCGAAGACCTGCTCGAGGTCTTCACCCTGCTCAACTGGGCCGCGCTCAGCCTGGCCGAAAGCGGACGCAACGCGCGCCCGGACCATGCGGCGGCCATCGAACGCATTGCGCCCACGCTCCGGGCGCTGCGGCATTCCGATAGCGGGTTGGCGCGGTTTCATGGTGGCGGGCGCGGCAACGAAGGCCGGCTCGACCAGGCGCTGGCCACCTCCGGCGTGCGCAAGGCGGCCGCGACCGGGCTGGCGATGGGCTATGTCCGGCTGCACGGCGGGCGGACTTCGCTGATCATGGATGCCGCCCCGCCGCCCGCGGGCGATGCCTCCTACGATGCCCACGCCTCGACGCTGGCGATCGAGGTGACGTCCGGACGCCGGCCGATGATCGTGAGCTGCGGCTCCGGGGCCGAGTTCGGGGCCGACTGGCACAAGGCCGGGCGGGCGACGCCGTCGCATTCGGTGCTCGGCCTCGACGGGATGTCGTCGTCGCGGCTGGTCGGCGAGGGCGAAACCCTGCGTCTGACCGGCGGGCCGCACGAGGTTCACGCGCAAGAGATCGTCGACGAAGGGCTCTCGGGCGTCGTCGCCGGCCATGACGGCTACATGCACAGTCACGGCCTCGGGCACGTCCGCCGGATCGAGATGTCGAGCGACGGGCGGATGATCCACGGCGAGGAGACCTTGGCCGCGGTCTCGGACGCCGAGAAGGCGAAGTTCGACACCGCCCTGTCGCGCGAGCGCGGCATTCCGTTCTCGCTGCGGTTCCATCTGCACCCCGATGTCGACGCCTCGCTCGACCTCGGCGGCACCGCGGTCAGCCTCGCGCTCAAGTCGGGCGAGATCTGGGTGCTGCGCTACGACGGCCGCTGCCGGCTCGATATCGAACCCTCGGTCTACCTCGAAAAGGGCCGGCTCGAGCCGCGTGCGGCGAAACAGGTGGTTCTCTCCGGCGCCGCTTTGGACTATGCGACCCGCATCCGCTGGTCGCTCGCCAAGGCGCAGGACACCCCGTGGGCCTGCGCGATCTGGTGATGGACGACGACCCGATCGGACTGATTGAAGACCTGAGGGAATGACATGACCGACCTTTCGCCGCTCCGCCGCGCGCTGATTTCCGTATCCGACAAGACCGGGCTCGCCGAGCTTGGCGCAGCCGCTCGCGGCGCGCGGGGTCGAGATCCTGTCGACCGGCGGATCGGCGAAAGCGCTGCGCGAGGCCGGGGTCGCGGTGCGCGACGTGGCCGAGGTCACCGGCTTTCCCGAGATGATGGACGGCCGCGTCAAGACCCTGCACCCGATGGTCCACGGCGGGCTGCTCGCCCTGCGCGACAACGCGGCCCACGTCGCGGCGATGGAGGCGCACGGGATCGGGCGCGATCGACCTCCTGGTGGTCAATCTCTACCCGTTCGAGGCGACGGTGGCGAAGGGCGCCGGGTACGACACCTGCATCGAGAACATCGACATCGGCGGCCCGGCGATGATCCGCGCGGCGGCGAAGAACCACGCCTTCGTCACCATCGTCGTCGATCTCGAGGATTACGACGCAGCTCCTCGGCCGACATGGACCAGCACGACGGCGCCACCTGCCTGAAGTTCCGCAAGAAGCTGGCGCAAGTGGCCTACGCGCGCACCGGCGCCTACGATGCGGCGGTCTCGACCTGGATGGCCGAGGCCATCGGCGAGACCACGCCGCGCCGCCGGGTGGTCGCCGGCAAGCTCGCGCAGACCCTGCGCTACGGCGAGAACCCGCACCAGCAGGCCGCCTTCTACACCGACGGCAGCGCCCGGCCAGGCGTGGCGACGGCGGTCCAGCACCAGGGCAAGGAGCTGAGCTACAACAACATCAACGACACCGACGCCGCCTTCGAGCTGGTGGCCGAGTTCGATCCGGCCGACGGCCCGGCGGTGGCGATCATCAAGCACGCCAACCCGTGCGGCGTGGCGCGCGGCGCGACGCTGGTGGAGGCCTACCGCAAGGCGTTCGACTGCGACCGCACCTCGGCTTTCGGCGGCATCGTCGCGCTGAACCAGCCGCTCGACGTCGAGACCGCCGAGGCGATCGCGCAGATCTTCACCGAGGTGGTGATCGCGCCCGGCGCCTCCGACGCGGCCGAACGCGGTCTTTGCGAACAAGAAGAACCTGCGGCTGCTCACCACCGACGGCCTGCCCGATCCGCGCGCCGGCGGCATGACGCTGCGCCAGGTCTCGGGCGGCTAGCTGGTGCCAGAACACGGACAACGGCTTCGTGTCGCCGCGACGATCTCAAGGTGGTGACCAAGCTGCGCGCCGACCGACGCCGCAGCTCGACGATCTGCCTGTTCGCCTGGAAGGTGGCCAAGCACGTGAAGTCGAACGCCATCGTCTACGTGAAGGATCAGCGCGACGGTCGGCGTCGGCGCAGGCCAGATGAGCCGGCTCGATTCGGCGCGGTATCGCCGCGATCAAGGCCGGCCGGCATGGCCGAGGCGCTGGGGCTTGCCGAAAGCCCGGCGGTCGGCTCCGCCGTGGCCTCCGACGCGTTCTTCCCCTTCCCCGACGGGCTCATGGAGGCCGCCGCGGCGGGCGCCACCTGCGTGATCCAGCCCGGCGGCTCGATGCGCGACGACGAGGTGATCGCGGCCGCCGACGAAGCGGGGCTCGCCATGGTCTTCACCGGCATGCGCCACTTCCGGCACTAGGAGGTATCTTCGTATGAAGATATCCGCGACATGAAGGCGCTCTGGATCACGGCGCTGGTGACCCTGGCGGCGGACCAGATCAGCAAGGTCTGGGTTGTCCAGGGGCTGGATCTCCGGACGCTTGGGCGAATCGAGGTGTATCCCGGCCTCGTCGAGTTCCGCATGGCCTGGAACCGGGGGGTCAATTTCGGGCTCGGCGCCTCGGGCTCCGACCTCATGCGCTGGGGTCTCGTGGCGCTCGCCGTGGCGATCTCGGTCTGGGTCATCTGGTGGGTGCGCCACGAAAAGCTCGGGGCCCGCGCGCAGATTTTCGCCGGTCTGCTGGTCGGCGGTGCGCTGGGCAACGTGATCGACAGGCTGCTCTACGGCGCGGTCGCCGATTTCCTCAATGTCACCTGCTGCGGCATCGCCAATCCCTGGTCGTTCAACATCGCCGATGTCGGCGTCTTTGCCGGCGCCATCGGGCTCGCGCTCTTCACCGGTCCGTCGTCGGGCCCCACTCAGCGGCAGAAGACCCCGTGACGCGCCGAACCCAATGCGCTAAGAAGGGCCGAACTTGGGTTAGGGAGACATCCATGCGGGGGATGTTGGCAATACGATTCGCGGGGTTAGCCGCTTTTGTGGTGCTCGCCGCCTGCAGCGGGGGCGACCCTGAACTGATGAACATCCGGACCGAAACGCCCGACGAGTTCTCGGTCCTGCCGACCAAGCCGCTGGAAGCGCCGGAAGACTATACGTCGCTGCCGGCGCCGACGCCCGGCGGCACGAACATCGTCGATCCCACCCCGAGGGCCGATGCCGTGGCCGCGCTTGGCGGCAACCCCGACCGGCTGCAGCGCGGCACGATCCTTGCCGGCGAGCAGGGGCTGCTCGCCCATGCCGCGCGCTACGGCGTGCCCGCCGACATCCGCGCGACCCTCGCCGCCGAAGATCTCGACTGGCGGCGCGACAACAACGGCCGGCTTCTGGAGCGGTGGTTCAACGTCAACGTCTACTATTCCAGTTACAAGCCGATGTCGCTCGACCAGCATCTCGAGCTTGAGCGCCTGCGCCGGATGGGCATATGGACGCCCTCCGCGCCGCCCGATCCCGAGATCAAGGCATACTGATCCCGGCCCTCTCCCGCGACACCGATCATCACAACCCCGCGTTCAGCGGTTGCATGGGCCGTGGCATCCACTAGCTTGACCGAAAACCGAGGAGTTTTCGATGCGGGCTAACCTGATGTCTTTCGCCCCGATGTCTTTTGCGCTGGGTCTGGGCCTGGCCGCCACGACAGCGCAGGCTGCGGGCACGATCACCGATTTCGAGCTCGACAACGGCATGGAGGTCGTCGTCATCGAGGACAACCGGGCGCCGGTTGTCGTGCACATGGTCTGGTATCGCACCGGTGCCGCCGACGAACCGCCGGGCAAGTCCGGAATCGCGCATTTCCTCGAACACCTGATGTTCAAGGGCACCGACGATCTGGACTCCGGCGCGTTTTCGAAAACCGTCGAGGCCAATGGCGGCTCCGACAACGCCTATACCTCCTCCGACTACACCGCCTATTTCCAGCGCGTCGCCGCCGACCGGCTCGGTCTGATGATGGAAATGGAGGCCGACCGGATGCGCGATCTCGTGCTCACGCGGGACGAGGTGGTGACCGAGCGCGACGTGATTCTCGAAGAGCGCGCGACCCGTACCGACAGCGAGCCGCGGGCGCTGTTCAACGAGGCGATGCGCGCTGCGCT
Organism: uncultured Alphaproteobacteria bacterium; assembly: GCA_963752895.1. Taxonomy (GTDB): domain Bacteria; phylum Pseudomonadota; class Alphaproteobacteria; order Rhodobacterales; family Rhodobacteraceae; genus CAVWAE01. The sequence goes on from CAVWAE010000026.1 coordinate 447,172, forward strand.
GTTCCGCAACAGCCCCTATGGCATCCCGATCATCGGCTGGCGCGCGGAGATAGAAGGGCTGGACGAGGATGACGCGCTCGCGTTCTACCAACGCTACTACGCGCCGAACAACGCGATCGTGATCGTCGCCGGTGACGTTACCCCCGAAGAAGTGCGCGCGCTTGCCGAGGCGCATTACGGCCCGCTCGCTCCGACCGAGGGGCTCGGCCCCCGGGTGCGCCCGCAGGAACCCCCCGCCCGCGCCGCGCACCGGTTGGTGATGGCGGATGAGCGGGTCGCGCAACCCTCGCTCATGCGGCTCTATCTCGCCCCGGCACGCGAATCCGGCGCGCAGGCGGATGCTGCCGCCCTGGTGTTCCTCTCCGAGCTTCTGGGCGGCTCCAGCGCCACCTCGGTGCTCGGCCAGGCGCTGCAATTCGACACCAACACGGCCGTTTACGCAGGCGCCGGCTATTCCTCCGTCGCGCTCGACGACAGCACCTTTTCGCTGGTCGTGGTGCCGTCCGAAGGTGTGAGCCTGGCGCAGGCCGAAGCGGCGCTCGACGCGCAGCTGGCGAAGTTCATGGAAGACGGGCCCGATCTTGAGGCCTTCGACCGGATCAAGATGCAGATCCGCGCCCGCGAGATCTACGCGCTGGACGATGTTGGCGAAATTGCCGAGCGGTACGGCCGCGCCCTGACCTCGGGGCTCACGATCGACGATGTGCGCGGCTGGCCCGACGTGTTGCAGGCGGTCACGCCGGAGGACGTCATGCGGGTCGCGCAAGAGGTGCTCGACATGCGCGCCTCCGTCACCGGGTGGCTGATGCCCGAAACCGGGGAGGAAGGGCTTTGAAGCACGTCGCAGCCGTCCTGTTCTTGCTCGTCGCCGCCCTGCCGGCGCGGGCCGAGATCGAGATCCAGACCCTCACCACGCCCGGCGGGCTCGATGCCTGGCTGGTCGAGGAGCATTCGATCCCCTTCGTTGCGGTGGAGATCCGCTTTCGCGGCGGCTCATCGCTCGACACGCCGGGCAAACGCGGCGGCGTCAACCTGATGACCGCGCTGCTCGAAGAGGGGGCGGCCGACATGGACGCGCGCGCCTTCGCGACGGCAACCGAGGGGCTTGCGGCCCAGCTGCGGTTCAATTCGAGCGACGATGCGATTTCCGTCTCGGCCCAGGTCCTGACCGAGAACCGCGATGAGGCGATGGCACTGCTGCGCGCGGCACTGGTGGCGCCGCGATTCGACGACGACGCGATCGAGCGGGTGCGCGGCCAGGTGCTCGCAAACCTGAAGAACCGGGCCACGGATCCGGATGCGCTTGCAGCCGACGCGTTCAACGCGATGGCCTACGGCGACCATCCTTATGGCAGCTATGACGGCGGCACGCTCGAAAGCGTCGCGGGTCTCACCCGCGACGACATCGTCGAGGCGTACCAGAGGACCATCGCGCGCGACCGCGTGTACATTTCTGCCGTGGGCGACATCACGCCGGAGGCACTTGCGGCGCTGATCGACGACCTGCTCGGCGATCTTCCGGCAACCGGCGCGCCGATGCCCGATGACGTGGCCTTCGGCGCCAGCGGCGGGCTCACGGTCACGCCGTTTCCCTCGCCGCAATCGACCGCCCAGTTCGGCCATGCCGGCATCCGCACCGAGGACCCCGATTTTTTCGCCGCCTATATCCTCAACACCATCTTCGGCGGGTCGGGCTTCAACAGCCGACTGATGGAGGAGGTGCGCCGGAAACGCGGGCTCACCTACGGGATCAGCACCTACCTGATCGAATCCGATCGGTCCGAGGCGGTCATCGGGGTTGTCTCGACAGTCAATGCGCGGATGGCCGAGACCATCCAGGTGGTGCGCGACGAGTGGACCAAACTGGCGGCCGAAGGGGTGAGCGCCGAGGAGCTGGCGGCGGCGAAGACCTACCTCACCGGTGCCTATCCCCTTCGTTTCGACGGCAACGCGCCGATTGCGCGCATTCTCGTCGGCATGCAGCTCGACCGGCGCAGCCCCGATTACATCAAGACCCGCAATGCACGGATCGAGGCGGTCACCCTCGAGGAGGTCAACCGCGTCGCGGCCGAGCTGTACCGACCGGAGGCGCTGCGTTTCGTGGTCGCGGGCGAGCCCGAGGGGATCGAAAGCACCGACTAGCGCGTTGGCACTCAATCGGCAGCCCTCACCGCCCGTCGCGCGGCAGCGTCTGCAGAGCACAAGCGTTCGCGACGGCCGGTGCGGGCGATTGTGCGCGCAACTCTCTGATCCACCCGACCCGGCGCCGCACGGTGCGCGACCGAGTGCGCTTTGCGGGGCGCATCTCGGGCGGCCACAGGCCCCAGATGCAGGGATCAACCGGACGCGCGCCGCAAGATTTCGGGCGCGGCGGCGCGATCTCCCAGACTTGTCTTTCCATCCCTCGGGAAACGCGCGGTTTTCCGCCAACGGGGCTTTCACAACCCGGCCGACTTACGTTAAGGTTCGGTCCAGTGTCGAATGGACGACTTTGCCCGGGAATGACCGCGTAATGTGGATGGTGCAAGGGTTGCAGGCAGGAAGAGCTGGAGGCTGCAGGGGATGATCGCAAAAGCCGCGTACGTGATCGGTATCGTCGCGCTCGGTTTCGCCACGGGCGGAGCGGTAGCGCAAGAGAGCACCAATCGTGTCGCCGCGAACACGGATTGGAGCGTGTTCGTTGAGGAAAACCCGAAGGAATGCTGGAGCGTGTCGAAGCCCAAGGCGACGGTGAACACGCGCAATGGCGAGGTCGCCAACAACGTCAACCGCGGCGAAATCCTGCTCTTCGTCAGCTACCGTCCGGGGTCCGGCGTGAACGGCGAAGTGGCCTTCACCGGCGGCTACCCGTTCGCAGGCGACAGCATGGTGTCGGTCACCGTGAGCGGCGCGGAATTCCAGCTGTTCGTCGACGGCGAATGGGCCTGGACCCGCAGTCCCGAGGACGACGCCGCCATCATCGCCGCGATGAAAAAGGGCGCGGACGCGGTCGTGGTCGGAATGTCGTCGCGCGGCACCCGCACCGAGGACACCTTCTCGCTGCTCGGTTTCACCGCCGCGGTGGACGACGCCTCCCAGCGCTGCCAGTAGACGCCGCGCGCACCCACGTCCTTATTCAGGCGCCCCGGACCTTTCCGGGGCGTTTCGTTTTGCATCCTCGCCCGGAAGCCCTATATCGGCGCCAGACCCAAAAGCGTTTCGCCCCTGACCCGCGGCATCTGACAGAGGCGAAACGCAGACCACGCCAATACGGAGCATGCGTTTCGCGAAATGCTGTATCCCGGGATTTTCGCGAAACGCCTTAGGAACCGCCATGACCGAGCCCACAGCCCCGATCACGCAAGACGTCCTGACCTTCCCGCGCAAGGACTGCCGCCGACGGGACGGGCAAGCTCAACCTGGTCGGCCTCACCCGCGACGGCCTTGCGCGAGGCGCTGATCGCCGCCGGCACGCCGGAGAAGCAGGCGAAGATGCGGGTCGGCCAGATCTGGCAGTGGATCTACCAGAAAGGCGTGCGCGATTTCGCCGAGATGACCAACCTCGCGAAGGACTACCGCGCCAAGCTCGACGCCGACGTTCGAGATCCGATCTGCCCGAGGTCGTCACCAAACAGGTCAGCGACGACGGCACCCGCAAGTATCTGGTGCGCATCGCCGGTGGGCACGAGGTCGAGATCGTCTACATCCCCGAAGACGGACCGCGGGCACGCTCTGCATCTCGTCTCAGGTCGGCTGCACGCTGACCTGTTCGTTCTGCCACACCGGCACGCAGAAGCTGGTGCGCAACCTGACCGCGGGCGAGATCGTCGGCCAGATCATGCTGGCGCGCGACGATCTCGACGAATGGACCCGGCGCGGGCGAAGGCATGGGCGAGCGAGCCGCGCCTGGTGTCGAACATCGTGCTGATGGGCATGGGCGAGCCGCTCTACAATTTCGACGAACGTGCGCGACGCGATGAAGATCGCGATGGACGGCGAGGGGATTTCGCTGTCGCGCCGCCGGATCACGCTGTCGACCTCCGGCGTGGTGCCCGAGATTGCCGGACCGGCGAGGAGATCGGCTGCATGCTGGCGATCAGCTTTCATGCCACCACCGACGAGGTGCGCGACAAGCTGGTGCCGATCAACAAGCGCTGGAACATCGCGGCGCTGCTCGAGGCGCTGCGCGCCTATCCGAAGCTGTCGAACAGCGAGCGGATCACCTTCGAATACGTGATGCTCGAAGGGCGTGAACGACAGCGACGACGACGCCCGCCGGCTGGTGCAGGCTGATCGCCGGCATCCCGGCCAAGATCAACCTGATCCCGTTCAACGAATGGCCCGGCGCGCCCTACGAGCGGTCCAGCCCGCGAGCGGATCAAGGCCTTTGCCGACATCATCTACAAGGCGGGCTACGCCTCGCCGATCCGCACGCCGCGCGGCGAAGACATCATGGCCGCCTGCGGGCAGCTGAAGTCGGCGACCGAACGCGACCGGAAGTCGCGCGCCCAGATCGCGGCGGAGGCGGGGCTCGGCGAAGTGCGTATCGGTGGCTATGTCACCGGTGCTGGGGGGGAGTGACGGCCCAGTTCTGTGGATACGTGGTGATTGTTTCCCGGCCGGAAACAATAGACCCCCATTGTTTCCAAACGTTCAGCGCTTGATCCTGAGGGCTGAAGGCGACGCGATCCGACCGACCTGGCGCAGCCACAAGTGCCGCCAATTTCGGGCGCCGCCCGCTTGTTCCCCGCGCAGGCCGGGCTTTCCCAGCCCATTTCAGAGCCGCGCGAGTCGGGGCTCCCGGGGCCCGGGTTTTACCCTTCAATATCTGAAAGCAATGAGCGCCTCACCACTGGGGCAACACGCCGGGCAGAGAACCGCCATCCATGTCCGGCGCAAAGGCACCCAAGGAACAGCTTCAAATATCCCGCGGGATGTCCAACTCGCAGCTGCTCTCCCACGCGTCGATGATCTCCATCGCCTCCTCGGCGGTCTCGACGTACTGGAACAACTCAAGGTCTTCGTGGCTGATCGTGCCGGCATCCGCAAGCGCCTCCCAGTTGATGATCCGCTCCCAGAAGTCGCGGCCGAACAGGATCACCGGAATGCGCTTCATCTTCTTCGTCTGGATGAGGGTCAGCGCTTCGAACAGCTCGTCGAGCGTGCCGAAGCCACCCGGGAAACAGACCAGCGCCTCCGCCCGCATCAGGAAATGCATCTTGCGGATCGCGAAGTAGTGGAAGTTGAAACACAGTTCCGGGGTGACGAATTCGTTCGGCGCCTGCTCATGCGGCAGCACGATGTTGAGACCGACGCATTTGCCGCCGACGTCATGGGCGCCCCGGCTCGCCGCTTCCATCACGCCCGGTCCGCCGCCTGAAACGATCACCTTGCAGCGGTGGTCGTTCTCCATCGCCCGGCGCGAGATGATCTGGCTGAACTCGCGGGCCTCGGTGTAGTAGCGGCTGAGCTCGCCCAGCGTCTTCGTTTTCGCCTGCCCGGCGTCCTCGGGGCGGGGAATGCGGGCGCCGCCGAACATCACCACGGTCGATTCGATCCCCGCCTCCTGCATCACCATCTCGGGCTTCAGAAGCTCGAGCTGCAACCGCACCGGCCTCAGCTCGTCGCGCAGCAGGAAGTCGAGATCGTCGTAGGCGAGCTTGTAGACATCCGACCGGGTCTGCGGCGTGTCCGGAATCTGTTGCGCGGCTTCCCGGTCCTGACCGGAATGTCGCAGCGGGTGGTGGCGGGTGTCCTTGGTCATCTGCTCTTCTCCTCTGCCGCATTGCGTGGGCCTGTGTCAGCCCTTATAGCCGGGGGCCAACGAGGACTGAACCGAATTTCAGGGAGTACCCCCATGTCGAACGCCCAGCTTGAAGCCGCCATCGAAGCCGCCTGGGAGGCGCGCGACACGATCACGCCCGCCACCACAGGCGAGACCCGCGAAGCGATCGAAGACACGCTGGCCGCGCTCGACAGCGGCACGCTGCGGGTGGCCGAAAGGCAGGAGAGCGGTGATTGGCACGTGAACCAATGGGCCAAGAAAGCGGTTCTGCTCGGCTTCCGGATCAAGGACATGGAACAGCAGGCGGGCGGCCCCCAGGGCGGCGGCTGGTGGGACAAGGTCGATTCGAAATTCGCCGGCTGGGGCGCCAACCAGTGGCAGGCGGCAGGCTTTCGCGCCGTGCCCAACGCGGTGGTGCGCAAATCGGCCTATATCGCGCCGGGCGTGGTGCTGATGCCGTCCTTCGTCAACCTCGGGGCTTACGTCGACGAGGGCACGATGGTCGATACTTGGGCCACCGTCGGCTCCTGCGCCCAGATCGGCAAGAACGTGCACCTGTCGGGCGGCGTCGGCATCGGCGGTGTGCTCGAACCGATGCAGGCGGGGCCGACCATCATCGAAGACAATTGCTTCATCGGCGCGCGCTCGGAAGTGGTCGAGGGCTGCATCGTACGCGAGGGCGCCGTGCTCGGCATGGGTGTGTTCATCGGCAAGTCGACCAAGATCGTCGACCGCGAGACCGGCGAAGTGATGTACGGCGAGGTGCCGCCCTACTCCGTGGTGGTCGCGGGCTCGATGCCGTCGAAGAACAATATCAGTCTCTATTGCGCGGTGATCGTGAAGCGGGTTGACGAACGTACCCGCTCGAAAACCGCGATCAACGAGCTGTTGCGTGACTGACGGCCGGATTGCGGTCGAACAGGCGGTGGCCGGGCTGGTCGCCTTGATCCGCTCGGCCCCCGACCAGGTGGTGGTCAACATCGCGCATGGCGACAGTTACGCCGGCGGCGATAACGACACGAAGAGCGTGGGCGCGTTGCGCGACGTCATCGACGACCTCGACCGCCGGTTGGAACGCCAGCCGAACAACCACTGGAACCCGCGCGAGCCGATCGAACTTGTGTCTTATGGCGTCGACGGGCAGGGTTTGTTCGAGACCGTGGTCGCCAACGCGCTGCTGATGATCTCGGATCTCGAACTCGGAGATTACGACTACATGAGCTATCGCTGGCAGCAGACCCCTGGTCAGACGTTCTTCGAAGGTCTCCCCGAACGGTTCCGGACGCCGCTCCCGGCAGGGTCCGACATACTGAGAGCGCGGTGGGCGGCGTATGACTGACAAACCCAAGCGCCCCCAGCAGGTCTACACCCTGCTCGTCGAGGTCGGCCGCAAGCCCGGCGACGGGTTGCCGAAAGATGCCACGGGCGGCGCGCTGGTGTGCTACGCCACCGGCGTCGACGAGGCGGAAGCGGTGCGCGAGACGGTGGCGATCCTGAAACAGGCCGATCTCGCGCCGCTCGACGTGTCGGGCTACGGCTCGCTCGACGAACGGCTCGCCGAGGGGCATGACATTCCGGAAGAAGAGCGCGCGCTGATGGATCGGGCGCTGGCCGAAAACGCGGTAATCATCGCGCAGATGACCCCCTTCTACGATGAAGTGTCGTGAGCGAACGGCTTATCCAGATTGTCGCCCGCGACGTTGATGCCGACGCGGTCTGCGCCTGCCTCGACGGGCTCGACACCGAGAACTGGTTTCGCCTCTCGGCGGCTGACGACCGCACCGTGATCGTCGCCGCGCTGGACGAGGTCGATACCCAGGAGACACTCGACGCGATCGCGGAGGCGCTCGATGGGCGGGACGGGTGGCGGCTCATCGCCCTGCCGACCGAGGCGAGCTTGCCCGAGACAGAAGACGAGGCTGATCAGGAGCGCATCGCCCAGCGCGAGACGGCGCGCGCGCGTGAGGAGATCTACGGCGACATCCGCAAGGGCGCAGCGCTGACGGTCGACTACCTCGTGCTGACCGCGCTTGCCACGGTCGTGGCCGCGATCGGGCTCGCCAATGACCAGACGGCGGTGGTGATCGGGGCGATGGTGATCGCGCCCCTGCTCGGGCCGATCATCGCCTTCGCCTTCGCGGTCACGCTCGGGCTGGGCCCTCTGATGCTGATTGCCCTGCGCACGCTCGCGGCGGGGCTTGCCGTCGCGGTGGCGGCGGCCGTCTTGCTCGGGCTGGCCACGCAAGGCGGGGTCGACCCGATCGTCTCGGCCTACGACGCGCCGCTCTCTCTGCTGACCGTCGCCCTGCCGCTCGCGTCGGGGGCCGCGGCGGCGCTGATGGTGGCCGGTGGCCAGACCTCGGCGCTGGTGGGCGTGATGGTGGCCGCCGCCCTGCTGCCGCCGCTCTCCGCCTTCGGGTTGCTGCTCGGCGCCGGGTTATGGGGACCCGCCGCGAAGGCGCTCGCCACCGTGGTCGTCAACATCGCCGCGATCAACCTCGCGGCCCAGGTGGTGTTTCGCCTCAAGGGCATCCGGCCCCGCCGCTGGGAGAGCGCGGCGCATGCCGCGAGCCACCGGCTGTCGCTCGGTGCTTCGGCAGCGCTTGTCGCGGTGCTCGCACTCGCGGTCTACGCGGTCGGACAAGGCTGGCTGGGGTTCATGTGGTGACCCCTGTTTTTGTCGATCTCGACGGCACGCTGACCGATCCCAAGCCCGGCATCACCCGGTCGATCGTCCATGCGCTGGAGGTGCTGGGCCTGGACGCCCCCGATCCCGACAGCCTCACCTGGGCGATCGGCCCGACCCTCGTCGACACCTTCGCCCAGCTCGGTGTGGCAGACCCGGAGGCGGCGCTGGGGCATTACCGGGCGCGCTACACCGATGTCGGTCTTTTCGAAAACAGGGTCTACGACGGCATTCCGCAGGCTTTGACGGACCTCAGGGACGCTGGCCACCGGTTGTTCATCGCCACCGCCAAGCCGCACGCCTATGCCCGCCGGATCACCGCGCATTTCGACCTGGCGCAATATTTCGAGGCCGAATTCGGCCCGGAACTGGACGGCACCCGCAATGACAAGGGCGCGCTTCTTGCCCATGCCCGTGCGGAACTGGGGCTCGGCGACGTGCCCGCGCTGATGGTCGGCGACCGGATGCACGACCACCGCGCCGCGCGCGCCAACGACATGGGCGCGCTGGCGGTGCGGTGGGGGTACGGCGACCACAGCGAACACGTGCTTGCCGACGGGGTCTGTGACACACCCTTTGAGCTCGCCGAAGCGGTCCGGACCCTCACCACGCGGGCCGGCGACGGGTGACCGGCTGGCTCGAATACGGCCTCGCCTTCGCGGCCTTCTTCGCCTCGCACGCGATCCCGGTGCGGCCGCCGGTCAAGGCCCGCATCGTGACCCTGATCGGCGCGCGCGGCTTCACGCTCGCCTATTCCGTCCTGTCGGTCGCCGTGCTCGCCTGGCTCATCGCCGCCGCGGGCCGCGCGCCCTTCGTCGAGCTCTGGCCGCGGATGCCGTGGCAAACCTGGGTTCCGTTCTTCGCCAACGCGCTCGCGGCCATCGTCATCGCGCTCGCCATCGCGCGACCCAACCCGCTCTCTTTCGGCGGCGCGCGCAACGCTGAATTCGACCCTGATCATGCCGGAATCGTCGGTTGGATACGCCATCCCCTGCTGGCCGCCATCGGGCTCTGGGCCGGGGCGCATATCGTGCCCAACGGCGATCTCGCACATGTCATCCTGTTCGGCACTTTCCTCGGCTTCGCGCTTCTCGGCATGAGGATGATCGACCGGCGCAAACGCCGTCAACTCGGCGAAGACTGGGCGGGTGTGACACAAACAACCCGGCGTCTGGAGATCACGCCGGGCGGGCTTGTTCGGGTCGCGGCCGGTCTCGCGCTCTGGGGCCTGCTGATGGCAACGCACGACCCCGTCATCGGCATCAGCCCCTGGCCATGAGCCGCGACCCGGTCAAGTCCCGGGGCGCACCAGCACGTCGAAACTGGCCGGCAATGCGTCGGAACTGGTCACCAGGGCATCGAGAGGGATCGCGAAAGTGGCGGTCTTGCCGTCGGCCGAAACGGTCCCGTTGGTCTCGACGATCTCGCTGCCAACGATATTCATGGTGATCGCATGGCCCGCGAAGGCCTCGGCCATCATCGCCAGCATTTCGTCGCCGCCCGCTTCTTCCGGCGGTGCCATGTCCGAGGTGACCTCCTCGAGATCGAAGGACACGAACAGAAGACCACCGTCGCGGCGTTCGATGGTCATCCCCTCGCTGATGTTCGGGTCGGCGATCGCTTCGTCGATCGTGCCGGTGAAGGTCTCGGTGCAGCTGTAGCTGCCATCTTCCATCTCGACCTCGACACCCCCCTCGCAGAACGCCTCGCCGCCGGTCGCGGCCATCTCGTAGAAATCGGCCGAGGCGATCATCACCATTGTCGCCTCAGCGGTGTTTTCGTCGGGGAATTTCAACGTCATCTCGGCGTCGAAACAGGCCGCGAGCGGAAGGGCGAACAGAAGGGACGCGAGAGGGAAGAGTTTGCGCATGGGGGGCTCCGGAAGGCATGGGGTCGCGGTCAGCTTGTCAGGGTGAACCCCGTCTGTCTAGCCGCCGGACGCCCCGAACCACCGGCGATAGATTGTTTCGCAAGTCCCGTCTTCGCGCAGTTTCAACAGGCTCTGGTTGATCGGCTCGGCGAGCGGGCTGCCAGTGGGCAGCGCGATCCCTTGGCTCTCGCGCAGGAAAACCTGACCGACCAATTCGGCCGACCGCGTGTCGTCGGTGTTGACGTCGTAGGCAAGAATCGGCGCGTCGAAGGCCACGGCGAACGCCTGGTAGCTCATGTCGCGCGCGTCGAGAATCCCGGCCGCGGTCGAGCCCCCGATGTCCCGACCTCGCGGCCGTTGAGATCGTTGATCGAGGTGACCGGGCACTGGATCGCCTCGACCTTCATCTTCGCGGAAATCCTCGCGACCAAGACCGAGACCAGGAACAGAGACGAAACCACCAGGATCACGGCCAGGATGCGGCCCGCCGGGCTGCGTGGCTGGCGTTCCTCGAAGCCGCCGGTGACCACAAGGTTGAGCGCCCACCAGAAGGCGGGGAACAGCGCATCGCGGGCGGGGTGGTCGAAACAGGGCTGTCTGCGGCGTTCGAACACTTACATCAGCACGCCGGCCGCGAACAACAGCCCGAAGGCGTCCGCGACGGCGAAGAGCAGATCAAGCGGGAAGAAAGCGCCGAGCAGGCTCGGCGAGCGTTTTTCGCGCGCCGAAATCATGATGCCAAGCCCGGCCTCGAAAATCGGCTGGGTAAAATCCATCTCCGCTTCGCGTTCGGCGGTAATCGAGATATTGGCCACCGCGGCATCGGCACTGCCCGCGCGCACCATCTTAGCATCTCGCCAAAGGTGTCGGCCCGCATGATCTCGGTTTCGACACCGATATCCGCCGCAAGCGCCTGCCACCGGTCGAGACGGAAGCCGGTGTCCGTCATGTTTTCCACCAGCGAAAACGGCGGCCGGGTGACCGTCACCACCCGTGCAGGCGCCCCGCCGAAGCCGACGTCCGCGTCCTGCGCGAAACCTGCTGTGGCGCTCAGCCAGAAAATTGCCATTGCCAGGGCAGCGATCCATCCGCGCGCCATGTCATTGCCCGTGTCCTGTCCCGCCAGACACTACGGCACCGGGCGGGACCGGGAGCAATGTCATGCCGTGGCGAGCGCGGCGACCAGGTTGCGGGTCTCGAAGTCGGCGAGGCGCTTGCGGGAAAAGGCGCGGTGGATCGGGATCGCCGAGATCGGCATTTCCGCGAGCACGGTGCTTTGCACCATCTCGGGCCGCCGCACGATGGTGCCCGCGAACATGCTCTCGGCCCAGAGACCGTCGTGCAGGAGGCAATCGTGCACATCGAGCAGGACCTGGTGATAGGTCACCAGCCGGTGCCGGTTTTCGCTCAGCGCATGGCGCCCGTCGATCAAACGGCCCGCGGGAAGCAGGACCTCGTCTTCGCCCAGCATGTATTCGGCTTCCGCCACGCCAAGACGCACCCGGTGCGCCGGCGCGAGCACGACGTCGCGGCTGAGGCCGAAGAACGGGGCCCGGACACGCACCGGGCGGAACCCGCCGAGCGCGGGCACCCGGCGTTTGCCGATCCAGCGTACCGGCTGCGGCCCGGCGGTCGCGGTGACGACCATGTCGCCAAGGCGCAGTTTCTCCACCGGGACCGGGCCGGTCGGCGTTTCCACAGGGGTTCCGCCGACGATGCCGTTTCCGAAGCCTATAGGCTCTATTTCATCGGAAAACGCGAGGAATTCCACGTCTTTCGAAATCGTGGTCGCGCGCCCATTGCGCACGATCGCCTTTGCATCCGCGGCCGGGACCGGAACGGGATCATAGCCGCTGGTCTGGTAGATCCGGCCTTCGTCGATCAGCTCCACGGTCAGGCGGGCCATCCGCTGTGGGGCGTGCCAGGCATAGGTCAGCCTGATCCGTGTATCCCGCGGCGGCGCGGGCATGTCGATCACCGCCTGCGAGCGCGCCTGTCCCTGGCCAAGCGCGACCGTCACGCGCCCATCCGCATCGAGGGTAACCCGCATCTCGCGCAGCCACTCGAAGTCGCGGTGGAATTCGAGAAGGGACTGCGGTTGGTCGGGTTTGGCGTTGGCCCGGAACTCGATCACCAGGGTCCCGCGCGGCAGGATCTCATGTTGCAGCATCGGCCCGCGGGCGCGCGGCGCGTTGCGTGGCACGCCGATGCCCCGGATGTTGAAGGCCGGGTTCGAAAGGTCGGTCAGGGCGATCCAGCTCATCGGATCCTCCCGGTCTGCGACAAATCGACCGATGCGCCGTCCAAGCCGGACCGGCAACTCCTCGTGATTGCGGAATGATGGGACCACGCGGGTCCGGATACGCCTGCCATTTACCTGCCTCCGTTCGAGGCGGGTGGGCACGGCGTGACAACGGCCTGGGGGCCGCGAGATGTCATGGTACCGCTCCATGGGACTGCCGGTTTTCCGGTCTCGCCCCAACCCCCTGCCTCGGGGTTCTTGTTTTATCGCGCCCACTATGGTCGGGAATGTTCGTTTTGTGAATCCCATAATTGCGCTGATCGCCCGTCCGTGCGCGCCTGTCGCAACCCCGCCACATTTGCCGCCGGTCCGCGCGCGGTGTATCAGGGCCGCGTTCGCAGAGGAGTTGTCCATGGCCGAAACCGATCCCGTCGCGCTGACCAGGCGCCTGGTGCAATGCCCGTCCGTCACGCCGGAAGAAGGCGGCGCGCTGGTGCTGCTGGAGGAAATCCTGACCGGCGCGGGCTTCGAATGCACCCGCGTCGACCGTGGCGGCGTGGCCAATCTGTTCGCGCGCTTCGGGCGCAAGGGCGCAAACCGCACGCTCGGATTCAACGGCCATACCGATGTCGTGCCGGTGGGCAACACCGGCGACTGGACCGTGCAGCCATTCGGCGGTGAGGAGAAAGACGGGTTTCTCTGGGGCCGCGGCTCCACGGATATGAAATCCGGCGTGGCGGCCTGGGTCGCCGCGGCGGTGGATTTCGTCGCCGAGGCCCCCGAAGACGCGGCCCTCATCCTCACCATCACCGGCGACGAAGAGGGCGACGCGACCGACGGGACGGCGGCGCTGCTCGATTGGATGCAGGCCGAGGGCGAGCAGATGACCGCTTGCGTGGTCGGCGAGCCCACCAGCCCGAACCACATGGGCGAGATGATGAAGATCGGCCGGCGGGGGTCGCTCACCGCCTTCTTCACCGCGCGCGGCGTGCAGGGCCATTCGGCCTATCCGCACCGCGCGAAAAACCCGGTGCCGGCGCTCGCCCGGCTGATGGCCCGGCTCGACACCCATGTGCTCGACGAGGGCACCGAACATTTCGACCCGTCGAGCATTGCCGTCACCACGATCGACACCGGCAACCCGGCGACCAACGTGATCCCGGCCGAATGCCGCGCCACGGTCAACGTCCGCTTCAACGATGCGCATGACCCTGCCGGGCTCCGGGCCTGGCTCAAGGAGGAGATGGACCAGGTCGCGGGCGACACCGGCATCGCCATCGAGATGCGCGTGAAGGTCACCGGCGAAAGCTTCCTCACCCCGCCCGGCGCGCTGTCCGAATTGGTGGCGGCCTGCGTGAAGGCCGAGACAGGCGTCACCCCGGAGCCTTCAACCTCCGGCGGCACCTCCGACGCGCGGTTCGTCAAGAACCATTGCCCGGTGGTCGAGTTCGGCCTGGTCGGAAAGACGATGCACGCGGTCGATGAACGCGTCGAAATTGACCAGATCCGCCAGCTCAAGCGCATCTACACGCGCATCATGCGAGACTATTTCGCCTGAAGGGAAAGTAGTGTCTTTCGGGAATGATGGTTCGAAATGTGCTGCGCGAGCCCTCAAGTGCGTGACACATTGCGCGGGGTGATGGTCCATGAAACGTCCCTGTGACACCTGCGCCCGGCTCCCGGGGCGGCGTCCGACGCTTGCGATCATGGTCAAGGCACCCGCCGCCGGGCGGTCGAAGACCCGGCTCGGGCGCGAAATCGGGATGGTTCCAGCGGCCTGGTGGGCGCGCCACCAGCTTTCCCGCCTGGCCCGCACCCTTTCCGACCCCCGGTGGACCACGGTGCTTGCCGTCGCCCCCGACGCGGCTGTGCACAGTGGCGCGCTGCCCCCGCTTGCCCGCGTCGCCCAGGGCCGGGGTGACCTCGGCGACCGTATGGCACGGGTATTGCGCTGTTTTCCGGGCCCGACCCTGATCGTCGGCGCCGATATCCCGGGAATCACCCGCGCCCATGTATCGGCTGGATTCTTCGCATTAGGGTCACATGACGCCGTACTCGGCCCGGCGCCCGACGGCGGGTATTGGGCGATCGGCCTGAAACATACCCGCCCGCTGCCGCCCCGGCTGTTCGACGGCGTGCGCTGGTCGTCCGCCCATGCTCTCGCCGACACCCTGGCGACGCTCGAGGGCCAACGCACCGCCTTCCTGCCCGCGCTTCACGACGTCGATACCGCGGCCGATCTGGCGCGGGTTTCCCCCTGACCTTTGGTCCGGCCCGTGCTACGTCTCGGGCATGAAACAGATCCCTTCGAAAGACGACATCCTCGCCTGGATTTCCGACAACCCGACGCTCACCTCGAAGCGCGACATCGCCAAGGCCTTCGGGATCAAGGGCGCCGAGCGGATCGAGCTGAAACGGCTGCTGAAGCGAGCTTGAGGCCGAGGGCAACCTCGAAAAGCGCCAGAAGACTACCGCGATCCCGACAAGCTGCCGCCGGTCACGGTGCTGCAGATCGCCGAGACCACCCGTGACGGCGATCTGCTGGCGCGGCCGCTGGAATGGCAGGGCGAGGGCAAGCCGCCGCGTGTCCTCTATCGTCGCGGGCAGGCGACCCGCCCTTGGGCGAAGGCGACCGGATTCTCGGCCGGGTGGCGCCGGTCAAGGCGCCGGACCATGACTACGAGGGCCGGCTGATCCGCCGGATCGGCCAATCCGAAGAACTCCTCGGCGTCTTCCGCAAGTCGGCGGAAGGTGGCCGGGTGGTGCCGATCGACAAGGGCGCCGAGCGCGAGTGGATGGTGGCCAAGGACGCGACCGGCGGCGCGAAGGACGGCGAGCTGGTCGAGGCCGAGCAGGCCGGTCCGAAGGGCCGCATGGGCCTGCCGCGGGCGCGGGTGGTCGCGCGGCTCGGCGATCCGACCGCGCCGCGGGCCGTTTCGCTGATCGCGATCCACCAGCACGGCATCCCCGATGATTTCCCCGACGACGTGATCGCCGAGGCCGACCGCCGAAACCCGCCGGACTCAAGGGCCGCGAGGACCTGCGCGATGTGCCGCTGATCACCATCGACCCGGCGGACGCGCGCGACCACGACGACGCGGTCTTCGCCGAGGCCGATGACCGACCCAAGAACGAGGGCGGCCATGTCATCTGGGTGGCGATCGCCGACGTCGCGCATTACGTGACCGCCCGGCACGGCGCTGGACCGCGAGGCGCGCAAGCGCGGCAATTCGAGCTATTTCCCCGACCGGGTGGTGCCGATGCTGCCCGACCGGCTGTCGGGCGATCTGTGCTCGCTGCACGAGGGCGTGCCGCGGGCGTGCATCGCGGTCCGCATGGTGCTCGACGCCAGGGCGAGCAAGATCGCCACCGCTTTCGTCCGCGGGCTGATGCGCTCGGCGGCGTCGCTCAACTACGCGCGAGGTGCAGGCGGCGCGCGACGGCGATCCCAACGAGACATGCGCGCCGCTGATGGACGAGGTGATCGACCCGCTCTACGCCGCCTACTCGGCGCCGAGACGCGCGCCGCGAGATGCGCCAGCCGCTCGACCTCGACCTGCCGGAACGCAAGATCGTGCTGTCCGACGAGGGCAAGGTCACCTCGGGCGCCTTCGCCGAGCGGTTCGACGCGCACCGGCTGATCGAGGAGATTCATGATGCTCGCCAATGTCGCCGCCGCCGAGGAGCTGAACCGGCGCAAGCGACGGCCGCTGCTGTTCCGGGTCCACGAGGAGCCGGCGCCCGGAGAAGCTCGACGCGCTGCGCGAGGTGGCGCAGGCCTCGGGCTTCACGCTGGCCAAGGGGCAGGTGCTGCAGACCGCGCATCTCAACCGCGCTGCTGGCCCAGGCCGAGGGCACCGAGTTCGACGAGCTGATCAACATCACCACGCTGCGCTCGATGACGCAGGCCTATTACAGCCCCGAGAATTTCGGCCATTTCGGCCTGGCGCTGAAGAACTACGCGCATTTCACCTCGCCGATCCGGCGCTATTCCGACCTGATCGTGCACCGCGCGCTGATCTCGGCGCATGGCTGGGGCAAGGACGGGCTGTCGGCGAGGATATCGACCGGCTCGAAGAGACCGCGCAGCAGATCTCCGAGACCGAGCGCCGGTCGATGGCGGCCGAGCGCGACACCACCGACCGCTACCTCGCCGCCTTCCTGTCCGAGCGGGTCGGCGACGAGCTTCCCGGCCGGATCGCGGCATCGCACGGTTCGGCGTCTTCGTGAAGCTCGACGAGACCGGGGCCGACGGGCTGATGCCCGATCCGCACGCTGGGCGCCGAGTATTTCCACTACGACCGCGAGGCCCAGACGCTGATGGGCGAGCGATCCGGCCTCACGATCGGCTCGGCCAACGCGCCCGGACCCGGCTGGCCGAGGCGGTGCCGGTGACCGGCGGGCTGATGCTGGAGTTGGTCGAGCTGGACGGTCAGGGCGTCGGCGGGTCCGGCGGCGCACAGCGCAAGGGGTCGGGGCCCATCGGGCGTAAACGGGGCCAGGCGCGCCGGAAATCGGAGAAACTCTCGAAATCGGTGCGGCGGCGACGCAAATAGCAGCCATGGTACACACGACGGCGCCGCGGCCGCGGCCTGACGTCGCACGCATGGGGGCAATGCGGAAATCAGGGATACAGGTTCTTCGCAAACCGCACTAGGGTATCGCCGCTTGGCGTCGGACGAGCCGTCCATCGCGCTGGCGGTATTGGGGCTGACCCATGGACAAAGAGACATTCGAAACCGACCTGAACAGGTTCGACGCATGGATCGCGGAGGTTCTGAGGCCCCGCGCGCTGGAAAAGCTCATCCGGGCCGACGTGTTTCGCCGCGCGATGGCAGACGTGTCGTGTCTTCCCCAGGTTCTCAAGCGACAGGCCAGCCAGAAGGAATTCAACCTTCCGATCTGGGAATACCTCGCCATCGCCGCCTCGGACGAACGCATCCGCAACGGCCGCCAGATGCTGCGCAAGCATCGCGCGCTGTTCAACACGATCGAACAGGCCTTCGGCGTCGAGCCGGAGGTGGTCTCGGCGATCTGGGGGCTCGAGACCGGATACGGTGTGGTCATGGGCGACACGCCGGTCATTCCCGCCCTCGCAACGCTCGCGTTCGCCGGCCGGCGCGCGGGCCTATTTCGAGGGCGAGCTCTTTTCGGCGCTCCGCCTCGTCCAGCTGGGCAAGATCCGCATCGACCGGCTCAACGGTTCCTGGTCCGGCGCAATCGGCCACGGCCAGTTCATGCCGTCGACGGTGTCGAATTCGGCGTCGACCTTGACGACGACGGCGCGACCGACCTCTGCGGCAAGGACCCCTCGGATGCGCTCGCGTCGGTTGCCAATTAC
>CAVWAE010000027.1:0-248024 GCA_963752895.1 uncultured Alphaproteobacteria bacterium
GAAGGTCATGCCCACGGCGATGATACCGATGAAAGACGAGCGCGAGAGCACGTTGGTGATGTTCTGCGCGGCCAGGAAATCGGGGTTCAGCGCCGTTCCGATCACGATCAGCACGATCAGCGCGAGGATCGGCCCGAGCGCCTGGACGTCGAGTTTGAAGCCGGCCTTCGCGCCGGTGGTCGTGGTGTCAGCCATTCCCGTTGCCCTTCACTGCCAATCCCATCGCGAGACGCACGATGGCGTCCTCGTTCACGTCTTTGCCTGTCACTTCGCCCGCGATCTCTCCGCGCCGCATCACCAGCACCCGGTCGCAGAGCCCGATCACCTCGGTCATCTCCGACGAGATCACGATCACCGAATGGCCCGCCTCGGCGAGCCGGTGGATGAAGGTGTAGAACTGCTGCTTGGTGCCGACGTCGATGCCGCGGGTCGGTTCGTCGATGATGACGATCTGCGGTTCCGCCAGCATGATCTTGGCGAGCAGCACCTTCTGCTGGTTGCCGCCCGACATGTTGCCCACGAGCACGTCGCGCGACGGCGCGCGGATGTCGAACTCCTCGATCGCCTTGTCGAGCGCTGCCTCCTCGGCCTTGCGGTCGATCAGGATCCTGGTGAATTTCTTCAGCGCCAGCAGGGTGAGGTTGCGGCGCATGTCGAGGGTGAGGATCAGCCCGTGTTCCTTGCGGTCTTCGGGGAGATAGACGAGGCCTGCGTTCATCGCCTGTTCGGCGTTGCGGATATCGGTTTTCGCGCCGTTGATCCGCACCGTGCCGGTCGCGTCCCGAACACCGACCAGCCCTTCCATGAGCTCGGTCCGGCCGGAGCCGACAAGGCCCGCAAACCCGAGAATCTCGCCGCGCCCGAGCTGGAAGCTCACGTCCCTGACCACCCCGTCGACCGAAAAACCGGAGACCTCCAGCACGGCTTCGGCATGCGCGGCGGGCTTCTTGGCGGGAAACATGTCGGTCAGGTCGCGCCCGACCATGGCTTCCGCCATCTGGTCTTCGTTGAGCTCGCCGCGCAAGGCCGTGCGCACGATCCGGCCGTCGCGCATCACCGTGATCCGGTCGGCGATCTTGGCCACTTCGTCGAGCTTGTGCGAGGTATACAGGATCGCCGTGCCCGCCGCGCGCAACCGCTCAATCTGGCGAAACAGCACTTCGGTTTCGCGGGTAGTGAGCGCGGCCGTCGGCTCGTCCATGATGAGCACGCGCGCTTCGCGCGACAGCGCTTTGGCGATCTCGACCATCTGTTTTTCGGGCACCGCGATGTCGGCGGTGCGGCTGCGCGGATCGAGCGGTGTTTCCAGCCGGTCGAGCAGCTCCTGGGTGCGGGCTTGCATCGTCTTGTGGTCGAGCAACCAGCCCCGTTTCAGCTCGTGGCCGAGGAAGATGTTTTCGCGGATATTGAGCGCGGGCGCGAGGTTGAATTCCTGGTGGATGATCGTCACGCCTTGCTTCTCGGCCTCGCCCGACTGTTTGAAGGTCACCGGCGCGCCGTCGAGCTCCACCGTCCCGCCCGAGGCGGAATAATAGCCCGACATGATCTTCATCGCCGTCGACTTGCCGGCGCCGTTTTCGCCGATCAGCGCGTGCACCTCGCCGGGGATCAGCTCGATGTCGATGTCAAAGAGGATCTGCACCGGCCCGAAGGACTTTTGCACGTTCCGCAACGCCAATACCGGGCGCGGGGCATCCGGGGCGCGCGCCGTCGCACCCCCCGGACCTTCGGTTGAGACCGTGGCTTCCATCTCAGAGCGCCAGCTTGACCCAAGCCGCGTCGCGCGCCGAGGAGCGCACGCAGGCATCGACGAAAGCGACCCCCTTGAGCCCGTCCTGGACCGTCGGAAAGACCACGTCGGCCGGGATCGGTTCGCCCGCCTCTGTCGCGCGGATCGCCCGCGCCGCCTCGGCGTAGATATTGGCGAAACCTTCGAGATAGCCCTCGGGGTGGCCGCGCCGGGATGCGGCTCACCCGCGCCGCCACGTCGCGCGCGCCGGCACCGGCCCGGGTGAGCAGACGCTTCGGCTCGCCGAAGCGGCGTGTACCACAGGTAGTTCGGGTCCTCCTGCGCCCATTCGAGCCCGCCCTTGGTGCCGTAGACCCGGAGGCGCAGCGCGTTCTCGTTGCCCGGCGCCACCTGGCTGCACCAGAGCATGCCCTTGCGCGCCGCCTTCGAAGCGCAGCATCACATGGCGCGTTGTCGTCGAGCCGGCGGCCCGTCGACGAAGGCTGTCGAGATCGGCCGCAGAGGCTGTCGAGCTCCAGCCCGGTGACGAAGCACGCGAGGTTGAAGGCATGGGTGCCGATGTCGCCGGTCGAGCCCCCCGCCCCGGACCGCTCCGGATCGGTGCGCCATTCGGCCTGCTTGTTGGTGCCGGTCGCTTCCAGCGCCGTCGACAGCCAGTCCTGCGGGTATTCCACCTGCACGACGCGGAGCTCGCCCAGCTCGCCGTCCGCGACCATCTCGCGCGCCTGGCGCACCATCGGATAGCCGGTGTAGTTGTGGGTGAGGACGAACAGCGCATCCGACTTGCCTCGGCCGTCTTCACCAGCTTCTGGCATCGGCAAGTGTGGACGTCAGCGGCTTGTCGCAGATCACGTGGATGCCGCGCTTGAGGAACTCGCGCGCCGCCGGGTAGTGCACGTGGTTCGGCGTGACGATCGACACCGCCTCGATCCCGTCCTTGCAGCCGCGCTCTCGCGGATCGCCATCTCGCGTGAAATCGCCGTAGGTCCGGTCGGGCGCGAGGCCGAGCGCGGCGCCCGCTGGCCTGCGCCTTTTCCGGCGTGGAACACAGCGCGCCGGCCACCAGTTCGAACTCGTCGTCGATCCGGGCCGCGATGCGGTGCACGCCGCCGATGAAGGCGTCGTTGCCGCCGCCGACCATGCCCAGCCGGATACGTTCGCCCATGTCACTCCGATCCCCAGCATCTTGCGGTTGGCCGCCTCGTCGCGTGCCGCCGTCGGCGAAATCGTCGAAGGCTTTCTCGGTCACGCGGATGATGTGGTCCGTGACGAAGTGCCGCGCCCTTCGCGCGCGCCGTCCTCGGGGTGTTTGAGGCAGCATTCCCATTCGACCACGGCCCAGCCGTCGAAATCGTTCGCGGCCATCTTCGAGAAGATCGCGCGCGAAATCGACCTGCGCCGTCGCCCGAGCGAGCGGAACCGCCCGGCGCGGTCGACCCAGGGCTGGTAGCCCGAGTAGACGCCCTGGCGCCCGGTCGGATTGAACTCGGCGTCCTTGACGTGGAACATCTTGATCCGGTCGTGGTAGATGTCGATGTTGTCGAGATAGTCGAGGCATTGCAGCACGTAGTGCGATGGGTCGTAGAGCATGTTGCAGCGCGGGTGGTTGTCGACCCGCTCGAGGAACATCTCGAAGGTCACGCCGTCGTGCAGGTCCTCGCCCGGGTGGATCTCGTAGCAGACATCGACGCCGCATCTCGTCGGCATGGTCGAGGATCGGCCTCCAGCGCTTCGCCAGCTCGTCGAAGGCGGTTTCGACCAGCCCGGCCGGCCGTTGCGGCCAGGGGTAGAGATAGGGCCAGGCCAGCGCGCCGGAGAACGTCGCATGGGCCGTGATGCCCAGCTTGTGCGACGCGGTCAGCGCCTTCATCACCTGGTCGACGGCCCATGCCTGCCGCGCCTTCGGGTTGCCGCGCACCTCCGGCGCGGCGAAGCCGTCGAAACGCCTCGTCATAGGCCGGGTGCACGGCGACGAGCTGGCCCTGCAGGTGGGTCGACAGCTCGGTGACCTCGACACCGTTCTCGGCCGCGACGCCCTTGAACTCGTCGCAGTAGTCCTGGCTCTCGGCGGCCTTCGCGAGATCGATCAGACGCCCGTCCCAGCTCGGCACCTGCACGCCCTTGTAGCCGCAGTCGGCGGCCCATTTGGTGATGCTGTCCCAGGAATTGAACGGCGCCTCATCGCCGGCGAATTGTGCCAGAAAAAGGGCCGGACCCTTGATCGTCTTCATGTCGTGAACCTCCTCGACCGAGGAGCGGACTGCATTCGCATGAGCCCTCCCCGGCGTTGCGAATTGCGGATGTAATCCTTTACATCGGAATAATACGCGTGATGTAATCGTTTACAAGGAAATTTAATTCGAGTCGTAAAATTAACATCGGCGCCAACGCGTTGGCGACCGGACCGGCACGAAAGGCGGCCCGCCGCATGAACAAGACAGCCCCGAGCATCCGTGATGTCGCCCAAGCGGCCGGGGTTTCCACGGCGACCGTGAGCCGCGCGCTCTCCGCCCCCGACAAGGTCAGCGCCCCCACCCGCGACGCGGTCTTCCGGGCGATCGAACAGACGGGCTACCGCCTCAACGTTGCCGCGCGCAACCTGCGCAAACGCGAGACCGGCGCGGTGGCGGTGCTGGTCCCGAACCTCGCCAACCCGTTCTTCTCGGCGATCCTCTCGGGCATCGCCGCGGTGATGTCGGAGGCGGGCTACAACGTGCTGGTCACCGACACGACGCCCTTCGGTCAGGCCGATGCAGAGACCGGGCACCAGTTCCCCGCCTTTGCCAATGCGCGCCATGTCGATGGGCTGATCGTGCTCGACGGGCTGCTGCCGGCCGCGGCGCTCGACAGTCTCGGACCGCCGCACGTGCGCCCGCCCACGGTCTATGCCTGTGAATGGAGCGAACTCATCGACCGGCCAAGGGTCACGATCGACAACGCGGGCGCGGGCCGGGGCGCGGTGGCGCACCTCGTCGCGCTCGGTCACAGCAAGATCGGCCACCTGAGCGGCCCCCCGGAAAACGTGCTCACCCAGGAACGTCTGAAAGGGGCGCAAACGGCGCTGGTGGCTGCGGGTCTCACGATGGAGCCGGGCTGGATCTATCCGGGCGATTTCTCGCTCGAAAGCGGCGCGCGCGCCGCCGAATTCCTGGTGCGCGGCAGCGGATCGGCCAACGGCAGTGTTCTGTGCCAGCGACGTCATGGCGATCGGGTTCATCGGCGCGCTGATGCGGCGCGGGGTCAAGGTACCCGCCGAGGTCTCGGTCATCGGCTTCGACGATCTCGACATCGCGTCGCATTTCGTACCCGCGTTGACGACCGTCCACCAACCGCGTGCCGAGATCGGCCAGTCGGCGGCGCGGCTCCTGCTCGAACGCATGGATCTCCCACCCGCCACCCGGGCGGCATCACCGGGGCCGAGGCTGGTGCTGCCGACCGAGCTCGTGGTGCGCGAGACCACGGCGCCGCCGCCCGGCGGCTGATGCCCGCGGCTTGCTTTTCGTGCCCCCCACGGCATAGTCCCGCCATGGCTGGTCAGACCGAAACGATCCTCACACGGATCCTCGAAGGCATCGACCGGGGCGAGCTGGCCCCCGGTGACCCGATCGAGGAAAAGGCGCTCATCGCGTCCTATGGTGTTTCGCGCACGCCGCTGCGCGAGGCGATCATCCGGCTCGAAGCCATGGGCCTCGTCGTCCGCCCGCCGCGCAAGGGCGCGATGCTGTTCAAGCCGACGCTCGAGGAATTCCTCGCGATCCTCGAGGTGCATGCCAAGCTCGAGGGCCAGGCAGCGGGGCTCGCCGCGCGCCGGCACGGACCGGGAGAGCTTGCCCGGATCGAGGCGAGCGTCACCGCCTGCGAAGGACACGCGCAGGGGCGGGGCGACGAGGATCCGGAGGGTTATTACCAGCTCAACCTGCGGTTCCACGAGGCGGTGGCGCTTGCCTCCGGCAACCCGTTCCTCGTCGAGATGATCAAGACCAACGCGCGCAAGCTGCTCGCCTATTATCGTGCGCGCTACCGCACCGCCGGCGCCATTGCCGCTTCGGCGCGGGACCACCGCGTTTTGTCCGGGCTGATCCGAGACAGGAAGGCGGACGCGGCCGAGACGTTCATGGTCGACCACGTGCAGTTCGACCAGGTGACCGCCATGGACCTGCTCGCCGCGCTTGAGTGAAGCGCAAAGGCCCTTCGAAGGGCCTTTCGGAACGCGTTTGAAAACGCGTTTTCAAGCCGCTTCGAAGCGGCTTGCCTCAGCCCTGCGCCTGACGGAAGAAATCCATGATCCAGCGGGCGACCATGTCGTTCTCAGCCCGCTCGACGAGCGAGGCTTGCGCCGACCGCGCCACCTCCGCGGGCAGTTTTCGGGCGTACTCCTCAATCAGCGCGGTGACGAACGCATGGGTCATCTCCGGGTGGTACTGGGTGGTGAACACCCGCTGCCCGATCACGAAACCGCCAACGGGGCAGTCTTCATTGCCCATGACCACCTCGGCGCCGTCGGGCAGGCGGGTGACCTGCTCGACATGGGCGGCGTATTGGCGGACCGGCCCGGCCGCCATCCAGGGCGCGGGCGCGTTCACCTCGGTGGTGGTCGTGCCGAAGACCCAGCCGCCCGGATTGTCCGTCACCGCGCCGCCGAGCGCGAGCGCGATCGCCTGGTGGCCGAAACAGGCGCCGAACAATGGCACCCCCGCCGCCACCGCCTCGCGGATCAGCCCGAACAACCGGTCGAGCCAGGGGGCGAGGTCATTCACCGAGGCCGGGCTGCCGGTGATGATGAACCCGTCATGGGTGCCGACATGATCGGGAAACCGGCCGTCTTTCACCGCGTAGACCGGGAAGTCGCAGTCCGGGCACAGGGGGGCGAGCGCCGCGCGCCACTTCTCGCCGTCGCCCGGATGCGCTGCGGCGAAGGCGCTTTCGTCGGTGTTGGCCATCAGGATGCCGATGCGCATGATTTCCTCGGTTTACATATTTAGCGGCGTCCTTAGTATATTTTACGGCACGCAATCGACAACCACAAACGCACAACGAACCGGGGAGGCGCGAATGACCGTCTGGACACCGACGGACGACGGCCATGCGGATCTGTCGAGCCACGACACCTTCGCAGAGGGCCCGCCGCACAATACCTTCCGGCGGATGCGCCGCGAAGCGCCGCTGGACTGGACCGACTGGGACGGCGGCGTGGGCTTCTGGAACGTCACCCGGCACGCAGACATCCTGAGCCTCAACCGCGACACCGGGTTGATGTCGTCGGCGCGCGGCATCCGGATGGAGGACCAGAGCTACGAGGAATACCTCGCGCGCCGCACCTTCCAGGAGACCGATCCGCCCGAACACATGGCCACCCGGATCAAGGTGGCAAAGGCGTTTTCGGCCCCGGTGGTGGCAGGGTTCGAAGCGCAGATCCGCGCGCTCTGCGACGAGATCCTCGACGCCACGCTCCAGATGGGCACGTTCGATGCCACCAAGGAGATCGCCCGGCAACTGCCGATGCGGATGCTCGGCCGGATCCTCGGCACGCCAGACGAAGACCTGCCCTGGCTGGTCGAAAAGGGCGACGCTCTGATCGCCAACACCGATCCCGACTTCACCGAGCACGTGCTCGACAAGATGGACACCGACGCCTACCGGATGATGCCGTTCAACTCGCCCGCCGGGGCCGAGCTCTTCGACTATGCCAAGGAGCTGATGGCCGAGAAGAACCGCACCGGCGACACCGACGGCGTGCTGCACATGATCCTGCAACCCGACAAGACTGGCGAGGTGATTGCCGGAGCTGGAGTTTCGCAACTTCTTCTGCCTGCTGGTGGCGGCCGGCAACGACACCACCCGCTATTCCATCGCCGCCGGCATCCAGGCGATGGCGCACCAGCCGGAACTTCTCGGCGAGATGCAGGCGGGCGGCGATATCTGGAACACCGCGGCGGACGAGATCATCCGCTGGGCCACGCCGGCGCTCTATTTCCGCCGCACCGCGACGCGCGATTTCGAGATGCACGGGCAAAGGGTGCGCGAAGGCGACAAGGTGCTGTTCTGGTGGGCCTCGGCCAACCGCGACGAGACGGTGTTCGACGATCCGTTCCGGGTGCAGCTCGACCGGGCGCCCAACCGCCATGTCTCCTTCGGCCAGGGCGGGCCGCATGTCTGCCTCGGCATGCATCTCGCCCGGCTCGAGGTGCGGATCCTGTTCGAGGAACTGGCAAAACGCATCAAGCGGGTCGAACCCGCTGGACCGCACCGCTTCCTTCGCTCAAACTTCGTGGGCGGGATCAAGCAATTGCCCGTGACCATCACCCCGGCCTGACCCGGCTTCGCCGCCACCGGCACCCGGCCGGAAGGAGCCCGACCCGATGAAAGACCGTCTGCGCGCGATGTTCCTCGATCACTTGTCGATCCTGCGCGGCAAGTACCTGCCCGAACGGATGATCGCCGACGGCTCGACGCGGTTCTGCCGGTCGACCTTCGGGGTGCACTACGACAAGGACCTGCTCGACGCGCCAGGCGCGATGATGATGCAGGGGCTGCCGGACATGGAACTGGTCTGGCAGGCGCAGGAGATCCGCGACGGCTGGGAAGCCCACACCAAGGTGGTGCTGGGCGATCTGATGGACGAGGACGGCCGCCCCCTGCCCCTCGACGGGCGCGGCGCGCTGCGCAGGGCGGTGGCAGACTGGGGCGAGATCGGGCTTCAGCCGATGATCGGGATCGAGCTCGAATGCTACGCGATGCAGGGCAACGAGAACGGCCGGCTGGTGCCCTATGACGCGCCGGGCGGCGTGGTCTACGGCACCGGGCCGTTCACCGATCCGTTGCGGTTCACCGACGACATCTGGGAGCGGGCAGAGCAGCTCGGCTTCAACCTCGAGATGATGACCGGCGAATACGACAGCCCGCAGTTCGAGTTCACCCTGACCTTCGACACGGCGGTGAAAGCGGTCGACGACATCGTGCTGTTCCGGCAGATGGCGCGCGAAGTGGCGCTCGAGCACGGGATCGTGCTGACCTTCATGCCGAAACCGATCGCCGAAGCCGGCGGCTCGGGCATGCATATCAACTTCTCGTTCCGGGATGCCGATGGCCGCAACGCGCTCGGCAATGGCGTCGAAGGCGGCCCGGAGCACATGAACGACCTCGCCAGATCCTGCGTCGCCGGGCTCATGCATCACCACAAGGCGCTCGCCGGGTTCACGGCGCCGACGGCAAACAGCTACCAGCGGCTGCAACCGGGCATGCTCGCGGGCTACTGGCGCAACTGGGGCGGCGACCACCGCAACGTCACCACCCGCGTCAGCGCCGAAGGCGGCGCCAAGCAGCGGATCGAGCACCGGATGGCCGACGCCTCGGCCAACCCTTACGTCGCGGTGGCCGCGGTGCTGCAGGCGGCCCGGCTCGGGGTGACGGCCGGCTACGCCCTGCCGCCGATCGAGACCGGCGACGGTTTCGACCGGACGGACGCGAAAGACGGGGTCGGCATCGACCTCAAACAGGTGATGCGAGACCTCGCCGCCGACACGCTGCTCACCGAGGCCGTGGGCAAGGAGCTGGCCGAGCACCAGGTGTTCATGCGGCTCAAGGAAGAGAAGAAGACGCGCAACCTCGAAGGCGACGGTTTGCGCGACTTCTACGTGTACTACGTGTGAGGGAGCGCGACGTGAAAGTGACCTGGGAATTGGCGGATGGAACCGAGATCGCGGCCCAGGTCGCGCAAGGCACGACGCTGAAAGACGCGGCGCTGGCGGCCGGTGTGCCGGGCATTCTCGGCGATTGCGGCGGCAACCTGTCCTGCGCCACCTGCCATGTGGTCGTCGCCGACGACTGGGTCGCGGCGGTCGGCGGCCCGGCGGCCACGGAGGATTTCATGCTCGATATCACCGAAGCGCCGCGCGGGCCCAATTCGCGGTTGTCGTGCCAGATCGAGATGACGGCGGCGCTCGACGGAGTGCGGCTCCGGGTGCCAGCGACGTGACGGCAAAAGCCGCTTCGAAGCGGCTTCGCGAATGCGTTTCGAAACGCGTTTGAAAAGGCCCTTCCAAGGGCCTTGCAAAGGCCATGTCCGGGGTGTCCCGAACTCGGACGGGGGGTCAACGTGTTGATTTCCTTTCCGGTAGCGCTAATTGCCCCCTTCGCCCAAACCTCTTGGGCGAACTCTCCGCCTCGGCGATCCCCGTCGCGCGGGAGGGTGTTCGCCGAGAATCTCGCCAGGAATGCCTGGGGGCCTCAGAGTGCCCGGAAGCCGGCTTCGAGCGCCGACAGGATCACCTGAACGTCGTCGGAGGTCAGAACCAGCGGGGGCGAGAGGATGATGTTGGGGCCCGAGACACGCACCATCGCGCCGGCCTGGTAGGCCACCTCCTGCACCTTGCCGATGGTGGCCTTGTCGATCGGCGTCTTGGCCTCGGGGTCGGAGACCAGTTCCAACGCGCACATGAGACCGTGGCCGCCACGGACGTCGCCGCAGACCACGCATTGTTTTCCGAGCGCCTGAAGTCCGGCGAAAAGCTCCGCGCCCCGGGCCGCTGCATTCTCGGGCACCTTGAGCCGTTTCGTTTCGGCGAGGCAGGCGAGCGCCGCCGCGGCGCCGACCGGGTGGCCCGAATAGGTGTAGCCGTGGCCGATGGCGGCCGCGCCCGAGGTGTCCTTCTCGAACACCTCCGCCACCGCGTCGGCGATCATCACCGCGCCGAACGGGAAATAGCCGTTGGTGATCGCCTTGGCGGTGCACATCATGTCGGGCTGCACGCCCCAGTGGCGCGAGCCGGTCCAGGAGCCGGTACGTCCGAAGGCGGTGATGACCTCGTCGGCGATCAGCAGGATGCCGTGTTTCGAGCAGATCTCGCGCACGCCCGGCATGAAGCTCTGATGCGGCACGATCACCCCGCCGGCGCCGAGGATCGGCTCCATGATGAAGGCGGCAATGGTGCCGGCCCCCTGAAACGCGATCTCGTCTTCGAGGGCCATCAGGCAGAGCCCGGCCAATGTCTCCGGATCGGTCTCGTTGAACGGGTTCCGGTACGGGAACGGCGCGGGGATGTGAAAGCAGCCGGGCAGAAGCGGTTCGTACTGGGTGCGGAAATTGGCATTGCCGTTCACGCTCGCCCCGCCGGTGTGGGTGCCGTGATACCCTTTCTTGAGGCTGAGGTACTTCACCCGGGCCCCGTCGCCCTTGATCTTGTGGTACTGGCGCGCGAGCCTCAGCGCGGTTTCGACGCTGTCCGACCCGCCCGAGGTGTAGAAGGCCCGCGTCAGGCCGTCCGGCGCGAAGAAGTCGCGCAACTCTTCGGACAGTTCGATCACCGCGTCATTGGTGGTGCCGCGAAAGGTCGAGTAATAGGGCAGCTTGTCGAGCTGGTCGGCGATCGCTTTCTTGACCGGGTCGCAGGAGAACCCGAGGTTGACGTTCCAAAGCCCGCCGACCGCGTCGACCACCTCGTGGCCGTCGACATCGGTGATCCGGACGCCGCTGCCGCCGGTCACGATGGTGGGCGGATTGTTCTGGCTGTCGGCCGGGTGGGCCATCGGGTGCCAGAACGAACGGGCGTTGTTTTCCTTGAGGAAATTGGCGGATTTCATGGGGAGCTCCCTGTGTGTGACCGGCTTTTGCGTGACTCGCGCGCCGGCGGTCTGTCCACTGCCGGGCGCCGGGGGGCGGCGGCGAAATTGAAACGGGCGTCGGGCTCATGCGCCGATCCGGCCGGTCGGGGTGCGTCCTCCGCGCCGTCCGGCCACGGAAAATCGCCCGGCATGAGCCCGCCGAGCGCCGCGGTGAGGCGGGGGGCCTGGCGCCGGAGCGCGGCGCAGATCGTCGCCCTCAGCCCGTCGTCCATGCGCGCTGCCGGCGCTGCCACAGCCATCGCACCTATGCAGCGCTGGTGGACATCGAACAAGGGCATCGCATGCGAATGCACGTCTGCCTCGAAGCCGCCCTCGGATTCCGCCACGCCGTCGCGCCGGACCGGCGCAAGCGCCGCGCGGATCACCTGCGGATCGGTCCTGGTCTTGGCCGTGAACGCCCCGAGCTTGCCGCGCAGGACCCTGTCGACGAAAGCGGGTTCGGAGAAGGCCAGCACCGCGAGGCCAGAGCTCGTCGCATGCAGCGCCAGTACCGGCGCGTCGCCCATCGTCACCAAGGTGCCGTGGGCCTGGCTGTAGGCGAAATCGAACAGCACCAGCTCGCCGCCCTGCACCAGCGAGACATGTGCGGTCTCGCCCGTCTCGGCGGCAAGTTCCGCCAACATCGGGCGGACCACCTCGCGCATCGGCACCGCCGCTTCGCGCAGTTTCGCGAGCCGAAGGACCGCGGGGCCGAGGCGGTATTCGCGCGCCGTTCCGGTCTGTTCGACGAAGCCATGCGCGGCGAGGTCGCTCATCAGCCGATGCACCGTGGCCTTGTTGAACCCCGACCGACGCGCCAGCTCGCTCAACCCGATCTCCTGGGTCGACTGGGAGAAAAGATCCAGCAAGGACAAAGCTTTGGATGTCGTTCCCATGAGCGCTGACGGGCCTCCCTGCACTAAATCGCAGCAGCCGCGCGCGCGGCCTGCGACAAGTTGTCCCATTTTTGTTGACAGATATGCGACGGCTCTGTCAACCTGATTAAGAACCACTGGTTCAAATAATGAACCGCGCTCGCAAAGGGCGTGAAACAGGGAGACATCCATGAAGACCACCCACCTCCTGGGCGGGGGCCTGGCTCTTGCCATGGCCGCCATCGCCGCCCCCGCCGTCGCCGAGTATCCGGAGAAGCCCGTGAGCTTCATCGTGCCGTGGCCGCCGGGTGACCTCGAAGACGTGCTGACCCGGATGATCGCCGAGGATTTCGCCGCGGAATACGGCGTTTCGGCCGCGGTGGTGAACAAGCCCGGCGGCGGCGGCGGGCCCTTCCCCGGCGCCATCGACGTGGCGACCGCGCCTGCCGACGGCTACACCATCGGCTCCTTCGTGCCGGCCGTCTCGGTGATCGGCCACGAGATCGGCATCGACGAGCTCAGCCCGGAGAAGTTCGATCCGATCGGCATCTTCCTCACCTACCCCTTCGTGATCGCCACCTCGAGCGACGCGCCCTATTCCGACCATGGACGAGCTGGCGGCCTATGCGGCAGGAGAACGACGTGGCGCTCGGCCATTTCGGCGACGTTCTGACGCCGACGCAGGTGACCAAGGCGCTGGCCGCCGAGAAGGGCTTCGAGTGGGGCTCCGACGCCGCGTTCGACGCGCTCGACTGCAACACGCTGGCCTCGGGCGACGCCGACGTCATCAACACCACGCTGCAGCTGATCCTGCCCTGCCTCGACGACGTGAAGGTGCTGGTCGTCGATCACCGGCGAACGGATTTCGCAAGGTGCCGGATACGCCGACCGTCGGCGAGGTCGAGGCCGACGCTCGACATCGCGCTCTGGAACGGGCTGTTCGTCACCAAGGACACGCCGCAGGACGTGCGCGACAAGATCGCCGCGGTGGCCATGAAGACGGTGATGAGCGACCGCGCCCAGGAGGTTGCCGCGACACCGGCGCGCTCGTCTACTGGATGGACGCGGACGCCAGCGCGGCGCTGATCGAAGCCGACAAGGCGACGCTCGCAACCATTGGCGGGCTGATCGAGTAACGCCCGAAATCGGAGCGGGCCGGGGCATGTCTCCGGCCTGCGCCCCGTCCCCACGCCAATTCCACGCGCCAGTCCCGGAGGTCGCCATGAGCGAAGAGATCGGCGAAAGCGTCCCTGGCCCGAAGCGCGGACAGCTGCCGTTCGCGGCGGGCTTTCTCGGCCTCGCCGCGCTGCTTGCGGCCTTCCTGTGGGACCAGACCGTCTGGAAGGACGGCAAGGATCTGTTCAGCCAGGCCCGCTTCTGGCCCGCGGTCGGCGTCTTCGGCATGGTCGGCTTCACCGCGTTGCACCTGTGGCACCTGCCCCGCAGACGGTTCGTCCGGGCGGATCGGATCGAAGGGCGCAACTGGGCCTACGTGTTCGAATTCGTCGGCTGGTTTCTGGCCTATGTCTGGCTGGTGCCGGTGATCGGCTACCTGCCGGTCACCCTCGCCTTCGCCGCCGCACTGAGCTGGCGGATGGGCTACCGCAGCCGAAAGATGCTGTGGATCTCGTTGATTTTCGGCCTTGCCGTGGTGGTGCTGTTCAAGGGGTTGCTGCAGGTGAAGATCCCCGGCGCGGCGCTCTACGAGATCTTGCCGGGCACGTTGCGTAACTTTTTCATCCTCTATCTCTGAGGCCGGCGGATGGAACTCATCAGCGAATTCCTCGCCCAGGTCCAGGCCTCGTCCGGCATCCTGATGCGCTGGGACGTCGGTTTGGCGCTGCTGGTCGGCTCGGTCGGGCGGCGTGCTGATCGGGGCGATCCCCGGCGTCGGTCCGGCGGTGGCCATCGCGATCCTGCTGCCGGCCACCTTCTCGCTGGACCCGATCGTCGGGCTGACGGTGCTGCTGGGCATCTATGGCTCGTCGATGTACGGCGGCGCGATCCCGGCGATCCTGATCAACACGCCCGGCACGGCGGTGAACGCGCTGACCACCTATGACGGCTATCCGATGACCGACGCGGGGCGAGGCGCGGCGCGCGCTGTCGCTGGCCTATTCGGCGTCGTTCTTTGGCGGAATCTTCTCGGTCGTCTGCCTGATCCTGCTGTCGCCGGTGCTGGCGAGGATCGCGCCCGATGTTCGGCAGCCGCGAGATCTTCCTGGCCGCCCTGCTGGGCATCATCCTCGTGGTGCTCGCGCATCGCGGCGCAGGTCGCTGATCGCGGCGGCGCTGGCCGCGCTTCGGCATCTGCTGCACACGATCGGGCTGGAGCCGGTGAACTATACACGCAGCGCTATCACCTTCGACCAGAGCTGGCTGACCGGCGGCGTCGACCTGATCGTCGTGGTGCTGGGCCTGTTCGCACTGTCACAGGCGTTCATCCTGCTTCTGGGCGACGGACGAAACAGCTGCGCCCGCACGCAAGCTCAAGGGCTCGATGCTTCCAAGGCTTGCGGGAGCTGTTGCGTCTACCGGCGGGTCGCCGGCGTCTCGGCCAGCTTTCGGCGTGCTGATGGGCATGATCCCCGGCGTGGGCGAGTTCACCGCGCAGTTCCTGTCCTACACCTATGCACAGAAAGACGTCGAAGACGCCCGGAGGCAGTTCGGTCACGGCTCTCCCGAAGGGTTGATCGCGTCCGAGACTGCCAACAACGCGGTGCCGGGCGCTGCGATGATCCCGCTGCTGGCGCTGGGCATCCCGGGCGAGGCGCTGACGGCGATGATGTTGTCGGTGTTTTACGTGCACAACGTCATGCCCGGCCCGCAGCTGTTCCAGAACCAGCATGGATTTCGTCATGCGCTCTACATCGCGCTGCTGATCCTGAACGTGCTCGTGGTGGTCTTCCTGTTGTTCTCGACCAACCTGCTGATCAAGGTGGTCGCAGATCCCCAACCGGTTTCTGGGGATCATCATCCTGACGCTTCAGCTTCGTCGGCGTCTATTCCCTGCGCAATTCGGTGGTCGATTGCGCCATTGCCGTCGGGTTTCGGTGTGCTCGGCTTGATCCTGAAGCGGCTGAACCTGCCGATTGTGCCGATCATCCTGGGCATGGTGCTGGGCGGCATCATGGAGGTGAAGCTGCGCACCTCGATGGTCCGGGTGAAAACCCCGCTGGATTTCATCGACCGCCCATCGCCGCGATCCTGTTTGTCCTCATCCTTCTCGTGCTGGCCCTGCATGCCCGCCGGGTCTGGCTGGACATGAAAACGACAAGAAAGGCCAACGCGACATGGTCGACCAGTCACGCATCGACGCGCTTCGCCACGCAACCTGTCGCGCCGCAGAAGCTATTTATCGACGGAACGTGGCAAGACGGCTGCGGGCGAAGCGCTCGAATGTGTCTCTCGCCGATCGACGGACGCAAGCTGACGACGCTCGAGCGCGCCCAGCCGGCGGATGTCGACCGGGCCGTCGCGGCGGCGCGCGCGCGCGTTCGACGACGGGCGCTGGTCGCGCCGGGCGCCTGCGGAGCGCAAGAAGGTGCTGCTGCGCCTTGCCGAGCTGATCGAGGCCGAACGCGCTGGAACTGGCCGTGCTCGGGCGTGCGCGACAACGGCACCGAGATCGCCATGGCGCTGAAGGCCGAGGCCGGGTCGGCCGCCGGCACGTTCCGCTACTACGCCGAAGCGCTCGACAAGGTCTACGGCGAGATCGCCCCGACCGCGCCGCGGGCGTGCTGGGCCTGGTCCACCGCGAACCGGTCGGCGTGGTCGGTGCCATCGTGCCGTGGAACTTCCCGCTGATGATCGGCGCGTGGAAGCTCGCGCCGGCGCTGGCGGCGGGCAATTCGGTGGTGCTGAAACCGGCCGAGACCGCGTCCTTGTCGCTGCTGCGGCTGGCCGAACTGGCGGCAGAGGCGGGTCTGCCCGACGGGCGTGCTGAACGTGGTGACCGGCCAGGGCGCGTCGCCGGCGAGGCGCTGGCGCTGTCGATGGATGTCGACGTGCTGGTCTTCACCGGGTCGGGCGCGACCGGGCGGCGGCTGCTGGAATATGCGGCGCGCTCGAACCTCAAGCGCGTGTATCTGGAACTTGGCGGCAAGTCGCCCAACATCGTCTTCGCCGATGCCCCGGATCTGGCCCAGGCGGCGCGCGTGTCGGCCGTGCGGCGATCTTCCGCAACGCGGGGCAGGTCTGTGTCGCGGGCTCGCGGCTGCTGGTCGAGGCGGACGATCCACGACGACTTCGTCGAGGCGCTGTGCCAGATGCGGCGGCAGGCGCTCCGGGTCGGTGATCCGCTCGACCTGGGCATCGGACATCGGCGCGGTCAATTCGAGGCAACAGCTCGAGCGGCAATCTCGGCTTCGTCGCCAGGCGCGCTCGACGGAGGGCGCGCAGTTGCGCACTGGCGGCGACGCGCATCCTGCAGGAGACCGGCGGGTAGCTACATGGAGCCCACGGTGGTGACCGGGGTGAAGCCGCGAGCACGGATCGCCCAGCGAGGAGGTGTTCGGGCCGGTGCTGGCCGTGACCCCGTTCGGCACCGAGGAAGAGGCCGTCGCGCCTCGCCAATGCGCACCGACTACGGGCTCGCCGCCGGGGTCTGGACCGGCGAATCTGTCGCGCGCCCACCGGATGGTGCGCGGCGTGCGCGCGGGCGTGGTGCATGTGAACACCTATGGCGGGGCGGATCATCACCGTGCCGCTCGGCGGCGTGAAGCAATCGGGCAATGGCCACGACAAGTCGCTGCACGCCTTCGACAAGTACATCGATCTCAAGACGGCCTGGATCGCGCTGTGACCGATCCTGTGACACGGGACGACCTGGTGGTGCGCCGACGGCGCCTGCTCGGTCCGAATGTGTCAACCTTCTACGACGATCCCGTGCATATCGTGCACGGCGACGGCGTTTGGGTCCGGGATGCGGACGGGCGGACGTATCTCGATTGCTACAACAACGTGCCACACGTCGGCCATTGTCACCCGCACGTGGTGGGGGCGATCTGCAAGCAGGCGGCCACGCTCAACACCCATACCCGCTACCTGCACGCGGGCCTCGTCGACTATGTCGAGCGGCTCACCGGCACCTTCGAAGCGCCACTCGACACCGCGGTGTTGACCTGCACCGGGTCGGAGGCCAACGACATCGCGCTGCGCATGGCCGAAGCGGTGACCGGCAAGCGTGGGATCATCGCGACCGACCATACCTACCACGGCAACACCAGCGCAGTCGCACAGCTCTCGGCCACCAACCGGCCCGGCACCGGCGACGGTGGTTGGGTGGCCCACGTCCCTGCCCCCGACAGCACCCGCCCGCTCGGCGGCACGCCCGGCAGAGCCCATGCGGAGGCCTTTGCGCAGGCCGTGCGCGGCGCAATTGCCGATCTTGAGGCGCGGGGTGTGGGCTTTGCCGGGATCATCCTCTGCCCGGGGTTCGTCAACGAAGGTTTCCCGACGCTCGATCCCGGCTGGCTCGATCCCGCGCTGGCTGCCGTGCGCGACGCTGGCGGGCTGTTCATCGCCGACGAGGTGCAATCGGGCTTCGGGCGGCTGGGCGAGACCATGTGGGCGCATCAGAGGATCGGCGCGCAGCCCGATATCGTCACCCTCGGCAAGCCGATGGGCAACGGGCACCCTGTGGCGGGGGTGGTGACATCGGCGGAGCACATGGCCGCCTTTCGAAAGTCGTTTCGGTATTTCAATACCTTCGGCGGCAACCCCGTCTCCTGTGCCGCGGCGAACGCCGTGCTCGACGTGCTTGGAGGACGAGGCGTTGGTCGAGAACGCGCGGGTGGTCGGGGCCTATGCCCGCGACGGCCTGCGCAGCCTCGCCGAGAAATACGACTGGATCGGCGACGTGCGCGGCTACGGGCTGATCTTCGGCGCCGAGATCGTCACCGACCGGGAGACCGAAGACCCCGGCCACGGCCTACGCCAAGCGGGTCGCCAACGAGATGCGCCACCGGGGCGTGCTGCTGAATTTCGTCGGGATCCACTACAACACGCTGAAAATCCGCCCGCCGATGCCGTTCTCGAAGGAAAACGCGGACTACATGCTGGAGCGCCTTGACGACGTTTTGGGCGCGCTCGGACGTCCGGTTGGCTGATCCCGGGGCATACCTCGCCGCCTGGGGCCTCGAGGACGCGCCCTGCACGCTCGTGGCGCGGCGCGAGAACCACGTCTACCGGGTCGACACGCCCGACGGTCCGCGTGCGTTGCGGCTTCACCGCGTCGGCTATCGCAGCCTCGCCGAGCTGCGCAGCGAGCTGGACTGGATGGCGGCCCTCGCCGAGGGCGGGCTCCCGGTTCCGGTTCCGCAGCCGACGTCGGACAGCGCACTCTGTGTCACCGCGGGAAGACG
Organism: uncultured Alphaproteobacteria bacterium; assembly: GCA_963752895.1. GTDB lineage: Bacteria > Pseudomonadota > Alphaproteobacteria > Rhodobacterales > Rhodobacteraceae > CAVWAE01. The sequence goes on from CAVWAE010000027.1 coordinate 18,591, forward strand.
TGGTCGCGGACCTACTGAGCTGGATCGACGGAAAGCCCATGGGCATCGACGGACGGCTCGCGGCGCTCGACGACGCCGCCGCCGCCTACCGCGCGCTCGGCGGTGAGATCGCGCGGCTGCATGATGTCTGCGACGCCTGGACGCCGCCCGCGGACTTCACCCGGCCGGCCTGGGACGCGGACGGGCTCGTCGGCCCCGCCCCGCTCTGGGGACGGTTCTGGGAGAACCCGCTGCTCTCGCCGGTCGGGCGAGACCTGCTCTCCGCGGCGCGCGACATGGCCCGGGACCGGCTGGCGGCGCGCATGGGCACGGTGGATTACGGGTCTGATCCACGCCGACCTGGTGCCCGAGAACGTGATCCTGGCCGCGCGGCGGTCCGGTGATGATCGATTTCGACGACGGCGGTTGGGGCGCGCGCGCCTTCGACCTCGCCACCGCCGCCAACCGGGCGCTGCGCGCGGACAGAGACCCGGAGGCGCTGATCGGCGCGCTGATCGAGGGTTACACGGCCACCCGCGCTCTCGACCGCGCCGATCTTGCGCTGTTTCAGGCCTTGCGCGCTTTCACCTATGTGGGCTGGATCGTGCCGCGCCTTGGCGAGCCCGGGGCGCATGCGCGCGCGGAGCGGTTCATCGCGCTGGCCGAGCGGATGGCGCGCGAAATGCTGGACGAAAAGGGAGACACCTATGGCTGACAAGACCATCCTGGTCGTCGGCACCTACGACACCAAGGACGACGAACTGGGCTACATGGCGCAGGTGCATCCGCGGCCAGGGCGGCGGCGTGCTGACGATGGATGTCCGCGTGCTGGGCGACCCGTCCGCGCCGCTCGACTGGTCCAAACACGACGTGGCCGAGGCGGGCGGATCGTCGATCCAGGCGGCCATCGACAGCGGCGACGAGAACACCGCGATGCAGATCATGGCGCGCGGCGCGCCGCGCTGGCGCTGAGGCTCTACCGCGAGGGCCGGTTCGACGGCGTCGTCGTGCTCGGCGGCACGATGGGCACCGACCTCGCGCTCGATCTCTGCCAGGCGCTGCCGCTCGGCGTGCCGAAATACGTCGTCTCGACCGTCAGTTTCTCGCCATGATGCCGCCCGACCGGCTGGCCGCCGACATCCAGATGATCCTCTGGGCCGGCGGGCTTTACGGGCTGAACTCGATCTGCAAGGCGTCGCTGTCAGCCAGGCCGCGGGCGCGGTTCTGGGGGCGGCGCGGGCGGTGGAGCCGCCCGACCTCGACCAGGCCGCTCATCGGCATGACCAGCTTCGGCAAGACCGTGTTGCGCTACATGGTGCAGCCTGAAACCGGCGCTGGAAGAGCGCGGCTACGAGGTCGCGGTGTTTCACGCCACCGGCATGGGCGGGCGTGCCTTCGAGAGCCTCGCCGCCGAGGGCGTGTTCGCGGGGGTGATGGATTTTGCGCCGCAGGAGGTGGGCAACCACATCATGGGCTCGTCGATCAGCGCGGGGCCGGACCGGATGACCAACGCAGGCAAGGCCGGCATCCCCCAGATTGTCGCGCCGGGCTGTTACGACCTGGTCGACTTCGTCGGCTGGCAGGATCCACCCGCGAGGGTCGCGGGCCAGGAGGTGCATGCGCACAACCGGCTGCTGTCGTCGGTGATGATGACGGCCCGGCAGCGCCGCGAGATGGCACAGGCAATGTGCGCGCGGCTATCAGAAGCGAAGGGGCCGGTCGTGTTCCTGCTGCCGCTCAGGGGGTGCAACGAATGGGACCGTCCCGGCGGGCCGCTCTGCGACCCGGACGGGCTTGCGGCCTTCATCGACGAGGTCCGCGCGTGTTGCCCGGAAAACGTCGCGCTGCGAGAAATCGATTGCCACATCAACGACCCCGCGTTCAGCACGGCCGCGCTCGAGGTGTTTGATGGGTGGATCGCGCAAGGCACCCTGCCCCGCTGATCCGCGAGACCCGGTGCCGGGGTGGCGCACCGACTGGCATTGCGGCGCGCCAAATCGGACGGCGCGCACCGTCCAAAAGGGTGAGGGTAGCGCCTGGTTCGGCGGTCATTTCCTTGCCGAGCGCGCCTCGACACAGAAGGATCGGGCCGGTGCGCCGTCCCTCAACCCGTTTGTGACGGGCATGGCCGACGGGACGGCCGTTGTCGCCCGGCTGAAAGTCGATCCGGTCCCTCTCGAAGCCTTTCCGGCGCTGGTGGCGACGGGCATCCTCGACGGGAGCGATGGCCGTCTCAGCAGCGATGACCCGGGCGATCGCCGCGTTCGAACGCACCGGGAATTTCATGCAATTCGCCTTGACCGGGCCCCGCGCCGCGGCATCGCTGCGACTGCCGCAATCGCCCACGACCGCCCCGAGACTGGCGTCGCGCCGTCAACCCACACGCGCGAGGTGGTGGTCCCTGACTGGTCCAGCCGCCGGTCAACTCAAGCGGGCGATCTCACCGCGGCGGCAACGCGCGCGCCCGCCGGAGCAGGTGATCGTCTCCCCCTTTCCGTCGGTGCGACACCGCTTGCCTTGCCCAATTCGACCCCGTCATCGGCCATGCCGTCGCCGCCATAGAACACTACGTGGTTCCGCTTGCGACCGGTCACGGCAATCTCGCCGTCGCGCGGTGATCCACCGATCAAGCCTGCGTGTCGTGTGGGCCGCGCCGTCGCGGCTTGGGCGAAAAAGCCGGCCGCCGCGCCGGAACTTGCCCGCTTGGCCCGGCCCGCCGTCGGCCGGTTGGCGGTGGCGTCTTCGCGGTCCGAGACCCGCAACCTGGTGGCAGCGACGACGTGACCGGCACAGCGGTCACAATTGCCCGCCTGGAGGTTTCGTTGTCGAAATCGGTCGCGCGTTTGTCCGCACCGTGCACGGTGCCGCTCAGGTCTTGGCTCCAGAGCAGGAAATCGACGGCGTCGTCACAGATGGCGGCGTGGGCCTCGATCCGGTCGATCTCTTTCAGGCCTTCGATCAACACCCGCCTTGTCTCGGCTTCGTCAATGGTGCCCGTGACGTCGAAGGTCCGGTTGGCGATGACGCCGGCGGTGGCGACGCGGGGCTTCCTCTTTCACGTCGTGGTCGCCGTCGAAGAAATCGACCGGGTTATCGTCGCGCGGTCGGGCGTACACCTTGCGCTGCCTTTCATCGACGGTCTGGCTGCCGAAACCGAAGGCCGCGGTCTGCGGATCGCGCATGCGGGCGGCGCGTCAAGCGGACTTGGCGGCTCATGCGCCGCATCGGAGGGGGCCGCGACCCAGGTATCGACCGCGGATTTCAGGACTTCGGCGGGACGTCGAACCGCGCGGTGACGGCCGGACTGTCCACCCGCGGCGCACCACTCGCACGGGAGGACCCATCCGCGCGCGTCCGCGCTCACCGATTTCAGATCGAACCGCCCCGCATCGGTGTCTTTGTGCAGCTGGTCAGCCGAGAACACCCGGCCGTTCATCACCCCCCAAGACCCCGTGGGCAAGCAGTTGGGCGGCGACCACGCCCCCCCCCCCCCGAGATTGAACTCGCCGTCGGAGGAATTGAGCGAAAACGACCGCATTGCGCCGGTCAACGCCACGGTTTTTCCCGGCGCACACCCCACCAGAAACCGCGCGGTCTCGCCCATCGTGCTGGTGCCGTGGGTGATTGCGATCGCGTCCTCTTCGGCCCGGGTCACGGCGGCGGCGATCGCCGCACGGTCTGCATCGTCGAAATCGAGGCTGTCTTTCAGCATCGAAAGCTCGACCGCCGGGAAGTGGCAGCGTCCGATCCGCAGCATGGCGGGGATATGCGTGGTGCCGTCCGGGTCGAACCCGAGCGCTTCCGTTTTGACATCGTGCACCTTGTCGATGGTCCCACCCGTCGCGATTATCTTGACCTTTTTCAATGCTTTTCCATCGCGTTATGACTGAAACCGATGCCCGTCGCGGCCCGGCCCTTCGATTGGACGGGACATCGGGACGGATGTACAACGCGTTGCCAGCTCAGCAGCAGACCCACTTGGTCATTCCCGCGGGACGATGTGCTCGGTCCGGCCGCCGCCCAGCGCCTGGAACAGGGCGCTCGTATTGGTCACACCGAATTTCTTCAGGAGCTTGGCGCGGTAGACCTCGACGGTGCGGTGCGAAATCTCGAGCTTCAACGCGATTTCCTTGCTGGTGAGCCCGTCCGCCAGATGGGAGACGATCTCGCGTTCGCGCCGGGTGAGATCGAGATAGGGTCGAATCCCGGAGAGGTCGGCGAAGCTCCAGACCGCGCGCATGAGCGGCTCGTCAGGGGTGAATGAATGCCCCCGCACCCGGCACCAGAACAGGCTCCCGTCCTTGCGGGCCATGATCCGTTCGTCCCAGTAGGTGTTGGTTTCGCGCAGCTGGCTCACGCCCCGGTCGCGGATGTTGTCAAACTCGGCATCAGTCGGATAAAGAATTGAAAACACGCGGTTATGAAGATCCACCCTGGCATAGCCGAACATCTCGGCGAAGGCATGGTTGCAGTCGCGGATCACCCGGTTCTCGGTGACCACCAGCCCGATCGGCGCATACAGAAAGGCCAGGTCGCCAAAGCGGCCTTCCCGGTAGCAGTCATCGATACGTATTTCCACGATCTTGCGCCGAAGCCCCTGCCTGGAGGAGGGTTTTGAAATCAATGATTACCGGACGGATCGCGCGCGGGCAACGCCGCGGGCCGCACCGGAACAGGGAGGAAGACAATGAATCCGGTTCTCAGACTGGTCGGCGCTGCTGTCATGAGCGTCGTCTGCGCGGGTGCGGCCCTGGCCGAAGACCCGATCAAGATCGCGCTCGTCCACGGCACCTCGGGGCATTCGCTTCGAGGTGTTCTCCAAGCAGGCCCAGACCGGCTTCGAACTCGGCCTCGAATATGCCACCGACGGCACCAACGATGGTCACGGACGGCCGATCGAGATCATCTACAAGGACACCCAGTTCAAGCCCGACGTCGCCCGCGCGGTGCTGGCCGAAGCCTACGGCGACGACGAGGTGCTGCTCGCGGTCGGCGCGACATCGTCCGGCGTGACCAAGGGGCTGCTGCCGATCGCCGAGGAATACGAGAAAATCCTGATCGTCGAGCCCGCGGTCGCCGACAGCCTGACCGGGCCCGACGGCAACCGCTATGTGTTCAAGACCTCGCGCAACTCGTCGATGGACATGCAGGCCCAGGCGCTGGCGCTGCAGCCGGACGAGAACCTCTATGTCGCGACCCTGGCCGAGGATTACGCGTTCGGCCAGGACGGCATCGCCGCCTTCAAGGCCGCGCTCGACGGCACCGGCGCGACGCGTGGTGCACGAGGAGTACGTCCCCCAGGGCACCACCGATTTCACCGCGGCCGGCAGAGCGCATGTTCAATGCGCTGAAGGACCAGCCGGGCCGCAAGGTCATCCTGATCTACGTCGCCGGCGGCGGCGACCCGTTGGGCAAGATCAAGGCGATGCAGCCCGAGCGCTTCGACATCGAGATCTCGACCGGCGGTCACATCCTGCCCGTCCTGCCCACCTACAAGCAAGTGCCGGGCATGGAAGGCGCGATCTATTACTACTACGAGAGCCCCGACAACGCGGTGAACGACTGGCTCGTGGCCACCCACCAGGAACGCTTCGACAGCCCGCCCGACTTCTTCACCGCCGGCGGCATGGCGGCGGCGCTGGCGGTGGTGCAAGGCGCTGGAAACGGCCGAGGAGCTCGAGACCGAAGCGCTGATCGCGGCGATGGAAGGCATGAGCTGGGAAACACCCAAGGGCACGATGACCTTCCGCCCGGAGGATCACCAGGCGCTGCAGTCGATGTATCACTTCAAGATCCGCGTCGATGACGACGTCGACTGGGCGATCCCGGAGCTGGTGCGCGAGATCACCGCGGACGAGATGGACATTCCCCATCGGGCGCAACTGATCCCACGCGAAACGCTGCCCCGGCCCGCAAGCTCCCGCGGGCCGGGGACACCTGCCGGGACTCCAGATCATGACCCAGCCTTCCCTTGTGACACGAGGATCTGACGATCCGGTTCGGCGGCCATGTGGCGGTCAACAGCGTGTCGCTGCGACTTTCCGCCCGGGCGAGCTCACGGTCATCGTCGGCCCGAACGGCGCCGGCAAGACGACCTATTTCAACCTGATTTCGGGCCAGCTCGCCGCCTGCGACGGCCGGGTGCTGAAAGATGGCGATCGACATCACCGGCATGTCGCCCTCGGCCCGCGCGCGCGCACGGGATCGGGCCGGGCCTTCCAGCTCACCAACCTGTTTCCCGCAGCTCACGCGTGCTGGAGAACATCCGCCTCGCCGTGCAGGCCCAGTCCGGCCATGGCTGGCGGTTCTGTTGCGCCAGGTCGAAACGCTTCACCGAACTGACCGACGCGGCGCCGAGCGTTATCTCGAAGCCGCGCAAACTGACGCGCAGTCGCCCATCTGCGCCGCCGCCGCCCTGCCGCACGGCGACCAGCGCAAGCTCGAGGTGGCGCTGCTGATGGCGATGGAGCCCGACATCTACATGTTCGACGAGCCCACCGCCGGCATGTCGCTCGACCACGCCCCGGACGTGCTGGAGCTGATCGCGAGAGCTCAAGCACGACCACGACCAAGACCGTGCTGCTGGTCGAGCACAAGATGGACGTGGTGCGCGCGCTGGCCGACCGCATCATCGTGCTGCACAACGGCGAGTTGCTGGCCGACGGCGACCCCGACGAGGTGATGGCGAGCCAGATCGTGCGCGACGTCTACCTCGGCACGTCGGTGAGGCGCCGCATGAGCCTTGCTGACCGCTCGACGACATGCACACCGATATCGGCCAATACGCCGTGCTGCATGACGTCTCGCTCGACGGTGCCCGAAGGCGGCGTTTTCGTGCTGCTGGGCCGCAACGGCGCGGGCAAGACGACCACGCTGCGTTCGATCATGGGGCTGTGGCGGCCCTCGCCCGGGTCGGTCCGGTTCCGGGGCCAGGACATCACCGGGCTGTCACACCGCCGATATCGCCCGGCTCGGCATCGCCTACGTTCCGGAAAACATGGGCGTGTTCGGCGGGCTCACGGTCGAGGAGAACCTGGTGCTCGCCACCGCGAAAGGCACGTTCGACCAGGCCCGCCTGCGCCCGGATCTAGGACCTGTTCCCGGCGCTGGAGCACCTTCTGGACCAAGCAGGCCTGGGCGTTGTCCGGCGGGCAAAAACAGATGCTCGCGGTCGCGCGCGCCATCATCGAGCCGCGCGCGCTGATCCTGGTGGACGAGCCGACCAAGGGGCTCGCGCCCGTCCATCGTCGAGGCCATGGCGGAGGCGTTTCGCGAGATTGCCGAGACGACGACGATCCTGCTGGTCGAGCAGAATTTCGACTTCGCCCGGGCGCTGGGCCGCGACATGGCGGTGATCGACGATGGCCGCGATCGCGCATGCCGGCACGATGGCCGGCTTCGTCGCGGACACCGCGCTGCAAGCCCGACTTCTGAGCCTGTCGGCATAGGAGGGCGCGATGGAAAGAGCCTTGAACCGTGTAGACAGCTGGATCGGCCGGCTCGGCGGCGTCTACCTGCTGCCGGTGGCGGTTGCGGCCGTGGCCTTCGTGCTGATCGGCGCGCCCGTCTCCTGGGTCACGCTCACCGTCGCGGGGCTCGCGATGGGGATGATGATCTTCCTGATGGCCTCGGGCCTCAGCCTCGTCTTCGGGCTGATGGACGTGCTCAACTTCGGCCATTCGCGCCTTCGTGAGCTTCGGCGCCTTCATCGCCGCCAGCGTGCTCGCGGCGCTTGGCGGCTGGCTCGGGTCCGACAGCGTGGTGCTCGCTTCGCTGGCGCTGCTCGCCGCCTTCGCCGCGGCGATCCTGTTCGGCCTTGCCGCCGGCTGGTTCTTCGAAAGCGTCATCATCAAGCCGGTCTATCCCGACCACCTGCGCCAGATCCTCATCACCATGGGCGCGCTGATCGTCGCCGAACAGATCGATCCTCGCGCTCTGGGGCGGCACGCCCGTCACCGTCCCGCGCCCCGCCTTCCTCGAAGGCGCGCTGGTGATCGGGGATGTGGCGATCGAAATCTACCGGCTGTTCGCCTTCGGCCTTGGGCCTCGCTGTCTATCTCGGCCTCTACGCTCGTGCTCAACCGCACCCGCATCGGGCCTGCTGATCCGGGCCGGCGTCGAGAACCGCGAGATGGTCGAGGCGCTCGGCTTCCGGGTCGACCGGCTGTTCGTCGGTGTCTTCATGCTGGGCTCGGCGCTGGCGGCGCTCGGCGGCGCGATCTGGGCGGGGTACGAGACGCTGATCACCCCCGCGCTCGGCGGCCGAGATGATGATCGTCGTCTTCATCGTCGTGATCATCGGCGGTCTCGGATCGATCGAGGGCACGCTGCTGGGCGCGATCATGGTCGGGCTGGTGGCCAATTACATCGGCTTTCTCGCACCGAAACTGGCGTTGGCGTCGAACATGATCCTGATGATGGCAATCCTGCTGTGGCGGCCCGAACGGGCTGCAAACCGGCCGTGAAGTGAGGGAACCGATGAATAGTCATTCCGGCGACTACGGGCGTCAAAGCGGTGGTCCTGCTCATCGCGAGCGCTGCTGCTCTTCGCGCCCGTTCCTGTTCCAGGACGTGCGCTCGCTCGAGGTGGCGGCGCGGATCTGCATGTTCATCGTGCTGGTCGCGAGCTACGACCTGCTGATCGGCTACACCGGGATCGTCAGCTTTGCGCATACGATGTTCTTCGGCTTCGGGGCCTATGGTGCCGCGATCGCGCTCAAGGAGATCGGGCCGACGCTGGGACGCGCTTGTCCTCGGCGGACTGGCCGGCGTGCTGCTGTCGCTGGTGGTCGGCATCGCCGATCGGTCTGCTGTCGCTGCGGGTGCAAGGCGATCTTCTTCGCGATGGTCACGCTCGCCGCCGCCTCCGTCGCGCATGGTGCTCGCCTCGCAGCTCAGCGCCTTCACCGGCGGCGAAGACGGGATCACCTACCGCACACCGGAGCTGTTCAAGACCGCGACCAAGCTGATGGTGGACGACGACGGCAAGGTCGCTGCGCCTCTTCGGGGTGAAGCTCAACGGCAAGCTCGCGGCCTATTACTTCGTGTTCGCCACCTCGCTCGCCCTGTTCGTGGTCCTGCTGCGCATCGTCGGCTCGCCGCTCGGGACAGTGCTGAAGGCGATCCGCGAGAACGAGGCGCGCGCCGAGGCGATCGGCTACCGCGTCGTCGCCTATCGCACCTTCGTGTTCTGCATCGCCGCCGTCATCGCGTCGCTCGCCGGGCACGATCTACGCCGTCTGGCTCAAATACACCGGGCCCGACACCACGCTCAGCTTCGCGATCATGATCGACATCCTGCTGATGGTGGTGATCGGCGGCATGGGCACGATGTGGGGCGCGGTCATCGGCGCGGTGCTGCTGGTGTTGTCGCAATACTACCTGCGCGACCTCATGGGGGTTGCGGCCGAGGCGACAGCGGGTCTGCCGCTGCTGCCCGCACCTGCGTCGACCCCGACCGCTGGCTGTTCTGGCTCGGGATCATCTTCATCCTGCTGGTCTATTTCTTCCCCAAAGGCATCGCCGGCACCGTCCTCGCGAAAGGATGCCCGCCCGTGACCGCCCCGCGCCATGCCTTCGTGCCCGTCCTCGACCATGAGATCCATGTCACCGAATGGGGCCGCCCGGCGGCCGAGACGCTTGTCATGTGGCACGGGCTCGCGCGCACGGGGCGCGATTTCGACGAGCTGGCCGCGGCGCTCTCGGAGGATTATCTCGTGCTTTGCCCGGACACGATCGGGCGCGGGCTGCTCGAGCTGGTCGGACAACCCGGAGGCGGAATACGCGGTCGACTACTACACCGGCATCGCCGCCGACCTGCTCGACCATTACGGGCTCGATCGGGTGGGTTGGATCGGCACGTCGATGGGCGGGCTGATCGGGATGCGCATGGCCTCGGGCCCGCTCGCCGACCGCCTGGCCTGGCTGATCGTCAACGACATCGGCCCGGAAATCCCGAAGGAGGCGATCGACCGGATCCTCGAATACGCCGATTCCGCACCGGATTTCGCGACGTTGAGCGCGGCGGAAGCCTGGTTTCGCGCGGCCTACGCCCCCTTCGGCCCGGCCGATGACGCATTCTGGCAGCGGATGACCCGGACCTCGGTACGCCGGCGCGCCGACGGCAGGTTCACCACCCATTACGATCCGGCGATCACCGTCCAGTTCACCGCCTCGCCCGAGGACCTCACCAGCTGGGACCGCTATGAACGGATCACCCTGCCGATGCATGTGCTGCGCGGCGCCAGTTCGGACATTCTTCCCGCCGCGACCGCGAGATTGATGGCATCGTCGGGGCCGCGGCCCGAGATCACCCTCTTCCCCGACTGCGGCCACGCGCCGTCGCTTTCGCGGCCCGAAGACATCACCCGTATCCGGCTGATCGTCGGAGATCTGTTGCGGGCGTGAAGGGTGGCTCTGGAAGAAGGAAGCGATTGCGGGCATGGCACGGCGGTTCGGCCATGCAGGCTGTTCGGGCCCCAGGAAGTCGAATTCAAGCAGCTTGTCCGGCGTGATGGGTAATTGTGCAATCACATCACTACCCCGGTCATGTTACCCCACCGCCTCGCGGGAAGCTTGCGTTTTAATGGCCAATTGGGGAATGTGACCCCAGTTCAGTCCAATAACGCAGTTACAGGGATCATTCTTGGCCGCCCGCCCAATTGTAACGAAGGATCGTCAAGAACAGGCGAGCCCTCGAATGAGGACAGAATGTTCCCAACTGTTAGATTGGCGCCGGGTGCTAATGCCCAATGTTCTCCGTCAATGCTGAACTCAGGCTTCTTGCTGTCCAAAAACCGCAATCGAAAGCATCAGAGAGGTGTACAGCACACAGAAGACCAATGCGACGCTCCCCGCAGTGGTCAATGACCAGGAGATCAAGCCGGACAACATGGCACTTGAAAGGACTATTCCAAGTCCCCACCCGAGCACAGAGGTCAAATCGAGGCGAATGAGTGCGGCCAGCAACGTCATACAGGCACCTTTCCAAACTTTCCAAATTGTGAAAGTTTGGATCGCCCTATCTTTCATGCCTGCAAGCACTTCAATTTCGACAATCCAAACCAATAATACTATGTCAAAAAAAAGGCGCGTCTGCAATCGTTCTCAACGCGTCTGCCGAGCATTTGGCAATCTCTGGCGTGCATTGCGCGGCTCTGCGCTTTTGCTGATCGGTGTCAATGTTCGGTTGCCCCAAGACTCCTCGAAACCTGCCTGTATCGCTTTCTGCTGCTTGATCTCGAAGTCGACGGCGACAGGGCGAGAACTCGCGCGCCAGGCTCTTCGAGAAAGTCTCGGAGAAACCCGAGCCGCATCGTCGCGACGCTCACGAGCGCCCAAAGGCGGCGGTATGTCTGGCTGCGTTCCAGGGCGTGCCTCCCGAATGACGGGCGGAATGTCGTCTTCCGCCCCCGCGAAGTCAACCGCCGCCGCGCCTCAGCGGCTGCGAGTGGCAGGGGCCGGCTTTCAAGGATGGATTCCATCGCGAAATAGGCGGTGACGCAATCGAGCTCGACCTTGTCGATCAGCCGCTGGTAGACGGCATCGTAGCCCGCGATGTCTTCGACCACCACTTTCAGCAGGTAATCGTAATCTCCGCCGATGCGGTAGAAATCGACCACTTCGTCGATCAGCGCGACCTGCCGGCGGAAGGTCTGCAGCCAGTCGGCCGAGTGGTGCCGGGTGCGGATCATCGCGAAGACCACGAGCTTCAGCCCGAGCTTCTCGCGGTCGAGCCGCACGCTCTGTCCGGTGACGATGCCACGCGATCTCAGCGCGTTCAGCCGCCGCCAGCAGGCATTCTGCGACACCCCGATCCGCTCGGCCAGGTCGCGCTGCGACAGGCTCGAATCCTTTTGCAGTTCGCGCAGGATTGCCACGTCGTTTTGATCTAGATAAATGCTTTCCATGCGATCATATGACCACAAGAAGGCGCCATTTTGCCAGTAATTTTGAGAGCGAAATACCACCTGCCCCGGTGACATGCTTGAAGGAGAAGGCCGGCGGACCGACCGGCCCGGGACCAAGCGCAACGGGCACACACCGATGACACCATTCGCAGATATTCTGGACGGCGCGCGCGGCGCGGCGGCGATCGACCGGATCCGGTCCGGGTTGATCGGAGAAGGCATGACGTTCGACGGGCCGTTCGGCCCCCGCGCGCTGATCTATGCGGACTACACCGCCTCGGGTCGGGCGCTGTCCCAGGTCGAGGATTACATCCGCAACGAGGTCCTGCCCGCCTATGCCAATAGCCATACCGAGGACAGTTTCTGTGGCCGGCAGACGACGCGGGCGCGCGAAGCGGCGCGGACCTATGTCGGCCAATGTCTCAACGCGGGCGACGCCGACGAGGTGATCTTCGCCGGCGCGGGCGTGACCGGCGCGATCAACAAGCTGGTCGGACTTCTCGGCCTTCAGGGCGCGCCCAAGCCCGGGCCACGGCCGGTTGTGCTGATCGGCCCCTACGAACACCATTCCAATATCCTGCCCTGGCGCGAGAGCGTGGCCGAGGTGATCGAGATCGGCCCCGACGCTGAGACCGGCATCGACCTCGCCCATCTCGAGGCGGAACTGCATGGCCCATGCCGATCGGCCACTGGTGATCGGCAGTTTCTCGGCCACCTCCAACGTCACCGGCATCTGCACCGATGTAGACGCGGTGACCGGCCTGCTGAAGCGCCACGGCGCGCTGTCGTTCTGGGACTACGCCGCCGGCGCGCCCTACCTGGCGATCGACATGAACCCGTCCGGCGGCCCGGCGAAGGACGCGATTTTCATCTCGCCGCACAAGTTCGTCGGCGGCCCGGGCGCCTCGGGCGTGCTGGCGGTGAAGCGCGCCGTCGTCACCCGCACCCGCCCGACGGCCCCCGGCGGCGGCACCGTCGCCTTCGTCTCGCCCTGGGCGCATGATTACGTCGGCAACCTGCACGAACGCGAGGAGGCGGGCACGCCGAACATCCTCGCCGACATCCGCGCCGCGCTGGCCTTCGCGGTGAAACAGGCGGTCGGCTGCGAAGTGATCGGCGCGCGCGAAGCGGCCCTCGACCGGCGCGCGATGGCGGCCTGGGGCGACGTGCCGGGGCTCCACCTGCTCGGCACCGAGGCCCGGCACCGCTTGCCGACCTATTCCTTCCTGGTCCGAGAGCGGCCGGCGGCCATCTGCATCACCAGCGGGTGACCCGCATGCTCAGCGATCATTTCGGCATCCAGGCACGCGGCGGCTGCGTGTGCGCCGGCCCCTACGGCCACCGGCTGCTCGGCATCACCGAAGGCCAATCCTGTGCGATGCGCGACGCTATCCTTCATGGCGACGAAAGCGGAAAACCCGGCTGGGTCCGGTTGAGCCTGCATTACGCGATGGACGACGCCACGGTCGAGGCGATCCTGTCCGGGGTGCGCGACCTCGCGCGCGATCCCGGAGGCGCTGGCCATCCGGCACGGCCCGCAAGGCGACATGCCGGAGACCGTCGCCCGCAGAGCGCCTGAGAAAGACACCGCCGCCGTTCGACGCCGTCGCGGGCCGCGACGGCGGCGCGCAGCCCCCTGCCCGCCTATTGCGCCGCGCGCCCCAGCCGTGTCGCCGAGACGGTCCAGCATCGTCAGGCACTCTGCCAGCTGGTCGAGCGCGACGTATTCGTCGGGCTTGTGGGCCTGTTCGATCGATCCCGGCCCGCAGACAACCACGTCGGCTGCCCAGCGCCTGGAATATCCCGGCCTCGGTGCCGAAGGCGACCACGTCGGCGGCGTTGGCGCCGGTGAGCTCGGCCACGATGCGGCGCGGCCTCGTTGTCGTCGGTGGGCACGAGGCCCGCGACCTCGCCGATCACCTCGGTCACGATCGCGCCTCCGGATGCACCGCCCGCATCGCGGGCAGAAGCTCGGTCTCGCAGAAGCGCGCGCAGGCTGTCGTGGACGAAGTCGGCGTCGCCCGGCTGGACCGGGCGCATCTCCCAATCGATCTGCGCCGTCCGGGCGATCACGTTATGGGCCACGCCGCCGATCAGCGCGCCGATGTTGATCGTGGTCCAGGGCGGGTCGAAGCGGCTGCCTGTCGGGCGCGCGCGCCCGCAGCTCGTCCTTGAGCCCCAGCAGGTGGTGCGACGTAGCGCACCGCGTATTCCACCGCGTTCACCCCGTGGTCGGGCGCCGAGCCGTGGCCCTCGAGCCCGGTGAACTGCGTGGTGTATTCGTAGCACCCCTTGTGGCCCTCGATGATGCGCATTTCGGTCGGCTCACCGATGATGGCGACGCCAGGCGTCAGCCCGCGTCGCGCAGCACGCTCGGCCAGGCGCCGGGCGCCGAGGCAGCCGATTTCCTCGTCATAGGTGAAGGCGAAGTGCAGCGGGCGGTCGCGGACACTGGCTCGGCGAGACGCGGCGCCATCGCCAGCGCGCGGCGATGAACCCCTTCATGTCGCAGGCGCCGCGCCCGTAGAGCCGCCCGTCGCGCTCCGCCATCGCGAACGGGTCGCTGCGACCAGTCCTGATCGGTCACCGGCACCACGTCGGTATGGCCCGACAGGACGATGCCGCCGTCGCGCTCGGGGCCGAGCGTGGCGAACAGGTTCGCCTTGGTGCCGGTCGGGTCGCGGCGATCAGATCCACCCGCGCGCCGGCACGTCTCGAGCCGCTCCGCCAGATAGGCGATCATGTCGAGGTTGCTGTCGGCGGACACGGTGGGAAAGGCGATCAGCTCGCCGCAGGATCTGCCGTGGTGCGCGTCGAGCCTGTCCACGGGGTCAGTCCTTCACGAAGAGCTTGCGCTCGACATTGCACAGCGCCTCGGCCGGGCCGCCTTCGCGTGATCAGGATCGTCTCGGTGGTCTCGAGCCCCCAGGTCGTCCATCCACAGCGCCGGCATGAAATGGAAGGTCATGCCCGGTTCGCAGCACGGTGGTCGTCCTCGGCCCGGATCGAAGCGGTGCGCTCGCCCCAGTCCGGCGGGTAGCTGAGCCCGATCGGGTAGCCGCAGCGGCCCTCGCGGTCGATCCCGTGCTTTTGCAGCACGCCGATGAAGGCGTTGGCGATGTCGCAGGTCCGGTTGCCGGCGCGAGCGGCCTCGAGCCCGGCCTCGATGCCCGTCGAGCGCGGCCTGCTCGGCGTCGCAGCATCTCCTGCGGCGGCTTGCCGAGGTAGACCGTGCGGCACAGCGGCGCGTGGTAGCGGCGATAGCAGCCCGAGAGCTCGAAGAAGGTCGCCTCCCCGCCGCGCATCGGCTCGCCGTTCCAGGTGAGATGCGCCGCGGTGGCGTCGAGCCCCGAGGGCGTCAGCGGCACGATCGCCGGGTAGTCGCCCCAGATGTCGTCCGACGCCGGCGATCCCGGCGTGATAGATCTCGGCCACCAGGTCGTTCTTGCGCAGCCCGGGCCGCGCCCGGTCGATGGCGGTTTCGCTCGACATGTTCGGCGATCCGGCGCGGCCTTGCGGATGAAGCCGATCTCGGCGTCGGACTTCACCAGCCGCTGCCAGTTCACCAGCGCGGTGGCATCGACCAACGTGGCGTCCGGCAGCTCCTGCGCAGAGCACGGCATGGGCCTTGGCCGAGTAGTAGTAGTTCTCCATCTCGACGCCGATGCGCGCCGTCTGCGCAGCCCATGCGCCGCGAGCCGCCGCGCGAGGTCCTGCATCGGGTGGCGCTCGGTCGACTGCACGTAGTGGTCGGCGTAGCCGACGAGATGTTGTCCTGGCCATCCAGCACGGTGCGGCGCGCGCCCTTCGCGTCCATGTGGCGGCCCCACCAGACCGGGTCGCCCTCGAGCGGCAGGATCACGCCCTGGTGCACGTAGAACGACCAGCCGTCATAGCCGGTCAGCCAGGCCTGGTTCGACGGGTCGGTGACGAACAGCACGTCGATCCCGGCGGCCTGCATCGCGGCCCGTGTGAGCGCGATCCTGCGGTCATATTCTTCGGTCGAAAACGGGGCGTTTCCCTCGGGCATGTCTGAGGCTCCTGGGCCGTGGTCGCGGCATACATTGGCAGGATACCCCGAGCGCCTGCAAGCAAACGGCGCGTTTGCGACCGACCGGGGTCAGACCCCGCCCCCTTGCCGACAGCTGACAGGTATCCCACGTCCGGTCACGCCTTCGCCACGGCAGGCGCATGTCACACGACGGCGCGCCAGTCGGACGATTTGAGAAACGCCACCAGCGCCGCGACGGCACGCGCCATGTCGTCGCCCGAGGCCGCCTCTTCGGGGCGGTGGCTCACGCCGCCTTTGCAGCGCACGAACAGCATCGCCACCGGGCAGAGATCGGCCATCGCCGACGCGTCATGGGTCGCGCCCGAAGGCAGGCGCGGCGCGGGCACGCCGGTTTCGGCCGCCACCGCTGCGGCGAGCCGGTCGGACAGCGCCGGGTCGCAGGGGGTTGCCTGCTGGTGGTAACTGCGGCGCATGTCGAGCGTGAGGCCGCGCACCGCTGCGGTCGCCTGCGCGAAACCGGCGAGCGCTGCGCCCGCCGCCTCGCGCGCGGCATCGTCGGGCGCGCGCAGCTCGACCATCAGACGGACCTCGCGCGGCACGGCGTTGACGGCGCCGGGCGCCACGTCGAGCGTGCCGACGGTGCCAAGCAGGCCCGGCGTCGCGCGGGCCAACCTGTCGACCTCGGCGACCAGCGCGGCCGCGCCCACCAGCGCGTCGCGGCGCATGTCCATCGGCAGGGTGCCGGCGTGCCCGGTCTCGCCAGTGAAGGTCACCGGGTGACGCTCGATGCCGCAGATCGCGGTGACCACGCCGAGCGCTTCGCCCGCCGCCTCCAGCACCGGCCCCTGCTCGATATGGGTCTCAACGTAGCCCAGCACGCTGTCCGGGTCGCGGGCGAGGCCCGGAATCGCGTCCGGGTCGAGCCCGAAGCCGGTCATGGCGTCGCGCAACGACACACCGTCCGCGTCGGTCATGTCGAGCACGCCCGGGTCGAATGTGCCCGCAAGCGCCCGGGGGCCGATCAAGGCGGTCGGAAACCGCACGCCCTCCTCGTCGGCAAAGGCGAGGACCTCGACGGCGAAAGGCAGCCCCACGCCTTCGTCGCGCAGGGTCTCCAAGGCGAGGAGCGGCAGCACCACGCCCATGATCCCGTCGAAGGCACCACCTTCGCGCACGCTGTCCTGGTGCGAGCCCAGGAGCAGGGTCGGCGCACCGGGCGGCCCTTCGAGGCGGCCTACGAGGGTGCCCGCGGCGTCGAGGTGGACGGCGAGGCCCGCGGCTTCCATCTGCGCGGTCACCAGGGCCAAAGCGGCGCGATGCTCGGGGGTGAACGGCAGGCGGGTGACGCCGGGGCCGGCGCGCGCGCATGCTGCCAGGGCGGCCAGGCGCTCCAGGGCCAGGCGTGCGACCTCAGCCGGCATAGGTGCGGGCCGGGTCATCCAGACAGGGCACCTGCGCCGCCCAGGCCGCGTAATCGCCGCGCGTGGCGCGAGCCAGCAGGTCTTCGAGCGCAGCGAGCGGGGCTTCGGACCAGTCCACCCGCAAGGTCAACGGCGCATAGGCCGGGGACAGCACGAGCAGCGCCGCCGACTGGAGCCCGCGCGAATCGCTGCCGGCCGCATCAGCGGCGCGCAGGGCCGCAAGGAGCCGATCGGGGAAAGACCCGCGCGCATCGACGAACCCCGCGACCAGCGCATCGACAACGGCGGGCGCCGCCAACATGTTGCCCGCTGCGACGCCGCCGTCGAACAGGCGCTCGCCGATCTCGGGCGTGTTGTCCCCGCCGGTGAAGATCCCGCCGGGGCCGTCGAGCGGCAGCGCCGTGAGCTGGCGTTGCGCGGCACCGGGGTCTGGCATGACCACCGATTTCATCGCTTTTTCCACGCTTTGTCCCTCGGCCATCATCGCCAGCACATCCTCGCCCCAGAAGGTCGAGGGCGCCTTGCCCTGGCTGGCCGACATCCCACCGGCGAGCGAACCGCGCAACACCCAACCGCCGACGCAGAGCGACCCGGTCGCGGCCGCGCCGCCGATCGCCCCGGTCGCGGGGTCACGGGCAAGAAGTGAAAAGGTCATGGCGCCTCCCGGGATCAATTCCTCCTATCTATCATGAAAAATTGACCGAAACAATTAATCATGATAAATCCGGCCCACACAAACCAACTGGGAGCACCTCACATGAAATCCTTCGAATGGACCCGCCGGGGCCTGTTCGCGGCCGCCGTGGGCGCCGCGATGGCCACGAGCCTCGCGGCCCCCTGCCGCCGCCCAGACCCCGCCCGGCGTGCTCGTCGTCGGCCAGATCGCCGAGCCCAAGTCGCTCGACCCTGCCGCGGTGACCGCGGTGAACGATTTCCGCATCCTCGTGAACCTCTACGAGGGTCTGCTGCAGTACAAGGCGGGCACGCTCGAAGTGGCGCCGGCGCTGGCGACCGAGTGGTCGGTCTCCGACGACGGCACCGAATACACCTTCACCTTGCGCGAGGGCGTCACCTTCCATGACGGCACGCCGTTCGACGCCGAAGCGGTGAAGTTCAATTTCGACCGGATGCTGAACGAAGACCATCCCTACCACGACACCGGCCCGTTCCCGCTGGCCTTCTTCTTCTCCTCGGTCCAGTCCACCGAGGCGGTTGATCCGATGACGGTGAAATTCACCCTCGACGCGCCCTACGCGCCGTTCCTGTCGAACCTCGCCTACCCGACCGGCCTCATGGTCTCGCCGGCCGCGGTGATGGCCGCGGGCGCCGATTTCGGCCGCAGCCCCGTCGGCACCGGCCCGTTCAAATTCGCCGAATGGCGCTCGAACGAGGCGGTGGTGATCGAAAAGAACGCCGACTACTGGGGCGACCCAGCCGGCACCGACGCGGTCATCTTCCGCCCGATCACCGACGCCAACACACGCGTCGCCGAAATGCTCGCGGGTGGCATCGACATGATGGTCGAAGTGCCCCCCACCGCGCTCTCGGAGTTCCAGGGCGACGGCTTCAGCGTGCGTCGAACAGGCCGGTCCGCATCTCTGGTTCCTGATCCTGAACGCCAAGGAAGGCCCGTTTGCCGACAAGCTGGTGCGCCAGGCCGCAAACTACGCGATCAACAAGGAAGCGATCGTGAACGACGTGCTCGAAGGCACCGCGGACGTGGCCGCCGGCCCGACCCCGCCGGCCTTCGCCTGGGCCTATGACGAGAGCCTCGAGCCCTACCCCTACGATCCGGACAAGGCCAAGGCGCTGCTCGCCGAGGCCGGCGTGGCCGCGGGCACGGAGCTGGTGTTCTACGTCACCGAAGGCGGGTCCGGCATGCTCGACCCGGTGCCGATGGGCACCGCGATCCAGGCCGACCTCAACGCCGTGGGCTTCGACGTGAAGATCGAGACCTATGAGTGGAACACCTTCCTCGGCGAAGTGAACCCGGGGCTCGAGGGCAAGGCGGACATGGCCGAAATGGCCTGGATGACCAACGATCCCGACACCCTGCCGTTCCTCGCGCTCAGGACCGAAGCCTGGCCCGACAAGGCCGGGTTCAACTCGGGCTATTACTCGAACCCGGAGGTCGACGCGCTGCTCGAACAGGCCCGCGTCGCCACCGAGCCAGGACGATCGCGCCGCTCTCTACAGGCAGATGCAGCAGATCGTCCAGGAGGACGCGCCCTGGGTCTTCGTCGCCAACTGGAAGCAGAACGCGGTGACCGAGCGACAAGGTCGAGAACTTCGCGCTCGAGCCGTCGTTCTTCCTGATGTTGCGCGACGTGGTGAAGAACTGAACGGTTTCGCCCCGCTGACGCGGGGCGACCGGCGCGGGGGCGCTGCCGCCGCGCCCGTCGAGGCGTTTCCGAACCGAAGAATACGGACGCATATTTTCTCTGACACAACGATTTCCCTCGACAGGACGGGGCGATGGGCGCGTATATCCTCAAACGGCTGATCTCGGCGATCCCGGTGCTGCTCGGCATCACGGTGATCGTCTTTCTGATCATGGCGATGATCCCCGGCGACCCGGCGACCGCCATCCTCGGGAGCTACGCGACGCCTGACAACGTCGAGAAACTCAACCGCGACCTCGGCCTCGACAAGCCCCTGGTCACCCGCTATTTCATCTGGCTCGGCAACATGCTCACGGGCGATTTCGGCCGCACCTTCAGCCTCAACCGGCCGGTGCTCGACGAGATCGTCGAACGGTTCAACGCGACCCTGATCCTCGCCGGGCGTCGCCTTCGTGCTCTGCACGCTTCTGGGCATTCTCGCGGGCGTCGTCTCGGCGGCGCGCCAATACGGGTTCGCCGACAAGGCGATCACCTTCGTCGTGCTGATCGGCATTTCGGTGCCGTCCTTCTTCCTCGGCATGATGATGATCCTGACGTTCGCGGTGAACCTGCGCTGGCTGCCAGTCTCGGGGATGTACGCGATCTACGGCGGCGGCGATCTGCCCGACCTTGCGCGCCACCTCGTCATGCCCGCACTCGCCCTCGCGGTGGTGGCGACCGGGGTGATCGCCCGGCTCAGCCGTTCGGCGATGCTGGAGGTGCTGCGCCAGGACTATATCCGCACCGCGCGCGCCAAGGGCGTGGATGAGCGCCGGGTGATCATGGGGCATGCGCTTCAGGGCCGCGATGGTCTCGATCATTCCGGTGCTCGGCATCCAGGCGGGCTTCGTGCTGTCGGGCTCGGTCTATATCGAGATCGTGTTCCAGTGGCCGGGCATCGGCCGGATGCTGGTCGACGCGATCTTGACGCGCGACATCCTGCTCGTGCAGGGCGGCGTGGTCTTCGTCGCCGCGGCTTATGTCTTCTTCAACATCGCCGTCGATGTGGCGCAATCGCTGCTCGACCCGAGGATCAAGACATGAGCGCCTTCCTGACGCTCCTGTTCCGCAACCGGCTGGCCGCCGTCGGCGCGGTGGTCATCGGACTGATCTGCCTGGTCGCGCTTGCAACCCCGCTGCTGCCGCTCCCCGACCCGGACGTGACCGCCACCGCCGACCGGTTCATGACGCCCTTCAGCCGAGGCCACCTGCTCGGCACCGACCACCTCGGGCGCGACCTCGCATCGCGGCTGCTGTGGGGCACGCGTCTGAGCCTGGCCGTGGGTATCGCCGCCGCGGTGATCGCCGGCATCATCGGCTCGTCCATCGGCATCGTCGCGGGCTATTTCGGCGGTCGGATCGACAATGTCATCATGCGCGGCGTCGACATGCTGATGGCCTTTCCCTACATCCTGCTGGCGCTCGCCATCGTCGCGGCCCTCGGCCCCGGCCTGATGAACGCGCTCATCGCCGTGGCCGTCGTCAACATCCCGTTCTTCGCACGCAACATCCGCGGCGTCACGGTCGGGCTCGCGGGCGCGAGTTCGTCGACGCGGCCCGGCTCTCGGGCAAGGGGCACACGCAGGATCATCCTGACGGAGCTCCTGCCCAACGTGCTGTCCGCCATCGTCATCACGATGTCGACCACCGTCGGCTGGATGATCCTGGAGACCGCCGGCCTTTCGTTTCTCGGCCTGGGCAGCCAGCCGCCGCAGGCCGATCTCGGCTCGATGCTGGGCGAGGCGCGCGCCGCGCTCATCACCTCGCCGCACATCTCGGTCGTGCCCGGCGTGATGATCTTCGTGCTCGTGATGACGATCAATCTGCTCGGCGACGGCGTGCGCGACGTGCTCGACCCGCGCCTGCGTTCCGGCGCCCTGACGCGGCCGCTGCGCGCGCACCCTCGTCGACGCGCGAGCGCGCCGTGCCCGCAGCCGACCAGAAGCGGGCTGTTGAACATCGCAGGACCTGCGAGACGCAGTTCCACGTCGGCGCCGCGATCTACCAGGCGGTGAACGGCGGTGTCGCTGCACGTGAAGCCGGGCGAGTGCCTCGGCATCGTCGGCGAGAGCGGCTCCGGCAAGTCGGTCACCGCGCTGTCGATCATGGGGCTCGTGCCGACGCCGCCCGGCGTCATCACCGGCGGCGCGGTGCGCTCGACGGCGAGGACCTGCTCGGCGCGCCTCCTACCGAGCGCCTGCGCGAGCTGCGCGGCGACAAGGTCGGCCTACATCTTCCAGGATCCGCTCGTCGACGCTGCACCCGCTGCTACCGGGTCGGCGACCAGCTGGTCGAGGCGATCCAGGCCCACCACGCGGCTGTCGGACGCCGAGGCGCGGCGCGCGCGCGGTCGAGCTGCTCAAGGCCGTGCGCATCCCCAATGCCGAGAGCCGGGTCCGAAAGCCTATCCGCACGAACTGTCGGGCGGCATGCGCCAGCGCGTCGGCATCGCCATGGCGCTCGCCAACGACCCCGACATGATCATCGCCGACGAGCCGACCACGGCGCTCGACGTGACCGTGCAGGCGCAGATCCTGTCGCTGCTCGACGATCTGCGGCGCGAGCGCGGCCTCGGCGATCCTCTTCATCACCCATGATTTCGGCGTCGTCTCGCCAGCTCTGCGACCGGGTGGCGGTGATGTACGCGGGCAAGATCGTCGAGGACGGGCCGACCGGGGACGATCCTCGCGCGCCCGCGCATCCCTACACCCGCCGGCTGATCGCCTGCGTGCCGGAACTGGGCGGCGGCAAACGCGCGCTCGACGCCATCCCCGGCCTGCCCGCCGGTGGTCTCGGACCTGCCGCCCGGCTGCGCCTTCGCCGCCGCGCTGCGACAAGGCGACCGACGCCTGCCGGCCGGCGATATCGCGTTCGACGGTACGCGCCACGCCGCGCGGTGCGCTGCCTCCATCCGGAACGCGGGTCGAGGAGGCTGCCGGCATGACGCGCGCTCTGAGGTGACCGAGCTGTCGAAGACCTTCCCGGTGGGCGGCGGGCTGTTCGGCAAGCCCGAGGCGCGGTGCACGCCGTGCGGCCGTGTCCTTCGCGGTCGACGACCGGCGAGACGCTGGGCGATCGTCGGCGAATCCGGCTGCGGCAAGTCCACCCTCGCGCGCATGCTGGTGGGGCTCGATCGAGCCCACGACCGGCGCATATCGAGATCGAGGGCACGACCGCTGCGACAACGCCGACCCCGCGGCCTTCGGCGAGCTCATCCAGTATGTCTTCCAGGACCCGGTCGAGCTCGCTCAACCCGCGCAAGACGATCCGCCAGATCATGGAGGCGCCGCTGATGCATCTGCACGGCATGGACCGCGAGACGCGCGCGGCGCGCATCTCGCGAGATCTTCGCGAGCCGTCAATCTGCGCGACGAGTTCCTCGACCGCTACCCGCACGAGTTCTCCGGCGGCCAGCGCCAGCGCATCGGCATCGCCCGCGCGCTGGCCGCCGACCCCGCAGATCATCGTGCTCGACGAACCGGTCTCGGCGCTCGACGTCTCGGTGCAGGCGCAGGTGCTGAACCTGCTGGCCGACCTGCAGCGGCGCGTTCGGCCTGACCTATCTGTTCATCAGCCACGACCTGGCCGTGGTCGAGGCGGTCAGCGACCGGATCATGGTGATGTATTTCGGTCCGTCGTCGAGATCGGGCCGGGCCGACGCGCTGTTCCGACGCCGCGCCACCCCTACACGAAACTGCTGGCCGACAGCGCACCGGTGGTCGGACGCGCCTTGACGGCGCCGGAGCAGAAAGACAGCGAACTGCCCGATCCGCTCAACCCGCCGCCCGGCTGCGCCTTCGCCGGACGCTGTCCGCGGGCCACCGAGCGCTGCCTGACCGCCGAACCGAACCTGCGACCCTTGGGAGAACATCAACTTGCCGCCTGCCACCACCCGCTCGACTGAGCCTCGGACCCCGCGCCTCTCGCGTCCGTCGCGCGTGGCCGAAGAGATCAAGGACTGGATCGTCCAGGCGCATTTCTCGGCCGGCGACCGGCTGCCGTCGGAGCCGGACCTGATCGAGCGTTTCGGCATGGCCAAGGGCACGATCCGCGAAGCGATGCGCATCCTCGAAGCGCAGGGGCTGGTCAAGAGCCGCACCGGCCCCGGCGGCGGCACTTTCGTCCACGAGGTCTCGAAAGAGCGCGCCCGGGCATTGCTCGGCAACTACTTCTACTTCAAGGATCTCACCATTGGAGACATCTACCGGTTGCGCCGTGTGTTGGAGCCCGAGCTCGCCGCGTCGTTGGCGGGACATCTTTCCGAAGAGGTGCTGGGGCAGCTCGAAGCGATCATCGGAGAATATGACGCGCCGGCGGAAACGCTCGAGGAGGAACGCGCGCAGCACATCGCCTCGCTGAAGTTCCACGCGCTGCTGGCCGAGCAATCCGACAACGCTCTGCTCGGGTTCCTGATCGATTTCATGGTCAACATGCTGTCCGACCTCACCGTCTACCGCAAACTCTACGAGCCCCCCAACGAGGAACTCTGGCGGCGCGGCGCGGCGTTTCACTTCGAACTGATCGACGCGCTGCGGATCGGCGATGCCGACACCGCCCGGCTGGTTATGCGCGACCACATGGAAACGGCCCAGAAGCTCATGGAGGCCCAGGAGGTTGAAATGCAGCGCCGGTTCATTTCGGAGTAGGCGCCGCGCCCCGACTACGCGGGCAACCGCGTCTCTCCGCGCGTTTCAGGCCGCCGGGCGCCATCGGCGCGGCCTGCGAAACCCTTGCGCCCCAACTCCGACCCCCGACCTCGGACCCGCATCCGCGCGCGCCCCACGGGCGGTCACCAGCCCGGCCACCGCCTCTGGAGGCTTGCCCCTGCAACACGTGAAACCTGTGATCACTTGACGGAATACAACTAGTGCTTGCGACCGGGTGATCGGATTCATTCCTCTGTTTTTTTGTTTGTTTTAGATAAGTTACAGACCTTATATAATGTTTTTAATGAACTCGGACCGGAGCTGCCGCGTTCCTCGAACACGCGAATGGTGCGATGACTGAAGGGTCGTCGTTCAGAAAAAGAACCCCGAGCAATTCGCTGTTCGGCCCGCCAACGTCACAGTCGTTCCAAGCGAAATCCGAGCACAGCTCACGGAGCGTAGCGGAGCGGCGGCGCGGGCAGCGCGAAGAACGCGGCCGCGAAACAGCGGGGGCACAGCGCCAGGAACCGGCGTTACATCGGCAACCATGGGCGCCCCGCCTCCGGCGACAGTCTCGTCGATGTGCGCCTTGCCGCCCACAAAATGCGCCACCTCGCGCGGCCGTCCTACCGCTCTGCCACGCCGGTCGGCGGGTAGGATGTCACCACGTCCCAAACGACCTCCTGCATCGCCCGCGCGGCCGCGCCGCCCGGGTCGGCGGCATCTTCGCCGTCCGCCGTCTTGAGCGCATGCGGCAGGCCCACCGGCGAGCGGCCGTAGAGCACCGCGTAATGCGTGAGCGCCATCAGGTAGGCACCGTAATCGTTGAAATGGATATCGTCGGAGAAAAGATCGTTGCGGTCCGCGAGAGGCCCGATCCCGCCGGCCTCTTCCAGCTTGCGCACGAAAGCCGCCATCACCTGTCCGCCCGGGATCACGTAGATCGGGCGGATCAGATGCGCCTGCCGGGCCAGCGCAGGCCGCAGGATCTCGCCCTCCCAGTGGCGTTCAAGGTCATTGTCGAGCCGACCCAACCAATCCACTTCGCCGTCAAGCCTGGGCCAGGTCTCGTAGAGATAGACCCGTGCCCCGGGGTTGCCCTCCCAGGCCGCTGCGGCCCAGGTGGCGAGGTATTCTTCCGAGGCCTGGAACTGGATCGAATCCCGGATCTCGACCGCCTCGGTCAGAACGACTGCATCATAGGCGCCGCTTGCAAGCGCCTCGCGCGGTGCGCGGTGCTGAGGATGGATGTTCTCCTCGGCAAAGCCCTGGACCGGGACGTCCGGCTCCCAGTGTTCGCGCAAGGTCGCACCCCAACCGATCTGGCTGGCAAACCCGTGCCCTTCGCCGGCCAGCTCCGCGAGCATCGCCGGCATGTCGCGCCCGACCAGTGAATGACCGAGATGGTAGACCTGAAGCGGGCCGGTCGCGGCGGGCGCGGGCTTACTGTAGAGCACATCGAAGACGGATTGGTCGAGCGCGTCCGGTCCAGAGCAGCGCCCCACCAGCCCGCAGGCGGGCAGGAGCAGCAAAAGTGCCGCGCAAGATCTCCTCAATAAGCGTCGCAGCATGCGGTCTCACTCCTATGGTGTCACATGGAGTTTGGACCCGTCCGCGCGCACCGGGCAACGGGAAATCGCACGGCGCCGGGTCATCCGCTCCTGTGGCGGCCGGCACGTAGTCGGGCCAGTCTACTAGATGCGGCGCCTCGCCGGCGGCGATCAAGTCGTCGCGGCTGTCGCCGCAGATCAATTCAACACCGCGCGCCAGGATATTCCAATAGGCCGCGATACCGTCCGCGCCGGGCAAATGGGCCGCCATGCCCACGATCGCAATGTCTGCGGACGTGTCCCGGACCGCCCCCGGCGCCAAGGTATCGCTCATTAAATCGTCTTGCTCTTTGGGGGCCTCAAATCCCGCGTTGAACCACGAACCGCCGTCGCCAGGTCATGGCCACAAACCAACAGACGGTCCCCGGCCCCTGTGCCCAATGTCCACCCCCTTTGGGCGAGATTGCGGCACCGCCTTGAAAACCACCGACAAGTTGGCAGGTTACACATCCCCGTCGGGACCGGAATGCGGTGCCGCGCGATCCTGATCCATAAGGCGAAAGATGCATCGGGGCCGCGCCGTCGCCGTGTCATTTCGCGCGAAACACGCCGCGGTCCAATTGAAGAACGGTTCATTCTGCTTCGATTGCGGTTGATTACAGGGGGGAAATCGGCGAACTCAGCTTTGGCTGACCAATATCATCAGATTAAGGATCTCGCATGCATGTCACCACTGGCACCTTCGCCACGGCCAAGGGGGCGAAATACCTCCAGCAATTGTGCAAGCACTTCGCGCACAAGATCGAGACCAGCTGTTCCGCGACCGAAGGCAGCCTCCACTTCGACATGGGCACGGCATTCCTGACGGCAGACGAAAGCGGGCTCACCGTGCGGTTCGAACTGACGAACGACGACGCGTACGAAGCGGCGCAGCACGTGATCGACAGTCATCTCGAACGCTTCGCCTTCCGGGAAGATTTCAAGCACTTGGACTGGGACTGGACGCCGCCGCCCGTGCGCCGGTCGGTCCCCCGGGCCGCCGCCGAAATGCTGCGTGAGCGCATGCCCAGCTTGCACGCCTTTTTGCGCAAATCGGCCAACCGGCTCCGGTAACCCTCTGAAAAAGCGCTGAAACCACGGCATTGGGGGGCGAAATCCCTGCCAATCCGGCGCTCGGCTGGGTCTTGAACGCGCGCCCACGATCTGCCCGAGCGCCGCGCGGGTCGAAGCCGACGCGCCCGGCGTTCTGGCCGATTTGCCGAAACAGACCCGGTTGGACTTTGCCGCGGCCAGGCTCGACGAAGTGCCAATCCGGTTCGACCTGGTGCGCGCGCGGATCACCGGTGCCGCCGCCGATCTCGGCCCGGAGGGACGGATCATCGTCTACATGCGTTGGGGGCTGCTCAGGACCTCGATACTCGAGCTAATGTTCCTGGCACCTAGGCTTTGTATGCCTCCTCTCCCGGATCCTTCAATCGTTCGGGTCTTCCCCCTTGTTCCGGCGCCTGTCGGGCCCGAGACTCCAAACTTCCAACCAGTCCCGAAACCTGAGGCGCCTCCCGAAACGCCGCTTTTGCCGCCTCGGTCGGTCCATACTTCTCGACGTACTCCAAGAGTGCTGCCTCTAATCGCTTCATGTAATCTTTTTCGTACTCTGGTCCCATGGGGGCCTCCTCGGACTGGCGTGCCGTATGTGGCAGAAAACAGTTAACGAAACGTTAATCTGGGTCGGCACGCATGTGCGGACGCAAACGGGAGGGACGTCGATGATGACGATGGCATTTGACCGGGAGGCCGAACGGACTGAAACCTTGACGCAACTGTCTGAGTTGCCCCAGCAGCGCCGGAAGGCATTGATCGAGGAATACAAACGGCGATCCGAAGAAGCCTTTGCGCCGGAAACGCTTCGCAATTTCCGCCAGATCACGGCGAATTTCGCGTCGTGGTGTGAACAACATGGCCATTCACCCATCCCTCCCGTCGCGCCGAACGTGGTTGCAGCATACGTGGAGTCCATGGGCGGGAAACTGAGCGCGAACACCATCGAAACACGCCTTTGGGCGATCTCGGAGCTCCATCGCTCCCAATTTCAACCTTCTCCCTGCCGTCACCGTCTTGTCGAACTCGCCTTGAAGTCCGTCAAACGAAAATACGGCGCCCGAACAAGGCAGGCGCCGCCACTTTGCAAAAAGGAGGTCCTCACCGTCGTTCGCGAATTGGGGTCGGATCCACAGGAGCTCAGGGACCGCGCATTGATATGGGCCGCGTCCGACAGCTGGTGCCGGGTCTCGGAACTGGTTGCACTTCGGGTGCGGGACCTGGTCCGACAAGATGATGGATCAAGCCTGGTCTTCATCTCACGCTCGAAAACGGACCAGTTCGGTGAGGGAGACTATGCGTACCTTTCCGCGCCGTGCAGCGAAGCCGTCCTGGAATGGATCGACACCGCTGCACTTGACGCAGATGACCCGATCTTCACAAAGTCACAGAAAAATGGCGCCAGGATTCCGCTCGATCCAGCGACGGTGAACCGGATCTTCAAGAAGAGGTTCAGGCGGAACGACGTGTCGTCACACAGCATGCGCGTGGGCGGTGTTCACGATGCTTTTCGGCTCGGGTGTACGCTTGCGTCCATCATGGTCGCGGGCCGTTGGAAATCGCCAGAAATGCCCGCACGTTACGGACGCAGAATTCTCGCCAGCCAGTCCGCAGCCGCAGAAGTGGCCGCAGCCTTCGCGGCGGACGGGGCGGATGCGATAAAAGCACCCACGCACGACTGACCGCAACGCCCTCGCCGCCCGAAAATGAAACAATAGGCGCCCCATTTTGGCCCTGTTTGCAGGTCACCTGGGTGTTGCAACCTGAGGTAGCAACTGGGATGACCGATGACGACTTCTGATTTTGCGCAACACCTCGCTTCGTGGCGTGAGGCGACTGCGGCCCATGTGGTGATTGAGGAAGAAAAAGGGGGCTACGAAGTTCGGACAGCCACATTATTGAGGGATCGGGCGCCACTGATAGAGAGGGTGTCCGCGATCTGCGGGATCGCGTTGATTGCCGTGGCTCTGACAGGCATCCTTGCAGCGAAAGAGCACGCCCTGCCGGTCCTCGGTGGGAACCCCATGACCCCGGCTGCAATCATCCTTTCAGGGGGCGTCGCATTTCTCTGGATCTCTATCCGAGGCATGCGCTATCGCGTGAAGTTCGATCTCGAGCAGCGGCAAATGCATCTCCGCGTGTGTAACCTCCTGGCCAGCTGCCGCGTCCTGAGAACGCTTTGTTTCGACGAGATCGGGAGTGCCTTCGTGAAAAGGCCAGCCAGGCGGGGACAGACTGCCAAGCTGTTCGTGCGCGTCGGCGACAGCGATGACGTTATGGAGATCGCACAGGGGACGGAGGCCGAGTTGAAGCAGTTGCACGATCGGCTAAGCAGGGATCTGCCGGCGCGCGTTGAAATACCTGCTCCTCGCGCGTCGACACCGAGTCTGCGCAAAGAGCAACTCGCCACGGCCGCCTGAGCCCGCTACACGGCTGGTCGCAGTGTCGGTTCATCCGCCCTCGCGCTCCTGGCGGGCGACCCTCTCCACAACTGCCATGTCGTAGCAATTCACAGCCGCGCTCACTCGGCCCTCTCCTCAAGCCAAGTCCTCCGGGCAGGACCCACCGGTGTCACTGTCACGGGAACCTGAGACCGGAAGCTAGGCTATCGCTCGATGGTCGCGAGAGCAAAAAAGGTCGTCCACGCAGCGCCGGCCGGCTTCGCCCTCTGCGACCCGCCGCGCGGGGAAACTCTGGGCCCAGCCGATGCGGAGGATTTCATCGGATAGTCAGGAAATTGCAGCATCGGGATAAAAGAGCCGCCACACAATCTAAGAGTGCCCTAAAGTCGCCGTACTACACTTTTAGGTTGCCGGGCGAATTCTGAATCACCTACGAGCCACGTGACCGAGGTCCAATGATGAGAATCCTTGCTGTTGACGACGATGACGTCCATCAGCGCCTGCTCGTACTGGTGCTCGAAGAGAACCGGTATCGTGACGTCGCGCTCGCAGGGTCCGCGAACGATGCGCTGCGCATGATCCACGACGCAGATGCTCCGTTTGACTGTTTCCTGCTCGACATTGATATGCCCGGTATGAACGGGATCGAGCTCTGTCGAGAGATTCGAGCGTTGCCCGGGTTTGCCGACGTCCCCATTCTGATGTTGACCGGAATGTCCGACCGCGAGCACGTGGAGGCCGCGTTCTCGGCAGGGGCAACGGACTACGTCACGAAGCCGATCAACACATTCGAGCTCACGACAAGGCTTCGGCTCGCCAATGAACTCCTCATGCAGAGGCGGCGGATCGATGCCCTCGGCGTGGAAATCGAGTTGGCGCGCAGCGAACTGGGGACCGTGGTCGGATCGATTTGGCGACCGCGTTCCCTCTCCAGGATGTCTCGGGCGCGATCGACTATGTCGCTTTCGAAAACTTCCTCCTCCGGTCATCGATGGAAACCCGAAATCTCGACCTGCTGGCGGTGAAGGTCGGGAATGTGGATGAGATTTTTCGTGCCGCAAACGGGTCAGAGTTTTCGTTCGTGATGCACTGTGTCGCAGACGAAATCGCGGAAGTCCTAAAGCAGCGGCGGTTTTTCCTGAGCTACGCCGGGAACGGGACGTTCCCGGTCGCACTGCTAGACGGCCTCGGCATTGACCTCGAGCAGTTTCGCAGTTGGACCTCTTTGGCGCTTGCGCCTGATCTCGAATTCAACCTGGCAAACGGACGAGACGGTCACGACCGGATTTGTACATCGGCTCAGCAGGTCAAAGCTCCATTCTTCGCGAGACGGGCAAATCTGCGCGCCCTGGCTGCGGCTATCGCCAATGCCGAGGAGGCGGCCTCTCGGATCAAGGCCGATAGACCCTCGATTTGCAGGACGGCAATTCCAAAAAAACAAGTGTCACTCATTCGTTTCATGTGAGCATCAAAAAGGAGAAGCTCATGTCCCTCGATATCGACATCCAGTCCATGTTCATTGCCGCCTTACGGCTGCGCTTTCATCAATCGATGGAAGGAGACCATTTTCGATCTCGAATGCCTGTCAAATGCATTGCCGGAACACACCGACCCGCTGAGGTTATGGCAACGATCCGCCTTCGCGCGCACCGTCTTGCCGGCACGGCACCAAGCCTGGGCTACGTTTCCGTCGGCGATCTTGCGGCGCAGGTAGAGCATGCAGTCAGTCATTGGACCTCTTGCCAGAGCGTCGATGCGGAGGATCAAGTCTCGGCCCTCGTAGAGAGCCTTCTCGATGAAATGGAACTGGTTTTGTATGGGGATGATGCACTTGAAGGCACGACAACCTGAAATCCCACCGTCCGATACCGTCATCCAACTGCTCGACCCTCGTTCTGAAGAACGTCTCAAAACTCCCGCAATTCTTTATGCGAGGTTGGTCGACAATCCTCTCGAGCAATAACCTACCCCAGGCCCGCAGCTAAAACGAAACCGCAAGGCCGACGGCACACACTCCAGTCGGGACATGCTCAGGACTTCCGAACATCGCGCGCAGACAGTGACACGCGCGTGGTGCGCCCGAGGATATCCAGGAGGACCCAAATCCGCGCGTTGGGCTCAACACTCTCGATTTTCCCCGCCAGATCCATGAACGGGCCCGCTGCCACCTGGACGGCGTCGCCCTCGGCAAGGTCCGCGCCAGGATTGTCCAGCCCCTCATCGAAGCGATTTCGCAGGGCCGCGATGAGAGACGCGGGAACCTCTGCCGGCTGCGAGCCAAGTGCCACGAGTTTCGTGACGCCCTTCGTTGCGTTGATCGCATGCCATCGCATCGCCCCCGGCTCGAAGGCGACAAAAACATACCCCGGGAACACCGGCGCGTTCTGACGCACGAAACGGGTCCCGCGACGCCTGGTCTGCTCGATCATCGGAAGAAACGTCACGAAACCCTGCCGACGCAGGTTCTCGTCGGCAATCCGGTGGCCGTTGGGTTTAGTCTGCGCAATGACCCAGACAAGCGGTGTCTCGTCCAAGATGTCGCCCTCGAATGTTTTCAGCCCTGTATGCGCGCACATGCAGCGGAGTTTCAAGGGCCGGAAGTCTGGAGCCACTTGCTTGCTTCTGGAGAGGAATGCAGCTGCCATCATACCACTTGACTGCCCGAATTAAGACAAAAAATCAGGTTAGCACTTCGTGTTGGGCCCCCATGCCCCAGAGTGATCCTTTGCGGCACGCAGTGCCTGAAAAGAAACAAGTCGGGCCCGAAGAGGCCTATACCCGGCGCGAAGCCCTCGCGGCGATGATGAAGTACTCTGCCGCCGTCGGCGGCTCGGCCGCGACGATCGTGTCGGCCGAAGGACTGGTCAGTGCGGCGTCGGCCTACCAAAGCGCCGCAGACCGTTTGGAGCGTTTCTGCCAGGGAAAACCCGACCACAAGAAATGCTCCGGGCGAGTGATGTTCTGAGGCGATGGCGTCCGTCAGGGATATCGCGGACATCGTGGCAAGCCTCGATTATTGCCCCTCGTGCCCGCATCGCGCCGTCATGGCGCTCGTTCAGGCTGCCGCGGGGCGGGCCGTCAATGGGTCACTGGGCAGCGACCTCGAGGGGAGCGACCCGGAAGGCATTGTCCCGATTGCGACCGTCACCACGTCAGGAAATCAAGTCGCTCGGGCGCCCTCTCGCAGGCGCTCACCCACCACAGGGACACTTGGCGGCGGACCCGAAAAGGGTTTCGACTTCGAGTTCGAACCGCCACCCGCTTCCGCTCGCCCTTGCCTCGAACGCGATCGTCGGTGCGTGTGTTTCTTGGAATAGTCGAAACGCTGGAGGCGAGAATTCGCTCCCACTCTTGAGAATTGACTGGCCTTGGGGTCCTACAAGTGCTAGCCGTTCGCGCATGAACGCAGACATCATCTTGGTGTGTGTCAAGAAGAATAGACAATGTACGGAAAGCGGCGCAGCCACTCTCCGTGCGGTAGCAATTCGTAAGGCGCGCCGCAAGGCGTGCGCAGTCTAATCTCAGCATGAGTGACACTGCGGCATCGCGCACGCTCCGCATCGAGGAGAATCGCGACGACGTTCGCTTGCGCATTCTTCACGCCCTGCACGAGAACCCGTCCCACTCACAGCGCAGCCTCTCGCGCGAATTGGGTGTCGGCCTTGGATCGGTGAATTTCCTCCTGAATGCGCTGATCGACAAAGGGCACGTCAAGGTGCGCAATTTCCGCGCCTCCTCCAACAAGGTCGGCTACGCCTACGTTCTGACGCCCCTGGGGATCGCCGCCAAGGCGCGCCTTACGGTCGGCTTCCTTCAGCGCAAGCGGGCCGAATTCGACGCCCTGAGGCAGGAGATCGAGGCGCTCGAGGCGACTGTCGGAGAGGACGGCCAGGAGCCGACCTGATGCGACGGGATTGCCTTATCGCGCATCTGACCCGAAAACCGGTTCCCACTTTTCGGGATGCGCCCATGAGCGGCCCACCGCTTCGCTACTTGGATCCTGAGAGTTTGCGTTATCGCGGGTTTGGGGGGACCGTCCTATTTTTTTAATGGGTTTTCTCGAAACCGAGATGTGTACTTTTTGACCGGATGGTCAAGGCAATCTGACCGCCCTGCCCGCCTGATTTTCTTCTGAAATGGATCCATGACTTGAACGACTACATCGTCAAGGACATTGCGCTCGCCGAGTTCGGCCGCAAGGAGCTCGACATCGCCGAAACCGAAATGCCGGGCCTGATGGCGCTGCGCGAGGAATACGGGAGTCCAAGCCGCTGTCAGGCGCACGCATCGTCGGCTCGCTGCACATGACGATCCAGACCGCGGTGCTGATCGAAACGCTGGTCGCGCTCGGCGCCGACGTGCGCTGGGCCTCGTGCAACATCTTCTCGACCCAGGACCACGCCGCCGCGGCGATCGCCGCCGCCGGCATCCCGGTCTTCGCCGTCAAGGGCCAGACGCTGGAGGAGCACTGGGATTACCTCGACCGCTCCTTCCAGTTCGAAGACGGCCCGAACATGATCCTCGACGATGGCGGCGACGCGACGCTCTACGTGCTGCTCGGCGCGCGCGCCGAAGCCGGCGAAGATCTCGGCGTGCCGGGCTCGGAAGAGGAAGAGGTGATCCACAAGCAGATCACCAAGCGCATGGCGGAAACCCCGGGCTGGTTCACCAAGGTGCGCGACCAGATCCAGGGCGTGTCCGAAGAGACCACGACCGGCGTCCACCGTCTCTATGAGCTGGTCAAGAAGGGCCAGCTGCCGTTCCCGGCGATCAACGTCAACGACTCCGTCACCAAGTCGAAGTTCGACAACAAGTACGGCTGCAAGGAATGCCTGGTCGACGGCATCCGCCGCGCCACCGACGTGATGATGGCCGGCAAGGTCGCCGTGGTCTGCGGCTACGGCGACGTCGGCAAGGGCTCGGCGGCCTCGCTGCGCGGCGCCGGTGCCCGGGTGAAGGTGACCGAGGTCGATCCGATCTGCGCGCTGCAGGCGGCGATGGACGGGTTCGAGGTGGTCACGCTGGAAGACGCGGTCGCGACGGCCGACATCTTCATCACCACCACCGGCAACAAGGACGTGATCCGCATCGAGCACATGCGCGAGATGAAGGACATGGCGATCGTCGGCAACATCGGCCACTTCGACAACGAGATCCAGGTGGCGGCGCTGAAGAACCACAAGTGGACCAACATCAAGGAGCAGGTGGACATGATCGAGATGCCCTCGGGCAACCGGATCATCCTGCTGTCCGAGGGCCGCCTGCTGAACCTCGGCAACGCCACCGGCCACCCGTCGCTTCGTGATGTCGGCCAGCTTCACCAACCAGGTGCTGGCGCAGATCGAGCTCTGGACCAAGGGCGAGGAGTACGAGCAACGAGGTCTACATCCTGCCCAAGCATCTCGACGAAAAGGTCGCGCGGCTGCACCTCGACCGGATCGGCGTGAAGCTCACCGAGCTCAAGCCCGAGCAGGCCGCCTATATCGGCGTGACGGTCGACGGGCCCTTCAAGCCCGAGCATTACCGCTACTGACCCGGGCCCGCCGCGCAAAACGGCGGGAACCCGCGCCTCGCGGACCCGAATTCCGGCAACAAATTGCCGGTTCCTCCTGAAACGCCCCGGCGCCGGAACCAATTGCCGGCCCTCTCCGTTGGTGTCTCATCAAGTGACCAAAGGAGGCACGACATGAAACTCACGCATTTCTGGATGAGCACCGCAGTCGCAACCATGATCGCCGGTGGCGCCCTGGCACAGGACACCGCCGCGCCCGAGGCCGGCGTGGCCGACGGCGCCGCCGATACCGCGATGCTCGCGCCCATTTTCACGAGTATCGAGGAAATGACGGTTGCCGACATGATCGGGATGTACGCCTACGACCCCGAAGGCGACCAGATCAGCGAGATCGACTACGTGATCTCGGGGGTCGGCGGTCCGGAGGCCGTGCTCGGCATCGGCGGGTTCCTCGGGCTTGGTGAATACACCGTCGCCCTGCCGCTGACCGAGTTTGAACTTGGCGAAGACGGCGCGTCGCTCCGGCTCAATACGGACAAGGAGACGTTGAAGACCTACCCGGAATTCGACGAATCCACGGCGGAGAGCCTGCCGGGTGAGACCTCGATCGGCGCTCTGCTGGCCCAGGCCGGCGGTGGCGACACCATGACGCCCGAAGAAGGTGTCGCGGTCGAGGGCGATGCCATGTCCGGTGACACGGCCACGGACGATGGTGAGATGTCGGATGACGGTGACACGACCACCGAAGAAACCACGACGCAATAATGCGTGGTACCGCCGGACATGGCGGACGATAGGGAAGCGCCGCCCCGGAGGGCGGCGCTTTTCGTTTCAGCCCTCGTCGCCAAACCCGAAGGTTTCGGTGACGTAGTCGATATCCTTGTCGCCGCGGCCCGACATGTTGATCAGGATCGACTTGCCGGGGTTCTTGGGCGCTTCGCGCATTGCAAACGCCAGCGCGTGCGCGCTTTCGAGCGCCGGGATGATGCCCTCCTCGCGCGACGAGGCATAGAAGGCGGCGAGCGCTTCCTTGTCGTCGGCCGCGGTGTAGGTGGCCTTGCCGATCTTGTGCAGGTGGGCGTGTTCCGGGCCGACGCCGGGATAGTCG
This sequence comes from uncultured Alphaproteobacteria bacterium, assembly GCA_963752895.1. GTDB lineage: Bacteria > Pseudomonadota > Alphaproteobacteria > Rhodobacterales > Rhodobacteraceae > CAVWAE01. The sequence goes on from CAVWAE010000027.1 coordinate 54,609, forward strand.
AGACCGGAGGCGACGGTGTGGACCGGGGCGGGCTCGCCGTTTTCATCCTTGAGCACCAGGGTGTGGAAGCCGTGGATATCGCCGTCTTCGCCGTAGGTGATCGTCGCGGCATGGTCGCCGAGCTTCGAGGAGGTGCCGAGCGGCTCGACGCCGTAGAGCTCCACACCCTCGTCTTCGATGAAGCCCGAGAACAGGCCCATCGCGTTGGAACCGCCGCCGACGCAGGCGGCGACCATGTCGGGCAGATCGCCGGTCATCTCGAGGAACTGCTCACGGGCCTCGACGCCGACGACGTGCTGGAAATCGCGCACCATCAGCGGGAACGGGTGCGGACCCACGACCGAGCCGATCGCGAAGAGCGCGGTGTCGGCCTGCTCCATGTAGCTGCCGAAGGCGCTGTCGACCGCCTCTTTCAGCGAGCGCCCGCCGAACCCGACCGGGACGACCGTGGCGCCGAGAAGCTTCATCCGGGTGACGTTCGGCGCTTCCTTGGCGATGTCGATCTCGCCCATGTGGATCTCGCACTCCATCCCGAAATAGGCCGCTGCCGTGGCCAGTGCCACGCCGTGCTGGCCGGCGCCGGTTTCGGCCATGAGCTTCTTCTTGCCCATGAACTTCGCCAGCAGGCCCTCGCCCATGCAGTGGTTGAGCTTGTGCGCGCCGGTGTGATTGAGGTCTTCGCGCTTGGCGTAGATCTGGGCGCCGCCAAGCCGGGCGGACATGTTCTTGAGATAGCTGATCGGGGTCGGGCGACCCTGGAAATGCTTGCGGATCATCCGCAGTTCGGCGATGAAATCGGCCGATTTCGAAATCCGGTCATAGGCCTCGCGGATTTCCTTGAAATGCGGCTCGAGCGGGGGCGGCAGCATCGCGCCGCCGTAGTCGCCGAAATAACCGTCGCGGTTGGGGGTCGATTTCAGATAGCCCACGGTTCGTGTCCTCCTCGTTGTATTCGGCAACGAATTGACAGGAATTCTTTCCGACCGACAAGCGGGATCGCCCCGTCATCCGGCGATTTAGGGGGAAATTCCACCGCCAATTTTCCTTTGTCGGCGAATCGGTATCGCGGTACTCTCCCGCGAAACCGGGGAAATGCCCCCCCGTGTACCCAAGGGAGTTTCAAATGGGAAAGAGAGACGAGCTCATCGCCAAGTATGCCGATGACCTGAGAACCAAGTGTGGCGTCGAGCCGGACATGAACCTGCTCACCAAGGTGACCATCGGCTGCGGCCCGTCGATCTACAACGCGGATGCGTCGACTGTTGCCGCTGGCCAGGACAGCGAGCTTGAGACCGTGAAGGAAAACTTCCTCATCAAGAAGCTCGGTCTCGCCGACAGCCCGCAGCTGATGGAAGCGATCAATTCCGTGATCGAGACCTATGGCCGCTCGGAGCGCAACAAGTACCGTGCCGTCGTCTACTACCTGCTGACCAAGCATTTCGGCAAGGAAAGCGTCTACGGCTGAGCCGGACGCCGGACTGGATCCAAAACGGGGACGCGATTTCGGCGTCTCCGTTTTGCGTTAAGGGATCGTTACCAATAACGCATTGAAAACACGGCTAATTCTAAGCACTCCATCGTTGCGCGCACCGGGCGTTTGGCCTAGTGTCATCTCAAGGCCAGGATGGTCGGACCTTTTTTCAGAGACACGTGTGGTGCTGAGGGAGCACGTGGGGTGGAAGGAGGGTCCCGATGATCCGGACACGGGGCCCTCCTTTTCTATTCAGCACCTTCTATCCAGCACCGGGCAACTCCGAGCAGCGCCACTCAGATCGGTGCCGATCAGAACAACTCCAATCAGAACAGCGCCAGCACGAGGCCGATCACGGTGCAACCGCCCGCAGCGTAGCCACCGTCGATCAAAGCGAGGATCTTCGGCTTGTTCGAGAACATCACGTTGTTCACGATCCAGGGCGCGGCGACGAACAGGCCGAGCCCGAGACCGGTCATCAGCCCTTTGCCAACCGTATCGATTCCCGACATGACAAAGACGTGCCGCATCATGCCGGCCACCAGAACCGCCATGATGAAGGCGGTGATGTAGGGGATCGGATCTTTCGAGTTCTTCGGACGACCATCGTCGCCAACCTCGACACCCGAGGCGGCCATCCACGGCTTGGCCAGGCTCATGTACCAGACCGTGCCAAAACCGTAGCCTGCGAGGGCTGCAACCAGTACTGCGATGAATCCCATGGGGTTACCCTCCCTGTTCGCGTCATTCTGTCGCAGTATGCGGAAGGGTGCCGGGTTCGGCTAGGTCTTTTCGCCCGCCAGTTCGAGAACCACGTTCCACTCCGCTTCTGTCACCGGCTGAACCGAAAGGCGCGTATTGTTGACCAGCACCATGTCGGCAAGCCGCGGGTCTTCCTTGCACATGTCGAGGGTCACCGGACTCGCCAGCGGCCGCACTGCCTTGATGTCCACGCATTCCCAGCGCGGATCGTCGGTGGTGCTGTCGGAATGGATCTCGCGGCAGACCTCGACGATGCCGACCACGCGCTTTTCGTTCACCGAGTGGTAGAAGAAGCCGAGATCGCCCAGCTTCATCTCGCGCATGTTGTTGCGGGCCTGGTAGTTGCGCACGCCGTCCCATTCCTCGCCCGCCGCACCCTTGGCGACCTGGTGGTCCCAGCCCCAGGTGTTCGGCTCCGATTTGAACAACCAGTACGCCATCAGCCGATCACCTTCTTGAAGCGCTCGATCCGCACGTTCCGGAACAGCCCGGCCTTGGCGTAGGGGTCGTTCGCGGCCCACGTCTCGGCCTCGGCGCGGGTTTCCACGTCGAGCACAACCAGCGAGCCTTTCATGTCGCCGGTCTCGTCGTCGAGGAAGGGGCCGAGGTAGACCACCGGCGTCTCGGCGGCATAGGCGAGATGCGCTTCGCGGTTGGCTTTTCGGATCTCGGGTGCCCCGTCCTTGTCGGTGCAGATGATGGCGTACATGTCATTCCTCCTTCAATGGCCGCGAGAGCAGAGCCTCGACCGCCTGTTCGACAGTGACGGCGCCGGACACCAGCGCCATGACAAGCTCGGCGATGGGCATGTCGATCCCAAGCGTGCAGGCCGCCTCGACGACGGCTTGCGCGGTGGCCTTGCCTTCGATCGTCGTGCCATGCGCGCCCGGTTCGCGGCGGCCAAGCGCGCGCCCGTAGGCGTAGTTGCGCGACTTCTCGGATGTGCAGGTCAGCGCGAGATCGCCGAACCCCGAAAGGCCCGCGAGGGTCTCGGACCGGGCGCCGCGCGCCTGGGCAAACCGGTTCATCTCGGCGTAGCCGCGGGTCATCAGCGCGGCGCGCGCGCTCTCGCCGAGCCCCGCGCCGATGGTGATGCCGCAGGCGATGGCGACGACGTTCTTGAGCGCGCCGCCGTGTTCGACGCCGACCATGTCGGTCGAGCGATAGAGACGGATATTGGCGGTCGACAGCGCCTTTTGCAGGGGCTCGGGATCGGCAGCCGCGATGGTCAGGGCGGTGGGCAGCCCGACGGCGATATCGACCGCGAAGCTGGGGCCGGAGAGGATCGCGGGCGTCGCGTCGGGGCAATTCGCGGTGATGATCTCGGCCGGGCCACGGCCGGTGGCGATGTCGATGCCCTTGGCGCAGGAGACGAGGGTTTGTCTGTTCAGGTGCGAGCGGTTCCCGGCGAGGACGCCGGAAAGCTTCTGGAGCGGGATCGCCAGCAAAATGATCTCGGCCTCTGCTGCCTTGGCGAAATCGTCCGTCACGGTCACGCCGTCGGGCAGGCGCACGCCCGGCAGGCGGCGACGGTTCTCGCGCACTTCCTGCATATCGCCCGGATCGCGCGCCCAGAGCACGACCTCGCGCCCGTCGCCGGCGAGCGATGCGGCATAGGCGGTGCCGAAGGCACCGGCGCCGAGGACCGAGATGCGTGTCACGCCTTGGCTCCTTTCTTGCCCGATCCAAGCATGGCCGGTGCGGCCGCGTCCAGCGGCCAGCGCGGGCGGGCCTCTAGCGACATGTCGTCACGGCCCCCGGCCCGGAACCGCTCTATCCCGGCCCAGGCGATCATCGCGGCATTGTCGGTGCAGAGCGCGAGCGGCGGGGCGAGGAAGTCGGCGCCGGTTTCCTGCGCAACAGTCTCTAACGCGGCGCGAATGGCCATGTTTGCCGAGACGCCGCCAGCGACCGCGAACACCGGTGTTGCCGGTTCCAGCGCAAGGTAGGCGGCCAGAGCGCGGCGTGACTTCTCGGCCAGCACATCTGCGACGGCGGCCTGGAACGCGGCGCAGAGATCGGCGCGGTCGCCCTCCCTGAGCCCGCCATCGCGCGCGACCAGCTTGTCGCGTTCGCGCAACAGCGCCGTCTTGAGCCCGGAAAAGCTCATGTCCATGCCCGGACGGTCGAGCAACGGGCGGGGAAGTTTGAACCGGGTCGCATCGCCGGCCTTCGCGGCCGCTTCGACCGAAGGCCCGCCCGGTTGCGGCAGACCGAGCAGCTTCGCGGTCTTGTCGAAGGCTTCGCCGGGGGCGTCGTCGATGGTGCCGCCGAGGCGGGTGAAGGCGTCTTCGCCCTCGACCAGAAGGAACTGGCAGTGCCCGCCCGACACCAGCAGCATCAGGTAGGGAAACGCGGCGCCGTCGGTGAGCCGGGGCGTGAGCGCGTGGCCGGCAAGATGGTTGATGCCGAGGAGCGGCAGGCCGGTCCCGGCCGCGAGACCCTTGGCCAGCATGACGCCCGCGAGCACGCCGCCGATGAGACCGGGCCCGGCCGTAACCGCGATGGCGTCGAGCCTGTCGAGCCCGACCGCCGCTTCGGCCAGCGCCTCCTCGACACAAAGATCGAGCTTCTCGGTATGCGCGCGCGCCGCGATCTCCGGCACGACGCCGCCGAAAGCCGCGTGCAGATCGGTCTGGCCGGCGACCACGGAAGACAGGATCTCCGGCGGCGCGCCCGGGCGATGGCGCACGACCGCCGCGGCGGTATCGTCGCAGCTCGATTCGAGGCCAAGGATCGTGACGGTATCGGTCATGAATGCCGTAAGGGTGGGGGCGCCGTTGCGGTGGGGTCCGCGCCGGGGTACCACCGCCCGTGAAGACAGACAATCCCGAGGCCCGCATGACCCCGACCCTTGTCCTGACCCGTCCCGAGGCGCAATCGCGCGCGCTCGCGTCGGCGCTTGACGTGGACGCACGGGTCATCGTGGCACCGATCATGGAGATCGTCTGTGCCAAAACCCTGCCCGATCTTGTGCCCTACGCGGGGGTCATCCTGACATCGGCGAATGCGGTCCGCTGCGGCCCGCCGCTGACCGGGACGCGCGCGTTTTGCGTCGGCGAAAGCACCGCCGCCGCGGCGCGGGAGGCGGGCGCCGCGGTTGTGACGGTGGCCCGTGATGCAGACGAGCTGGTGGACCGGATCAGCGGACCCGGCCCGCTTTTGCACCTGCGCGGCGAACATGCGCGCGGCGCAGTGGCGCGGCGTTTGACCGAGGCCGGAACGCAGACCGGCGAGGCGATCGTCTATGCCCAGGCGGCGCGCGCGCTCACCGACGCCGCGCGGCGCGCGATCGAGGGCGCGGAAGCGGCGGTTCTTCCGCTTTTTTCCCCGCGATCGGCGCGGCTTGTCGGTGCTACGGTCCGACCGGGCCCGGCGCTGCACGCGATCGCGATGTCGCCCGCCGTCGCCCGGGCCTGGGCGGAGACAACGGGCAGAGAGGCGGAAATCTGCGGCGCGCCGACGGGAGAGGCCATGTTAGCGCGGATCGTCGCGGCTCTGCGGCGCAAGTTGCCTTGAGACCCGCGAGGTGCGTGGTTAGGTTTGACATGGTGGTCGCGGCTTCAGTCGCGTGTAGAGATTCGGAAGGTGAATGATGGCGGAAGCCCCGAAATCGACGAAGAAGGACAAAGCCGCGGATCCGAAAGCAAAAACCTCCGATACGTCGGCGGCGGCGCCCAAGGATGCCAAAGGGCCGGTCGAAGATGCGGTGGTGATCGGCGAAACGCCCCCGAAAGCGGCGAAGGCGTCCGCGTCCGATGCGAAAACCTCGGCCAAGGATGCCCCGAAGGACACCAAACCCGCCGCTGCGAAGCCGGACAAGCCGGACGCGAAGCCCGCGGCTGAGCCGGCCAAGCCGAAGACGACGGCCAAGCCTGTGCCGCCGCCCAAATCGGTCGACAAACCGGCCGAACCGGCCAAACCCGCGCCCGCAGATGCGAAACCGGCCAAAGCCGAGCCCGCACCGGCAGAGCAGCCGGCGAAACGCCGGGGTGGCCTTGGCGCTTTTCTCGGGTTGCTCCTTGGCGGTGTCGCGGCCGCGGTCATCGGGTTCGTCGCGGCGCGCACGGTGGTGCCTGAGGGCTGGCCCTTCCCCGGTGTCGAACCGGAACAAGATCCGCTCGTGGGTATGGTCGAGGCGCAGAGCGCCGAGATCGCCGCCCTCGGCGAGCGGCTGGGCGCGCTCGACGCCACGCTCGAAGAGGTGAAATCCGACACCAGCGCGCTCGACGATTTGCGCCAGAGCGTGACGACGCGGCTCGACGGGCTGGAAAGCGGCGCGGGTGAGATCGCCGAACAGATCAGCGCCATGGAAACGCGCCTGTCTTCGGTCGAAAAGCTGGCGCCCGAAGGGACCGAAGCCGCCGAAAAAGCGGCGGAGGCCTATGCCAAAGAGCTCGCGGCGCTGCGGGAGATGTTCGAAGGCGAGCTTGCCGAGATCGACGCGGCCCAGGCCGAGGCCTCGGCGCTCGAAGCGCAGCTGGCCGAGTCGGCCAAGGCTGCGGCCGGCCGGGCGGCGCTCGCCCAGGTCGAAGCGGCCCTCGATACGGGCGCGCCATTCCAGGACGCGCTTCTCGAACTGACCGAGGCCATGGGCCTGGACGCACCGGAAGCACTCAGCGCGGTCGCGGCAGAGGGCGTGCCGGCGCTTGCGGACCTGCAAAGCGGTTTCCCGGCCGCCGCGCGGGCCGCGATCGAGGCGGATATCCGCAACGGTGTGGAAGAGGGCAACGTCAACCGGATGCAGGCGTTCCTGAAGACACAGCTCGGAACACGGTCGCTCGAACCGAAAGAAGGCGACAGTGCCGACGCGGTTCTGTCGCGCGCCGAGGCGGCCTTGAAGACGGGCGACCTCGACGCGGTGCTTGCCGAGATCGAAACGCTGCCCGAGGCGGCGAAACCGGCCTTTGCCGATTGGCGGACGCTGGCAGAAACAAGGGCCCGGGCTCTGACGGCGGGCAATGCGCTCGCCGAAGAATTGAACGCGAAGTGAGGGTGATTTGATGATCTGGTCCTTGTTGAAAATCATCCTGTTCGTCGCGGCCATCGCTGGTGCGGTGCTGGGCGCCGGGTTGATTACCGAGACGAGCGGCGGCGTACGCATCGCGGTCGGGACGATGGAGTTCAACCTCGGCCCGCTGCAATCGGTGATCGCGCTGATCGTTTTCGTGCTCGCGGTCTGGCTGTTGTTGAAACTGGTCAACTTGCTGGTGGCGGTCCTGCGGTTCCTGAACGGCGACGAGACGGCGATCAGCCGCTATTTCGACCGCAACCGCGAGCGCAAGGGCTATGCGGCCCTGGCCGAGGGGATGATGGCGCTCGCCTCCGGCGAGGAACGGGTCGCGATGGCGAAGGCCAACAAGGCAGAGAAGTACCTGAAAAAGCCCGAGCTCACCAACCTGATCACCGCGCAGGCCGCGGAGATGTCGGGGGATCGCAAGCAGGCCGAGGCGGTCTACAAACGGCTGCTGGCCGACGAGCGAACACGGTTTGTCGGCATCCGCGGGATCATGAAGCAAAAGCTCGAGGCCGGCGATACCGACACCGCGCTGAAGCTTGCCGAGAAGGCCTTTGCGCTGAAGCCGCGCCATGTCGAGACCGGGGACATCCTGCTCGCGTTGCAGGCGACCCAGAACGACTGGACGGGTGCGCGCAAGACGCTCGGCACCAAGGTCAAGACCGGGGCGCTGCCGAAGGATGTCGGCCGGCGGCGCGACGGTGTGCTCGCGCTCCAGGAGGCGAAGGAGGTTTTCGCCGAAGGCAATTCGATCCGCGCGCGGGAGGCGGCGATCGAGGCCAACAAGCTGTCGCCCGATCTCATCCCCGCCGCGGTTCTCGCGGCGCAGAGCTACGCCGAACAGGAAAACAAGCGCTATGCGTCGCGGCTGCTGGCCAAGGCCTGGGCCGTCAAACCGCATCCGGATCTCGCGGCGGCTTTCGCCCGGCTCGAACCGGAGGAGACGCCGCAGGAGCGTCTGAAACGCTTCCGCACCCTGACCAAGCACCAGCCCGATCACCCCGAGACCCGGATGCTGCTTGCCGAACTCCAGATCGCGGCCGAGGATTTCGATGCGGCGCGCAAGGCGCTGGGCGATCTGAGCGAGACCGACCCGACGCAGCGGTCGCTGACGCTGATGGCGGCGATCGACCGTGGCCAGGGCGCCGACGACGATGCGGTGCGCGGCTGGCTCACCAAGGCGGTCACGGCGTCGCGCGGTGAGCAATGGGTGTGCGACAAGTGCAACCACGTGCACGGCGACTGGACGCCGGTCTGTGCCGATTGCGGGGCTTTCGATACCTTGAGCTGGAAGGTGCCGTCGGAGGGCGAGGTCAAGATGCACGGTGGCGCCGAAATGCTGCCGCTGCTGGTCGGAAAGCCCGAGGTGCCGGGTGAGGTTGTCGAGCCCGAGGAGCCGGCGGTGACGGCGGAAGTGGAAGTGGATGCGGGGCCGGCGGACCCGCCGCACGCCGACTACGCCGATGCACCGGCCGAGAGCGTGCCGGAGTACGCCCCGGAGGCCCAGCCGAATCCGCAAAAATAGGGCTACACAGCCCGAGCCGAGGGTGCTATTCACCCCGCACTCGCGAAGTGCCGCATTAGCTCAGCTGGTAGAGCACATCATTCGTAATGATGGGGTCGGGGGTTCGAATCCCTCATGCGGCACCACTTCGCGGAGCTTTTTCGAGTAAAAACAACAATTTGCTCCTGTGCAGGTGTTGTTGTCCATGCTTGCGCCCACCCGCCACATCTCGGTCCCGACCCAAATTGTCATGATTGCCGCTTGTGGGGAGCTGTTCGTCCGCGGTCGGACCCACAGGAGAATCGGCATTGCACTGGATTCGAAGGGCGGGCTCAACCGGATCAGGTGTGGACCTTCCGCCCGGAGAATGCGTTGCGCAAAATCGGTATTCCAACCGGTTCCGGCAATACCCGGGATGCATCATCGCCCTGGGCGATCAGCATTCGGGTTTCGTGGTGGCAATGGGAACTCTCCGAACGGCACAATCCTGCACGAATTCACCATTGCAGCGTCGCGTCTTCGGTGATGAACCTGCTTTCTGGCAGGGTCACTCGACGGCCAATGTCCGACACTCTCCCAGATCCGTCCTGCTCAAACCTGTCAGCCCGGTCTGCGCCATGGCAATGCTCAGCTCCGCGCTCAGCACAGACCACAATTGATCGAGACCGTCTTCCCCGCCGGCAGCGATCGCGAATTGCAGGATGCGGCCAAAAAACGCGAAATCCGCGCCGCAGGTCAAGGCTTTGAGGACATCCTCGCCCGAGCGCAGACCGCTGTCGTAGAACACCGGCATGTCGGGGCCGACGGCCTCACGGATCAGCGGCAGCATCGCAATCGGTGCGGGGGCGCTTTCCAGCTGCCGAGCGCCGTGGCTGGACACCTGGATTGCATCGACACCCGCGCCCTGCAGCGTCCTGGCGTCCTCGGGGTCCAGCACGCCCTTGACCACCAGCTTGCCGGGCCAGGCCTCGCGCAGCCGTGCGAGGGTCTCCCAATCGGCGGCGGCGCGGCTTTCGGTCCGGTCGAAGGTGAACCCCGGCATCTCGAAATTCGCCATCCCCGGCCGGCCGTGCAGGAGCGTCGACAGGGACCAACGCGGATGCAGCGCGAAGTCGACGACCTGGCGGGGACCGATACGGAACGGCATCTTGAACCCGTGGCGCAGCTCCCGTGGGCGCCGCCCGACCTCGGGCACATCGACGGTGAGGACAAGGGTGGCAAACCCGGCGGATTTTGCCCGGTCCACCAGCTTGAACGAGCCGCTGCCGTCGCCGCTGAAATAGAGCTGGAACCACGCGTGCCCCTCGGCGGTTTCGATGATCTCTTCCATCGGCGTCGAGGCGACGGTGGACACGCCGAGCGGCACACGATGGCGCGCGGCGAGGCGGGCGAGCATCAGGTCCGCGCCGGGGGTCGCGAGGTTGCACATGCCCATCGGGGCAATGCCGAAGGGTCTGTCGGTGTCTGCGCCGAACACGGTTGTCGCCAGAGACCGGTGGCTCACGTCCCGCAGGATGCGCGGGCGCAGCGCGATCCCGTCCAGGGCCGTGCGATTGCGGCGTTCGCCGGCCCCTTCGCCGGCGGCCCCGTCGATGTAGTCGAACACCATCCACGGCAGCCGCCTTTTGGCCAGGCGGCGCGCATCGCTGGCGGAGTGGATGGACCGCGCGCTCATCAGCTGGCAACGGCCTTCATGAAGCGGTCGCGGATCACCACCGGATCCATGGTGATGACCGGCATCTTGGCGTTGCCGCTGTCGCATTTCACAACCAGGACTGTCGCCTTGCCACTGTCGATCGCCGCCTGAAGCGCGGGGCCGGTGTCGACGTCCTGCACCTCGACGACGGTATCGCACCCGGCCGCGCGCGCCATGCCGGCCAGATCGGTTTTCTTGCCGGTGTAGGTCGGCTGATCGCCGGTCGAGCCGTAGGAGCCGTTGTCGATGATCATCAGGATGTAGTTGTCCGGCGCGGTATTGCCGATCGTTGGCAAGGTGCCGAGGTTGGTCAGGACCGATCCGTCGCCATCGATCGAGATCACGGTCTTGGGCTGGTTCAGAGCAAGACCCAAGCCGATGGACGAGGCCAGCCCCATGGTGCCCAGCATGTAGAAATTGGTCGGCTGATCGTCGATCGCGTGGAGCTCCTGGCTCGGGATGCCGATATTGCAGACGACGAGGTGGTCGCGCAGGATCGGCGCGATCTCTTTGAGGATGTCGAAGCGGATCATTGGTCGCCGTAGCCTCCCCAGAAATTGGCGTCGGTCAGGATCGCCACGGGTTTGGAGCACATGAAGGTGTATTTCAGGATGTTGTCGAACTCCCGGACATCGCTTTGCCAGTGAAAGTGATAGGTCGGGATGTTGAGCTGGGCCAGAAGCGCTTTGGTGTGCACCGCCATTTCGACCTGGCAGGCGACGGGCTCGCGCAATTCGCCACGGTAGGAGATCAGCATCGGCAGCGGCATCCGGTAGTACTGGATCAGCGTCGCCAGGGTGTTGATGGTGACGCCAATGGCGGTGTTCTGCATGATGATGGCCGGACGCGTTCCCCCCATCCAGGCACCGGCGCAGAGCCCCATGCCCTCGTCTTCCTTGTTCGACGGGATGTGAAGGATGTCGTCGCGCCGGTCGATCTCGTCGATCACGCCGGCAAGCTGTTTGCACGGGACGGTTGTCACGAAACGAATGTCGTTCGCGACAAGATCGTCCGCGATCTTTTTGTCGATATTCATGAGGCGTTCCTCAGCCGGTTCAGGGTTCAACTATCGCGATGCACGTGCACCGCACAGGGCGCATGGCGGACAACACGCGCCGCCGTGGAGCCGATCAGAAAGTCGCTGAGGCCCGGTTTGTGAGACCCGATCACGATACAGCCGAATTTGTGCTCGACGGCATGGTTGATGATCGTGTGGTAGGGTTGGCCGCGCGTGATCGCGACCTTGATACCGCCCAAGCCGGCGGTTTTTTCGCGCAGGATCTCGCTTGCCCGTTCGTTCCCCTTCTGGACCGTGTCCTCCCCGATATGGGCGCCGACCGATCCTTGCGGCACTTCGCAGACATGTAATGCCGTGATCTGGCCACCCGGATTGCAGAGCGCTCTGGCGATCTCCAAAGTCTGTTCGGATATGCCGTGATTGAGGGCCAGGGGCACGAGTTCTCTGTCATACATGGCGTTTTCCTTTCAGGAGCAAGGCGTCATCCCCACGGGTTCAGAACGATTTTCGGCGCGGCGGTGGTGCCCTCGCGGATATCGCGAAACGCCTGGGCGCCCGCGTCAAGCGGGCGGGTCTCGAACCAATCGAGGGGCCCGAGGCGCCCGTCGAACAGCGCGCTGGCGGTGTCGCGAAAATCCTGAGCATTGTAGGTGTAGGTTCCGATGAAGGTGATCTCCTGCAAGGTCATGCGCCGGACATCCAGCCCGCCGGTATCCTCTCCCAGACCGACGTGCACGACCACTCCGCCCGGGGCTGCGTATTCCGACGCGAGGGCGCGGGTGGCGGCGAACCCGACCGCGTCGACCACGAGAGGGGCGTGCCGGGTGGGACGTGTCGCGGTGGTCTGACCGCAGCGTTCGCGTAAAAAGGCGCGGCGCAGATCGTTGGTCTCGACGATTTCCGTGTCGGTGACCCCCATCGCCTGCAAGGCGAGCGCTGCTGCGAGCCCGATGGCGCCGCCGCCGATCACCAGCGCTCTGCGCTCCATCGATGGGTGCAGGGCCTCAAGCGCCAGCCGGGCGGCGTGCCAGCTGACCGCGAGGGGTTCGGCCAGCGCCGCCCTCTCGAACGGCACTTCGTCGGGCACGGTGACGAGGTTCTGGTCCGGCATCGCGACGAATTGGGCAAAGGCCCCCTCGCGCGGCGGCATCGAGATGATCTGGCGCTCGGGGCAGAGGTTTTCGCGCCCCGCAAGTGCAATCGGCGCAGGATCCGCAGGTCACCAGCGGGTTGATCGTCACCCGCCGCCCTTTGTGCGGCCCGTCGACGACGATGCCCGCCGCCTCGTGACCGAGGATCAGCGGGGCGGGCCGACGGGCGTCATGGCCCAGGTAGGCATGCATGTCGGAGCCGCAGATGCCCACGGCTGACGACGCGGATCAGCTGTTCGCCCGCGCCCGCAACAGGGTCTGGCTGCCTCGCGGTAGCCGAGCGTTTCGACCCCTTCGTAAACAAGCGCCTTCATTTCGCTGTGAACCCCCCGTCAACCATCAGGACCTGCCCGGTCACGTAGCCCGACGCCTCGGAGCACAAAAACAGCAGCGGTCCGTCGAGATCGTCCATCCGGCCATTGCGACCGATGCAGGTCTGGTCGGCGTTGCGCGCCGCGCCGCTCCGGATCGTGCGAACACCGCCCGGTCAGTTCGGTCGGGAAGAACCCCGGGCCGATGGCGTTGGCGGTGATCCCGTGCGGCGACCAGGCCTCGGCCATGGCGCGGGTCAGCTGGCCGATCCCGGCCTTGCTGGCGCCCGTAGGCGATGCCGCCGGGAAAGGCCCGGGTCGTCTGCAGCGACGCAAAGTTGACGATCCGGCCCCAGCCTCTTTCCTTCATGGCCGGCACCAACGCCTGGCTCAGGAAGAACGGGGCCGACAGGTTCAGCGCCAGCGTCCTGTCCCAGCCGTCGGCGGTGACGTCATCGGCGGCCTCGCGGGTGTTGATCCCGGCGGCATGAACGACGATGTCGGGCGGGCCGAAGGGGGCTTCGATCGCCGCTTTCAAGGTTGGGATCGCGTCCCGCTCTGAGATCGTCGGCCACGCACATGGGCCGCGTTCGACCCGATCTCTGCGCTCAACGCCGCCAGCGGCTCGGCCCGGCGCGCGACTGCCACCACCCGCGCGCCGGCGGCGGCGAGAACAAGCGCCGCACGCCGTCCCAGGCCCGCGCTCGCGCCGGTCACGCACGCCACCCGGCCCTGCCAGGTCGAACAGGGCGCGCGGATCAGCCATTTGCCGAAAGATCGAAGGTTTCGTTCGGGAAATACTTGGCGAGGCGCACGTCGGCGGCGCGCGCGTGGCCCTCCATGCCTTCCAGCCGCGAGATCCGGGCGGTGGCCTCGGCGACGGCTTTCGATCCTTCGCGCGTGGTCGCGCTGCCAGGTGACGATCTTCATGTATTTGTGGACCGACAGATCCGCCGGTGTAGCTGGCCGCGCGGGACGTGGGCAGGACGTGGTTGGTGCCGGAGGCCTTGTCGCCATAGGAGACGGTGGTTTCCTCGCCGAGGAACAGCGAGCCGTAGCAGGTCAGCCGCTCGAGCCACCAATCGAGATCCTGCGGCCTGAACGGTCAGGTGCTCGGGCGCGTATTCGTCGGATGTCAGCGGCCATTTCCTCGCGGTCCGAACAGACGATCACCTCGGCATAGTCGCGCCATGCGGCGGAGGCGTTCTCGCGGTTCACCTCCGGCAGGTCATCGATCAACCCGGGAACGCGGGCCATCACGTCTTCGGCCAGAACACGGTCGTCGGTCACCAGCCAGACCGGCGAGTTGTAGCCATGCTCGGCCTGGCTCACCAGATCGGTTGCCACGATATGCGGGTCGGCCGCCCCGTCCGCGAGGATCAGGCTGTCGGTCGGCCCCGCGATCATGTCGATGCCGACCCGGCCGAAGAGCGTTCGCTTGGCTTCGGCCACGAATTGATTGCCGGGACCGACCAGGATGTTCGCTTTTGGCAGACCGAACAGGCCGAACGCCATCGCCGCGACGCCCTGAACGCCGCCCATTGCGAGGATGTTGTCGGCGCCGCAGATATCGGCCGCATAGACGATGGCCGGGGCGACCCCGATACCTGGCCGCGGCGGCGAACAGGCGGTGATGTGGCTGACCCCGGCGACCCTGGCGGTGGTCACGGTCATGATCGCGCTGGCGATGTGGCTGTAGCGCCCGCCCGGCACGTAACAGCCGGCCGCATCGACCGGGATCGCCTTCTGGCCGGTGATGAAGCCGGGATTGAGCTCGACCTCGACATTCGCGACCGTCTCCTTCTGCCGCTCGGCGAAGCGACGCACGTTGTCATGGGAGAAGCGGATGTCGTCCTTGAGCTTCTGCGGCACCAGCGCGGCGGCGGCTTTGATCTCTTCCGGGGTGAGCAGGATGTTGCCCTCGTACTTGTCGAACTTGGCGGTGTATTCCAGTGCCTTGGCATCGCCGCCCGCTTCGATATCGTTGAGGATCTGCTTCACGGTCGCATGCACGTCCGTTGCGTCCGACCTCGACGTCAGCGTAGCTTTTTTCAGATAAATTCGGGCCATATTCTTGTCCTTGTGGATGTCTGCGCTCAGGTTTCTAGGCGGTTGTGGCGGATCGAGGAAATCAGGGCGAGACCGATCAGGCCGGCCCCGATCAAGCCGGTCAGGGCTTCGGGAATGTGCATCAAGGATTGCATGAACATGATGACCGACAGGGCGAAGATCGAATAGAAGGCGCCGTGTTCCAGGTAGCGGAACTGGCGAAGCGTCCCCTTCTCGACCAGCATGATGGTCATCGAGCGGACATACATCGCCCCGACCCCCAGCCCGATGGCGATGAGCAGGATATTGGCGGTCAGGGCAAAGGCGCCGATCACGCCGTCGAACGAAAAGCTGGCGTCGAGCACTTCCAGGTACAGGAACGCGCCCAGACCGCCACGCGCGGCCATCCCGGTGCCGGAGCGGTCGGACTGGTCGAGGTAGTTGCCGAGCCCGTCGACCAGGGTGAACACCAAAAGCCCCATGATTGCGGAGAACAGGAACGGCGATTGATGGTGCGAAGGGATCGCCTGAGAGATCACGGCAACGATGATCAACACAAGGGCGATCTCGAAACCGCGCACCGATCCCGCCTTCCGGAGCCGGCATTCGAGGCCCTTGATCCAGTCGATCGATTTGTCCTCGTCGACGAAGAAATTCAGCGCGACCATCATCAGGAAGGTGCCGCCGAATGCCGCGATCGAGCTGTGGGAGTTTTCGATGATCCGGGCGTATTCATCCGGGTCGGCGAGGGCGAGGCGCACCGCTTCGAACGGGTTCACCCAGGCAAAGACCGCGACGATGATCAGCGGGAAAACGATCCGCATTCCGAAGACCGCGATCAGGATCCCCCAGGTCAGGAACCGCTGCCGCCAGACCGGGGTCATGTCTTCGAGCTTGTTGGCGTTGACGATGGCGTTGTCGAAGGACAGCGCGATCTCGAGCGTCGCCAGGACCGCCCCGATCAGGAAGAACGAGGCGATTCCGGAGGCCGTGCCCTCGGTCGCCCAGCCGAGCCAACCGGACAGGCCCAGACCGACCGCGGTGACGATCAGCGGCCATTTCAGATAGGACAAGGCGGTTCTCTGCATGATCGCCCCCTATTGCCCGTAGACGAAGTTCGGCAGCCAGAGCGCGATCTGCGGGAAAACGAAGATCAGGGTGACGCCAATGATTTGAATCACCATGAACTGCATCATGCCGAGGTAGATGTCACGCAGATCCCATTCCGGCACCACACCCTTGAGGAAGTAGGCAGACAGCGCCACCGGCGGACTGAGCCAGGCGGTGTGCAGGTTCACCGCAACAAGGATTGCGAACCAGATCAAGAGGTCGGTCTCGTTCTCGAACCCGAGGTCCAGCGAGGTGACCGTCGGGATCAGGATCGGCACGATGATCAGAACGATCGGCACCCACTCCAGCGGCCAGCCCAGGAGAAAGATCAGCGCCATGATCAGGATCAGGATCAGTGACATGTCGAGCGAGAGGAGCGGCTCGGTCAGCATCTTGGGCGTGCCGAGGTTCGAGAAGACCGCGCCAAAGAAGTTGGAGGCGGCGACCAGGAACATGATCTCGAGGCTCTTGATCAGCGCGTTGTAGAGCCCGGGGATCGTAAACTTGCGGTACAGCATCCGACAGAAGCACCGCGCCGAACGCGCCGCAGGCCGAGGCTTCGGCGGGCGTCGCCCAGCCAGCCAGGATCGAGCCCAGTGCAAAGGCGATGAGCACCGTCGGCGGCACCAGCCCCATGAAGAACTCGTACCAGAGGTCGGAGAAATTGAAACCGCCCGGTTTGGTCTGACCCAGCCACCTGTAAACCGCGAGCATGACGCCCACCCAGGCCAGCGGCACGACCAGCGCGCCCAGCGGAAAGCCGAACCCCACCGTCAACCCTCTGGTGATGAGCCAGATCAGGATGACCAGCGCGGCCATCACCAGAATGACCTCCAAGAGGTAGAACCGCGAGGTCTCGGGTTGCTCGTCGGGCGGCAGGATCGGGCCGAGGTCGGGTTGAGCCAGCAGCGCCCGAGCGCGTAGAGTCAGGTAGAGCCCCGCCAGCATCACGCCGGGAATGATCGCGGCGCGGAACGGATCGGTCACCGGCACTTCCAGGACCGGCCCCATGACGATCAGCATGATCGACGGCGGGATCAGGATGCCCAGCGTGCCGCCCGCGGTGATCGTCCCGGCAGCGAGCCGGACATCGTAGCCCGACTTGTTCATCGTGCGCGCCGCCATGATGCCGAGGATGGTGACGGAGGCCCCGACGATCCCGGTTGCCGCGGCGAAGATGGTCGACACGAACAGGACCGCGATGAACAGCGCGCCCCTTGTCCGGCTCATCATCATCTGCACCGCCTGGAACAGCCGTTCCATCAGTCCCGCCTGTTCCATCACGATGCCCATGAAAATGAACAAGGGCACGGCGACCAGCTGGTCGCTGAGCATCACCGAGTTGGTCTGCAGCGTCTTCAGGAAGGTCGCGAGCTTGAAATTGGCCCCCCAGGTGCCGAACACGAAGCCGAGAAACACCAGCGTGAACGAGATCGGGAAGCCGATGAAGATCGCAAACAGCATCACCGCCAGCATGATCAGCCCGATGGTCGGTTTCGGGACGTTGAACAGACCCTCGCCGCCAAAGACACCGGCCCACCAATCGCGCGATCGGGACGGCATCTGGGAAAAAGACCGAAGCGGTCACGATCGCCAGACGCGACGAAATAGAACGGCAGAGCCCGAAGGAATTTGCGCTCGCGGATCTTTGCCCATCTGGTGAAACGCCCGGAAAAGCTCGGGGAAGCCCTGGATCAACAGCAGAAAGCGCACCGACCGGCATGGCCAGCCGCGCGGGCCACAGAAGCGGGGCCCAGGTGCTGTCGCTCGCCTGTTCGCCGGTCCCAGAATTTGACCAAATCGGTGAAAAACAGCATCGCCGGGATGTAGAACGCCAGATAAAGCGTGCATCGACGGTGGCCTGCGTCTTGGCGACCAGTTGCGGTAGAGGAAATCGGCGCGAATGTGAACGCCGCGCATCAGCGCGTAGCCCGCCGCGGCCATGAAAAGCACGCCGCCGAGCATGCGGCTGATGTCATAAACCCAGAGCGTCGGCCCAAGCCCCAGGCGATAGCGACGTCGTTCATCCCGTTGGGTCAGAATGGCGAACATGTTGCGAAGACCTCGAGACGATGCCAGGATCAGGGGATCATGAGCAGGCAGATGATGCGCCCGGCCCAGAGGTTGAGACGTCGATCGCCGCCGTGATCGGCCATCCAGGGTGTCATGTCGTCGGCGTTTCCCCGGGTGCCTCCGCGCCGTTCGGCGATCAGCTCGTCGGTGATATCCAGCTCACCGGTTCGCCTTCCGCCATGCCTTGTCCCCGTGCGTGTCATTGGTTTGAGTGTCAAAGAAGACCCCGGAGCGCGACCCCGGGGCCTTCCGGTTTGCTTCAGACGGCCTACTTCAAGCGTGTCGGCGAAAGGCCCTGCCGAGGCTGGCGTTCGACGTCTGCGCGCCGGCCCAGAACGGCACCGCGATTTCGGCAAAGTCCTTCTGGCTCTGCCAGACTTCGGCGAAGAACTCGTTCTCGGCGGCGTTGGTCTCAAGCGCCGCCCTGGCCGCGTCCATGTACTCGCGTGAAGTAGTCCGCCGGCGTGTCATGCAGGATGACACCGTGGTTCTCGGTCAGATCCTTCAGCGCCTTGCCGTTCTCGTAGATGCGGTAGGACATGGACTTCGACAGCGAGGCGTTCGCCGCCACTTCGAGCGCCTTCTGCTCAGATCGGTGTCAGCTCGTCGTAGACATCGCCGTTGATGTAGAGGTCGGCGTTCACGACCACCTGGTGCAGGCCCTGCAGATAGTAGTGCTTCAGCACCTTCTGGAACCCGAAGACCGAGTCCGGCTTCGGGCAGCACCATTCGGCCGCGTCGATCGTGCCCTTTTCCAGCGCCGGCAGGATGTCGCCGCCGCCCATGGCGACCGAGGCCGACGCCGATGTCCTTGTAGGTCTGGCCCGGGATGCCCGGCGGCGTGCGGAAGCGGTACTTGCGGAAGTCGTCCATGCGAGTTGATCGGTTCCTTGAACCAGCCCAGCGCCTCGGGGCCGACCGGCTGCAGCATGAAGCCTTTGACGTTCACGCCCATCTCGTCCCAGAGCTGGTCGTACAGCTCTTTGCCGCCGCCGTACTGGAACCAGTGAGACGAAGGCGATGTTGTCGATGCCGACACCGGCGCCGGCCACCGGCGAGCCGAACAGCATCGCCGCCGGGTGCTTGCCCGACCAGTAGTGGGTCCAGGCAAAGCCGCCCTCGATCAAGCCGCTGTCGACCGCGTCCAGCGTTTCGGCGACGCCGACGACCGCGCCGGCGGGCAGGACCTCGATCTTCACCGAGCCGTCGGTCAGCGCGGCCACGTCCTGGGCGAAATCCTTCAGCATGATGCACTTCGTCCGCCTGCGCCGGGATCACCGACTGCACGCGGATCACGGTCTCGGCCAACGCCGCTCGCTGCCGTCAGCGCAAGGGCCGTGGCCCCCACAACTACGGTTTTCAGATCAAACATCAGATTTCTTCCCTTGATGCCATGCCTTCTGAGTTCTCTTGTCTCCTGCTGCCATGGGCGAAGGCGCTCACCTGGCAGTGTTGGTTTCCGGACTGCCGCAGTACCATTCGGCCGGGCGCCGAATACGCCTGTCGTTTGGTGCGATCATGTTCATCGAGCGCGCATCCTCCAGAATCAGGTCGCTTGCCTTCTCCCCGATCATGATCGCCGGTGCGTTGGTGTTGCCGGATACGATCCGCGGCATGATCGAGGCGTCCGCCACCCGCAGCCGCGCGATGCCGCGCACCCGCAGCGCCGGGTCGACCACCGCCATCGGATCCGTGCCCATCTTGCAGGTGCCGGTGGGGTGGTAGATCGTCACCGCGTCCGCCGCGCCCAGTCGAGCGTGGCCGCCTCGTCGTCGAACGCGACACCCGGCCCGGGGGCGTGTTCCTCGGTGACATGGGATTTGAGCGGCTCGGTGCGCGCGATCAGGCGGGCAATCTGGATGCCTTTGACCAGGGTCCGGCAGTCGGTGTCGGTCGCGAGGTAGTTCGGATGGATCTCGGGGTGGTCGTCCATGTTCGACGACCGCAGCGTGAGGTGACCGGTGCTTTCGGGCCGCAGCTGCAGCACCGAGGCGGTGAAGGCCGAAAACTGGTGCGGCCCGTCCGCCGGTCGGTCGGCGCTCCAGGGCTGGATGTGAAACTGGATATCCGGCGTGTCCAGGTGCTCTTCGGTTTTCAGAAACCCCGTGCCGAGGCTCGCCGCCATCGTCATCGGGCCGCGCTGGGTCAACGCGTATTGCGCCGCGATCATCGCCTGTTTGAACAGGTTGCTGGTTTCGACGTTGATGGTGCTGAGCCCGGTCTTGAACACGGGGCGCGCCTGGAGGTGGTCCTGCAGGTTCTTGCCCACGCCTTTCAGCTCGGACAGCACGTCGATGCCATGTGGTGCGAGGTCGTCGGGATCGCCGATCCCGGACAGCATCAGGATCTGCGGCGACCCGATCGCGCCGGCGCTCAGGATCACCTCGCCCCGCGCCCGGATATCCTTCATGACCCCGCTTGTGCCGTGCGCGAACGCCGACGGCACGACCATCCTCGATCAGCACCTTCTCGGTCTGGATGTCGGTAAAGATGTCGAGGTTCGGCCGGCCCCGGGCCGGGGCGAGATAGGCGACCGCGGAGGAACACCGGCGCCCGCCCTTCATGGTCAGTTGGAAATACCCGACGCCTTCCTGTTCGGCGCTGTTGTAGTCGTCATTGCGCGGGAAACCCAAAGCCTCCGCGGCCTCGATCCACAGATCGACGATCTCGCGTTTCAGCCGCGAATTCTGCACCGACAGAGGCCCATCCCTGCCGCGCAGACCGGCTGCGTCGTCGCCTTCCCAGCTTTCCGAGCGTTTGAAGAACGGCAGAACCTCGTCCCACCCCCAACCGGTGCAGCCGAGTTGGGCCCAGCCGTCGTAATCGCGCGGTTGCCCGCGCACGTAGAGCAATCCGTTGATCGAACTGGACCCGCCAAGCACCCGGCCGCGCGGCCAGGGGATGGAGCGCCCGGCGATGCCTTCGTCGGGCTCGGTCTCGTAGCGCCAGTCGCTGCGCGGGTTCCCCATCGTGCGAAAATAGCCGACCGGGACGTGGATCCACGGGTTCCTGTCGCGCGGCCCCGCTTCGAGGAGTGCCACGGAATGACGGCCATCTTCGGACAAGCGGCTCGCGAGCGCGCAACCAGCCGATCCTGCACCGACGATGATGAAGTCAAACTCCATAACTCTCCACAATATCAAAAAATGAGACTATTTCTCTCGCTTTTCGCAGATCGAAGCACGCTACAGTGATTCGAAAACAAATAAACGTCCCTTTCAAAAAGGCCGCTCGTCCCATGTCCGGTTCTGACCGCATTCCAACCAACCTGAGAACGCTGCTCATTCTTGAAGTCCTCGGGACGAGCGACCGGCCGATGACGGCGACCGAGATCAACGACGCCCTCGGGTTGCCGAAGCAGACCGTGCACCGGCTCTGCGCCACGCTCGAACAGAACGGCTTCATCGCAAGGCAGGGAAACTCGCGCCGATACCAGGTCGCGCGGCGATTGCGCGAGCTTGGGTCCGGGTTGCTTCACAACTCCCGCGATCACATCGCGCGCCGGCAGATCCTGTTGGAATTTGCCGCGCAGGTCGGGGAGACGGTGAACTACGTTGTGCCGCAGGATTCGGGCATGCATTACCTCGACCGGGTCGAGACCGATTGGCCGTTTCGCATCCAGCTGCCGATCGGCACGAATGTCCCGTTCCACTGCACGGCAAGCGGCAAGTGTTTCATGGCCAGCCTTCCGCCCGGGAAACGAAAAACCTGCGTCTCGGCGTTGACGCTGGAGAAGAAGACGCCGGCCACCCATGTTCATCAGGACAGTCTTCTGGACGAACTGGGTGAGATTGCGCGGAACGGATATGCGCTCGACCGGGAAGAGTTCCTG
Source organism: uncultured Alphaproteobacteria bacterium (assembly GCA_963752895.1). Classification (GTDB taxonomy): domain Bacteria; phylum Pseudomonadota; class Alphaproteobacteria; order Rhodobacterales; family Rhodobacteraceae; genus CAVWAE01. The sequence continues at coordinate 76,603 of CAVWAE010000027.1, forward strand.
GAAGGCATGATCGCGATCGCCGTCCCGGTGAAAGATCCGGAGGGGCGTTTCGTGGCCGCCCTGGCATTTCACGGGCCGACGCAGCGGATGTCGATACCGGGCGCAATCGAGAAAAACGAATTGCTGCAGGCCACGGCCCGCAAGTTGAGCAACGCTCTTTTCCCGGATGCCGACGACAGCGTGGAAGCGTGACGCGTTTGGACTGCGGCCTTTCCGGACGACACCGAAAAAACCACGGATCTACGACCGTTTCGGTACCTGCACGCATCGCTTCGCGAATGAACAGTCTGCCCCTCGACCGTGCCGTTTTGCGCGCCAGGGTGGCCGATTGAACACGGGATCGGGATCATGCGATTTCGCCTGCCGTGGCTCACGCCGTTTCGCCGGATGCCGGAGGTGATCGGCCGCACCGGGTCGACCGGGTGCCGGCTTTTCTACTGCCCAGACCTCTATCCTGCCGGCAGCGTGGAGGCGGCCACCGCCGGCGCCCTTCCGGACCGGATTGTTTCGCGAACTTTGCAGTTGTTTGGCGCCAGCCGGTAGCTCCGCAGTGTGGTCGTTTGACGCATGCAGGAAGACGTTCGGCTTTCCGCTTGAACGGTTCCAATTCGTGGCCATATCATCTTTCGGCCTCCCCAGGGGGTTATGCGATGGTCATTTCATCACAACAACGACGCCCCGATCCCATTCCCGATGCCGCGTTCATTCCGTTTTTCGGGATCGCCTACGGCCTCTGCCTCGCCCTGGCCATGCCCGCCGCGGCGCAGTCCGTGACCGGGCTTGCCCCGCAGATCGAGGATACACCCGCAGACTTGCGCCAAAGCTACGATTGCCCCGGGGCGACGGCGGCCGTGGCCCTCGCCGTGGCGGCGGTCCGATGATCTCCCGGCGCGCCATCCTCGCCGGGTTGGGCGCGGTAGCGCTCGGCGCCGGCGGTTACGTTCTCGGGGCCTACCGCACGAGCACCCTGGCCACGCGGGCCCGGATCGCCCGGCGCAGCAGCCTGCTCGAAACGCGCGCCGGTCCCCTGGAATACGCCGTCGCCGGACAGGGACCGCCGCTGATGATGATCCACGGCACCGGCGGCGGGTTCGATCAGGGGCTCCTGTTTGCCAACCGCCTGCGCGAGGTCGGGTTTCGTATCGTCGCGCCGTCGCGGTTCGGTTACCTGCGTAGCGCCTTCCCCGACGATGCTTCGCCGATGCACCAGGCCGACGTTCTGGTCGAATTGCTCGACCATCTCGGCATCAAGCGATTGCCCGTCGTGGGTGGCTCTGCCGGGGCGCTGACGGCCGCCGAGTTCGCCCTGCGCCATCCCGACCGCTGTTCGCACCTGGTGTTGCTGGTCCCGGCGATGAACCTCACCGGGCGCGATCCGGTCGAGTTCACGCCGCTGCAACGGGCGCTGGTCGACGCGGTGCTCGGCTCCGACGCGGTCTTCTGGACGCTGTCGGCGCTGGCGCCGGGTCAGATGCTGGGAACGCTGCTGGCGACCGATCCCGCGCTCCGTGACCGGGTGGACCCCGGAGAGCGGCGGCGCGCGGATACCATCCTGGCGGAGTTGATGCCCGTGAGCCGCAAAGGCGACGGGCTTCGTACCGACGGCTTCTGGGCCGGTAGGCCGCTGCAATCGGAGCATGGCCGCATCGCGGCGCCCACGCTGATCGTCTCCTGCGAGGACGACCGTTTCGGCACCGCCGAGACCGCGCGCCTGCTGCACGGCCGTATTCCGGGCGCGCGCCTTGTGATCTATCCCGAGGGTGGCCATATCTGGCTCGGGCACGACAACGACGTGGCGACGCAGATTGCGCAACACATTGAAACCAATACTCAATTCTAACGCCCCTAGGCAAGCGGCCCGCCCGTGCGACTTCCGGTATCGGTGGGGCCGACCGGCAGAATGCGACAGCGCTCGTGGACCGCTTGGCCGGTATTGCGGGGCGACGTCGAAGGGCTCCTGCGGGACGGACATTTCCCAAACCCGCGTTTCGTGCCCTGGGCTCTCGATGGCGGAGGCGATTGTCCACTTTGGACCCATGAATTTCGACAAGATTTCAACGGCGATGCGCGTGCAATCGGATTGGATTGTGGCGCTCTAGCCCACCAGCTTGGGACACCGGCATGCCTGAAATGATCGAAACCCTGCCCAGGAGCGAGACCTCGCAACAGGCGCACGCCAGCCCATCGGAAACCGTGCTGTCGATGCTGTCGACCGGCCCCGGCGGGCTGTCCGAGGCAGAGGCCGCGCAACGCCTCGCGGCGGACGGACCCAATGCCTTGCCGAGTCCCCGCGGCGTGCATCCGGTGCTTCGGTTTCTGAAACATTTCCACCACGTGCTGATCTACGCCCTCATCGCGTCGGCGGTGGTGACGGCGCTGTTGCAGCACTGGGTCGATACCGGGGTCATCCTCGCGGTCGTCGTGGTCAATGCCATCGTCGGGTTCATCCAGGAAGGCCGGGCCGAGAACGCGATGGCGGCGATCCGGTCGATGCTGGCGCCGCGGGCCAATGTGCTGCGTGGCGGGCAGCGGGCAAGTCTCCCGGCCGAAGACCTCGTGCGGGGCGATATCGTGCTGCTGGAGGCCGGCGACCGGGTGCCGGCCGATCTGCGCCTGATCAGTCCGCGCGGGCCTTGCGGGTCCAGGAAGCCGATCCTGACCGGGGAATCGGTGCCGGTCGACAAAGGCACCGTCCCGGTTGAACCGGACGCCGCGCTTGGCGACCGCAGGCCGATGGCGTTCAGCGGCACCACGGTTGTCGGCGGCACCGGGCGCGGGGTGGTGGTGGCGACCGGGCTCGCCACGGAAATCGGCCGGATCAGCGGAATGCTGCGCGACGTCAGCGTGCTGACCACGCCGCTGGTCGAACAGATGAACAGTTTCGCCCGCTGGCTGACAGCGATGATCCTGGTCCTGGCGGCGGTGTTGCTCGCGTTCGGCTATTTCGTCGGCCACATCCCGTTCGACGAGATGTTCATGGCGGTGGTCGGGCTGACGGTCGCGGCGATCCCGGAAGGCTTGCCGGCGGTGCTGACCATCACCCTGGCGATCGGCGTGCAGCGCATGGCCGCGGCGCCACGTGATCGTGCGCAAGCTGCCGTCGATCGAAACCCTGGGTGCGGTGTCGGTGATCTGCACCGACAAGACCGGCACGCTGACCCGCAACGAGATGATGGTGGCGTCTCTGGGGTTGGCGTCCGGCCATCACACCGTCGACGGGACGGCTACGAACCGGCCGGGACAGATCGAGCCCCAGCCCTCTCAGCACCGATCTGGAGGCGGCTGGCCCGCGTGGCGGTGCTGTGCAACGACGCCGAACTGCAAGGATCGGGAGGGGCAGTGGCACGTCGAGGGCGACCCGATGGAAGGCGCCTTGCTGGCCTTTGCCGAAAAGGCGCGGGTCGATGTCGCGGGGTGGCGCCGTCTCGACGAGATCCCGTTCGACGCCGCCCACCGCTACATGGCGGTGCTGGTCGAGGCCCCGGATGGACACCGGCACATCCTGGTCAAGGGCGCCCCCGAGCGGATCCTCGGCATGTGCCGCGAACAGGTCGGCGCGTAGCGATGGGGCGCCCTTCGACGCGGCCTATTGGGACGGCCGAGGCGCACCGGATCGCCAGCAGCGGCCAGCGGGTGATCGCCCTGGCCTGCGCCGGCACCAGTGTCGACAGCACTGCGCGAACGCGACATCGACGGCCACCTGACGCTTGCCGGTCTGGTCGGGCTGATCGACCCGCCGCGCGCCGAGGCGATCGAGGCGGTGGCCGAATGCCACCGCGCCGGCATCGCCGTCAAGATGATCACCGGCGACCATGCTCGGCACCGCCGCGGCGATCGGCCGCCAGATCGGGTTGCAGAACCCCGACAGGGTGCTGACCGGGGCCGAGATCGAACGGCTGAGCGACGCCGAGCTGGCGCTGCCGCGTGTCGGACACCAACATCTTCGCGCGCACCTCGCCCGAGCACAAGCTGCGGCTGGTGACGGCGCTGCAGGCGCAGGGGCTGACCGTCGCGATGACCGGCGACGGGGTGAACGACGCGCCGGCGCTGAAGCGCGCCGATGCCGGCGTCGCCATGGGGGTCAAGGGCTCGGAGGCCGCCAAGGAAGCGGCCGAGCTGGTGCTGACCGACGACAACTTCGCCTCGATCGCCGCCGCGGTGCGCGAGGGGCGCACGGTCTTCGACAACCTGCGCAAGGTGATCAGCTGGACCCTGCCGACCAATGCCGGCGAGGCCGGCGACGATCATGGTGGCGCTGCTGCTCGGGCTGGCGCTGCCGATCAGCCCGGTGCAGATCCTGTGGGTCAACCTGATCACGGCGATCACGCTGGGCCTGGCGCTGGCGTTCGAGCCGACCGAGCCGGGCACGATGCTCGCGCCGCCCGCGCGCGCGCAACGCGCCGCTGCTGACCGGCGAACTGGTCTGGCATGTCGTGCTGGTCGGCGCGCTGTTCTCGTGGCGCGTGTTCGGCCTCTATGCCTATGCGATGGACCGCGGCTATTCGCCGGAACTGGCGCAGACCATGTCGATGAACATGCTGGTGATCCTGGAGATCTTCCATCTGTTCTTCATCCGCAACATGTACGGCACATCGCTGACCTGGGCGGCGGTCGGGGCACGCGGGCGGTCTGGATCAGCCTGGCGGTGATCGTGCCGGCGCAGTTCATCGTCACCTATGTGCCGGTGGTGCAGGCGGTGATGGGCACCGCCCCGGTCTCGCTGTTCGACGGGGTCGCTGATGCTGGCCATCGGCGCGGTGTTCTTTGCCACCATCGAAATCGAGAAACAGATCCGCCTGACGCTGCGGCGGCAAGAACGGCAATTAGGGCCGGTCGGGGTTAGCGCTCGCCCTGTCGCCCTGATGTCTTCCAGGGCCTTCCGCAGACGCCGGATCAGGACGCCGCGCGCCTTTTCGTCGGGTGTCGCCGACAGCGCGTCGTTCAGGTCGAGAAACAGGCGCGAGACATCGTTGTGCCAGTCCAGCCGTGCCACCTGTTCGGGTGTGATGCGCGGCTCCGGCAGCGCCGGGCGCAGATGCGACGCCCTCGGACGTCAGGTCATAGCCTGCGTCCAGAGCGGGGACGATCACCTGTTCCGGCGGCAGAAGGCTCCGTCGATCCGCGCGGTCAGCCCCGTCCAGCGCGGGTGGTTCGCCGTGAACCAGAAACAGGCCCTTGCGCGATCGGCATCCGCGCCGCTGATCCAGTCGACGAGTTCGGGTCCGTCGGCATGGCCGGAATAGAGATCCAGCGACCGGATGCGTGCGCGCACCGCGATCTCGTCGCCCTGGATGCGCACCGGCTTCGCGCCGGACTGCAGCAGCCGCCCCAGCGTGCCCTCGGCCTGGTAGCCGACGAACAGCACCGTCGCCTCCTCGCGCCACAGCCAGTTCTTCAGCCGGTGGCGGATGCGCCCGGCCTCGCACATGCCGCTGGCGGCGATGACGATGTGGAAACCGCGCAACCGGTCGAGCGCGTCGGCTTTGTTCGGCGGTCTGGCTGAAGTGCAGCCAGCGCGATTTCAGGCTCGGCCATCAGCGTGTCGCCGTCCTCCAGCGCGTCGTGTGGCGCGGCGAAGACCTCGCGTCGCACGGGTGGCCAGCGGGCTGTCGACATAGACCGGGATCGGCGGCAGGTCGCCGTCGGCCATCAGCCTGCCCGAGGTCGGCGACCAGTTCCTGCGCCCGTTCGACCGCAAAGGAGGGGATGATCAGCGCGCCGTCCGGCCTGCATGGCCGCCTGCACCTCGTCGCGCAGTTGGCGGCGGCGTTCCTCGGCGCTCTTGTCGATCCGGTCGGTGTCGCCATAGGTCGCCTCGCAGATCAGGATAATCGACGCCCGCCGGCCCCTCGGGATCGGGGTGCAGCAGTTTGTGGTCGGGACCGATATCGCCCGAAAAGCACAGCCGAAGAGGATCGTCGCCCGGTTGTTCAAGCTCGATCTCGACCGAGGCGCTGCCCAGCATGTGGCCGGCGTTCCAGAACCGCGCCCGCACGCCCGGCCACCGGCTCGAACCAGGCGTCGTAGCCGGCCGCCCGCATCGCCTTCAAGGTGCGCGTCGACGTCGTGGCTGTCGTAGATCGCGCTGACCCGGCGGCGGCCACGCTGTTCGGCGCGGCGGTTGAACTGCTCGACTTCGAATTCCTGGATATGGGCGCTGTCGGGCAGCATCACCGCGCAGAGGTCCCGGGTCGCCGGGGTGCAGAAGATCGGCCCGGTGAACCCCTCGCGCACCAGCTTGGGCAACAGCCCGGAATGGTCGATATGCGCATGGGTCAGGATCACCGCCGCGATCTTTGCGGGCTCGAAGGGAAAGGCGCGGTAGTTCAGCTCCTTTTCGGTCTTGGAGCCCTGGAACATGCCGCAGTCGATCAGGATGTCGCCGCCGTCGGTTGTAGCCGGAAACACGAGCCCGTGACCGCGCGGGCGGCGCCGTGAAAGTGAAGCTGGAACGGTGTCATCGGATCTCTCTTTTCGACAAGGATTACCGTGTTTTCGATCCGGGACAGATTGATCGCGCGCCCGGCTGGAATTATCTGAAAATAGGTATCCGATCAGGCCCAGGAAAGGTCAGTGTCATGGGAATACGCAAGATCCTCACGCCCCTCAGCGGACGGCTCGACCCCGATGATCCCGAAAGCCTGGACGTGCCCGCGTTGCAGGCCTCGGTGCGTCTGATGCGTCATTTCGATGCCAGCCTGGAGGTGCTTTGCGTCATCGGGCCCGGTGGCGCGCAAGCCACCGGATGGGTGTCCTGGGTGCCGGATTTCGGCGTGGAAGCCGTTCTGGACGCGATGGAAAAACAGGGAGACATCCGGCGAAAGCACGCGCGCAAGTCGTTTGACACCGTCATTCGCGCAGAACGGAAAAAAGGGGCTTTGGAAGCCGAGTTCATCGAACGGCCGGGCGAGATCGGATCGGTCGTCGGCGCGGCCGGCAGATTGGCGGACCTGAACGTCGTCGCCAATTCGGTCAGCCGATGGGAGCAACCGTTCCGCCCGATCCTCGACGCCTGCCTCCGGCGGACAGGGCGGCCGATCTTCGTCGCGCCGCCGACGGTTCCGGACACGATTGCGCACCACGTCGCGATCGCTTGGAACGACACGGTCCAATCGGCGCGGGCGGTGGCCGGTGCGATGCCGTTTCTTTACAAAGCCGCCTCGGTCACCGTCCTGACCGCGCCGGAGGACGACGCCGCGTCCCGAAGCGCCGATCCGGGCAAACTGGTCGAATACCTCGGGCTGCATGGGATCAAATCCAAGGCCCGGACGGTTGATGCCAAACACCGCAACGTCCCGCACGGCATAATTGACGCCAGCCTGTCCGAGGGAGCGGACCTTCTGGTGCTTGGATCGGTGATCCATTCGCGCGCGCATTCGCTCGTCTACGGCAGCCTCACCGAAGAGGTGTTGAAGGCGCCGCGGGTCAGCGCACTTCTGGTGCCGTGACCCATCTCTGATGATCGCGCCGACCAAGTGGGGCGCGGCCTGTGACAGCTGGGCGTCGACCCGCACCGGCCCATCGAACCAGACCGTGACCGGCGGGAACAAGTGTGGCCCGATCAGACCCGCCGTTCCGAACGGGGCCAGTGAATGGGACAGGATACTGCCGAGGACATCGCCCAAGACCTCGTCGGCGTCGCCGTTTCATGCGGCAGGATCGAACCGGCCGGAGCGGCGATACCGAGAAAGAACAGCGCGGTCGCGATGGACCCGCAGGCCCCCTCATTCCGACCGGGGCAAGTTGGCCAAACCGGTGGATCGGCGCCGCAGCTTCATGGTTTGGCGACAAGCACGTCGCACGGCGCGCCGGACAGCAACGTTGCAGCCGTACTGCCAATGAAGGCCCGGGTGATCCAGGAACGGCCATGCGATCCGACACTGATCAGGTCCGCGCCCTCTTTTGCCGCAAATCTGCACAGGCTGTCGGCGGCGCCGCCTTCGAGGAAGACGGGCTGGTACCCTTGCGGGCGTTCTGGGCAGGATTTGAGGAAGTCCGACATCTGCCCCTTCAATTCACCCTCGATCCGACCCTTCTCGGCCCGGGTGTCGCTGTCGCCCGGTTCGGCCCGGTGAATGATCTCTCGGGAGACGACGTGGTAGGTGGATACGAGCGAAAACCGGGCTTCCGGGGCGAAGGTGACCGTATCGGTCACGGCTGTCAGCGCCGCGGGTGAGAAGTCGATGCCGACGGCAACGTGGCGGTAGTCGGTTTTCGGCTCCGCCGTGACCATCAGGACCGGAACCCGGGCCGATCTGGCAATCCGTTCGAGCGTGGTGCCGCGAAACAACTCGGCAATTCCCCGGAACCGGTGCGACCCCAGCACGATCAGGTCCGCGGCAATCTCGTCGGCCACCGCAAGAATGGTTTTCCAGACCGAGCCAAGGCGAATCGCGACCTGAACGTTTTCCAGCTTTTCGGACTGGAAGCTGGCAACGGTCTCCTCGAGCAGGCCCTTGATGTTGCCCCGCAACTCACGTGTGACCGCGGCGGGAAGGGCATCATCCACAACATGCAGTACATGGAGGGTGGCACCCAAATTGGCCGCGATCCTGGCAGCCCTTTCCTCGGCAAAATCCGAACGTCCGGACAGATCGGTCGCGACGAGAACCGTTGGCGTTTTCACCTGATCCTCTCCCTTTTCTCTCGATGTACCACATCGCGCATGAGGCAAAAGGAATATCCGCACCCGGATTTTCCACAAATGCCAGGTCGCATCCAGAGCGACGACGTGGGCGGCAATGCCCGGGTGGCCCTGTTCAGGTCCCCGCGCGCAACAGGGGCGCGTCGCGCGCCTCTTGAACGGAGTTCAACCGACTGTCGCGGCCGGCTCGCAGCCGATCCGGTCGGGCATCGGATGGCCAGGAAAGAGTCCGGCGCGGGTCAACCGCGCGATTGTCGGGATCGCGGACGACCGCGAGGCGCTACACACCGTTGCACAGCGCGGCCGGCCGGGCGAGATCGTGTCGCCTTGGCCGTCGGCAGCTACCAACCTGCGGTTTTTCCCGCGACGTTGGCGCCCAGCGTGGTCGGCGGATCGCTGGCAAGCTCGCGCAACCCGGCCGCGAAGACCTTGAAATACGCCTGCGACTGCACCTTGGCCAGGGTCTCCTCGCTGTCCCAACGCCCCCAATGAACCCGCGATTTGCCGTTGTCGGCGACGGCGATCTGATAGGTGAATTTTCCCGCCAACGCCTTGTCCGCGTCAAGTGCCGCCAGGAAGGCGCCCGTAAGACTTGTCCAGGCTTCTTCGGGGCCGTCGTAGTCATAAGTGATGGTGATACAGCGCATCGGCCGCCCTCCCGGATCCGGTGTGTTCACAAAAGACCCTGCGCCAGGATCATGATGACGCCCGAGCCGACGACGTAGCCGCCGTCGACTGCGAGCGCATAGTTGGATTTCTTCAGAAAGGCGCCGCTCGAGACCACGAAGGCCGCCGCCGCCAGAATGGCCAGGATGGCAGTCCCCAGCGCGCTGGTGGTGGCGGTGACGCCGATGACCAGCGCCAGCAGCGCCAGCGCAATCAGCTGCGCGACCATCGCGAAGACCGGCATGGAAGAGGCGGCGCCCAATGCAACGCCTGACCCCTCCGCCCACTTCGTGCCGAACATTTTCGGGCTGTAGAACAGCCAACCGAAGAGAAAGGCCGCAATGGTGCCGATGACAACGGCGAGGATGTTCAGGGTTTCAGGTTGATCCATGAGTTCGACTTTCCGATCGGGTTCGAGAGGCCGCCGGCGCGGATTTGCGCCGGCGGCTGGAGGTCACATGCTCAGCACTTCGGTGACTTCGACGGTGCCCTCGTCGAGGATCGGGCAACTCTTGGCCATCTCGACGGCCGCATCCATCGACCCGGCCTCGATGATGGTATGTCCCGAAACCGGATTCGCACCACCGTTGTCGTCGACCCCCTTCGCGGTCACGGTCTTCGAGTCGCCCGCCGGGCCGCCCGGATCGACGATCGCGTCGCCCAAGCCGCCCATCCAGGCGCCCCATTGTGCCATGACGCGCTCGCCCTCTTCTTTGCTCTCCGGGCGCTTGCCGCCATGAAACGTGTAAAGAAATTTGGCCATGATACGTCCTCTCCTGATGTGGTCAGTTGCGGTTGGGGAACTGGCGTTCCAGTTTTCTCAGCGACGAAGTCCATCCCATGTCGTGGTTCTTGGCGCTTTCTTCGTCGGCGAGGTCGTTGTGGGTGAGGACAAGCTTGGTGCTGTCCTCGCTGATTTCGGTCAGGTCGATGATGACGTGGCTTTCTGGCCCGCGCCGGTCGTGTTCATCATGCCAGGCCCAGGTGAAGGCGACCCGGTCATGGGCAGACACGGTGGTGACCTGGCCGCTCACCTTGAATTTTGCGCCTTCCGCATTCTGCATGACCGAGAACCACGGCCCGGGCCGGGTGAAATCCAGGTCGCCTTGCGGAATGGTCATGCCTTCGGGGCCCCACCACTCCAACAGGTTCTTTTCCCGGGTCACGAAATCAAAAACGGTCGCGATGGGTGCGGCGAGAACGCGCTCCAATACCAATGTTGTCATTTCCTGGTCGTCTCCTTGGTCAAGGCCTGCTCCAGACGTCGCAAGCTGGCTTCCCAAAAGGCCTTGTGGCTGATCGTCCAGGCGGAAATCGCCTCGATCGCTTCCGGACGCACCTGGTAGATGCGCGATTGTGCGCTGATCCTTCGATCGACGATGCCGGCACGCATCAACACATCGAGATGGCGAGAGACTGCCGGGGCCGAGATCGGAAAATCCTCGCGAATTCGCCGCACGGGGAGCTCGCCCTCGCGCATCAGTCGCTCGACGATCGCGAACCGGGTCGGGTCGCTCAGGGCAGAGAAAAGATCCGGCAGCGTCGACATATGTGGCCTTTCGAGGTGGATGATGACACGATTCTTTAATTAGCACTATTGTTAATTAAGTATCATGTTAATTTGCGATCCGGCAATCGCAATCGCGATTTGACCGCGTTGGGTCCGGACGGACTCGCCCAAATCCGAGGCCCATGCGGGGCGAACAGCGGTCTACCGGCGTCGAAGCGCTTCGATGGAAATCGCAATGAATGCTCGGTGCGGGGCACTGCCGCTCGGGCTCAGAGCCCCCGTTCGTAGCCTTTGACTTGAACGGACCGCTACAGGTCGAGAAACCGTCCTGCCACGGGCGCCAGACTCCGCGCGCGGTGGGAAAACGGCGGTGTCGGACCTGTTTTGACACCTGGCAATATTTTCCCCTTACCTTGCCAAGGATCGACTTCCGGGATGCGTCAAACTTAAGTGATGCGTATGGAAGTCTCCGACGAAGACCTGGCCCGGGCTGCGGCCATGGGTGACCGCGCGGGTTTCGCGGTCCTGCTCGAACGGCATTACGACCGGCTGTTCGCGCTCGCCTACCGTTTGACCGGGGCACGGGCCGAGGCGGAGGATCTGACCCAGGATGTCTGCGCCGCCCTGCCCGCGAAGCTCGCGGGTTTCGACGGGCGTGCGCGGTTTACCACCTGGGCCTACCGGGTGATGGTGAACGCCGCACACGATCGTCGGCGTCGCGCGGGCGCGCGGGCCCGGGCCGCCGATGGCTGGGGCAATTGGGAGATCGCCCGCCATGCCGAGGCCGAAGAGGCGCGCGCGCGCGCCGATTGGCTGATGACCGCGATGGCAACGCTCGGTGACGACCTGCGCGACACCTTGGCCCTGACCCTCGACGGCGAGATGACGCAAAGTCAGGCCGCCGAGGTCCTCGGGATTTCGGAAGGCACCGTGGCCTGGCGCATGTCGGAAGTGAAGAAGCGCCTGCGCGCGCTCCACGAAAAGGAGGCCGAAGCATGAGCGACGAGTTTGAACGGCTCCGGGGTGAACTCCGCGCGGCCACACCCAGGCCCGACCCGGCGAAAAAGGCCGAGGACATCGCCCGGGCGATGGAAATCTTCGACCGCGCCCAAGGATCGGGCGCCCAGGCACGTCCCATGTCTGACCGCCGCCGTTTTGGCGGACGGATTGGACAAGGAGTAGCCAAGATGATCCACGCCCTTTCAAGCCGCGGCGCCATTGCCGCCACAACCGCCCTGGTCGCCGTCGGGGTGACCTTCTACGTCGGCCTTCCGGAGCTGCGCAACGCCGGGCTGCGGATGCCGGAGGCCGTGCTGGGCCTCGACGAAGCCGGCGAGGCGCAGCTCTCTGTGGAGCGCAGGCGGGCCGACACATCGACCGACGACCGCGACGGGTTGGAGGTCGACGCGCTGACGCCGGAGACCGCGCCCGTGCGCAAGGAGGAGGCCGCCGACTTGGCAGATGCCGCGGTGCCCGCCGTCGAAGCCGAGTTGCTCGGCACCCTGCAACTCCCCACCGCGCCGGAGCCGTCCGCCGACTTCGCCTTCTCAGGGGAAGCCCAGGTTGGCATCGCCCCGCAGGTCATGGCGGAACGCCAGGCGGCGCCTGCCGGCGGGCTTTATGCCCCCGCAGATGTTGTTGCCCCGGCGATCCCCGATACCGAGGCCTTCGCCAACGAAGACCCGAACCCGCTGAAAGTGACCGCCGAGGCGCCGGTCTCGACCTTCTCCATCGACGTCGACACCGCGTCCTGGGGGGTGGTCCGGTCCTCGCTGAACCGGGGGCAGTTGCCGCCAAGAGAGGCGGTGCGGATCGAGGAGATGGTGAACTATTTCCCCTATGCCTACCCGGCGCCCGAGGCAGATGGTGCGCCGTTCCGGCCCACCGTCACCGTCACCGAGACGCCCTGGAACCCGGGCACCGAGATCGTGCACATCGCGCTGCAAGGCCGGATGCCCGCGCTTGACGAGCGGCCGCCGCTCAACCTCGTGTTCCTCGTCGACAGTTCGGGCTCGATGGACGATCCGGCCAAACTGCCGCTGCTCAAACAGAGCTTCCGGCTGATGCTTGGGCGAGCTGCGGCCCGAGGACCAGGTGGCCATCGTCACCTATGCCGGCGCTGCCGGGCTGGTGCTGGAGCCGACGCCTGCGGGCGAGCGCGGCAAAGATACTTGCCGCGCTCGACCGGCTTTCGGCTGGCGGCTCGACCGCCGGGCAGGCGGGGCTCGATCAGGCCTACGCGGTCGCGGGCGAGATGGCCGACGACGGCGAGGTCACCCGGGTGATCCTCGCCACCGACGGCGATTTCAATGTCGGTCTGTCCGACCCGGCCAAGCTCGAGGACTTCATCGCCGACAAACGCGACGAGCGGCATCTATCTCTCGGTGCTGGGCTTCGGGCGCGGCAATCTCGACGACGCAACGATGCAGGCGCTGGCGCAGAACGGCAACGGCACGGCGGCCTATATCGACACGCTCGCCGAGGCGCCGAAAGGTGCTGGTCGACCAGCTCACCGGCGCGCTGTTCCCGATCGCCAACGACGTGAAGATCCAGGTCGAGTTCAACCCCGCCACCGTCGCCGAATACCGGCTGATCGGCTACGAGACCCGCGCGCTTGCGCGCGAGGATTTCAACAACGACAAGGTCGATGCGGGCGAGATCGGCGCCGGCCATGCGGTGACGGCGCTCTACGAGATCACCCCCGCAGGCTCCGGCGCGCGGCTCACCGACCCGCTGCGCTACGGCAACGAGGCGACGGGCGCGCGCGACGGTGAGATCGGCTTTCTCAAACTGCGCTACAAGGCCCCCGGTGAAGACGTCAGCAAGCTGATCGAACTGCCGATCACACAAGGCATGGGCGCGGCGGGCGACGAGACGCGGTTTGCGGCTGCCATCGCCGGCTTCGGACAGCTGTTGCAGGGCGGGACCTATCTCGGCGACTGGAGCTACGCCGACGCGATCCGTCTCGCGACCGGCGCGAAGGGGGCCGACCCCTACGGATACCGCGCCGAGGCGGTGACGCTGATGCGGCTGGCCGAGAGCCTCGATCAATAAGACAGGACGCGCCCGGGGGGAGCTGGCGCCGGTACCGGCCAAAGCCCTCCCCGGGCGCCCCACAATCCGAGGACGGGCGCGTGACCTCTGCAGGTGATGCCCCGCGATGCTCGGGGCGATTGGCCAAACATGGCGGACTCGTGGGTTCAGAGAGTGATGCGCAATCGGATGCCTCGCGTTGCCATTCCCGGTGAAAGGCGACTATCTGGCACCAGGCCGAAGGACAGGGATCAGCGTGGGGCGAGCGACATGACTTACGCGGATAATCCCCTGCCAGAGGATGTCGAGCCCGGCACACGCGGCTTCGTCTTCGCCACGGCCGGGCAATTGCACACCGACCTCGCGCGCCGGGCGGCCCGGACAATCCGGACCGTCATGCCCGATGCGGCGATCGATATCTTCACGGACCAACCCGTAACCGATGCCGTCTTCGACAAGGTTCGCGTGCTCTCGGACAACGCGCACAGGCTGACACCGCACGCCGTCCGCCGCTCCAGGTTCGAGCGGACCATTCTTCTGCAAGCGGATGTTTTTGTGCTCGCCGACATGTCCGAGGTGTTCGACGTTCTGGATCGTACGACATTGTCGGCGTGCATGAGGCTTCGCAAACGGGGCGACAAACCCCGGATGCCCCGCATGATCCGAGCAGCCTGAACCCGGTCGATACCGGCCTCCTGGCTTTCCGGGCCTCGCAGGCGCTGTACGCGTTTTCGCGGGCCTGGGAACAGGGCATCAACGCCAACTCGGCGCAGGTAGATCAGCCGTCATTGCGCGACCTGGTCCAGCGCTGCGAACTGACATTCGGCACGCTCGGGCCGGCCTACACCAGCCTCGAACCGGACCGTCTCGATGTCTGGACGGCCGCCATGGGTGCGCCCCGGATCCTGCGCCTCCGGTCCCCGCACGCGCACCGCCCGGGAGATCCGCAAACGCCCTACGATCTTGACGAGGCGATCGGCGAGACCCGCGCCCGACAGGTCAGGGCGTTGTTGCGGCAGCGCCCCGCGAACGCGCTGAAAACGCAAACCCGCGGCACGGAGCGTGGAAACCGGACCGGCGGCCAGAGGCCGCGCAAAAGCCCGGCAGCGGTAAAGCAGGAGGTCCCGGATTACCACGCGGCGATCCTGGCGCTCGCCCGCCAAGGACATCCGGTCCGCATTTGCGTGATCGGCGCCAATGATGGCAAGGCCAACGATCCGATCTATGTCCTGGTCAGGGACAAGCTCAGGTCCAACTCCGAGATCCTGCTGTTCGAGCCACAGCCGTACCTGCTCCAGTTCCTGCAAAAGAACTACCGCTTCCACCCCGCGCACAAAATCATCAATGCCGCGATCGGCCCGCAGGGACTCGCTCACATTGCACGCGATCCGCCCCGAGCACTGGGACCGGTTCAACCCGTCATATGCCGCCGATTGGCCGTGGTATCGAGCCCCGACCGGGGTGACATCGTTCAACCGAGAAAACGTGGTGACCTGGGTCCGCCAGCACCTGCCTGACGAACAAGATCCAGACAGCCTGGTTGCCGCGCTGACGGTTCCTTCCGGTCGTCTGGTCCCGTATCTGCGGGACCATTGGGGCGACACGACGATCGACGTGCTGCAGATCGACGCCGAAGGGTTCGACGACGAAGTGATCTACGCATGCGATATCGAGCTGACGCGACCGAAAATCCTGCGGTTCGAAAGCGCCCACCTTTCGCCAGAGCGCCTTGCGCGGCTGAGGGCGCATCTCACCAAAAACTACCGTCTGATCGACTTGAACCACGACATGTTGGCGATCCGACGCGGCTGATGGCGGTGCGCGCGCAGTTCGCCCGGCCGAAATCCTCGGCCACCCGCGCGCGTCTGGCGGACCCCTCTTGCGGGGCCCAGGCCCCCAACCCGTGGGCATGGATCTTTGGCGCGTTGCCGAGGTGATCGAACCCGATCATCGATTTGCGCGGTGAAGACCCGTCATGCAACCCGCAGACCATCATCGACCAAAACCCCGGGAGAAAAACCGGGCATGCCCGCTGCCGCATGCCGGCACATCTACGTCGACCCGAGACCGGGCTGTCGCCCCGGAACACCCACAGGGGGAAAGGCTCAGACGGGAGACCGCCGGGTTTACGCGCTCAAATTCTCCTCGTGAACGGCGATCGCTTCGTCGATACTGTCGAAATACCGCACGCGCCCCTTCTCGAGGATAACGGCCGCGTCACAGAAATCCCGCAGTTCCCGCATATTGTGGCTTACCATCACGGCGCCGGAGGATTTGACCCGTTCCCGGAAAACGGCCTTGGATTTCGTTCGGAACGACGCATCGCCGACGGCGGTCACCTCGTCGATCAGGTAAGTATCAAACTTGATGCCCATGGCACTTCCAAACATCAACCGGGAGCGCATTCCGGACGAATAACTGCGCACCGGCATGTGGAAATGCCGTCCCAACTCGGCGAAATTCCGAACGAATTCAACCAGCATGTTGGTGTCGACGCCGTATATGCGGGCGACGAACCGCACGTTCTGGGCGCCGGTTAGATCCTTGTGAACCGCGCCGGCGAGGCCAACCGGCCACGACACCGACCCTTCGGATATGATCTGGCCACTGTCAGGCGCCATGATCCCCGACACCATCTGGAGCAAGGTCGATTTGCCGGCGCCGTTGCGGCCCAAAAGGGCGAGCGCCTTTCCGGGGGGCAGGGTGAAGGTGAGGTCGTCGATAACGACCATCCGACGCCCATTGACCCAGAAGCTTTTCTTGACGTTTTCGAAACGGATCATCGATGTGCTCGACTATTTCCTGTCCCGCAACGCGTAGAACATCATCGACGAAATCGCCCAGAATAACACCAGGAACAGGGATGAAAGCCCGAGGATCATGCCGCGTTGGGGATATTCCGCGCGTTCGGGTACTGTGGGTTTCAGATAGGTCGCAAGATATCGGCTCTGGCGAGCGGCGTTGGCGCGGGCCACGTCGAGCGCCGCAAGGGAGGCGGCGTAGGCGCCCTCCGAGTATTCGCGGTCGACCACAAGACCTTCGTATTCTGCAAGCAGGTTCGGATAACTTTCCGTGCCATCGAGGGGCTCTTCTTCCGAAAAGGTCAGGCGCTCTTGACTGATGCGCTCGCGGATTACCTCGATGCGGCGGGCCGCAGTGGTCACGCGGGGGTCGTCGGCTCGTGAATCGGTCGCGACGAGATCGTATTCGATGAGTGCCTGGGCCAATTGCTGCTGCAGGCTGGCGAGCACGCCCATACGCCCCTGCAAGTCGCTTTCCGGATCGACAATCTGGGTCCGGCTGCGGAAATGTGACAGCGCCTCGCGCGCCGTCTTCAGCCGGCCGACCGCGTCGGCGAGATCCTGCTCAGCGTACTTCAACATGTCACTGCGTGCAGTGGAATTCAATTCGTTCACCAGGACCTGGCTCTCGGCGATGATCTCCTGCGACAACCGGTGCGCCATTTCGGGGGAAAATGCCCGAACGTGCAAACTGATGAGCCCGGTACTCTGGTCGTAGGAAACTTTGACGATGCGGTGCCAGTAGCGCACCAGGTCTTCGATGGTGCCGGCCGGCTCGAGCCCGAACACCGGGTCCGCAGCGTGGGGTTCCGTGTAGTGGCCGCGCAGGTCCAGCCGCTTATCGAGCTTGGTCACGAGATCCTGGCTCTGGATGAACTCGTAGAGCATATCCGCTTCGCCGCCACTGCTGCCGCCCATGAACTGCGACAGCCCGCCCATCAATTCCGCCGGCGAGCTAACGTCTTCGTTTCGAACGGAAAAACCGGACGTCGACGCATACTGGTCGGCGGCCACCTCATAGAGGTAGTAGGCAATCGCGGAAATCGGCGCGATGACCATGAACATGAAAACGAGGAAAAGCCCCCAATGGCGCGACCGCATTCTGGCCTTGCCGGCGATCGGGCGGATCTCGATCACCTGCGGTTCACCGCCCTGCTTGCGGCTCTCTTCGGCTGCGGCGCGGCGCGCGGCCCGACGTTCCGCCTTCTGGCTGTCTGCCTGGGGATCGTTTGCGGACTTGTCCGCCTTCTCGGCTGCGCGCTTCTTGCGCCCGCCCTTGCCGGCGCCCGGTTGATCCATCCGCGCGACCTGCCCGGTCTCCGCGTCTGTTCCGTGCTCCGGTTTTCCTGCAGGTTTCACTGAGTTTTCGTCGGTATCGCCGGAATCTCCTGTTTCGGCTCCGACCGCCTGTCCTTTGAGATTTGCCAACCGCTCGCCTTCCGTGTTCCGGTTTGAAATCGTCCGGCCTCTCTTACATAATACTACCTTGGACCGCCAGCAATGTGGAGTGATTCTTGTCCGCCTCGGATCCTGGGACCGTAGCAATCCCGATATCGCCAGCGCTGGAACCGGCGGGTGGCGCAGAGCACCGCAACAAGCGGGGTTTGACCGCGGCGCGGGTCATCATGGCCCTGATGCTTCGCGAAATGACGACCAAATACGGGCGGACTCCCGGCGGATATATTTGGGCGATCCTTGAACCTGTCGCCATGATCGTGGTGCTCTCGCTGGGCTTCTCACTCGTGATGCGCAGCCCGTCGCTCGGAAACAGCTTCATCGTGTTCTACGCCAGCGGAATCCTGGCCTTCAACCAGTACCGGACGCTCGAGTCCGCGGTGACCCGGGCGCTTCCGTATTCCCGTGGCCTGCTGCGTTACCCGGTTGTCACCTGGCTGGATGCCATTCTCGCACGTTTCCTGCTCAACCTGCTCACGAACGTCCTGAATACGATCCTGATCATGGGGGGGGTCATCTACCTTGCCGCCGGCAACACCTATGTGAAACTCGGTCCGATGGTCGAAGCGATGTGTCTCGCTGCTTTCCTTGCGCTGGGAATGGGCACCTTCAACGCGTTTCTGTCGGGCGTTTGGCCGCTTTGGCGCTCGCTCTACAAGATCATCACCCGGCCATTGTTGCTGGCCTCGGCCGTGCTCTATATCGTCGAGGATCTCCCGCCGATTGCGGCCGAGGTCTTGTGGTATAACCCGCTGGCGCATCTGACCGGCTTGATGCGGTCCGGCGTCTTCGTCACTTACGACCCGCAGTATATTTCGGTGCCCTATGTTATGGGCGTCGCGACGGTATCCCTGGCGGTGGGATTGCTCTTCCTGCGCTCGAAGGCGGCCAATATTCTGAATGACGACTGAACGCACCTGGTGCGGTCGGACTCGCGACGAAATGCCCGGCGGGTTCCTGTTATTCAGGTCCCGGTGAAGTGCACGTCAAGCCAGGCCCGGTCTTCATCCGTCAACCGGGCTTGCGCCTGCAAACCTTCGGAGAACGGCGGATCGTGCCGTGGCAGGAACAGGGCGGACAACTCCATCCCGAATTCCTGCCTGAAAAACGCCGAGTCGGCGCGTTGAACCGAGGCGATCGTTTTCGCGAAGTCGCCATGAACATGCAGGATCGGCGAAAACCCATCAACTGCGTCGGAATACCGGTTGGCGACGCCCTTTCTTTTTGGGTGAACGGTCTGAAATCCGTATTTCTCGATCCCATAGGCAAGCCCCAGAAGCGCTTTTACCGGAAACCGCGGGTTATTCAGTTTCTTTCGCTTGGGCGGAACGAGGCCAAATTTGCGGCAAAGCTCCCCCAGGATGTCGCCGGTCTCAAGATCGTCTCTTTCGATCGAGTAGACATCGACCTCGTTCCCCCGGTCGCAATGGTTGCGGAATTCCTTGATGACGTGAGCAAAGTCAAAAAAGTGGAACCCGTTGGAATCGCGAAAGTGGTTGCAGTAGCTTTCGACGTCGCCCGGCGTACTCCCGAAGAAGTCCCCGTGATCGACCCGGTACAACCCACCCTTCAGGAATTGCGCAAATGCAGACTCGATGAAGGAATAGTGATTGCGAAAAAGGAACAGGAGCCGGACGTTCCGGGCGCCGAACGCCAGGTTCAGTTCCCTGATGAGATCGCCGGTAATGGAACGATCCCAATAGGCGTTGACGAACTGCTCGGAGGAAATGAATACAACCTCGGCCCCAGCGGCCTCGATCCTGATTTTATTGACAAGGCCGCGGAGTTCGTCGGATGCCATGCGAACGATCGGCGCGTGACTGAAGTAGCCACGATCGGAGCGGCCGGTGAGGGGATAGAGAAAGCCGGATTTCAGGTTTCGCCGGTCGAATTTGTGGAAATACCCCTGGACCGTCGAAGACGCGCATTTCGGCATCCCGACATGCAGGTATACCTGGGTCATACCGGCCTCCCTTTCTCCTGCGCCGTGCGCGGCCGTGCACCAAGGCTGGCCCGTGGCACGCGATCAACCAGCGGGCGTTCGGCGCTCGGACCCCGCCTCAACCCGGTCCACGCCCGGGCGCAGCGCGATGCCCATGGGCAATTCCGCGTCTCCCCGCGCCCGGACAACGTCCAAAACGCCAAGATCAATCCGTCCGGTTTGCTGAGCGCAGAGCACCTGGGCGCAACGGTATCTCACTGGCTTCACCCGAGCATGCGCGAGGAGATCTTGAGCGCCTCGGCGATGGTGACATCCATATCCAGGTATCGATATGTGCCAAGGCGCCCGAGAAACGTTACATCGGGAATGCTCTCGGCCATGCTCTCGTAGTCCGTCAGGGCAGACTTGGATTCGACCAGGCGCACCGGATAGTACGGAATGTCATCCGGCTCACATGCGCGGGAGTATTCGCGGTAGCAAACGCTGCCATCGTGTTGCTCCCAGGGTGCGAAGTGCTTGTGTTCCGTTATCCGGGTGAAGGGGACGTCTTCGTCCGGGTAATTGATCACCGCGTTGCCCTGGAAGTCGCCGTCGAACTCGAACTTCTCGAAATCCAGCGTGCGATACTCGAGACGGCCGTGCGCGTAGTCGAAGTACTTGTCGAGCGGGCCGGAGTAGAACACGTGGTCAAACCCGTCATTCTCGGAAGGGTGGTAGGCGCGCTCAAGCTCGACCCGGATCCGCGGATGATCGAGGATGTTCTCGACCAGGGCCGTGTAGCCGTCGCGCGGCATGCCCTGGAACTTGTGATGAAAGTAATTGTCGTCGTAGTTGAAGCGGACCGGCAGGCGCTTGAGGATGCTGGCCGGGAGGTCCTGGGGGCTGAGGCCCCACTGCTTGACGGTATATCCCTTGAAGAAGGCCTCGTAGAGTTCGGGGCCGACGAATTTGCGCGCCTGATCCTCGAACGAGACCGGCTCGTCGATGGATTGATCGGCGAGGTTGGCAACGAATTCCTTCGCCTCTGTCGGGCTCAAGGTTTTGCCGAAGAACTGGTTGATCGTGTGAAGGTTGATCGGCAGCGAGTAGACCTGACCGCGCGAAATTGACTTCACCCGGTTCGTGTAGGGCATGAACTCGGCGAACTTGTTCACATAGCGCCACACCGTCTCGTTGTCGGTATGAAAGATATGGGGCCCGTAGACGTGGACCATGACCCCGGTGGCCGCGTCGCGCTGCGTGTGGCAGTTGCCGGCGACATGGGGCCTTTGATCGACGACGAGAACGTCGTGCCCGGCCGAGGCCATTTCGCGGGCGACGACGGCACCTGAAAACCCTGCTCCAACACAAAGGATCTTCATGCGGAGACCGCCTGCAGTGCCCCAGCGCCCAGCGGGTAACCTGGTTGGGTCATTGGATCTGTTCCCTCGTTCTGGCCAGGAACCGACGAGACGGCGTGGCGGTTTTTCGGCATTGGCGCCTCTTGCCGGTCCCGGTCGGGACCGTCGCCATGCACTACTGCCTCGCCATATATGACGCAATACCCGCCTCGGGTTTCGGCGGTGAACGGCGCCAACCCCCGCGCGCAACGGATGTCGCACAGGGTTTCTCGGAAGATTGGCCGCGAGGGTCTCACAACAGCTGGTCGAGACCCCGCACCAACCCCCGGGTCTCCATGACCTTACGCGCCGCGAGCAGGGTTCCGTCGGCATAGATCGTCGCGTCCTTGCCGGCGTCATGGGTGATGGTCAGCCGCGCGTTTCCATGGGCGAATGTGCTGGTGACCGTGGCAGAATAGCTCGGCAAGCGCACGGAATGGACCTGGACCCCGGCCACCGTGCCGCCGCGCAGGCCGGGCTCGCCTTTCACGTGCGGACGGGGCCACTTCCTGCGCTGGCTGGCGGACCGCGCCCATCCGTTCGGCGAGTTCGCGCGCGGTGCCGGTCGGGGCGTCGGTCTTGGAGGGGCGCGAATAGTCGATGATCTCGAACCATTCGAGGTATTGGGCCGCCATCAGGCTGAATCTCGTCATCAGAGCCGCCGTCAGCGCGAAATTGCCGGAGGCGACCACGCCGGTGCCCGCCGCGCGCGCCGCCCGGTCGATCCCGTGATAATCCTCGGCCGTCAGGCCGGAGGTGCCGATCACCACGCCTCGCCCCGCGGCGATGGCGGCAAGCGTGTTCTCCTTCACCACCGAGAGCGCGGTGTAGTCGATCAGCACGTCGAACCCGGGCCCCGCCAAGGCTTCGCCGACACTCGCGAAACAGGGCGCGCCCAGCACCTGCTGCCCGGCCGCGCGCCGCGACACGGTGGAGACCAGGTCCATGTCCCCGGCCGCGACCACCGCCTCGGCGACCGCACTGCCTGTCCAGCCCGTCGCCCCGCTCACACAAACTTTCAGCATTGCGCCCTCCTTTTCCGTTGACCTCGTTGCACGCGCAACGATAGCCTCCGCCTGCGACAGGATGTAGCATCACCGGATGTAGCAACCAAGGGAGGAGGAACGCCATGGCCCGCGACATGACACGCGCGTCCAGTACCGGGGTCACGCCCGGTTACATGCCCGGTTTCGGCAACGACTTCGAAACCGAGGCCCTCCCCGACGCCCTGCCCCAAGGCCAGAACAGCCCGCAGAAGTGCAACTACGGGCTCTATGCCGAGCAGCTGTCCGGCACCGCCTTCACCGCGCCGCGCGGACAGAACGAACGCAGCTGGTGTTACCGCATCCGGCCCTCGGTCAAGCACACCGGGCGGTTTCAGAAGATCGACATGCCCTATTGGCGCTCGGCCCCGGACGTGGACCCGGATGTCATCTCGCTCGGCCAGTACCGCTGGGATCCGGTCCCGCACACCGACGCGCCGCTCACCTTCGTGACCGGCATGCGCACGATGACCACGGCGGGCGACGTGAACACCCAGGTCGGCATGGCGGCGCATGTCTACCTCGCCAACACGACGATGGAAGACGATTACTTCTACTCGGCCGACAGCGAACTTCTGGTCGTGCCGCAGGAAGGCGGTCTGCGGTTCGACACCGAGCTCGGCATCATCGACCTCGAGCCGAAGGAGATCGCCATCCTGCCGCGTGGCATGGTCTACCGGGTCGAGGTCGCTCGACGGCCCCGCGCGCGGCTTCGTCTGCGAGAACTACGGCCAGAAGTTCGAGCTGCCCTGGCGCGGGCCGATCGGCGCCAACTGCCTGGCCAACCCGCGCGACTTCAAGACGCCCGTCGCCGCCTTCGAAGACCGCGAGGTGCCGTCGAGCGTCACCGTGAAATGGTGCGGCCAGTTCCATCGCACCGAGATCGGCCACAGCCCGCTCGACGTGGTCGCCTGGCACGGCAATTACGCGCCCGGTGAAATACGACCTGCGGACCTATGCGCCGGTCGGCGCGATCCTGTTCGACCATCCCGACCCGTCGATCTTCACCGTGCTCACCGCGCCCTCGGGCCAGGAGGGCACCGCGAATATCGACTTCGTGCTGTTCCGCGAACGCTGGATGGTGGCCGAGCACACCTTCCGTCCGCCCTGGTATCACAAGAACATCATGTCCGAGCTGATGGGCAATATCTACGGCCAGTACGACGCCAAGCCCGAGGGCTTCGTGCCCGGCGGCGTGTCGCTTGCACAACATGATGCTGCCGCACGGCCCCGACGAGCACGCTTTCGAGGGTGCGTCGAACGCGGACGCTTGACGCCGCACAAGCTCGACAATACCATGTCCTTCATGTTCGAGACCCGGTTCCCGCAGCATCTGACCCGCTTCGCCGCGACCGAAGCGCCGTTGCAGGACGACTACATCGATTGCTGGGACGGACTCGAGAAGAAGTTCGACGGCACGCCGGGGGTCAAGTGAACGCGCCATGAGCTTCGATGTCTGGGTCACCTTCGTTGCCGCCGTGTTCCTGCTCATGAGCACACCCGGACCGAGCCATCTGTTGATGCTGTCCAATTCGGCGGCCAACGGGTTCGGGCGCGCGCTGTTCACCGCCGGCGGCGACCTGACGGCCAATTTCTTCCAGATGCTGGCCGCCGGGCTTGGCCTCGCCGCGCTGATCGCCGCCAGCGCCACGGCGCTTTCGGTCGTCAAATGGCTCGGCGTTGCCTATCTCGTCTACATCGGCCTGCGGATGATCCGCCGCGCCGGAACGCGCCTCGATCTCGGCACGGCCCCGCGGGTGTCGCGGCGCGCGCTCTGGCTGCAGGGCTTTCTGACCTCGGCTTCCAACCCCAAGGCGGTCGTGTTCTTCGCTGCCCTGTTTCCGCAATTCATCGACCCTAACACGGCGTTCTGGCCGCAATTTGCCGTGCTCTCCGCGAGCTACATCGCAATCGACGGGATGTTTCTCAGCATCTACGGCAGCGGCGCGAGCTGGCTTGCCGCGCGGCTGAAGGGCCCCGCACGAGCCTGGATCGACCGGCTCGGCGGCGGGTTCGTCATCGTCGCGGCGCTGCTCCTGAGCCTGAAATCGCTGCGCCCCGGCACCTGAATATCTGAAAGGAAATCCGTCTTGCCCCTCCTGAATTCCTGGATCGAGAGCGCCAATGCGCCCGGCTGCCCGTTTCCGCTCAACAACCTGCCCTACGGCGTCTTCTCGGTCGGCGACGGCGATCTGCGCTGCGGCATCGCCATCGGCGACCGGATCCTCGACGCCACCGGGCTCGAAGCGGCTGGCGTGCTGCGCGCCGATCCGGACGCGGATGTGCTCGATGCGCCGTTCTGGAACGACTTCATGGAGCTGGGCCCGACTGTCTGGGCCGCCTACCGCGCGCAGCTCACCGACGATGCTCGCCGAAGGTGCCGACGACGCGGTTCAGGACGCATTGACGACCTACAGCGTGCCGATCGCAGAGGCGACGCTGCACATGCCGTTCAAGGTGTCGGAATACACCGATTTCTACGCCGGCAAGCATCACGCGATGAACGTCGGCACGATGTTTCGCGGCGCGGCCAACGCGCTGCCGCCCAACTGGTTGTCGATCCCGATCGGCTACAATGGGCGGGCGTCGTCGGTGGTGGTCTCCGGCACCCCCGTGCGCCGTCCCTGGGGGCAGCTCAAGGGACCGAACGACGATCTGCCGCGCTTCGCCCCCTGTGCCCGGTTCGACCTCGAGCTCGAAATGGGCGCCGTCATCGGCCAGCCCTCGTCGGCTCCCGTGACCGTCGAGGAGGCCGAAGCGATGATCTTCGGCTACGTGCTGCTCAACGATTGGTCGGCGCGCGACATCCAGGCCTGGGAATACCAGCCACTCGGGCCCTTTCAGGGCAAGGCGACGGCGACGACGATCTCGCCCTGGATCGTCACAACCGCAGCGTTAGAGCCTTTCCGGGTGCCGACCCCGCCCCGGGAACGCGCGCTCCTGCCCTATCTCGAGGAGAAGCGGCCCGGGCTTTTCGACATCGACCTCAGCGTGACCCTCGCCCCCGAGGGCAAGGCCTCCAGTACCATCGCGCGCACCAATTTCCGCGAGATGTACTATTCCGCCGCCCAGCAACTGGCGCATCACGCCTCGTCGGGCTGCCCGATGAATGCGGGCGATCTGATCGGCTCCGGCACGATCTCCGGGCCCGACAAACCCGCCCGCGGCTCGCTGCTGGAACTCAGTTGGGGCGGCAAGGAG
This sequence comes from uncultured Alphaproteobacteria bacterium, assembly GCA_963752895.1. Taxonomy (GTDB): domain Bacteria; phylum Pseudomonadota; class Alphaproteobacteria; order Rhodobacterales; family Rhodobacteraceae; genus CAVWAE01. Next base: position 102,277 of record CAVWAE010000027.1, read on the forward strand.
CCGATCACCCTCGACACCGGCGAGCATCGCACATTCCTCGAAGACGGCGACACGCTCGCACTGCACGGCGCGGCGACAGGCGACGGCTACACCATCGGCTTCGGCCCCTGCACCGGCACGATCCAGCCGGCCCTTCCCGACCCGTATGCACGGTGACCGGGAGGTGTTGTCGACACACTCACCCCGATATCCCGCTGCACCCAACTGAAACCCGGAGGACCCCATGAAACGCCTGATCCTCGCCCTCGCCCTGGCGACCCCGATCGCTCTCACCGCGCCCGCCATGGCGCAGGACACCACCGACCTCGCCCGGCAATATGCGGCGCTTCCCGAGGTTCAGTTGATGTTCGACGACATGTTTTCTCCCGAGGCGCTTGCCCAGCAGTTCCGCCTCGGCATTCCGCCCGAATTCGAGATCAGTGACGAACAGCTCACCAAGATCGGCGGCGTGATGGGGGAAATGTTGACGTCGCTGCGGCCCGAACTCACCACGATGATGACTTCCGGCATGGCCGAAAACTTCACCGCGGCGGAGCTGTCGGCCCTGATCGGGTTCTACTCGTCGCCCGAGGGCGCTTCGGTGATGCGCAAGATGCAGCCGTTCTTCCAACGGGTCATGGCCGAGTTCATGCCGCTCATGCAGCAGCGCCAGCAGGAATACCTGCCCGCCCTCATCGCCATCCTGGAGGAATAATTCATGGCCAAAGCATTCGCGTCGCAAGGCGACATGACCGAGAAAAACATCAGCTTCACCGAGGTCGGCCCGGGGCTCTGGGCCTTCACCGCCGAGGGCGACCCCAACTCCGGCGTCATCATCGGCGACGACAGCGTGATGATCGTCGAGGCGCAGGCGACGCCGCGGCTTGCGCACAAGGTGATCGAAAAGGTCCGCGAAGTGACCGACAAGCCGATCAGCCACGTGGTGCTCACCCATTACCACGCCGTGCGCGTGCTGGGCGCTTCGGCTTACGGCGCCGACCAGATCATCAGCGGCGACACGGCCCGCGCAATGGTCGTCGAGCGTGGACAGGAGGACTGGGACAGCGAGTTCCAGCGCTTCCCGCGGCTGTTCGAAGGCCACGAATCGCATCCCCGGCCTGACCTGGCCGACCACCACCTTCTCCGAGGACATGACCGTCTATCTCGGCAATCGCCGGATCGACCTCATGCACCTTGGCCGCGCGCATACGGCGGGCGACATCGTCATCCACGTGCCCGACGCGGGCGTGATGTTCACCGGCGATATCGTCGAATACCACTCCGCCTGCTATTGCGGCGACGGGCATTTCAGCGACTGGGGCGAGACGCTCGACAATATCGCCAGCTTCGACGTCGATGCCATCGCGCCGGGCCGCGGCGATGCGCTGATCGGCAAGGAGATGGTCAACGCGGCGATCGAGAACACCCGCGATTTCGTCGACAGCACCTACCGCCCGGCCGCCCGGGTCGCCGCGCGGGGCGGCATCGCTCAAGGAGGCCTGGGATGCGGTGCGGGCGGAATGTGACCCTAAGTTCGCCGAATACGCGATCTACGAGCATTGCCTGCCGTTCAACGTCGCGCGCGCCTACGACGAGGCCCGCGGCATCGACACCCCCCGGATCTGGACCGCGCAGCGCGACATCGAGATGTGGGAGGCGCTGCAGGGGTGAAGCTCATCGCGGCCGCTGGCCGCGCTTGGCGAAGACCAGCCGACGGCCGCGACGAGCCCCCGCCTGACCCAGATCAAACCGCCTCGCCGCGATCCATGCCACGCTAGCCCGCATGCGCGCCAGCCCCGGAGACCCGACATGAACAAGATCTTCGAAGTTCCCCTGTACCCGTACGAGCGGTCCCCCGACCAGGATGCCCTCAACGCCGTCCGCCATCCGGTGGTCGTCGTCGGCGCCGGGCCGATCGGTCTCGCCCTCGCCATCGACCTCGCCCAGCAGGACCTGCCGGTGGTGGTGCTCGACGACAACGACAAGGTCTCGATCGGCTCGCGCGCGATCTGCTTCGCCAAGCGCCCGCTGGAGATCCTCGACCGGCTCGGCTGCGGCGAGCGCGATGGTCGACAAGGGCGTCGAGTGGAACGTCGGCAAGGTCTTCTTCCACGAGCGGCAGGTCTACGACTTCGACCTGCTGCCCGAGAAGGGCCACCAGCGCCCGGCCTTCATCAATCTGCAGCAGTACTACCTCGAGGAATACCTGGTCGAGCGGGTCCGCGAGCTGGAAGCCGCGGGCAAGCCGATCCAGCTTCGGGGCGCAACAAGGTCGCGGCTGTCGGCACCCACGCCGACCCATGTCCGGCTCGAGATCGAGACGCCCGGACGGCCCCTACACGCTCGAGGCCGACTGGCTGATCGCCTGCGACGGCGCCGATTCGCCGACTCGCGCGGATGCTCGGCCTCGAGTTCGACGGCCAGGTCTTCGAGGACCGCTTCCTGATCGCCGACGTCGTGATGGAGGCCGATTTCCCGACCGAGCGCTGGTTCTGGTTCGACCCGCCCTTCAACCGCGGCCAGTCGGCGCTGCTGCACAAGCAGCCCGACAATGTCTGGCGCATCGACTTCCAGCTCGGCTGGGACGCCGACCGCGAGCGAGGAGAAGAAGCCCGAGAACGTCGATCCCGCGCCTGCAGCGCGATGCTCGGCGAGGACGTCGACGTTCGAGCTCGAATGGGTCAGCGTCTACACCTTCCAGTGCCGGCGCATGGAGCAGTTCCGCCACGGCCGGGTGCTCTTCGCCGGCGACGCCGCGCACCAGGTGTCGCCCTTCGGCGCGCGCGGCGCCAATTCCGGCGTGCAGGACACCGACAACCTGGCCTGGAAGCTGAAGCTGCGTGCATCGACGGCAAGGCGCCCGAGAGCCTGCTCGACAGCTACGACGCCGAGCGCATCCATGGCGCCGACGAGAACATCCTCAACTCGACCCGCTCGACCGATTTCATCACGCCCGAAATCGGAGATCAGCCGCATCTTCCGCGACGCGGTGCTTGATCTCTCCGAAGCGTACAGCTTCGCCCGGCCGCTGGTCAACTCGGGGCGTCTGTCGGTGCCCTGCACCTATGACGGCTCGCCGCTGAACACGCCCGACGCGCTCGACGGTGCGCCCCAACGCACGCGGCCCGGCGCGCCCTGTCCGGACGCACCTCTGGGGAAAGGTTTCCTGCTCGACAAGCTCGGCGGCGGGTTCACGCTTCTGACCATCGACGCCGACGCGGACGACGAGATCGTGGAAGACGGCGTCACGGCGACCCGCCTCGCGCTCAAGGCCGCGGATGATCCCACCGGCGGGCTGGCCGCGCGCTACCTGGGCGATGCCCCATCGGCGGTCTACCTGATCCGGCCCGACCAGCACGTGGCCGCCCGCTTCCCCGAATACAACGAGGCGCAGGTCCGTTTCGCGATCCGCCGCGCCACCGGCAAGGAATAGCCCCATGTCCAAGCTCACGCTCACCGCGAACATCCCGGGTGCCGATGATTTCTACGCCGAACTCATCGAGGCGCATGACGGTCTGACGAAACCCCAAAGCGACGCGTTGAACGCGCGCCTCGTCTTGATGCTGGCCAACCACATCGGCGACCGCGAGGTCTTGCGCGATGCCATCGCCGCCGCCAAAGCCGCTGGTCAGTCCTGAGCCAACCCCCGGGCGTCGTCCGTCTGTTCAACCGTCAGTCTCCGGAACCGCGACGGGACCGGCATGTCGAAGTCGATCATGCCGATTCGCGGATTTGACGGGCTGTCCTTGAAAAAATAGTCGGCCCGGGTGATCAGGCTGCCCTTTGGCGAGACCGATTCCCAGATCACCATGACCCGGCACCGGTCTTTCTTCAGGCCGAACTCAATCTCTCCGACCCTCGGATTGAGCGCGCTCACCTTGTTGTCGCGCAGGTGGGTCAGATGGCGTGCCAGCAAGTCCCGGACCTGCGGGTAGCTGTCGAGGACAATATCGCTGGCGTCGAAATGGATCGACAGCGGCAGGGAATACAGCCCGAGCAGTTCGTCCAGGTCTTCGTTCAGCAGAAGGCGTGTGTGGTTTCCGAAAAATGCGGATGCCTGTGTTTTGAACATCGGTTCACTCTTGGCTTCAAAACGAAGTGTGCTTCTAAACCCAGGCGGGTTTGACGCAAGGGAAACTTCTCCCTTCGCGTGTGCCCTGTGCCGCGGGTGCACCAATACAGCCGACCCGCGCAGGTCAATTGGGCGCGTGCGCGGCCGGTTTCAAAAGCAGCCCGTGGCGTGATCCGCGCGGTCCGCCCCGATATGACCGACGTCACCCCTGAATTGACGCACCCCGTTCATGCGCCATCTCTCGCGATGCGACCGGGGCAGCGTGCCCGCCGATGCCCACGGTGCCGGGCCGCCGGTCACCAGGCCCGCGCTGCGTTCTCCATCCTCCGAGGTGTTACGGCTGGTACACCTGCCGCACGTAGACCGGGATCGACACCACCGACACCACCTCTTCCGAGCCGTCGAACAGGCCCGCCAGCGCCGGGATCTCGGCGGAATAGCTGAACGTGCCGTCGAGTTCACGCCCGAGGCCGGGGTTCATCGCGAGTTCCGCCAGTTGATCGTAGCGGTAGATCTGGTGAAATGCCGGATCGCTGGCGGAATAGGGCATGCTCGTGCCCCCTTCCGACCAGCCGTAGCCCGTGACCCGGTAATCAAGATCGAAGGTGAAGGCACCGCCACTCACCGGCTGCACCGTCCATTCCTCCGAGCGGGTCCGTCCGTCTGCGGTGTACCTCATCGCGGCTTCCCGGGTGATGTCGGCCTCTTCGGACACCCCGAACGGGTCCGCCATGGGCGGCACCTCGTAGATCCCGGTGACGAAGGTGCGCACACCCTCGACCCCCTCCGCCTTGCCGTAGGCGACCAGCGCCAGCACCGGCGACGATGCGGGGCTGGCCGGTTTGCCTTCGGCGTCCGCGATCAGCAGGCGATCGAAGAAGGACAGGATCAGGTTGGATCCCGCCACCGGTCCCTTGGGCAGGGTGATCGGCGTCCAGCCTTCAGGCATCACCTCCGCCAGGGCAGCGCCATCGACCTTGAAGGCCAGGAGCACCCGATTTTCCACCGTGTTCTGGAGCAGGGTTTCGCCCATCGCTGCCGTTGCCGTGAGCAGAGCTGCACTCGTCACAGCGGCCCCGAGGGCCACTTTCCACGCATTCCTGTGTGTCATGGATCTCCCTCCGCGCGCATGGCTTGCGCAAAGCGAGTCTACCATGCCTTTCGGAGCCGAACCTTGACCGGGGTCAGGTCGCGAAAACCCCCGCCTCGAAAGGCGGGAGTTGGATTCTGCATCCGTCCGGGGCCATCGCCCGGTCCGGATTACTTGTTCGGGTCGGCCATGAAGCGAAGGTAGGGGAAGATCTCCTTCACCTCGCCGTATTTCGCCTTCGCATCGCTGGTCGACATGCTCGGGGCGACGATCACGTCCGCGCCCGGCACCCAGTTGGCGGGGGTGCGGACCACCGACCCGTCGGTCGCCATCACCGCGTCGAGTGCGCGCAGCATCTCGGCGAAGTTGCGGCCGACCGACATCGGGTAGGTCATCGACAGGCGCAGCTTCTTGTCCGGGCCGATGATGAAGACGACGCGCACGCTCTGGCTGTCTTCCGCGGTCTTGCCGTCCGGCAGGTAGGCGTCGGCCGGCAGCATGTCGAGCGCCTTGGAGACCTCGAGATCGTCGTCTGCGATGATCGGGAAGGTCGCCGGCGCACCGGCGAAGGCCTCGATGTCGCTCTTCCACTTCTTGTGCTCCTCGACGCCGTCGACCGACAGACCGATGACCTTGATGCCGCGCTTGTCCCATTCGTCCTTGAGTTGGGCGACGGCGCCGAACTCGGTGGTGCAGATCGGCGTGAAATCGGCCGGGTGCGAGAACAGGATCGTGTAACTGTCGCCGATGAACTCGTGGAAGTCGATCTCGCCCTGGTCGGTCACGGCGTGGAAATTGGGGACGGTGTCGTTGATGCGCAGACTCATGGGGTTCTCCTGTCTTTGGGGTCCGTTCCTGCAATAGCTACATCCAAAATGTGAGATTAAAAGGCGCTGTACCGCCAGAGCGCGACAAAAATTCCTAGCTGCGTCGGCGTGTCGCGCTTGAGGGCGCGCAGGGGTCGCGACGGAACCGCTGCCGAGGTCCGTTCAACCTGATATCGACAAAGGACAACCCCCATGTTCGGAACCGACGAATTCGGCAACACCCGGCTCCTGCCCCTCACTTTCGTGCTGGTCTTCACAGCGCTCAGTTTCGGCGCCATCGCCACGTCTGAGACGATGTGGAACGCGCCGGACGTTGTGCCCGCCGGGGCGGCCTACTGACCGGCCCGGCCTCCCGATTCAGTCACTGATCCACCCGGAACCGGCCCGCGTGACACAAAAAGCGCCGGTCCCGGTTTGACCCTGGTGGGCGTGTTGCGAGCACCTCCGGGCCGCGCATCAGGTCTGTCGGTCCGGGTTGCGTTCAGAACGGACATTTCGCCGAGAACGTCATCCCCTTGCCACCGTCCGGATGCCTGAGCCTCAGGCTTTCCGCGTGCAACATCAGCCGCGGGAACTCCCGTGCCGGGCCCTCGGCATAGAACGGATCGCCCAGGATCGGGTGGCCGATCTCTTTCATGTGCACGCGCAACTGGTGCGAGCGCCCGGTGTGCGGATAGAGCCGAACCCGCGTCGTCCCGTCCTGCCTGCGCACCACCCGCCAATCGGTCAACGCGGGCTTGCCGGTCTCGAAGTTCACGTGCTGCAGGGGCCGGTTCGGCCAGTCGACGATGAGCGGCAGATCGACCGTCCCGGTCTTCTCGGCGATCTCCCCCCAGACCCGCGCGACATAGACCTTCTTCATGTGCCGCTTCTCGAACTGCAGCCCGAGGTGGCGCTGGGCATGCGGACTGAGCGCGAAGACCATCACGCCCGACGTGTCCCGGTCGAGCCGATGGACAAGCAGTGCCTCGGGAAACACCTCCTGCACCCGCGCGAGCAGGCAATCGGCAAGGTGTTCGCCCTTGCCGGGCACGCTGAGCAGCCCAGCCGGCTTGTCCACCAACAGGATCTCGTGATCCTGGTGGACGATCGTCAGGGGTACGTCTGGCGGGGCGTAGTCTTCGGCACTCATGCGGGCGGTCTGGCAGAACCGGGCCGGTCAGTCCAGCCGAGGCGGCATCGGGAGGCGCGCGATCACGCCTCGCCGGCTTCCTGCGGCTCGCTCGGCGGCGATGTCGTAGTAGTCGCCCTTGTCGTCCACGTAGATATGCCGGCCAAGGCGCATGCCCGTGGGTCCATCCACTGCCCCGAGCGCGAAATCCATCTCGCCGCTGCCATGCGCCTGCCAGAACAGGCTCGATCCGCACCGCGGGCAGAACCCACGCCGGGCCTCATCGCTGGCGGCGTACCAGCGCACCGGCCCCGATATTTCGATCCCGTCTTCGGCCACGATCGCCGCCGCCCAGACATGGCCCGACATCTTGCGGCACTGGCTGCAATGGCAGGCGGCCGGGTCGTAGGGCGTGCCTGTGACCGTGAAGGTCACGTCTCCGCACAGGCAGGATCCTTTCAGCATCGGCCAAACACCTCCTTGAGCAACTTCGCGAGCGCGGTCGCGTCGTCCTGCGTGAACGCCGCCGGCCGGTCGCTGTCGATGTCGAAGACGCCGATGAGATCGCCCGCCCCGTCCCACACCGGCAGGACCAATTCCGACCGGGTCGACGATGCGCAGGCGATATGTCCCGGGAAGGCATCGACATCGTCGACGATCTGCACCTCGCCGGTTCGCGCCGCCGCCCCGCAGACACCGCGATCGAACGGAATGCTGAGGCAGCCGTGGCCGCCCTGGTAGGGGCCGATCTTCAGGAGACCGGGGGCGGTGACGCGGTAAAACCCGGTCCAGTCGAAGCGGTCGTCGGTATGGTGGACTTCGCACGCCAGCGTCGCCATCAGCGCCACCACGTCGGTCTCGCCGTCGGCAACTGCCCGGATGCGTTGTGTCAGTTCATCGTAATCCATGCCCGCGAGCCTATCGTCAGGTGCTGTGGCCCTCAACCGGCCGGGGTTCAGAGATTGGTAAGGCTTGTCGCCTAAACAGGATGTTGAACACTTGCCCGAGCAAGGAGAGGGTCATGGAACTCAGTTTCGAGGATATCGGCGATCTTCGCCTCATCAAGGTGCAGGATGTCCGCATCGATGCCGCCGTCGCGATCCAGTTCAAGGACAGGATGCGCGAGTTGACCGACACGGCGCCGCCCAACCTGCTGCTCGATCTGTCCCGGGTGGCGTTCCTCGATTCCTCCGGTCTCGGTGCCGTTGTCGCCGCCTTCAAACAGGCGGCGCCCGACCGCCAGCTCGAACTGGCGGGGCTCACGTCGACGGTGGAAAAAGTTTTCAAACTCACCCGGATGGATTCCGTGTTCACGATCCACGCCAGCGCGGGCGACGTGACCGGATTGCTCGCCAATGCCAGCTAGGGCGTACGCATTCATGGGAACCGCGGACCAACACCGGGGCTGGCGGGCCGCCTCGGGTGCGCCTGTTCTGCACCTTCTGTTTCCAGGCGATGCGGCCTCGGTCCGGCGCGCGCTGAAGACGGCCATCGATGTGCTTGGCGACATGCCGCACGGCAGCGCCCGGATCGGTGCAGTCGAGATCGTGCTGGCCGAGGTGCTCAACAACGTCGTGGAGCATGCCTATGCCGAGCATGGCCGGGGGCTTGTCGAACTCGAGGTCGAGCACGGACCTGCTGCGCTGGCGTTCCGGATTCGCGACGAAGGGCTGCCGATGCCGGGCGGAGATGCGCCGGCGGGCCTGGCGCACGATCTCGACGTGTCCGCGCAGGATCTGCCGGAAGGGGGTTTTGGCTGGTTCCTGATCCGTGAGCTGACGGAAGACCTTCGTTACCGGCGGGTCGGCAACCGCAACGAACTGACCTTTCGGATCGCGTTTGACGCACAGGTGCCGGACCCGTAGCGGGCGATCGGCAGGCCGGCGGTGGCTGGCTGCCCCTGTCGCGCTGCCGCGTTAACCATTACGCCGTCAAATGCCCCAAAAAAGCCCGTTTGGCTCCCAACGGCGGACAGGAATCAGCGCGATAAAGAGAGGGTAGCTGCACAGGCTTCCCTCGGTGCCGCGTTTAACAGCCCCCACCCAGTGCGCGGCACCGAGGAACAAACCGCCCCCCGCACCCCGCCGGTATCCCGCCGCGGGGGTGTCACCGTTGGACCATTGCAGGCACCGCGCGTCCCGCCGGGCGCCTGAAAGCGTCGTGGTCGCCCGATGTCTCCCGGCAAGGGATCCCGGTCTGACCAGATGTAAAACGGAAAGCGACCACCGCGCGGCGCAACCGCAGGAGTGGTCGTGGCCGGGTTGGTCCCGGCGCGGAGCGCTGGCGCAGCCCTGCACGCGCGTCAAAGCCGCAGCCCTGCCGCTGGCTCAGTTCAACTGGAAATGCAGCGGATACTGCCCGTCCTCGAAATCGCCGAACAACTCTTCAAGGTCCGGATGGTTCACCGGTTCGCCGGAATAGTCCGCAACCAGGTTCTGTTCCGAGACGTAAGCCACGTAGTAGCTCTGGTCGTTCTCCGCGAGCAGATGGTAGAAGGGCTGGTCCTTCGAAGGACGGCTGTCCTCCGGAATAGCCTCGTACCATTCGTCCGTGTTCGAGAACATAGCGTCGACATCGAAGACGACCCCCCGGAAGGGGTGCTTGCGATGTCGGACGATCTGCCCGAGATGATATTTCGCACGTGTTTTTAACATGTTTTCCCGCCACCCGACTCCTTACTAAAGTGTGACCAACCACCTGTCCATGCGACGGGATGGAAATTATCGGAAACAGACTGTGAACCTTATCCTGACAGTGCTCGAAATCGTCGCACCTGTGTTCCTGCTGGCGTCGGTCGGTTTCGTCTGGGTGCGGGTCGGGGGCGAGTACCGAATCGAGTTCGTCACCCGCCTCGCGATGACCATCGGGGTGCCCGCCCTGATCTTCACCGCCTTGATGAAAACCGAGATCGATCCGGCCGCGCTCACCGCACTGACGCTCGCCTCGATCACGGGTTACGGCGTGCTCACCCTCGTGTTCTTCATCGCGCTCCGCCTCCTGCGGCTCGAGATGCGAACCTATCTCGCACCGCTCATCGTCGGCAACACCGGCAACATCGGCCTGCCGCTCGCGCTTTTCGCGTTTGGCGAGGCCGGCCTCGGCTACGCGGTGATCGTGTTCGCCGTCATGGCGATCTGGTCATTCACCTTCGGCGTCTGGGTCGTGGCCGGCGGTGGTTCGCCGATGAAAGCGTTCAAGGAACCGCTGGTCTGGGCCACGCTGCTTGGCGGTCTGTTTCTCTGGCAGGGCTGGGAAACACCGAGGTTTCTGACCAATGCGCTCGACCTCATGGGACAGCTCGCGATCCCTCTGATGCTGATCACGCTCGGCGTTGCGCTCGCCCGTCTCCACCCCGCGGGACTCGGACGTGCCTTCGTCCTTTCGCTCGCCAAGTTCGTCGTCACGGTCGCGGTGGGGTGGGTCGTGGGCACGGGCTTCGGTCTTGCCCCGGTGCCGCTTGCCGTTCTGGTCATCCAACTCGCCACGCCGGTCGCCGTCACCTCCTACATGCTGGCGGAGAAATACGATGCCGACAGCGCCTCCGTCGCCGGGCTCGTGGTGATCTCGACCCTGTTCTCGGTGGTCACCATCCCGTTGCTGATCGCGGTCCTGATCTAGAGCGTTTCTAGGCTGCGTTCCGAGCGGCGCGATCGCGCATGTCCAGAACGCGCCGTGCACGGGCGCGGGCATTGGCGGTTCACCTTTTCGCGAATTGATCGAGACCATTTGCATGATCGGCCAGATCGGCTAGACTGGCGAAAAATAAAAAACCAAATGTTGCGAGGGGCAAATGAGCAGACTTCTTCGCGCAATCGCACTTCTTCTCGTTGTCGCCTCCTGCGGGGGCAGCAACGATTTCCGGGCGCCGCGTAATCTCGACGACGCCTGTTCCATCGTGCGAGAGCGACCGAACTACCTGAAGGCCATGGAGGCCACCGAGCGCGAATGGCAGATACCCGTGCCCGTGCAGATGGCCATCATCTACCAGGAGTCGAAATTCATCGGCAACAACCGGACGCCGATGAAATACGTGCTCGGTGTCATCCCGATGGGGCGCCAAAGCTCCGCCTACGGCTATGCCCAGGCGCTGGACGGCACCTGGGCCGAGTACCAGCAGGAGCGCGGCGGGCGGATGGCGAAGCGCGACAAGATCCACCATGCGACCGATTTCATGGGCTGGTACATGGCGCAGACCGAACGCGAGACCGGCATTCCGCGCAACGACGCGCGCAACCAGTACCTTGCCTATCATGAGGGCCGGGCCGGCTATCTGCGCGGCAGCTACAACTCCAAGGCCTGGCTCCTGCGGGTGTCGGATGCGGTTGGCGCGCGCGCGGTGATGTACGACCAGCAGCTGCGGTCTTGCGGCATGCGTTGAGGGTCTGAGATCGGGATCGTTCCCTTGCCCATGCGTCGTCAGATCACATCCATTTCAGATGGAGACGATCTGGAAACGGGTTTTGATCCGGATTCAATACCAGCGGCAAAATCATCGGATCAGACTGTTTCAGTCCGATCCGTTTTTGCTCTAGCGTCGCCTGAAGAACGGAGGCGAAGATGGCGGAAGACTGGCTCTGGATGAGTGCCGGCGACCTCGGGCGCGGCATCGGCGACGGCGATATCGACCCGGTGGCGCTGGCCGAGACCTATCTCGACGCGATCGGAACCCATCCGCACGGCGCGCGGATCTACGCGCGGCTGACCGCGGAGACCGCGCGCGCCCAGGCCAGGGCCGCGGCGCTGCGGGCCCGGAACGGCACCCGGCTGGGGCCGCTCGACGGTGTGCCGGTGAGCTGGAAAGACCTGTTCGACACCGCCGGCACCGCCACTGAAGCCGGCTCGGCGTTGCTCAGGGGCCGGGTGCCCGACCACGACGCCGAGGTTGTCCGCACCGCCCACGGCATGGGGCTCGTGGGCCTGGGCAAGACCCATATGTCGGAGCTCGCCTTTTCCGGCCTCGGTCTCAACCCCGTGACGGCATCGCCACCCAACGTGAACGACCTCGACGCGGTGTCCGGCGGCTCGTCCTCGGGTGCGGCGGCCTCTGTCGCTTTCGGGCTGGCGGCGGGCGCGATAGGCTCCGACACCGGTGGATCGGTGCGCGTGCCCGCCGCCTGGAACGACCTTGTCGGGCTCAAGACCACGTCCAGGAGGCTCTCGCTCGAAGGGGTGGTGCCGCTTGTCGCGAGCTTCGACACCGTCGGGCCGCTCTGCCGCACCGTGGAAGACGCAAGCCTGTTGCTGGCCGCGCTCGAAGGCCGGGCCCGGGCGGCGGATCTGCGCGGCGCCAGCCTGCGGGGCCGTCGCTTCATGATCCTGCGCAATGGCCTGAAAGACGTGCGCGAAGCGCCGCGCGCCGGGTTCGACAGCGCCGTGGGCCGGTTGATGGATGCAGGCGCCGAGATGGAGCGCGTGGAGGTCGATGTCGTCGACGAGGCGCTCGCCCTGTCGGCGATCCTGTTCACCGCCGAGGCCTATGCCACCTGGCGCGAGGTCATCGAGGCGCATCCGAGCCGGATGTTTGCCGAGATCCTCGAGCGGTTCCGCGCCGGCGACCGGTTCAGCGCGGTCGACCATATCGCCGCCTGGAAACGCCTCGCGGAGATCCGCCGGGAGTTTCACGCGCTGACCGCCGGCTACGACGCGGTCCTCCTGCCAAGTGCTGCCAACCGGCCCCCCAACGCCACCCGGCTCGAACGCGACCACGATTTCTACGTCACCGAAAACCTGCTGACGCTCAGGAATACCCGCATCGGCAACCTGATGGGCTCGGCCGGGCTGACCCTGCCCACGGGCCTGCCATCGACCGGCATCATGTTCCTCGGCGCGCCGTTCTCGGAAGAAAACCTGCTCCGGATCGGGGCGGCGGCCGAGGCCGCGCTGGCCTGAGCCGAAACCGACCATATCCCCGAACTGCGTTTCGCTATTCGCGTTTGAATCCGGCAACCGGCGGATTGAGCGGCAGGGAAATTCGTTTCGGTTTTGTCGTTTTCTGCCCAAAAAGCCACAAAACGGAATTCCAACGTCCGGATATCGCCGCGTTTTTCTGGACCGCCCCGCACCCTGCCGCTATGGTGGGCTGGAACGGGGCACCAACGATCCCGGCGACAGAGGCAGTAGCAAGGCAATGGCGTTCCCCGAGCGATTCTCAGGGCTTTCCGAATACGCGTTCCCGCGCCTGCGGCGGTTGCTTGATGCGCATCCGCCGGGTGGAGCGGTCGTGCACATGTCGATCGGAGAGCCCCGGCACGAGATGCCGGGCTTCGTTGCCGACGTCATCGCCGAGAGCGTGGCCGATTTCGGGCGGTACCCGCCGAACGACGGCACCCCGGAGCTGCGCGAGGCGATCTCTCACTGGCTCACCCGCCGCTACGGTGTGAAGACCGACCCCGAGACCCAGGTGATGCCGCTCAACGGCACCCGCGAAGGGTTGTTCAATGTCGCGCCCGCTCTGGTGCCGGAACAGGTGCGCGGGCAGCGCCCGGTCGTGCTCATTCCCAACCCGTTCTACCAGGTCTATGCCGTCGCCGCACAGGCGGTGGGGGCGGAGCCGGTGTTCGTGCCCGCCGAAGCCGCGACCGGCTTCCTGCCCGACTTCGGCGCGGTGCCGAAAGAGATCCTGAACCGGACCGCCGCGGCCTATCTGTGTTCGCCGTCGAACCCGCAGGGCGCGGTGGCGGGGCGCGAGGATTGGGCGCGGCTGATCGCGCTCGCCGAGAAATACGATTTCCGCGTTTTCGCCGATGAATGTTACGCCGAGATCTACCGCGACACCCCGCCGCCTGGCGCGCTGGAAGTGGCCGCGGAGGGCGGGGCCGATCCGGAACGGGTGCTGGTCTTCCATTCGCTGTCGAAACGCTCGAACCTGCCGGGCCTGCGCTCGGGCTTTGTCGCCGGCGGCCCCGAGAGCCTCGCCCGGCTCAAGCAATTGCGCGCCTACGCGGGCGCGCCGCTGCCGCTGCCGCTTCAGCGGGTGGCGGAGCGGGCCTGGGCGGACGAGGCGCATGTGGCCGCGAGCCGGGCGCTCTACCAGGACAAATACCGGATCGCCGACGAGGTGTTCGCCGGTGTCGACGGCTACACCGGGCCGCAGGCGGGGTTCTTCCTGTGGCTGCCGGTCGCCGACGGCGAGCAAGCGGCCCTGAAGCTCTGGACCGACACCGGGGTCCGGGTGCTCCCCGGCGCCTACCTGGCCCGCGACGCGGCCGGCGGCAACCCGGGCAAAGGATACATCCGGGTCGCCCTGGTGGCCCCGAAAGACGAAACCCATGCCGCGCTGGCGACGATCCGGCGCGCGCTCTACGACTGATCGCGAGGGACACATGGCATACCAGGCGAAGGGGCGAGACCCGATTTTTGACAGCACCACACAGGCGCTGATCGAGCGCCGCGGCAAGGAACTCATCGGCCTCGCCCTGCTCGCGCTCGCGGTCGGGTTCGCGATGTTGATCGGGACCTATTCACCGGACGATCCGGGCCTGCTTGCCGCAACCGAAGGCCCCACCCGCAACATGCTCGGCCCGCTGGGCGCGGCCATCGCCTCGCCGCTCGCCGTGGTCATCGGCAAGGGCGCCTGGGGGATCGTCATCGGTCTGGCCGGCTGGGGTCTGAGGTTTTTGACCCATATCGGCGAAGAGCGGGCGCTGGGCCGCGCGCTGTTCATCCCGATCGCCATCGCGCTGGGGTCGGTCTATGCCTCGACCCTGTTGCCCGGCGCGGGCTGGAGCCATGCTTTCGGGCTCGGCGGCCTGTTCGGCGATACCGTGCTGGGGGCGTTGCTTGCCATCCTCCCGGGGAGCGCGGGCATCGTGCTCAAGCTGCTCACGCTGATCTTTTTCGTTGCCACGCTGTACATCGGAGGGTTCGCTCTCGGCGTGAACCTGCGCGAGCTCGGCAAGGGTGCGCGCTACATGCTCGGCGGCACGGTCCTGATCTATGCGGGCGCGCTGAAGCTTGCCGGATTGGGTATGCGCGGCGCCGCGCGCGGGGCAATGACCGGGGCCACGACGGGCGTGCGTGCGCTCAAATCCCAGGCCGCGGAGCGCCGGGCGGACCGGGTTGCCCGCGCCGAAGCGCAGACGGAATTGGAGCCGTCCGGCGAGGCCTTCGCCGCGCCGCCGCCCCTCAAGGTGCGTCGCGTCCATCCCGACGAGCCGCCGGTGACCCGCGCCGCCGAGGCGCAAGCGCCGGTCCAGGATCCGGACCCGGCCCAGCGTGCGGGGCTTCTTGCCCGCGTCTCGGGTCTCGCCAAGCGCAACGGCGAGGCGGAGCGGTCCCAGCTCGAGGCGACCGATCCGTCGCCGCGTGCAGGCGGTCCCGCCGGCGGCGCCGACAATCCCGACCGGATCAGTACCAAGGTCGCCAACGCGCTGCGCGCCCGCTCGGGCCTGCCCGCCGAGGCTGGCGTGGAGCCGGTTGCGCCTGGCGTGGAGCCGGTTTCGCCAGTCTCCGCCGCCATTGCCCGCGCGGCCGCCCGCACCCACGGTGCCGCAGCAGACGGGATCCGGCAGGAACCGCCGGTTCTGCGCCCCGAGCCGCCGCTCGCCGCACCGGACGCTGGGGCCGACCCGATGTGGGAGCCGGACCCGGACGCCGATTTCGCGCTCAACGATCCGGCGCTTGGCGGTATGTCCGACCCCGCCGCGCAGATGAGCCCGCCCGCGGTGCCGGAGCCGAAAAAGGTCGTCCAGCACAGCACCCGCAAGGTCGCCAAGTCGACCCGGGCCATCCAGGAGGCGCAGCCGGCGCTCAACTTCGGCGATCGTGCCGAAGCCTACGAACTGCCGCCGCTCAGCCTGCTTACCGACCCGGGCACGATCGTGCGTCATCATCTCTCCGACGAGGCGCTGGAAGAAAACGCGCGCATGCTCGAAAACGTGCTCGACGACTACGGCGTGAAGGGCGAGATCGTCTCGGTCCGCCCCGGCCCGGTGGTCACCATGTACGAACTCGAGCCCGCCCCCGGCCTCAAGGCCAGCCGGGTGATCGGCCTGGCCGACGACATCGCGCGGTCGATGTCGGCTCTGTCGGCGCGGGTCTCCACCGTGCCCGGCCGCAGCGTGATCGGCATCGAACTGCCGAACGAGCACCGCGAAAAAGTGGTGCTGCGCGAGATCCTGTCGGCGCGCGAGTTCGGCGATACCGGGCAGCGCCTGCCGCTGGCGCTGGGCAAGGATATCTCCGGCGCCCCGATCGTCGCCAACCTCGCCAAGATGCCGCACCTCCTGATCGCGGGAACCACCGGTTCCGGTAAGTCGGTGGCGATCAACACGATGATCCTGAGCCTGCTCTACCGGCTTTCCCCGGAAGAATGCCGGCTGATCATGATCGACCCCAAGATGCTGGAACTCAGCGTCTACGACGGCATCCCGCACCTGCTTTCGCCGGTGGTGACCGACCCGAAGAAGGCGGTCGTCGCGCTCAAATGGGTCGTCGGCGAGATGGAAGAGCGCTACCGCAAGATGTCCAAGATGGGCGTGCGCAACATCGAGGGATACAACGGCCGGGTGAAGGAAGCGATGAACAAGGGCGAGATGTTCTCGCGCACCGTCCAGACCGGTTTCGACGAGGAAACCGGCGCAGCCGATCTTCGAGACCGAAGAATTCGCGCCCGAGAAGATCCCCTACATCGTCGTCGTGGTCGACGAGATGGCCGACCTCATGATGGTCGCCGGCAAGGAGATCGAGGCGGCGATCCAGCGCCTCGCCCAGATGGCGCGGGCCTCCGGCATCCACCTCATCATGGCCACCCAGCGCCCCTCGGTCGATGTCATCACCGGCACGATCAAGGCCAACTTCCCGACCCGGATCTCTTTCCAGGTCACGTCCAAGATCGACTCGCGGACCATTCTCGGCGAGCAGGGCGCCGAACAGCTTCTCGGCATGGGCGACATGCTCCACATGGCCGGGGGCGGGCGGATCATGCGCGTGCACGGGCCGTTCGTGTCCGACGAGGAAGTCGAGGAGATCGTCTCCTATCTCAAGAGCTACGGTGCGCCCGAGTACGTGTCCGGCGTGGTCGAAGGGCCCGATGACGACAAGGCCGCCGACATCGACGCGGTGCTCGGCCTCGACACCGGCGGCAACACCAACGGCGAAGACGCGCTCTACGACCAGGCTGTGGCGATCGTCATCAAGGACCGCAAGTGCTCAACCTCCTATATCCAGCGCAAGCTCGGGATCGGCTATAACAAGGCCGCCCGCCTGGTCGAGCGGATGGAAGACGAAAACCTGGTGAGCGCCTCCAACCACGTCGGCAAACGCGAGATCCTGTTGCCAGAACAGGCCTGATGCAGGCCCGAGAGGGGCCTGGTGCGGGCCAGGCGCGGGTTCAGTGCGGGCGCAAACCAGTCTCGAACCCGGCGTGATATCGCCTAACGCGGGTCACATGCGCGACAACTGGCGCGGGCAGGCTGGACTTGTCCGCTGAACAACCCAAGTTAGGGCTCATGACCATGACCCGCATTCTTCTCGCGCCGCTCTTCGTGGCGCTCACAGCCCTCCCGGCGATGGCGCAGCAGCTGTCGCTCACCGAGATTTCGCGTTATCTCAACGGCCTCACCACGCTCGAGGCCGAGTTCACGCAGATCAATTCCGACCAGACGATCTCGACAGGGGTCATCAAGATCCAACGCCCCGGCCGCGCGCGATTCGAGTACAACCCGCCGGACGAAACCCTGGTGATCGCCGGCGGCCAGCAGCTCGCGGTGTTCGACGCCAAGTCCAACACCGGCCCCGAGCAATACCCGCTGAGGGAAACCCCGCTCAACCTGATCCTCGCCCGGAACGTGGATCTCAACCGGTCGGGAATGGTCGTCGGCCACAGCTACGACGGCACCGCCACAACGGTGACCGCGCAGGACCCCGACTATCCCGAATACGGCAATATCCGGCTGATGTTCACCGCCAACCCGGTGGAGCTGCGGCAATGGATCATCACCGACGGATCGGGGGCCGAGACGGCGGTGATCCTCGGCGATGTCAGGACCGGGCTGAAATACCCCACGGCGACCTTCTCGATCAACGCCGAGGTCAGCAAACGCGAGCGCTAGCCCGGGCCGGGGTCGCACGGGTCACACCGGCCGGGTCGGCGCCGACCCGCCGACCGGGCGCGGGCTCAGTCGTCCAGCTTGCGGGCTTCGTCCACCAGCATGATCGGAATACCGTCGCGGATCGGGAAAGCGAGCTTGGCGGGTTCGGAAACCAGCTCCTGCCGCTTCGCATCGTAGACCAGCCGGGCTTGTGTCAGCGGACACACCAACGCCTCGAGCATGCGCCTGTCGAACACCGGCGCGGTTTCGGGGGTAACGGTCGTGTCGTCGATCATTGCATCTTGTCCTCGTGCCCGGGCTGGCCCTGGCCGGCCAACGCGAATTCCATGAGCGCCACCAGCGTTTCGCGCCGGGTGGTGAGCGAAGGCGCCTCGAGCAGCGCCTGCTTGTCCTCGGTTCCGAGCGGCAGCAGCATGGCCAGCGAGTTCACGAGCAGCTCGTCGTCGGCCACTTTCAAGCTGTCCCAATCGGTGCGCAGCTCGGCCAGGTCGAGGTAGCGTGAGAGGATGTCGAGGAACGGTTCGCGCGCGAAGCTCTCGTCGTGCTCGGTCGGCCCGAGGTCGCGCTCGAAGCCGTCCCAGGTCACCGCGGCCTTGATATAGGGCGTGAACCCGTCCTCGTGCGCCCCCAGCCGGAACCGGCTGATCCCGGTCAGGGTGATCATGTAGCGGTTGTCGTCGGTCTCGTTGAACGTCGTCACCCGGCCGGCACAGCCGATCGAATGCAGCCGCTCGCCGGCGGCGTCCGCGGGCTGGATCATGCCGATCAGCCGGTGCGGCGTCTTCAGCACGTCGTCGAGCATGGCCAGGTAGCGCGGCTCGAAGATGTTGAGCGGCAGCCGGGCGCGCGGCAACATCAGCGCGCCCGGAAGCGGGAAGAGCGGAATCCGATCCGGGAGGTCGCTCTTCGAGATCATGCGAATAGCAGCGACGACAGCTTGCGCCGCCCGGCGAGCGCGATTGGATCGTTCGCGGCCAAGGCGTCGAAGATCGTGAACAGCTGGGTCTTGGCGGCGCCGTCGTTCCAGCCTGCATCGCGCCGGACAATTTCGAGCAGCGCGTCCACTGCCGCTTCGACCTCGCCTGCCGCGTGCAGCGCCTGGGCGAGCTCGAACCTTGCTTCGGCGTCGGACGGGTCGGCCTCGACCTTGGCGCGCAGATCGTCGAGCGGTCCGGCGCTCTCGGCCTGGCGCGCGAGCGCGATCTTGGCATGCGCGCCCTCGATTTCCGCGGCGTGCGATATTTCCGCCGGCGCGCCGTTCAGCACCGCCTCCGCGTCGTCGAGCGCGCCCTCGGCGATCTTGACCCCGGCGAGCCCCGCGTAGGCGGCGGCCATTTTGTCGTCTTCCTCGAGGATCGCGGCGAAGGTCTGGGCGGCATCGTCCAGCGCGCCTTCTGCGAGCATCTCCTGGGCTGCGGCGATGGCCTGGGCGAGCGGGCCTTCGCTGGCGAGGGCGGCCATCTTGCCGACGAATTCGTTCACCTGGCTCTGTGGCAGAGCGCCCTGGAACCCGTCGACCGGTTGGCCGTCGAAAAAGGCGTAGACGGTGGGGATCGACTGGATCTTCAACTGCGCCGAAACCTGCTGGTTCTCGTCCACGTTGATCTTGACCATCTTCACCTTGCCGCCGGCCGCGTTCACCGCCGCTTCGAGCGCCGGGCCGAGCTGCTTGCAAGGGCCGCACCAGGGCGCCCAGAAGTCGACGATGACCGGAACCTCCTTCGAAGCCTCGATCACGTCTTCCATGAAGGTCGCCTCGGAGATTTCCTTCACCAGTTCGACCTCGGCGCCCGCCGCGCCCGGCTGTCCCATCTCAAGCATGTCTCATGTCCTTATGTTCTCGTGTTGGCCCCTATATGGGCCCCATTGCGGCGCCCTCCAACCCCGCCGGGCCGGCGCGACGCTTTACCTCACGCTTGCTGCTTCCTAGAGCAAAACCGGACCAGACTGAAACCGTCTGATCCCGTGGTTTAGCTCAAACTCCCGAATTGGGGTCAAAATCCTTTTCGAGATTGATTCAATTCGAGACGGTTTTGATCTAGCATCGCGCGTGAGGGAACAGAAAGTCCTGCCCATGGCGCATACACTCCTGGTCTTCGGCGATTCCAACAGCCACGGCTCGCCGCCCATCGTGACTCCCGGCGAATACCTGCGTTTCGACGGCGCGATCCGCTGGCCCCGGGTCATGGCGCGCGCGCTGGACGAGGGCTGGGCCGTGGTCGAAGAGGGTCTACCGGGTCGCACCACGCAGTTCGACGATCCGGTCATGGGCGCGCACATGAACGGCCAGACCGGCCTCAGGATCGCACTGGAAAGCCACGGGCCGATCGACCTGCTCGCCCTCATGCTCGGCACCAACGATGCGAAAACGCGGTTCAACCCGACGCCGGAGCGCATCGTCGCGGGCATCGCCGGGCTCGTCGATATCGCCCTCTCGGAGCCGATGCAGACCCGTCACGACGGCTTCGAGGTTCTGGTGATCTGTCCGCCGCCGGTGGAAGAGGTCGGGCCGATCTCGGGCGAGTTCCTTGGCGGCGCTGCGGTCAGCGCCGGTGTCGCCCGGGTGCTCGCCGCGCACTGCGCGGCCCGCGGCGTGGCGTTTTTCGATGCGGGCAGCGTGATCGAGGTCAGCGGCCAGGACGGCATTCATTTCGAACCCGACGCGCACCAGGCGCTCGGCCTGGCGGTCGCCCGGGTCATCGAGGGGATGTAGCCGCAGGTGCTACCCCCGGACATCGGCTTCGCCCGCCCGAAAGGCAGTTAGCGCTACCGTGAATAAAATCAGCACCTTGACCCCCCGTCCGAGTTCGCCCACCCTTCGCCCGCCCTCGTCTTTGGTCCCGAAACACCTCGGCCCTCGCGGCGATTTTGCTGAATCGCCTGCCGGGTCACGTACCCCGCCAAGCCGGCCAAGCCGGATCGTTCAAGGTCCCGGGGCTGGCCCACTGCCCGGCCCCGACCGTCCTGTGCCTAGAGATCGAAAGTCGCGAACACCGGCGCATGGTCCGATGGCTGCTCCCAACCACGCACCTCGCGCAGCACCCGGCTGCCATGCCCCGCGGCGGCGATGTCGGCGGTGGTCCAGATATGGTCGAGCCGCCGCCCCTTGTCGGCCGCGTCCCAGTCGGGCGCGCGGTAAGACCACCAGGAATAGAGGTTGCCGTCGGGGATGTCCTTGCGGGTGATGTCGACCCAGCCGCCGGCGCCCTGGACCTCTGCAAGCTTCTCCACCTCGACCGGCGTGTGGCTCACCACTTTGAGAAGCTGCTTGTGGTTCCACACGTCGTCTTCGCGCGGTGCGATGTTGAGGTCACCCACGAGGACCGACTTTCCGAACCGTTCCTCGCGGAACCAGTCGCGCATCTCGGTGAGATAGTCGAGCTTCTGGCCAAACTTCTCGTTCGCCGCGCGGTCCGGCTTGTCGCCTCCGGCGGGCACGTAGAAATTGTGGATCACGACCCCGTTTTCCAGTCGCGCCGCGGCGTGGCGGGCGTGGCCGAGCCCCGCGAAATCCTTGTCGCCCATGTCCTCGAGCGGCAGTTTCGACACGATCGCCACGCCGTTGTAGCCCTTCTGGCCGCGCGCCACGACATGGTGGTACCCCAGCGCCGCGAACCCCTCGAGCGGCATCTTCTCGACCGGGCTCTTGCACTCCTGCAAGCACAGGACGTCCGGCGTCTCGTCGCGCATCAGGCGTTCCACGAGACCCGCGCGCAGGCGAACCGAGTTGATGTTCCAGGTGGCGAGGGTGAAGCTCATGGTGTCCTCCGAGACGGCGTGCGGCGGACCCTAAAGCGTTTCGCGTAAAACCTGAATCACAGATTTGCGGGAAACGCCTCGGAACCTAATGACGTTGCACAGGTTTCGAAATCAACTTGTGCCTCAAGTCAAACTCGAGACGCTTTAGCGGCATTCCACCGGATGGAAAACCGCCTCCGTCGCGTTGGCGCCGCTCTGCCCGGGCGGGAGGTCCGTTTTCATCACACGTAGCTCACCACCTCCCACTCGATCCCGTCGCCGTCACGGAAATAGAACCGCCGTCCGGGCTCGTAATCGGCATGGTTGTGCGGGACAAATCCGGCGGTCTGTACCCGGGTCTCCGCCGCGTCAAGGTCGTCGACCACCACACCGACGTGGTTGAGACCGCCGTGCACGTAGTAGCTTTCGGCCGCAGGCATGGTCTGCTTCGGCGGGGAATAGAGCGCCACGTAATCGTCCGCGCTGCCAACGTGCCAACTTTTGCCATCGTGGATGCTCCCGCCTTTCCAGCGCAGCTTCCAGCCGAAGACATCCCCAAGCCAGGCCGCCGTGGCTTCGGGATCGCTCACCGTGATGTTCACATGTTCCAGACGGGCCATCAGTTTCTCCTTGATTCGATGCTTCGACCATTGGTGTAATTGCTCAAGCCCACTTGAGCTCAAGAGGTATCTCATGGCCCCGCGCGCAAAGGAAATCAGCATCGGTGCGCTCGCCAGCCGCACCGGTCTCGCGCCGTCCGCGATCCGCTACTACGAGGACGAGGGCCTGGTGCATCCCGAGCGCACGGCGTCCGGGCAGCGCCGGTTTCTGCGGTCCGACATCCGGCGGCTGTCCTTCGTGATGATCGCGCAGAAACTGGGCTTTCCGCTCGCCCGGATCCGTGAGCTGCTGCAGGACCTGCCGGACAGGCGCACGCCCAACGCGCGGGACTGGTCGCGGATCTCGACCGAGATACGCGGCGAGCTTGACCAGCGCATCGCCCTGCTCGAACGGCTGCGCGATACGCTCGACGGATGTATCGGCTGTGGGTGTTTGTCGCTGGAGAAATGCGCCCTCTACAACCCGGACGATATCGCCGGCGCGGAAGGGGCGGGCCCCCGTTTCGTTGTCGACACGAAAAAAAGGCCCGGGCGAAGCCCGGGCCAGTCCAACAGGGAGGATCCCGCATCATAACCCCGACGCGGCCAGGGGGTTCTATCAGTCTGGGTAAGAAACATTACCCGAGTCAAGCTAACCCTACCTCGAAAACGCGGCGGGATTAAGTCCGCTTTCAGACCCTGTGGCCGTCATGCCACAAGCCGGTAGCCGCCGCTTTCGGTGACCAGCAACCGTGCGTTCGACGGGTCCGGTTCGATCTTCTGGCGCAACCTGTAGATGTGCGTTTCCAGCGTGTGCGTGGTGACACCGGCGTTGTAGCCCCAGACTTCGTGCAAAAGCACATCGCGCGCCACGACGCCTTCCTGGGCGCGGTAGAGGAACTTGAGGATATTGGTTTCCTTCTCCGTCAGACGGATCTTCTTCTCGTCTTCGGTGGTGAGCATCTTCATCGCCGGTTTGAACGTGTACGGCCCGAGTTGGAACACCGCGTCCTCGCTCTGCTCGTGCTGGCGCAGCTGCGCCCGGATCCGGGCAAGAAGGACCGGGAACTTGAACGGCTTGGTGACGTAGTCGTTGGCGCCCGAATCGAGGCCGAGGATGGTGTCGGCGTCGCTGTCGTGGCCCGTGAGCATCAGGATCGGGCATTTCACGCCCTGTTTGCGCATCAGTTTGCACAATTCGCGCCCGTCCGTGTCCGGCAGGCCGACGTCGAGGATCACCAGGTCGTAGAGCCCTTCGCGTGCCTTCTGCATCGCGTCGGCACCGTTACCGGCTTCGAAAACGTCGAAGTCTTCGGTCATTATCAACTGCTCGGCCAGCGCTTCGCGCAGGTCTTCGTCGTCATCGACCAGCAGGATGTTTTTCTGAGTGGCCATGGTGTGCCTCCGTTTTGCGTGAATGAGATGTGTGCAGAGCTCTCATCGCCGGCAAGAATTGCTGCAATTGCCTCACGCGCTCGTGTCGGTTTAACGGGTTATGTTTCACATTCCGTCGCAAACCCCTATCTAGAGGCAGCTTTTCGAGGAAACCCATGTCGCTTCGTCCGGACCCGAAGGAACTCGCCGCCCGCGCCCGGGCGGACCTGCGCATGGGCGTGCCGGTCGTGCTGGGGGGCGCGGGCAGGGCGGCGATCGTCGCCGCGGCGGAGACGCTCACGCCGGAGCGTCTGGCCAGCCTGCGCGCGCTTGGCGCTCCCGTGCTGGCGATCACGCCGCGCCGGGCCGAGACGCTGAAAGCGCGCGCCTATTCCGAAGCGGTCGCCCGGGTGATCGTGCCGGAGGAAGCCGACACGGCCTGGCTGCGGGGCGTGGCCGACCCGGCGGACGATCTGATGATGCCGATGAAAGGGCCGTTCACCACCGAGCGCGGGGGTGACGAAAGCATCGCCCATGCCGCGATCCGCTTCGCCAAGGCCGCGCATCTGCTGCCGGCGGCGGTGATGGTGGCGGTGGACGACGGTCCGGCGACGGCCGCCCGCCACGGTCTCACCTGGCTCGATCTCACCGGCATCGGCGATCTCTGGGACGCCTCGACGCTCACCGAGGTCTCCGCCGCGCGGGTGCCGCTCGAGGTCAGCCAGGCGGGGCGGTTGCATGTCTATCGCCCCGTCGACGGGGGCGAGGAGCACTACGCCGTCGAGATCGGCCGGCCCGACCGGTCGCAGCCGGTGCTCGCGCGCCTGCATTCGGCCTGTTTCACCGGCGACGTGCTCGGCTCGCTGAAATGCGATTGCGGCCCGCAGCTGCACGCGGCGCTGGCGGAGATGGCCGCCGAGGGGGCGGGCGTGCTGCTCTATCTCAACCAGGAGGGCCGCGGCATCGGGCTCGCCAACAAGATGCGGGCCTATTCGTCTGCAGGACCAGGGGTTCGACACGGTCGAGGCCAATCACCGGCTCGGATTCGAGGACGACGAGCGCGATTTCCGCACCGGGGCGGAGATCCTGAAATCGCTGGGGTTCCAGTCCGTCCGGCTGATGACGAACAACCCCCGCAAGGTCGAGATGATGCGGCACACCGGGCTGGAGGTGACCGAGCGGGTGCCGCTCAAGGTCGGGCGAGAGCGAGCACAACAGAGCCTATCTCGCCACGAAAGCCGCGAAATCCGGGCATCTGCTGTGACGTTGCGCCGATGAGACCGACGCGGGGCGACATGGTGGTCACGCGCTGGGGCGCGCGCTTCCAGGGTCGCCGCTTTCCGGTCGCGATCGGCCGCGGAGGTTTGACCCAAGACAAGCGCGAGGGCGACGGCGCCACGCCCGTGGGGGTCTGGCGGCTGATGGGTGGCGGCTACCGGGCCGACCGGGGCGTGGCGCCGCGTGTGCCCTTCCGGATGCGCCCCGTCGGGCCGCGCGATCTCTGGTCGGACGACCCCGGCGCGCCGGAGTACAACCATGATGTCCGCGCGCCCTACGCCCCGTCGCACGAACGCCTTGCGCGGGCCGACAGGCTCTACGACATCTTCCTCGTCACCGACTGGAACTGGCCGCAGGCGGTGCCGGGACGCGGGTCGGCGATCTTCGTGCATGTCTGGCGGGGGCCGCGCAAACCGACCGCCGGCTGCCTCGCCTTCCGGGCGGATCACTTGGCGTGGATTCTCGCCCGGTGGACGCCGCAGAGCCGGATTTTCGTGCGGTGACCGCTCCTGGAGGAGCGTCGCAACTCCGAACGGAAAAGCGATCCCCTCTTCGTTCGGACATGCTTCAGTCGTAGACCCGGTCGCCGAACACCGCCGAGCCCACGCGCACGGTGGTCGCGCCCTGGGCGATGGCGGTCTCGAAATCCGCCGACATGCCCATCGACAGCTCCTCGACCCCGTTGCGCGCGGCGATCTTGGCGAGCAGGGCGAAATGCAGGGCGGGCTCTTCGTCCACCGGCGGGATGCACATCAGCCCGGCGATCTCCAGGCCCATCTCCCGGCACTCCGCGATGAAGGCGTCCGCCTCAGCGGGCAACACGCCGGCCTTCTGCTCTTCCTCGCCGGTGTTCACCTGCACGTAGAGCCTCGGGCAGTGGCCCAGCTCGTCCTTCAGCCGGGCGAGGGTGCGGGCGAGCTTCGGGCGGTCCAGCGTCTCGATCGCGTCGAACAGCTCCATCGCCTGGCGGGCCTTGTTGGTCTGCAACGGCCCGATCAGGTGCAGCTCGATCCCGTCGAATCGCGCGCGCAGCGCAGGCCATTTGCCGGCGGCCTCCTGCACCTTGTTCTCGCCGAACAGCCGGTGCCCTTGCTCGAGCACGGCGACCACCCGCTCGACCGGTTGCACCTTCGACACCGCGACAAGGCGGGTCGAGCCGGGCGCGCGGCCCACGCGGGCCTCTTCGGTGCGGATGCGGTCGAGAATATCGGCAAGCGGCATGGTCTTACTCCCCTACTTCGGGATCTCGTGAGACCACACGTCGCCGCAAAAGAAAAGAGCGGGCCGAAGCCCGCTCTTCCCAATTCCAAATCCCTGGTGGGATTAGAAGGACATCGACACGCCGGCTTTGGCAACCGAAACGTCGGTGTCGAAGTCGTAGATGTAGGCCGCATCGACCGACACGCCGCCGCCGAGGTCGTAGGAGGCGTTCACACCGTAGTCGAAGTCGTCGTCGCCGGGCACGAAGAAGCCATTGTCGTCGTCTTCGATGAAGGCGCCGAACGAGAAGGCGTCCATCGAGTAGCCGACTTCAGCGTACCAGGCCCACTCTTGCGAGTCGTTGCGGTAGGAAGCTTCGACTTCACCCGAGAAACCGTTCATCGAGGCCGAGGCGCCAACCCAGGCTTCCCAGTCGCCGGAGCCGAGCGGGATACCGATGTCCTGCTGGTACTCAACACCAGCCCAGACAGCGTAGTCGGCGAAGTTGTAGGTGCCTTCAACGCCGTACTCGTCGTTGTCCACGCCGAACACGTACTCGTACCAAACTTCGATGTCGAAGTCGCCGAAGCTGTTGGAGTAGGTGAAGTCGACGTTGCCGCCCGAGCCGACGCGAGCGGGAGCGGTGATAGGCGTTGGAGCCGTCGTACGCGGCTTCGAATTTGCCCCATTCACCCGACAGGTAGACGCGACACGTCGCCGATGCCGCCCTGGTACTCGACCGAGGCCGAAGTTACCTTCGGTGTGGTCGTCTTCCATTTCGACGCCAGTGCCGGTGATGTCGAACTCGGCGCCGGCCTCGAGGCCGCCGTCGGTGGTCGTCATCATGGCGACGGTGAATTCGACGTTGACTTCCGGCTGGAAGATGGTGACATCGGTTTCGCCGAACGACGCCGTTGCCGTCGAGATCTTCGACCAGCGACCGTCTCATCCCAGCCCATCGAGAAGGCGACACCGGTGTAGGCCGAGCCCGAGAAGGTGAAGTTTGCGTTGTCTGCGGCGGCGAAGCCGGCGGTGCCCGCCAGGATCGTCGAAGCAAGAAGGATCTTTTTCATTTCGTTTCCCTCGTTTTTTCTAAAGGTGCACCTCAATCCAGGGGAATCCGAATTGAGTATGCTGTTTCCTCCCTCTTTCCCGGTTTCATTGCAAGCGCTCCTCAAAAGCCCCCGATTTTGTGGGCATAGTTGGTGCAGCTATGCCACAGTAAACGGCACTGCCCCCGGGTTACACGCAGGTGAGCCCCTATAGGAGCGGTGCAAGCCGCCGGAAACAGCCGGGAAATCACCGACCGATTCCCCGGAGAATCGCCTCCGGTCGTTCCGGGAAAACGCTTGCCCGTGGTCAGGCCCTTGGTTACTTAGGGGAGGAATTTCGACGGGGGGCGTAGGCATGGCGCATCGGGCAGACCATTACCAAGGTCCTCATGGTCGCGGGGCTCCTCGGCCTTGTCGGTTGTGGCGGCGGCACGGGCAATTTCTTCGGCGGCGGCGCCGAGACCGGTTCCCGCCAACAACGAGCGCCCCGTAGCGCGAACGGGTCCAGCCCGAACGCGAAACGATCTGGGATCTGTTCGGCGACCGCGACGATCCCAACACCACCGTCGAGGTCAACAAGTACCTCTGGAGCGCCGCGCTCGACGTGTTGAACTTCATGCCGATCGAAGCCGCCGACCCGTTCACCGGCGTCATCGTCTTCGGCTACGGCACGCCGCCGGGCGGCGGGCGCGCCTACAAGGCCACCGTCTACGTGCGCGACCCGGCCCTGGACGCCCGCTCGATCGAAGTGTCGCTGCAGTCGCAGGGCGGCGCGGTGTCGGCAGAGACCGCACATCAGGTGGAAGACGCGATTCTCGCCCGCGCCCGCCAGCTTCGCATCCAGGACCGCAATCTCTGATCCCGGCGCTGGACCGTACCCTTACATCTGACTAAACCAGCGCCGGGCCCAGTGACATGACTGCGCCCGGCGTTTTCATTTCCGGAGACCAATATGTCCCGCTACGACGCGAGTACCATCGAGCCGAAATGGCAGAAAGCCTGGGAAGAGGCCGGCACCTTCGAGGCCAAGCCCGACACGTCCAGGCCGAAGTACTACGTGCTCGAGATGTTTCCCTACCCCTCGGGCCGCATCCATATCGGCCACGTGCGCAACTACACGATGGGCGACGTGGTGGCGCGCTACAAGCTGGCGACGGGCCACAACGTGCTGCACCCGATGGGCTGTGACGCCTTCGGCATGCCGGCGGAAAACGCGGCGATGGCGTCCGGCGGGCACCCGAAGACCTGGACCTACGACAACATCGACACGATGGTCGCGCAGATGAAGCCGCTGGGCTTCGGCCTCGACTGGAGCCGGAGTTCGCCACCTGCGACCCGGAGTATTACGGCCAGCAGCAGGCGCATGTTCATCGACATGCTCGATGCGGGCCTCGTCTACCGCAAGAACGCGGTGGTGAACTGGGATCCGGTCGACATGACCGTGCTCGCCAACGAGCAGGTGATCGACGGCAAGGGCTGGCGCTCCGGCGCCGAGGTCGAGCGGCGCGAGCTGACCCAGTGGTTCTTCAAGATCAGCGACTTCTCCGAGGAGCTGCTGGAGGCCATCGACACGCTCGAAAGACTGGCCCGAGAAGGTGCGGCTGATGCAGGCCAACTGGATCGGCAAGTCCACCGGCTTGCAATTCGCCTTCGAGCGCACCGACGGCGGCGATCCGCATCGAGGTCTTCACCACCCGGCCCGACACGCTGTTGGGCGCCGGATTCGTCGGCATCTCTCCCGACCATCCGATTTCCAAGGCGCTCGAGGCGCAGAACCCGGAAATCGCCGCCTTCATCGCCGAATGCCGCAAGGGCGGCACCACGGCCGAGGCGATCGAGACCGCCGAGAAGCTCGGGATCGACACCGGTCTGCGGGTGAAACACCCGCTCGACCCGAACTGGGAGCTGCCGGTCTGGATCGCCAATTTCATCCTGATGGATTACGGCACCGGCGCCATTTTCGGCTGCCCCGCGCATGACCAGCGCGACCTCGACTTCAGCCGGAAGTACGATCTGCCGGTAGTAACGACCTTCGAACCGCTGGGTGCGCGCGACGATGCCCGCCTGCCCGATTCCCTGTTCGACAAGGAATGCCTGTTCGACCCGCAGGAGCATCCAAAGCTTGCCGAAGAGCTGGGGTTGTCCGGCCTCTACTTCAGGCTCACCAGCAAGGCGCTGGTGCTGCCGAAGGATATAAAAGTAAAATGGATCAACCACTTCACGGGCATCGAACAGGGCACCGGTGAGGAAGTCATCGCCGCTACCGTCGCCATGGCGGAGAAACAGGGCTGGGGCACTGGCGTCACCCAGTACCGGCTGCGCGACTGGGGGCTCAGCCGCCAGCGCTATTGGGGCTGCCCGATTCCCGTCGTGCATTGCGCCAAATGCGGCGTGGTGCCGGAGGCCAAGGAAAACCTGCCCGTCCAATTACCCGATGACGTCAGCTTCGACACGCCCGGCAATCCGCTCGACCGGCACCCGACCTGGCGGCAATGCACCTGCCCCAAGTGCGGTGGCGATGCGACCCGCGAGACCGACACGATGGATACCTTCGTCGATTCGTCGTGGTATTTCGTGCGCTTCACCGCGCCGCATGCCAAAACGCCGACCGACCTCGACGCTGTCGCCTACTGGATGAACGTCGACCAGTACATCGGCGGCATCGAACACGCGATCCTGCACCTGCTCTACTCGCGGTTCTTTGCGCGCGCGATGCGCATCACCGGGCATCTGCCGCAGGGGTGCGAGGAGCCGTTCAAGGCGCTGTTCACGCAAGGCATGGTCACCCACGCGATCTACACCACTCGCGACGAAAACGACCGGCCGGTCTACCACTTCCCCGAGGATGTTGATGTGACCGAGTCGGGCGCGCGGCTTGGCGCCAACGGCGCAGCGGTCGAGGTGATTCCCTCCGCCAAGATGTCGAAGTCGAAGAAAAACGTCGTCGATCCCGCCGATATCGTCGCGCGTTACGGCGCCGATACCGCGCGCTGGTTCGTGATGTCCGATTCGCCTCCCGAACGGGACGTGGAATGGACGGCCGCCGGTGCCGAGGCGGCCTCGAAGCACCTCGCCCGGGTCTGGCGCATGGCCGACGAGATCGCCGGTGCGGACGGCGCGGGAAAGGACGACGACGCCCTGCTTCGCGAGATGCACAAGACCATCGACGCGGTGACCAAGGGCATCGATGGCTTCCTGTTCAACACCTCCATCGCCCGGCTCTATGCTTTCGCCAACACGCTGGCGAAGTCGCCGGCCGGGGCGCCGGCGAAGAAACAAGCCATGAAGGTCATGGCGCAGTTGATGAGCCCGATGACCCCGCACCTCGCCGAGGAGATCTGGGAGCGTCTCGGGGGGACAGGGCTGGTGGCGAACGCCGCCTGGCCGGTCGCCGATTCCGCCATGCTGGTCGATGACAGCGTCACGTTGCCGATCCAGGTCAACGGCAAACGGCGCGACGAGATCACCGTGGCCAAGGATCTGCCCAAGGAAGAGGTCGAAGCGCTTGCGCTTGCCACCGAAGGCGTCCAGCGCGCGCTCGATGGCAAACCGCCCAAAAAGGTCATCGTCGTGCCCGGCCGTATCGTCAACGTGGTCGCCTGATGAAACTTTCCCCCCGCGAATCGCCTCGGTTCTTTGCCAAACCCGAGACGGGCCGCGCGGGGGTGCTCATTTTCGGCGCCGATGCGATGCGGGTGGCGCTGAAGCGTCAGGAGCTGATCGCGAACCTCGTCGGCGCCGAAGGCGAGGCGGAAATGCGCCTCACCCGCATTCCGGCCGCCGAGCTGCGCAAGGACCCGGCGCTGCTGTCGGACGCGATCAAGGCGCAGGGGTTTTTCCCCGGCCCCCGCGTCGCCTTCGTGGAGGAGGCCACCGACGGGCTCGCCAAGACGATCACCGCGGCGCTGGACGATTGGGCGGAGAACGACGCGACGGTCGTGGTGACGGCCGGCAATCTCACGCCCCGCTCAAAGCTGCGCACGTATTTCGAGGGCCATAGAAATGCCTACGCGGCCGGCATCTACGACGATCCGCCCTCGCGCGCCGAGATCGAGGCGGAGCTAACGAAATCCGGCCTCACCCAGGTCTCCCCCGAGGCCATGACCGAGATCGCCGGCCTGTCGCGCGCCCTCGATCCGGGCGATTTCCGCCAGACCATCGAAAAGCTCTCGCTTTACAAGCTGGGCGATGCCGGTCCGGTGACGCCCGCCGATGTCGATGCCTGCGCCCCCGCCTCCACCGAGGCCGAGACAGACGACGTGCTGCACGCCACCGCCGAGGGGCGTTACGGTGAGCTTGGACCGCTCCTGCACCGGCTCGAAGCGCAAGGCACGCTGCCGGTGACCCTGTGCATTGCCGCGACCCGCCATTTCCGCAGCCTTCACCTCGCCGCCTCCGATCCCGAAGGCCCGGCCAAGGGAATCGCGCGCGCGCGCGTCCACTTCAAATCGCGCGATCGGATGATCCGCCAGGCGCAGAACTGGGGCGCGCCGCGTCTGGAGAAAGCCCTGGAGATGCTGATCGACACCGATCTGCAGCTGCGCTCGTCGGTGCCGACGCCGAACACCGCGCTGATGGAGCGCACGTTGATCCGGCTCGCCTACATGCCGCGCGGGTAGGCCGCCACCGCTTGTCCTGCCGCTTGCCCGGCGGCGCGCCCGGTGGCGAGGCACCCGGTCAGCAGATACCCACCTGTCGGCGCCTCCCAGTCGAGCATCTCGCCGGCGACGAACACGCCCGGAAGGGCGCGGAGCATGAAGCCGTCGAGCGCTTCGGCCGCGACCCCACCGGCGGTCGAAATGGCCTCGTCCAGCGGGCGCAGACCGTCGTGGCGAACCGGCAAATCCTTCACTAATCCAGCCAAATCCGCGCCTTCGGGCAGGGGGCGTCCAAACTCCTGGAGCAGCGCGAGGCGGGCGGGATCGAGCCGCAGCGTCTTGCGCAGAAAGGCGGAGACGGTGGCCTTGCCGCGCCTGCGGCCGAGCTTTGTGGCCACCTCGTCGCGTGACCAGTCCGGGCAGAGATCGAACTTCAGGACCGCGCCCTCGCGTACGGCTTTCGAGACGGCATAGACCGCGCTGCCCTCAAGCCCCCGCGCCGAGATCACGAACTCCCCGCGCACCGAGGTGCCGCCGGCGGTGAGCCGCGCGACCTTCACCGGCGTGCCGAAGTGCTTTCGCATGTGGTCGGACCAAGCCACCGTCAGCCCGGCGTTGGCGGGTTGGAACGGGGCGAGCGTCACGCCCTTCTCCGCAAGCCAGGGCGCCCAGGCGCCGTCGGACCCGAGCCGCGCCCAGCTGGCCCCGCCGAGCGCGAGAACGGTCACCGCCGGTTGCAGGACCATGCGTCCGTCGGGGGTGTCGAAGGCGAGGCCGGTCCCGTCGAACCCGGTCCAGCGCCAGCGGGTGCGGAAATCCACGCCAAGCCCCGCGAGCTCTGCAAGCCAGGCGCGCAGCAGCGGCGAGGCCTTCATCCGCCTGGGGAAAACCCGTCCCGAGGATCCGGTGAAGACCTCCTGGCCGAGCCCGCGCGCCCAGTCCTGAACCGCGTCCGGTCCGAACGCGCGGATCGCCTCCTGCACCAGCCGGGCAACGCTGCCTGAATAGACCCCGAGGAAGGCATCAAGCGGTGCGTCTTTTGTGAGGTTCAGACCGGATTTCCCGGCCATCAGAAGCTTGCGCCCGACCGAGGGCTTGGCCTCCGCCACGGTGACCTCGAGGCCGGTCCGCGCCAGCGCGTCCGCCGCCATCAACCCGGCGGGACCCGCCCCGATGATGAGGGCCTGTGTCACGGTGCGGGCACGCCTTTGATCTCGACGACCCGGTGCGGATAGGGGATCTCGATCTCGGCCTCTTTCAGGGCGTTCCAGATCGCGAACATCACCTGTGAGGTGTACTTGTGGCGCCCGTCGTCGATGCCGTTGACCCAGAATTCGCAGACGAAATCGATGCCTGAGTCGCCGAACCCCGCCAGCTCGCAATCCGGCCCGTCCGGCCTGTCGAGCACGAAGTCGAGCCTGGCGACGGCCGCCGCGATGATCTCGGGCACCTTGTTAATGTCGGTGTCATAGGAGACGGAGAACGGCGCCTCGTAGCGGTTGGCGCTGCCCGAATCGGAGTAGTTCACCACCCGCGTGGTGATGAAATGCTCGTTGGGCACGACAATCCACTTGCCGTCGTAGGTCTCCAGGATGATCGCGCGGGCGGTCATCTTGACGATCGTGCCGGCCTCGCCGCCGTCGAGCTCGACGTAGTCGCCCACCGTCGCCTGGCCTTCGAGCAGCAGGATGACGCCGGAGATGAAGTTGGCCGCGATCTGCTGGAGCCCGAAGCCGAGCCCGACGCCGACAGCGCCGCCGATCACCGCGAGCGAGGTGAGCGAGATGCCCATGATGTTCATCAGCAGCAGGAAGGCCGCGCCGAAGATCGCGATCTCGGCGGCCTTGACGGCGAGCGTGCGCGTCGCGGGCCTGAGCTCTTCCTGGCCGTTGAGGTACACCGTGGTCTGGTTGTTCGACCACTGGCCGAGCCAGAACAGGATCGAACCCGCGATCACGCCGCGCAGGATGGCCAACAGCGAAAACGAGATGTTGCCCATCGAAACGGTCAGGCCCTCGAGCCAGGCCAGGGCCGGGTCCAGCACCCCGAGCGCGTAGAGCGCGGCCACGGGCACCAGCACGTAGCGGCCAAGCAGGCGCAGGAACGGGTCGGAGATGATGTGCTTGACCAATATCCGCGCGGCGAGGAACAAGAACACCCGCTTGCCGAAGGCGATGACCGCGCTGGAGCCGAACAGCGACCGGGTCACCTGTTCGCCGATGGCGGTGAACCCGTAGGCGAAAAGCGGCAGCAAAAGCGGCAAGAAGATCAGCACGAAGCGGCGGGCGCGGGCGAGGATGTGGGTCTGATCCTCGGGCGGGGAGATGAACCTGGTCAGCAGCGGGCCAAGCCGTTTCGCGACGACGACAGCCGCCAGGTAGGCCACCACCAGCAGCGCGAATTGCGACCAGGCGGCCGGCGAGGTCAGCCATACGCGGGCAATCTCCCACCCCGGCTCGATGAAGCCCCAGGCCTTGTTGACCAACTCGTCCATGACATGGTTCCCCGTATTCACCCGGCTGTTGTCAGCCTACCCTGTCGCACCGACGGGCGTGCCAGACAAGGGGATACCATGACCGAGATGCCGCCGATCTGCGCGCTTTGCGGGCGTCCGATCCCCCGGGACGTGCCGCAGAGCCGCCATCACCTGGTGCCGAAGCTGAGGGGCGGCAAGGGTGGCGAGACGGTGCTTCTACACCAGATCTGCCACAAGGAAATCCACGCGACGCTCACCGAGACCGAGCTTGCCCGGGTCTACAACACCGCCGAGGCCCTGCGCGCGCATCCGCATCTCGCGACGTTCGCCCGCTGGGTGGCGAAGCGCCCGCCGGAGTTCAATGCGCGGTCGACGGGCAACCGGCGGGGGCGCTAGGTGCCATCGGACCGAGGTGCGTCGAGGGTGCCGCCCCCAACGGTGCAAAATCACGCGATACAGGTGTGTTAGGGTCTGTTTTTCGTCCGCGTTCCGAGGGCCGCGGCGCCCACGCGGCGGAGATCAACGTCCCGGGATCATCCGCTTGATCCCGGCTACATGGGCCGCCTCGGCCTCGAGGGCGTCCGCCGCCAGCGCCGCCACGCTCTCGTCCAGGGCGTCCGGCGCGACGATCCGGTCAATCAGCCCCCAGGCAAGCGCCTCATCGGCGTCGATCTTCTGTCCCGCCATCAGGATCATCTTTGTCCGCGCCGGTCCCACGAGCGGCGCGAGGCGCACGGGGTCCGAGGGTTGCGGCAGGAAGCCGAGCTTCATCACCGGGTAGAAAAACTTCGCCCCCGGCACCGCGAGGCGCAGATCGCAGGCCAGCGCCATGCCGAAAGCGCCGCCCGCAAGCGTGCCGTTGAGCGCGGCGATGGTCAGGATCGGCGCCGCGGCGATGGCGCCGGAAAGCCGCTCCCACAGCGGGCTGGTGGCGAGCCCGGCGCGGGCCTCGTCGAGATCGGCGCCGGCGGAGAAGACCTTGCCTTCGCCGGTCAGCACCAGCACGCGCGCGTGCGCCGCGGCGTCCTCGGCGAACGCGGCCAAGGTTTCGAGCATCTCTGCGGTCAGCGAGTTGGCCTTGTCGGGCCGCGCGATGGTGGCGGTCCAGAGCCCGCCATCGCGTTTGAGCCCGATCAAGCCGGCAGCCCCAGGCTCGCGCGCACCTCCGGATCGCTCAGCGCCACCTCACCGCCCACGAAAGTGTCCGCTTCGGGCGAGCACATCCACAGGAGCGCCTTGGCCGGCCAATCGACGGGGATGTGATCCTCCCAGGCCATCGCCGAGACGGGATTCACCCGCGAGGCCTTGATCTCGCGCTGCATGTCGGTGGCGACCGTGCCGGGCGACAGCGACAGCGCGCGGATGCCGGCGGCGGCTTCCTCCTTATGGAGCGCCTTGGTCATCATCAGGGCCGCCGCTTTCGAAGCGCAGTAGTGGCTCCAGCCCTCGAGCGCGTTGTAGGCCGCGCCGGAGCCCACGGTGATGACCGTGCCGCCCCCCTGTTTGCGCATCACCGGCACCGCCGCACGCATGCCGTGGAACACGCCCTTGAGGTTGGTGTCGAACGCCCTGCGCCCAGGCGGCGGGATCCGCCGCGCGCAGCATCGAGATCGGCTCGATGACCCCGGCGTTGTTGATGAGCACGTCGACGCCGCCGAACCGCCAGACGGCCTGGTCGATAGCGGCCTTGACCTGGCTCCAGCTCACGACGTCGCAGGTGACCGCCAGCGCCCGGTCGCCGATCTCGCGCGCAATTGCGCCGATCTTGTCGCCGGACCGCGCGAGCAGCACAACATTCGCGCCCGCGTCGGCAAAGTTGCTGGCCGCGGCTGCGCCAATGCCCCGGCTCGCGCCGGTCACCACCACGGTTTTTCCTTGCATATCCATACGTTCCCCTCCCGCTTCCCTCATCACTAGAGCAAAAACGGACCAGACTGAAATAGTCTGATCCCAGGATTTTGCGCAGATTCCTGTCTCGGGACCAAATTCCTTCTTCGGAATGATCCGATCCGAAACGGTTCTGACCTGGCCCAGGCTCCGTCCGCATTCCAGTGCCACGCTCCCTTGCGGGCGCGCGCGCTGGCGGTTACCTCACCACGAACACGGGAAGGATTTCGCATGACCCATTCGCTGGACGCATTGACCGGGGCCTTGCTCGAGGCAGCACGGGCCGCAGGGGCCGACGCCGCGGATGCCATTGCCGTCGAAGGCACCTCGGTTGCGATCGACGTGCTCAAAGGCAAGCTCGAACATGCCGAGCGGGCCGAGGGGATCGACATCGGTCTCAGGGTCATTGTCGGGCGGAAACAGGCCAATGTGTCCGCGTCCGACACCGCGCGCGGGACCATCACGGCGATGGCCGAGCGCGCGGTCGCGATGGCGCGCGAAGCCCCTGACGACCCTTCGGTGGGTCTGGCCGATGTCGACCAGCTTGCGCGAACCTGGGATCTCGCCGCGCTCGAGCTGGAAGACCCGGCCGCCGAGCCCGCGGCCGCCGAACTAGAGGACGATGCCCGCCGCGCCGAGGCGGCCGCGCTCGCGGTGGACGGGGTCTCGCAGGTGCAGGCCACCTCTGCCGGTTACGGCCGCCGTGGTATCCAGCTGGCGGCGAGCAACGGATTTTCGGGCGGTTACGTGCGCACCGACCGGGTGGTCTCGCTCGCCGCGATCTCGGGCACCGGCGCGGATATGGAGCGCGACTACAACGGTGAGAGCCGGATTTTTCAGGCCGATCTGCCGAGCCCCGAGGAGATCGGACGGATCGCCGGAGAACGAGCCGCGGCCCGGGCCGGGGCCAGCCAACCGCCCACCGGCGCATATCCCGTGCTGTTCGACGAGCGGATATCCTCCTCGTTGATCGGGCACCTGTTGATGGCGATCAACGGCAGTTCGATCGTGCGCGGCTCTTCCTTCCTGCGCGACAAGCTCGGCGAACAGGTGCTGCCGGACCGGCTGTCGCTGGTCGAAGACCCGCATCGCCCACGTGTTACGGGCTCACGCCCGTTCGACGCGGAAGGGCTGCCGACCGCGCGGCGCGCCATCGTCGACAACGGCGTGCTCACGGGGTGGACGCTCGATCTGGCCACCGCCCGCAAGCTCGGGCTGGACAGTACCGCCAACGCGGCACGCGGCACCTCCGCCCCGCCTTCTCCCAGCATCACCAACGTGGTCCTGACGCCGGGCGAAAAGACCCGCGACGCGCTCATCGCCGAAATGGGCACCGGTCTTCTCGTCACCGCGCTGATCGGGTCCACGATCAATCCCAACAATGGCGACTACTCCCGCGGTGCGTCGGGGTTCTGGGTGGAGAACGGCGAGATCATCCGGCCTGTCAACGAATGCACCATCGCCGGCAACCTGATCGACATGCTGCGCCGGATCGAGCCCGCGAACGACGCGCGTCCGCACAGCTCGCGGATGGTGCCGTCGTTGCTGGTGGAGGGGTTGACCCTTGCCGGCAGCTGACGATCTCACAGTGCTGATCGAGGCGGCGCGCGAAGCCGGCGAGATCCTGCGCGACTATTTCACCAAGGGGTCGAAGGCCTGGGAAAAGCCGGATGCGGCCGGCCCGGTGACCGAGGCCGACATGGCCGCGAACGCGGCGCTGCACGCCCGGCTGACCGCGGCGCGCCCCGGCTACGGCTGGCTGTCCGAGGAAGGCCCCGAAGACCCGGCCCGGCGCGAGGCCAGCCGCGCCTTCGTGATCGATCCGCTCGACGGCACCCGGGCGTTCATCGAGGGCGATCACAGTTGGGCGCTGGCGCTCGCGGTGGTCGACGCCGGCCAGGTGAGCGCCGGGGTCGTCTACCTGCCGATGCGCGACATGCTCTATGCCGCCGCCCGCGGCCAGGGCGCGACACGCAATGGCGAGACGCTTGCGGTGCGCCCGCGCGATGCGCTCGACGGGGCGACGGTGCTGTCGTCGCGTGCCAGTTTCGAAGCCTGGCACTGGCGCGATGGCCGTGTTCCCGAGGTGCGCCGACAGTTCCGCTCGTCGCTCGCGTACCGGCTCGGCCTGGTCGCCGAAGGTCGGTACGACGCGATGTTCCGGCTCCGCCCGGCGCGCGAATGGGACGTGGCGGCGGGTAGCCTGCTGGTGGAGGAGGCGGGAGGGCGGATCACCGACCGCAAGGGCGCGGCGCTTCGCTTCAATCAGTCCGATCCGGTGTTCAACGGGCTGGTCGCGGCGGCGCCTTCCCTGCATGCGGAAATCCTCTCGCGGCTCGTCTGACGTGGCAGCGCAGCCCGGACCTGTTAGCGGCGAACGTTACGGGTAACGTCCCGTTTTCTTTGAATTGGACAAGGCAAACCACCGCCGCTAACATCCCGTCACCGCTCGCAGCCGAAAGGACCGATGCCGTGACCGAGGACACGCCCGCCACCCCGAAACGCCCGCTCACTTTGCGTGATGTCTCCGAAGCCTCAGGGGTGTCGGAAATGACCGTAAGCCGGGTTCTTCGGAACCGCGGCGATGTCTCCGATGCCACCCGGCTACGGGTGCTCGAAGCCGCCAAGGAACTTGGCTACGTGCCCAACAAGATCGCCGGCGCACTGGCTTCGCAAAGGGTCAACCTCGTTGCCGTCATCATCCCGTCGCTGGGCAACATGGTGTTCCCCGAGGTCATGACGAGCATTTCCGAAGTGCTCGACAACACCCCGCTCCAGCCGGTCGTGGGGGTCACCAACTACCTGCCCGACCGCGAGGAGAAAGTGCTCTACGAAATGCTGTCGTGGCGGCCGTCCGGCGTCATCATCGCCGGGCTCGAGCATTCCGACGCGTCAAAGGCGATGTTGCGCGGCGCCGGCATTCCGGTGGTCGAGATCATGGATACCGACGGGACCCCGCTCGATTCGGTCGTCGGCATTTCGCATCGCCGCGCCGGGCGGATGATGGCCGAGGCGATCGTCAAGGCGGGCTACCGCAAGATCGGGTTCCTCGGCACCAAGCTGTCGCTGGACCACCGGGCCCGCAAGCGCTTCGAAGGGTTTACCGAGGCCCTGGCCAAGGCCGGGCTCGAAGTGTCGGACCAGGAATTCTACGAGGGCGGCTCGTCGCTCCAGAAGGGCCGCGACATGACCGGCGCGATCCTGTCGCGCAGCCCGGATCTCGATTTCCTCTACTTTTCGAACGACATGATCGGGGCCGGCGGGCTTCTGCATTGTGTCGACGAGGGGTACGATGTGCCGGGCAAGCTTGGCATGGCGGGGTTCAACGACATCCCGCTGCTCAGGGGCCTGTCCTGCCGACTCGCGACGATGGACTCGTCACGCGCCGAGATTGGCCGCCGCGCGGCGGAGATCATTGCCCGCCGGGTCGAGGCCGGGGACGAGGGCATGACCGAGGGCCGAGGCGAACGGGTCGAGCTCACGCCGACCATCAATCGGGGCGATACGCTGCGCAAACGCCCCGCCGAGGCGGTCTATCCCGAATAGCTAGACAAACCGCGCGTGAAACCGCATTAAGGCGCCGCGCGACCCCGTGGCTCAACTGGATAGAGCAGCCCCCTCCTAAGGGGCAGGGCTATCTGGAGAAATCCTCTCAACTAATTGTTAATGAAAGTATTTATCTCATACGAACGGTTCGCTGGTTGAATGGGTTGTGTACCAAAAATGACCGTTTTCGTGTACCGTTTTTGACTGACAATTTGCCGCACCCCAACTTCAATGTGAGGCATCGTCGTCTGGGTCGGATTCAGAGCGGCGCACGGGTCCAGCCATTTCGGTGAGATGAGGTTCGAAGACAAGTGAACAAAGCCACCGTTCCCCGCCAATTCCGGAAAGACAGATCACTAGCTAGATTGGGGGGTGGGCATGGGCCATGGCACCCCCATACGTCTATATCTATGGCCTATGACGGAGTAAAGGCTACTATATATAGTGGTAACCACTCTACCAAGGCGCGAACGAAAAAAGTGTGCGCCATTCCGCCATTCAGCGCTCACCGTACGGTCACCAAACATGACCGATTCGAGCAGGTACGAAGTCTCAGCGACTGCGCTCCGAGAGGCTTGCTCTGAGTTAATATCCCGCATCTGGCTTCATGCTAGGATTCCCGTTGGAGGGACCTTCTGATGAGTCTGTTCAAAACGTTCATGGTCCATACAGGGGCTGCGTTTGCGCTTCTCGAACTTCTATTGATGTTCATTACAGCACTTGTTTTCTATTTCCATCCAGAGTTGAACGGCACTGGGTTCGCGAATGCAATTATCTGGGGCATTACTTTCGCAATTGTAGCAGCCCCGGTACCTCTAATCGTTGCGGTCATCTATGGCCGGTTCGCAGCGGGTCTTGACAGCGCCGAACAGCGCCGAACAGCGCCGGCAGCCACCCAGTGGCCCCAAAAAACAGTCCGCTCGTGGAGGCGAGCCTTGGCCACTTCTCTGCTGGTAGTTGGCAGTCTTGTATTTGCCCCTATGATTTTCGCGATTGTCGAACCCAGAGGTCCAATTTTCGGCGTCGTAATCATCACGGCGGTGATTGCACTCTTCTGGGGTTGCGCACCATTCCTTGCAAGGCGCCCACGGGTGGGCTCAAACGCAAAGGAAGAAGACGATGAGTGAGTTTCACACCTTCGGCCCTACTGCTCGCTCCGTGCGCCAAGAGCAAGCGCTCGCACCGCAGCTCCTACACCTAAAGCTGCTGACCACGTCGATGATGCGGCGGTAAGGCGGATGCTCACCGATCGCCTCCTTGGCGATACCCGCACCTCCGCGCCCGTGTTAGGTCGGGTTCAACGGACGCTCACGTCAAACCGGCCGTTCACCGCACTGCTCTTGATGTTCTGGTTGTAGAACCCGCCTTTGCTCTCCGCTTCCAGCCACGCATCAACGGTCGCAGCGTCCACACGGCAGTACGGTAGTAGGTATCGTTCAACAAGACGACAACGTTCTCAGTGGTCGCGATGTAGCAGATCCGATGTACGAAGCTGGAGACAGTGTCCGCGCACGCATACGCGTCCAGATCAACGGTGCCCCAGTACTTCACTTCCACCGTCCAAACGTCGTCTTCAATTGTTCAGAACGAAGGCCGCCTACTCAATGCCAATGAAGGGGATCACGACGAGAGACAGTAACCACATTCCGGCAAGAGCGAAGCCAACAAACCGGCCGTCCTTCTCAGCCCTAATACGTACGATGATCGAAAATGCTGCGCACAGAACTGCGTTAACGAGCGTGGTGAGCGGAATTAGCCGTTAGATAATGGCAACCTGACCAGTTCCCTGCTCCCAGCCCGACAAGGCAACTATGTTTGCAACGCCTATCAGCCCAGCGACAAGCAGTAATACGGGTTTCGCAGCCGCCCATTTGGACACATCGGTTGGCGGAGAGTTGGCGTTCTTGACTTGAAACACCACCCACCCCGCAATCGTCGCGATAGCGGTGAAAAGGAAGGGTATGAATGACTCAATGGTCTCGAAGAATGGGTTCACCGATCACCCTCCCTTTGAACGCACAGGCAACGCTCTCGCGAGCTCCTTGCCAAGTGCTCAGTCATCTAGAATACTGCAGAAAATCGCAGAAGACCGCGTTGAGTGATGTCAAATCAGCGGGCTTCGTGGGCTCAGGAAATCGATGAGTTTCGCCACAGCTACCGGCAGTAGTCCGACTGACGCATCACTGCAGAAAGCCGTCGTGTTCCGTCGGTGGTCTTCGCGGTGCAATCGCCTTTCCACATCCCATTCACAAGACGGATCTGGCACTCCATGTGCCCGCCAACGCGAAGGAACGTGTTTGCCAATGCCTTCGCGTCTCGCCCTTCATCTGTCTCCGGGTCGGGACAGACCACGCCGGACAAATCGAACACGTCGTCACCGAATTGATCCGGTCACCTGACAAGGCCTGTGCTCCACCGATGGCTGCTAGTGTGCGGACACCATCACCAGCAATAGGTCTGGGCGTCTGCGGTCTTCCTAAATCACTGGACGGTAGCGATCTCTGGTACTGGTTCCAACCGAAGACCGCTAGTCCGGCCAATCCTACGAAAATCACTGGTAGCCAACTGCGCATCGTTTCAACTTTACCGTGAGTGCCGCATGTCTCAATTCCCTACCGAAAGGGAATGACGTTGTCCCGACGCATGAAGGCGACAGCACCGTCCCTTTCGAGAGCCTGTATCGCCTCATTGCGAGCATCTCTGTCGGATCTGAACTGTTCATCCCACACGTGGCTGGTGCCTTCGAAGCCAACGACCTCAAGTGTCCATGTCTTGCCGGTCTCAATATCGGTCGCCGTGCCGCTTCCAAACACCGCAATTCTCGGCAGTCTATTCCTCAAGAGAGACGATGTAACCAACCAGAATTCCGTGCGTTCGCTTCGAACAGGAACCGGTTGAACTGCGGCATCAGCAATGCGTGGTCTGGATACATGATCTTTATCGCGATCACGTCCGGCGTGTAGTACTTGGCGATGGCCGTAAAGCTCGGCGGATAGAGCTTGAACGCCCCGCCGGGCCAGATGTGGTGGCACTGCACGCAATTGGCTTCGGCTGTCCGTTGGCCGGCGGCGAGATAAGGCGCATCCTCCGCGACAGCCGGTGCAACGAGAACGGTGAGCGCGCCTAGGGCAAGAACGAGATTCCTCATAGCAACCTCCCGTTTACTTGATTGGCAGGTTCAGTGTCCGTCAATCGCCCCCGCGTGTCATTGATTCGATCATGCGGGAGAACTCTCGGGCAGGGTCTGTCCAACTATGCGCCTTATGAGGCACCCGTCAATCCGTACCTGCGTGGGCCGCTAGCAGTCAACAATGAGCGAAATAGGTGCGTGGTTACTGACTAGAAAATCATGGCGGTGTACTCTTCAGAAAGACAGAATTCGAAACGTTGCAGCCGTTCGAAGGCGGGTGAGTCGCGCGCTCGACGGTATTGGTGCAGGCACGAAAAAGAACGGGCCGTCGCATCTCGGAAAAAGTAGCGCGAAGTGCCGATCTGCAGGAGTTCCGATATGGCGTGGCGCAAGACTTCCGAAGACAAAAGGCAAGAGGACGCGAGCGCGGTGTCAGCGCCTCAACACCGTGGAAGAAGGGGAACGGGATCAAATGGGCGGTCGTGAACTTTGACTTCACGATCACCGCCGTGATCTGTGGATTCCTATTGTTGTTATGGATAGCGGCCGATGCTCTGAACGTTTTTTGCAATCCACTGTTTTCCGCCGGTGATACCGACTGGGAGAGGAAAGGGGTTAGCGTCAAGGGAGCTACCGCGGAGCAGGTCTACGAATTCCTGATCGCTGATTTCGAAGAACGTGGATACATGATCTGTTACAATCTGGAGGAG
Source organism: uncultured Alphaproteobacteria bacterium (assembly GCA_963752895.1). Lineage (GTDB taxonomy): Bacteria > Pseudomonadota > Alphaproteobacteria > Rhodobacterales > Rhodobacteraceae > CAVWAE01. The sequence continues at coordinate 145,995 of CAVWAE010000027.1, forward strand.
GTCCGTAAGGACAATCTTGCCAGCCTGTGTATTGGGAACTGTGGTCCAGTAACATCATTCCGAAAAGGAATAATCATCGCGCAAGGCTACGGCCGCACAAGTCAACAGACAGCGTGGGTCAAATGGACGTTCGTCGAGCAAAACGGAGGGAGTTTGATTGCTCTGGAACACAGTACATCCAGAATGGTGCATGCGCCTTTGTTCGAACCTCTCAGGTCGATACCAGAACCGGCCGACGATTTTGGGCACAGAGCGTGGCAAGAACTGCCTCTCAAGATCGCTCAGGAGATTGAAAGAGCGCTCACATCTGACACTGAGTGATGTATCCAGCAGTCGTAGCCCAACGCCTTTCGGGTACGAGCGCCGTGCGGCGGAAATCTGGCCGAACTACGCCGCGCCCAATGTTCGTTTATATCACTTGAGTGTCAGTTCTCGTCATCTCCAACACCGTTTTCATCTCCGACTGAGCCCAGCCGCTGGACGAAGAGACTCACCGCGCCCTATCGTGTTCCTGCGATTGGACCGCCGACATGTTCGTAGTCCATCCCTATGGCGGCTGATCGACAGGCCTCCGCCTCACCCCGGCGGGGCCTTTGCTGAAAAGCTCGCGAAGGCACGGCAGCTAGATGCTTTGGCCCTGCAACAGCTGTTCGCCCAGTTCGGAGTTCGTCAATCCGGCCCTACGCACTGGTGTCACCATCCAAACGCTCCGAAATTTGTGTTCGAATAGTGACCCAGATCATAGCGCCTCCGTTTGAGCCAGTCAGAATGTCAGCGGGGTAACGAGCTCAGCGGACGCGTGTGAGCGCGCTTTCTATAGTTCTGATGCACGCGGGTGACACACGGTGCTTGACCGCATTGGTGACCTGAGCCGCGTGAAAAGTAGAACTACGGGGGGGAAGATCAAATGGCAACAATCATCATCTATGATGAAGCTGGAACTGGCCTGACTATCGGATTCTGATCCCTTCGGAGAGATCTCTAACCAACTCCCGAACTGGTCTGACTTCACAGTAGATTCCCATGGTGATGTGTCTTTTCCCGATCTTGGTAGGTGGTACATAAACGCAAGCGTACATGGCATCGATGGTCCGTTTAGCCATTTCCACTCGATGGCAACAGAGACGTCCTATCTTAGCAATGTTTATGAAGTCGATACTTATCGGTCTAGGTTTGAGGGCGGTTTTTACTCTCTTGCCATCATTGGAACTGGCTATACTTACGACTATTCTCAGGTTTCGAACGCTTCGGCCGATTTCACTCACGTCGATCTGACAGGCGACGACAATATTAATGGAAACAGTTTTGCTGATTGGCTGAAAGGGCATTCTGGGAACGATACACTGAACGGGAACGCTGGTGATGATGTACTGGACGGCGGATCAGGTTCAGACATGATTAGGGGAGGTGAAGGTTTCGATACCGCGGCCTACCTCTCGGCCAGTTCGGGAGTTACTGCAGACCTGCGTGACCAGTGGAGGAAATCTTGGCGATGCAGCCGGTGATTGGCATTTTTCAATAGAGGGTCTTAGCGGTTCCCTTTTCGATGATGATCTAAGGGGAAATGACAGCGTAAACCTCCTCAAGGGGTTTGACGGGAACGATTTTCTGGTCGGTAGAGAGGGCAACGACACGCTCTACGGGGGCCGCGGCAACGACACTCTTTTCGGCGATGACGAAAACGATGAGCTCGACGGGGGCCGCGGCAACGACAGGCTTTTTGGTGGCAAAGGCAAGGACGTCTTGTTCGGTGGGAGCCGTAGAGACAGGCTGGATGGCGGCGGCGGCAAGGACGAACTGTTCGGCGACGGCGGCAATGACATCCTCAAAGGTGGCAGAGGAGATGACCTTCTGAAAGGCGGCTTCGGCGAAGACCGCTTCGTATTCAGAACTGGTTGGGACGTAGACACTATCAAAGACTTCGACGCGAAAGGTGGGGTGCATGATGTGCTTGATCTCAGCGGTTTGAGGTCGGTCAAGAAGCTGGAACGACCTCAAGAACAACCACCTTGAGCAAGATGGAAGTGACGCAGTCATCGACGGCAAGAATGGCGATGTGATCGTTCTCGAAGACGTCACCTTGAGCAGTCTCGATAAAGGGGATTTCATCTTCTAGCGGCGCACGCCAGCGCTCATACGGGGATGTCCCGCCCGTTCGGTAGGAGTATGGGCGGGCACAACCGTACCTTTTGCCATCTCTGTTTAGGGGCTGGGTGACGCTAACATCCCAGTTCGCTCCGGATGTCTCTGACCCGCTGAAAGTCGGTGCTCGTGCTCTGCCCGCAGACTATCTCGCGAAGTAGGCGATCCTGTTCACCGACTGCACCAGCGTGGCCACTGGAGTCCCACTGGTATGCGCCGTCTCGCCAGCTGCTGACCTGCGAGTGTTTCTTCCCGCACCTGTAGTCCTGAGCCCGTTCGAAGTCGGTGAACTGTGGCACGTAAGCATTCTGCCCACTAAGACAGACCCGAATTATGGAATTAGGAAGACAGAATGAGAGGCGAGATCTAGTTTCCATTGCAAAACCTCTGTTGGAGGCGCCCCCCTCCCGTGCACTCGTACACACGCAATCACCATATCATGTCAAAAGGCGGTCAGTGCTAAGGAAGAACAGGGGGCATTAGTTGTTCTTTGGAAGCCGAAGGACAGTGGAGAGAGGGCGCGTTGAGAACACTTGCAGGGGGTAAGGGTCTCGCAGAAGTACGACAAACCGATGGTGGCCGTACTTAGAGTGGGCAAGAAACCTCAATAAAATAAGGCCTATTTGGGCAGGTGTAACTCTTCTGTATGGGACCCATACCGTTACACTTACACCTTCGGCCAGCCGCAAAACCTCCCTGATCTTCCGCATTGGCAATCTCTTCAGCCCGCTGCAGATCGCCTCGCAGCAGAACATCAAAGGGTGGGCGGATGGCCCGGAATTGGTGGGCGGATCAGATCGGTACGGGTGGGCGGATCAGATCGGAATCACCGGGCGGATGACCCCGGATTGGGCAGGGGCCTGCTGAAAACGAACCCCAGTGGCAATTCGGTGTATGTCGCGGTGTGTGTGACGATTCCCGCAGCAAGTAGCTCTGTGCCGCACGAAAGCCGGTGAACCGGGACACGTCGGCATCCTGTCCAACGGAGACGGATCCGAACGAGAGCATCGAGAAGATGAAGACAGACAACAGAAGAGATTTGGGTTTCATTGCAATGCTTCAGTGGAGAAGTCCCCTCCGCCGTATCCGATCAGGTAGTAGGAAATCACCCCTTCATGTCAAAAGGTAGTCAGCACCAAGCAAGAAGAGCGGAATTGGTTGTTCTTCAGAAGACAGAGAAGAAAAGAGAGAGAGAAAGAAGGCGCCCTGAGGGGCGCCCCCCCTTAAGGTAGTCTTCAAGTGGGGTGGTAGGACTAAGTCACTATTAATAAATAGAAAGATGGACATACCTCTAGTCCTTCCCATACCCCTAATCATCCCTGTCGCTGGTGCTAGAGGTAAAGAAGACGTTTTACTGTCTCCCTTCTATCACTCTCTCCTCTTCATCCTTCGTCTGAATGGTCAGGGCAGGGAAGATGCCAACGCGGTCGTGAAATGCCTTCTGCAGTGCCTTTACCACCTCTTCCTCATCTCTTGCCTTGCAGATCAGGGCATCGTGCATCGGGTAGGACACTACTCCCTTCTCCCGTAGCGCCATCATGGCAGAGAGAACGATCTCTGACTCATCGTAGGCCAGCGAGTTGGAGTCGAGTTTGCCCTTCTCCAAATGTTCGAGCACAGGATACGCGTCGACCAGCTTGTCTCGCACTGGCTTGAATGTGCCTCCTCCATGCTTACCGACATACTTGCTGGATCCTTTGGATTTCTCATGATCGCCCGCCCCAAGAATTTCGAGAAGCGCGTCTTTCGTCTGTTTCCGATCCGCATCTACATAGGCGTATGGGTCGCTGAAGGGGTTCTCCGGCATCGGGTACTTGAGCAAGCCGGTGAGGATCGTTAGGTTTGCCGCACGCAGGTCGATTTCTGAGACGGGATCTCCGTCAATTGTACCGGTTAGCCGTTCAGGTTCCGGTATGTTTGACCATCCCCCAAAGAACCTCCCGCCTCTGGTTAGGCTACTATCGTTAAACTTCCGGCTGGCAGACGTGAACAGGGTGGTCCCGATCCGAAGTGGGTGTTCTTTCCACATCTCATTCAGATCCGTTACCTGTTGCTGGAGACGTCCAAATTCGTCGCCGAACAACCTCCTTGCTTGGGCTTGAGTTAGCAGATCACCCCCAAGAACCATGCGTTTCTCGTAATCCTGTTCTTTCGTCGTCTTCACAGTCGCGGCGGGAAGCTGAGACTGCGTGAAGTTTCCTTCAAACTCAAAAACTTCATCAGCGATGCCATACACGGACATAGATTTTTTGAACACGGCCACCGCGTGCAGCTTCAGCCATCCCTTCGCCACCAGAGCTTCGCGCACTTCATTTACGATGTTCTTGCCCACTGCCGGAAAGTGCGGACCACCGGCGGTTATCGTGGCTCCACCCGATCAGGTTTGGTTCGTCTTCTTTCCGCTTCAATCGGTCCGCAGCTGCAAGGAGAGAAGACAGGACCACAAGTACCTTTTTCTTTCTCGCTGCACCGTTTGTTCTGAGACCCAGCGTCGCTGCGATCTCGAGAACGATCCTTTCTGTTGGATTATCGGAAGGGTGAAAGGTTGGCTCGAAGGAACACTTTTGCCTCTTTGACAGAAGTCTGTTCCTCTTTCTTACCATCTCTGAGATCGGCTAGATTGAGTTGAGTGTTGTCGGTCATAGCCAGCCTCCCCAAGTAGCAAACTCGATGCCTTTGGCTACTCCCTTCCCAATTTCCTTTGGCCTGAGGCTGGTCTCGGCTTCCGAGTATGATGGCTCATGAGAAAGCGAGATGGCGCTCAGGCCACCCTTCAGGCCGCTCTTAGAGGCATAGGAATGCTCTCCCCTCCACCGACCACCGGTGAACCGCTGGTGGATGATCTGGATACCGTCCCGACACACCACCAAGCGATGGTCTGGCTTCGTGTTTGGTACGTCCAACACCATCCAGTAGTCTGGGTCCTTCTCCCTGTGGGAGTGTCCTTCGCGGACACCGTATTTATTGATTGCTTCGGATACTAAGTCTGTGAACTGAATGGGTTTCTTCCTCAATAATTCCTCCTGTTTTGGGAAAGGATGTGAAACGACTGATTGTTGCCGTCGCTTCAGGTGTGGGGTTTCGCGATTTGTTGCAGCTAGCGGTCAAAATGGACCGCTCGGCAACGGCATCAATCTAGCACATAACGTGAACGATGTCAAGGTAAAAAGAACAATTTCAATTACTTAACCTTGCCCAATCGCCACCGCCGGTAGGCGAGCTCTAGAGCCTCAGAGTGGCTGTAGTCTCACGCTTCACGCTTGGCCTGAGAGAGATCCATTCGTTTGTGGTGCCCGCCTTGCTCAGACAACTGAGATGCCGTTCAGGCCAGCCTCCCAGCGCGGCTACGAGCCTTCTCGACGATTCAGTATGCGGGCGCTGTTGTTAGTAGTAGGAGGCATCGTGTGTCGCGCCAGTCACTTTCGGCGTATTGTGGACACGATCCTCTCGAACTCCTCCGCGAGCGCTTCCGACGCTGCCTTGTCGACGTCGTTGTACTCAAGGAGAGACAGCAGCATCTGGTAGAGGACGCCGTCAACCACGTCTGCCGCCCAGCAGTGCAGGTGTGCGCGGTCGGTTCGTACGTTGGAGCCCTTTAAGGTCATTTCGTCTAGTGATTGGGCGCAAGCTAAGAAGCCTGTCGGTTGTGTCTTATCATCGAGAAGTTCATCAATGTGTCGGGCGTAGTCGCCTTCTGGGCGGGCCTCTAGTCGCCTTTCGTCAGTTTTTGCGATCTCCCTGATAAGCGCTAGTTGAAGCCTGAACGCACTCAAGCTTTGAACGGCCTCTCGACCCTGCTCGTCGAGTGTAATCATATGGAAATCAAGGAGGATCCGTCGCGCGCGCCCATCGGGTGTTTCGTACTCGCACCCCCATTGGTCGGGCTTAGTGCTCTCGACTTTGCAGGCGTCGGGAACCGTGATCTCAACCGGCAGTGACTGAGCAAAGGCAGGCGTTAACCCGAATCCGGAAACCGTGACGGCCATTATGGCGAGAAGAGCGTTCCTCATGACCTACTTGCTCCCTTCCGACTTGCTTACAAGTCTACGACGGAAAGGTGTCTGTGGTCGCTGATATGGGTCAATCACTTTCGATAGGCAGCCCTGATGGAGTTGGTGGAGAACCTGAATGATCTGGCAACTGCTGCGACGACAATGTGGGCTGGCGTCAGTTGGAGCGGGTAGGCTTGAGAGATCGGCAAAACTTGAGGAACCCGCTTAGTTGGTGTATGCTAATTACGTCCACTTCATCATAAGAGGGGATACTCATGAAAACGTTGCTCTCAATCGTCACTGTCGTTGCCATCTGCATTCCGACCGTAGTCTTCGCTGGTCCGCCAGCGGAAACAGGGAAGGGGCTCTACACTGCGTACCTTGCGGGAGGCGTCAACAAGAAACCGGATACTCACGTCACCGGTAACGGGAAGGTTGTTTGGCCCGGAGTAGGGCAGTGGACTGCAGAAAGTGCTCAGCAGAACAAGACCGCATCCGCACCGAAGTGATTGGGTCGGAAACGACATGATCCGATAGGTTTGGCGCCGTCTATTGGGGGCGGTGCCAATCGGAATCGGGCCGGTCTATGCGCTCAGAGCCTCCCAGAGGCTCGCACAGCGTCATCTGCCCCTTTTGGCTACCCTCACATACAAATGACCAAGTTGCCGCTCCAGCCTGCCTCCCAGCGCCTCTACGGGCCTGTTCACGCTACACCTTTGCCCACACTTGGTCGTGAGCGGAATTGGGGGAGGGGGTCTTGCCACCTTAGGACGGAAGACAGAACAAGAGAAGACATAATAGGGAAGGGTAAATAGATACCTTAGGAGGTTACTCCCGTCTCCCCTATCACTCTAGTTACACCTATTTTGTATACCATAAGTATCCCTACTCTATTCCTTGCTACTTAAGAGAGAGGAAATGGTACCTTAGTGCTACTAATAGGGCCTTCTCCTCAAGTAAGTACTTAGAGTACATACGTATCAGGGCGGTCCTTCACCTCTCCGACGATCTTGCCTCTTGTCCGCCGCGCGTTAGTCGAAGTATCCCCATTCTTCCACCTCTATCAGCTTTCTCAAGTCCTCAACATGCGCTGAGGGAGGTGTGCCAGTACCGTAGAATCGCCGGTTCACTTCACTTGCGCCAGTACTCTTGTGCCCCATGAGATACTCGTAAGATGTCCTGCCGAACTCTTGCAGCGGTTGCTCTGTCTTTGAAAGTGTGGCGCAACGAATACGCCGTCAGCAGTCTGTCGTCTTTCCCTCCGCATGTTCACTATGAAACCATTCAGAGCACCCGAGAGCCGTTCCGACCTACCCATTTGACCCCAGTACGGGAAGAGCAAGTCTGTGTCAGAGCTCAACCCTTCTATGTAGTCCTTTAGTGTCGGCAAAAGTGGATCTAAGAGTGGGACCGCCCGCTCCAATCTTCCTTTATCCATTCTCCTTATCTTGGTGTTCCTGAAAAGGATGTGCGGTGGATCTGAATCGATCTTCACGTCGTCCACCGACAGTTGAGCAACTTCTTTGTTGGGAGCTCCCGTGTCCGACATCAGCCGCCCAATCAGTATCAGTTCCTTGTCGCTGGCTTTCATCCAGAGTTTTTCAGGAAAGACAGAGTGCTCTTCGGGCGTGAAGCTACGCCTGTCTTTTTCGAAGTACCTGACTTCCTCTTCAGTCACTAACCCTTCGAAAGGGTTGTCAATAGGCGCTCTTTTGTGGTCTGAGTTCCATCTATTGAAACCGGCCTTTAGCGGTACGATGTTTCGCTTTCTGGTTGAAGCGTTGGGCCAGAGTTCACGAACGGCCGTCTCAATTGTCTCTGGATCAAGCCTATTGAGAGAAGTTGCCATATCATCGGGCAGGTAGGCGGCGACCTTCTCAAAACTCCTGCGTGCTTCTTTCTCCCGCTTCTTCAGCGATCCTTCCACGCGCATCGCACCGAGCCGCAAACGTCGTTTTCTCAAGTAGTTGTCCAACACATTCTCAAACGTCGGCTCTGGCGTTGCATCGAAATTGCCCGACAAAATCTTTGCGGCAATCACCAGTTGATCTCGCGGGTTGTCGGGTCTGTAGGTATCTTGATACCCATCTCGTCCCCAATCGCCACTCTCGTAGGCCTCCTGACGTTGGTCGTCATCAATGTAACGGTCCCCCAAATCCTCAGAGAATTGCTCCGTTCGTTCTCTCCAAGAATTCGTCTTCCGCTTCGAACCGCCGCCTTTCTGTTTCGGTTGCACCGGCCTTCAGAACTGGTTGCTGTTCGGGGTGGAGCCCAAAGCCCTTCAACACTTTTTCAGCCTCAGCGATCAAGTCTTTCGGAAGCGCGCCGTCATCCGCGCCCACCTCACGACAAAGAGCCTCATGAGCCGCAACACGCTCTTGCCAGTGGCGATTCATTTCGCGCCAGTGCCTCACGGCAAGTTCGCGGTCTTTGGTTCGGAATGAGCGCTTCAGTTCGCGGACACCGCTAAACAGGTATCGAAGATGCTCCGGTATCCGGCGACGGTAGCCATAGAAGCCTTTTGCAGATCTGGTAAGGTTCGGGTATGACACAATCATGCCGTTCGGCCTGTGTACCTATTTTGTGTACCATCTACTGTAGGACAACAGTCGACGTAAAGTAAAGAGTCATTAGGTTTTATGTCTTTACAACAGAGCGTTATGAAGCGAAAAGTCTACAGCGACCCCGTGGCTCAACTGGATAGAGCAGCCCCCTCCTAAGGGGCAGGTTGCAGGTTCGAGTCCTGCCGGGGTCGCCAAGTTTGTTAATTAAATAATTGATATCAAACGAAAAACGGCGGATCCTCAAAACCCACTCCTCCAAAAGTTCCCCTTTCCCAAACGGGGTCGAACTGGATTTTCCGGAGATGATGCGCGTCTTTCGGGGGTCGCTGTTACCGGCACCGGTCTTGCCGGTTGTGGTTGTCGTACTGACTGCTTGAAGGGATACCCTGCGCAGTCGGGCGCCGTCGCCCAACGCTCCCTCAAGTGCCTTGCTTCGCGGCCCGCTCCTGGTTGAGTTGGAACAGACGTGCGAGGATTTCGTCGTCGCTCAGCAGGTCCGCTCGCCAATCGTCGCCCCAGCCGCAGGCGTCCGCTACGGCTTCGTCCAAGGCTCGGTGGGCGTGGTCGAACCGCGGCGGGCTGGCGCTGTTCTGATTGGTTTGGATCTCACGCGCTCCACGACGGCAACCAGAAAACGAAATCCCCCTTGTCGAGGTCAGAAAGCGGCACATTCTAAAGAACGACTGTGTCCCCATTCCTGCCGTTGATGACTACTGACCTGAGCCCCGACTTTCCTCCAGCCCCCGGCGGTCCAAGGTTGGGGCTCAGTGCATGCACTCCTCGCCAAAAGTGCGGGATTGGGGCCAATTCTGACCCAAAAACGCTCCGGTTTCCGTGCGCCGTACGGCAGAGTGACTGTGGTGGACTGTCCGGCACCACTGGGCGGCATCAAAATTTTTGTTGCAAAAATAAAAAATGGCGCGCAACAATCGCTGGAGTTTTCGACTCCGTGCGCCGTCGCGTAGCCAGGAGCCCTTTTCTTTTTTTAGAGGGTGAGGTCGTGAAGACGGGTCGTGTCTATTTACTGACAGCTCCGTTCTATTGGTTCCGTGCTTGATTTTGGCAATTTACCTGGGCGTCTTTGGCCAGCCGAATTTCACGAGTTCCCATCCCCATGTAAACTTTCTTGTTTTTGTGATCTCGGTGCTATTCTTGAATTATTTTCCGGTGCTGGCCCGGGTTTTTGGACAGCAAGCGGGCTGCGCCGCAATTCGCGCACTTCCAGATTGGTGCCGAAATACTTGTGGCGAGAAAATTCGATATTATTAACGTTGGCGCTGGTCTTGTTGCCCCGCCGGGGTCAATCATTGTGGTTCTGCTCGATGCTGATGTTCTGGATTTTCGCGGCGCATGCTCGGAAATCTTCAAACATTAATAAGGATCAAATCGGATGAGCACGCCGGCTCAAGAGCACTACAGTTCCAGTGATATCGTCACGCGTATCCTTGCCGCCATACCAGGGTCAGTATACGACGGCGTTGCGTTGAAAGCCAATCAGCTGTTTCCCTTCGACCAGGTGCCCGGGCGCGAACTACTGGCAACAATTGATCATGCCACCAGGTTGAACGCTGAAAACGGCGCGCATCTTCTCGACGTCAGTTCAGAGATAGGTGCACCGGCGCGATACTTCGTCAGCACACTCGACTGTAGGGTCACAGGCGTCGACCTCACATCAGATTTCGTCGCCGCGGCGAACGATCTGACCAGCCGTTGCAACCTCACAGACCCGGTTCAATTCATTCAAACCGATGCGACATCTATGCCGTTCGAGGCCGATACCTTCGATCATGCCCATTGCCTTTATGTCGGCATGAATCTCCCCGATAAACCATCCGTGCAATATGAGTGCTTCCGTGTTCTCAAGCCCGGCGCCACTCTGATCTGGACCGAAGTCACGTCAGTGTCGGGCATTCCGCACGAAACGCTCCCCTGGTCCAGGACTGCCCAGGACTCCCGTGTCGGAAACAGTAAAAAATTGACCTTTCAAATTTCGAGTGCAGGTTTCGATGTCTTGGCGGTCGAAGATGAGACAGACGCTCATCTGGAAATGGCAAGTCGGATGAGGGAGTCTGGTAAATCACCAACCGTCAACCAGGTTCAGGCCAACGAAATGGTTTTTGGCCCGGATTTAGTCGATCGCCGGCAAAACTATACGAAAGGCCTGAAGAAGAAAAATATTACACGCACATTGATCGTGGCGCGAAAGCCCAAAGCCGGAATCGCGAACTGATCAGGCATCGCTGCGATACAAGTTGATCTGGTGAAGTGGGGCAGGTGGCTTTGGAAGCCATAGTCTAGCAAGGCGCGGCAAACGTCCGCACTTGGCGAGAGGGAGGACATTCCACTTGGAGAATGTCGCTATCAAGGAATATGAAGATGCAAAATATCTCAACCGGCTTTTTGGCCGGGCTCGTTGCAACCGTCGTCCTAGCTGCAATGATGGTTGTCCAAAGCATGATGGGTGTGATGCCCGGACTGAATGTCGCCGCCATGATTGGCGCGATCATAGGCTCGTCTGTCGCGGTCGGGTGGATCATTCACTTCTTGGTCCACACGATTGCCGGCGGTGGTGGATTTGCCTTGCTCTATAATGTGATCCCCGGCGGTAGTGCCCCGGTCAAGGGCATTGTCTACGGCATCGTCGCCTGGCTCATCTTGATGTTCATAGTAATGCCGATGGCGGGTGTTGGCTTGTTTGGTTTGGGCCTGGGCATAATGGCGCCGGTCATGGTACTAGGACTTCACATCATTTTCGGTGGCGTTCTGGGCTTTGTCTACAAGATGGGTGTTAAGGGCGCGGCGTGACGGGGTGTCTCTGGCAGGCAGTGGTTTGCGCAGGTGTTTTGCAAGCGAAGCGCCCTCACCTGCCAGACATCCAACACGGAGGTTGTTCCCTGAAAGGTGTATAGAATGGACGATTCCGAAGGGTAATCATGAATTTCATCGACAGACTCTTCGGGGAGTTCCAAATTCGCTTCGGACTGACAAAGCATCTATGCGCCGGACTTGAGCCAATGTCCGCATTGTGAACGCGACACCTGACCGCGCCGGTGCAGCAACGGCAGCTTTCCGCCCATCCCGTCGGATTCTGCGTTGTGCTCGAAAGCCGTGAAAGGGCTCTCTCCCACCGTCCATCATGCGCACGACGTATGGCCGCTGTTCCCGGGCGAACGGCTGGAAGCGACCCCGATACCTCCGCTGATGACCGGCACAGACAAGGTCTATCTGCGAATGCAATCCTTGCCGTGAACGGCCGCTTCCTGATTGAGGCTTTGGCTCGCCTCGCTGTGCTGCCGCATGGCGGCTCTGAGCCTTCCACGACATTCGCAGTGCACGCGGCATCCAACGTGACGGGCGGCGAGCGGGCCTTTTGGGCAAAAAGGACCAATAGCCTTGTTTTCTGCCAAACTGGGCCAGGTACTTACAGCTGCGGCGATGAGTATCCCCTTAGGGTAGGCTGGACCGCGCTTGAGGCCGCCACGGAGGCGGTGATCACAATTCCTGCAATAAATCCCCATCTCATTTTCATGGCTGGTTCCCCTGTTGCCGATCGAGGTCCAGGAGCGGGAGAATGCTTGCAGTCGAGCCATCGACAATGATCTTTGATCCGATGCCGGGAAGAACCGCCTGAAGCGTCTCGATGTGAATCCGCCGCCTCGTGACCTGGGGCGTCTTCACATATTCAGTGAAGAGCGCGGTGAACCGGGCGGCGTCGCCCTCCGCCTCGTGATGCGTTTCAGCTGTTAGCCGTTGGCCTCGCGGATCCGTTTGTCCTTCTCGCCTTCGGCCCACGGGATCACTTGGTTGTATAATCGCCGCGCCTCGTTGATGAGGCGCTCCTTCTCCTGCTGAGCCTGGTTGACCTCGTTGAAAGACGCTTGCACGGATCCCGGCAGGCTTACGAACCGTGCTGCCGGGTAGTCGGCACAACTCGGTTCGGCGCGGGACATGTAAACGATCAGTGCCTGAAGCAGCCTCTCACGGGAAATGCACGCGCCGTTCCAGATCGGATACTTCAGGCACGAGTTTTTTCGTGACTTGGTTCATCCTTCGTCGACAGCGTTGTCCGCACGCGCGAGCGGCTCTTCGAGGTCAAGGACTGCAAGACAGGCTTGCGCGATATCGCGGCTCGGAAGATCCGAGCCCGGGATGGTCGCCCAGCCCGCCGCCATGACCACGTCGCGGCGTTTGTAGGACGTGGTTTCTCTGATAGTGGCAAGCTGTGCGACCCGATCCGGATCCACGCGCGCCAGGTCGAGACAGACCGGTACCATCGCGGCGATGACTTCGTCATGGGCCATGGCGCTCGCCATCTGGTTGGCGCCTCCGCCGGTCATCCAGCCACCCCAGGAAAATCCGACGATACCGACGGCGACTGCGCCGATCACGGCGCCGTAGATGCCGGGTTTGAGCCATTCGGGAGTGTTCATTTCAAGTCCTCCTGCGGAGAAAGCGCCGCATCGCTGTCGTTGTTGTTCTGTGCCGCGACCCGATCCCGGCTCAGCGCCTTCTTCAGATCACTCTCAGCGTTCGGTCGCATCTCGGTCCGTCCCGGACCCTCGATCTTGCCACGCGCCATCAGGCAGGTCGCGATCTCCGCCGGGTCTCGAAGCCGAGGGCTTGGAAGAGCGCTTCCCGGACGACAACGTCGCACTCGCCCGTGGACAATTCTGCCGGATGGCCCCGCAAGACAAGCGCACTGGAAAACGTCGCCATGGATTTGGACGACCGCGTGCGTGTCGCTGGCCTCCCTTTTGTTTTCGAGATTACGGGGCGCTCTGTTCACCTTGAGCGCCTCTACGGCGAAGTCCCAGAAAAGTGCAGCGTCTTAGGTAAGCCTAGATGGAGTTCGCGTCTTTTCATGCTGATCGAAGTTAGCCTTGCCAGGTTCTTTCCTGACCCAGTTGATCGTCGCTGGACTCGATCGATGGCAGGATTTGAATGAGAACCGCGCGCACTGATGCATGTCAGGACAGCTCCGGAACGGCTCGCCTAGAATGAAGCCAACCCCGAGCGCAGGTGCACGGGTTGTTTTGCAACGCCGTGGCAAACGCCATACTCGGATACCCAACTCAGAAAAGGTGATCGCGATGTCCAATATTCAAAGCCTCCACCCGGACGGGCACGACTTCGATCCGTTCCTGTACGCCGTTCTTGGTGAAGACCGGGAAGGTACAAGTGTTACGGTGATCTCAGCTCTCGCCAGGCTCGGGCTTGATCCTTGGAAAGCGGCCGCAGAACTTGCGGCACTTGAACCAAAGGCGGCGCGTGAACGGTTGGCGGCTATCCTCGAAGGGGTGAAAGATATTCCCAATCTCGACCGGGAACATCGGCGCGTCGCCGCAAATCTCGTTTTGAAACTGCCGAAACGTCTGTTGCGCCGCGCCGCGAAAACGGCCGCGCCATTGACACTGGGAAGCCCATCGATTTCCATTGGTTGGCTCCTTGTCTTGGTCATTGTTGGTTTTGCGCTGGCCCGCGTCTACCTCCTCGCCCAGTGGGGCTGACGTCAGTGTGGCAATCGCGTTGAGAGTCGAGTTCGAGACAATGTCCGAAATTGAAGAACCCTGACCCTGCAGCATGACACAACCCATCGGAAACGGGGAGTTTCCGCGCGGCCAGCCCGGAGAATGGATCGTTGTCATTGCCGCCCCAACAACTATCGAATTCAACATTCCTGGCTAACCTGCGTCAGTGCGACGAGGCTGCGGTTTCCGCTACATCAAAGCAGTCCGCTGAGTTTTGGCGGACTGTATTTCAGAGTACCCAAGAAGCGCGAAGGAGATGCGGTTCCTCAAAAGGACTGCATCAACTTTGCGTTTCTTGTTCTCTGAGCGTCCAGGAAAGGACACTCCCATGAATGAAGAAAACCAGAGCCAGGAAAATCAGACAGTCAAACACATGGCCTCCGTCAAGGCCGCGTGGGACAAGGCGCCCGAAGGTTCCAAGAAGGCCGCGGCCTTGAAACACTTCCAAGCCGCCGAAAAGGCCCACGAGGCCGACAACGACGAAGAGGCGCACAAGCAACTAAAGGAAGCCAGCCACGCGTTGATGTGATGCCCGCCGCTCTGACATGATCATCGGGTCGCCCAAAGGATATCTGAGGGTGGCCCGATTACTTGAGAAGCGGCCCGGTCTGATCCAAATAGGTGGGATCGAAATCGGCCAATGCCACGAGCCCGTTGTAATCGTCAAACAAGACCTCGCCGTCCTGGAACGTGACGAGCCCCGCTTCCCGCAGCTTGCGCAATACCCGATTGACGTGAACCGCGCTCAGGCCCAGTGCATCTGCCAGATGGTATTGGGTCAGCGGGCAGGCATAGCCCGATCGGCTCCCCATCCCGACCAAGGCCAACCTTGCGCCAAGTTCGAGCAGGAAATGCGCCATACGGGCGTCCGCGTCACGCCGTCCAAGCCCGACCAGGTGCTCGACCACCATCGCTTCGTCCCGAGACGCCGCCCAGAGGATTGCCGTGGCGAGCCGAGGCGTCTGTGCGAATGCTTCCAGAAGATCACTCACCATGACCTCCGCCGCCTGAATGTCGACGATGGGCTCAATGCCATGATCGGACGTGTGAAGCAGGACGCTGCGTAACCCCAGGAAATCGCCCGGTATCTGGAAATCGACGATCTGCCGTGATCCGTCAGGCTGGATCTTGTATGACACCACCCAGCCTGCCGAGAGGATATACGCCGCTTGTTCCGATTGCCCTTGATGAACGAGGTCGCGACCCGCAACGAAGGATATGCGGCGCTCATGCAAACGCTGCAAGACGGCGAGTTCAGCGTCCGAAAGCGCGACGAACGCAGAGAGCTTTCGGGTTAGCGGACTGTTCTCGATGGGATTCATGGGCCCCTCCAATCACGGCGACATATCAATCGAAATTCGACGCGGGGACTGCTTTAAGTCAGTCTTGTATACAGCAATTTCTGCAAGGATAGCAGAATTCATCAGGCCCTATTCGGGTCCTGAACACGTTTTGGCAAGAAGGACGGTCCGTGATGTTTGATACAAAAGAGTTTGCTGGAATGGCGGCTCTCTCGATCTGCGAGGCGCTCTTGCTGGCCTTGAATGACAGCAAGCTGCTTCCGGAAAGCGAGGTCGTAGGGGTTCTGCGCGACGCGGCGGCGACCCACGAGAACGCTACCGGCACGGAATTGGAAACGGATAACCACCGGGCCGTTGCAGACTTGATCAACGCGATCATCGCAGGCGGGAACTCGGTTCGGCGTTTGTGACCCTGCGGGGTTGTAGCGTCGAAACTCCACTTCGACCATTCACCTCGCCTCACGGCGGTTGCTGGGCCCCGCCTGCCGGGCAATGCATGGCCACTCGGGAATAGACCGACAGCGCCGATGCAATTGCTCCACGCGCGCGGACACGAACCAACTGTGCCCGCGGCCCCACGGCTCTGATGGGCGATCCGGGCGGTCATGCCGTTGGCCAAGGTCCTTTGGCAGCGACAGCCTGTCGGTCGGACGGCGTGTCGAACACTGCGACGACGCATGGCATTGCCCGCCACGTCATTCGACCAGACAACGTTTGTGGCCGGTAATATTTCGAGATCGAAGGCTGTGAGTCGGAGGTCGCGGGGCTCGCGCGGACGCAGCATCATCCGATGCGGTCCAAGAGCGACCGGGGCCGCATATCGAAACGTTGTGGTTTGGGTGGTGCCGACCCTTGGCCCCGGCGGCGCCTACTTGACCCGTCCCGACGAGCGGCGCCAGCTTTGCCCGTCGCTGAATGGAACGTTGCAGCGCCAAAGCGAAGAGCTCTTGCAATGGTGGCAGATGCGTTCGCCGAAGCCTTCGCTCCAAAACGTCGCCTTGCACCGGAGGCATACCCGCTCCGCCGCGACGTCCCGGCGCGACCTGGCAACCGTTTGAAAGGTATCCACCCTGTCTGTCATGGGGCGTTCTCCTCACGTTTCTTGAGGCGCGCCAGGTCGCACATGGCACGCCCGATCAGCTTCTGGATTCGGGCGTTCCGCGCTTCAGGGGTCGCGGAAAACCGGCCGAGCAGGAAACGTGCCTTGTCCGCCGCCTCGATCCAGGTGCGGGCCGGCCCGGTCAGCAGTGCCGCGTCCAGCTCGGCGTCCACCTTGTCGCCGCAGGGTTCCGGCGGAAGCCGCGTGTTCGCGGCGCGCCGACGCGATTGGATTTCCAGTTTCCCCTCGGTGGTTCTTCGGCCGTCGAGGTCAATCGGGTGGTCCGTCATTGCAACGATCCCCTGAGCTCGCACCGCTCGGTCCCGTCCACCGGATCCAGCCGCACGGTCTGGATTTCGAACTCGCCGGCCGGCAAGGCCTCGTTGAGGCGCGTCAGCTCGAAGGGCTGAAGGCAAATGGCGGTGGTCTTGATTGCGGTTGTCAATTCAGGTCCTCCCGGACGAATACGTTGGGCCGGGCGCCGCGTCGGCGGATCGGATCCCTCAACTCCTGTGATGCCAAAGCGTCGATCGCGCCGACGGCGGCGATCAAGACGCGCGCCCAAGCGCTGTGAATCGCATGTCGATGGATGCGGCGTCGCCCTTGATTGCGGGGGCTCCGCCGCCACAGCAACACACCTCAGATATGGGGTCGCAACCGTCAAATTGCGACCTTTGGGCCCCGACCCCTGCATCTTCGCCGACGTCAACCGTCCAGACCCCGACCCGAATGCGATCCGGTCGCGAAGGCTCGTATCATTGGCGCTTCCGACGCGACGCTTCGGAAAGTCGCGCCGCGAACCGCGCTGGCGCAGTCCCTTGGCGTGCACTCACCGAGTCCGTTTGCGGGATCGGGTTCGCCAGGCATTTCGGAATGCGCAACATCGGCGTGACGCAGGACGCTTCAGCGGGTTTTGCGCGGCAGTAATTGGTTGGACTTGAGGCGCGTCAGTTCATCGCCGGCGGTCGGAACGGGCTCGGCGGCGACCCCCCTCATGCGGCCGGCGTGGTGCCGATCCACAGCGCATGACGTCCCGGTTCCAGAGGTATCCTGGCCTGGCCATCACGGCATTCGATGTCCGCCCCATCCAACGTGGCGCTGGCGCACCGACCTTCGACACTTATGTCCAACCGCGCAGCGCCGAGTGTCACACTCGCTTGGAACCCCGGCCAGTCCGCCGGAAGGCGGGGGCGCACGACCAAGACGTCGCCCTCGCGGCGAAGGCCGAGAATGCCCTCGATGCCGGCGCGGTACATCCAGCCGGCCGAGCCGGTGTACCAGGTCCAGCCACCGCGCCCGACATGCGGCGCGACCGAATAGACATCGGCGGCGACGACGTAGGGCTCGACCTTGTAGCGCTGCCACCTCGGCGCGGGTGCGGGCGTGGTTGATCGGGTTCAGGAGCGAGAACAGCTCTGCCGCGCTTGTCGCCCTCACCCAGCTCGGCGAACGCGAGGATCGCCCACATCGCGGCGTGGGTGTACTGCCCGCCGTTTTCGCGCACGCCCGGCGGATAGCCCTTGATGTAACCGGGATCGCAGGGCGTCCTGTCGAAGGGCGGCGTGAACAGCAGCGCCAGGCCGTCGTCGCGGCGGATCAGCTGCGCGGTCCAGCGACGGCCATCGCCGCGGCCGCGCGCGGCGGGGTCGGCGGCGCCCGAGAGCACCGCCCAGGATTGGGCGATCGAATCGATCCGGCATTCGCTCGCTCGCCGCCGAGCCGAGCCAGGTGCCGTCGTCGTAGGTCGCGCGCCGGTACCAGTCGCCATCCCAGGCGTCCCGCTCGAGCGCCGCGCGCTCAGCCTGGCCGCGTGATCGCGCCAGTCGCTGCGGCGCGGTCGGCGTCGCGGTCTGCCGCCAGCGGCGCGAACAGCGCGAGGGTGCGCACCAGCAACCAGCCGAGCCAGACGCTTTCGCCGCTGCCCGCCTTCGCCGACGCGGTTCATGCCGTCGTTCCAGTCGCCGGTGCCGATCAGCGGCAGGCCGTGTGCGCCGGTCAGCTCGAGGCACTGGTCGAGGCCGCGCGCGCAGTGCTCGAACAGCGAGGCCGACTCGCTCCGCGAGCATCGGCTGGAAGAAGGCGTCATGCTCGCCGGGCTCCAAAGCCGGGACCCTCGAGGAACGGCACCGGTCTCGTCCAGCACCGCGCGCGTCGCCGGTCGCGCCGACGTAGGTCGCGGCCGCGAAGGCGAGCCAGACACGGTCGTCGGAGATGCGCGTGCGCACGCCCTGGCCGGAGTGCGGCAGCCACCAGTGCTGCACGTCGCCCTCGACGAACTGCCGCGCCGCCGCGCGCAGGAGATGCGCGCCGCGTCTCGTCCGGCCGGGCGAACGCTCAGCGCCATGCCGTCCTGAAGCTGGTCGCGGAAGCCGTAGGCGCCGCTCGCCTGGTAGAAGGCCGAGCGCGCCCAGACGCGGCAGGCGAGCGTCTGATAGAGCAGCCAGCCGTTGAGCATGATGTCCATCGCCCGGTCCGGCGTTTTGACCTGGACCGCCCCGAGCACGTCCCGCCCAGTGGTCGGTGACCTCGCGCAAGGACGGCGTCGAGATCGGCGCGCGCGGTAGCGGGCGATCAGCGCTCCGCGCCGCCTCCGACCGAGCCGCCTGGCCAAGCAGGAACGAGACGACCTCGACGCTCTCGCCCGCGCCGAGCTCCACGTCGCTCTGCAAGCGCCGCGCAGGGGTCGAGGCCGGCGCCGGTCGCTCCCGGAGAGGGGCTGCCCGCAGACGAGCGCCGGCGGGTGCTGAAGCCCGCCGTTGCGGCCCAGAAACTCCGTGCGATCGCCGGTCCAGGCCGTTTGCTCGCCCGCCGAGATCGGCAAAGGCGACGCGGCCCGGAAAGGCCGTGCTCCAGGGATTGCGCGCGAACATGGCGCCGGTGTCCGCATCGATCTCCGGTGATGAACGGGGCGCCGAGGCGCCGCGCGACGGGCCCGAGCACCCATTCCGCATAGGCCGTGACCGACAGCCGCCGGGATCTGCCCGACACGTTGGTCGAGCGTCAGGCGCGAGATCTTGATCGGATCGTCGAGCGGCACGTATTGCAGCAGCTCGAGCGCGATGCCGTGCGCCTCGTGCTCGAAGCGGCTGTAGCCGTAACCGTGGCGGGCGACGTAGGTCCCGCCGTCGCGGATCGGCTGCGCGGTGGGCGCTCCAGAGCTGGCCGGTCTCCTCGTCGCGCACGTAGATGGCCTCGCCGGGCGGGTCGGCGACCGGATCGTTCGACCACGGCGTGAGCTGGTTTTCGCGGCTGTTCTCAGCCCAGGTGTAGCCGCTGCCCTCGCCGCAACCTGGAAGCCGAAGCCGGGATTGGCGATCACGTTGATCCACGGCGCCGGCGTCGTCGCGCTCACCGTCGAGGACGATCACGTACTCCCGGCCGTCCCGGTCGAACCCGCCGAGCCCGTTGAAGAACTCGAGGTCCGGCGGCGCGGCGTCCAGCGACTGGTGTCGCAGGCGCGCCGCCCTCGCAGCGGGTACGGGACCGGCGATGCCGACGCCGCGGCGCAGGCGCGCCGAGCTGTTCGGCGATGGTGCCGCGCCGCGCCGCGAGCACGACCCGCGCAGCAGGCTGGCAGCCAGGTCGCGCGACTTCGACGACTCATCAGGTCGGCGCGCAGCGCAAAGACCGTGCCCTGGGCCGGGGTCATCGCCGAAGCGCGGGCGCGACTGGCTGCTCCGCACGGCCGTCTCGATCGCGATCTGAAGATCCTGAATGTAGGAGAAGGCGTGCTCGTTGAGGATGACGAGGTCGACCGCCAGGCCGCTTCATGCGCCAGTATTCGTGGGCCCGCAGCAGCTGGCGCACCTGCGGCGATGTCCTCGATGTCGTCGATGCGCAGGAGCACGATCGGCAGGTCGCCGGAGATGGCGAGCGGCCACAGCTCCGACTGCGGCCCCGCGCCCCGCGCGATCGCCGCGCGCGACGGGCGCCACGCGCGGGTCGACATAGAGGATCGGTGCCGCCAGGCGCTGGAAATCCGCCGCCTCCTCCGCGCCGACACCGAGATGGCGCAGCTGGACCTGCGCCTGCGTCCACGCCAGCGTGCGTCGCGCGCTCGAAGGCGGTCGCGGTCGTGATGCTTGTCGACCAGGTCGATCAGCGCCTCCCGCGAGCGCAGCCACGATTGTCCAGAAGGCGACGCGCGCGACCTTGCCGGGCGCGATCCTGCACCCGCTGGCGCAGCGCGAAGACCGGATCGAGAACGGTGCCCGATCGTGTTCGACAGGGCCGTCGTCCATCGCGGCGGGCGACGCGGCGCTCGCTGCCGCGGCCGAGGAACCGGGCCCGGTCGGTCTCGTACTCCGGCTCGCCGACGACGGTCGCCCTCGACGACGGCGAGATGCGCGGCCCAGATCGCGCGGCTCGTCCGGTGAACGCGGCCGGCGCGTCGCGATCAGCGCGCCGTATTCGGGCAGATATTCGGTCTGCACGAACAGCTTGGAGAACGCCGGATGCGCGTCGTCGGCCGCCGGCGTCGTCAGCACCAGTTCGGCGTAGGAGGTGAGCTCGATCTCACGCGCGCGTCGACCGCTGTTGGACAGCGACAGGCGGCGCACCTCGCCGTCATCCTCGCCCGAGACGAGCACGTCGAGCATCGTCGTCAGCGTCCCGTCGCGGCGGATGAACTCGGCGCGGTCCTCGGCGAATTGCACCTCGGCGTGGTCTGCCTCACTCGACACCGGCTGCGGCGCCGGCCGACCAGACCTCCCCGCTCTGCGTGTCCCTGAGATAGATGAACGAGCCCCAGTCGTCGCGGGTGGCGTCCTCGCGCCAGCGGGTCACGGCGATATCGCGCCAGCGGCTGTAGCCGCCACCAGCCGCGGTCAGCATCACCGCGTAGCGCCCGTTCGACAGCAGCTGCGTCACCGGTGCGCCCGGCAGCGGCGCCGGCGTGCCGGCGCATCAGCGGCAGACCCGGGTCGGGCTCCGCGGCCGCCGAGCTTGACCTCTTCGGCGCGCGGATGCGCGACCGCGACATCGCGCGGCATGCGTTCCTGAAGGAGCAGCTCCACCGCCCGGATCATCGGTTCGCGGTGGAAGCGCGCGCGCATCCGCCCGTCGTGCAGCACGTTGGCGATGGCAACGATGGTCATGCCCTGGTGATGCGCCATGAAGGTGCGCACGATCGCCACAGGCTCGCCATCGGGCACGCGCGCCTTGGTGAAATCGAGCGCCTCGTAGAAGCCGTAGCGCCCCACCGCGCCCAGGTCCGCGAGGCGGGCGAAGTTCTCGCAGGCGCCCGGTGGGTCGACCATGGCCGCGAGCCCGGTCGCATAGGGCGCGATCACCAGATTGCTCGGACAGGCCGCGTTTCAGACCCAAGGCCGGGCACGCCGAAGTTCGAATACTGGTAGGTGAACTCGAGGTCGCGGGCGTTGTAGGCGGATTCCGAGATCCCCCAGGGCACGCCCAGCTCGCGGCCATAGGCCTGCTGGCGCGCGACCACCAGACCGGTTGGTCTGCTCGAGCAGGCTGCCCTCCGGCGCGCGCATCACCAGCGACGGCATCAGGTACTCGAACATCGATCCCGACCACGAGATCAACGCCGAGCCCGAGCCAAGCGGCGTCGCCGAGCGGCCGAGACGGAACCAGTGGCGGGTGGGCACGTCGCCCTTGGCGATGGCAATCAGGCTGGCCAGCCGCGCTTCGGAGGCGAGCAGATCGTAGCATTGCTGTCGAGCCTGTTGTCGGCTACCGAATAGCCGATCGACAGCAGCTTGCGGTCGGGGTCGAGCAGAAAGGCGAAGTCCATCGCCAGCGCCATCTCGCGCGCCGTCGCCGGCAGCACCGTCATTCGCGCCGCCAGGTCCTCACGGGCCACATCGTCCGCGGCCAGGTCGCGCGCATGGCCAGTGATCGTGGCCCGCAGCGCATCGATCCAGAACACCAGGTCGGAGGCATCGTCCTTTCCGGCACCCGCGGACAGGATCCCCTCGGCGGCGATCCCGGCCTTTTCGGCAAGCCGTGCCAGCGCCGGCAACAGGCTCTCGAGCGGCTGCGCACCAACGAGTTGGTCGCCGATCTCTGCCAGTAGCACCGCCGCCTCGCTGCGCGACCCGTTCGGCAGCGCCTCGGCCGCCGCCTGCCCGAGCCGAAGCGTATCGAGCAGCCCTGATCGGGCCGCATCGGCGCTGGTATCCGCCGTGCTACCTTCGCAGGCATTCGCCAGCAACGATCAGGTGACCGGCGAGGTTGCCGCTGTCGACCGAGGAGACGTAGGCCGGATCGAGCACCCGCAGGTCGCGCGTGTCGTACCAGTTGAAGAAATGCCCCTTGAGCTGGTCAGGCGCTGCATGGTGCCCGAGTGTCGCCTCCAGCCGCTCGACGGTCTCGGTGGCGTCGGCCCAGCCGAAGTCGCGCGCGGCAATGGCCGAGAGCAGATAGAGGCCGAGGTTGGTCGGCGAAGTCCGGTGCGCGACCACCGGCTTGGGGTCTTCCTGGAAATTGTCCGGCGGCAACATGTTTTCGCCGGCGTCACGAAGGTTTCGAAGAAACGCCAGGTGCGCCGGGCGATGAGGCGCAGCGCGCGCGTCTCGGCCAGGCTCAGCGCGAACGCGCGGCCGGCTTGGCGCACGGCTGATGCGCAGCGCGAGAGCCGGTGCCGCCAGCCAGAGAAGTGCGAACGGCAGCGCCAGCGGCCAGGACGCGGTGTCAGCGTACGGCAACTGCGGCGACCCCGACCCCCAACGCCATTCCGCCCGACATGCCCCGGGCGATCCCGCCAGGCCCGGGTGCGGCGCACCGGTCGTCTGCGCGGCGGTCGTCCATTCGAGCAGGTGCCGGCGGGTGAACAGGAGCCGGACCAGCGTGCGCACGATCGCGTCGCCCATCCGCCAGGCGTGGTCGGCGAAGAATCGCCACGGCCAGCACGCTCTGCAGCGCCGCGAGCCGCAAATCGGCGGCGAGCGCCCCGAGGTGGCTGGCCAAGCCGGATGCCCGCACGGCGCGGCACGATGGCGAACAGGCGGGAAGAAATGCCGGGATCGCCACGGCGACCGAGGACGAGCACCGTCCCCATCACGGCCGCCGGCAAGGGCAGCGGCCAGCCCACGACCAGCATGGCACAGCGTCAACGGCGCCCAGCACCGAGCGCCGGAGGTTGTCCAGCATCTTGCCCGCGACCGATGCCGCGGCACCCCGCCGCGCGCCCCAGGATCCAGGGCAGGAGCTGCCAGTCGCCGCGCGCCCAGCGATGCTGGCGCTTGACAGCGACGTCGTAGCGCGACGGAAACTCCTCGACCACCTCGACGTCGGAGACCAGACCGGCGCGGGCGAAGATGCCCTCGAACAGATCGTGGCTGAGCAGCGCATTCTCCGGCACGCGGCCCGCGAGCGCTGCCTCGAAGGCATCGACGTCGTAGATGCCCTTGCCGGTGTAGGAGCCCTCGCCGAACAGGTCCTGGTAGACGTCCGAGACGGCCGCCGCGTAGGGGTCGATCCCGCCGGGGCTGGAGAAGATGCGCTGGTAGAGCGAGCCCTCGCGGCCGACCGGCAGCGACGGCGTGACGCGCGGCTGCAGGATCGCGTAGCCCTCGACCACGCGGCCTCGGACTGCATCGAACGATCGGGCGGTTGAGCGGGTGCGCCATCTTGCCGACCAGCCGGGCCGCGGCGTCGCGCGGCAGCCGCGTATCGGCGTCGAGCGTGATGACGTAGCGCACGCCGTCGGGCACCCATGGCGGCGCCCCGTCGCGCCGACGAAGCGTCGTGTCGGTGGCGCCGCGCAGCAGCCGGTTCAGCTCGTGCAGCTTGCCTCTCTTGCGCTCCCACCCCATCCAGTCGCCCTCGCCGGCATTGAAGCGCCGCTGGCGATGCAGCAGGAGAAAGCGCGGGCCGCCGGGCCCGGCCCGTGCCGCGGTTCAGGCGCCGCAATTTCCGCTTCGGCCTGCGCCAACAAGGCCGCGTCGCCGGCCAGGATCTCCTGCGCCGCATCCACCCCGTCCGTCAGAAGGGCGAAAGGTCAGATCGCCGCCGCGCCCGACAGGTAGTGGACCTCCAGCCGCTCGATCTGCTCCCGCAGGTCTGCCGCGCTGGTCAGCAGCGTCGGCACGGCCACGAGCGTGCGCAGCGACGCGGGAACGCCGGATTTCAGCTCGAGCCCCGGCAGCAGGGTCGCCCCCAGCTCGCGGTGACCGCGCGGTTGACGAGCGCCTTCGCCACCTCGGTGGCGGGCAGGATCGCGGCGACGGTCCAGAGCGCGAGCCACGCCGACGGAGTCGCCAGCCCCAGCGCCCAGACCGCCAGCACCAGCAGCAGCCCGGTGACCGCCAGGATCGCGCCGACATAGCCGAGGATCCCAGAGCGCATGGTGAGCCGGGCGAAGCGCGCGCGGGGTGCGGGGCGAAAGCCGATCGCGCGCTCGAATGCCGGCCGACCGCCGGCAATCAGATGCTAGCCCGGATCGCTACCCGCCCCGCGCCGGCATCGGCACCGCTGTCGCCGTCGGCCATCTCGCAGGCGGCGCGACAGGTGGCAAGCGCGCGCTCGGCAATGTCGAGCTCGCTCAACTCCGACCCGCGCGCCAGCTCCTCGATCGCGCTTCGGTAGAGGTTGCGGGTCGGAAAATCCATCGCGGCAAAGCCGTCTCGCTCGCAAGGCGGTCATCGACCAGGCTCACGCTCTCGAACAACTCCGCCCAGTCGATGTCGGAGATCAGCCGCATGCTGGTGATGACGTTGCGCACGGTCACGTTCGACGCACCCTGCCGTTCCTGCACGTGCCGCACGGCTTCGTCGACGGTGCTGCCCTGGCTCGCGCAGCCGCTCTTCCAGCCAGTCGAGCGCCGGCATGGTCCGCGGGTCTTCGGTCGCGCAGGCGTTTCGCGAGCTGACCGGCGAACCCCTCGTCGAGCGGGCCTTCGTGCCGGGTCGCGATATCGTCGGCAAGTGCGGCCCGCGCCCCGCGCGGCGCGAGCAGGGCGTCGGCCACGCGATCGGCATCGGCGCGCGCCGTCAGCCCGGCCGTGATCTGGTCGGCCAGCCGACGCAGGTTCTCGACCAGGACGATGCGCAGCGTGATCGCGACCGCCCACAGCTCGCCGATCGTCAGCGGCTGAACCCGCTGATAGGCCGATGACGAAGCGGCGCAGCATCTCGGGGTCGAAGTGGCTGTCGGTGTGCGCGACGAACGCCCACGCCAGGCCGAAGCACCCGCGGATAGCCGGCGAACGGACCCTCGGCCAGCTTCGGCAGCTGGCGGTAGTAGCCGGGCGGCAGGTCGTCGCGGATCTCGCGGATCTGCGCTTCGACCAGGTGGTAGTTGTCGAGCAGCCATTCGGCGGCCGGAACCACCGCCCGGCCACCCTCGCCCTCGCGCGCGCTGGCGCGATAGGCTGACAGGAGCACGACGGCGTTGGCATCGAGCCGAGCCCTGAGCGACGCAACGCGGATCGGCGCTTCTGCAACGCTCTGGGCGCGTGCGAGGCTCTCGGCATGCTGCTCCAGCCGCTCGATACCGAACAGCTCCGCCCGGGCCGGCGCCACGTCGCTCCATGGCGAGTTTCGCGCAAACCGGTATTCGTCCAATCGCCGATAGACGTTCATGATGGCGAACCGGGGCGAGCGGCGCTGTCTCGCCCCTTTATTGCCGGACTGGCGGCGACCGCCATCGGTGCCATCCGCGTTCTCAGGGCTTTTTCCGCGGAGCTTCCTTGGAAATGGTCAGGCCCTTGTCGAAACTGGCCGGAGCGACCGGGGCCACCTTCTTCTGTTTGGGTTTCTTTATTTCCCTGTTTCCGCGTTTTTGTCCTTTGGCCACTTTACGTGCTCCCTTTGACCGCCCTGCGGACGGGTGCGAGTTAGGGTGTGACGCAGAGCAAACACTCCTCACGCCCCCCGGTCCCGGTTGCCACTTCTGTTTGGATATTGCTTGATAGCCGCTGAAGCAGCGCGACGCAGCTAACAGTCCTGCATTCTAAATGGCGCCGCGATGCTCCGATCACAAGGATCGCTGCCGATTATGTTCCTGTCCAATGAGGTGTCGCGGGACTTGCAGACGAATGTCATCGCGGCAGGTGATGCAGGTCTTGGCCGAGGCGGTCAACCACGCGTCTATTGACGCAGCTTCACACGGACGTCCTGATCACCCGTCTCAGAGAGCACGACCTTCATGCCCTGGCTTGCAAGGCGGAGCAGCATACTTTCGCCGCTGAGAACGAGGAAAGAATGCAAGCCATGTCCGCCGCGGGCAGCCAGATCACGCGCGATCTCGACGCCATGGAGGCGTCGCTGCGTCAGGTCCGGCAAGAGGCGGTCACCATTGGGATCATCGAACTCGGGACCGGCGCCGCGACCGCGCGCACCGCAAGGTAACGCCGTCGGAGACCCATGCCGCAGGGGCTTTCGCAAGCCGCCACCGATCTGCGTCAGCGCAAGGGTCCGCGGTTTTTGCCACTCTGCGAGTGGCCGAGGATGTGGGCCCCGCTTGCTCCGGTTCGGCAGGCACCGAGGCGTCGATCCATTCGAGCGATGCGAACAGCGCTCATGAGGATCTGGAAATGACCGATGCCCTGCCACAACTTGGACAAGACCCGAAATTCGAACCATTTCTGTACGCGTCCGTCGGCGATGACCGACGTGGAACCACCGTCACCATTCTGTCCATGCTCGCCCGCCTGGGCGTGGACTCCTGGGGCGAGGCCGCAGGCCTTGCCTCTCTGCCCGAAGGCGCGGCGCGGACAAGGCTCGGCGCCTTGATTACCCAATTCACCGACGTGCCGACTTTTGGCCCAACGCGGTCCATAGCCGTCTCGCGGCTGCTCGCCGTTCCGCCAAGCTCCGACAAGGCCGCCCCGGGGACCGCCTTTCGCAGTCTGCGGTCCGGCCCCGCACGACGTACATCTATTGGCTCGTCGCGACCGGATACTGGCGCGCCTATGTGAGCATGCGCGCGCAAGGCAACCAGGGCGATGCTTTGGTGGAAGTGCCGCCTGGATGCCAGCGCGGCCGGGGAGGAACATGATGACCGAACAAGATGACATTTGGCGTCTGGAGGAACTCTTCCGGACTGGGGGTGCGGACAGTGCGCGCAAGATGACAGCGAAGAATGCCGTCTTCGTTTTCCCCTATCCCGCCGGCATACTTCAGGGTGACGCGCTCTGGCGGGAAGGGAACGTCGCCCAACGCTGGCGCTCGGTCAAGATGAGCGATCACCATGTTTCCCTCAAGGGCAACATTGCTGCTCTGGCCTATCGCGTATCCGCTGAACGAAGCGGGGAACCGATCTACGAGGCACTGTGCACGTCGACCTACCTGCAGGACGACGATAAGTGGCTTCGCCTGACCCATCAGCAGACGCCGGTGAGTTGATGGCAAGGACGGCCCTGCGTCGATCCATCAGGGCTCCAGGATTGGGGCAAAGGACCTGGCACCGGCGCGTCTTGATCCATGGGCTTGTCAGGCGCGGCGCGCCGCCAAGATGGGTTCTAGCGAGGACACGGGCGCAAGCTTTTCCAAGGCCTTCGCGCTCTCGGCGCAAACCTATTTCTCATCGAGCCGGCCGCCGCTTGCGCCGGATCAATCATTTTGACGATCTTTCAAGGTAAGCTGCAGTGTCAGGAGAACCGATATGCAATTCCAACTGAACACCGATGCCAATATTCAAGGGAACGAACGCCTGGCCGAAGTGGCCGAGACGCTTGTGACGGCGGAGTTGGGGCATTTGACCGACCGGCTTTCCCGGATCGAGGTGCATCTGGCCGACGTGAGCGGCGGCAAAGGCGGGCACGCCGCGATTCACTGCACGGTCGAAGCCCGGCCTGAGGGGATGCAACCACAGACCGTCACCCATCATGACGCCGATGTGGACGCAGCATTGCGCGGTGCTGCGAAAAAGACACGTGCTCTGCTGGACAGCGAATTCGGCAAGTTGGGACGGCGCTGAACTCGAGCGACGGTGCTGGTGAACGGGGTGTGCTGAGACGTTCGCTGTTTTTGCGCACCGTATCCGCAGCCCCCGCTGTTCGGCCCAAGCCGGGCCAGGAGCGGGATGGGTGCTGACCGACGACAGACGAAGCGCCGGCGCGGGTTCCGCCGCCGGTCCCATCGCGCCGAAGGTGATCTTGCCGTCGCACGGGGCCGCGAGACGGCTTCGGTCGGGCTCGTGCGCCGCCTTCCAGACGCCGCGCCGGTCATCCGGCCGCGTCCCGCTGACTTGATCGCTGTCTGGGCCAGAGCCTGACGAGACGCGGGATACGATTGGCAAACTTGGGGCTTCAACTGCCCTGACTAACCTGCATCAGTGCGGGTCGACGATGGGGGTGCAACAGTGCCGCCTGTTCACCGGGAAGTGGTGAGCGTGTTCCCAGTACAAGTGAAGCCAGAAAAACGCGGGATCGTTCGTCCCCTCGTGTCCCCGATCTCGCGTGTTTCCGGTTTCTGGGCCGTCCGTGAATGGCCAACTTCGCCGCCAAGATGGGCTGTCGAAATGACCCAGCCCCGTTTCACGGGCCATCGCGAAGCAGAGATACGCAAATCCGTCGCAACCCATCTGACGGCAGTGTCCGCCATCCAGTCATCCGCGACCAAGGCTGGTATCCGGCCATCAAAGGTGACGTTGAAGGTGATCGCCCAAAAAGGTCGGCCGGCCGCACCGGCCGTTCGTCTTCGGAGATCGGTCGCACGCCAAGCGCCCCGCCCACGACGGCAACGAGCCCAAACCCCAGGATGCTGCACATTGCGCCAATGTCCGCTTTGCAAAGTGAAAAATGTATGTGGCAGTGAGCCCGTACGGAAACGCTACATGGTGCTCAGCAATGTCCGGAAATCATGTCTCATGACGACACAGCTCGGCTCATTGGGACGGCATCAAAACGCTTAAACGAGACGGCTCTTCAGCAGTTCACCTGATTTCAACAGGATCGGGTAGCCCACCATCGAAAACGCTGTGTTTATCTGTTTCAATGACCGCAGCGTTTCTTGAAATATATTGCTGGTCTCGATGCTCTCTGACAGTCCCTCACGCAGTCTTCCTATGTGGCTTCGCTGCAGTTTCTGTTCGACCTTGCGCACTTTTTCTTTGGCTAGCACAAGTTCACGTGCCTCGGCTGGGTTTTGGTTCAACATCACGTTGAGCGCCAGTTGCACGTTGCCATGAACCCGATCCGTGAACTTGCGGATCTCTTCGCGGCCCTGCGGTGAGAATTGCAGGTTTTGCACATCGAGCCTATGGGCCAGCTCAAGCATGGATCTTGTAATGGTGTCAGACGCGGATTCAAGGCTTGTCGATATTGACGCAAGGTCCATTGAGCGGCGGCTGAGCTCTTCGTCCAAGCCCTTCTGGCCCATCCGCGCCAAGTATAGCTTGATATCGAGGTGGGTGTTCTTGATGGCTGCGTCTTGGCTGCGAATCGCCTCGGCGGCGGCGCCGTTCCAGCGATCATAGAGAAGATCGATCGCCTGGAGCATGTGTTCGATCTTCTGCCCCATCCCGAGCAATTCGCGCGCCGCACAGTCAAGTCCGCGTCGCGGTTTGTCCAAAAGGGCAGGATCAAGCGCGCTAACAGCATCCAAAGGCATTTCACTTGCAGGCCTATCGACCATGAGACGCGCCAGCCCTGCCGTTACGGGCCTGACAAGCGGCAGAGCCAGAACCGCCAGTGTAAGGTTGAATGCCAAATGCAGGTTGATGGATTGCCGTGTCGGAGTGGCACCCAAATACCCCAAGAGGTCAGGCATCGCTGCAATCAGCGCCATCGCCAGAACAGCGCCTCCGCCGCGAAGCACCAGATTGGCCACGACCATCCGCCGCGACTCAATGGGCGCGGTGTATGTCAGAATGAATGCAATGAATGCCCCTCCCAAATTGGCACCCAAGATCATTGCGGCGGCGGCAGGGACCGGAAGGATGGCTTGTCCGGCAAGTGTGACAAACAACAATACAGCCGCGACGCTGGAGTGCACGCCCCATGCAAAGACCGCACCAATGACAAAGGCGGTCAGCAAATCGCGCCCCAGATAGGCCATGACAGTCTGCGTGGCAGGGTCCGATATCATGGGTCCCGTCGCGCTGCGGATCATATCGAGGGAGACAAATATCAACGCCAGCCCGATGATGATCCGGCCAACTTGTCTGGTACTGCTGCCTTCGCCGCGCAAGAACACGATCACGCCGATCAGAAGCAACAGCGGAATGAGAATGGGTTGCCGCGCCATCAAAAGCTGGGTTACGACAGCCGATCCGACATCCGCACCCAAAAGAATGGCCAGCCCCGTCGCTGTTTCCACCCCGCCTTTCGCCACGAAGTTGGACACCAGAACGGCAACAGCGGTGGAACTTTGCAACAGGACCGCTGCGCCCATGCCGGTGCCCGCCGCAAGCCAACGGTTCCTGGCGGAGTGCCTTAACCAGATCCGCATCTGAACCGCGAAGCCGCGTTCAACCCCGGTTCGCACCAATCGCACGGCCCAGATCAACAGGGCGGCGGCGCCTGCGATACTGATGAGAATTTGGATCACGTGCGGTTCAGACATGAACCAGCCTTTCTAGCAGATGAGCAACCAAATCCGGCACTCCCCAATTGGCATACCGAAGGATAAGGGTGGCTCAATCCCGGCCACAGATCAAGTTTTGCGGGCAGCAGAGGGTGTGCCGTGGTTGCACGACCGCTTGGATGTGGGCGGACAGGCCATACGGGCCTTTCTGTGAAGCTTCCGCGTTAAAGCGTCCCCCTTTCACCAGAAAAGGAAGTGGAGGGCTTTCTCGCCGCCCGCAGCGAACTCATCCCACCGGTCCCGTGTCCGACCTTGTCACCTTCAATCTCATCGAAGGATCGCTTGCCAGGCATCAAAGCCGTTCTTGCGCATTGGGCAGAAATTGCGCTTCCGTCAGAAGCTTCCTTCGAAATGCCCTCAGCATCAATAACTGCCATGGGCATAGCGACTGAAAATATCCGCTCTGTCCCGCCTCTGAGACATCTGCATCGAGCGCGACGAACGGCCGGTTTGGATTGTGGCAATTTCGAGGACAGTGAATGTCCGGTTCGGGGAAGCTCGCAGCGCCGCCGCACGTTTTCGGCTGAGACAGGATCAGTTCCATCGGTTTCGCGTTACGGATTTCGCCAAAACCGCATCTGGCGGCTTCGTCCGCACTACGCACTACGGCCAATCGTGCGACGCGCAGCATTCTCGAGAAGCGAATTGCCGGTCTTGTGAAGCCGCGGCGCAGCGCCGATCCCTGTCGCCAATGACGGGAATGGGCCGTTTGCGCAGGTCACCCATGCGAATGCCATCGACTTTGTCGATCATGTCGTCGCGACGTTTTCGTTCCGCATCCGCGAAATCAGGACCGAAAAAGGCCATGAGGTCCAGGCCAAGGTCCGCGGGCACGCCGAGGTTTTTGGAATCCGCCATGCCTACAGCAAGCCGAGCCTGCCCCAGCTCAACGGCAAGGCGCGCAGTCTTACCGTTCCGGCGAGCAGGAGGTCTCCCAACTTCCAAGCTGCAAGGGCGACTTCGATTTTGAAGGCCAAACTGCGAGAGTGGGAGCGCTTCTACAACCTCGCCAGATCGCTCGGCGCCCACAACGGCAAGTCACCTTATGACGCGCCATGATCATCGCAGTGGGTGTCTCGTCAAATGGATCAGGGTAAGGGCAGAATCATCCGATCGTAACAACTTTGGCAACCGCTACCGAAAGGTATGCGGACCACCTCTCCATCATCTTGCGCCGCTTGTCGAAGAGATCGGATCGGGCATAAGCCTGTTCGCCGGTATCACCGATCTTATGCGCCAGCGTGGCCTCGGCCACCTCGCGCGGGAAGCTTGTCCGTTCCTGAGCCCAGGTGCGAAAAGACGTGCGGAACCTGGGCACATCGACGTTGAACCCGAATTCTTTCACGCGCTTGGAAAGAGTCACGTCGGACAATGGCCTGCCCGGCTTTGTACCGGGAAACACAAGCCCCGAGCCATCCGCCAGCGGTTCGGCTTCGCGAAGGATTTCTGGCGCCCGTTCCGAAACGGCACGCGATGATCGCGCTTCGTCTTAATCCGCTCTTTCGGGATGATCCATGTTGCACGTGTCGCAAGGGTCGCACAGTCAGCACCCCCGAAATCCATTTCTTCCCATCGCGCTTCGCGGGTCTCACCCGGGCGCGTCGCGGTCAGGATCAGGAATACCAGCGCGAGTTTTGATGTCGCGCCCGCCCCCGATGCCTCCGCCGCTCCGAGACAGCCCGTTCCCTCGGGATCGGGCAGGGCCTTGCGATGCGCCACGGTGCGTTCCAATTTGGGCAAGGCCAGCGCTTCGCCAGTTGCCGGGTTGCCGGTACACATGCCTTCTGCAGTCCCCCATTTTGAAAACGGCAGGACAGCGGTACACCAATTTGCGGGCCACGCCGGGCGCCTTCTCGCGCGCCAGCAGTATCGCCCGGCGCGCCTCCGCGCTTGTAACGTCTGGAAGCGCCACAGAACCGAATTACGGGAAGATGCAGGTTTCCATTGATTTGAGGTAGGCGGCGCGATCTTTGGGATTGTTCAGGGAGGGGGCATTCTCCGCGTGCGCTTTGCGCGCGGCTTCCTCGAAGCTTAGGACACGTCGCGCCTTGCGCTTCTCGGCAAGAGGATCGCCACCCGAATGAGCGAGCCGTTCGTTTTCCAACGCCGGCTCCCGAGCTTGGGCCAAAGGCACAACTGGCGGTGCCCCCAAACCGATCTCCCTGCGCTTCCCCCTGATGACAATTCGCTGAACCCAGGATTTCGCGCCCGTGTTTTTCACCAGTAGAAACAGGCCCGTGCCTTTGCCATCGTGGTATTTGCCGGGTCGCGTGACGGAAACCACGAAGGCGGGGGCGAGGCCCTTGCGCTTGGTGGCTTCGCGCGCGGGCATATGCGTTCCCCCATCTGTTCTTCCTCAACGCGGGGGAACAACCCGGAATTTGCAGGACCGTATTGGAACAGATGTTATCGAAAACCTATTTATTTCAGAGCATTATGGGAAGGCACGGGCGCTGCTTGGAAACTGAAATGGCGACTGCCGGGGTCGCCAGCGCTCCCCGAATGGCCGAAAATGCCCACGCGATCCGTCCGTTGTGGCGGTTTCGGGGGCGGTTTTCAGGATGCCGGACAAGATGAAAAGGCGCCGCCGGATGCGACGGCGCCTGTGTTTCCTTGTCCCGGGTCAGGCCGCGTCCTGGGCGGGCGGCTCCTTGGCGCCGGTCATGAACGCGACGGCGTCGGACATGGTGTAGTCCTTCGGGTCGATGATGCAGAGCCGCTTGCCCAGCCGGTGGACGTGGATGCGGTCGGCGACCTCGAACACATGCGGCATGTTGTGGCTGATCAGCACGATCGGCATGCCCGCGCGCCCGCACGTCCAGGATCAGTTCCAGCACCCTGCGGCTTTCCTTGACGCCCAGCGCGGCGGTCGGCTCGTCCAGGATGATCACGCTTGGCTGCCGAAGGCGGCGGCGCGGGCGACGGCAACGCCCTGGCGCTGACCGCCCGAGAGCGTCTCGACCGCCTGGTTGATGTTCTGGATCGTCATCAGCCCGAGCTCGGTCAGCTTCTCGCGGGCAAAGCGTCTCCATCGCCGCCTTGTCGAGCATCTTGAAGCACCGTGCCGAGGAAGCCCTGACTTGCGGATCTCGCGGCCCATGAACATGTTGTCCGCGATCGACAGCGCCGGCGACAGGGCGAGGGTCTGGTAGACCGTCTCGATCCCGGCTTCGCGCGCCTCCAGCGGCGAGGAGAAATGGATCGGCTTGCCCTCGAGCCACGATCTCGCCGTCGTCGACCTGGAGCGCGCCGGAGATCGCCTTGATCATCGACGACTTGCCGGCGCCGTTGTCGCCGATCACGGCCAGGATTTCGCCCGGGTAGAGGTCGAAATCGCAGTGGTCGAGCGCGGTGACGTGGCCGATAGCGTTTGACCAGGCCGCGGGCCTTGAGAACGGGATCCTGCTCTGTGCTCATGCCGAAACCTTTCTGATCCATTGGTCGATGGCGACCGCGAGATGATGAGCCAGCCGATGGCGAAGACCTGCCAGAGCACGTCGACCCCGGCGAGACGCAGGCCCGATTGAAACACGCCGACGATCAGCGCGCCGAACAGCGGCCCCAGGATCGAGCCGCGGCCGCCGAACAGCGAGATGCCCCCGATCACCACGGCGGTGATCGACTGCAGGTTGCCTTCGTAGAACGACTGCGGCGAGATCGAGCCGACCCGGCCGATCGAGGCCCAGGCGCGCGATCGCCGCAGATCAGGCCGGCCACCGCGTAGACCGAGACCAGCGATCCGGTCGGTGCGGATACCGGCACAGTTCGGCCGCCTCCTTGTCGTCGCCGACGGCATAGACATGGCGGCCCCAGGCGGTCTTGTTCAGCATGTACCAGAGCACGGCGAAGACCAGCGATCATCAGGATCGACGCCATAGGTGATCCGCGCGCCGCCGATGGCGATGGCGTCGCCGAAGCATTTCAGCATCGGCGCGTCGTCGTCGATGTCCTGGCCGCGGATCGACTGGGCGCCGGAGAGCCAGAGAAGCAGCGCAAAGAAGATGTTCCAGGTGCCCAGCGTGGTGATGAAGGGCGGCAGTTTGATCTTGGTGATGAGACAGCCCGTTCATGAGGCCGCCGGCGAGCATGCCGCCGACCGAAACCGACCAGGATCGCCAGTGGTGCCGGGACGCCGAACTCGACGCGCCAGCTTGCCCATGATGACCGACATCAGCACCATGATCGCGCGCAACCGACAGGTCGATGCCGGCGGTCAGGATCACCAGGCTCTGCGCCGCCGCCAGAATGCCGATGATCGACACCTGCTGCATGATCAGGGACAGGTTGAAGGCCGAGAAGAAACTTGTCGCCGGCAATCGAGCCCGAAAATCGGCCACACTGAGCGACCAGGACGATGACCGGCACCAGCGTCGGGTTGCCGATGCAGGAAGTGCTGGATCGGTCCGAGCGACGCCGCGTGTTTCGCGCTCGAAAGAGGCGACGGTCTTGTCGCTCTCGTCGAGCACTGTCTCGAAATCCTGCCTTTTTCTGTTGGACGTGGTGTCTGACATGCCGCTTCTCCCCTGATGTCAGCCCTTGGCCGAAAGCCTGATCTGGTCACGGCTGCCAAGGGAAGGGTTCGTGGGAGGGGCGGCCGAAGCCGCCCCATCCGCCAGATTTGCAGGTGAGGATCAGCCCCAGCACTTCTCCATGCCTTCGGCCGAGGTGATCGAGGGAACGCCATCGACCGGCTCGTCGGTGATCAGCTCGACGCCGGTGTTGAAGAAGTCGAGACCGTCGGTGTTCTCCGGCTTCGCGCCGGTCTCGGCCAAGGCCTTGATCGCTTCGATGCCCATGCGAGGCCATCAGCAGCGGGAACTGCATCGAGGTCGCGCCGATGACACCTTCGGCCACGTTCTGCACGCCCGGGCAGCCGCCATCGACCGACACGATCAGCACGTCGTTCTCACGGCCCGACGGCCTTCAGCGCCTCGTAGGCACCGGCGGCGGCGGGTTCGTTGATGGTGTAGACCACGTTGATCTCGGGGTCGATCTGCAGCAGGTTCTCCATCGCCGTGCGGCCACCCTCTTCGTTGCCGTTGGTCACGTCGTTGCCGACGATGCGCGGATCGTCTTCGTCGCCGATGTCGGTCGGGTCCTTGATGTCGATGCCGAAGCCCTGCAGGAAACCGCTGTCGCGCAGGTAGTCGACCGACACCTCGGACGGCGTTGAGGTCGAGCAGCGCGATCTTGGCGTTGGCGGCGTCGTCGCCCAGCGTGGCGGCGGCCCATTGGCCGATCAGCTCACCGGCCTTGAAGTTGTCGGTGGCAAAGGTGGCGTCGGCCACGTCGGCGGGCTCGAACGGCGTGTCGAGCGCGATCACCAGAAGCCCGGCGTCACGGGCCTGGCTGATCGACCGGGGCCAGCGCGCGCCAGTCGGACGGGGTGATCAGGATGCCCTTGGCGCCGGCGGCGATGCAGGTTTCGACGGCCGCGACCTGGGTCTCGACGTCGCCGTCGATCTTGCCGGCGAAGGTCGACAGGTCGATGCCATTGGCCTCGGCCGCCTTCGAGCGCACCTTCCTTCATCTTCACGAAGAACGGGTTGGTGTCGGTCTTGGTGATCAGGCACGCGCCGATGTCGGCGGCGAATGCACCGGTCGCGGAAGCGGCAAGCGCAATGGCCGAGGTCAAAAGAATTTTTTGCATGGGTTCCTCCCAGAACTCTGTGTGATGTTTCCGGCCAGGCTCCTCCCTGGCCGAAACCTGTGGGTTCTCATCCGCAGGTTCCCGTCGAGAAAACGTGATTCGACGGCTCCTGTCAATAAGTAAATAAAGTTGATTTATTAATTGAACGTGGCATCTTTCTACGGTCGGAGGAGACAGATATGGTCGGCGCCATGGATGGCAGCAGGACAAGCAGGCTGGTGGGCGGCGTGAACCAGAGCGGGGTTCGCGATCACAACGAGCGCCTGATCCTGTCGCTGCTGCAACGCAGTGGTGCATTGCCCGGCGCCGAGGTCGCGCGCCGCGTCGGCCTGTCGCCGCAGACGGTGTCGATCATCCTGAGAAAACTCGAAAACGATGGCATCCTGCGGCGCGGAAATCCGATCCGCGGCAAAGTCGGCAAACCGTCGATCCCGATGGAGCTGAACCCCGACGGGGTGTTCGGCGTCGGCATGAAAATCGGCCGGCGCAGCGCCGAGCTGCTGCTGCTCGATTTCACCGGCCGGGTGCGCGAGCAGATCCACACGACCTATCCCTATCCGATGCCGGACGAGGTTTTCGGTTTCCTTGAAACGGGATTGGCGGCCTTGCTCGAGGGCCTCACCGCCGACATGCGCGCACGGGTCTGCGGGATCGGGCTGGGCACGCCGTTCGAGTTGTGGAAATGGCACGACATGGCCGGGTTGGCGGCCGAAAACTTCCGGGTGTGGAAGGATGTCGATTTCGCCGCGCAAGTCGCGCGGTTCACCGGTCTTGAGGTGTTCGTCGTCAACGATGCGACCGCGGCCTGCCGTGCCGAACACCTTTATGGGCGGGGCAAGGAGTTTCGCGACTACGCGTATTTCTTCATCGGATCCCTGATCGGCGGCGGCGTTGCGCTGAACGGCACGGTGTTCGAGGGCAACCGTGGCAATGCGGGTGCGCTGGGCTCGATCCGGGCGACGGGTCCTCTCGGTGAATCCCAGCAGTTGATCGACGTGGCCTCGATCCACCTGCTCGAGACCCGCGTGAAGGAAGCCGGGATCGACCCGGCCGGGCTCTGGCAGATGCCGCAGGACTGGACCGGGATCTGGCGCCATGTCGAGCCCTGGATCGGCCAGACGGCTCAGGAGCTCGCCAAGGCCTCCCTGACGATCTGCTCGGTCATCGATTTCGAGGCCATCCTGATCGACGGGGCTTTCCCGACCGAAGTGCGCGACGAACTGGTCGAGCGGACCCGGCGCTACCTGGCAAATCAGGACAGGCGCGGGCTGATCTCGCCGTCCATCGAAGCAGGCGCCGTCGGGCCGAACGCGCGCGGTATCGGAGCCGCCAGCGCGCCGATCTTCCGCCAGTTCTTTCTGGATACCAACGCGGGTTTGGCGGCGTTCTAGCGGCCGGATATCGCCGCGAGAACCCTGCGCCCGGGGTCGGGTTTCCCGGCCCTTGCCTGCGCCGGGCGAAGGAGTCCCGGCAAAAGGCCGGCTCTGGTCCGGTCGCCCCCGGCGGGCCCTCAGCAGCCCTTCGGGGCGGATTTGTGGTGCGGAGCATGTGCCATGGCCGTCCTGACCGCGCGCTGGCAAGGTGAGGCGCAATCAGGCTCCGGCCGCGCCTGCGGACACCCCAGGCGATCTCGATCGGCAGGCGTCGCGCTCCCACCGAGTCCGGGTCGCGCCCTCTGCGCTTGTCGTGGCAAAAGCCGCGTCGTCGCGTTGGATCGACGAGCCGTCTACCGCCTTGGGCGGGTCAGGAGGCGAGGCCAATTTCGGTCGCGGAGGGTTTACCGCCGGGCGCAACGTTTTGCCGACCCGGTTCCAGGCCAGCACCGTCAATCGGGGCGAGGCGGAAGGCCGCGACGAGGTCCGACAGCCTGCGGGATTCCGTGGCGAGGCTCGCGGCCGCGGTGTCGCAGATCTTGGCCCGCTCCGCCCCGGACTGAACGGCGGCATCGATCCGGGCGATCGCGCCCGCGACCGACTTTACCGCGCCGGCCTGCTCCGCCGAGGCGTGATCGACTTCGGCGATCCGTTCGGTAAGGGCCGCGATCGAGCCGTGGACCGTACCGATCTGGCGGCCAGTCTTCTCCACGAGTTCGACGCCGCGGTCGATGTGTTCGCCGGATCGGTCGATGATGACCTTGATGTGCTCGGCGGCCTTGGCCGTTTTGTTGCTCAGCCCGCGTACCTCCGACGCGACGACCGCAAACCCCTTGCCGGCGTCGCCCGCGCGCGCCGCCTCGACCGAAGCGTTGAGTGCAAGGAGGTTGGTCTGAAAAGCGATGCTCTCGATGTCGTTGAGGAAGGCGACGATCTCGGCCGAGCTTTCCGCGATCTGTCGCACGGCCTTGATCGTGAGGTCGATGTCGGCCGATCCCGTCGCCGCCTGCGAGGCTGCGCTGTCGGCATCTTCGCGCGCGGCGCGGGCGGTGGCGGCATTGGCGGCGACGGTGGCGTTGATCTGCTCCACAGCCGAGGCGATCTGGGACAGCGTCTGGGCCTGCGTGGTGTTTTCGCGCGCAAGCCCGCGTGCGATCCCGGTGACGTCGTCGGAGCCCGCCGACACCTCGTGACCTGCGGCCGCGATTCCGCGGATCACGTCCGATAGGCGCAGGGCGGTCGTGCCGATCATCCGCTGGAATTCGCCGAACACCCCTTCGAGGTCGGTCGCACAAGCGACGTCGAGGTTGGCGTCGGCAATTTCACCGATTGCGCGGTTCGCGCCTTCGAAAACGTGTTCGATCGTGTCGATCAGCCCGTTCACGCTGGCCGCGAGCCGGTCAAGCTGGTCGTCGTTCCAATCCAGCGAAAGCCGCTGGCGGAGGTCGCCCGCGGCGACGGCGCCGACCACCGTGTCGACATCGGCGATCATGGATTCACGCCGGTTCTGGCGTTCGGCCATCGCGCCCGCCGCGCGTTCGGCTTGCGCCTTGCGGTCCGCGAGGTCGGCCGCGGCCGCGCGCGCCTCGGCCTCCTTGGCCTCGAGCCGTGACAGGTGCGCGTCCTGCTGGAGCTGCATGCGCGCGATCTCGTCGCGCCCGTCCTTGAAGGCGATCACCTGGTCGCGCAACAGCCCGAGCTCGTCGCGCGATGTCCATTGCGGCAGCCGGACCTCACCCTCCCGGGCGTTGAGCTCGCTCAGGACGCGCGCCAGGCTGCACAGACGCCGCACGACCCGTCGGCGGATCAGGAGATAGACCGCCGTTGTCACCATTCCCATGAGGGTTGCACCGACGAGAGAGGCCACCAGGGTGATCGACTTGACCGCGGCGACCTCGGTGATCCCCCGGGCCGTGAGGGTATCGACCCGCTCGACCATCGCCCCGGTCGAACTGGCGAGGGCTGCGTAGGCGGCGTCGTAATCGCGGCGAAGCCGGGCCCGGTAGCGCAGCGCCGCGACGTGGCTTTCCAGGATCCACGCCGCATCTTGCGACAGCGTCTCGAGCGCCGCGATCTGTTCCGCGAGGGGCGGCGCCCTGAAAGCCTGCGCAGCCCTGTTGAGCGCGACCCGGGCTGCGTCGAAGGCGGCGGTGACCGGAGCCGTGTCGACCTCCGGGTCGAGTTTCACCAACAGGTCGAACAGGGTGCGTGACGCGGCGGTGACGGCATAGCGGGCCGTGAGCAAAGCGTGGCGCGCATGCATGGTGTCGACCGGGCCGTCATCCGACAGCAGTGTTTCGAAGGTCCCGTCGAGGCTGGCGAAATCCTCGCGAAAGGTCCGCGCCGTGTCCGAAGCGGGGCCGAACTCGTCGAATTCCGATGCCAGCCGGTTCTCGACCGAAAGACGAAACGCGTAGAGCTGGTCACGGGCCGTGTGCACCAGATCCTGCAATGCGGCGTCCTCCACCGGCGCAAGGGTGGCCACCGGGGTTTCACCGCCCTCGGCCATGGCGGCGACATAGGAATCGGCGATGTCGATTTCTTCGAGAGATGCGTCGAGCTCGTCCATGTCGTGGGTGGCAGAGAACAGCTCGGTGGCCTCGCCGGCCTTTGACGAATGCACGACAACCTGCATCGCCGCCCACGACAACGGCGCGAGATCGTTGCCGACACGTCGCGACGTGTCCGACAGCCGCTCGACGCCCCACAGCCCGACAATCACGTTGCCCGTGATGACGATGCCCAGCACGAGGAATGCAGCGAGGATCGGGGTGGAAACCGAGGTCTTGAACATCATCGAGGCGTAACCTTTGCCGGGTGGGACGAAAGCCCGTTCCAACCCGGGCATAAAGCGCCTTTCCTTCGATTTCCTTACCGCCCACGCGGCGGGCGTGATGGCGACACGCGCCGGACCGGCAGGTATCTCCCGCTCCGGCCGGGCAAATTGGTAAACCGATTGTTTCTTTCCGCGCGGCAACGATGCCTTGGGCGAATCTGTCCAAGGCCGTAGACTGCCGTCGTGGGTCTGTTGAGTTTGGGGTGGGGCGCCGATGTCACGGCAGTCTGTCATTGATAGAATGATTGCGTTCGCGCTGGAGGAACTTGCCTCGGGCAGCGAGGCGCGGCGGCGTGGGCTCGTGCGCCACATCTGCCTGCGCTGGCCGGAAGCGCCGGCCCTGTCGGTCGTGTTCGCGATGACCTCCGCCGCCGCCACGCTCGAAGACAACCTCAAGCGTGACGCGGACTCGACGCAAGCTGCGCCGCTCGCCTATCGACTCGCCGCCATTCTCGCGGCCGATATCTTCGCGGTCGAGAGCATGGGCCAGCGGCCAGCGACCGCGCAGGATCTGCTGCATTTCTGGCGCCGGGTCGACAGCTACTTCCTCGATATCTGATCCCGCGCCGATCCCGCGACGCGCCGGGGACCTTCGCGGCGCAGCGCTCACACCATCCGGATCACGTCCTTGTCGATCGCCAGCATGTAGCCGCGACGCGCAATGGTGCGGACCAGGACCTCGGACAGGAGCTGGTTGCCGAGCGCATCGCGCAACCGCTTGATCCGCATCGCGCCCGCCGATTCGTCGCAATCGGCCGCAGACCTGCCGGAGATCAGCGCCTCGAGCTCGGCCCCGTTCAACACGTCATCGTCCATCCGCGCCTCGGCGAGCACCGCGAGCGTCTCGATCGCGGCCTCGGTGAGGGAGAACTCCATGTTGTTGAGGTAGACAGCCCGCTCCTCGCGGCTGATCAGCAGCGAGTTCACCGTGATCCCGGCGCGTTCAATCTCGCCCATGCGCCGGTTGAGCGCGACGATGGTCAGAAGCAACCCGAGCGCGGCCACCAGCATGGCGGTGGCGAACACGAGCAGCACGAAGATCACCACCCGGTAGCTCGCGAGCGTGTCGGAAAACGCGGTGCCCGATTGCGCGAGGATCTCGAGGAGCTTGATCTCCGCCGCGCTGGTGAGGTCGTTCTCGACGAATATCCGCTCGACACGGGCGTTGAACGCATTGGCGTCGGGCAGGTTCAGGAACAGGAAAACCGCCGCGAGTCCGAGGATCGCGACGACCGCACCAGTTCCGATCAGCGCCACCCGCGTGCCGGTGGCGCGGGTTTCAGTAACGGAGGTAGAACGCACCGGCATTGGACCTCCTCTCTTCATCGGTCAAACCCGTCTCATCGAAAACCGAGACGACCGTGAGAAGTGTCCATCCATCCACGGCGATCCGCGCGGCGATTTCGGCTTGTGTCACGTTCGCTTCGGCGCAAGCGGCGTCGGGCAGGGCGATCACGCCGTAATGCAGCTGCAACGGGTCATCGCGTTTTGCTTTGTAGTCGGCATAGCAATCGGCCGCGGCCGGCGTGCCCGCGAGTGCGAGGGCAAGGACGATGGGGGCGGCGAGCCGGAATCTGGCAAGGTGCTGTTTCATGGGGTGGAGACTGCGCGCGACCTCGGCGATATTCAATATCCTTTGCCCGAACGGGGCCTGTTATCCTCTAACAGAGCACCGTTATTGCCTGTCTTCGCCGTCTCCGACCAGTCTTGGTGCATACAAAACGCGCCCTGACCCGGCGCCAGCCGAAAGGGCAAGACATGACCCCGACCTTCCCAGGTTCCCTCTCCCGCAAGGCCCTCGCGGCCAGCCTGGCCGCGGCGCTCACCTTGACCACGGCGGGTGCGGCCCCGGCCCGCGCCGACGGCAACGGCGACGCCATCGCCGCGGCCGCGTTTTTCGGGCTGGTCGCCGCCCTTGTCATCGCCTCGACGCGCGATGGGGCGGCGCATTCCCCCCGGCCACATCCGCCCGTCGAACCGCCGCGCAAGATGTTGCCGGCGGAGTGCCGCTTCGAGATCCATCACGGCCCCGACCGCGGCAGATGGTTCGGGCGCCAGTGCCTGGTCGCGAACTACCCCCATTGGCCGCTTCTCCCAAGCCGTTGCGAACAGCGGGTCGAGCTTCCGCGGCGTCATTACGATGTCGTCGCCTACAAGGCGCAATGTCTCGCCCAGGCCGGGTATCGGCCGGATGACTGGGGCCTTCGCTGAGGGACACCGAGCAGGCGCGCGGCTTGTCGCAGGTTTCTGTCGCGCGTCCAGGGGGTGGTGGGTGTATGCCCGCCACCCCTTTCTGCTTGCGCTGGCGGGGATGATGCGCAACCCAAAGCCATGGCAGACCATTCCCCCGATTTCAGTTTCGAGACCGCCGCGCTGGATCGCGGCGCGGCGCGTGTGGCCGGTGTCGACGAGGTGGGCCGCGGCCCGCTCGCGGGGCCCGTCACGGCCGCGGCCGTGGTGCTCGACCCCGACAACATCCCCCCCGGCCTCGACGATTCCAAGAAACTCACCCAACGCCGCCGCGAAGCCCTGTTCGATGCGATCCTCGCGAGTGCGGCTGTCGGGGTCGCCCACGCCTCCGTCGAAGAGATCGACACCCACAACATCCTGCGCGCGTCGCATATCGCGATGCTTCGGGCGGTCGCCGCGCTCGACCCCGCGCCCGATCACCTGCTGATCGACGGCAACATGATCCCGACCGGCTGCCCTGTTTCGGCTGTTGCAATAGTGAAAGGCGATAGCAGATCTCTGTCCATTTCCGCCGCATCAATCGTCGCCAAGGTGACCCGCGATCGGATCATGGTGGGATTGGCGCAACAGCACCCCGGGTATGGGTGGGAAACAAATGTGGGGTATCCATCAAAAAGCCATATTTCGGCCCTTCAAAGTC
Organism: uncultured Alphaproteobacteria bacterium; assembly: GCA_963752895.1. Classification (GTDB taxonomy): domain Bacteria; phylum Pseudomonadota; class Alphaproteobacteria; order Rhodobacterales; family Rhodobacteraceae; genus CAVWAE01. Next base: position 189,862 of record CAVWAE010000027.1, read on the forward strand.
TGGGGGTGACCCCACACCATAGACGTTCCTTCAAACCGGTGCACAATATCTTGTATCAAGAGAAATCGTAACCCCTTGATTCAATAAAGAATTTGACGGCGAATCGCCTTTGACTCATCCTGTGGATAACTTTTGAGCGCATAAGCGCCGAGGGACAGAGCGCAGAACGCGCCGAGGGACAGAGGCAACCAGATGACCAAACACGTAGAGGTGGCAGTACCTGAACTGCCGCTCAATGAGATCCTTGCGGGCGATTGCATCGAGGTGATGAACGCCCTTCCCGAAGGCGGCGTCGATCTGATCTTCGCGGATCCGCCCTACAATCTGCAGCTCAAGGGCGATCTGCATCGGCCCGACAACAGCAAGGTCGATGCCGTCGACGATCACTGGGACCAGTTCGACAGCTTCCGCGCCTATGACGCGTTCACCCGCGCCTGGCTGGCCGCCGCGCGCCGGGTGCTGAAGCCCGACGGCGCGATCTGGGTGATCGGCTCCTATCACAACATCTTCCGCGTCGGCGCCGAGTTGCAGAACCACGGCTTCTGGATCCTCAACGACGTGGTCTGGCGCAAGACCAACCCGATGCCGAACTTCCGCGGCAAGCGGTTCACCAATGCCCATGAGACGATGATCTGGGCGTCGAAGTCCGAAAGCTCGCAAGCTACACCTTCAACTACGAGGCGCTGAAGGCGCTGAACGACGACGTGCAGATGCGCTCCGACTGGGTGCTGCCGATCTGCACCGGCGACGAGCGGCTGAAGGACGAAAACGGCGACAAGGCGCATCCGACGCAGAAGCCCGAAGCGCTGCTGCACCGCGTTCTGGTCGGCACGACCAAGCCCGGCGATGTGGTGCTCGACCCGTTCTTCGGCACCGGCACGACCGGCGCCGTCGCCAAGATGCTCGGCCGCGATTTCATCGGCATCGAGCGCGAAGAAGCCTACCGCGACGTCGCCGAGAAGCGGCTCGCCGAAGATCCGCAAGTTCGACAAGGAGGCGCTCGAGGTCACCACCTCCAAACGCGCCGAGCCGCGCGTGCCCTTCGGCCAGCTGGTCGAACGCGGCATGCTGCGCCCGGGCGAGATGCTGACCAGCCCGCGCGGGCAGCAGGCGCCAAGGTGCGCGCCGACGGCACGCTGATCGCCGGCATGCCGTGAAGGGCTCGATCCACCAGGTCGGCGCCGCGCTGGAAGGCGCGCCCTCCTGCAACGGCTGGACCTACTGGCACTTCAAACGCGACGGGAAGACAGGTCTCCATCGACGTGCTGCGCCAGCAGATCCGCGCCGAGATGTCGTAACTCCTCAGTTACCGCCTGTGCCTGTGGCAAAACCACGGCACCCGACTTGATGCCCCGCCCTTGTGGCGGGGCCTTTTTTCGGACGGGGTGTCCCGCAAACCCGTGGGTCCGCCGTGGCGCCAGAACCGGCCTTCGACCCGCGCGCCGCGTCGACCGCTCTTGGCCGTGCGCCAGGCTCCACCACCCCCCGCACAGAAACCCGCGGCGCGGACTTTCCGGTCATCGGACGAAGAACCGGGTAACAACGGCAAACGGCCCGGAGCCGATGGGCGGGCGCAACGCGACGAAGGTCCGGTTCCAGCCGATCGTGCTGAAAAACTCGGTGCTCAGGCGCGATCGGTCAAAGTGCAGGACGGTCTCCCTCAGGTATGCCCGCTGGCAAACGCTGTTTTCGCGGCGCCCATTCCTGGGAACAACATCCCGAGTTTTGCGGGCGATTTTTCGGTCGCGGAGTTTTTCAACACAATCAGCCCGAACCCGCCGTTCAACTCTTATGCGCCCGTGCGGCCATGCCCCACAGGCTTTGACCCGGGTCTTGTGCGGGTCGTTCGTTCCTTTCGGTTCCGTGGGCGCGGGGTTTCGAAGAATCCAGTCCCTTCAGCGCCGGTTTCATGAGCTGCCGTTGCCGGATTGGACATCCAAAAGGCCACCGGTCCCCCCTGGACTCAGCTGCGCAGTGCCCTTGATCCGGTCTTGGTGACCCACGCGCGGTCATGTCAGTCCATTGAAGTCACAGTCAAAATTTGTGCCCAAAATTTTAGCCCAACTAAAACTTGACAGGTCTCCGCAATTTTCCAATGGTTTTAGCAATGCTAAAAAATTCGAACGCCTCCTCTGAAAGTCACGATCTCGGTCTTGGTGAGAAATTACGCCAGAGCCGGAAGGAAGCGACACTCACGATGCAATACGTGGCTGACAATGCCGGCCTGTCGGTGGGGTTCATCTCGCAGGTCGAACGCGGCATCACGGTTCCGTCGCTGTCGTCGTTGCGGGCCATAGCCGGTGTGCTGGGCAAACCGATCTCGTTCTTCCTCGAGCAACCCTCGGCGAGCGATGACGCCACCAGGGCCGGCGACCGGACGAACTACAAGGTCGCGGAAGGGGCTTTGTCCTACGAACGGCTGTCGGCGCAGTTTCCGGGCAGCACGATCCGCTCGGTCATCGTCCATGAACCCCCGGGGCACCGCAACGAACCGATCAGCCATGTCGGCGAGGAACTTTTCTTCATGCTCGAAGGGGAATTGACGGTCGAGGTCGAAGGCGAGCGCACCATCCTCAAGCGCGGTGACTCGCTGCATTTCGACTCGCGAAAGACCCATTCGACCTGGAACCACACCACCGAGACCGCCTCGATGCTGTGGTGCGGCACGATGGATGTGTTCGGCGAAGACACGATTGACCCGGTTCACAAGAACAACGGCGCCACCAAGAACAAGAAATCAAACTCCAAGGGAGAGAGAAAATGAGACTTGTCAAAATGACCCTTGCCGCGGGACTTCTCGCGGCGACGTCCCTGACGGCACCCGCGCTTGCCGGCGGAACTCTGCGCCTGGACGAGGTCGCGGTGGGCGAGCTCGATCCGGCCAAGGCGTCGGACTATGCCGACAGCATCCTCATGTTCAACGTCTATGACACGCTTGTCCTGCCTGTGCAGGGGGGCCCGGGTCATGCGCCGCATCTGGCGGAAAGCTGGTCCAGCGATGGCAACAGCTTCACCTTCACGTTGCGTTCCGACGTGACCTTCCAGAGCGGCAACCCGCTCACCGCCGCCGACGTGGTCTATTCGCTCGAGCGGACCAAGGCGCTGGGCGCCGGGCTCTCGTACCTGTTCGGGGTCGTCGAAAGTGTCGAGGCGGTCGATGAACATACCGTCAAGTTCACCCTGTCGTCGCCCTATGCGCCCTTCGTCGCGTCGTTGACCCGCCTTCCGATCGTCGACAAGGCGCTGGTCGAGGCCAATATGGGTGGCGGCGAGTGGGGCGAAGCCTTCCTGTCCGGCAATGCGGCCGGCACCGGCGCCTACACGGTGAAATCCCACAACCCGCAGGAAGAGACCGTGATGGAGAAGAACGGCTCGTACTTCCTCGATGTGGCCGAGGCGGCGCCCGATACCGTCCGGTTGCGGTACGGCCTCGAGGCCGCGACCGTGCGCACGCTGATCGCACAGGGGGAGCATGATATCTCGTCGCAATGGGTGCCGCCGGAAGTGATGAGGGCGCTGGCCGAGGGCGGGGCGCAACTCTTCTCGGAATCCGGCACCGGGGCGTTCTATTTGAAAATGAACACCACCAAGCCACCGCTCGACGACGTCAACTGCCGCCTGGCGATGGCGGCTGCATTCGACTACGACACGGCGATCAAGATGATCGCGATCACCGACGAGATCTCCGGCGGCAGCCCGGCGACCGGCGCCATCCCGGTGGGCATGTTCGGCTCCAACGACGCGTCGATGTCGCAGGCGCAGGACCTTGATGCCGCGAAAGCGCATCTGGCGGCCTGCGCCCATGATCCGGCGGAGATGGATATCGAGATCAGCTGGATCGCGGAAGTGCCGCTTGAAGAACGCTTCGCGCTCCTGTTCCAGTCGAACCTGACGGCGCTGGGCGTCGGATCGCATATCGTCAAGATGCCCTGGGCGCTGTTTGCCGAACAGGTGTCGAAACCCGAGAACACGCCGCATATCAGCCAGCTGTTCGTGAACGCCGTGACCGGCGACCCCGATACGCTGCTCTACGGCATGTATCATTCCTCGACCCCGGGCACCTGGCAGTCGCCGGAGTACCTCGACGATGCGAAGGTCGATGAATACCTCGACGCCGGCAGAGCCGCGGCGAGCGAAGAAGACCGCGACGCGGCCTACTCGATGCTGAACGCCCGGTTGATGGAAATCGCGCCGACAATCTACGCCTATGACCGGCAATCGGTCTTTGCCGCCAGCACCCGGGTTTCGGCCCCGGCGCTGACCGATCCGGCGCAGGCCTTCGGTCTCGACGGCATGGGCTTCACCTTCCGGCTGATGGAAATGGCCGACTGAGGTTTCTCTCGGCCACCGGGCCTGACCTGGCCCGGTGGCCGACTTTGGAAGAGCGGAAATGTCTCCTGTCCTTCGCCTGCTCGCGCGACGGCTCGGTATCTCCTTGATCGTGCTCGTCGGCGTTTCGATGCTGATCTTCGGCATCGCGCGGATCATTCCCGGCGATCCGGCGCGGATCGCGCTGGGGCCGAACGCGACCGCGGAACAGATCGACAAGCTGCGCGCGGCGCTTCATCTCGACGAGTCCATCGTCGTGCAATACGGCCACTTCGTGAAAGACCTGTTGCGCGGCGACCTCGGCATCTCGCTCTACACCAACCGGCCGGTGACACAGGATATTGCCCAGTTCCTGCCCGCAACGCTCGAGCTGGTATTTTTCGCCGGCATCCTGATGGTGGGCATCGGGCTGCCGCTCGGCATCCTGTCGGCCCGCTACCGCGGGCGATGGCCCGACCACGTGATCCGGCTTGTGTCGCTCCTCGGTGTCTCCGCCCCCAGTTTCGTCTGGGCCGTGATCCTGATGCTGCTGTTCGCCTTTTTCCTGCCGATCTTCCCGATCGCCGGTCGTATCAAGGACATCTACGAGATCGAGCGTATCACCGGTTTCCTGTTGATCGATACGCTTCTGGCGGGCGACCTGGCGGCCTTTCGCGATGCCTTCTGGCACCTGATCCTGCCGGCCATGGCGCTCGCGGTGTCCGGCGTCGGCCAGGCGGCACGGCTGACGCGCGCGAACATGGTCGAGACCTACGACAAACCCTATATCGAAATGGCCCAGGCCTACGGGTTCCGGGCCCGGCGGATCGCCCGCAAATACGCGTTCAAACCCTCGCTGATCCCGTCGCTCACGATCATCGGGCTCGATTTCGCCGCGATGCTCGGCAACGCCTTCCTGGTCGAGGCGGTGTTCGCCTGGCCGGGGCTCAGCCGCTACGGCGTGGCGGTGATCCTGCGCAAGGACCTCAACGCCATCATCGGCACGGTGCTGATCATCTCCGCCACTTTCCTGATCGTGAACCTGATCGTCGATCTGATGATCGCGTTTCTCAACCCGCGGATCCGCTATTCGCAAAGGGGGTCGTCATGAAACGCACGATGATCATCCTGCTGCGAAATCCGTTGTCGATGGTCGGCGTGGTGCTTGTCGCGCTGGTTGTGCTGTCGGCGATCTTCGCCGATTTCATCGCCCCTTTCCCGGAACATAGGGGCGCGGTGGTGGATTTCGTCTACTTCAACCAGGCACCGACATCGCGCCACATCATGGGCACCGACCTGGTCGGGCGCGACCTGTTCAGCCGGGTTCTCTATGCCTTCCGCATCTCGCTGATCCTCGGCGTCGTGGTCCTGTCGATCGCCACCCCGATCGGCACGCTGGTGGGGCTGTTTGCCGGCTATATCGGCGGCTGGACCGAGTCCGTCCTGATGCGGCTGACGGATGTGTTCCTGTCGATCCCGCCGCTGGTGCTGGCGATTGCCATGATGGGCGTGCTCGAGCCGACGCTGATGAACGCGATGCTGGCGGTCACGGCGATGTGGTGGCCCTGGTACGCCCGGCTGGTCTACAACATCGCGCGCTCGGAACGCGAAGAGGGCTACGTGCTGGCCGCCGAGGTGATCGGGGCGTCGAACTTGCATATCGCGCTGCGGGAGATTCTGCCCAACTGCTTGCCCGCGATCATCACCAAGATGACCCTGGACATGGGCTTCGTGATCATCATCGCCTCGTCGCTGTCGTTCCTCGGCCTCGGCGTGCAGCCGCCCACCCCCGACCTCGGCAGCATGGTGGCCGAAGGCGCGCGCTATCTGCCCGACAGCTGGTGGCTCACGGTCTTCCCGGGCCTGGCCATCCTGATCGCCGTCTTCGGCTTCAACCTGATCGGCGACGCGCTGCGCGAGATCCTTGGGGCCGACCAATGAGCGAGGTTCTGGGCATCCGCGACCTTACCTTGCGGTTTCGCGGCTACACCGGTGTAACCGAGGTGCTGCATGGCATCTCGCTCAGTATCCGGGCGGGCGAACGGGTGGCGCTGGTGGGCGAAAGCGGCTCGGGCAAATCGGTGACCGCGCGGATCGTGCTGGGGCAGTTGCAGGAGCTGCGCAGCGCCCGGGTCGAGGGCGGGCTGTTTTTCGAGGGGCAGGATCTGAACAAGCTGTCGCACCGCGAATGGCACGCGCTGCGCGGCACCCGGATGTCGATGATCTTCCAGGACCCGACCTCCTCGCTCAACCCGGTGTTCACCATCGGCACCCAGTTCCTCGAAGTGCTGCGGCGGCGCGATGCGAAACTGTCGAAACGGGACGCGGCCGCGCGCGCCGGCGAGATCCTGAACGCGGTCTCGATCGACGATCACGCCCGGGTGCTGAACGCGTTTCCGTTCCAGCTGTCGGGTGGCATGAACCAGCGGGTGGCAATCGCGATGGCGCTGGCCAACCACCCCTCGCTGCTGATCGCCGACGAGCCCGGGACGGCGCTCGACGTCACGGTTCAGGCTCAGACCCTGCACCTGATGCACGATCTGGTCGAGCGGACCGGTACGGCGGTTCTGTTTATCTCGCACAATCTGGGCGTGGTGCGCGAGTTTGCCGACCGGGTCTACGTGATCTATCGCGGCCGGATCGTCGAACAGGGGCCGACCCGGGCGGTGTTCGAAAACCCCGGGCACGCCTACACCCGCGCCTTGTTGGCGGCGGTGCCGCGGATCACCGGCGGCGGGATCCCGGACATTGCGGATGTGGACGAGGCGTTTTTCGCCCCGCTCGTCATCCACGGGGAGGCGGGCGCATGACCCCGCTCCTGCGCCTCAGGCACGTCTCCAAGACCTTCGGCAGCGGCGACCGAGCGGTTCACGCCGTGCGCGATGTGAGTTTCGATGTCGCCGAAGGCGAATGCCTTGCCGTGGTCGGCGAAAGCGGCTCGGGCAAGACGACGCTCGCCAACATGATCCTCGGTGTCTTCGGCCAGAGCGCGGGCGAGATCGACTACGAGGGCCACCCGCTGACGATCCGGCGCACACTCGACCAGCGCTCGGCCATCCAGCTCGTGCAGCAAAACCCGCTGTCGTCGCTCAACCCGAAACGCTCGGTCGGGGCCTCGGTGCGGCTTGGCCTCGATGTCTACGGGATCGGTGACCGCGCGGCGCGGTGGTCGATGGTCGAGGATGCGCTGGAGGAGGTGGGCCTGCCGCGCGAGCTGCGCAAACGCCCACCCGCCGCGCTGTCGGGCGGCCAGCGGCAACGCGTGGCCATCGCGCGCGCGCTGGCCTGCCAGTCTCGCCTGGTGGTGCTCGATGAGCCGACCTCGGCGCTGGACGTGCTGGTCCAGGCAAGGGTGTTGCGGCTTCTGAACGACCTGCGCGCGGAAAAGAACCTGACCTACGTCTTCATCACCCACGATCTGTCGGTCGTGCGCAACGTGGCCGACCGGGTGGCGGTGTTCAAGGCCGGCGAATTGATCGAATGCGCCGACACGCAGACCATCTTCGAAAACCCGCGCGAGGACTACACCCGCCAATTGATCGGCGCGGTGCCGGTGGTGACGGACGACGAAATCGCGCTCAGAGACGCACTGGCAAAGGAGGGCCATCCATGAAGGAGATCGCAGATGCGGTCGCGCGCGGCGAAGGGCAACCGGAAACGACCTTCAAGGCATTGGAGCGTCTCGTGGACCGGACCATCGGGGTGAAGCTGTTCACGCTGATGGAGGTCGACCATGCCCGCAACGTCGCCTGGCGCAGTTACACCAACATGCCCGACGCCTACCCGGTGCTCGGCGAAAAGCCTCGGATGCAGAACAAATGGTCGGACATCGTCGACGGCCGACATCAAACCTTCGTCGCCAATTCCATCGCGGAGATCGCCGAGGTCTTTCCCGATCATGAGCTGATCCGGTCGCTGGGCTGCGAAAGCTGCCTGAACCTGCCGATCTTCATCAATGGCCAGATGCGCGGGACGCTCAACTGCCTGCATGTCGCCGGGCACTACACGCCCACTCGCGTCGCCGCCGCCGAAACCCTCAAACCCGCTGGCGCGCTGGCCTTCCTGCTGGCCGAAAGCATGCGCAATCAAGGAGAACCCCATGGGTAAGATCACCCGTCGAGTTCGCCACCGATGTCGGCGGTACCTTCACCGACCTTGTCTGCTTCGAAACCGATATGGACACAGGGGCATCCCGAGTTGTCACCGCCAAGACCGACACCACGCCACCGGATTTCGAAACCGGCGTGCTGAACGTGCTCGCCAAGGGCGATGTCGATCCGGGGCAAGTCGACTTCCTGGCCCACGGCACAACCGTGGTGATCAATGCGCTGACCGAACGCAAAGGCGTGAAAGTCGGCCTGATCACGACGGAAGGGTTCCGCGACACCTTGGAGATCGCGCGCGGCAACCGGCCCGATTTCTTCAACCTGCACTACGTCAAGCCTGAACCGTTCGTGCCGCGCCATCTGCGCGCCGAACTGCCGGGCCGGGTGACCTACCTGGGCGAAGAGCGCACCCCGCTCGATCTGTCCGGCCTTGCCGCCATCCTCGACGGGTTCCGCGCCGAGGGCGTCGAAGCGGTGGCGATCAGTTTCCTGCATTCCTACGCGAACACATCGCATGAGGAAGCCACGCTGGCCGAAGTCCACAAGCTCTGGCCCGAGGTCTCGGTGGTCGCCTCGCATCAGATCACCCGCGAATGGCGCGAATACGAGCGCACCAATACGGCCGTGCTGTCGGCCTATGTCCAGCCCGTTGCCGCGCGCTACCTGCAAAAGCTCGATGACGGGCTGCGGTCGCGCGGGTTCACCGGCAGCCCCTATATCATGCAATCGAACTGCGGCATCGACAGCCTCGCCGCGACCTCGCGCACCCCGATCACCATGGTCGAAAGCGGCCCGGCGTCGGGCTTCTGGGGTGCCGCCGAGCTCGGCCGGTTGATCGGCGAGCCGAACGTGCTGGCGCTCGACATCGGCGGCACCACCGCCAAGTGCTCGCTGATCGAGAACGGCGAAGTGCGGATCATGACCGACTACTGGATCGAACGCTCGCGAAAGTCGGCGGGCTACCCGATCATGGTGCCGGTGGTCGATCTGGTCGAGATCGGCAATGGCGGCGGGTCGATCGCCTGGGTGGACGATTTCGGCAAGCTCCATGTCGGTCCGCAATCGGCGGGCGCGCTGCCGGGCCCCGCGGCCTACGGCAAGGGCGGCACCGAGGCCACGACCACCGACGCCAACCTCTGGCTGGGCCGGATCAACAAGGATTACTTCTGCGGCGGCACCGTAGACGCCAACATGGACGCCGTGCAGACCGCGATCACCGCGCTGGGCGACAAGCTCGGGGTCGGCCCGGACCAGGCCGCCGAGGGCATCATCCGGATTGCCAACAACAACATGGTCAACGCGCTCAAGCTGGTGTCGCTCAACCGCGGCTTCGACACCCGCGATTTCACCCTCCTGGCGTTCGGCGGCGGCGGCTCGATGCATGCCGTGGCGCTCGGCCAGGAATTGCAGGTCAAGAAGGTGGTCGTGCCGGCGGCGGCCTCGGTTTTCTCGGCCTGGGGCATGATGATGTCGGACCTCAGGCGCGATTTCTTCGTCACCCACCTCGCGGACCTGAACGAAGGCGCGGGCGCGGTGATCGAGGGCACCTTTGCCGAGGCCGAGGCCAAGGCGCTCGCGACCTATGTCGAGGAAGGCATCGGTGCCGACCAGGTCTCGTTCCTGCGTTACGGCAAGTTTCGCTATCAAAACCAGGAGCACACGACAGAGGTGCTGCTGTCGGGCGGCACCATCACCGATGCGAGCCTCGCCTCGATCGCCGCGGATTTCCACGAGACCTACGAGCGCGAATACACCTACCGGCTCGACGCGCCGGTCGAGATGGTGGGCATCCACCTGGTGGCCAAGGCCGAGGTCGGCAAGCTCGAGATGCAGCCCGAAGAGATCGGCCCCGCCGACGCGGCGCCCGCGACCAAGGGCAAGCGGGTGGTCGACTATGCGCTCGAAGGCAAGCACGAGGCGGTGATCTACGACGGCGACAAGCTGCGCGCCGGCATGGCCTTCGAGGGTCCCGCCATCGTCGAGGACAGCGGCTCAACCGTGGTCGTTCACCCCGGCAATTCGGTCGTGCTCGATGCCTATCGCAACATTCATATCACCTTGAAAAGCTGAGGGCGCGTCCATGACCCAAGCGAATGACCCGATCACCCTCGAGATCATCCAGAACTCCCTGCAATCGGCGGCCGACGAGATGTTTGCCGCGATGCGCAAGACCGCGATGTCGTCGATCATCTACGAGGTGCTCGACATGGGCACCGGGATCACCGACGGACAGGGCCGGCTCGCCTCCTCCGGCGCCGGCATCCCCGCCTTCATCGGGGTGCTCGACAAATCCGTGCAGGCAATCCTGAAACGGTTCGACCCGCAGGATATCCACGCCGGCGATGTCTTCATCCTCAACGACCCCTATTATGGCGGCGTCACCCATCTCAACGACCTCGTGCTGATGATGCCGGTGTTTTCCGACGGCCAGCTGATCGCCTGGACCGCCAATATCGCGCATAACTCCGATATCGGCGGGATGGCGCCCGGCTCCTTGTCGGGCGACGCCACCGAGATCTTCCAGGAAGGGCTCCGCCTGCCCGGCGTCAAGATCATCCGCCAGGGCAAGACCGAACAGGCGGTGATGGACATCATCACCGTCAACTCGCGGATGCCCGATTTTCTGCGCGGCGACATCTGGGCGGCGATCGCCTCGGTCCGGGTCGGCGCCAGACGGCTTGCCGACCTCGCCGCCAAATACGGTGTGACCACCTTCGTGCGCGCGATGGACAGCTTCATGGACTTCGGCGAGGAAGCGGCCCTGGCCGAGATGGCCAACCTGCCCAAGGGCACCTTCGAGCTGTCCGAGCCGCAAGACGATGGCCGGGTGTACAACGTGAAGGTCACGATCACCGATGCCGAGTTCATCGTCGATCTGCGCGACAACCCCGACCAGGACCCGGGGCCCACCAACGCCTGCCGCGACGGCACCACGATCTGTGCGCAGATGGTCTACAAATCGCTCACCGGTCCCGACACGCCGGCAAACGACGGGTGCTTCCGGCCGCTGAAACTGCTGACCCGCGAAGGCTCGGTGTTCCACGCCCAGGAGCCGTCCGCCGTCGGGTTCTACTTCGAGACCGAGATCCGGGTCTACGACCTGATCTGGCGCTGTCTTGCCCCGCATATCCCTCAGCGTCTTCCGGCCGGACATTTCAGCTCGATCTGCGGCACGTTCATCGGCGGCATTCATCCCGATACCGGGCGCCAGTACACGATCATCGAACCGCAGATCGGCGGCTGGGGCGGTTGGGAAGGCCGTGACGGCAACCCCTGCATCTATTCGGGCTTCCACGGTGAAACCTACAACACGCCTGCGGAAATCTCGGAAAGCCGCAACGGGTTGTACGTCGATCGCATGGAGCTCAACACCGAGCCGGGTGGCGAGGGCGAGTTTGCCGGCGGGCGCGGCATCCGGCTGGAATACCGGATCCGCACCGAAAACGGTTTCCTGACCGCCGCCTTCACCCGCTCCAAGGTCCCGCCCTGGTCGCTGGAGGGCGGCAACGAGGGCTCGTCGAATTACGTCGAGGTGATCAAACCGTCAGGCACCGAACGCTATGCCTTCGTGTCCGGCCTGACGGTGACCACCGATGACGTGATCCGCATCGTCACCGCGTCCGGCGGCGGCTACGGCGATCCTGCGAAGCGCGACCGGCAAAAGATCGCGGCCGACATCAAGAACGGTATCCTGACCCCGGAACGCGCCGCCGAGGTCTATGGCTACAAGTGACGGCCGGGCCGCGCGGCCCTGACGGCGCGGCCGATCCCGAAACCCGGTCGGAAACCGGGTCGCACGGCACGACGAGAGGATAGACCATGCCGCGAGAATGGGTGCTCGACGACTACACCGGTTTCGAAGGGCTGCGCCTTGCCGACTGCGCGCGCGAAGCGCCCGGGCCTCGGGATGTGCGGCTGAAGGTTGAAGCCTTCGCGCTCAACTGGGGCGACGAAGACCTGATGAACGACCGCTATTCGTTCAGCTTCTCGGCTTTCCCGGCGCGGGTCGGCATCGAAGCGGCAGGCATCGTCGAGGCGGTCGGCGGCGAAGTGGATGGCATCGCCATTGGCGATCGCTATTGCACGCTGCCCTATTTCTACGACCGGCGCGGCGCCTCCGCCGACAGCCTTCTGATCGACCAGGCCTATGTGACCAAAGCCCCCGACGGGCTGACGGCGGTCGAGGCCGCCTCGGTCTGGATGCAGTTCATGACCGCCTATTTCCCGGTCGTCGAGTTGGCCAAGGTCGCCCCGGGCCGCAACATCCTGATCCCCGCCGGCACCAGTACGGCCGGCAGCGCCGCGCTGCAGATCGCCCGCCTGACGGGCGCGACCGCCATCAGCACGACCCGCTCCGAGGCCAACCGGCAATACCTGCTCGATCAGGGCGCGAGCCATGTCTTTGTCGACGATGGCGGCGATATCGAGGCGTTCCTCAACGAGGTGACCGGCGGCGTCGGCGTTCACGCGGCCTTCGACCCGGTCGGCGGCGACTTCATGGAACGCTACGCCAACGCGCTGGCCAAGAACGGCATCATCTTTCTCTACGGTGGGCTCGCGGGCACCTACTCCCACCCGCCGTTCCTGCCGATGATCCAGAACAGCCTGTGGTTCCACGCCTATTCGCTGTTCAACTATGTCGAAGACCCCGCGGCCTGCGCGCGTGGCAAGGCGTTCGTCTACGACGCGCTGGCAAAGGGTCAGCTGCGCCCAAACGTCGACCGGGTGTTCGCGATGGACGGCTATGTCGACGCCTGGAGATACCTGAAAGGCCCGCGCAACGCGCATGGCAAGGTCGTCGTTGAAACACTGGCCTGAGGAGGGCGCGGCATCATGAACCGACTTGAGAAACTGCAATCGACAATGGCCGCCGGAGCGGGTGGATCTCGTGGCCCTCGGGCCCGGCGCGCATATGCACTGGCTGTTGGGGTTTCACCCGCATCCCGACGAGCGGCCCTGCCTGGTCTGCGTCACCCAGACCGGCGCGGCGTTCCTGATGCCGGCCCTCAATGCCGAGGGCACACGCACCCAGACCGATCTGCCATTCCATGAATGGAACGATGCCGATGGACCCGTGGACGCCTTTGGCCGGCTGCTCGACGATCTGGGCGCGAAGGGCGCGGCCCGGATCGTGCTGGACGAAACCATGCGCGCCGATTTCGCCGCCCTGGTGCAGGACGCGCTCCCGGATGCGTCGCGGCAGTTCACCGCCTCGACCATCGGGCATCTTCGCATGATCAAGGACGACGCAGAATACCGGGTGCTCAAGCAGAACGCGCTGATAGCCGACCGGGCGATGCAGGCCGGCTGGGCGGCGATGGGCGCCGGGATGACCGAGCTCGAGGTCGCCGGCGCGATCCGCGAGAGCTTCAAGGACCAGGGCGCCAATCCGCTGTTCACCATCGTGGGCGCCGGTGGCAACGGCGCTTTTCCGCATCACCAGACCGGCGAAACCCGGCTGGCGACGGGTGACGCCGTGGTGATGGATATTGGCGCAGGCATGGGCGGCTATTCCAGCGACATGACCCGGATGACCGCGATCGGTACGCCGCCCGAAGGCTACGGCGAAGTGCATGCCATCGTGGAAGCCGCCGTCCAGGCGGCGATGTCAGCGGCCCGTCCGGGCGTCCGGGCCCACGCGGTCGACGACGCGGCGCGCGGGGTCATCGCAGACGCCGGTTACGGCGACTACTTCGTGCATCGGACCGGTCATGGCATGGGGGTCGAGATCCACGAGCAACCCTACCTGACCTCGGCCTCCCAGACCGTTCTCGAGGCCGGGATGGTCTTTTCGATCGAACCGGGCATCTACCTGCCCGGGCGGTTCGGCATCCGGCTGGAAGACATCGTCATCCTGCGCGCAGACGGCCCGGAGGTGTTTTCCGAGCTGCCGCGCGATCTGAGACTGATCTGATGCACGATCCGTTCACGGCCTCGGTCATCCAGGCCGGTCTCGACAATGCCGCCGAAGAGATGTTCGCGGTGCTGCGCAAAACCGCGATGAGCCCGATCATCTACGAGGTGCTCGACGTGGGCACCGGGGTGACCGACGCCGAGGGGCAGCTCGTCAGCTCCGGCGCCGGCATCCCCTCTTTCGTGGGCGTGCTGGACAAGGCCGTGCAGCATCTTCTCACCCGGTTCGGGGAGGACCTGCGCGAAGGCGATATTTTCATCACCAACGACCCGAACCACGGCGGCGTCACCCATCTCAACGACGTGGTGGTCGCCAAGCCGGTGTTCTTCGACGGGGATTGCGTGGCGTGGACGGCCTCGATCGCCCACTGGGGCGACATCGGCGGCAAGGTCCCGGGCTCGATGGCCACGGATGTGACCGAGATCTTCGCCGAGGGTCTGCGTCTGCCCGCCGTGCGGCTGGTCGACGGTGGGCGGCCGGTCCGGGCGGTCTTCGACATTATCGAGGTGAACTCGCGCCTGCCGGATTTCGTGCACGGTGATCTCTGGGCCCAGATTGCCGCCAGCAAAAGCGCCGAGGCGCAGATCCTGACGCTATATGAGCGGTACGGGGCGCCGACAGTCGCCAGCGCCATCGCCGAGGCATTCGAGACCGGCCGCGCCCGCGCCCTGGCCGGGCTCTCGGCGCTGCCGGCCGGGCGCTACGAAATCGAGGAAGCGCAGGATGACGGCGCGCTCTGGCGGGCGGCGATCTCCGTGCAGGGTGACCGGTTCACCGTCGATCTGCGCGGCAACCCGGCCGAACAGGCCGCGCCCTACAACACCAGCCGGGACGGCGCCGTCATCGCCTCGCAGATGATCTACAAGGCGCTCTGCGATCCCGAACGCTTCGCCAATGCCGGCTCGTTCTCCCCGCTCGAGGTGATCACCGAGCCAGGCACGATCTTTCATGCCGGCCCGACCGCGCCGCAGGGCTACTATTTCGAGACCCGCATCCGGCTTTTCGACATGCTCTGGCAATGCATGGCGCGGGCACTGCCGGGGCGTCTGCCTGCCGGATCGTTTTCATCGATCTTCGGTACGGTCATTGCCGGAACCCATCCCGATACCGGGCGCAGGTACACGATGGTCGAGCCACAGATGGGCGGCTGGGGGGCCACCTCCACGCGCGACGGCATGAACGCCATGTTCTCGACCAGCCACGGCGACACGTTCAACACGCCGGTTGAAATCTGCGAAGCACGGTATGGGTTGGACGTCGTGCACAAATCCCTTGCCGACCGCCCCGCGCAGGACGCGCAGTACCTTGGCGGACGGGGTGTGTCGGTGCTCTATCAAACCCGCGCCGAGGCCAGCCTTTCGGTGGGCTACACACGGGGCGTCGTGCCGGTCTGGTCGCTCGACCAGGCGCCTCCAGGCGGCAAGAACGCCATGCACATCCTTCGTGGTTCGGGCGAAACCGAATACCATCGCTTCATCAGCGGCGCCCGCCTGAAACCCGGCGATCGCGTCTTGATCGAAACTGCCTTTGGCGGAAACAGTTGATCCCGGGGTGACGCCGTCGTGCCGGGCGTCACTCCAAGACCCTTCCGAGACGTCGACCACACCTCTTCGTGTAATCCTCCGCGGGGCACCGAAAACCGCGCCTGTTCCGGCAAACCGTTTCAAAGGTGAGCGGCGACAGATCATGGTGACGGCTGCCTTTTTCGGCAGACAACGAGATCGGACCAACACCATCATCCCATGGCAAGACTGATGTGTATCGGTTTCGGCTGTTCAGATAAGGCATTGTTAAAACTCCGACATTCGTTTCATCGCCGAATTCCCGTTGTTGGGAACGCCAATCCCTTCGCGGTGGTCCGCATCCATTCCCGCTGCGCCCGGCCCCACGTACCGGCCCCACATACCGGCCCCAAATACCGGCCCGACACCGGTCCCGCACCCCGGTCCCGCAAGCGTTCCACCGCCTCCATCTTTTCTCCACAAAGTGCCGATATGCGAACAGCGAGCAGCCCCAGGGATGAGTGGTCTGGTATGAGCGCGAATATGTACAAGACCGGTGCGATCAGTGCCGAGCGCCGGTCGCGGACCGGGGACACGGAGCCGGCAAAAACCCAAGTGAAACGCCTGAGTCATGCACAGATGATGGTCGAAGGCCTTTCTGCGCCAGATGACCCCGCCGACCTCGGTCGCGCCAACTGCAACCCTGAAGACATCGGCTTCTGGGACCTGGTGGCCGAAGACTACCGCACGCAGGGAACGAGGTTTTTCTCCCAGGGGTTCTGGGCGTTGTTCTGGCATCGCTTCGGCAACTGGCGGATGTCGGTGCGCCCGAGGCCTCTGCGGATGCCGTTGACGGTCCTCTACCGGCTGGGCTTCCTGCTGACCGAATGGCTCTGCGGCATCATGCTGCCCTATACCGTGATTGTCGGGCGCCGGGTGCGGATCGAACACTTCGGCGGCATGATCCTGATCGCGCGGGCCATCGGCGACGATGTCGTCATCCGTCAGAACACCACCTTCGGCATTGTCCGGACGGAAGGTCCCCGTGAATGGCCGGTGATCGGTGACGACGTCGACATCGGCGCCGGCGCGGCGATCCTCGGGAGCGTCAAGATCGGGCGCGGCGCGAGGATCGGCGCCAACGCGGTCGTCCTGAAAGACATTCCCTCGGGCGCGGTCGCCGTCGGGGTGCCGGCCCGGATCGTCCAGCGGGGTTGAGCGGGCGGGTACGGGCAGACCCGCGTGGCAGGGGGCCGGACCGGCCTCTCCGCGCGCCGGCCACTTTCACGGCTTTCCCCCGCCGAAACGAAATGGTGCCAGCGGCCAAACACGTCGCCGCCGCCTTCATTTCGAGAGCCCCTTCGCGAAGGACCCCACGCCCGGCAGGCCCGGCGGGCGATGGACAGGGCGTTGCGAAACACGACTTCGCCCGCAGAACGCAGTTAGCGCTACCTGCAATAAATTCAACACCTTGACCCCCCGTCCGAGTTCGCCCACCCTTCGCCCAACCGCCTAGCGTATCCGCGGCAGCGGGAGGTCTCCGCTCTTGTAGGGCCCCCAGTCGGTGATCTCGGGGTAATGATCGGCCCGCCATTTGCGCACCTTCGGATTCATCACCCGGCGCCAGACCGGCGGCACCATCGCGAGGAACCCCATGGCCGTGTAGCCAAAGGGCAGTTGCGGCGCTTGCGCCTCGGGATAGGTCTGCAAAAGCGGGTAGCGCCGGGCCGGTTTGTAGTGATGGTCGGAATGCCGTTGGAGATTGATGAACTGCCAGGAGGTCACCCGGTGGTCGGCATTCCACGAATGATGCGGCCGCACCGGTTCGTACCTTCCGTCGCCGAGGTGTTTCCGGGTGAGCCCGTAGTGTTCGACATAGTTGGTCATCTCGAGTTGCCAGATCGCGACCAGCGCCTGGAAGGCGAACAGGCCGACCCCGGGCCAGCCGCCGACGGCGAAGGCCAGCGCAAGGGCGAGCGCCTGGAGGCCGAGGTAGCGCCAGAACGGGTTGGTCCGGTCGAAGGCCCCGCGCCTCTTGCGTGCGAGCATCGCCTTTTCCGCCGCCCAGGCGGAGGGCAGGGCGGTTGCGAGCACCCGGGCGAAATAGCGGTGGAAGCCCTCGTTGTACCGCGCCGTCACCGCGTCGCGCCGCGTGCCCACCCAGGGGTGATGCACGAGCAGATGTTCGGTGCGGAAATGGCTGTAGAGAACGCTGGCCAGCAGGATATCCGCAAACCAGCGCTCGGCGCGGTTCGACTGGTGCAGGAGTTCGTGCGCGTAGACGATCCCCACCGAACCCGTGAGCACACCGACCCCGAAAAACACGCCGAGCTTTTCCAGGGGCACGAGATAGCCGGACCGGGTCACCACCCAGAGCGTGCCGTAGATCAGCACCAGCTGGATCGGCAGCCAGATCCAGGTGATGAACCGGTACCAGAACAGGGCGGGCTCCGGGGTGCCGGGGTCGGGGTTGTCGCTGTCGCGCCCGAAGGCCGTGTCGAGCAGGGTGTAGAGCCACCAGGCGCCGGCGGGGGGCAGCAGCATCGCCCAGCCGCCGTAGGCTGCCGACAGGGCCACCAGGGGCAGAAGCAGGAGCGACACCCAATAGGGCAGGGCGTTGCGGAACCGGGCGACCTCGGCGGCGGGGATCTTCATGGTGCCTCCTTTGTCCCTCGCCCGGACCATACGCCCGGGCCCGCGCCAGCTCAACGCCCGGCGCCTGCGTGCTTAATCCGGATCGAACGCGGTACGGGCAAGATCGTAGGCCTTGCGCATGACGGTCGGCAGGTCCGACGGGCGCAGGCGGGTGTGGAACTCACCCCGCTCCGGAGCGGCGTCAGCTTCCAATTCCGTGACCCGCACGCTGAGCCGCAGGTGAAAATGGGTGAAGGTGTGGCGCACCTCGGCGCCGAGCTCGCGCCAGTCGGCGGCGACGGGCGGCAGGTCTTCGGCGACCTCGCCCCAGATACCGCCGGGCCACCCCAGCATGCCCCCGAGAAGGCCCGTGTCGGGCCGGCGCTCCAAGAGCCACGCCCCGTCGGCGCGCCGGCCGACATAGGCGATGCCCAGACGGACGGGTTTGGGCTGTTTTGCAGTACGAGCGGGCAGGGTGGCGGCGATACCGGCTCTTCTGCCCGCGCAATCCTCCCGCCAGGGACAGATCCCGCAGGCGGGATTTTTCGGTGTGCAGATCGTGGCGCCGAGATCCATCACTGCCTGGGCGTAGTCGCCGGGACGGGCGCAGGGTGTCACTAATGCTGCCTTTTCGCGCAGGACCGGCTTTGCCCCCGGCAGCGGGTCTTCGACCCGGAAGAGCCGCGCCATGACCCGCTCGACATTGCCGTCGACCACGACCTCGGGCCGGTCAAACGCGATCGCGGCAATGGCGGCCGAGGTGTAGGGCCCGATCCCGGGCAGGGCCCGCAACGCCTCCGCCGTGTCGGGAAAAGCGCCGTCCAGGTCGTTCGCGACGACGCGCGCGCATTTCAGAAGATTGCGGGCGCGGGCGTAGTAGCCGAGGCCCGCCCACTCGCCTAACACCCGCGCGTCGTCGGCGGCGGCCAGGGCGTGCACATCGGGCCAAAGCAGGCGAAACCTGGTGAAATAGTCCCGAACCGCGGCCACGGTGGTTTGTTGCAGCATCACTTCGGACAGCCAGACGGCGTAAGGGTCGGGCGCCGCCCCGGCGCGGCGTTCGGCGGGGCCGACGCGCCAGGGCATGTCCCGGGCGTGGGTGTCGTACCAGGCAAGCAGGTCTGCTGCCATTTCGTCGGCGTCACGCATGTTTTATCCCCCGGGACCTCTTTGAAGTGGCACAGCCGCTGCTCCCTTCGTAATATCGGGCGGCATCGAGGAGTGACCAGTGGCCAAAGCCAAACAACCTGGCAAACAATCTGGCAAGCCGGCGCGGCCGGACCGCCGCAAGCGCGGATTCGAGCGCACGGCGAGCCTGCTCACGGCCCGCATCCGCGAGGTGGGCGAAGCGCGCGGCTTCGCGGTGACGCGGCTGCTCACCCATTGGGAGGAGATCGCCGGCCCCGAGACGGCGCGGGTCGCCCGTCCGGTCAAGGTGAGCTACGGCCGCGAAGGGGGGTTCGGCGCCACGCTGGTGCTGCTCACCACCGGGGCCAACGCCCCGATGCTCGAAATGCAGAAAGAAAGGATCCGCGAGCGGGTCAACGGCGTCTATGGGTACGCCGCGATCAGCCGGATCCGCCTTACCCAGACCGCGCCGACCGGCTTTGCCGAGGGTCAGGCGCAATTCACCCGTCCGTCGAAACCCGCAGCCCTTGCCCCCGATCCGGCTCTGGTCGCGCGGGCGGCCGAAACGGCTGCGGGCGTCGGCGACCCGGATCTCCGCGCGGCGCTTGAAAAGCTCGCGCAAAACGTGCTCTCCCGCCGCGTCAAAGCGGCCGATTGAAAGGTCAGTCCATGAACCGCTTCCTTCCCCTTCTCGCTCTCGTTGCCGTGCTGGCGGCCGGCGGGGCCTGGTATTTCAGCAAGTCGAGCGAGCCCGCGGGCATCGTGCTTCCGGCGCTCGCCCAGAGCGAAGACACCGGCTCCACGCCCGTCGACATGGAAGGCGCGATCCTGCCCGACCGTGTGCTCGGCGATGAGAACGCCCCGGTGACGTTCATCGAATACGCCTCCTATACCTGCTCGCATTGCGCGAACTTCCACGGCAATCAATTCAAGCAGCTGAAAGCCGACTACATCGATACCGGCAAGGTGAAGTTCATCCACCGGGAAGTCTATTTCGACCAGTTCGGCCTGCGCGCGGGCTTGCTCGCCCAGTGCGGTGGCGACATGCGGTACTACGGGATTTCCGGGATGCTCTATGACCAGCAGAAAGACTGGATCGGGTCTGGCGACGAGGGCGAGATCATCGACAACCTCGTTACCCTCGGCAAGGTTGCCGGGCTGTCGGAAGAAGAAGCCCGGGCCTGCATGGCGTTCGAAGGCAACGAGATGGTCGACAAGATGGTGAATACCTTCCGGCACCATGCCGAAGCCGACGGAGTGAATGCTACGCCGACCCTGGTGATCGACGGCGAGAAGCATTCGAACATGGCCTACGCGGATCTCAAGGAGATCATCGAAGCAAGGCTGGCCGCGCAGTAAAGCGATTCGAGAAAACGTAGAAACGGACCATATCGCCAATGTCCCGAGAACGCCGAAGGCGTGGCGTGGCATTGGCGATTGGTCGTGTTCTTGAGACGCTCGGTGTCTCAGGACAACAGCGCGTCGATCGGTGCCCAGTCCACCGGCTCGAGCCGGACCGGCAGGCTGACCACGCTCTGCCGGAAGCTACGTGGCAGGCGCACCGCGTCCTTCTCGGTGGTGACCAGCTGCGCCTGTGCCCGGCGGGCCTCGGCTTCGAGCCGGGCGAGCAGGGCCGGGGTCAGCTCCTGGTGATCGCTGAGGGCCTGGGCCCGGACGATGTTTGCACCGAGCCCGCGCAGAGTGGCGAAGAACCGTTCCGGTGCGCCTATCCCTGCGAAGGCGATCACGTCGAGCCCGGCCCAGTCCATGCCGGTCGGCAGCGGCACGAGGCGGGCCGGCACCACCGGACAGGCGATGCGATCTGCCCACTGGCGGGCGAAGCTGTCCTGCGCCGGGGGTGGGCCGACGGCGAGCAATAGATCGACACTATTCAGGCCCTTTTCGAGCCTATGTCCGAGCGGGCCCAGCGGCCAGGCAAAGCCGTTGCCGAACCCGCGCGCGGCATCTTCGACGGCGATGTTGACCGCAGCGACCACCGGCGGGTCACAGGTGCCGTGCTCCAGCACGACCAGCCCGGCCCCGGCCTTGGCCGCTGCGGTGATGCCCGCGACAGGATCGGCCGCCACCCAGGTGGGCGCGAAGGCCGCGATCAGCAGGGGTTCGTCACCCACATCGGTAATCCCGTGGCGACGTTCATCGACCCGCAAGGGCGTGCCCGCCCCTTTTGTGACGACATGAACGTCGCGCCCTCGCATGCCCAGACGCTGCGCGAGGGCGATCACCGCGGGCGTCTTGCCGGTGCCGCCGAGCGTGAGGGAGCCGACCGAGACCACCGGGACCGGTGCCTCATCGCGGCTGGCGCCCGCTCTTCGGCGGCCCGGCGCAAAAGGTCCGACCAGTCGCAGAAGCGGTCCTGGCGGGCGGTTCCAGAAGGCGGGTGTCACGTTCAGACGCCCCGCGCGTCGAGTGCTTCCATCGTCAGCATGACGATCCGGTCGGTCGCCTCGGCGCCCGCGGTCGTCAGTTCCCAGGCCGCGGTGGCCATCGCCGCGACCATGTCTGGCGCAAGCAGGAATTCGACTGCGCGGGCGAGGCTTTCGCGATCGGAAACCGAGCGGGCCGCGCCGGCCCCGCGCAGCCGTTCATAGCTCAGGGCCCAGGGTCCGACATGTGGACCGAACAGCACCGCCGAACCCAGCGCCGCAGCCTCGAACGGGTTCTGCACCGCGCGCGGGTTCTCTCCGGCCAGCGACCCGCCCATCACCGCGATGGGTGAAAGGCGGTACCAAAGGCCGAGTTCTTCGGGCTGATCGGCAACGAAGATCTCGACTTCGGGTTCGGGATCGTCGTCGCGTGAACGCAGCCCCGCCGCCCAGCCTTCGGCCTCGAGGCGCTCGGCCAGGGCGGGGCCGCCGGACAGGTTTTCCGGCTGCAGGATCAGGAGGAGGCGATGGGCGCGCCGGATCGCCTGGCGATGGGCCTCGATTACCATTGGCACCTCCGCTTCGGTCACCCCGGCGGCGAACCATACCGGTCGGGCGGCAAGCACCAGCGCGAGCGTGTCGCGTTCGGCCTGGCTGCAGGGCAGAGGCGCGCTGCCGACCTGCAGAAATCCCATGACCTCGATCCGGTCCGCCGGCGCGCCCAATGCTTTGAGACTGTCGGCAGACTGTGCGTCACTTGCGATGATGAACGAGAATCGCCTGAGCAGTGCGCGCCGCTGGCCGGGAAACCAGCGCCACCCGGTCCGTTCGGGCACCCTTGCGTCGACAAGGAACAGGGGAATGCCGGACTTGCCGGTCGCGTTGATGAGCACCGGTTCGAGAGTATTGTCGGCCCAGATGCAGACATCGGGCTTCCATTGATCAAGGAATGTCGTGACCGCGTGGACCGTCGCACCCGGCGCGCGTTGCACGTCCGCATCGCGCGGCAGGCGGGAGGCCAGCAGCTCATCCGGCCCGCGCCGGGCGACGGTTATGAGAAAGGCGAGGTCTTCGCGTTCCTCGCGCAGCCGGTCGATGAGATCGGGGATGCCGAGCGCTTCCAGCTCGCTACCGACGTGCAGCCAGACCAGAGGACCGTCGGGCCGGGGCGCATGCAAGGGCTTTGGGTGCGTCGCCGCCCCGGCGCCGTCGTTTCCCCGTCGGGCACGACGCGCGGGACCGCGCGAATTGCGCGAAGGCAGGAGGCTGGCGAGCGGCGATCCGGAACGGTTGATCATGAGGCGGTCCGGTCTCAGTTCCACCGTGTCGTTGAACGCATAATCGGGCCCATCTGGATCTCCTGCACACTGCCCCCGGCGAGACTAGTCGATGCGCGGGAGCAGTAAAAGGGCGGGGAATGCACTCAGCCGAGCCGGGTGGCTTCGTAGCCTGCGCCCTTGATGGTATCGACGACCTCGTTGGCCTCGAGCACGCTGTCGACGGTGACCTCGCGCGCGTCCAAATCGAAGCCGAGTTCGGCGCCGCCGTCTGCCTCGAGCAGGGCGTCTTCGATCTTGGCCTTGCAATGGCCGCAACTCATGTCGGGAACGGAATACCGGCTCATCTGCGTCTCCTTACTGGTGCGTCTGAGCTATGCCCGGCTCCGCGGGCGGTCAATGTCAAATCCGGGTGAACAGGCGCGCATGGCTTGACCTCGGTGGGCTCCCGCCGCCATCTGTCGTGGGCACTAAGGGAACCTGCATGAACGATCTGACACTGCAAGTCGAAGGCATGAGCTGCGCGGTTTGCGTGGGCAAGGTTCAACGTACGTTGGAAGAGCTGCCCTTCGTCGGCAACCCGAGTGTCAATCTCGCGACCGAAAACGCCAGGGTCACACTGGATGACGCCGCAGATGTCGCGCGGGTCGCCGCGGCGCTGGCGCATTCCGGCTACCCGGTGGTGACCGACCGGTTGGAGCTGTCGGTCGAGGGGCTGGCCGACGCCGCCGCGGTTGCGCGCGCCGAGGCCCTGCTCGCGGCGCTGGCGGGGGTTATCGACGCGAAGGTCAACCTTGCGACCGAGACGGCGACGGTCACCATCGCCGCCGGTGCCCTGGCCGTGTCCCGGCTGACGGAGGCGCTGACCGGCGCGGGGTTTGGGGCCACGGTGACGGACCGGCACAGGCCGCGCGCAGGCCACCCGGCGCGCGGCGGAAATCCGCCGTCTTGGCTGTTAACCGTAATCGCGGCCGCCGTGGCGCTTCCCGTCTTCGTGATGGAGATGGGCGGCCACCTTTACCCGCCGTTTCACGGCTGGCTCATGGGGTTTGTGTCACACCCGCAGGTGATGTGGGTCTCCTTCCTGTTGACCACGGTGGTGATGGCGGGGCCGGGCCGGCGGTTCTACACCAAGGGCATCCCGGCGCTCCTGCGCGGCGCGCCCGACATGAATGCGTTGGTGGCGATGGGCACGCTGGCCGCCTGGGGCTATTCGACGCTCGTGGTGTTCGCGCCGCAGATCTTTCCCGCTGGTACCGACAACGTCTATTTCGAGAGCGCCGCCGTGATCATCGTGCTGATCCTGTTCGGCCGCTGGATGGAGGCGCGCGCCAAGGGCCGCACCGGCGCCGCCATTCACGCGCTGATGAACCTCGCCCCCAAGACCGCGCGGGTGGAGCGCGACGGCGAAAACCATGACCTGCCCACCGAGGAGATCCACCCCGGCGACGTGATCCTCGTGCGGCCCGGGGAAGCGGTGGCGACGGACGGGCGGGTGCTTTCGGGCGAGAGCTACATCGACGAGAGCATGGTGACGGGTGAGCCGCTGCCGGTGGCAAAGAGCGCGGGCGCCGAGGTGACCGGCGGCACGGTGAATACAACAGGTGCGCTCAGGGTCGAGGCCACGCGGGTGGGCGCAGATACCACGCTGTCGCAGATCGTTCGCCTCGTCGAACAGGCGCAGGCCGCCAAGCTGCCGATCCAGTCTCTGGTCGACCGGATCACCCGCTGGTTCGTGCCGGGGGTGATGTCGATTGCGGCTCTAACGTTCCTATTTTGGATGGTTTTTGGACCGCAACCTGCGCTCGCGCTGGCGCTCGTTGCCGGAGTGAGCGTGCTGGTGATCGCCTGCCCCTGTGCCATGGGCCTTGCGACACCGACCTCGATCATGGTCGGCACCGGGAGGGGCGCAGCTTGGGGTGCTGTTTCGCAAAGGCGATGCGCTGCAGATCCTCGAAGGGGTGAAAGTCGTGGCGCTCGACAAGACCGGGACGCTGACCGAGGGGCGGCCGGCGTTAAGCGATCTGGTTCTGTCGGGTGGTGGGAGCGAGGCGGAAGTGCTCGGGCTCGTTGCCGCCGCGGAGGCGCAATCGGAACATCCGATTGCCCACGCCATCGTCGAAGCGGCAAAGGCCCGGAAGCTGAAACTGCCCGCGGTCGAGGCGCTGAAAGAGGCGCATGGGGCCACGGCCTTCGTCGGCGACGGAATCAACGACGCGCCAGCGCTGGCGGCGGCCGATATCGGGCTTGCGATCGGGACAGGAACGGACGTGGCGATCGGGGCTGCGGACGTGGTGCTGGTGTCGGGCGAGCTCACCGGGGTCGCGACCGCGATCCACCTGTCGCGGCGGACCATGCGCAACATCCGCCAGAACCTCGGCTGGGCGTTCGGCTACAACGTGGTGCTGATCCCGGTCGCGGCCGGGGTGCTCTACCCGGCGACCGGGCTGCTGCTCTCGCCGATGCTCGCGGCCTTCGCCATGGCGATGTCGTCGGTGTGCGTGCTGAGCAATGCGCTCCGGTTGAGATTCGTCTCTATTCCGAGGGAAACCGCCGTCTAGACAGACGAGAAACACGAAATCGCGTCGCCGTGGACGCTGATGTCGACCAACCCGTAGCGGCTTTCGACAGCGAGCGAAAACGCGTCGGCCCAGGGCAGCCAGAGCACCCGGTAGGCGCCGTTCGACCGGGTCACCACCCAGGCCTCGTCGGTGATGCCCCCGGGCAGGTTCACGAGTTGCAATTCGGGTTCGATCAACGCGCACCGGAAAGCGGCGAGAGTGGCGGCATTCCAATCTGCGATCCCATGTCCATGGCGGGTCGGATCGAAGGCCGCGATCTCGGCGGCGAGACGCCGCTTGATATGCGCGACCTCTGCGTCGGTCTGTTGCATTCCCTGTCTCCGGCGACAAGGCTAGGAAGGGGATCCGTACCGGTCAAGCCGGGACGGATCGACCACTGCGGACCGGGCGCGCCGCGCGCTCGGGTGCCCCGTAAACGTTACATGCGAATCGCGGGGCGACATGGTAACCCGCCCAATGTAGCCGCGCGCGCATCGGTAGGGTGGGGGCCGGGCATCGGGGTATAGGCACATCCGCGCGGGCAAGGGGGCTCAGGCAATGGCGAAAATCAGTACCGAGGGCTGGCCCGTCCAGATCCTCCCGTTCAAATCGAGCGCCAAGTTTCCGATCTCTCTGTCGGGGCACATGGTCCTCGTCTTCAAGGATGACGACGGCAACGAATTCCAGATCAACGCAGGCCCTGGCAACGAAAGCTACCCTTACGGCCAGCTGATCCTGCGGGATATCGGCTCATCTCTGAAGAAACGCCACAACGTCGTCGATGGCTCGAAAGTGGACGCGGCATGGCGCGGCAGCAACAAGATCGATTTCGGTAAACGGGACGCGGAAGATGTCTGGGACATCCTGCTGCAGCACGCGCAGAACATCGATGACGCCGAATTCTCTTACAACGCCATCTCGAAAAACAGCAACTCCGTCATCGGCGCACTGCTGGATGTCGTGGGGATCGATGTCAGGGATTTCCTGCCCGACCCGAAGGGCATCATGCTCGGGAAGTTCATCGGCAAGAAAACCCAGCTCAATTTCAATTTCAGCCTTACCGGCACCGACGCCGGAGATTTCCTGCGGGGTCGCAATGGGCGTCAGACCTTCACCGGCATGGAAGGCGACGATCACCTGATCGGGGGACACGGAAAAGACAAGCTCTACGGCAACCAGGATCGGGACCTGCTGATTGGCGGTCGCGGCAAGGACCTGCTTTTCGGGGGGACCGGCGGAGACGAGTTGTATGGCGGGGCCGACAAAGACGTTCTCAAGGGTGGGCAGGGGCGCGACCTGCTGATCGGAGGCAAGGGCGGGGACAGGCTTTTCGGAAAGGTCGGGGCCGATGTCCTCAAAGGAAAAGACGGCCGCGATATCCTGGAAGGCGGGTCCGGTGCTGATCTGCTCCTGGGAGGCAAGGGCAATGACAAGCTGATGGGTGAGGACGGGGCCGACGTGCTCGAAGGCAGGGGCGACCGTGATATCATGAATGGCGGGTCCGGTGCCGATCTGCTCTTGGGCGGTAGTGGCAATGACAAGCTGATGGGCGAGGACGGTGACGACAAGCTGAAGGGGGCGGGCGGCGATGACCTGTTGCGGGGCGGCGCCGGCGCCGATTGGCTCAAGGGCGGAGAGGGCGCCGACACCTTTGTATTCAAGAAGCCCGAAGACAGCGGACTTGGCGCCGATGCCGACAGGATTGTCGATTTCGAGAGCGGAGAGGATGTCATCGACATTGGAGCGCTTGCCGATGGGTTTGTCTTTGCCGAGGAGGGGCTCACCGGGACGGGGCCGAGCTTCACGCTTGAGGAAACCGATGGCGACACCTCGGTGCAGATCGATGTCGACGGTGACGGCGCGGCTGACATGGAGATCGCCCTCAAGGACGTGATCGGGCTCGGCGAAGACGATTTCATTTTCTGAGTGACCGCTTCCGGCAGGGTGCAGCGCGGCGTGTCCGGCGGCATCTGCGCCCGGCTGGCAACAGGCCCGGGAAACAGTGGCTCGGGCGGGTTCCAGCGTGTTGGAATACATGTACGTGTCCCAGAGACAGCCCCGGAAGTCCGGACGGCTGTTCGATGCGCTTCCGACGCAGGGCCCGGCGCCGGGCGCCGGTGGTCTCGGCGGCCAGTGACGAACCTGCCGGGGTTCGTTGGCGGGATGGAAGCGGTTCTGACTCCGAGGGGTTTCACAGGAACCAGTCTCTCTTGATTCGTGCCGGTGTCGCAGCCGTCACCTTCGCTTCCATTGCCTTGCCAGTGGGTGCCGAAACGCGCAGGCTTTTGCATTGGGCGCCGCAGCACATGTTGGCCACCTCGACTGTCGCGCCGCTGGTGGCCGTTGCCGATAGCGCCGGGGTCGAGATCGAGGTCGATCCGGGCGTCGAACACAGGGCTGGATGGCTCAGGCAACATGACCTTGTCGTTCGGGGCGAGGTCAATATCGCCTAGGGGTGCCGGGCTATACCCGCTCGCAGTTTCCGCGGGTCATGGTGGCGAAAATGCCGGGCGCTGTGCCCGAGGGTTTGGCGGGGGACGATCTGCTCTGGAATGCCCATGACGCGGGGTTTTTCGACCCGGATTTTCGCGCCGCCAAACCGCTCGCGCTTTGAACGGCCGCGCCCAATATCCTCATCATGCGCGCGATCGACGTGCGTGTGCCGGAGGACCTCAAGGGTCTCAATATCCGCGTGTTGGCAGCGGCCGCCGCCGCGATGGTCGAGGCGTTCGGGGCCATCCCAGTGCAGATGCCGGCGAGCGAGTTGTACACGTTGCTTCAGACCGGGCTCATCGACGGTCGCCTCGCTGACCCGTCGATGGTGGGCGATTTCGACCTCGACGAGGTGGCGAACATCTGTACGCTGAACGCGCCGCTCGGGCCGGTCTCGTTTTTCGTCGCGATGAACGCGACCAGGTACGACGGGTTGAACGACGCGCAGTAGGCCACGATCGACAGCATTGCCGGCTGTCCGCTCTCGCGACCCGCGGCCGTCGCCCTGCCGGGGACAGAGGCGATCGTCGCCGAGGGCGGCAACGAAGACGGTCTCGCGGCCATGCAGGGGCGGTAACGCACACGCGGAGCGGGTGCGGGACAGATTGGCTCACACGCCCGTGGGCCCACTTCGGCATGCTCGGCCGCGTCCACCGGCATTGCTGGTCCGGCCCCGACACGACGACCCAATGACGCAGGCCGCGACCTCGCCGGGATGCGCAGGGTGGCGGAAATCGCCTTTGAAGTGACGGTTCCGGGGCGCGCGCGTGTCTGGGAAGGTTCTACTCCTGTTGGAGTGGGCCGGGGTGCCAACCCGCGGTCGCGCGGCGACCCTCAAGGCAGATCGCCGAGACACGAGGAGGAGACCATGGGTGTGGCAAATCTGGTTCAGGCGAAAGATCCGCTGAAGGACTTTCTCGACGATGTTTCGATCGAGGTCATGCCGCGCACGCTCGCCAAGATCGATCGACATGACACCGCTCATGTCGCCCGGTTCGCGGGTCTATGTCGCCCATATCGAGGGGACGCCATTCGAGGACATGCTGGCGGCGGCAAGGCGGCTGGCGGCCGAGGGGTTCGCGGTCATGCCGCATTTCCCGGCGCGGATCATCGACGACGCCGCCCAGCTCGAAGAATGGATCAAGGCCTATGCGGGCGAGGCGGGGGTGACCCAGGCGCTGGTGTTGGCGGGCGGTACCGGCAAACCGCTGGGCGCCTTTCACAGCTCGATGCAACTGCTCGAGACGGGGCTCTTTGAAAAGCACGGCTACACCCGGCTGCATGTCGCCGGACACCCCGAGGGGAACAAGGACATCGACCCGCATGGCGGCACGGCCGAGGTGGATGCCGCGGTGCGCTGGAAACAGGACTACGCCCGCCAGACCGGAACCGAGATGGCGCTGGTGACCCAGTTCGCCTTCGATGCGGCGCCGGTGATCGCCTGGGCCGAACGATTGGCCGCCGACGGCATCACCTTGCCGATCCATGTCGGCATCGCCGGTCCCGCCAAACTTCAGACGCTCATCAAGTTTGCCATCGCCTGCGGTGTCGGTCCTATCCCTCGGTGTGCTGCAGAGGCGCGCGAAGGATTTGAGCAAGCTGCTCCGTCCGCTGGAGCCGACCGATGTCGCCATGGCGCTCGCCGTCCACAAGGCGGATCATCCGGCGAGCCTGATCGAGCGGCTGCACGTCTTTCCGCTCGGCGGTATCCAGGCATCGTCGGACTGGGTTGGCGCAAAGCGCGCCTGACCGAAGACGCCAGCCTTCAGGCCGACTCGCGCAGGACAAGCCGCGACGGCTTGCGTTCCTGCGTCATCGCCGGGCGGCCCTTCGCGATCATGTCGAGGGTGATCTCGATGGCGCGTTCGGCGAGACCGGTGGTGTCCTGGGCAACGGTCGTCAGGCTCGGGCAAGCGAACTCGGCGGCGGGATGATCGTCGTGGCCGGCGACCCGCAGGGCTTTGTCGCGGCCGACGCGCGATCCCTGCCTTGTTCAGGCTGGAGAGCACCCCGATGGCGAGACGGTCGTTGCCGCAGAGTACCGTCGACGACGGGAAGCCGCCGCCTTCGAGGGCGACCCGGGCGACCTCGGCGCCGATCCGTTCCAGCCCCCATCCCACTTCCGGCGATTGCAGAACACGGGGTTCCAGGCCGCGGGCTTCCATCGCGGCGACATAGGCCTCGCGGCGTTCGCGCGCACTCGAGTTGATCTCGGGCATGTCGACATAGCACGGCGCCGGACCGGTCGCGCAGAGATGATCGACCATCAGGCTGATCCCTTGCGCGTTGTCGCAGGCGAGCGACGGGGCATCGAGCCCCTCGATATGGCTGTCGAACAGCGAGGAGCGGCACCTCTTCCTGCAAGCGCATGATCGCTTCGGCGTCGGAGTCCCGTCCGAGCGGCGACAGGATCACGCCGCCGATATTGAGCGAGCGGATCATCTCGATGGCCCGCGCCTCGTCTTCGGGCGATCCGTGCGAGCTGAGCGTGATCGCGAAATAGCCCGCATCGATGGCCGCGCATTCGATCGACCCGGCCATCTCGGCAAAGAACGGGTCGGTGAATTGGGGCACGACGATGCCGAGCGTCTTCGGATTGCGCCGGTTCTGGTTCACGGCGAAGAAATTCGGACGATAGTCGTATTGCTCAAGCGCCGCTTCGATCCGCGCCCGGGTGGTTGCGCGTACACTCGTGGGGTCGTTGAAGTATTTCGAGACGGTCGGGCGCGAGAGGCCGGTCACGTTCGAAAATTCCTTCATGTTTCGCAGCTTGCGTCGCATGGCGTGGCTGTCCGGGTCATGTCCCTACCTCAGTGTGCCGTCATCGCCCGATTTCGTAAAGCAATCAACCTGTTGCAAAAGGTCGCATCCGTCCGGCCGAAGGGGGCCGGGCCGGTCCCGGTGGTCGGAGGGGTCAAGGCAGCGTGGTGTCGGCGCCATGTTGCGCTGGCGGTAGAGGCCGGTGTGCGCCGTCAGAGAGTGTACCGCGCGCGTGTCAGGCCGCGACGCCGGCCTGCAGACCGGCGAGTCACGCGGGCCAGCACCCGTTTGCCGAAGACCGGGCCGACATGCAGAAGGTCGGCTGGGTGCTGGGCGGTGTCACCGTCGACGCGCACCGCGTCGCGCGTGAAGGCGCGCGCGGTCGTGAACCCATGCGCGATCGTGTCCGTTGGCTGGTGCAGAACCGTGAGGGTCCCGATTTCGCCGAAGGCCCGGTCAATCGCACGGGTGAGACAGGCGGAAATGGCGGCGCCGTCGCCGTTCCTGCGAGCGCGCAGAAACCCATATTCGCGTGGCCGCGTGCTCTCAAACACGCGTTCGCTCGGATAGGGCTGCGGCACCAGGAAGATCGGCACCGTGCTCGCGCGCCGAAACGCCTCGGCGAAACGGAAACTGGCCCCGGCGCGGGCATGGTCGGTGAGCGCTGCAACAAAGGCAGCTTCCGATACCAGCGCTCTGCCCGGGGGCCCAGGATCATGTGGGTCGCTCCCTTCCGGTCCGGCGCGGCAGGATGGCCAGCCCGATACGCGACACTCCTGGAGGATGCGCAGCGCGCTGTAGATCGAGGCTGTTCCGGCCACGAGGATCGTGGCGTCGAACCCGGCCACGTCCACTTTCTTCGGCATGCCGAACCGCGCCTGTGCGGCGCGCAGGTCACTGTCCTTGGCGGCGATTACCGACCCCCGGACCCTTGCCTTTTCGATGCCCGCCCCGGCCTTGGCGAAGAAGGTGATCTCGGGCCCGTTGTCTCCGAGGTCGCGCGCGGCCGCGCGCAACATTCCGACATGGGAATTTCCGATGACGCACAGCTTCATGACGATCCGAACGCCTCCAACATCGCCTCTTCGCAAATCTCCTCGTCGTCCCCGGCGGGGTCGATGGCCGGGGAGATGGACGGCACCGGTTCCAGGACGTGACGCGCCCCTTGCGAGAGCCCGTCCTGCGCGGCGAAGAACACCGACATCGCGGTATCGACGCCGTCGCGGGTCACGTGCCGCAGGTTGTCCTTGAAGAACCGGCCGGCGAACGGGGCGCCGGTGATGATCTCGTAGGACGGGAAATAGTCCACCGACGCATCGAGTGCGGCCATTTCGCCGGCCACCGCCCGCAGCACGGATTTGGAGTAGGTTGTCGCCGCCAGCACATGTTGCCCGCTCGCCGTCGCGGTCAGCGGCACGGGAGAGACCGTGAGAATGACCTTCAAGGCGGGGTTGGCGGCGCGCAGGATGTCGAGCGCGGCGGCGAGATCCTCGAAGGTTTCGGCCATTCCGAAATTGACGAATTCATGTGCCTGCGGGTCGAAGGTGCCGGCCACCACGCCGGGGGCGGTGGGAAATACCACCTGCGTCGCACGGTCGACCCAGGCTTCGGTGAGACCGAGCGTGAAGATGAACACATCCGCCTCGTCGAAGACCTGACGCACCCGCCGCAGATGTTCGAGACGGTGTGCCGCGCACCTCCGCGGCGCTGCCGAGGCCCTCCGGCTCGGTATTGGGTCTGAGCCCGTCGAAGAACCGGCCGTCCCGGGGCCAGATCGCGCTGTCATGCACGGACCCGGACCAGGCGTCCTCGAAGAGCTGGCGCAGTTGGCGCGCGGTGTAGACATTGCCGTAGCGCGCCGAGAACAGCCCGAACCCGAAGCGCGCGGCGGTGTCGGGGGCCATGCCGTTCGGGGCCGGTTCGGTATCGACCAACCGGAGGCGCGAGGTCCGGACATATCTGCCGATGTTCTGCGCAAAGCAGCTGCCGGCGGTGGCGACTTTCATGCCGGGAGAGAGCCGAAACTTCGGCCGGTAGATGTCCGACACCCGAAACTGCGGATCGTCGCGGCACAGGCGCCAGAACGCATGCGGAGGCAGGTCTGAATATGGCATTGTTCACCCCAGGTCGTTCCCGGATGATCTTTCGCCGGAAGGCATGAACAACCGTTTAAACGGCAAGTTTTAGGTATTTCACGCGCTGCCCCGGCGGTTGCCGGAATGCCGGGTCAGCCCCGGATGCCGGACGGGCCGGGGTTCTCCGGCGTGCCCTTTTCGCCCGCGTGGATCTCGCCGGTCGTCAGCACCGGCGAGGCGTCGATGTCTTCAGCGTCCAGCATGGCTGCAACCCGTTCCAGGGACGATACAAGCTGCGCCTGTTCCCAGTCTTCCATCCGCTCGAACGCCCTCACGAACCGCTGCTGAAGGGCGTCCGGCGCGTTCCTGACGGTGGCGCGGCCCGGTTCGGTGACCATCACGTTGGTCTGGCGCCGGTCGGTTTCAGAACGTTGCCGGGTCACCTGACCCGCGGCTTCGAGCTTGTCGACGAGCGCCGTGATGGTCGCCTGTGCGACGCCCATCTGTACCGCCAGCGCCTTGGGGGTCGTGCTGCCATCGGGGCGATCGTGCAGGATTTGCAGGACCCTGAGCTTGGCCGGAGTCATCCCGGCGGCCTGGGCGAGGTCGCGTTCATGCAGCGCGGTCGCGCGGATGATGCGCCGCAGTGCGATCAGGCTGTCGTCCACGCGGTCGGGGGATGCTTCGGTCATGCGCTCAGTCTCGCACGAAGCGCGAAGATGCTTCAATACGCGAAGCATCCGCGTATAAGCTTCGATATCCGAAGGAGTTTCGGCGCCAACTCTTCCAGGTCTGAAGGAAAAGAAGCAAACAACCACTTAATATCTGAAGATTCCGAGCTGATATCCTTCAGGTATTGAATTTTTTACCTTCAACTGTTACTTAGCAAGCCGAATGAAATAAGGGATACCAGACGATGCCGAAAGACACCGCCAACCCCCGAACGCGCATGCCCCGTCTGCGCAGGCCGACTGCGACGGACGGGGCCGACATCTGGGCGCTTGTGAACAGCTGCAAGCCGCTCGATCGAAAACTCGATGTATGCCAACCTGATCCAGGCCGACCATTTCCGCGACACCTGCGTGGTGGCGGAACTTGACGGCGAGGTCGTCGGCTGGATTTCGGGCCACATGATCCCGGACCAGCGAGGCGCTTTTCGTGTGGCAGGTCGCCGTCGGTGAGAAGGCCCGTGGCCTCGGGCTTGGCAAACGGATGCTGCTCGAGCTCGTCGAGCGCGAGGCCTGCGACGGCGCCACTCATCTCAAGACGACGATCACCGAAGACAACGACTGCCTCCTGGGGCCTGTTCAGGAGCTTCGCGCGCGACATCGGCGGCGATCTCACCGACGCGCCGCACTTCGAACGCGAGGCGCATTTCGGCGGCCAGCACGCGACCGAGCACATGGTCACGATCACGCTGGCTCAGGCGCCTGCCCTGGCCCGCGCCGCCTGATTCCCCCCATTCCTCAAGGACAAACGCACGACGTGCGGAAGGATTTCCCATGCCCAAAGACATGAGTTCGACCAAACCGCAGACCATCTTCGAACGCCGCGAGAGCGCGGCGCGCTCCTATTGCCGCGGCATGCCGGCGCTGTTCACCTCTGCCTCCGGCTCGCAACTGAGGGACGATACTGGACGCAGCTACATCGACTTTCTCGCCGGCTGCTCGTCGCTCAACTACGGCCACAACGACCCCGACATGAAGGCAGCGCTGATCGACCACATCGCGTCGGACGGCATCGCCCACGGGCTCGACTTTCATACCGACGCGAAGGGCGCATTTCTTGATGCGTTCGAGACACATATCCTCAAGCCGCGCGACATGGACCACCGGGTGATGTTCACCGGCCCCACCGGCACCAATGCGGTCGAGGCGGCGATGAAGATCGCCCGCAAGGTCACCGGCCGCACCAATATCATCGCCTTCACCAACGGCTTTCACGGCGTGACCGCGGGCGCGCTGGCGGCCACCGGCAACAGCTACCACCGCGGCGGCGCCGGAATGGCGCTGAACGGTGTGACCCGCATGCCCTTCGACGGTTATCTGCCGGGCGACACCGACAGTGCCGATTTCCTCGAGGCGATGCTCAGCGACAGCTCCGGCGGTGTCGACGCGCCGGCAGCGATCATCCTGGAAACCGTGCAGGGCGAGGGCGGTCTCAATGCCGCCCGCCCGGAGTGGATCCAGCGCATCGCCAGGATTGCCAAAAAGCACGGCGCACTGCTCATCATCGACGACATCCAGGCCGGCGTGCGGCCGCACCGGCACGTTCTTCTCCTTCGAAGAGATGGGCATGAGCCCGACATCGTGACCCTGGCGAAGTCGCTTTCGGGCTTCGGCCTGCCGATGGCGCTCGTCCTGGTACGCCCGAGCATGATGTGTTCGGCCCGGCCGAGCACAACGGCACCTTCCGCGGCAACACCCACGCCTTCGTCACCGCGCGCGTCGCGCTCGAGAAATTCTGGGCCGACGACAGCTTCCAGCGCGAACTCGGTGACAAGGCGGTGATGGTCACAACTGCGCTGAAAGAGGTGGCCGATCTCGTGCCCGGCGCAACACTCAAGGGTCGTGGCCTGATGCAGGGCGTCGATGTCGTCTCGGGCGACCTCGCCGCCGAGATCTGCGCGCGCGCCTATGACAAGGGCCTGGTCATCGAGACGTCCGGCAACGAGGACCAGGTGGTGAAGGTGCTGGCACCGCTCACCACCTCGATGGAGACCTTCCGCAAGGGCTTCAACATCCTGCTCGACGCCACCCGCGACGCGATGGCCGAGCGGGTCAAGCTGGCGGCGGAGTAGGAGGCAGACGATGATCGTTCGCGATTTCAACCGGATCGTCGAAGACGATCCGGCCCGGGTGGTGTCGGATGCGCAGTGGACCTCCGTGCGCATGCTGCTCGCGGACGACGGGATGGGGTTCTCGTTCCACATCACCACGCTTGAGGCGGGTTCCGAGCACACGTTCGAGTACAAGAACCACTTCGAAAGCGTCTACTGCATGAAGGGCAAGGGCTCGATCACCGACCTTGCCACCGGCGAGACGCACGAGATCACGCCCGGCGTGATGTACGCGCTGGACAAGCACGACCGCCACACGCTGCGCGCCGAGCGAGGAGCTGGTCATGGCCTGCTGTCTTCAACCCGCCGGTGACCGGCAACGAGGTGCACCGCGAAGACGGCTCCTACGCCCCGGCCGAGGAGGCCTGACATGACCCATACCGTTGAAAAGATCGGCGGCACCTCGATGTCCCGCGTCGACGAGCTGCGCGACACGCTGTTCGTCGGCGACCGCACCGACGACGCGCTCTACGGCCGGGTCTTCGTGGTCTCTGCCTTCGGCGGCATCACCGATCTGCTGCTCGAACACAAGAAATCCGGCGCGCCCGGGCGTCTATGCCGCTTTCGCCAACGCCGACAGCGACCACGGCTGGCACGACGCGCTGGACAAGGTGGCGCAGGCGATGTGCGACGGCGCAGGCCGAGGTGCTCGACCACCCCGCCGACATCGAGCGGGCCGACGCTTTTGTCGCACGACCGCGCTCTGGGCGCGCGCAATTGCCTGATCGACCTGCAGCGGCTCTGCTCCTACGGGCATTTCCGCCTGTCCGAACACATGCTCGATCCGCGAACTGCTTTCGGGGCTCGGCGAGGCGCATTCGGCCTTCGTCACCACCCTCATGCTGCAGCGCGCAGGCGTGAACGCCCGCTTCGTCGATCTGTCCGGCTGGCGTGACGAGGGCGACGTGAGCCTCGACGAGCGGATCACCACGGCAATGGCGGGGATCGATCCCGCCACGGAGATGCCCATCGTCACCGGCTATGCGCAATGCGCCGAGGGGCTGATGAGCGAATACGACCGTGGCTATTCCGAGGTGACGTTCTCGCGGCTCGCGGCGCTGACCGGTGCGCGCGAGGCGATCATCCACAAGGAATTCCACCTGTCGTCGGCCGACCCGAAGACTGGTCGGGGCGGATGCCGTGCACAAGCTCGGCCGGACCAACTACGATGTGGCCGACCAGCTGTCGAACCTCGGGATGGAAGCGATCCACCCCAAGGCCGCCAAGACCCTGCGCCAGGCCGAGGTGCCGCTGCGTGTGACCAATGCCTTCGAGCCGCACGACCCGGGCACGTTGATCGACGACCAGCCGGCCGAAACGCCCGCGGCGGAAATCGTCACCGGGCTCGACCTCGTCGCGCTCGAGGTGTTCGAGCAGGACATGGTCGGTGTGAAGGGCTATGACGCGACGATCCTCGAGGTGCTGACCCGTCACCAGGTGCGCATCGTGTCGAAGGTCTCCAACGCCAACACGATCACCCATTACGTCGATGCGTCCCTGAAGGCGTTGCGCCGGGTGGAGCGGGATCTCGTCGGCAGATATCCCTCCGCGGACGTGACGTCTCGCACCATCTCGATGGCCGCTGTGATCGGGCGGGATCTTTCTGGTCTCTCGGTGCTGACCCGCGGGCTGCAGGCGATCGCCGGCGCCGGGCTCGAAGCCATCGGTGCGAGCCAGGGACCGCGCAACGTCGATGTGCAGTTCATCCTGGAACGCGAGGCGCTGAAGCCCGCCATCGCCGCATTGCATCGGGCGCTGGTCGAAGCGCCCCGGCCGGCTCTGGTCCGGGCTGCCTAGGCGGGATCGGGTCACCCGAAACGGCACCGAGCAAGCGCCGCCAGTGGCCGGCGCACGCCCGTCGGAGGGGCGCTGCTGCGTCTTTCGCGTCCCTGTGCGGGGCCGTGCAAGGCGCGGTCGAGTCGGCGCAATCGCGGTACGCTTTTGTATGCAACGCATGCAAGTCGTGCATAGCTCTGCGTCCAGCGAAGACCCGAGATGTTACCCGCGGTGAGCCAGTTTCGTCGATGAAGCTGGAACGCAAGGAAATCATTCGCGAAATCTATCATATTCTGATTTCAGAATGAAATGAAAGGGTTGCGCCACGCGCAAGACAACGCTTGATCGGTGGCGGGCGGAGTTCTAGTCCGATGGCGAAAACTCACGAAGGGGAAAGCTCCCGTTTCACGCGAGACGCCCGGAACGCCTGTTCCCCTTCAACTCAGGATGGCCGAAAGACGGCCCTCCAGCGTAAAGGAGAACGCGACCATGCGAGACCTCGAAGCCCAGTACCCCGAACTCGATGCCCTGGTCGAAAAGACCCGCGCCGCGCAGCAGATCTTCGCAACGTTCTCGCAGGAACAGGTCGACAAGATCTTCCGCGCCGCTTCGCTCGCGGCCGCCAATGCGCGCATCCCGCTGGCCAAGATGGCAGTGGAGGAGACCGGCATGGGCGTGATGGAAGACAAGGTTCTCAAGAACCACTTCGCCTCGGAATACATCTACAACAAGTATAAAGACGAACCGACCTGCGGCGTGCTCTCGGAAGACCCCGAGCTGGGCACGATCACCATCGCCGAGCCGGTCGGGCTGATCTGCGGCATCGTGCCGACGACCAACCCGACCTCGACCGCGCTGTTCAAGGCGCTGATCGCGCTCAAGACCCGCAACGGCATCATCTTTTCGCCGCACCCGCGCGCGCGCCGCTCGACCAACGAAGCCGCGCGCCTGGTTCATGACGCGGCCGTCGCGGCCGGCGCGCCGGCCGGTATCGTCGGCTGGATCGAAGAGCCGACGGTGGAGCTGTCGAACGCGCTGATGCGTCACCCGGACATCAACCTGATCCTGGCGACCGGCGGCCCCGGCATGGTCAAGGCCGCCTATTCCTCCGGCAAACCGGCGATCGGCGTCGGCGCGGGCAACACCCCGGCCGTGATCGACGAAAAGGCCGACATCAAGCGCGCGGTTGCCTCGATCCTGATGTCGAAGACCTTCGACAACGGCGTGATCTGCGCCTCCGAACAGGCGACCGTCGTCGTCGACGAGGTCTACGACGCCGTGCGCGCGCGGTTCATCAAGCACGGCGGCTACGTGCTGTCGCCCAAGGAACGCGATGCCGTTGCCAAGATCCTGATGACCGACGGGCACCTCAACGCCGCCATCGTTGGCCAGTCCGCCGTGAAAATCGCCGAGATGGCGGGCATCAAGGTCCCGTCCAACACCAAGGTTCTGATCGGCGAGGCCGAAGAGGTGAGCGAGGCCGAGCCATTCGCGATGGAGAAGCTGTCGCCCACGCTGGGCATGTACCGCGCCGCCGATTTCGAGGCGGCCTGCGACACCGCCGCGAAGCTGGTGGCACTTGGCGGTATCGGCCACACCTCGGTGCTCTACACCGACCAGGACGGCGAGCCGGAGCGGGTTCGCAAGTTTGGTGACCGGATGAAGACCGCGCGGATCCTCATCAACACCCCCTCGTCTCAGGGCGGGATCGGCGACCTCTACAACTTCGCGCTCGCACCTTCGTTGACCCTGGGCTGCGGCTCCTGGGGTGGCAACTCGATCTCCGAGAACGTCGGACCGAAGCACCTCATCAACAAAAAGACCGTGGCCAAAAGGGCTGAAAACATGCTGTGGCACAAACTCCCGCCCTCCATTTTCTTCCGCCGCGGGTGCCTGCCCTTCGCGCTCGAAGAGCTTGCCGGAAAGAAGCGCTGCCTGATCGTGACCGACCGGTTCCTGTTCGAAAACGGCCATGTCGACGACACGGTCCGGATCCTCAAGGCGCAGAACATCGAGGTCGAGGTGTTCTACGAGGTGATGGCCGACCCGACCCTTGCCGTGGTCAAGCAGGCCACCGCCGTGGCCAACGCCTTCAACCCGGACGTGATCCTCGCCTTCGGCGGCGGCTCGCCGATGGATGCGGCCAAGATCATGTGGGTGATGTACGAACACCCCGAGGTGCATTTCGCCGACCTCG
The DNA here is from genome assembly GCA_963752895.1 of uncultured Alphaproteobacteria bacterium. Classification (GTDB taxonomy): domain Bacteria; phylum Pseudomonadota; class Alphaproteobacteria; order Rhodobacterales; family Rhodobacteraceae; genus CAVWAE01. The sequence goes on from CAVWAE010000027.1 coordinate 229,816, forward strand.
CGATGCGGTTCATGGATATCCGCAAGCGGATCTATAAATTCCCGAAACTCGGGGCCAAAGCGATGATGGTCGCCGTGCCGACGACCTCGGGCACCGGTTCGGAAGTGACGCCCTTCGCGGTCGTCACCGACGAGCAAAGCCAGGTGAAATACCCGATCGCCGACTACGAGCTCACCCCGCACATGGCGATTGTCGATGCCAACCTGGTGATGGACATGCCCAAGGGTCTGACCTCCGCCGGCGGGATCGACGCGGTCGTCCACGCCCTGGAGGCCTATGTCTCGGTGATGGCCAACGAGTATTCCGACGGCCAGGCGCTGCAGGCGCTCAAGCTTCTGAAGGAATACCTGCCGTCGGCCTACAAGAACGGCGCTGCCGATCCCAAGGCCCGCGAGCAGGTGCACAACGCCGCGACCATCGCCGGGATCGCCTTCGCGAACGCCTTCCTCGGGGTCTGCCACTCGATGGCGCACAAGATCGGGGCGCAGTTCCACATCCCGCACGGCACCGCCAACGCCATGCTGATCGCCAACGTCGTGCGCTACAACGCGGTCGACATCCCCACCAAGCAGGCGGCCTTCAGCCAGTACGACCGGCCCAAGGGCGTGGCGCGCTACGCCGAGATCGCCCGGCACCTCGGGCTCGGCGGCACCCGCGATCACCAGCGCGTCGAACTGCTGGTCGACTGGATCGAGGAACTGAAGCGGGCGCTCGACGTGCCGCCCTCGATCAAGGAATGGGGGGTGCGCGAGGCCGACTTCCTGGTCGAAGTGGACGCGCTGGCCGAAGCGGCGTTCGACGATCAGTGCACCGGCGCCAATCCGCGCTACCCGCTGGTCAGCGAACTCAAGCAGATGCTGCTCGACAGCTACTATGGCCGCGCCTACGTGGACCCGGCGCTGCGCGAGGAGGCCGTCGAGGCCGCCCCGGCCAAGCCGGCGGCGAAGTCCGGGGCCAAGGTCGAAAACGCCTGACACGGCGCAGGGACGGGCCCAACGGCCCGACCAATGTGAAGAACCCGCCGCGCAAACCATTTGCGCGGCGGGACTTCTCGACTCTGAGTGACGACAACGTCCCAAACAGCGGCCGATCGCGCAGGCGGGCGCTCATCGCGCATACAGCCTTGGCGATGCACAGGAATCCGGCACGCTGCCCGTGGACTGCACAGAATCAGGCCCGCGAGGCGGTTGGTGGCCGACAATTCGCCGGATAAGCAAATGTCGCGGGATCACGCCGCCGTGGACGATAGTTCCAACGCGAACGGATCTTTCAACATCGCTCCACCTGGTGCAATTATCTTGCCATTCCGTTAGCGCAATGCCGCCAATCGCCCGGCGCTAACCAATTGTTTTAGCATACAAAAATCGAAATCCGTTGAGGCCAGGATCGTTGACCGGGACCGGTGTTCCCCTTAAGTTGATCTCAGACGGGAGATGCTCCCAGACGAGCGACACGCTCAAGACCAGATCGTGAAAAGCTCATCCAGGTTCGATCTCCTCCAATCCGACCGTTCAGGCCGATAGCGGGCGTGTTTCGCCCGGCAGGAAAGGACCGCTCAATGAATGCCTTCACCGACACCGCGAAAAACACCGCCGTCACGGACCCGTGGGACGGATTTTCGGCTGGCGTCTGGCGCGACAGCATCGACGTTCGTGGTTTCATCCAGGAAAACTACACGCCCTGGGAAGGTGACGCCGCATTCCTCGCCGGTCCGACCGCGCGCACCGCGAAATTGTGGGACGACATCGCAGAGCTTCTGAAGCTCGAACGCGCAAAAGGCGTGCTCGACGTCTCCGCCGACCGCCCCTCCACGATCACCGCGCATGACGCCGGCTACATCGACCGCGACAACGAGCTGATCGTCGGTCTGCAGACCGATGCGCCGCTCAAGCGCGCGATCATGCCGAACGGCGGCCTGCGGATGGTCGAAGGCGGGCTCAAGGCCTACGGGTTCGAGCCGGACGCGACCGTGTCCGAGATCTGCACCAAGTACCGCAAGACCCACAACGAGGGCGTGTTCGATACCTACTCGCCCGACATTCTCGCGGCCCGCAAGTCCGCCATCATCACCGGCCTGCCCGACGCCTACGGCCGCGGCCGGATCATCGGCGACTACCGCCGCGTCGCGCTCTACGGCATCGACCGGCTGATAGAAGCCAAGACTGGCCGAATTCCACGAGCTCGACGACGCGGTGTTCGACGAAGACATCGCTGCGCCTGCGCGAGGAGATGTCCGAGCAGTTCCGCGCACTCGACGAGCTGCGCGAAATGGCCGCGACGTACGGCTTCGACATCTCCGGCCCGGCCACCAACGCGCAAGAGGCGGTGCAGGGGACTCTACTTCGGCTACCTCGCCGCGGTCAAGGAACAGAACGGCGCGGCGATGTCGATCGGGCGCATCACGACCTTCCTCGACATCTACATCGAGCGCGACTTCGCCGCCGGCCTTCTGACCGAAGTCCAGGCCCAGGAGCTGATCGACGATCTTCGTCATCAAGCTGCGCATCGTGCGCTTCCTGCGCACGCCGGAGTACGACGAGCTGTTCTCCGGCGACCCGACCTGGGTCACCGAGGCGATCGGCGGCATGGGCGAGGACGGCCGCACGCTGGTCACCAAGACCTCGTTCCGCGTGCTGCAGACGCTCTACAACCTCGGCCCGGCGCCGGAGCCGAACCTGACGGTGCTCTGGAGCACCAAGCTGCCGCGCGGCTTCAAGGACTTCTGCGCCAAGGTGTCGATCGACACCTCCGCGATCCAGTACGAGAACGACGACCTGATGCGCCCGCAATGGGGCGACGACTACGGCATCGCCTGCTGCGTCTCCGCCATGCGGATCGGCAAGCAGATGCAGTTCTTCGGCGCCCGCGTCAACCTCGCCAAGGCCCTGCTCTACGCGATCAACGGCGGCGTCGACGAGAGTCTCCGGCAAGCAGGTCGCCACCGGTCTCGAGCCGATCACCGGCGGACGTCCTCGACTACGACGAGGTGATGGAGAAGTTCGACGCTCGCGATGGACTGGCTCGCCAAGACCTACGTCAACGCGCTGAACTCGATCCACTACATGCACGACAAGTACGCCTACGAGCGGATCGAGATGGCGCTGCACGACCGTGACATCCTGCGCACGATGGCCTGCGGCATCGCCGGTCTGTCCGTCGTCGCCGACTCGCTCTCGGCGATCAAGTACGCGAAGGTGAAGGTCATCCGCAACGAGAACGGCCTGGCTGTCGACTACGAGATCGAGGGCGAGTTCCCGGCGTTCGGCAACAACGACGACCGCGTCGACGACATCGCCGTCTGGGTCATCGAAGCCTTCATGAAGAAGGTCGCCGCGCAGCCGCATTTCTACCGGAATGCGACGCCGACCCAGTCGGTCCTGACGATCACCTCCAACGTCGTCTACGGCAAGAAGACCGGCAACACCCCGGACGGTCGGCGCGCTGGCGAGCCGTTCGCCCCGGGCGCCAACCCGATGAACGGACGCGACAAGAAAGGCTTCGTGGCCGCCGGCGCGCTCGGTTGCCAAGCTGCCCTACGAGGACTCCGCGCTCGACGGCATCTCCTGGACGGCCAGCGCCACGCCGACCTCGATGGGTCACACCGAGGCCGAGCAGGTGACGAACCTCGCCAACTGCCTCGACGGGTACTGCGCGGCCGACGGCTTCCACGTGAACGTCAACGTGCTGAACCGTGACACGCTGCGAAGACGCGATGGAGCACCCGGAAGCCTATCCGCAGCTCACCGTGCGGGTCTCGGGCTACGCGGTGAACTTCGTCCAGCTCACCCGGCCCAGCAGCGCGACGTAATCAGCCGCACCTTCCACGCGAGCATGTGAGCGCAAAGACGAGAACCCGGAGCGCATATTGATGACCGCCCCCCGCCAAGACGCCCTGTTCGGCACCGCCCTGAGCGACCCGCACGAGGCATCCTGCCACGGTTTCCTCCACTCGGTGGAATCGGGCGCGGCGGTGGACGGTCCCGGGATGCGCTTCGTGTTCTTCATGTCCGGTTGCCAGTTTCGTTGCCTCTACTGCCACAACCCCGATACATGGAAGCTGCACAACGGCCGCCGGGTCGAGGTCGAAGACATGGTGAAAGAGGTCGCCCCGCTCGCCGGCTTTCTCAAATTCGCCGGCGGCGTGACCTTCTCCGGCGGCGAACCCATGATGCAGGCCGAATTCGTGAACGCCACCGCGCGTGAGCTGAAAAAACGCTTCGGCCTGCACATCGCCCTCGACACCCAGGGGTATCTTCATACCCGGGTGGAGGACGACTGGTTCGACCCGATCGACCTGGTCATGCTCGACATCAAACATATCGATCCGGAGCGCCACAAAGCTCTGACCGCGCAGGAACTGCAGCCGACGCTCGACTGTGCCCAGCGGCTGGTGCGGCTCGGCAAACAGATGCGTATCCGCTACGTGCTGGTGCCGGGTTGGACCGACGGCGCGGACGAGGTCGCCCGGATGGCCGACTACGTCGCCGGTCTCGGGCCGTTGGTCGAGATGGTCGAGGTTTTGCCCTTCCACCAGATGGGGACGCAGAAATGGGCGGATCTCGGGGTCGAGTACAAACTCGCCGACACACCCACTCCGTCGACTGAAGAGGCCGACGCGGCGCGGGAAGTCTTCCGGGCGCGCGGGCTGACGGCCACCTGACGGACCACGGATACACCAGGACAATGGAGCCCGCGCACGGACCCCGAGGGGCAAGGAGAAACCCAAACGACAAGGCGCCGCCACTCCAAAGGCAGTACCGCTTGTCGTAGGGACGGAACAGGCGGGCCGGGCACGGCATCCCGGTAACAGCCAACCCGCTATCCTCTGAAGAAATTTGAAAGACAGATGTCCGCAGATGCCCCAGCGCCAGTTGGCGAAATCGGGCAACCGGTCGGGGACACATCTCAGACCTATGCAGAGCTGCACAAACCAGCGAGTGCGTTTGGCACCCGCAGCGATTACCGCGACCACGAGCTTCAGATCATGAAGCCGCGGCGCAACGCGCTGAACCTGCCCGGTCGCGACTTCAGTTTCGAGCTGGAAGACCTGGTACCCGCGATCGCCAGCACCATCGGCATTATCGCGATGTATACCGCTGTGATGACCTCCAGGGCCGAGGGGCTCAACGCGGTCTGGGTCAAGGACGGCATCGACCGCGCACTCGACGTTTCGGCATTCGCCATCGAGGTGTCGCGGGTCGAGATGCTGATCCCGGCGCTTCTGTTCTGCGTCTTCGCGTCCGGCTTCTGGAACCCGCGCGCCAACCTCGCCGGCAACCATGGCCCAATGATCCCGATGATTTTCGCCATTGCCATCGCCGGTGCCCACCCGCTGGCTCTCGCGCTGCTCATTGGCGTCTTCGGCCTGATCCTCGGCGCTGTCAAAGGCGGGTCACGGCTGGTGACCCTGACCAGCAACGGCGTCGCCGGCGGTCTCCTGGTGATCCTCGGCTTAACCGGGTCGATGGCCCAGATCAACGCGCTGATCGCCTGGGCAAGGGGCGCGAAAACGAAGGCCCGGCGTCGCGGCAGGCAGCATGGGCTATGTCGCGCTCGTCGTGCTCGGGATCGTCGTGGTCGTCTACGCGGTGCTCGAAAAGCGCTGGCTCGCAATCCCGCTCTGCGCCGTTACCGGCCTTGTCGTCGCGCTGCTGTTCGGCGCGGGTTTCAGCATCAACTTCGTGACCGAAGCCGGCTTGCCGAACCTGAACCCGGTGCACTGGTGGGGCTCCGAAAGCCAGGGCTGGATGCTCGGCCAGCCGACGCTGCAGCACTTCATCGCGTCGCTGCCGTTTGCGATCCTCGCTGTCGCGATGTGGCCGTCCGATTTCCTCGGCCACCGCATCTTCCAGCAGATAAATTACCCCAAAGGGTCGGAAAAGTGCTGATGGATGTCGACGACACCATGACCATGTGCTCGATCCGCCAGATGGTCGGCACCGCGGCAGGCGGCAACATCACCTCGAGCTGGGGCACCTACATGATCCCGGCCGCCATCGCCAAACGCCCGATCCCGGGCGGTGCGATCCTGCTCGGCTCGCTGGCGATGCTGATCGCCATCCTCGGTACCCCGATGGATGTCGCGGTCTGGCCGCCGGTGATGCGGGTCGCGCTGCTGATCGGCGTCGCGCTGCCGCTGCTCGAAGCGGGCGTGCAGATGATCAAGGACGACAAGGATTCCAAGGCCGCGGGCATCTGTGTCTTTGCCGCCATGGTGACCAACCCGGTGCTGGCCTGGGCCATGACGATGCTGCTCGACAACAACGGCCTCATTGGCGACAAGGAGCGCCCGTCGCGGCTGTCGAAGCTCGACCGGATGGCTATCCCGGCCACCGTGTTGACCATCTGCCTCTTCGCGATGCTCGCCGTGGGCATGCTGGAAGACAAGTTCGGTATCCCGGCGCTCTTGTAGCAGCGCATCACTGGACAATCCTCGACGGGCCCGGTGCATCGATCGCCGGGCCCGATTTCATTGGCGGGAAAGGCCCGGTCAGGTCCGGCTTTCCGAGAGGGAAATCCGATACCAAACCACGCGGACGCAGCCCTGCACGGCAAATCGGGCGTAGGCCGATATGACCTGTACAAAAATCGGCCATTCCTCTAGGAAACCTTACTGAAAATCGGAATTGTGAGAGTGGATCCATGTGCGGAATCGTCGGTGTATTGGGTGAGCATCAAGCCGCCCCCGTTCTTGTCGAGGCGCTGAAGCGTCTGGAGTATCGCGGATACGACAGCGCGGGTGTCGCGACGGTCGAAAACGGTGTTCTCGAACGCCGGCGGGCGGTGGGAAAACTGGTAAATCTTTCGGATGAACTGGTGCAGAACCCGCTCAAGGGGCGCAGCGGGATCGGTCACACCCGGTGGGCGACACATGGCGCCCCGGTAGAGGCCAACGCCCATCCACACCGCTCCGGCCCGGTCTGCGTCGTCCATAACGGCATCATCGAGAACTTCCGCGACTTGCGCACGCAGCTCGAGGGGCAGGGGTACGAGTTCGTCACCGAAACCGACAGCGAGGCGATTGCCGTCCTGACCCATCGGTTCATCGATGAAGGGAAACGGCCCGTCGAGGCCGCGATGGCCGCCATCGAGCAGCTCGAGGGGGCTTTTGCTCTGGCGTTCCTGTTCGAGGGCGAACAAGACCTGATCGTTGCCGCCCGCCTCGGCTCGCCGCTGGCGATCGGACACGGCGATGGTGAGATGTTCGTCGGCTCCGACGCGCTCGCGCTCGCGCCGATGACCAACAAGATCACCTACCTTGAAGAAGGCGACCGGGCGGTCCTGACCCGCAGCTCGCTTGAGATTTTCGATGCGCACGGCAAGCCTGCGAGCCGGGTGATGCAGGAAGTCCAGGCCTCGTCGACCAATGTCGACAAGGGCGGCTACCGGCATTTCATGGCCAAGGAGATCTACGAACAGCCCAAGGTTCTTGCCGACAACCTGGACTTCTACCTCCCCGACGGGGGGACCATCACCCTTCCCGAACCGGGGCTGGATTTCACGAAGTTCGACCGGGTCGTGATGGTGGCCTGCGGCACGGCCTATTTCGCCTGTTTCGTCGCAAAATACTGGTTCGAGCGGATCTCCGGGCTCCCGGTCGAATTGGATGTGGCCTCCGAGTTCCGCTACCGCGAACCGCCGATCGGGCCACGGACCCTGGCGATTCTCGTTTCGCAATCGGGCGAAACCGCCGACACACTCGCCGCGCAGCGTTTCCTCAAAGGCAAGGCTGACGCGGTCGTTGCGGCCGTCAACGTGACCCACAGCTCGATCGCGCGCGAAAGCGATCTTGTCCTGCCGCTGATGGCCGGGGTCGAAATCGGGGTCGCGTCGACCAAGGCGTTCACCTGCATGCTGAGCGTGATGGCCGTGCTGGCGCTGAAAGCGGCCAAAGACCGCGGCAAAATCGACGACAGCGCCTTGAGCGCTGCGCTCGGCGCGCTGCGCTCGGTACCGGGCTCGATTTCGCAAGCCCTGACGCTCACCGATGCGGTCAGCGGCGACATCTCCGCTGAATTGGCCGAGGCGACCGACGTTCTTTATCTCGGCCGGGGCGCGATGTATCCGCTGGCGCTCGAAGGCGCGCTGAAGCTCAAGGAGATCAGCTATATCCACGCCGAGGGTTTCGCCTCCGGGGAGTTGAAGCATGGGCCCATCGCGCTGGTCGATCCGCATACGCCGGTGATCGTGTTCGCCCCGCATGACAGGCTTTTCGACAAGACGATGTCGAACATGCAGGAGGTGCTTGCGCGCGGTGGAAAGGTGCTGCTGGTCACCGACCACCACGGTATCGAAAAGGCCGGCGATGCGGTCTGGAAGACAATCCGCATGCCCGACATCGATCCGCTGGTGGCGCCGATCATCTACTCGGTCCCCGCCCAGTTGATTGCCTACGGAATCGCGGTTTCGCGTGGCACGGATGTCGATCAGCCGCGTAACCTGGCGAAATCGGTTACGGTGGAATGATCCCCGGTCACCGCCAGTGAGCGGAACCGGGATGTTTTCCGGTAGCCGGCAGCCGCTTCCGCGCTGTCATCGGCTTCGTCGCAGCTTTCATCCCGCGTTTGAATGAAGCCGGAGGTGTGGATTGGTAAAGGCGCCGAGAACCGTCATCGTGACCTCGTGTCCCACGGGCACGGCGCTGACCTACATGGCCGCCGAACGTTTGCGCGCGGCCGGCAAGCGTCTCGGGTATCGCCTCTGGATCGAAACGCAAGGCGCGATGGGCACGATCGACAGCCTGATCCCACGGATCATATCGCAAGCAGATGCGGCGATCATCGCGTCGGACGTTCCGGTCAAGAACCTGGAACGCTTCGATGACAAACCGCTCGAAAGGGTCGGGACGACGACAGCGATCGAGGGTCCCGACGAGGTCCTGAAAAAACGGGGCCCGGTTACTGCCGCATTAGGCGGGCAGTGATCCCGCCCGCCACAGCGACGCACGGTCCGCCCCAAGGTCGGGGACCTCCGCTGTTCGTCGAGAGTGCCTGCAAAGAGGCGCACCCCTGTCGGGCCGGATTCAGCCCGCCAAGGCTGGAAACTTCGTCATGACCGCAGGCCCGTGACATCAATTCCTGAGCAGACCAGTTCGGTATTCCGTTGGGGTGTGACCCTAATTCTTCTTGAACGCCTGCAGGAAATAATTGAAGTCCCGAAATCCCGACATCGTCGCGATCTCCGCCAGCGTCAGCTGAGTTTCGCGCAACAGCTCACAGGCCCGGGCAATGCGTCTTCTCGCCAGATAATCCGAGAAGGTCATGCCGGCATGTTTATGAAAGATCCGGGAGAAGAAGCTGGCGCTGAGATTCAGCTCCTGGGCCACCATGTCACGGGTTATCTGTGAACCGAGATTGTCGTTGATGTATCTTCAGGTCGCCAGGAAGAACTCTTTCGAGCCATGAGCGGCGCGACTGTCTTTGCTGTTTTCCAGGCCCCTGCAATGGGCCACGACCGCCTGGCATTGCAAAAGGGCGCTTGCGTTCGCGGTGGACGTGACCCCGTTCATGCTGGCGAGGCTATCGGTCATGTGATGCGGAGGCCCGTTGGCCGGGATCATCCCGCTGGCTTGCTGCACCGAGGTGAAGCGCCGCGATGCCACGTACCAGACCATTCGAGACACACCCAGATGCAGGGCGCCGAAGAGGATACTGACGAGTTCGACAACCTCATCCCATCCGGGTGCATTCCAGCACCCGCCCGGCACGAACAGAGCCTCTCCCGCGCCGATGTCGCAGGTGACAGTCTCCCCGGTGGAGGCCCAAAGCTCGTTGCGATAGCAGCCCTCGATGACAAGGTCGAGCCGTGGAAACTGGACTTGAAGCCCGCTGCCGAGGGGCGGTGCGGCGGCGTGGCCGAACCATATCCGATCGGGCAAGCCGGTCTGCGCGTCTTCCCCGCCGAATATTCCGAAATCCTCGTCATCGAGCTCCATCGGCGTAAGAAAGCTGTCACAGAAACTCCCCCCAGAACTGGTTCGGTGCGGTTTGGATCTGCGTTCAAGCACCCACCCGACCCAAATAGTGACCGGGCCGGGAGAGCCGACAGCGGACCCCTCCATGTTTGTCCCCCACTCTCGTCGGTGCGGCAACCCTTGGGCCGGAAATGAGACCCTCCGCCGCCTGAACTCGGCAAATGGAAGGTCCTCCCCAGGGGGAGGCAACATGCCGTCATCGGGAATGACCGGGCCGTCGTGGTTCGCCGAAAAGTGGTCAATCGGGATCACGTGTCGAAAGAAAAAGGACCGGGCATTGGCGTGCCAATACCCGACCCCGCACTCGAATGTGCAACCTGGGCCAGGGGACCGCGCAGATCCTACATGCCGGGCCAGTGCTTCTCGACCAGCGTCCGCACCTCATCGGCCGATTCAAGTTCGAGCGCCTGCAGCGCGATCTCGCGGCACGTGTCCATGTCGAGGGTTCGGACAAGGGCTTTTAGGTCCGGAATGCCGGCACGCGTGGCCGAAAGGCTGGTCACCCCGAGGCCAATCAGGATCGGCGCGGCGGGCAGTTCCGGTGCGAGGCCGCCACAGACACCTACGAGGCGTTCAAACGGCGCGGCGGCCTCACAGGTCTGCCCGATCATGCGCAATGCGGCCGGGTGCAGACGGTCGATCCGCGCGGCGAGTTCGGAGTTGCCCCGGTCCATCGCCAGGACATATTGCGTGAGGTCGTTGGTCCCGACGGAGAAGAAGTCCGCCGTCTTGGCCAACTGACCCGCAAGCGCCACCGCGGAGGGAACCTCGATCATGATGCCGAGTGGCACATGCTCGGTGATGCCCAGCTTCGCCTTCTCTTCCTCGAAGACTTCCTTGGCCCATTTCAGGTCGGCCGTATCCGCCACCATCGGCCGCATCACCCGCAGGCTGGAGATCGGCTTGACCTTCAGTATGGCGCAGTACTGGGTTCGCAGAACTTCAGGATACTTCTGGCAGACGCGGATACCACGTAGACCGAGGATCGGGTTTTCCTCGTTCGGATGCCGCAGGTACGGGATCGGTTTGTCGCCCTGCTGGTCGACCTCGGTCGGCGCCTGCATCCGTTCGAGGAATAGAAACCCGGTGCGCAGAAGGCCCGAGCCTTCGGCGCCGACCGCCTTTCCGAACACGGCATCCTGAGACGAGCCGACATTCGCGTAGACCGGGCGGCGGGTGCCATCGGCCATGTAGCAGGTCTCCCCGGCGGTCGCGCGGTTTGCGGCCTGCCGCTCCCTGCGGGTGGCGATCGCGGTGCGGGTGTTCTCGATGGTTTCCGGTGACGGATTGACGCTGATCCGCCCGCGCCCGCCGTTCGCCAACACGACGGCCACCGGAAGATTCTCGCCGAACGACATGAACTGCGACGGCAGGAGGTCGTCGGCCACGATGACGGTGTCTTCCGCCAGAACGCTGGCCGACAGTATGCCACCGGCAAGAACCGTCAGTACCTGCTGTTAAAGGTCGGTCAGGTCGGCGGCGCGTTCGGCTAGCCGCGGGTTGTTCAGGCCGAGCGGGATACGGACCTGATGGGCGATCGCCGCGCACCACGCCCAGCCCGCGCTTTTGCCGGCTTCGATATGCATGTGGGCGGTGTCCCTGAGATCGGGGTCTTCCAGAAGCACGGCATGGGCGCCCATGATGTCGCGTTGTTGCGCGGTGCGGCCGGTTTCAGACATGTGCTTCAGGTGCTGCAGCACCCCGGCAACGGCTGCATCGAGCGCGCTGCGTTCCGCCGTTGAATCGCCACCGGATTCCATCGGGCGTTCGAGCTGCATGGTGGACTTTTTTACCGCGCCGATGGCAATGCCGGGCGCTGCCGTCACGCCGGTGAGTTCCGGTGTCTCGTCCGGCCCGAATGGCGTGGTGTTGGCCGGCGTTTCCTCGATGATTTCGCCTTGGTCGGCAACGCCGGTTCAGGGCTTCAGGGGGTCGCCCAGACCTTACGCAATCGCCGCGACCACGGCCTCCACCGCGACGCCGGAATCGTCGCCTGTGGCGATGACCTCGATCTCGCTGCCCCAACGGCAGCCGAGTGTGAGCAGCGAAACCGGGCTCTTGGCATTTGCGGTGCGGCCTTCGAAGGCAATCTCCACATGCGAGGCGAACCTCTTGGCTTCATTGGCGAGCAGCGCCGCCGGGCGGGCGTGCATGCCATGTTCCAGCTCCAGCACGACAGAGCCGCGGCTGACCCCGTCGGCGTCGCCCGCGCCGGCGTCCGATTCGCGGCGAATGACCATCAGGTCGGCGCCGAAATCGACGTTCCCCAATGCGGTGAGCTCGATCTCGAACCCGTCGTCGCTCGCCAGCAGAACGGGGGTGGTGATGATGTCGCAGTTTGCGCGCAGCGCCTCGGGGTCGAAGGACAGAAGCGGGGTCCCTTCGCTGACCTGCTGGCCTTCGGAGACCAGCGGCCTCGAGACCGACATGGATCAAAACTTCGGTCCCGATCTCCGTCACGATCCGGATCGCATGACCGCGCGTGTGCACCGAGGTGACCCGCCCCGAGCAGGGCGCCCGCACCTCACCCGCCGCCGGCTCGATGGAAAGCCCGTCGCCCATGAGGCCAAGGGCGAACATGGTGTCGGGTACATCGGCAAGCGCGACGATGGTCCCGTGGAGCGGCTATTTCAGTGAGAATTGCGATGCGGTCATGGTGTCCTCCTGATGACGGGGAGTTCGTGCAGGCTGTAGATGTGTTCGGACTCGCTGGGCACCGCTGCGATCAAGGTGACCAAGCCAGAGGTCACGCTCACCGCCGCTGACAGCATTCAAACTGGCGGCGAGATCGAGGTGTCCTTGTCCCAGGCGATCAAAAAAACGACTACATCACCGTGGTTCCTGTCGGCACCAAGGAAGGCGAGGTTGGCAACTACGTCGCCATCCGTTCAAGCAGCGACGTGACGCTCCAGGCGCCGGCCGCGCCGGGCCTCTACGAGATCCGCTACCTGCTGAACGTCGACAAGCGCACAGTTGCGTCCCTGCCGCTTGAGGCCATCGATCCGCAAGTTGTGTTACAGGTGCCCGGCACCGCCCTGCAGGGCGGTGAGTTCGACATCAGTTGGGCGGGTGCGGTGAACCCGCGTGACTACGTCACCATTGTGCCTGTTGGAACGGACGAGGGCGTACACGGCAACTACATCACCGCGCGCGACGACGCTACCGGTGCGCAGCGGGTGCCGGCCGAGACCGGCATGTACGAGGTGCGCTATGTTTTGCGCGAAGGCAACAAGACCCTCGCCGCCGAAATGATTGAAATCACTGGGCCGGTGGTCTCCGTCTCGGGCCCCGAAACCGCCATCACTGGTTCAAGGATCGATGTCAGCTGGACCGGTGCGGTCTCGGACAACGACGACGTGACGATCGTACCGGTGGGGACGGACGAGGGCGAATGTGGCAATTATGTCGTCGTCCGTGACAAGGAAAGCGCGCGGCTGAACATCCCTGCCGAAACGGGGATCTACGAGCTGCGCTAAGTGCTGCGCGAGGGCGGCAAGAAGCTCGCGACCGCGATGATGGAGGTCACCGCGCCCGAGGTCACCGTCACAGCCCCCAACACCGCCCTCGCCGGCGCGGTCATCGAGGGGTCCTGGACCGGCACTGTCAACACCAACGACTACGTGACGATCGTTCCCGTCGGCACCGAAGAGGGAGAATTCGGCAATTACATTTCGGTCCGCACCGCCACCAGCAAGGAACTCCAGGGGACGGCCGCGCCGGGCATGTACGAGGTCCGCTATGTGCTGAATGAGGGCAGGCGGACGCTGGCCACAGCGGTGATCGAAATCGCCGAACCCGATGTGACCGTCAGCGCCCCGGATGCGGCGCGTGCGGGCGACACGCTGGCGGTGTCCTGGACCGGCACGGTCAGCCGATCGGACTATGTCACCATCGTGCCGGTGGGTGCGCCCGACGACCAGTATGGGGCGTATTTCCAGGTCCGACAACAGACCGCGCGCGACATTGCCGCCCCGGACGAGACCGGCATGTATGAGGTCCGCTACGTGTTGCGCGAGGGCAACCGCGTGCTCGCCCGGCATTTGATCGAGGTCTTGGCCGCCGACGCTGCGCTCGAAACCGGTGCCAGGGTTACCGCCACGGACACCGCCGCACCCGGTGCGGTGATCGAGGTGAGCTGGACCACCGAGAGCGCGAGCGCCGACCAGCGCCTCACGCTTGCCGGCGCCGACCAGGCTATCTTCACTTGGATTTCGGCAACGAAAATCACCGGTGATCCGCCCGTCGAAATCACCCTGCCAAGCGAGCCCGGCGTCTACGAAATCCGCCTGCTTGACGTATCGAACCAGGCGGTGCTCGCGCGAAAGCCCGTGAAGGTCGAGTGAGCGAGCGAAGCTGCTCTTGAGCGCTACAGTGAGATCACACTGTCGCGGCTACTGGCCGCGATCGAAGCCCCCGATGTCGACGCCAAGTCGATCCGCGACGCCTTCCCGGGCGACGCGTCGGCCAGCGTAGGCCGGTTTGGCGGGATGGGATGGCTGATGGACAACCGGCCGCGGAGCGGGCCGCCCTCGACCCCGGCAGCGCCCGTTTTTCGACGCTTGCCTTGCGCGTCTGACAAAGGGATCCCGCAACCCCTTGGAAAACACCCGTGCCGCTGCCAACGTGAGCGAAATGGCCGTTCTCGACGATCTCGCCGCGTTCCTCGCCATGTCAATCGTCGGAGTTTCCGCTCTTCCTCGGGCCAGGGCGACCCCGGAACAGATTCACGCCGCGCGCCGGGGCGCGACGAGCATGTTGCGTTGATAGGCGGTGCGTGCCGGCAGGCTGAGATCAATCGTCGGTCCAGGCCGCGTCATGGTGCGAGCCGTCGCAGAACGGTTTGTTCTTCGACAGGCCGCAGCGGCAGAGAGAGAATTTGGTGCGCGACGCGCCAACACCGTTGAACTCGGCCTCGAGCGCAACGTTGGAGACGTGATACGGCCCGTTTTTTTCGACCTGAATCTCGACCTCACCCGTCGTCATGTGCTGCTGCGGCGTACCGCCGACAGAGATCCGCAAAGCGCCGGATGGGCAGGCCGCGATCACGTCGAGGATTTCGGCGAGCGCACCGTTGTCGGGTTGGATCCAGGGTTTCGCTTTCGGATCGAACACCGTCGCCGCCCGGGCCTGGCATTGCGCCGCATGCGTACAGAGCACCGGCGTGTAGCTGATCGTCAACGCGACACCGTCGGCGACACCCTTGTATTCGATTGGCGTGTTGCGCAGGCGCGAATGGTCCGGCGCGCTTTCGAAGCCGATCTCGTTGTGCGAGCCGTCGCAGAACGGCTTGTTCTTCGAGCCGCCGCAGCGGCACAACGCCGCCACCGCCTTGGTTTCGATCTCGGTGCCGCCAGCGTCGGTCAGGCGCGGCGGGTTCTCGACCACGAGCGGGCCGTCTTCGCGCGGGGTGATCTTCGGCAGGTGAGACATTGTGGAGCCTTTCGCTAGGTTGCGGGTCGGTTGCTGGTTTGACCGGGTGATCCTTGGCGGGACGATAGACGAGATCGGAATGCCCGCGATCGTATTGGCCGTGCAAATCGCGGCCTTGTGACCGGGCGCGAAGGGAAGGGTCACGCCGGCTGAGGCACCGGCGGCGGCGACCGATAGCCACCAATCGCGATCGCGGCCGCCGCGATCACCACGCCCGCGATTGGAAACAGGCCAGCGCCCAGTGGGACATAGAGGATCCCGCCGGCAACCAGCCCTGCGATGCTGGCAACCGCGCCTGCGCTTTGCGAAAACCCCTGGACCGCGCCCTGCAGTCTTGTGCCGGCGGCCCGCGACAGCACTGACATGAAAGTCGGCCACATGAGTCCGTTCCCGAGCGCGATCAGCAGAGCGGCCCCGTAAACCAAGGCCGTATCCGGCGACAAGAGAACGCCGAATCCGAGCGCCAGCGCCATCCCGCCAAAACTCATCAGCGCGCGCTCGCCGAATATGCGTGAGGCGCGGGCGAGGAGCGGCCCCTGGACCACGATCATCGCCAAGCTCAGCACCGCGAAATAGGTGCCGATGGCGGTCACGTCCCAGTTCAACCCCTCCACCGCGTGGACAGGAAAAGCGACGTAGAAAAAACTGAACCCCAGCATCACCAGGAAATTGACTGCCATGAGCAACCGCATACTCGGGATGGCCAGGATCGCGCCGATCCCGTCGGTCTGATGGCAACTGACCTCGTAGGCGGGCCGATGCTCTTGGCCATAAAGGTCGCACGGTGTCGGGGCTTCCAATGTCTCGGTGATGTTGCCCGCGGGAACGTCCGCAAGACCAAAGCGAATAAGCGCCAGAGCCAGCGCCGAGATGGCAAAGGCCGCGAGGACCGGCAGTACTTCGCCGAGCAGCGTCGCGCCGAGCAGACCTGCCAGCGCCGGGCCGACGATGAAACCAAGGTTGCCGGAAACGGCCATCTGCCCGAAGTTCCTTGCGCGATCTGCCTCGGGCGTGATGTCGGCAAGATAGGCGTTCGACACCGAGACATTGCCGCCGGTGAGTCCGTCCGCGGCCCGAGCCAGGAACAGGATCAGCAGGGGCAGTGTCAGCGCGAAATCTCCAAGCCAACGGCTATCGACATCGAACAGCGCGGCATCCGGGACCGTAAATGCGACAAGAAAAACGCCCCAGGACGCGAGCGTGCCGAATTGGCTCAGCATCAGCACGCGCCGGCGGCCGACCCGATCTGACATCCTGCCCAGGATCGGGGCGCCGAAGAGCTGGAACACCGAATAGGTGGCCGCAAGCACTCCGTAGACAACGGCGTTGCCACCCCATTGTGTGACCAGCACGACCAGAAACGGCGTCACGATGGAAAACCCCATCGTGCCAACGAAATTCACCGCCAGGAGCGGGGCGATCGAAGGCGTGGATCCGGTCGGCTGCAAAGAACATGTCCTCGTGTCAGAACGCCCGACGCGACAAGAGCAACGCCGACGAGATGTTTCAGTCTACACCGAATCCACCGCCGCGCGGATGACAGTGATGCATACCGGCCAGAGATCATGCAAAACAACGGGCGCGGCCCCTTTGGACTGGTTTGAAGCCAGTGATCTCCTTCGAAAACAACCTTCGGTCCGAACTCTCCTCCAAACCGCGCCTCAACGATCTCCGGCAACCTCACCTTGCACCGCGAGAACGTCGGCTCTATGCGACAACCTTGTTGTGCATCTGGCCGGTTTGGCAGCGTTTCAGGGAGTTGCACTCGGTGAGTGCAAGGATGATCAGCGTCGCAGTTCCGCTTCGGGCTCGAAGCGGTCATCCGCCTGATTTTGTTGGGTGACTGCATCGCGGGACAAACCGGCCTGTTGTGACTGCAGGGTAGATCGCGGCACCGACACGCGACCCACATGGAAAAGTCGCGCAGGATCTGCGGCTGCGCAGCGCAACCTCGCCAAAGCCGGGGGAACACCGCCTGGACCGGTCGGATCGACCTCCGGAAGGCGCCAAACTCAATGCCGACCCCGAACGGAACAAACAGGATGCCCCATCATGCGCCCTCCATCATGATGCCGAAGCCGGTGGCCACGAGCATCGGGATGTACAGCGTCACCCTGAGCAGCAATACGACGCAGCGCACTTTGGGCCCGTTGCAGTCCTCCCCCGGCTCTAATCACACGCTTGCCAGAATCGCGCCCCGAACACGCTCCACGCGCCCAGATCGAGCCCAACACGGGTCGCAAGCCCGCAGTAAGATCAGGGAAGACTGATTCTGGAAGACCAGGCCTTGCCGGTCCTGCAAAGGCAGGAGATGCGAGCGGTACACGAGGCGGACGGAGAGCCCTGCCCCTGTAACATAGTCGGTGCCGACCGCGACTGCCCCCTCTCGTCGGCGTTTCTGCGTCTTCCACTGGCTACCATATCGGTTGGCCACAGGAGGAGACCATGACGATCCACTACGGAACCGCTTCTGCCGAAAGAGTTATCCGCCGGACGCCTAGCGGTCTGCGGGTTGGGTTCACGACGAAAGACGATGACAACGGGGCCGAAACTCTCTACGCACTTCACCCGGTGACACGTGAAATCCGGGTTCGGACCGACCGGATCGGGGCCGGCGGTCTGGACGGCGCGAGGTGGCGCGAAGGCCACTACGTCCCACCGGGTGCCGAGTATGTCGGCGCCGTGTGATGTCCAAAACAATGCGCGCTCGGGTCGAGGTATGAGCCGTCTCAGGTTGCCCTGCGCTCAGACCTTCCGGAGTGATAGGCCTTGAACCGCCGCGGGTTTGCCGAAAAACCCCACCCCT
>CAVWAE010000028.1:0-94748 GCA_963752895.1 uncultured Alphaproteobacteria bacterium
CGAGATGAAGGGGATCGACATGGCGCTTCACGACACCCCCGAGCGCTACCGAGACGTGGTCGAGTTCATCAAGCACGACCCGCTTTCCCTGGGCGCGCTGGTCACCACCCACAAGCTCGACCTCTATGCCGCCGCGCGCGACATGTTCGACGCGATCGACCCGCATGCGGTGCTCATGGCCGAAACCTCCTGCCTGTCGAAGCGCGACGGGAAACTGCTGTGTCACGCGAAAGACCCGATCTCCTCGGGGCTCGCGCTCGACGGCTTCCTGCCGGAGGCCCATTTCGCCGAGACCGGCGCCGAGGTGTTCTCGATGGGCGCCGGCGGCTCGACGATCGCGTTGAGCTGGCACTTGTCGCAGGCGTCGCGCGGGGCCGACCGCCCGAGCCGGATCGTGGTCTCGAACCGGTCCCGGCCCAGGCTCGACCATATCCGGAAAATCCACGACGAGATCGCGTCCGGCGTGCCCATCGACTACGTGCTGGCCCCGACCCCCGCCGACAACGACCGGGTGATGGCGGGGCTGAAGCCGGGCTCGCTGGTCATCAACGCCACCGGGCTCGGCAAAGACGCACCGGGTTCGCCCCTGACCTTTGACGGCATCTTCCCCGACCGGGGCATCGTCTGGGAACTGAACTACCGCGGCGATCTGGTGTTCCTCGATCAGGCCGAAATGCAACGCGCGCCTAAGAGCCTGCAGATCGAGGACGGCTGGACCTACTTCATCCACGGCTGGACCCAGGTCATCGCCGAAGTGTTCGACATCGAGATCCCGACCTCCGGGCCGGGGTTCGACGAGATTTCGCGGATTGCCCGGGAGGCGACAGGACGATGACCGGACGCATTCTCATCACCCCGCGCTCGCTCTCCAAGGGTGGGCACGCCGGTCTCGCGCCGCTCGAAGCCGCCGGTTACGATCTTGTGTTCCCGGCCCCCGGCGCCACCCCGAGCGAGGCCGAACTGGTGGACGCCGTCCCGGGCTGCGTCGGCTGGCTCGCCGGCGTCGAGCCGATCTCGGAAGCGGTGATCGAAGCCGCGGCGGAGCTGCGCGTCATCTCGCGCAACGGCACCGGGATCGACAACCTGCCGTTGGCGGCCGTGGACCAGCGCCAGATCGCGGTGAAACGCGCCGTCGGGACCAATGCGCGCGGCGTGGCGGAACTGGCGCTGGGGCTCACCTTCGTGGGCCTTCGCAACATCGTGCCGACGCATATCGGCGTGGGCGCGGGCGCCTGGCCGCGCGAGATCGGCCGCGAGATTCGGGAGGCCGAGGTTGCCGTCATCGGGCTCGGCTCGATCGGCCGGGTCTATGCCCGCTTCGCGATCCTGCTCGGGGCGCGCGTGCGCGGAACCGATCCGTTCATCGATACCGACGAATTCGAGGGCCCCGGGTTCCGCGCGGCGACGCTCACGGAGGCGTTGACCGGGGCCGACATCGTGAGCCTGCACGCGCCCTTGCCGAGCGACGGCATACCGATGATCGATGCGGCGGCGCTGTCGCGCCTTGCGCCCGGCGCCGTCGTGGTCAACACGGCCCGCGCCGGTCTCGTCGACAGCGCGGCGATGCTTGCGGCGCTCGATTCCGGCCGGGTCCGGGCCTATGCCACGGATGCGTTCGAAACCGAACCGCCCGCACCCTCGCCGCTGCTCACCCATCCGAACACGATCCTCACGAGCCACATCGGCGGCTTCACGCGGGAATTGGTCGAGCGCACGACCAAGCGCGCGGTGGACAACATCCTGGAGGTGCTGAGACCGGATGCGCATTGAACGGGCAAACGGGCTTCCGGCGCCAGGCGAACCTGGACTGTTCTGGCTCGGGCAGGCGGGGTTCTGGATCGAGACCGGCGCGCACCGGGTCCTGATCGACCCGTATCTCTCGGACAGCCTGGCCAGGAAATACGCCGGCAAGAAACATCCGCACAAAAGGATGATGCCGCCCCCGGTGCCGGTCGATGCCCTGCCGCGACCGGACGTCGTGCTTGTGACACACGCCCACACCGATCACATGGACCCCGACACGCTCGGGCCTTTGTTCCACCGGTTTCCCGATCTGCCGTTCGTTGTTCCCGCCGCGCACGAGGTGACTGCGCGTGTGCGCATCGGTGATGCCGCCAGGCTGATCCTTGCGGATGCGGACGACGTGCTGCAACCGCTGCCGGGGCTCACGCTTGATGTGTTTCCGGCGGCGCACGAAGCGCTGGACCAGGACGGCGCGGGACGGCACATATTCCTGGGTTACGGCATATCTTCCAACGGCCTGAAGCTGTTCCACTCTGGCGACTGCGTGCCATACCCGGGCCTTGCGGACCGGATTCGCGCTTTCGATCCGCAGGTGCTCCTCCTGCCCGTCAACGGTCGCGATGCCCATCGGCTGGCCGACGGGATACCGGGAAATTTTACTCTCGATGAAGCGGTTGCGCTGGCGCAGGGTTATCCTTACCTGGTCGCCCACCATTTCGGCATGTTCGACTTCAACACGATCGCGCCAGCCGAGATCGACGCTGCTGCCCGGCGCATGGACGGGGGCTTGCGTCTCCTGCGCCCGGAACCGGGTGTCGGCCTGCGCATCGTGCAAGGGGAGTACACGCGATGAACCGGCTCACCCGGGGCCCAAGCGAAAACCTCCTTGAGCTGATCGTCCGCTCCAAGGACGACCTCAGGAAGTCGGACCAACGCGTTGCGGAGGTGGTGCTCGACCGCCCGGCCAAAGTCGTCGACATGACGCTGGCGACGCTGGCGTCGGCGGCGGGTGTCAGTGAACCAACGGTCGTGCGATTCTGCGCCGCGATCGGTTGCGAGGGTTTCCGCGACATGCGGGTCAAACTCGCCCATTCCCTGGCCTTTGCGCGCACGACATCGCATACGGCGATCTCTTCCGAAGACGATCTCGCAACCATTGTCACCAAGATCTTCGACTACAACCTCTCGAACCTGAACTGGGCTCAGAGCCACCTGGAAATCGGGAAGTTCAGCGAGGCCGTCGAGATCCTCGCCGAAGCCAGGCGGATCGAATTCTTCGGGTTCGGTGCGTCGGGGATCGTCGCGCAGGATGCACAGCAGAAATTTCCGCTCTTCGGTGTCGCCTGCGGCGCGCCGACGGATGCGCACCAGATGTACATGACGGCGAAGATGCTCGGCAAAGGCGACGTTGCCGTCGCGATTTCGAACACCGGACACACACAGGAGATCATCCGATCCATCGCGGTCGCCAGCGCGTCCGGCGCGAGAACGATTGGCGTTTCCGGTGCCCGCAACAGCCCGCTGATCGAGAGTTGCGACATCGGGCTTGTGGTCGAGACATTGGAGAACACCAACATCTACACGCCCACGGTGTCGCGCCTGTCCCATCTCGTCGTGGTAGATATCCTGTCGACGGCGGTGAGCGTGCGCCGGGAGGCCGCGCATCACGAGAAGCTCGCGGACATGAAAGAACAACTGGCAAAGATCCGGCCCGGGACGTAGACCCGCGCGGTGACGGCGGCCGTCGGCGCCTGCCGACCAGCCATGCACAACGGCGCGCACAGTCGGGGCACCGGGTCTTCCTGCGCCCCTTGAACAGATCCACGTCAGGGGCGCCCGTGCCCGCGTATCACCTCTGCAACGACCGGCTGCCAAAGGTCGACGAGTACCGACTTGCTGTCTGACTCCGAGACACGGGCCCATGCACCACAGAAGTGACCCCTTGCTCGAGGCAAGGCCGCTGTGGACTCCGCGCGGCCGATGGCGGTCGTCATGGCGGTCGTGGAATGAACGCAGAGGTCCAACGGGCGCTCCGAGCCCTTCTTTGACGATTGATTGACCAGCACCGCACCGGTCCAATGGCCAGAAGCGGGCGTTCGCTGCGGTGACAATCAATGGCCGCAACGCACGAACGCGGCATTCTGGTCTGGTCAAGACCAGGGCCGGCTCGAAGCTGTGCTTGACCCTCCCGGAGCACTTGTGTGAACTGCCTTCGAAAGCACAACCGATCAGGATCGCAGGAGTTCGAAAAATGGGATCACTTGCCCGGGCCGGGATCGGCATGGCGATCGGTGGGGCGGCGATAGCCCTGGTGCTGGCGGCGGGTGGCGTCACCTACCGCGCATGGCAGGACGGCGCCGGGGCGTCGACGCCGCCCCGCACCCCCCGCGAACGCGCCTACGCCGTCGAGGTGGCGACATTGCAGGCCGAGACCGTCACCCCGATCGTCACCTCCTACGGCCGGCTTACGAGCGGACGGATGCTGGAGCTGCGCGCGGCCCTGGCCGGCCCGCTGGTCGAAATGTCGGCCGGGTTTCGCGACGGCGGCGCGGTGACCGAAGGCGAGGTACTCTACCGCATCGACCCGTCCCGGCTGCAAACCGCGTTGGCCCTGGCCGAGACCGACGTGGCCGAGGCCGAGGCGGAACTGGCCGAGGCGGGCGCCGCGTTGGCCCTGGCGAAGCTCGAAGCCGAGGCCGCCCAGCAACAGCTCGATCTGCGCGGCCAGACCCTGGCCCGGCAACAGGGTCTGCGCGACCGCGGTGTCGCCACCGAGACCGACCTCGAGGCCGCGACGTTCGCACACGCCGCTGCCCAGCAAACCCTGATCAACCGCCAGCAGGTCGTCGCGGGCGACGAGGCGCGCGTCGCCCAGGCGGAAATCACCCTCACCCGCCGCGAGATCGCCCTCGAAGATGCCCGCCGGGAATTGGACGCGACCACCGTGACCGCGCCTTTCTCGGGCGTGCTCACCGAGGTCACCGCGGTCCCGGGGCGCCTGGTTTCGGCCAACGAGCAGCTCGCGGTGTTGATGGACCCGACCGACATCGAGGTGGCGTTCCGGATCACCTCGAACCAGTATGCGCGGCTGCTCGACGCCCGCGGCGCGCTGCGCCAGACCGACATGGTCGTGCAGGTCCAGCGCGGGCGCGCGATCACCGAGCTGCCGGCAAGGCTCGACCGCGCCAGCGCCGAGATCGCCGAAGACAAGGTGGGACGCCTGGTGTTTGCAAAACTCGTTGATCCCGACCCGAGCTTCGTACAGCCGGGCGATTTCGTGACGGTGCAGATCCCGGAGCGGCCGATGGACGGGGTGGCGCGCATCCCGGCGGCGGCGGCCACCACCGACGGGCGCATCCTGCTGATCGGCGACGACAACCGGTTGGAAGAGGCGCAGCTCACCCTGCTCCGGCACCAGGGCGATACGATCATCGTCGCGGATGCGCCCTTCGGCCGGCATTACGTGACCGCGCGCGCGCAACAAATCGGCCCCGGCATCCAGGTCACGCCGATCGCGCCGGCGCCGGCGGGCGAGGCGGCGTCTGTCCGCCGCCGCCCCGGCGGTGGAAGCGGCAGAGGCGGCGCCCGACACCATCGCGCTCGACGATGCGCGCCGGGCCGCGATCGTCGCCGTGATCGAGGCCAGCGAGAAGATGAAACCCGAAAAGCGCGAACAATACCTCGAAGAACTGAGCCGCCCGGAGGTGCCCCGCGCCACGGTTGAGAAGTTCGAGGCGATGATCGCGGAGGGCCAGTGATGTCGGCGCACAGCACGGGCGTCCTGAGCTATTTCACCCGCCACCGCACCGCCGCCACCTTCCTTCTGGTGGTGATGCTGACGCTCGGCCTGGTGGCGACGTCGAAGATCCGTTCGCAGTTCTTTCCCGACGTGGTGGTCGATACCGTCACCGTCACGGTGGGCTGGGACGGGGCCGGCCCGGAGGAGCTCGACCGCGCCGTGGTGGCGCTGCTTGAGCCCGCGCTGCAGGGCGTCGAGGGTGTGGCGGGCTCCACCGCTGTCTCGAAAGACGGCTCGACAACCGTCACGTTGACGCTGGAGCCGGGCTGGGACATGGCGCGGGCCACCGAAGAGGTGAAAGCCGCGGTCGAGGGCGTGCGCAGCCTGCCCGAGAGCGCGGATGAGCCCGTGGTGCGCCGCGGCGCGTGGAAGGACAAGGTGACCGAGGTGGTCATCTCCGGCCCGATCGCGTCCGACCAGCTGGCGCGGATCGGCGACGAATTCGTCGCCCGGCTCTTTCGCGCCGGCATCACCCGCACCCAGATCACCGGCGTCGCGGCGCCGCAGATCGACGTCGCCATCGCCGAGTCCGCGCGAGTGCGCCACGACATCGCGCTCAGGGACGTGGCCGACGCGATCGCCCGCGAAGTCGACACCCGGCCCGCGGGGGACGTCGCCGGCGGCGGCGCGCGGCTGCGCGCCGGCAGCGAGACCCGCGATGCCGACGAGATCCGCAACCTCGTGGTGCGGGTGAACCCCGGCGGGTCGAAGCTCTACGTCCGCAACCTCGCCACCGTCACGGTCAGCGGTTCGGACGCCGGCCGCGCCTATTACATGGACGGCGATCCGGCGGTGCTGATCCGCGTCGACCGCACCGCCGAGGGCGACGCCATCGGCATCGAGGCCGCGGTGCGCGCGCTCGCCGCGGAGGTCGCGCCGGAACTGCCGGCGGGCGTGCGGATCCGGCTCATCAACGCACGTGCTCAGGACATCACCGACCGGCTCGACATCCTGCTTTCGAACGGCCTCTCGGGCCTCGTTCTGGTGCTGGCGGTCCTGTTCCTGTTCCTGTCGGCGCGCACCGCCTTCTGGGTGGCGATGGGCATTCCGGTCTCGATGCTCGCGGCGGTCGGGGTGATGTACGCCGCCGGGCTCACCATCAACATGATGTCGCTGTTCGCGCTGATCATCACCCTCGGCATCGTCGTCGACGACGCCATCGTGGTGGCCGAGCACGCAGATCACCGCCGAAGGCGGCTTGGCGAAAGCCCGGACCTCGCGCCGGTGAACGCCGTCCGGCGGATGCTCGGACCGGTGTTCAGCTCGACCGTCACCACCGTGCTCGCCTTCATCGCGCTGTTGTTCATCGGCGGCGCGTTCGGCCGGCTGATCGCCGACATCCCCTATGTCGTCACCGCTGTCCTGATCGCCTCGCTGGTCGAGAGCTTCCTGATCCTGCCCAACCACATGCGCCACGCCCTCATCGCCGGCGCAAAGCAGCATTGGTACGATTGGCCCTCGACCCAGTTCAACCGCGGCTTCGCCTGGGTCGCCGAGCGGCTGTTCACCCCGTTCATGGGCTGGGTCATCCGCGCCCGCTACCTGGTGATCGCCGCGATGCTGTTCCTGCTGGCGCTGGCGGCTGCCGAAGTGCAGCGCGGAACAGTGCCGTTCGCGTTCTTCACGGCGCCTGAAAGCGGCTCGGTCAGCGGCAACTTCGCCTTCCTGCCGGGCGCGACCCGCGACGATGCTTTCGCGATGACCCGAGAACTCGACCGGGCCGTGGCGGCGGTGGCCGAGGCCTACGAGGCGGACAAGGGCGTATACCCCATCGTCCATGCGCTCACCCAGGTCGGCGGGACCGCGTCCAAAGGCATTCCCGGCCAGGAGACGATGGACCCCGACACGCTCGGATCGATCGATATCGGCCTCGTCGGCGCCGACGAGCGCGACTTCTCGGCGCAGGATTTCGTGCGGATGTTGCAGCAGGAAGTGCAACGCCCGGCCGGCCTCGCGGTGCTGAGTTTCCGCAGCCAGGGGTCGGGGCCGGGCGGCAATTCGCTTGCGGTCAATTTCTTCGGGCCTGACAGCTTTGCGCTCAAGGCCGCGGCCGGTGACCTGATGTCGGCGCTCGCCCCCTACCCGGAAGTCACCGGCCTTCAGGACAGCCTGCCCTATGGCAAGGAAGACATGGTGCTGGAGCTGACGCCGCAGGGCGAGGCCCTGGGGTTCACGACCGAAGCCATCGGCGCCGAGCTGTTTGCCCGGCTGAACGGGATCACCGCTGCCGAGTTCCCCGCCGGGACCCGGACCACATCGGTGACGGTGCGGCTGCCGCAAGACGAGCTCACCGCCGGGTTCCTGGAGACCACCCTGATGCGCAGCCCGGCCGGCGAATGGGTTCCGCTCGGCGAGATCGTCACCGCCGAAAGCACGATCGCCTTCTCGACGGTCAACCGCGAGGACGGGCGGCGGCTGGTGTCGGTCACAGGTGCGCTCTCGGAGGACAACCCCGCGCGCGCCGCCGAGATCGGCGCGGAGCTCCGGGCCGAGATCCTCCCCGCGATCGCAGCACGTCACAATGTCGAATGGGATCTCGGCGGGCTCGCGCTGCAACAGGATGCCTTCCTCGACGAGGCGATGATGGGCTTCCTGTTGTGCATCCTCGGCATCTACCTGGTGCTCGGCTGGGTGTTCGCAAGCTGGTTCCGGCCGCTCATCGTGCTCGCGGTCATTCCGTTCGGGTTGATCGGCACGGTCTGGGGCCATGCGCAGTTCGGCCTCGCGATGTCGCTGTTCACCATCATCGGCCTGATCGGCATGTCGGGGATCATCATCAACGACGCCATCGTGCTGGTGACAACGGTGCAGGACTACGCCCGGCGGCTGCCGATCTCGCGGGCCGCCGTGGCGGGGGCCAAAGACCGGTTGCGGCCGATCCTGCTCACCACGCTCACCACAGTGCTCGGCCTGGCGCCGCTGATGTACGAAGAAAGCCGCCAGTCGCTGTTTCTGAAGCCGACGGTGGTGACCCTGGTCTACGGCCTCGCCGTCGGGTTCTTCATCGTGCTGCTGATGGTGCCCTCGCTCATGGTGATCCAGGCCGACCTCGCACGGGCGCTGAAAACACTGCGCCGGGTGGCCACCGGGCACCGCGTCCCGGGCGCACTGCGCGCCGGCACCCTCGCGGCCGGCCTGGCGATCCTCGCCGTCAACCTGTGGCTGGTCCTGCCGTGGGCGCTGTCGGGCGCGGTTGCCCCGCCGTTGCGGTCTTTTCCCGAAGCCCTGCCGGCCGGGATAGCGACGCTGGCGGGCGCGATCCTGGCCAGCTTCGCGGTCGCCGCAGTCTATGTGATCGGCGTGTTTTCCTGGACAAAACTCGGCGGCGCGCGCTGGGCACCTCTGGTTCGATCACGCTGACCTTCCGCAATCCGGGAAGGGGCCTTCCCCGGTTCCGGCCGGACCTGCCGACACCCGGCTCGTTGTCTGCCCGGGTGCGACCTTGATCCGGCAAGAACACCTGGTCGGCGGTGGCAAGACACGGGGTCGAAACTTTAAAACCATCGGCAGTCTGCCGTGGCGCCAGGCGGCCATCATCAGCGCGTCCATGACCAACGAGAGATCGCGCTCGGCCGTGATCGCCCAGCCGACGACGCGCCGGGAGATCTGACAAAGGCCGACGTGCGATGGAAGGTCGAGGACGACTGTTCCTGTCGTCGATCCGCTGCGCCACGGGACAGAAGTGGCAATCGGCCTCACTGTTGAATGCCGTTGACGGCTGCCCTCCGTCCGACCTTGGCACCGGCACGACCGGGGGTCTCGAAAAGGAACCCCGCCTGCTGCACGTGGCGATGACCCGGGCGAAGAACGCGCGGACCCTCGGGTCGCCGCTTCAGTTCTGCGTCTCGAAACAGACGCGCAACGGTGATCGGCATGTCCATGCGCTGCGCACGCGGTTCATTTTGACCAGGATCCTCGACAGGTTCGAGGCGTCCCATCGGTGGCCCCGCGATGCACGGCGGTCAGATCCGCGCCGGCGCCGGCCCCGTTCGACGAGTCCGCGAAACTGCACGGGTTGCTGGTCGGGAAGGGATCGGCGACGACGGTTCCTTGCGTCGGAACTTGGCGATTGCGCGGATTGGCGGCCTTGTCAGCGCGCGAGACAGCTGGGCCATCTCGGCTGATCGAAGGGTGAAACGACGCGGGTGCCGACGGGGTGCGCCCGCCCCGCATCGCGGGTTGCGAATAGTCGCCGCGCCGCCGCCGATCAGGTTGCGGGTACCACGAGTTTTGGCACCGGCGCGGTTTCGTCTTCGGGGATCGGAAGGGCACGGGTCGGGTCGTCGGGCACGGTTTCGGTTGCCGCCGCGGGCGCAGACCCGACGTCCGGCATGATCCGGACGCCGACAAGCACCTCGACCGGTGGCGCGCCTTGCGCAAGGAAGACGCGCAGATAGAACGGCGCGTCGACCACCCAATCGGTGAAGGCTTGCGGGTCGGCGAGAGACGCTGTTGCGACCACCTCGCCGCCGAACCGCTTGACCAGTTCGAGGGTCACGGGGGCGGGCGCGTTGGTCTCGGTCGCGCCGACGATCGCGATACGTGCGCCGGCGCCGGGGGACGGTTCGACACGGTAGCCGTCGGCGCGGTCGTCCCCGCCCAGCCCGACCAGCCAGAACCCCTCGCGGGTGCCTGCGGGCGCACCCTCCGGCGCGGTGGTGATATTCACCGGTTCGGCCGCGCCATAGCCGCCGTCGTTGGCCAGGGCGGCGGAGCCGAGGATCAACATCAGGCCGATCGCGAACCACCTCATTGGGCTTCTCCCTTCAGGCTGAGGGCGAACCGGATCCGGGCGATCTGGTGGGTGTGCTCGGCCAGCGCCAGGAAGGTGCTGCTGCCCAGATGCGCCTGTTCGCAGGTGCCGATCCGGCTCAGAGATGCGCGCATCGCCTCGAGTGCCGCGTTCTGCGCGGTGCCGAGGTTCGTGAAGAACTCCCGCTTCGCCGGCTCGATGTCACGGATATTCTGCAGTGCGTAGGCTGCCTTGGCCGCCGGGTGCTGGGCCGCCGCGCCCTCGGCGAGGTTTGCAAGGATCTTCGCCTTGCGCAGGGTGCGGGCGAGCAGGCGCTCGTTGTTGACCAGCACTTCGAATGCCCGGTTCGCGCTGTCGGGCGCGTCGCCGGCGCAGGATTTGCAGGCGGCGTGGGTCAGGCACTGCGCGCCGAGCGTGACGTTCTCGAGCTCGGGCGCGGGGTCGTCTTCGGTCCAATCCCCGGGGAGGTCTTGGCCTTCGTCCCAGATATCCAGGAACGTCGTGACCTGGTCGAAGGTGTTGGCGCCGGGATCGAGGAAACCGGACGCGGCGAACACGTCCGTGAGCGGGTCCGCCATGGCGGGCGGGTTCGCAAGCGTGGCACACAGGGCGGCCGCGGCCAGGGTTCGCGCATGTCTCATTCTCTCGCGACCTCGCTGATGGTCGGGCCGGCATCTCCGGCCTCGATGGTGAACAGAAGACCGGGCGGCGTACCCCGGTCGGCCTCGAAGCTGGCGCGCACCCTGCCGTCCGGGTCGAGCGAGACCGTGTGGCTGCCCGGACGCGCGCCGAGCACGACCAGCCCCATGTTGAGCGTCGCCATCTGGGCCATGGCCTTTCGGCCCTCCCGGCTGTCGGCGAAAAAGGGCTCGATCGCGCCCGGGTTCTGCAACAGCGCGGCCGGGTTGGGCGCATCGGGGCCGGTGAGCGCGTCGAGCAGCGACACCACGAGCGCGGTGCCGTCGCTGGCGTCGATGTCCAGCGCCACCGTCGTTTCCGGGGCGGGGGCGTGTCGCAACTCGACGCCGGCGATCTGCCAGCCGTGCCGCTTGTCGCGCGCCAGGGTGACGTCGTAGATGCGGGTCTCGGTCATCGTCCGGCGCGGGATCGTGACGGTTATTTCGCCGGTCGCGTCCTCATCGCCATACCCGAAATCCGTGATCTCGACCGACTTGTCCCGATCGAGCGCCAGCGTCGCCCAGAGCCCCGCTGCGCCGGCGGGGGCCGCCTGGCATTCCGCGCGGATCTCGGCCGGGCAATCGGTCATCTGCCGCCAATACCCCCCGCCGGACCTCCAGTGCGCCGCCAGGGCCTGCGCGCTCCAACTTCCGTCGGTCAGGGTGGCGTGGCGCGCGACCGCCGCCTGCAAACCTTCGAGATAGGCGACGAGCACATCGTCCGGAGACGCGGTCACGGGCTGGGGGCGGCGCTGGGTGAGCGCGACCTCGCGCAATTTCCAGGCACCGTCGACCAACAGAAAGTCGACCCGCGCCGGCCACGCGAAGCCGGGGACGCGGTCGTAGGACACCGTCACCGACACCCGCGCGGCGTCGGTGGCCATTAGGGTGCCGGTCGTCACGGCCGCACCCGCGCCGTAGAGGCCGAAATGCGTCGCCAGAGATCCGATGCCCGGCGGGATGCGCGGGTTCAGCCACCGGTCGTCGCCGGCAATAAACGCGACGAACCCGGGGTCGCCGGGCGCGGCGGCGGCCTGGGCGCGCGCCGTCGCAATTGTTTCGTCGAGATAGGCCAGCGCGCTTGCAGAGAGCGCCGCGCTGTCGTCCGCCGCGGCGGGCAGGGCGAAGACGCAGGCGGCGGCCACGGCGTTGCTAATGTACCGTCTATTCATCTGTCACCGTAATCGTGTAGGCCCCGAGCTCGGGGCGGAGTTTCGGTGCGCGGTTCTCGATCTCGATCCGCACCGGCCCGGTGGCGTCGAAGCTTGCGGGCGCGTTGTTGCCCCGGCCGATCCGCTCGCCGCTGGCCGCGTCATAGATGGTCAGGCGGTATTTCGGCGCCCCCTCACGGTAGCTCAACGACGCGGTCAACCGGCGCGGCCCGTCCGGGTCATAGGACCAGACGTCCGTCACGTCCTCGGCACCGAAATGTCCCTCTGCCACGCCGCCGGGCCCGATGATCGCCACGTCTGTCCCGTCTGGCGCGGCACCGGCGTCGCCCTGGCCGCCGTCGGCGAAGGGCAGGATCTCTATCTGGAACAGGCTTTCGGGCGGCAGCCGGCGGTAATTGTCCCCAAGGCCGAAAATGAAGCCTTCGCCGGTCGTGTCGATGTAGCTCGCTTCGAGCGAGGTTCCGGGAATGCCGACGTCGCGGGCCGGTTGCGCCGCCGTTTCGCGGCCGTCGGGATAGCGCGTCTCGATCGTCAACGCCGCCGGCGCGGCGCTGGATTCGCGCGGACCCTCCGCGGTGTCGACGTATTCGCGCGCCTGGATCAACCCGCGCACAAGTCCGCGCTGCCCTTCATCCGTGGCGACGCGGTAGTAGCGATATTCGCCCGGGTCGAGGAGTTCTCCAACGGTGTAGATGCCCGGCGGCAGCAGCACCGCCGTCGCGGGTGTGTCACCGCCCCTGACCGGGTTCGAACAGCTCGGCGCGATCCGCTCGGTGTTTTCGACCGCGAAAGTGACGAGCTCCTTCAACACCCGGGCCAGCTCCGGCCCGTCGGCGGCGTCGAGGTAGTCGGTACCGCCCGCCGTCGCCACGGCTTCGAGTTCGCGGGCCTGGTCGGCGTCGAGGTCGTAGCCGACCACGTAGGTGTTTACCTCGATGCCGGCGCTGGCGAGTGCCGCGGCCGTGGCCACCGGGTCGCCGCCGCAGGTCTCCTCGCCGTCGGAGATCAGGACGGCGAAGCGGCGGCTCGCCTCGACCCCTTGCAAGGCGTCCCCGGCAGCCCGCAGCGAGGCCGCGAGCGGGGTGTATCCGTAGGGCGTGAGGCCGCGCGCCGTCCGTGCGATGCGGGTGCCCTGGTTGCGGCCGAAGGCGACGATTTCGCCGGTGTTCGGGCAGCTCGCTTCGGGTGTCTTCGCCACGCTGGTGTCGAACCCGTAGGACCAGAGCGCGGCGATCGCGTTGCTGCCATCGAGCCCGCGCACGGCGCCGCCCAGAGCTTCCTTGGCGATGGCCATCTTGGTCTTGTTGCCCTGCTGACCCGCCATCGATCCGCTGGCATCGATGATGAAGGCGATGGCGACGGGCGCCTGGAGCGCGACGGGTTCTTCGGCGACCGTGCCGTTGGCATAGTCGAGCAGGTTTCGCGACAGCAGATCGAAGGCCGGACAGAGATCGACGCCGGTGTCGACCCTGGTGAGCACGGCGCCGGCGCCCGCGCCGGAAAACAGCGGACTTTCGATGTCGGCGGCGCGGGTCTCACCCTCGTCACCGGCAAGATCCGCAAATTCGCCCGGCGGCATCTCACCCGGCGCGTCGCCGCCATCGGGGCTGCCGGCCGGCAAGACGTCGTCGATCATCCCGGCGCCGGGTTCGACCATTTGCCCGGGCCCCTGCATCAGGTGAAACGCCCCGCCCGAGGCAAGCGCGAGTTCTGACAGCTCGTGCAGCTCCGTCGCCGCGCCGATCGCCACGACGTCGATCGTCACATTCTCCGGCGCCGTTTCGGCGACCCACAACGGGTCGTCGTCACAACTCGATATCGTGTCGGTAAAGTAGATCACATGACCGCCACCGACAGCGGCGAGATCCGCGACCGCGTCCGCCAGCGCCGCGGCCGGCGCGCCCTGATTCCCGTCCGCCGCCAGCGCGCGCGTAAAATCACGCAGCGCGTCCGCCGAAAGGGGGTCGCCCATACCGGCATCGGTCGCCCGGGCCGCGCAGTCGGCTGCAGGATCGCCCGACGTGCCGATAGAGGTGCGCCGAAGCGACACGTCGGCCCGTCCGACCAGCCGGTCCGCGTGCGCCGTCAGCAATTCGCTCACCAGGCTGATCTTCGGCGCCTGCGTGAAGGCCCATTCCCCCGGCCGGCCCTCCTGATCGTAGAGGATGATGACCGGAAGATCTGCCGGGACCACAACCTGCGCTGAAGCTGGCGTCGCCCCGGGGCATCCCAGAACGACACCCGCGGCAAGTGCGAGCATTGGTTTTCCAAATCGAAAGGCCCGGGCCAGACCCATGGTCACAACATGGACGATGGGCATTCCGAACTTCATAACGTGTCTCGCATCGGGCACACTTCCGGCGAATGGATCGGGCGTATCGTTTCATTTCGGCCCTACCGGGCCTTTTTGGCCATTCCGAGGCGTATCTATGGGTTTTCGGGGCGAGCAGCGTGCGCCGCAGGACGCGGGCCCGGCAGGGAGGCGCGATTTTTCGTGGTCGGCCAAAGCCTTGCCGATCGGGTCGTTGCGCAAGGGTCACAGCCTCCGCCTACTGTATTTCAGGTGGCGGTCGCGGCGAAAACGCAACGGTGACCTGAAGTGGCGGTCGAGGCTGGGGGACCTTGTACGCCGAGATATCTGCCATTGAATGAAATCTGCGGGCTCAGGTATCTCGCGATGTCAGTCGCGGCAACCCGGTCGGAATTTTGCCTACCCGCCTGCCACAAGGCCCAGAATACCGTGAGGTCGCCGCGAAAGGATCCAGCCCCGGGGTTGAACGACCGATTACTTTTTCAAAGGATCATATCCAGCAGGGCGGTCACAGCGACGTTGCGCACTCACGGTGGCGCCGATGTCGCCGCCGTGTGCAAGCGAACAGCGCCCAGTCTCGCTTTCACAAGCCCGGCCGCCATCGAGGTCGTAGATCACCGTTGCGCCGGCGCCAAGCGGCCTGGCGGCGATGCCCGCCGGGTCCCGAGGGGTGGTCCGCCCAATACAGATCACCGCGGACAGACGACCCGGCCGGCGGCCCATTCTTTGCCCAGCAAGCCCCCGCTCATCGGCCTTTGTCGGTGTGCTTCATCGCGGCCTGAAGGGCGGCGCCGAGCGTGCCGTTGGTGGCTTTCTGCGCGCGTCCTTTGTCACCGCGTTTGGCCGGGCCTGTGTTGGGGTCGCGCACCTTTTCGCGGGCTGGGGCGCGCTCGCCGCCGGCAGTCTCCTTGCGCATCGAGAGCCCGATGCGTTTGCGTGGGATATCGACCTCGACCACCCGAACCTTGACCAGGTCGCCGGCCTTGACCACCTCGTGCGGGTCTTTCACGAAGCGGTCGGCGAGCTGGCTGATGTGCACCAGTCCGTCCTGGTGCACGCCGACGTCGACAAAGGCGCCGAAGGCGGCGACGTTGGTCACGATGCCCTCCAGCATCATGCCGGGCTTGAGATCCTTGATGTCTTCGACGCCGTCGGCGAAGGACGCGGTCTTGAAGCTGGGTCGCGGGTCGCGACCGGGTTTCTCCAGCTCCGACAGGATGTCGCGGACCGTGGGCAGGCCGAAGGTATCGTCGACGAAATCCTCCGCACGCAGCCCCTTCAGCGCCGCCCCGTTGCCCATGATCTCGCGCAGATCGCGACCGCAGGCGGCGACGATCCTGCGGGCCACGCCGTACGCCTCGGGATGGACCGACGACGCATCGAGCGGTTCCTTGCCGCCCCGGATCCGCAGGAAGCCCGCGGCCTGCTCGAAGGCCTTGGCGCCGAGGCCCGTCACCTTCAGCAGCTCCCGCCGCGAGGCGAAGGCGCCGCTTGCGTCTCGATGGGCGACGATCGCCTCGGCGAGCCGCGGGCCCAGCCCGGCGACATGGGCGAGCAGCGCGGCGGAGGCGGTGTTGAGATCGACGCCGACAGCGTTCACCGCGTCCTCGACCACCGCGTCCAGCGCTTGGGTCAGCCGCCGCTGGTCGACGTCGTGCTGGTACTGGCCGACGCCGATCGACTTCGGTTCGATCTTGACCAGTTCGGCCAGCGGATCCTGCAGGCGGCGCGCGATGGAGACCGCCCCGCGCACCGACACGTCGAGGTCGGGAAACTCCCGCGCCGCGAGTTCGGAGGCGGAGTAGACCGACGCGCCGGCTTCCGACACCACCACTTTTGTCGGGCGCGCAGTCCCCTCGGGCAGCAGCTTCAGGGCGTCGGCCACCAAACGCTCGGTCTCGCGGCTGGCGGTGCCGTTGCCGATGGCGATGAGCTCGACACCGTGGCGGCGGACCATCCGGGTCACCGCGGCCTCGGCCCCGCGCAGGTCGCGCTTCGGCGGGAAGGGATAGATCGTCGCGGTTTCGACCAGCTTGCCGGTCGCGTCGACCACCGCGACCTTGACGCCGGTGCGGATGCCCGGGTCGAGCCCCAGCGTGGGCCGCGGGCCGGCTGGTGCGGCGAGCAGCAGGTCGCGCAGGTTGCGGGCGAAGACGTCGATGGCCTCCTCGTGGGCGCGGCGGCGCAGCTCGCCCATCAGATCCATATACATCGTCAGGCTCAGCTTGACCCGCCAGGCCCAGCCGGCAGCTTCGCGCAGCCAGAGGTCTCCCGGGGCCTCTCCACGGATGCCGATCTCGGCGGCGATCATGCCGATTGCGCGCGGCGCGCCGGTTTCGGGATCGGGGGCGATGTCGACGGTCACGACCTCTTCCTTTGAGGCCCGCAGGATCGCCAGCGCGCGGTGGCCGGGAATGGCGGCCCATTTTTCACGGTGGTCGAAATAGTCGGAGAACTTGGCGCCCGCCTCCTCCTTGCCCGGCACCACCCGCGCGGTGATGAAGGCCTCGGCCTGCATGAATTTGCGCAGCTGTCCGAGCAGCCCGGCATTTTCGGCCAGTTCCTCGACCAGGATGTCACGCGCCCCGATGAGCGCGTCCTTCGTGCTCGGCACGGCCTCGGTGAGAAACCCGCCCGCGAGCGCCTCAGGGTCGGCACCCCGGTCGTCGAGGATCACGCGCAGAAGCGGCTCGAGCCCGTTCTCGCGGGCGATCATCGCTTTCGTGCGCCGCTTCGGCTTGAATGGCAGGTAGATATCTTCGAGCGAGGCCTTGGTCTCGGCACCGGCGATTGCGCGCGCCAGGGCGTCGGTCAGCTTGCCCTGGTCCCGGATCGAGCCGAGGATGGTCGCGCGCCGGGCTTCCAGTTCGCGCAGGTAGGCCAGCCGGTCCGACAGGGTTCTGCAGCTGGGTGTCGTCGAGGCCGCCCGTCACCTCCTTGCGGTAGCGCGCCACGAAAGGCACGGTCGCGCCCCCGTCCAAAAGCCCGACGGCGGCCGCGACCTGCGCGGGCCTGGCCGCGATATCGGCGGCGATGGTTTGGTGGATGCGGTCCTCGGTGGGGGTCACGAGCGGGCTCCTTGAACGACGTCGACCGCCGGGATAGCAGCCGCCGCACCGGACGCCAAGCACTTGCCGGGCGCCAAACTACGACGTAGGCGATGTCGCCCGGGAACCGGGCCCGGGTTTCCCGCCAAGCGGCCGTGGCATTGTTCAACACATCGCCGGTGCGTGCGGCACGCGATGCGTCCGCGTCGTTGCGCCATGCCGGGTCTTGGTCGACCCTCGTTGGGCGGATCAGGGACCATCAGGCGGGGCTCGGCGCCGTCGAACAGCCGCGCCACGTCGTCAGGGCGCGTGCTGTCGGCGCGGATCAGGCGGCGATGGACGCGGTCACCGGAACGCGAACCGGTCCACCGGCGCTCAAGCGTACGCTCCTCGGTGCCCTCGATGCCGTGCACGGCCCGTGCGAGGGCGCGGAGCGCCTTGCCGGTGACCGCCAGGACAGGCGCCCGCTGCGGCGGCCCGGTCAGAGCCGGTCGCGGGCGTCGCCGGCCACGACCACCTTGATGCCCTGGGTCAACGCCTGGGCGACGAAAGCGGTCAACACGAAGTCCAGTTTTTCTTCGTCGACATAGGCGATGGAGATGTGGTTGGACTGGTGCGCGGCCATCAACTGATCACGCCCGACTCCGTCGAGCGTGGCGTTCAGGAGCGGCCATTCGTAGGTGGTCGCCTTGCGCCGGCGCTCGAACTCGGCCTCCGGCAGCTCGAGCGCGGTCCCCGTGCCGACATGCATGAACACTTCCGTGCCCTCGTAATGCGCGCGCGCCCAGAGGAGACGGCCCGCCTTGCCCTGACCCTGGATCGTCGAACCGCCCTTGGGGAAATACATTTTCGGCTGGCGGTACCCGGTCGCGCCGGCGATGCCGCCCTTGAGGTGTTCGAACGGGACCGAGCCGGAAATCTCGAGATCCCAGATGAACTGGCCCTCATACACGCTGCCCCAACGCACGTCGTGCAGCGTCGTCTCGGACGGCAGGCCGAGCGCTTCCAGCAGGCGGAACATCATCACCTGCGGGATGCCGGTGCCCATGTCGACCTCGTTGATGCAGGGGATCGGCTGGCCCGCGCGGATGATGTTGCCGTCCGCGTCGGGGATCGGGAACCGCTCGGTCGCGCCGATCGCGCCTTCGGCGAAATCCGAGGCGGCACAACTGCGCGCGAGGCCCTGCTGGTATTGCACCCCGACGGCCGCGAGCCCGTAACGTTCGGCGAACCGGGCCATCGCGATCATCATCGCGCATTGTTCCTTGACCTGGTCGCGGGTGAGTTCGGTCGGGCCATCCTCGCCGAACAGGAAAGTCATACCCCGGGCTTCGTACCAGGCGACGCATTCCTCGCGCAGGTCGTCCGGCACCGCCGCCATCTCGACCAGCAAATCGGATTGCGACAGGCTCTCGATCGGCATGCCGATCTCGTAGAGCGCCTTCAACGGGAAGACGCCATTGATCATGCCCATGCAGAAGGTGTCGAACAGCCCCATGATTTCCTTGTGGCGCAGCGACCAGGCGCCGACCTCGGCCCCGACCTTGCCCGCCTCGGACTGCATCAGCGAATGATCGGCGGTGACTTCCGTCATATGGCCGAGATCGTGTTCGACGATCCCGGTCTCGAGCCAGGCCTTCAGCCCGTCCATGAAAAACGGATCGTCGAAGGTCTCTGACCACAGCCGGGAATAGGGCCGTCCGAGCGCGGTCAGCGAACCGGCCATGTTCAGCATGCCGACGAGGCCGGGCCAGGTGCCGTCGAAATTGGCCAGCAGAAGCACCGGGCCGCGATGGGTGACCAGCGAGGGCGCAATGTGGTGGGAGTATTGCCAGGCGGTCATCAACACGATCACCGGGGCGTCCGGGTCGATCGCGGCGAAAACGTCGGAGCCTTCGCGCTGGCCGGCGATGAAGCCGTGGTTGCGTTCGGTCTTGATCGGATGGGCGCGCCGCGCGGTCTTGCCGAGCTTGGCCAGGGCCTTGGACAGCAGCTCCTCATATTTCGCTTCGACCGGCCAGCAGGTCTCGTTGGCGCTTTCACGCAGGTCGGCGTTGGTGACGAACAGCACTTCGCTCTCGGCCGGGGTCACGACCTCGGGGGTGGCGGGAAGGGTGAGATCAAGCATGTGTGGTCTCCGGTCAGTGGAAAGGGAATGAGACGGCGGGTTGAGAGCGCCGCGCGCTGTGAATTCCGACGTGGGTCATGGTGCGCGCAGCGCCGGGCCGGGCGGCCGGTCCGGGCCGAAGGAACCGGTGGTGCAGGTCATAGATCGTCATCGAGCCCCTCCGGTCGGCACACCATGATGTCACCCAACTGGTCGGCGAGGTGGCGCAGAAACGCCGCCGGGACGGGGTCTATCGGCACCCCCAGCGACAGCGTCTTGCGGTGCATCGCGGCGGCCTTTTCAATGGTCTCCACCAATGCGAACGCCTTGTCGGGGCTCTCCTCCGAGACGAAAATCCCGTGGTGGCTCCACAGGATCACCCGGCTTTTCTCCATCTCCCTGGCCGACGCCTCGGCGATCTCCACCGTGCTGGGCATCAGCGGCGGCACGATCCGGATGCCGTCGGGGAACAGAACCAGGCACTCGGGCATCTTCTCCCAGAGTGCACGGGTCAGCGCCCGCCCGTCGATGCCCTGGATATAGGAAAGCACGACAAGCTCGGGCACGTGCCCGTGCAGGATGATCCGTTCGCGCCCGCCCGAGACGCGTTTGCGCACGTCGTGCCCCACCAGGTGGGTGGGGAACTCCATCGTCGGGCGCGCGCCGGAGGTGAAGCCCCAGAGCCGCCGGAACGCGGTACCGCCGGCCACGATCTCGACGATGCCGAGCACCTGGTCGGGGCGCTCGACGGCATGGCGGAAAAACTGGCCGGAGCCGGTAACGAGGAACAATTCGCCGTCAAGCGCCGGACGCGCGGTCGGCAGCGCCACGTCCGGACCGGGCGTGAGGTCGGGGAAGCTGCGCACGAGCAGGTCCTTCGCCTCGTCGGTCGGCAGCCGCCACGAGAAGTTGCCGCCGTTGGCCTCGTTCCAGCCCATCCGCCAGCACAGATCGAGCAGGGCCGCGGCCTCGGCGACGAAGCGGATCGGATGGGCGGGCGTGGTCATGCAGGCTTTCCCCGGTTGGCGACCTTCGCCTGGTAGGCGTCGATTTCGGAAAGCACCGCCGCGCCGACCGGCGCCTCTTCCCGCGCGCAGAGCTCTTCCCAGACAGCCCCGAAGGGCAGGTCTTTCAACTCCTCGGTCAGCACCAACCGGGTTGTGAAATCGAGCCGTTCCTCTGCAGCCTTGAGACGGTCTTGCGGCAGCAGCAGCGCGCGCAGGAGCGCCTTTTGCATCGCGCGCGTGCCGATAATCCAGGCGGCGGGGCGGCTGATCGTGGCGTCGAAGAAATCGAGCCCGATCCGGGTGCGGTCGAGCACGCCCGCGAACACCAGCTCCTGCGCCAGCATCAGGATGTCGTCGTTGAGCAGGATTACGTGGTCCGAATCCCAGCGCATCGGACGGCTGACATGCAGCATGATCTCGTCGAGCGACAGCAGCACCGCGCTGACCTTGTCGGCGACGATCTCGGTCGGGTGGAAATGGCCGGTGTCGATGCAGAGCAGGATGCCCTTGCGCACCGCGTAGCCGAGGTAGAATTCGGCGCTGCCGACCGTCATCGCCTCGACGCCGATCCCGAACAGCTTGGGCTCCACCGCATCGCGCAGATGGGCGCGGTCGTAGCCTTGCGCGAATACCTCGTCGAGCGAGGCTTCCAGCCGGCGCCGTGCGGCCATCCGGTCGACGGGGATGTCCTTGGAGCCGTCGGGCACCCAGATGTTGTTGACCGTGACTTGTCCGAGCTCGCGCCCAATCTCGGCGGCGATGGCCCGCGCGCGTTTGCAGTGCTCGATCCAGAACCGTCGGACCGCTTCGTCGGGGTGGGCGAGCGTCAGCATGTCGTCCACCTTGGGGTGCGAAAAACAGGTGGCGTTGAAATCGAGACCGATGCCGGCCGCCTTCGCCCAGTCGACCCAGCGCGAGAAGTGGCGATATTCGAGCTCGTCGCGGTCCGGGGCCTCGTCGGTGTCGACATGAAAGGCCTGGAGGTTGACCCGGTGGGTGCCGGGGATCTGGGACAGCGCAAAATCGAGATCGGCGCGCAGCTCGTCGGGGGTGTTGGCCCGGCCCGGCATGTTGCCGGTGACCTGGGTGCCGCCGGTGGAGCCGCCCTTGCGGGCCTCGAACCCGATCACGTCATCGCCCTGCCAGGCGTTGAGCGAAATCGGAATATCTGCGAGCGCGGCAATCGCCGCTTCGGTGTCGACGCCCCAGTCGGCGAACACCTGGCGCGCGCCCTCATATGTGGTCGAGTTCATGTTCTCCTCCCTTGCCCGGAGGCACGCCCCGCGCCAAGAAAGGGCGCGCCGAGGCGCGGATCTCCCGGCCCCGAAGCGGCACCGCGGGCCTCGCGACGGGCCTCGTTTCGTCCGAGTCCGGCCACGGTCAGGCTGTGCCCCGGGCAGGGCGATGTCAAGCTGGATCGCCCGGGGGGCGCCGGGGCCGGAGCGGCGCAACTTGCCGCTGCGTCCGGTTGCGATTGACTTCCCCTCCCGACCTTAGCAGCATTCGGTCTCGGGCGGACTCGAGGGATCTTTGTGACGCGTCATCGGTCGGCCCGTTTGGCGGTGCCGGACCGGCTGTGTCACAACCCCGGTGTCACCGCCCTTGAAGACGAGAGAAGGAGGGCCAAACATGACCCAACCCAGGTACGTCGCCGTGATCGACATCGGCAAGACCAATGCCAAGCTCGCCCTGGTCGACCTCGCCTCACTCAAGGAGGTGGCGGTGGTCACGCGGTCGAACGAGGTGCTGCCCGGGCCTCCCTGGCCGCACTACGATCTCGACGGACACTGGGCGTTTCTGCTCGACAATCTCGCCGCGTTTCACCGCGACCATGGGGTCGACGCGATCAGTGCCACCACGCACGGCGCCTCGATGGTGCTGCTTGCCGCCGACGGTCGTCTCGCCGCGCCGATGATCGACTACGAGTTCGACGGCCCGGACAGCCTCGACGCCGCGTTCCAGAAGATCCGCCCGCCGTTTTCCGAAACCGGCACGCCGCGCCAGCACCGCGGGCTCAGCGTCGGGGCGCAGATCCACTACATGTTCCACCAGGACCCGGGGCTGGCCGCCCAAACCGCGTCGCTGGTGACCTACCCGCAATACTGGGGGTTCCGGCTGACGGGGGTGCAATCGACCGAGCTCACCTCGCTCGGCTGCCATACCGATCTGTGGCGCCCCTACGAGGCGCGGCCCTCGAGCCTGGCCGAGCACCTCGGCGTCGCGGGGAAATTGGCGCCGGTGCGTGCCGCCAGCGAGGTTCTTGGGCCCATCCTGCCAGAGATCGCGCAGCGCACCGGCTTGCCGGCGGACACGCCGGTGTTCGTTGGCGTCCACGATTCAAACGCATCGCTTCTGCCTTATCTGCTCGCGCGCGAGGCGCCGTTCTCGGTGGTCTCGACAGGGACATGGGTAGTGGCGCTGTCGGTTGGCGGCGAGCCGGAGGATCTCGGGGCCTTCCCGGATACAGTGATCAACCACAACGCGCTGGGCCAACCTTTGCCTTCGGTGCGGTTGATGGGCGGGCGCGAGTATGAGATCGCGATGGACGGCGCCCGGGTCGAGCCGACGGACGCCGACATCCGTGCCGTGCTCGAGAGCGGCGTGATGCTGCTGCCGGCGCTGGTGCCGGACGCAGGCCCGCTCCAGGGGCGCACCGCGCGCTGGGAAGGTGGCGAGCCGGAGGCCGGGAGCGGGGTCCGCGCCGCCGCCACCGCTTTCTACCTCGCGCTGGTCACGGGGTTCGCGCTGGAAATCGTGGGGCACCGTGGCCGGATCTTTGTCGAGGGCCCGTTCGCCCACAACGACGCGTTCCTCGACATGCTGGCAGCCGCCACGTCAAGCCCGGTCGAAGCCGCCGCCTCGGCCACCGGCACCGCCCAGGGTGCGGCCCTGCTCGCTGCGGGCGGGGCCTACCCGCCGGGGCTTGGGGCAACGGCCGAGGAACGGCGAGATCCGGGCGTCGACTGGCGGCGCTATGCCGAAGACTGGCGGCGGATCGTCGAGGTCTGACCCGCGCGGGGCGCGCTGCGACGCTGGCGCGCCGCGCCGTCGGAGAAAGCGTTGGCGCCCCACCACGGTCGCGGGATATGGTCGCCCCAGAACAGGGGGATCCGCCATGCTCGGACAGCACTTCGCCACCCGTATCAACTCCTTCGCCTCCGGTGCCGACGCCTATTGGCCGGACCTCGGCGGCAAACCCACCGTTGCCCAGATGGTGGCCCGCGCCGCCACGGTTGACGGACTGACCGAGCTCGACCTCAACTACCCCGATCACGTCGGCGCAGCGCCGGCCGACACTGCGAAGATGGTCAACGGCGAGGGCCTTGCGCTCTCGGGCCTCGCGATGCGCTATTACACCAACCCCGCCTTCAAGCGCGGCGCTTTCACCAACCCCGACCCCGCGGTACGCCGCGAGGCGATCGAGCTGACGAAACGCGGCATCGACGCGGGGCGCGAGATGGGCGCTTCGATGATGACCCTCTGGATGGGGCAGGACGGCTGGGACTACAATTTCCAGTGCGATTACCCCGCGCTCTGGGCGCAGGAGATCGAGGGCATCGCCGCGGTTGCGGCGCACGACCCCGACTGCCGGATCTCGATCGAATACAAACCCGACGAGCCGCGGGCCCGGGCGATCCTGCCCGACGCGGCCACCACGCTCATCGCCATCGACGAGGTGGGCGCGGCCAATCTCGGGGTGACCATCGACGTGGCCCATTCGCTCTATGCCGGCGAAACCCCGGCCTTCGCCGCGGCCATGGTGCAGCGGCGGTCGCAGCTTCTCGGCCTGCATCTCAACGATGGCTACGGCAAACGCGACGACGGCATGATGGTGGCCTCGGTGCATGAACAGGCGACGATGGAGCTTCTGCGCGAAGTGCGCCGCGGCGGGTTCGACGGGGCGATCTACTTCGACACCTTCCCCGACGCCTCCGGGCTCGATCCGGTTGCGGAATGCGCCGCCAATATCCGCACCGTGCACCGGATGCTGGCCGCGATCGAGGCAATGGACGGCGACAACGGCCTGGCCGACGCACAGGGCCGTCACGATCCGGTCGCCGCCCAGGAGGTCGCGCGGCGGGCGCTTGCGAGGGCGACCGCCGAGGGCTGACTTCGGCTGCGCCCGGCCGCACCGGCCCGGTGCGGCCCGGTGCGGCGCTGCGGCGGGAAGAGCGCCCCGGTTTTGCCTTGGGTGACAGGCGGTTCGGGGCTAGTCTCACGCCACGCCGATCAGGTGCCAGGGAGGGACGACATGACGAAGTTCGAACGTGTGTTCGGGGTGACAAAACCGGTGATCGGAATGGTACATCTCGGGGCCCTGCCGGGGTCGCCGCTGCACGACGGCGCGGCCGGTGTCGAGGGCATCATCACTGCCGCCCGCGCCGACCTTCTCGCGTTGCAGTCCGCAGGTTTCGACGCGGTGATGTTCGGCAACGAGAATGACCGACCTTACGAGTTTCAGGTCGATCCCGCGTCGACCGCGACCATGGCCTATGTCATCGGCCGGCTGCGCTCGGAGATCACCGTGCCCTTCGGCGTCAACGTGCTCTGGGACCCGATGAGCACCATGGCGCTCGCCGCCGCCACCGGGGCCGCGTTCGTGCGCGAGATCTTCACCGGCACCTATGCCTCCGACATGGGTCCCTGGACGCCCGACGCGGGCCAGGCGATGCGCTACCGCGACCGGCTCGGCGCGAGCGACGTGGCGATGCTCTACAACGTCTCGGCCGAGTTCGCCGACAGCCTCGACCGCCGGCCGCTCGCCCGACCGCGCCCGCAGCGCGGTGTTCAGCTCGATCCCCGACGCGGTGCTGGTTTCCGGCGCAGATCACCGGCGAGGCGGCGGCGCTGAGCGACCTCGAGGCGGTCAAGGCGGTGCTGCCGGATACACCGGTCCTGGCCAATACCGGCGTCAAGCACGAAACGATGGCCGATGTGCTCGCGGTGGCCGACGGCTGCATCGTCGGCTCGGCGCTGAAACAGGACGGCGACACCTGGAAGGCGGTCGACCCCGAGCGGGCCGCCGACTTCATGGCCCGCGTAACCAAGGCGCGCGGCCAATGAGAGCGCGGATCGGACGCGACCTGACCGAGCTCATGCTGATCCCCGGCCTGTCCGGCCACGAGGACCGGGTCCGGCGCCGCCATCCGCGCGCGGCTGACCGAGGTCGGCATCGAAAGCATGTCCGACACGCTTGGCAACCTGATCACCACCTTTCGAGGGCGATCCAGCCGCGCCGTCTGTGATGCTGTTCACCCACATGGACCAGCTCGGCTTCGTCGTGCGCAAGATCGAAGACGACGGGCTGGTGCGCGTCGAGCGGATGGGCGGCGTGCCCGAGCGGGCGCTGGCGGCCCAGGCAGTGACGCTCTGTGTCGCCCCGGGGCGCGACGTCGCCGGCGTGATCGCCAACAAGAGCCACCACGCCACCACGCCGGACGAGAAATACCACGTGGACCGCGCGCCGGACCTGGTGATCGATACCGGC
The DNA here is from genome assembly GCA_963752895.1 of uncultured Alphaproteobacteria bacterium. Taxonomy (GTDB): domain Bacteria; phylum Pseudomonadota; class Alphaproteobacteria; order Rhodobacterales; family Rhodobacteraceae; genus CAVWAE01. The sequence continues at coordinate 26,105 of CAVWAE010000028.1, forward strand.
CACGGAACGCGCGCGCGCGTCGAGGCGGCGGGCGTCAAGATCGGCACGCCGGTCGTCTACCGGCCGAACGTGATGGAGCTGGCGGGCGGGCGGATCGCCGGGACCAGCATCGACGACCGGGCCGGCTGCGCGGTGCTGCTGGAGGTCGCCCGGGCGCTGGCCGCCCGCGCACGGCGGGCCGACGGTGCACCTCGTGTTCTCGGTGCAGGAGGAGTTCAACCTGCGCGGCGCGTTGGTCGCGGCGCAGGCGCTGGCGCCCGATATCGCCATCCAGATCGACCTGATGCTGGCAACCGACACGCCGGACGATGGCCGACCGCGGCGACATGGCGCTGGGCGGTGGGCCGGGGATGAGCCTCTATTCCTTCCACGGCCGCGGCACGCTGAACGGGGTGATCCCGCACCCGCAGATGGTGCGCCTGTTCGAGGAGACCGCCGACGCCGAGGGCATGGCGCTGCAACGCTCGCGCCCAGATCGGTGTGCTGACCGATCTGAGCTATGTGCAGCTGGTGGGCAAGGGCGTCGCCGCGATCGATGTCGGCTTTCCGATGCGCTACTCGCCATTCCGCGCTCGAGGTCTGCGACCTCGCCGACCTCGAGGCGTTGGCGCGCCTGCTCACGGCCGCGCTCGGTCGGATCGACGAGGATTTCACTCTGACCGGGATTGAGAGGGGACCCAGTACATGACCTACACGCTCGGCATCGATATCGGCACGTTCGAGTCGAAAGGGGTCCTGGTCGACGGTTCGGGGCACATTGTCGCCAGCGGCCGCTCGACCACACGAAATGATCGTGCCGCAGGCCGGGTGGGCCGAGCACCGGCCAGACGAGGATTGGTGGGGCGATTTCGTGGTCCATCACGCGGGCAGTTGCTGGACGATTCCGGCGTCGATCCGACCGAGATCGTCTGTGTCGCCACATGCGCCATCGGTCCCTGCATGCTGCCGGTGGACGCCGAGGGCCGGCCGCTTGATGAACGGCGTGCTCTACGGCGTCGACACCCGGGCTGCGACCGAGATCGACGAGCTCACCGACCGGATCGGCGCGGACATGATCCTCGACCGCTGCGGCAATGCGCTGACCTCGCAGTCCGTGGGTCCGAAGATCCTCTGGCTGAAACGCGCACCGGCCCGAGCTCTATGCGAAGACCGCCAAGGTGCTCACCTCGACCAGCTACATCGTCCACAAGCTGACCGGCGAATACGTCATCGACCACTACACGGCGGCGAATTTCAGCCCGCTCTACGACGTCGACACCCTCGACTGGACCCAGCGACCTGGCGGACGACATCGTCGGACCGGAGAAACTGCCGCGGCTGCTGTGGTCGACCGAGATCGCCGGCCGAGATCACGCGACGCGGCCGCGGCCGAGACCGGGCTCGCCGCGGGCACGCCGGTCACCGCCGGCACCATCGACGCGGCGGCCGAGGCGCTGAGCGTCGGCGTGCAGGCGCCCGGCGACATGATGATGATGTACGGCTCGACCATCTTCATCATCCCGGTGACCGACGAGCGGGTGCGCGACGCGCGGCTGTGGTACGCGCCCTGGCTGTTCCCCGGGCAGCATGCCTCGATGGCGGGGCTCGCGACCTCCGGCACGCTGACCCACTGGTTCCGCGACCAGTTCGCGCGCGATCTTGCCCCGCGAGACCGCGTTCGCCACACTGGCCGAGGAGGCCGAGGCCTCGCCGCCGGGCGCCAAGGGTCTGCTTCTGCTGCCCTATTTCTCCGGCGAGCGGACGCCGATCCATGATCCGAAGGCCAAGGGTGCCTTCTTCGGGCTGAACCTGACCCATACGCGCGGCGACATGTACCGCGCGATGCTGGAGGGCATCGCCAACGGCACGGCCCATGTGATCGAGACCTACCGCGACGTCGGCCACGCCCCGGCCCGGGTGCTCGCCGTCGGCGGCGGCACCAAGAACAAGGTCTGGATCCAGGCGACGTCCGACATCGGCGGGGTGCCGCAGATCGTCTGCGAGAAGACGATCGGCGCGTCCTACGGCGACGCCTTCCTCGCCGCCGTGGCGGTCGGGGCGGTCAAGCCCGGTGACATTGCGCGTCTGGAACCCGGTGGCCCGAACCATCGCGCCCGAGACCCACGCCGCCTACGACCGGCAATATCCGCTGTTCAAGGCGCTCTACCGGCAGACCCGCGACATCGCCGCCAAGCTGGGGGACGCGTGATGCTGGCGCGGGCGCGGACGGCGCTCGACGAACTCGGCGGCGTTATCGGGACGATCGACCCCGCGGCTGTCGAGCAAGCCTGCGAGACCATCGCGGCGGCGGGGCGGATCGTGCTCTACGGCTGCGGCCGCGAAGGGTTGCAGATGCGCGGGCTTCGCCATGCGGCTCCACCACCTCGGCCGGGAGGTGGCGTGCAGGGCGAGATGACCGCGCCGCCGGTCGGGCCGGGCGACCTGTTCATCGCTTCGGCGGGCCGGGCGAACTCGCGACCGTGACGGCGCTGATGAAGGTCGCGCGCGATGCGGGTGCCGATGTGCTGTTCCTGACCGCCGAGCCGGACGCACCGGCGGCTAGGCTGGCGAGCGAGGTCCTGGTGATCCCGGCACAGACCATGGCGCGCGACCAGGGAACGGACGCCAGCTCGGTGCTGCCGATGGGCTCGGTCTACGAGGGCGCGCTCTTCGTTGCTGTTCGAGATCATGGTGCTGGACCTGCGCGACCGCCTCGGAGAGACCTCCGAGACCATGCGGGCCCGGCATACCAACCTCGAATGAGGGCGGGCCGCAAGCGCGTTCGAACGCGCTTCTCGACGCCTTTTCGAGAACGCGTGCAAAGGGGGTTCGAACCCCCTTCGGCCCGGCTTCGTCCTGGCGGCATCAGGCTCCGCGGCGCTTGCACGACGACCGGCATGGAGCAGATCCACAAAATATCGCCATGCCCTTTCTGGTTCACTTCACCGCGCCCGCCGCCATCCCCTTGATGATGTAGCGCTCCAGCAGCGATGCCGATCACGATCAGCGGCAGGATCGCGGCGAACGAAAGCGCGGCCATCGACCACCAGTTGATCCCCTGGCTGCCGGTCTGGCTGGCCACCATCACCGGCAGCGTCTTGGCGTTGGTGGAGGTCAGCAGGGCGGCGAAGAAGTACTCGTTCCAGGTCAGCACCAGCGACAGGATGAACGCGGCGACCATGCCCGGCAGCGCGATCGGCAGGATGATCGTGCAGAAGGCCCCCCAGATCGACAGGCCGTCGACGAGCGCCGCCTCTTCGAGCTCGGTCGGGATCGAGCCGAACTGGTCGCGCATGATCCAGATGACGATCGGCAGCACCGTCAGCGTATAGAGCAGGATCAGGCCGATCCGGGTGTCGAGCAGCGCCAGCGACTTGTAGAGCACCAGGAACGGCAGGGCGAGCACCACCGGCGGCAGGATCAGCTGGCTGAGGAAGAAGAACGAGATGTCGGAGTTCTTCATGAAGCCGAACCGATAGCTGAACCGCGACAGCCCGTAGGCGGCGAGGCTGCCGAGCATCACCGCCAGCACCGAGGCGCCGACGGCGTCACGACGCCGAATTCCTGAACCGCTTCATGAATTCGTCGCGCACGGTGCGATTTCGTTGAAGATCGTGTCCGGCGACAGGCCGAGCGAGCGCCAGCCCAGCCATTTCGGCGTGAAATCCACCCAGGGGATCATGTTGCCCTGCATCACGTCCGGCGCCATCTTGAAGGAGGTGGTGATGGTCCAGTAGATCGGGAACAGGCAGATGATCGCCCAGAGGATCAGGATGCCGTAGATCGCCACCCGGCTGGTGATCCAGCGCGCCTTGTGACGCAAGTCGGTCTCGCGGTCGTGGAAGATCTGTGCGCTCATGTCAGTTCACAATCTCAGTACCGGGGCCGCATCCAGCGGTCGGCCAGCTTTCATCAGGATGGTCATCGCGATCACGATCAGCACCAGGTAGACCATCGCCAGCAGCGTGCCGTAGCCGACGTTCGACCGGTCGCGGTATTCGCGGAAGATGAAGACTGGTGACGCTGTCGGTGGCACCGCCCGGACCGCCCGAGGTGACGTTGATGATGATGTCGGCGAGCTTCAGCTTGAAGATGATGCGGATCAGGATCGCGGTGATCGACACCGGCAGCATCAGCGGGAAGGTGACCTCCCAGAAGGTCTGCCAGGGTCCGGCGCCGTCGACCCGCGCGGCCTCGCGCAGCTCCTTCGGGATCGCCTGCAGGCCGGCGAGGATCATGATCATCATGAACGGGATGAAGGTCCAGGCGTCCATCATCATGATCATCGCGCGGGCGATTTCGGGCGAGCCGAAGAACGAGGGGCTGTCCCAGCCCAGTTCGCGCGCAAGCCGGGCGATCGGGCCGAAGCGGACCTCCAGCATCGACTTGCCGACCATCCAGCTCACCGCGACCGGCGACAGCATCAGCGGCAACAGGAAGGCGACGCGGAAGAACTTGCGCGCCCGGATCTCGGCGTTGAGCAGCAGCGCGAGGCCGAAGGCGATGGCATATTCGACGAGGATCGCCAGGGTGTACCAGACCATGTTTTTCAGCGCGTTCCAGTAGAACGGATCGCGCCACATCTGGCGGACGTTGTCGAGCCCGTTGAACTGGCGCCCGTCGAGCGAGGACAGGTTCCAGTCGGAAAAGGCGATGCCGAGCGCCGAAGATCAGCGGAAAGACCACCATCGAGACGACGAACAGCGCCGCCGGCAGCACGAACAGCGTGCGTTTGCCCTGTTCGCCGCGCACGATCACCTGGCCCGCCGCAGAGACAGACCACCCAGAGCAGCGTAGGCGTAGAGCGTCGGCCGCCAGGTCTCGAAGCCGAGGTCGATGCACGCCGTTGCTGTCGAGGCTCTGCAGAACCGCGACCAAGACATGACGCGGCCGAGCCGCAGACCAGGATCGCTTGCCGAACTTGCGCCGCGCCGTCGGAGATGTCGTCGGTGGTCACAACGTGTAGCTGATCGCCTCTGGCTGCATCTGCCTTCCCGATCCTGTCTCATGAAGACCGGCCGCGCCCGGCAGTGTATCCGACGGGCGGGCCGGCTGTCGTTTGCGGCTACATGCCCAGCGAGGCCTTGTAGAGCGCGATCTGGCTGTCGCGACCGATCTGGTCGGTGATCTTCTCCCAGGCCGCCGCGATCGCGTCCGCGGTCTCCTGCGCCGAGCCGTACTGCCCGGCAAAGCCCTTCGCCAGTTCGTCCTCGGCGACCGAGTAGTACTGGAAGATGCCCGGGATGCGCGGTTCGATCGCCGCGTTCGGGTGGTTGTAGCTGTCGACGTTCGAGCCGAGGTAGTCCTCGATGAAGGCCCGGTCGTAGCCCGCCTCTTCCCACTCGTCGTAGTTGGAAGTGCGAGTTGCGGTAGGGCTGGAAGCCCGACGGATAGGCCGACATCCAGAGCGACGAGGTCCTTGCCGCCCAGATGCGCCGCCGCGGACCAGGCCGCCTTGTGCTTCTTCTCGTCGCCGTCGACCCGGGCCATGACGTAGACGCCCCAGCCGATATAGGCCATGTTGCGGCGCCTCGTTGACCGCCATCTTCCCAGGCGCCGGTCGCGCAGATTGTAGACGCTCGTCGGACGCCGGGTTGATGCCGAAGCCGACGACGTCGCCCACCACCGAGGTGTCGGAGGTGCGCGCGCGACGAGCCGACGTCGCCCCACCACATCAGCATCGAGCCGGTGCCGGCGAGGAACTGCTGGAACGCGGTGGTGCCCGGGTCGGCGTTGATCTGGTCGGCCGGATAGGCATCGGCCTCGATCAGGTCCATCACGTCCTGGATCGCCTGCACCCAGGCCGGGTTGTTGACGCGCGGCTTCATGGTGTCGGGATCGAACAGCCAGGCCGGATCGTTCGGGATGCTTGGCATAGGCCGCGGCGCGGTTGTCGAGGAAGTAGAAGCCGAAGCCGCCCCAGCCCTTCAGCGGATCGAGATAGCCATGCGCTCGAAGCCCGGTCAGCGGGTCTTTCTTGCCGATGAGGTCCTTGGTGACCTCGTTGACCTCCTGCCAGGTCGTCGGCACGTCGGCTCTGCCGGTCGGCGAGCCCTCGCCGAAATAGTCGGTGCGGTAGGCGAAGGTGTGGCAGTCGCCGTCGATCGAGATCCGGTAGGTCTTGCCGTCCCAGGTGCCGACCGGCGCCTTCAGGTAGCCGACGTAGTCGTCCATGTCGATCAGGTCCTTGACCCAGTCGGGCATCTCGGACGCGAGCCCCTTGCCGAGCACGTCGCCCTCGAACGGCGCGCCCATCTCGATGATGTCGAAGTCGACCGTGCCGGTGGCGATCGACTGCTGCAGGCGCGCGTTGTAGTCGGCCTGCGCGAGGTCGATCCAGTTGATCTTGGCGCCGGTGTAGGCCTCCCAGGGCTTCAGGAAGCCGCGGAACAGGAAGTTGTGCAGGTTCTGGTTGTTGAGCCCCATGAAGGTCAGCTCGACGCCCTGCGAACTCGCCCTCGGCGACGGTCTCCTTTGTCGGGCCGAGGCACAGCTCGCCGACCTTCTGCCAGTCGGCATCGGTGGGCGAGCCCATGCCGACGCCGGGGATCTTGAGGATCTCCGCCCTGAGCGCCGCATCCTGCGCCATTGCCGGGCGTCCGGTGAGACCGGCGCCGAGGCCGCCGAGGGCGGTGACGGCACCGACACTGGCCGCGCTCTTGAGCATACCGCGCCGTGTCATACGGCTGCGCATGATTTCGTAGTGCTCAACTTTCATGAGTATTCCTCCCAGAATTAATGGTGTCACACGTGAGCGTTTGGCGCGGCCCAGGCACTCCTCCGTGGTGCCCCTCCCTCGCACCGTCGCGGCGACGGGATTTACCCTGTCGACGGGAACGTCAGCAGACCCGGGAAGCTTCTCAGTCGCCATGCAACCTGTCAAGATTCTTCGAGAATTACCGGATAAACATGGACAGTAAGCCCGCTTCTCACCTACACCTTTCAAAGGGACAGGAGGGAAGGGTTGCATGGCTGAGGTCCAGGTCAAGTCACTTCGAAAATCCTACGGCGCGCTCGAGGTCATCCACGGCGTCGACCTCGATATCGCCGACGGCGAGTTCGTGGTGCTGGTCGGCCCGTCGGGCTGCGGCAAGTCAACGCTGCTGCGGATGATCGCAGGCCTTGAGAGCATTACCGATGGCACCATCCATATCGGCGACAGGGTAGTGAACAACCTGCCGCCGTCCGAGCGCGACATCGCGATGGTGTTCCAGAACTATGCGCTCTACCCGCACAAGACGGTGCGCGCCAACCTGGCCTTCTCGCTCCGGATGCAGAAGATGCCCAAGGCCGAGATCAAGGAGCGGGTCGACCGGGCCGCCGAGGTGCTGGGGCTCACCCCCTATCTCGACCGCTACCCGCGCGCGCTGTCCGGCGGCCAGCGCCAGCGTGTCGCCATGGGCCGTGCGATCGTGCGCGATCCGCAGGTGTTCCTGTTCGACGAGCCGCTGTCGAACCTCGACGCCAAGCTCCGCGTGCAGATGCGCACCGAAATCCGCGAACTGCACCAGCGGCTCAAGACCACGACCATCTACGTCACCCACGACCAGATCGAGGCGATGACGATGGCCGACAAGATCGTGGTGATGCACGGCGGCAATATCGAACAGATCGGGACGCCGCTCGAGCTCTACGACCGCCCGGCCAACACCTTCGTGGCGGGCTTCATCGGCTCGCCGTCGATGAACATGATCGAGGGCACCGCGCACCCGGGCGACCACGGCTGGGAGGTCGCGGTGGGCGATGTCCGGCTGCCGGTCGCCGTGACCGAGGGTTTGAGCGACGGCCAGGCGGTGCTCCTGGGTGTACGGCCCGAGCACCTGGTGTTGAGCGATACGGACGGGCTGCGCACGCAGGTCAAAGTCGATCGAGCCCACCGGGTCCGAGATGCACGTGCTGATGCGCACGAGCGGCACCGATGTCGTGTCGGTCTCGCACGAAAGGCTACAGCTGGCCCCCGGCCAGGAGATCTTCCTGACGGTCGCGCCGGAACACGCGCATCTGTTCGACCGCGAGAGTGGCCAGCGGCTCGGCTGACACCCCGACGGTGTCGGGCACAGTTTTCGCCGGGCCCGGACGGACCGGGATCCTGGCGCCAGAGTGGAGGAAAAGACGATGCTCAAAGGACTGGATCCGAGGCTGAACGCCGAGGTGCTCTACGTGCTGCGCGCAATGGGGCATGGCGACGTGCTGGTCATTGCCGACACGAATTTCCCGTCGGACTCGGTGGCCCGCCATACCGTCTACGGTGAACTCCTCAGGATGGACAACCTGACCGGCGCCGACGCCATCGAGGCGATCCTCTCGGTGCTGCCGCTCGACACGTTCGTCGACGATTTCGCCGCCCGGATGGAGATCGTCGATGCGCCCGACGAGGTGCCGCCGGTACAGGCGGAGGTGCAAGCGGTGATCGACAAGGCCGAGGGCGCGCCCCGCCCTATGGTAAGCGTCGAGCGGTTCGACTTCTACGACAAGGCCCGCGAGGCCTATGCGGTCGATCCAGACCGGCGAGCGCCGCTTCTACGGCTGCTTTCTGCTGCGCAAGGGCGTGATCCCGCCGGACGCGTGAGGAGATCGGGTCATGAGTGAAAAGATCGTCATTCTCGGCGTTTTCGTCGCCGACACCGCCTACCGGGCCGACCGGGCGCCGCGCATGGGCGAGACCATCATGGGCAACAGTTTCAGGCTCGGCCCGGGCGGCAAGGGGTCGAACCAGGCCGTCGCGGCCGCGCGGGCCGGAGGCGACGTGCATTTCATCACCCGCCTCGGCGACGACGACTTCGCCGACATGGCGCTGAAGACCTGGGCCGAAGCCGGGGTGACCCCGGAAGTGACGCAGGATCCAGAGAGCTACACCGGCGCCGCCTATATCTTCGTCGAGGAAGCCACCGGCAACAATGCCATCATCGTCGCGCCCGGCGCGGCGCTCGGCATTTCGCCGGCTGACATCGAAGCCCATGCGGAGCTGATCGGCGGGGCGGCGGTGTTCGTGACACAGCTCGAACAGCCGATGGACGCGGCCCTGCGTGCGCTCGAGATCGCGCGCGCGGGCGGCGCGCGCACGATCCTGAACCCGGCCCCGGCGGCGACATTGCCCGACGGGATGCTGGCGCTGTGCGATTACGTCACGCCCAACGAAAGCGAGGCCGAGGCGCTCTGCGGCGTGCCGGTCGTCACCCCCGACGATGCCGCCAAGGCCGCCGAGGCGCTGCTGGCCCAGGGTGTCGGGGCGGTGGTCATCACGCTCGGCGGCAATGGCGCGTATTACCGGGATGCGACCACCTCGGTGCATGTGCCGATCTTCGACGCAGGGCCGGTGGTCGAGACCACAGGCGCCGGCGATGCCTTCAACGGCGCCTTCGCCACTGCGCTGGCCGAGGGCATGGCCCCGGTCGAAGCGGTGCGGTTCGGTTCCGCCGCCGCCGGCATCTCGGTCACCCGCCCCGGCACGGCGCCGGCAATGGCGTCGCGCGCCGAGATCGAGGCATTGCTGGCCAGAGGCTGATCCGCGCTGCAGAGGCCTGCCCTGCGCACAAGTTGAGAGGATGAGACCGCCTTGGCCCCCACAATCCTCATCGTCGGAAGCCTGCACTATGACATCATGGTCGAGGCCGATCACCTGCCGCGCCGGGATGAAACCGCAGTCGGCACCCGCTGGTACCCGAAGTTTGGCGGCAAGGGCGGCAACCAGGCCGTCGCGGTCGCCGCGGCCGGCGGGTGGGCGCGGATGCTTGGCGCGGTCGGCGCGGACGGGTTCGGGCGGTTTCTGAGAGATCGCCTGATCGAAGCCGGCGTTGATGCGGGATTGGTCGAGACCTACCCGGACGAAGGCTCTGGCATGAGCGTCGCGATCGTCGATGGCGCAGGCGACTACGCGGCGACCATTGTGTCGGGTGTGAACCGGCGGATCGATCCGGATCGTCTGGCCGCCGACAGCGTGTGGGACGACGTCGCCATGCTGGTGCTCCAGAACGAAGTGCCGCCGGCCGTCAACCTCGCCGCCGCCCGCGAAGCCCGAGCCCGCCGCGTTCCGGTCCTGCTCAACGCCGCGCCCGCGCGCGTGCTCGCACCGGAGTTCGCGGCGCTCGTCGATGTTCTGGTCGTCAATTCGGTCGAAGCCGAAATGATGGGGACCGGGCCGGTGCATAACCTTCAAAGCGCGGCTGATGCGGCCGCTCAGCTTGGTCGTAGCTTCCCCACGGTCGTCGTCACGGCCGGCGGCCTCGGCCTTGCCGGCGTCACGGGGCGCGGTGCCCCGACCGAGCTGCCCGCCGAGCCCGTCGAGGTGATTTCAACCCACGGCGCGGGCGATTGTTTCGTCGGGGCGCTGGCTGTTGGCCTGGCCGGTGGAATAACCCTCGCCGACGCTTGCACGTCAGCCTCTCATGCCGCGGCGCTACACGTATCGGCCCGACGCGATTGACCGGTTCGATCACCGCTTTCGAGCCTTGAGGACCGCAGTGCACGGCTCGGGCCCCGAGCCGCCGCGATCCGCGTCGGGCGCCGCCAAGCGGCGCCGCCCTCGCCCCCATGATCGAGGCGACCTTGTCGGAGGGTTGGCGTCGTCCGCGGTCTTCGCAGAGAACCCGTCCTGCGCGCTCTGAATGATTTCGAGGGTCAGCTCGTCGCACGCGTGGCGTCGTCGGCCCAGTTGAACAGCCCATGCTTTCGAGCACCACGCCGTTCGCTTCCGGGTTGTCCAGGCGGACCTTGTCCAGCCACGACCCGATCTCGCAACCCGGCCGCCTCCACGGCCGCCAGCCGATCTGGTCGCCGTAAATCTCCCGCGTGAGTTCTTTCGAGGTCTTCGCGGGCCGCGGTCGACCGCTGTGTCGACGGCGCGCCGATCACCATCAATGGCGGCACCACCTTTCAGATGGTGCACCCGCTGGTCCGCCGCGGTTGCAGATCTTCACCAAGGCGGTGCCGATCGCCGGGCTCCTGCTCAAGCATTCCAAGAACACGATCCTGGTTCCCGGCGGCGTCATCCACCGGGAGCAAATCATCTTCCTGTCGCCCTTCGAAAACTGGTCGAGCCTGGTGCTCTGCCCGCTCGACCGGATCGATACGGTGATCCCCGATGAGGGGATCTCGGAAAAGGCGGCGACGATGCTCGAAGCCGCTGGCGTGACGCGGATCGTCGATGGGTCCGGGGCCGACCAGCGGGCGAAAAGGGCGGCCTCGGCGCCGTGCGACGGCGCGATTGGCGCGACTTTGCGCAGAACGGGTGCGACCTGGTCCGCCCGACCGCCCGCAGCGCACCTGCGGAGGGTGAAGGCGTGGCTACGTCGAGGGCGGGGCGCAATACGGGTTCTCACCCCCTTTTCCATGAACGCCGAGAGCATGGTCCCAGTTCCCGAGGGTGGTCAGCGCCTTGGAAATTGCCCCGGTCCGCAACACCGAACCGTCCGGTTTGAGAGATCGGCCCGGGCATGGGGCATTCGCGAGCGCAGCGCGCCCCATCGACGCGCTTGACGACGCAGGTGACCGCTCCCTGTCCATGCCGGCCGCGTCCCGAGCTTTGTTTTTCTGCGGGCCTAAGGTATTGGGGTCAGAGAGCTGACTGTGGGAGGCACGGCGGTTGGCGGACAAAAAAGAACGGGGAGACATCCATGAAACTCAAACCAATTCTGTTTGCCGTGACGATTGCGGCATTTGGCGCCGCGTCTCAGGCGGAGGGGGTCAAGGTCGGCATGATCACGACGCTTTCCGGCGGCGGCGCCGGTCTCGGCATCGATGTGCGCGACGGCTTCATGCTGGCGGTCGAGCAGTCGGGACGCGACGATATCGAGGTGATCATCGAGGACGATCAGCGCAAGCCCGATGTGGCCGTGCAACTCGCCGACCGGATGATCCAGGCGCGACAAGGTCGAGTCATGACCGGCATCATCTGGTCCAACCTGGCCATGGCGGTGGTACCGAGCGTCACCGCGCAGGGCGAGTTCTATCTCTCGCCCAACGCCGGCCCGTCGGCGCTCGCAGGCAAGGGCTGCCACGAGAACTACTTCAACGTCGCCTGGCAGAACGACAACCTGCACGAGGCCATGGGCGCCTATGCCAGCCAGCGCGGGCTACAAGACAGCCTTCATCCTCGCACCCAACTACCCGGCCGGGCACCGACGCGCTGACCGGCTTCAAGCGCTATTACAGGCAAGGTGGCCGGTGAGCGGTCTACACCAGGCTCGGCCAGACCGACTACGCCGCCGAGATCGCCCAGATCCGCGCCTCGGACGCCGACTCGGTGTTCTTCTTCCTGCCCGGCGGCATGGGCATCTCCTTCATCAAGCAGTACGCCGACGTCGGGGTGGAGCTGCCGGTGTCGGCCCGGCCTTCTCGTTCGACCAGGTGATTCTGGGCGCCGTCGGCGACGCGGCCCTCGGCGTGCTCAACACCCGCCAGTGGTCTCAGGACCTCGACAACCCGACCAACGCCGCCTTCGTGGAAAGCTTCCAGGCCGAAGTACGGGCGCACTACCCTCGCTCTACGCGTCCCAGGGCTTCGATACGGCGAACCTGATTCGATCAGCGCCTGGAAGACGGCGGACGTGGCCGACAGGACGCATTCCGCGCCGCGCTGGAGCGGCGAAGTTCGACTCGATCCGCGGCAGATTCCGCTTCGGACCGAACCATCACCCGATCCAGGACATCTATGTGCGCGAGGTGGTGAAGGAAGACGATGTCAAGCCCACCAACCAGATCATCGGCGTCGGGCTCGATGGATCACGCCGATGCCTACGCGGCAAGTGCCACATGTAGCGCACCGCCAGGATCGGGGCGGCGGGAACCTGCCGCCCCGCCGCCGCCACCATGACCCCGCGACGTGATCCTTTCCCTGCCGATGAGCCATCCCGGCCGGCTTGCCCCCTTCGTCGAACGCTGCCTCGCCGCAAAGATCGAGGTGCTGGCAATCTGCGGGACGGGCGCAAGTGCGGTGGAGGATGACGTGATGGACATCGTCGTCGGCGACGGCAGCGACCCGGACCGGTTTCTGTTGACCTCTTTCCACGAGGACGGGATCGCCGGCGCGCTCGAACTGTTTGCCGAACTGCGCCCCGAGACCCCGCACAGCTGTCCACCGCATTTGACGAGGCAGGAGTAGATGTCGCTCGCCCTCATCATCGAGCAGGTTCTGAACGGGCTGCAGTTCGGGGTCATGCTGTTTCTCATGGCCGCCGGGCTGACGCTGATCTTCGGGGTCATGGGGCTCATCAACCTGGCGCACGGCTCGCTCTACATGGTCGGCGCCTTCTGCCGCCGCCGGCGTGGCGGCGGCGACCGGGTCGTTCCTGCTGGCGCTCGTGGCAAGCCTGGGGGCCGCCGCCGTGGCCGGCGCGCTCGTGGAGGTGACTGGTGATGCGCAGGCTCTATGCCCGCGACCATCTCGACCAGGTGCTCGCGACCTTCGCGCTGATCCTGATCTTCTCCGAGGCCACCCGCTGGGTCTTCGGCTCCTTCCCGCTCTATCTCAACATCCCGCGCGCCCTCTCGGGGCCGGTCGACCCTGCCCTTCGGCATCCAGTACCCGCTCTACCGGCTCGACCATCATCGCCATCGGCGGCCTGGTCGCGCTCGGGCTCTATCTGCTCATCACCCGCACGCGCATCGGCATCCAGATCCGGGCCGGCGAATTTGACCGCGAGATGATCGGCGCGCTCGGCGTCGACATCTGCCCGGCTCAACACGCTGGTCTTCGCGCTCGGGCGCGGCGCTCGCGGGCTTTGCCGGGGCGCTCATCGGGCGCGATCCAGTCGGTGCAGGTCGGCATGGGCGAGCCGGTGCTGATCCTGGCCTTCGTCGTCATCGTCATCGGCGGCATCGGGTCGGTCAAAGGCGCCCTGGTCGGATCGATCCTTGTCGGGCTGACAGAAACGCTCGGCCGCTTCCTCCTGCCCTGGACACTTCGCGAAGGTCATGGAACCCGCGAGTGCGAACGCCGTCGGCGCGCGCGCTGGCGTCGATGTCGATCTACATCCTGATGGCCGCGGTGCTCTTGATCCGCCCCACCGGGCTCTATGGCGAGGCTTGAGATGCGACGCGAAACCGGTGTGAACGCGGTCCTGCTCCTGGCGCTCGTTGCGGTGCCGGTCTGGGCCTGGTGGGCGGACGAACCCTTCACGATCACGCTGGCCACAAGGGTCGTGATCCTGGCGCTCGCCGGGGTCGGGCTCAACCTCGCGCTTGGTCTCGGCGGATTGGTGAGCTTCGGCCACGCGGTGTTTTTCGGCATCGGCGGCTACGCGATGGGCATCCTGGCCTCGCATGCCCAAAGCTACACGCCGCTGATCGACTGGCCGCTGGTGGTCGACGGCACCAAGTCGATGCCGGTGATCTGGCTGGTGGCCATGACGGTGTCCGCCCTGGCCGCGCTCGCGATCGGGGCGCTCTCGCTCAGAACCTCGGGGGTGTATTTCATCATGATCACCCTCGCGTTCGGCCAGATGTTCTACTACTTCACGATCTCCTGGCCGGCCTATGGCGGCGAAGACGGTTTGTCGATCTATGTCCGCAACGGATTTCCCGGGCTCAACACGCTCGACCCGATCCAGTTCTTCGCGATCTGTTTCGCGCTGCTCGGTGCGGTGCTGGTCTTCGTCGCCCGGCTGTCGCGCGCGCCCTTCGGCCTGGCCCTGTCGGCGGCCCGGCAGAACGCCGACCGCGTGCGGGCGGTGGGTATCGAGCCCTACCGGCTGCAACTCGTCGCCTACACCCTGTCGGGCATGATCACCGGGCTCGCCGGCGCGCTCTACGCCGATCTCAACCGCTTCGTCAGCCCCTCGATGTTCACCTGGCAGACCTCGGGCGAGATCATGATCTTCGTTATCCTCGGCGGGGTCGCGCGTCTGTTCGGCCCGGTCGCGGGGGCCGCGCTGTTCATCGTGCTTGAGCACGTTCTGGGCGGGGTCAGCGACTACTGGCACATTTTCCTCGGCGGGCTGCTGCTTGTCATCGTGTTGTTCGCGAAGGGCGGGTTGATCGGGCTGGTTGCGGGGCGGGAGGTGGCCCATGACTGAGCCGGTTCTCGACATTCGCGCCCTGACGAAGTCCTTTGGCGGATTGGCCGCGAGCGACGATGTCTCGCTCACGCTTTTTCCCGGAGAAATCCACGCCCTGATCGGCCCGAACGGCGCCGGCAAGTCGACCCTCATCGGGCAGATTGCGGGCGTGATTGCCCCCGACAGCGGCACGGTCATTTTCAACGGGCAGGACGTTACACGGCTCGATGCCGTCGCCCGCGCGCGTCTGGGGCTCGCGCGCACCTTCCAGGTCTCGTCTCTGGCGATGGAGATGACGGCGCTCCAGAACACGGTTCTGGCGGCGCTCAGCCGGCGCGGGCGGGTATTCGGCATGACCCGCGACGTGATGCGCGACACCGCCCTTGTCGACGCCGGCATGGCCGCGCTCAAGCGGATCTGGCTGGACGAATACGCCGCCACCCGCGCGGCCGATCTCTCGCACGGTCAGCGCCGCGCCCTCGAGGTTGGCGTCGCGCTCGTGCTCGAGCCGCGCGCCTTTCTGATGGACGAACCGATGGCCGGGATGGGGATGGACGGCACCGGTCTCATGACACGCCTGCTCGATGATCTGCGCAGCGAGGCGCCGATCCTGTCTGGTCGAGCACGACATGGACGCCGTCTTCACCCTGGCCGACCGGATCAGCGTGTTGGTGTCCGGCCGGGTTCTGGCGACGGGCACAGCCGAAGAAATCCGGGCGGACGAACAGGTGCAGAACGCCTATCTGGGTCGGGACACCGCGTCATGGCCCTCCTGAAGCTCGATCACATCGCGGCCTTCTACGGCCCCTCGCAGGCGCTGTTCGACGTGAGCCTCGAGATTGCCCCGGGCGAAGTCAAAGCGCTGATGGGCCGCAACGGCATGGGCAAGTCGACGACCGTCAAGGTGATCTGCCGGCTGTTGAAAAACCGCGGCGGGACGGTGCTGTTCGAGAACAAGAACATCGGCCTCCTGCCTGCGTTCCGCGCCGCGCGGGCCGGGATCGGGCTGGTGCCCGAGGGGCGGCGGTGTTTTGGCAACCTGACGGTGCGCGAGAACCTGATCGCCGCGGCCCGCCCCGGCGACTGGACCCTCGCAAGTGTCGGGGCCTTGTTCCCGCGCCTGACGGAGCGGCAAGAGCAATCGGCGGGGTCGCTCTCGGGGGGCGAACAACAGATGTTGACCATCGGCCGCGCCTTGATGACCAATCCGAAGCTCCTGATCCTCGACGAGGCAACCGAGGGGCTGGCCCCGGTGGTCCGCCAGGAGATCTGGTCGGCGATCTCACGACTGAAACGCGAGACCGGACTGGCCATTCTGGTGATCGACAAGTCGTTGCATGAACTCGCCGGGGTCGCGGACAGCGCCACCATCCTCGAAAAGGGCCGCTCGGTGTGGGAGGGCCCGTTTTCGACGCTCACATCCGAGACCACCGCGCGATATCTCGGCGTTTGAACCGTTCGCCCGGAGGCGGATCCTGTGCGGTGAACCGGGGCAGGCCTGTCACCGGTTCGGCCCGACCCCCCAAAGCATGTCGCAGGCTTTTCTGAACAACGGGCTGTCAGGATCGGCGAGCACGTTCAACAGGTCGAAGTGGTCCACCTCCGGCACGACATAGAGGCCCATCGGGCGCTGCGGCGTGGCGTATGTCTCGAAGTACATCCGCGCCTGCCGGTGAAATTCGCGTGTCTCGGCTCCGCCGACGACAACCAGTTGCGGCGCATTGGTCGCCGGTGGGTGGTGCGTCATCGGGCTCTGCGCCTCTGCCTCTGCCGCGTCCATTCGAATGGCGGCGTTCAGCGCTTCGGTCCGGCGCACCGGGTCGAGATAGCTGAGCGGTGACACCGGGATGCCGGCCTTGATCATGTCCGCGGGCAAACCGTCGCCGAAAGCCGGCCAGTCGGTTGCCACCATCATCTGGGTGAGATGGCCGCCCGCGGAATGGCCCATGACCGTGATGCGGTCGCGGTTGATGCCGAGGTGCGCGGCGTTGCGCCAGATGAACGCCATCGCCTCGCGCGCCTCCTCGGAGATGTGCGTGATCGTCACCGACGGGCATAGATCATACCCGGCGACGACCACGTTCGCGCCCGCGGCAACGAAAGCGGTGGCGATGAAACTGTAGAGCGACCTGTCCCCGCCCTGCCAGTAGCCGCCGTGCAAATAGACCAACGTGGGCGCGTCTGCGTCGCGGCACCGAAAGACATCGAGCGCTTGCCGCTCACCGTCGCCGTAGCGAATGTCCAATTCACAATCGAGGATGTCACGCGCCGACAGGCTGGCGGCGGTCCAGGCGGGAATGACCGATTTCTCGAAATCAGGTCGGCCCGCCCGCAGGTTGTATTGCGCGTCGAACTCGGCGGGCGAAAACCCCCTGTGAAAGGTCAGATGGTCGCTCATGTGGTTGCCTCCGGTTGGAGTGCGGAAGAGAAAACGCCCCGACATAAGACAATGGGCGCAGCCGGCTTGTAAACATGGTGCGCAGTGCGCCCGGCAGGTTGTCGTGGTCGGCCGCGCCGGCCCTGTCGAGCACCTTGCGCCCCGACGGGCAAGACGTGCCGGGAAGACGCGGCGCCCGACCACGAACCTGCAAAAACGTGCCCGCTTGCCGGGTTCCTGCGTCTCCGGCGAGGCGCAGCGCCAAATTCTTTCGCCGCGCCGACAGCATGGGTCTGTCAGGAAAACATGGGTCGAGGAGGGGAGGGCGCCCCTTGCGCCCGCGCACGGCGGGAGGCGCTGCCATTCGATCTTTCAGGGCCGGCCCCGATATTGTCCGCCCGCTTGTCTGCTGTCCCTGCGATTCCTCCCGCCGCCGGAATACGAAGGGGTCTTCCTTCACGAGCTTTGCGGGGAGACCAGCCCCGGCACGGTCCGATTTTGTTGACCCAAGATCGGGCCGATGCTCGCGGCAAAGATCTGGAAACCGATCCGGGGAGTGGCGATTTATTGGCTCCGCCTCTGCGGGAAATCCTCCAAGCATTCTGGATCCGCGCGCCCTTCTTCGGCACGCGCGTCCATCAGTTGCCGCATCGGAAACTGAGCGCGGCAGGCGTCTGGAAAACAGCGGGCATCTCACCTGCCGGATGAACGTCGCTTCGAACCCGGGCGAATTGGGGTGGCCATGATTTGACTGTTTTGGGATCAGCAAAGCAGGATGGCCACTTCGCCCGCGCAAGTGCCCGACGTACCTGACAATCCGGCGGCCACTGGAACAGATCCGCCATTGGTGGTATTGTTGTAAAGCGCGCGGACGATCGGGGGTTCCGATGCGAAATGGCTCCTTTGCGTTTCTTCTGATTCTGTTCACGGCCGTTGCCACGGCGGTCGCATTGGCCGACGGGCGCTATGCGCTCGTCGTCGGCAACAGCGACTACGACGGCGCTGCATCGCTCACGAACCCGGGCAACGACGCCAGAGCGATGGCCGCGGCGCTCGAGGGGCTCGGGTTCGAGACCACGCTCTTGCTGGATGCGACCGGGGCCGAAACCGTCGCCCGGTTCGCTGAGTTCAACCGGATGAGCCAGGGTGCCGAGATCGCCGTGTTCTATTTCGCCGGTCACGGGGTTCAGGTCGACGCACAGAGCCTCCTTCTTCCCACCGACGTCGCCACCGACAGCAGGGAAACCCTGCGCTTCAGCGCCATCGACGCCGGCTGGATCGTGGCGGAGATGGAAAAACGCGCGGAGGTCTCGCTGGTGATCCTCGATGCGTGCCGGGACAATCCGTTTCCCGAGATGCTCGGGAGCGGCAGCCGGTCGGTCGGCATCTCGCGTGGACTCGGTCTTATTCCGCTGAGCGGAAAAGGGGCGATCATCGCCTATGCCGCGGCGGCCGGCCGGGTTGCCGACGATGGCGAGAGCGATCACAGCCCCTACACCGAGGCGCTGCTGGCCGAGATCGATGCGCCGGGCGTCGAGGTCGGACTGATGCTGCGGCGCGTGGCGGGGCGGGTGATCGAAAAAACCGGCGGCACGCAGCGGCCGGAACTCCTGGTGCGGTTGATCGAAGAGGTCTACCTCAACCCCGCACCGGCGACCGGCGTTGCCCTGGCCGAGACCCCCCACGAATCCGCCGTCGAGGTCGACACGCCGGCGCCGGCCGTCGAGCCCGATGCGCCGGTCATCGCCGAAGACCCCGCGCTGGGCGAGGCGCTGACAACCTCCGACGCTGTGGTGATCGCCGATGCTGGCGCGCCCGCCGGCAACGGACGGTCTACCGACCGGCGGCTGTTCGGCGACCAGCCGATCAAACCGCCCGCCTGGGTCGAGGGGCTGACCCTGCCGGACCCGAGCGGGTGGGTATCGTCTGCAGCGACCCCGATCTCCGACCCGAGCCCGGGGCGCGGCTTCGTGGCTGCCCGCCCGCTGCCGCTCGCGGCCCGTGTCGAGACCCGGATCGGGGAACGCGGCCAGCAAGCCTGGTATCGTGTCGAAGTGCCGCTCGCGGGCGAGATCACCGTATCGATCCCGGCGCCGCCTGCAGAACTCGACATCATCGCCCGGGTCCACAACGCCAACCGCGACGTCGTCGCCGACTGGCAGACGCCGACCGGACCGGGGGCTCCGCTCGACGGCGTCTTTCCGGTCGGGCTTGGCGGGTCGTACTGGATCGAGCTCCGCGACAACCGCGACGACGCGGCGAGCGCCGAGACCTTTGCCGTCGACATCGATTTCCGCCCGGCAGACGACCCCTACGAGCCAAACCCCTCGATCGGTCGTTTCCGGCCCGTGACCGCCGATGCCGCCCTGCGCCCGACGATTTTCCCGCGCGGCGACAATGACTGGCTGAGCTTCTTCGTCGATCGGCCTGGGTTGTTCACCGCGGCGGCGACCGAGGTTCCGGCCAACCTCGACGTCATTATGCGGGTGCGCAACTACAACGGCGACGTTGTCCGCGACTGGGTGTCGCCGCCCAGGGCCGGCGGCGAGACTTACCTCGAGGCCGAATTGAGGGTGCCGGGGCAGTATTTCCTGGAAGTTCGCGACAACCGCGACGACGCGGCCGCGGTCGAGACCTTTGCGCTCGCGCTCGGGTTCCTGCCGATCGACGATTCGATGGAGCCGAACAACAGTTTCGGCCGTGCCGCGCCACAGCCGGCGACCAGCAGCCATCGGGTGGCCATCTTCCCGCGCGGCGACCGCGACTGGATTGGCATCCGGGTGGACCAGCCCGGCACGCTCGATCTGGCCGCGACCAATGTGCCCGACAACCTCGACATCCATATCCGTGTGTGGAATTCCGAGAAGGACGTGCAAAGGGACTGGTTCGGCCCGCCCCGTCCCGGCGGCGACACGGTCGGTTTCGCCGATCTGCCCAGCCCCGGGCTCTACTACGTCGAGATCACGGACAACCGCGACGATGCCTCGAACGCGACATCGTTCGACCTCGCGCTCACCTATACCGAGCAGCCCGACCCGTACGAGCCGAACAACTCGTTCACCGACGCCCGGCCGCTGACGATGGGCGGCGAGATCCTGTTCAACATCCTGCCGCGCGGCGATCACGACATGTTCCGGATCGAGGCGCCGAGTGCGGGGGAACTCACGGCGGTCATCGACCCGAGCCCGGCAAACCTCGACCTGCACTACCGGGTCTTCAATGCCGACCGCGCGGTGATCCGGGACTGGGTCGCGCCCTACAGAAAAGGAGGGGTAACCGAAGGGTTCGTCGATTTTCCGGCCGCCGGCACCTATTTTCTCGAGATCGTCGATGGGCGCGACGACGACAGGGCGATCGACCACGCGGTGCTGAAGACGACGTTCCGCGCAACCCCAGACCCGCTTGAGCCCAACAACAGTCTCGGGGCCGCGTCCCGGCTTGAGATCGGCGTCGCGCATCGCGGCTACATCCTGCCGCGCGGAGATGTCGACTGGTACCGGCTCGACATCGACCGGGCCGGCACCCTGTCGGTGTCGATCGAGGAGGTGGACGAAGCCCTCGACATCGCGTTCCGGGCCCGCAACGGGAATGGCGACGTGATCGTCGACTGGATGGTGCCGCCCCGTCCCGGCGCACCCGTCTATGGCGACATTCCGATCGCCACGCCCGGGACCGTCTGGCTTGAGGTGGTGGATTCGCGCTCGGATGCGCGCGCGGCGCAAGGCTACCTGATCGAAACGGAGCTGAAATAGACCTGCGGCGCGCGCGCGCGGGGGGGGGGGGCGGATCACTCCTCCAGGATGTCCGCGAGCACGTCGTGCAGAACCCTGAGTTCCGACGCGGCCTCCTCGGTCGCGGCGGCGGTCAGCAGGTCTTCGACATGCCCAAGCGCTGAGGCACCGAAGCGGCGCGCCAGGGTGATCGCCGGCAGGATGAACTGTTGGTCGCACAGATCGGACCGGTAGACCCAGTAGGCCATTTCGTTGGCCGTGACCTTATCCATCCCGCAGCGTGCGGACGGCGACGGGTTGCGCCAGAACAACCACAGAATATCGGCGAGCGCCGAGGCTTCGGTGGCGAAATAGGTGTGTTGTAGGAGATCGGCGCCGAGGGCGGTCATGTCGACGGTATCGAAGTCGCGGCCGACGGCGGGCGGGGGGCCGCCGCCCGCGCGCGCCGCGTCGCCGTGGAGCGCGCGCGAGGTACTGAGCGCCGTGTCGGCACTGGAGGTATAGAGGGTGATCCGCCGCGCCAGGCGGCGCACCGACGCGGCCTGCAATTCGAACAGGTCGGCGTCGACGTCGGGGGCGGCGAAGATGACCTGGGAAAACACCTCAAGCGCTGTCGGATGGCGCGCGGCGTAAAGCTCGAGCGCCTCGGTCAGCGCCCGGCTGCCCATCGAATGGGCGATGAGGTTGATGTGCCGGGCCCCGGACCTCGCAACCACATCTTCGAGGAAGTCCGAAAGCCGGCGGGCGCTGACCTGCACGGTCGCGGAATCCGCCAGATAGGCGCGTGCTGTCCCCCGCGACGGCCAGGCATAGAACAGGGGCATACCCTCGTAGTTCAGATCGTAGGCGATCTGGGCCGTGCGCCGTGCGGCGTCGGCGAAAGTGGTGTTGAACCCGTGCACGAAGATGAAGACCTCGGTGGCGTTGCGGTCGGCCAGACCCGCCGCGACGCTCTCGAAAAAAGCCGTCTCATCGAGCTGTTCGAGGTCGGTCACCACAACGTGCAAGGCCGGGTTTTCGCTCCATTCGAATCGCAGAAGCGATGGTGCTTCGACCTGGCCGGGCTTGTGGTCGCGCGGTATGGCGACGGTGACACGCCCGTAGTCGACCGGGCCGCGTTCCCAACCGTAGAAGTCGTTCGGGCGCAGGGCGCCGCTGGGTTTGCGGTCGGTGCCGTAGAAAAGCTCGACGCTGGCGAAGGCACCGTCGCCCTCAGCCCCGGTGAGCAGGATGTTGCGGCCGGACAGGGACCGGCCGGACGGGCCTGCGCAGCGCGCCGCCGGATCGTCTGCCATCGCCAGCGAAACCAAGCCGGCCCTTTGCTCGCCGGCCGCCGTCAAGGCGGCGGCGAGGCGGCGGTGGCTGGCGCCCAGGGCCGGGCCGGCGCAGTCGAGGTATGTCTCGTCGAGCCGCAGCGCGGCCCGGTAGCTCTCAATGGCGCGATCTGTTGCGCCGGCGGCCAGGTAGGCGTCCCCGGCGGCCGTGTAGATCGGCGCAAGATCCGGGTGGTCGGCACCGAATTCGCGCGCGATCAGCGCCGCCTTGTTCCAAAGCGTGTCGCCCCGGTCTTTCGGCTTGCCGTTCTGCGCCTGCAGATCGGCGAGCGCATCCAGCAGGCTCAAGCGATCGTCCAATGGGCGCGCCTGGGAGCGGAGGAATTCGGCTTCGACCAGTGTTTCGGCGTCCGACAGCCGTGCCTCGGCCACCATCGCGTCGACGTCCGCAAAAAAGCCGATGTCGAAGCTTTGCGCAGCCCCTGCGGTGGCGAGGCCGAGGCCGCAAACGAGCACCACCAGGCCAGCGTGAAACCCTTTCGGCATGGTCGTGACCTCCCCGTTGCGTGCTGGAGAATCCGGTCGTGTTCCCCAGCCGTGGGTCCATTGTCGGCCAAGCGGGGGATCGGGATCAATGGGGCCGGTCGACGCTGCCGGTCTAACCGGGCAGGAGCCCTGTGGCCGCAGTGGTGTCCGGCCTTCAGCGAAACCTGTGCGCACCTCGGTAGACGTCCGGTGTTGGCCTCGGGCCGAAGTCCGGGAGTTGCGGCGCATTCACCTGTCAAGGCGGCAGCCGACCGCAGCGGTTTTGATTTTCGCCGCAACACCGCGTCAATTCCAAGTTTTGAATCCGGTTGGTGACCCAAGGTGAGCGGCCAAGGCCGCGGCCTCGCGTTCTTGCGATGAGATGGGGTCGATTGCCCCGCATCTTTCCACCGTCGCGGCCGCCACGATCACCGAAGGTGACCCCGGTTGGAACCTTTAATCAGATGCGTATCGGTGCGGGAGCAAACCGCCGGTTTCAGGCCGCAAGTGTGATGGCGGAAACGCTCCCCGTTGAGCACGGTCTGGCAACCCGCAGGTGCCGTCGCGGTCAGGGTGTCGCCTAAGAAACTTTGCCGACAGACGTGGTGCGCATGCAGGGGTCCGGCCATTGGACGAGATCGAAAAGCGGTCCGTTCGACGCAGGGATCTCGGTATGTTGAAACTTCCAGCCACCCTATCGCGCGGGCATGCCCTTGGGGCGCAGATTGCGCTTCTGCGCTGCGATGCGGAACGGGGCGTTGGGCGCGCCGTAACCGTCATAGCCGCCGCGGCGTTCGAGGATCTCGAAGAACGTGCCCCCGGTGAACGCTCGCGAATAGATCTGGAAGAAGCTCACCGCCGTCCTCGCGGTCGTAGAGGATGTTGAACGTCCTTGAGCCGGTCGCAGAATTCGGGGGTCCAGATCGAACCGTGCGGCCAGATCGGCATAGTAATTCGGCGAAATCGCGAGCGGCTTGAAACCCGGTCGCCTGCCAGCGCTTTCGCGGTCGCAAAGATATCGTCCGCAGGCCAGGGCGATGTGCTGAACCGAGGCGCCGAAGGTCTCGGCAAGGAATTTGCCGGCCAGCGTGCGGTGCGTCTCCGCCCCGTTCAGCGTGATCCGAAACCGCCGTCTCGGGTCGGCAATCGCCTGGCTGCGGACCAGCCCGTCTGGATCGATCACATCGACCATCGGCGCCTTCTGCATGTCGAAGAGCGCGTGATAGAACAGCGACCAGCTCAGCATCTCGTCATAGGACATCGTCTGCGCCAGATGGTCGACGCGGGTCAGACCGACACCCGCGCGCCGTCGTCTCGCCGAGTCCTCGAACTCGACGTCCCAGACCCTGCCGAGCCCGCTTTCCTCGTCGATGAAGTGCAAGACGCTGCCGCCGAGGCCGCGGATGGCCGGGATCGTCCAGTTCACCCGGTGCAATGGCCTGGGTGAAGACGGTTCGGCGCCAAGCTGGCGTGCGCGCTCGACCGTTGCCGACGCGCTCGGCACCTGAAGGCCGATGTCGCAGACCGTGGTGCCACGCATGTTCCACGCGCTGGCGGCGAAGTCCGGTCATTTCCGCGATTGAGCACGATACGGATCTCGCCCTGCTGCCAGAGCGTCAGCGTCTTTCGAGATGTGGCGGCGGCTGGCGCTGAAACCCAACGTGCGCAGCAGGGCTTCCAGCGCCTCGGCTTCAGCGCCCCGGCTGGCGAACTCGATGAACGCGGTGCCTTCGATCTCGACGCGCGCCGGCATGTCCGGCACATCGATGGCCGCGGTCTGGCTCGGCGCGCCGGACGTCGTCCATCAGATAGACCAGCGAGCGATTTCCGTCGACGGCGATGTCCGTCGGGCAGCCGGACCGCGGAACTGGTCGTTGAAGATCTCGAGGCTGACCGGGCCTGAATATCCCGTGGCCATGACGGCGCGCATGAATTCCGTTGACCGCCAGATCGCCTTCGCCCGGCATGTTCCGGAAATGCCGCGACCAGTAGAGCAGGTCCATGTCGATCGCCGGCGCGTCGGCCAGCTGAACGAAGAAGATGCTGTCGCCCGGGATGCTGCGGATGGTGTTCGGGGTCGATCTTGCGCGCCAGCGTGTGGAAGCTGTCGAGGATCAGACCGACATTCGGATGATCGGCGCGGCGCACGATCTCCCAGGCGTCGCGGTGGTCGTTGACATGACGGCCCCAGGCCAGCGCCTCGTAGCCGACGCGCAGCCCGCGCTCTGCGGCCCGCTCGCCAAGTTCCGCGAAATCGTCGGCGGCCCGGTCGATGCCGCCCAAGCGCTTGCGGGATGCACCGACGAGCAGACCAGCACGAGATCGCAGTCCAAGTCTCCTGCATCAGGTCGAACTTGCGCTCGGCGCGGTCGAAAGCCCGCGCGCGCGAGGTCAGGCGGCAGGCCCTCGAAATCGCGGAACGGCTGGAACAGCATGATCTCCAGCCCGGCGTCGCGAATGCGTTCGGCCGACCTCGCGCCGGCCCGCCGTCATCGGCGATGAAATCCTGCTCGAATATCTCGATCCCGTCGAACCCGGCGGCCGACGATGGCCTCGATCTTTTCGCGCAGGTTGCCGGAGATCGAGACGGTGGCGATCCCATAACGCATGGCCTACCCCGGGTATCCCAGGAGCCGCGGCAGAAACAGCGTGATGCCGGGGAACAAGATCAGGGTCAGCAATGCCAGGATCAGAACCGCGAGAAATGGGATCACCTCGCGGATGATCTCGCCCAGCGGGATCTTGGTCACCGCGTTGATGACGAACAGCAGGATGCCGTAGGGCGGCGTGATCAGGCCGATCATGCAGTTGACCACCGCGACGACACCGAAATGCACCAGGTCGATGCCGAGTTCGCGGCAGGTCGGCAGGAACAGCGGGATGATCACCAGGATGATCGTCGTGGCGTCGAGCACGCAGCCCAGGAGCAGGATCAGCACGTTGACGCCAGCAGGAAGACGAGCGGATGGACGTCCAGATCGACGAGCGCATTGCGCCATGCATCCCGGGGATGTTCTCGGAGGCGACGATGAAGTTGAGGATCAGCGCGCCGCCGATCACGAGGCCGACGGCGGCCGAGGACCGCGCGCTCTCGACCAGGATGCGGTAGAGACTGCGCAAGCGTCAGCGCGCGGTAGAACACCGCCGCCAGGATCAGCGCATAGAACGCCGCGACCGCGGCGGCCTCGGTCGGCGTGGTGACGCCGCCGTAGATGCCGTAGAGCAGGATCGCGGGCATCAACAGCGCCGGGAAGGCGTGGACCGTGAGCGCGGGCAGCTCCGCGCAGCGGCACCGGCTCCTCGGTGCCGAAATCCGCGCCGGTGCGAGATGAACCAGTTCATCGCCCATCAGCACGGCGCCCATCAGCAGGCCGGGCACGATGCCGCCCAGGAACAGCGCAGCCGATCGAGGTGTTCGAGACCAGCGCATAGAGCACCATCGGGATCGACGGCGGGATGATCGGGCCGATGGTCGCCGACGCCGCCGTGATCGCCGCCGCATAGCCGCGCGTGTAGTGGCCCGACTTGGTCATCATCTCGATGATGATCTTGCCGATGCCCGCGGCGTCGGCCACCGCCGAGCCGGACATGCCCGAAAAGATCAGCGAGGCCACGACGTTGACGTGGCCCAGACCGCCCTTGAAGCGCCCGACGAGGCCGATGCAGAACCGCAGCAGCCGGTCGCTGATCGTGCCGGCGTTCATGATGTTGGCGGCGACGATGAACAGCGGCACCGCGAGCAGGATGAAGCTGTGGTAGAGCCCGTCCATCAGCGTCTTGCCGGCAACGCCAACACTCAGACCGGCCACCGACAAGATAGATCGCGGCGGCGATCATGATCGCATAGGCCACCGGAATGCCGATTCCGGCGAAGAAGAACAGCGACAGGATGCAGAGGGTGAATTCCAGGGTCATCCGTCGTCCGCGACTTTCGGCTCATCCGACCATCTCTTCGTAATGATGCAGGTCGGCCTCCGCACCGAAACGCCAGGCATTGACCGCGCGTGCGGCGTAGCGCAGCGCCACGACGACCATGAACAGGATGTAGATTGAATAGATGTGCCGCATTCGGACCCAGTCGCCGAACAGCGTATCCAGCGTCGCGGTTCGTTTCAGACGCAGGATCGCGAAGCGATCCCATGTCGCGCCGATCGAAACCAGGAGCGCAATCGTGACAGCCAGGGCGCCGATGATGGCAAACCACTTGCGCACGGTCGGGTTCACCGCGCCGTAGATGATGTCGAAGGTGACGTGATCGCGTTCGCGAACCACGAATGAATTGCCCCAGAAGACGATCCAGACCCAGAGCATCAGGCTGAACTCGAGGGTCCAGCCATATCGGCTCGGATCGAGAAACGGCACGATTTCGGGCAGCCATTCCAGGCGGGCCGTGTAGCGGATCGTGATCTGCAGGATGAAGGTCAGGAACATGACGGCCATCATCATGGCCGCCACGAATTCAGCGAAGCGGGAGAACCATTTGAACATGGCGCTCATGTCTGGCTCTCCCGCCCGATATCAGATCAGTTGCCGAGGGCGTTGATCTTGTCGAGGACGCCTTCCGGCCAATCCGCCGATGCGTCCGAGTTCAGGTATTCGGCCTGAACGTGACTGCGGAACGCAGCCAGGTCGGGTTCGTAGATCTCGAGCCCCTGTTCTTGCAGGAACGACACCAGATCCTCTTCCTTCTGAAGCTGCGCCTGACGGCCGCTCTCGGCGGCGGCCACGGCGGCCTCGGTCACCGTCGCTTGCTGCTCTGCGGTCAGGCCGTCGTACACCGCTTTCGAGAAAGCGACATAGTTGAGGTCGACCAGGTGCGAGGTCAGCGCGATCTGGTTGGTGACTTCGTAGAACTTCGCGTCCACGACGGTCGGCAGCGGGTTGTCCTGTCCGTCGACCGACCCGGTTGCAAGGCCGGTGTAGACCTCGGTGAAGGCCATCGGCGTCGGGTTCGCGCCCAGCGCCTTGCCAAGGAAC
Organism: uncultured Alphaproteobacteria bacterium; assembly: GCA_963752895.1. Taxonomy (GTDB): domain Bacteria; phylum Pseudomonadota; class Alphaproteobacteria; order Rhodobacterales; family Rhodobacteraceae; genus CAVWAE01. Next base: position 53,960 of record CAVWAE010000028.1, read on the forward strand.
TGCCAGGCGTCGGTGCCCGGCATCCGCAGGTTCACACCCGCGAGGTCGGCCGGCGTCATGACGGTGAGCTCTTCCTTCGTTTGACGCAGGTTCACATGGCGGCGGCCGAGGTACATCACGGCCAGAAGCTTCACGCCGAGCTCGTCCTCGACCTTCTGCTTGAACGGCTCCATCAGCGGATCGTCGAACACCCGCACCTGGTGCGCCGCATCCTGGTGGACATAACCGGTCGCGAAGATCGAGAACTCCGGGAAGAACGTGGCCAGTTCCTGTGCCGAGGTGATCGACATTTCGAGATCGCCGGACGCGATCGCCTCAAGCTCGGTGCCCTGCGCGACGAGCGACGCGTTGTAGTGCGGCTGATAGTCAGCGAACGCCGCGACCGCGGGCGCGAAGACTTCGGCCAGGGCGATGGAGCGCTGGTCGGTTTCGGTCGCCGGCGTCGACATCCGCAGCGTGATATTGTCCTGCGCGATCGCGGCGGGCGACGAGGCCAGTACGGCAACGGCGGCCACCGATGTCAGGATCGTCCGACGGGTGATTGAAAAAGTCATGTGTTCCTCCCTATGACATTTTTTGTTTTCTTGAGCCCTGCATAGCACTTGTTCGCGACTCATCAAAAACGTCTTTGCCACAGATAATCGCTCCTGACTATCAAAATCGATTTTAGCAACATAATCGATTTTTCGCATTGAAGTCCGATGGTCTTCTGCTAGCTTCTGGCAAAGAGAGGTTCTCATGGACGACGACACGCATCAGTCGCAGCGCAAAGGCAAGCGCACGATCGCCGGCCAGATTGCCGAAGGACTGCGCGCGCGGATTCTTTCAGGATCCCTGGAGCCCGGGGCCAAGTTGAACCTGGAACGCTTGCGTCAGGAATACGCCGTCAGCCTGTCGTCGCTGCGCGAAGCGATCATGCGGCTCTCGTCCGACGGCTTGATCGAAATCGAAGAACAGCGCGGCTACCGCGTATCGCCGATTTCTCTTGGCAACCTCGCGGAGGTGACGGAACTCCGGATGGAATTGGAGCCTTTGGCGCTGCGCAAGGCGATTCGCAACGGCGGGCTGGACTGGGAAACCAACGTCATGGCGAGCCTTTACCGGCTCAACCACACAGCGCGTGACCCGAAAGACCAGGCCAGCATCGAGACATGGGAAATCGCGCACAACGCGTTCCACGACGCGCTGATCGCGCGCTGCGACATGCCGGTGCTGAGCACCTTTTACCGCACGCTGATGAACATGAACGACCGGTACCGACGGCTGTTCTCGCGCATTCACGCCAAACAACGCGACCTTGCGCAAGAACACACCGCCATCGCGCAAGCGGCCGTCGCGCGCGACGAAGACAAAGCCGCGAAGCTTCTCGCGCGCCATATCGAAAAAACCAGCGCAGCGTTGCAGGCGACCCTCAGAGACCAGCTTCCTCAGGTGTCGCAATGACCAGGCCCCCGCGGATCGCCGTGGCCGGCGCCGGATTGATCGGCAAACGCCACATCGATGCGATCCTGGCCGCGCGGGGGGCCGAACTCGCCTGCGTCATCGATCCCTCCGACGCCGGCCGCATCGCCGCCGCCCAGGCCGCAGCCCCGCACTTCATCGATCTCGAAGGCGCGCTGAGAACCGGCGGGATCGACGGGGTGATCCTGGCGACCCCCAACCAACTTCACGCAGAAGGCGCGCTGACCTGCATCGACGCCGGGCTCCCGGTGCTGGTCGAAAAACCGCTTGCCAGCTCGCTCGACGACGCGCGCAGGATCGTCGCCGCGGGCGAGGCGGCGCGCGTGCCGGTCTTGGTCGGCCACCACCGCCGCCACAACCCGATCATCGCCAAGGCCCGGGACCTGATCGCCGAGGGCGGCCTGGGGCGGATCGTCAGCGTGCAGGCCACCACCTGGTTCTACAAGCCAGAGGACTATTTCGAGACTGCGTGGCGGCGGCAGGCCGGGGCCGGTCCGATCTTTATCAACCTGATCCACGACATCGACCTGATGCAGTATTTCGCCGGCCCGGCGACCGAGCGTCCATGCCATGCAGTCGAGCGCGGTGCGCGGGTTCGAGGTGGAAGACACCGCCGTGATCACCCTGCGCTTCGGATCAGGCGCGCTCGGCACGATGAACCTGTCCGACACCGTGACCGCGCCGTGGAGCTGGGAAATGACCGCCGGCGAGAACCCCGCCTACCCGGCGACGACCGAAACCGCCTATTGGATCGGTGGCACCAAGGCGTCGCTCGCGGTGCCGAACCTCGCGCTCTGGAGCCATCCGGATGTGCAGTCCTGGTGGTCCCCGATCACCGCCACGCACCTGCCGCTCGAAACCTCCGACCCGTTGCTGCGCCAGATCGCTCACTTCTGTGACGTGATCCAACATGGCGCCGCACCTGCGGTTTCGGGCCGCGACGGCCTCGCGGCCCTGGCGGCCATTGACGCGATAAAACGGTCTGCCGACACGGGCAGGCCGGTACGCCTCGACGCGGAGCCGTAGGACAGCCATGCCACCGCCCAATATTACAGGAACGACCCGGATCATCGCCCACCTTGGCGTGCCGACCGAAAGCTTCAAGGCGCCGATGATCTACAACCCGTGGTTCCGCCATGCTGGAGAAAACGTCGTCGTCGTGCCGATGGGCTGCGAGGAGCCCGACTTTGCGACCTTCCTCAAACAGCTGTTCCGGCTGCGCAACATCGCAGGGGCGCTGATCACGATGCCCTACAAGGTTTCGAGCGTCGGTTTGTTGGACGAAGCCTCTGCGACGGTCGAGATATGCGGCGCCTGCAATGCGATCAAGCGTGGCAGCGACGGCAAGCTCGTCGGAGACATGTTCGACGGGGAAGGGTTCGTCAGAGGTGTCTTGCGAAACGGACGCGAGGTGACGGGCGCCTCGGCGCTCGTGGTCGGTGCCGGAGGCGTGGGATCGGCCATCGCCGCCTCGCTGGCGGCCGCAGGCGCTGCGCGGCTGGCCGTGTTCGACCTGCGCGCCACGACGGCCGAAGCCTTGGCGGCTCGGATTGCCGCGCACTACCCCGGCATCGAGATCACGACGGCGTCGGATGATCCCGCCGGGTTCGACATCGTGGTGAACGCGACCCCTCTCGGCATGAAACCCAATGACCCGCTGCCCGTCGATGTCGACCGGATCGACCCGGCGGCGTTCGTCGGCGAAGTCGTGATGACCCAGGAGACGACCCCCTTCCTTGCCGCCGCGCGCGTTAAGGGCTGTGCCACGCAAGTCGGCACCGATATGCTGTTCGAACAGATCCCGGCGTATCTGGAGTTCTTCGGATTGCGCACCACCACACCAGACCAGCTCCGGCATTTGGCCGAGCTCGACATATGAGGCCGCAGATGGATATCCCGAAGAACGAATTCAAAGCCGCGATTCAAGCCGGGCGTCAGCAGATTGGGTTCTGGTGCACCATCGACGACAGCCTGATGACCGAAATGGCGGCCGGCAGCGGATTCGACTGGCTCCTGATCGATGCCGAGCATACCGCGATGGACCCGAAGGCGGTGCTCTCCCACCTGCAGGCCGCTGCGCCGTACCCGGTCCACGCGATGGTACGCCCGAGTTCGCTCGACCCGGCCGAGATCAAGAAACTGCTCGATCTCGGGGCACAATCGCTGCTGATCCCCTATGTCCGCAACGCCGAAGAAGCGGCGCTAGCGGCCGCGGCGGTTGACTATGCGCCGGGCGGGATACGGGGTCTTGCAGGTATCACCCGGGCTGCCCGGTTTGGTGCGGTGGACGATTACCCGCGCCGGGCCCGTGACGAGATCTGCCTGGTTGTCCAGATCGAGACCCGCTCGGCGCTCGAAGACCTCGACGCCATCCTTGCCACCCCGGGCGTCGACGCCGCGTTCGTCGGCCCGGCCGACCTCGCCGCCAGTCTCGGCCACCACGGCAATACCAGCCACCCCGACGTGCAGGCGGCCTGCCTCGACGCGATCAGGCGCATTCGCGCCGCCGGCAAGCCGGCTGGCTTCCTCACGCTCGATGCCGATTTCCTCCCCCAGGCGATGGAGGCCGGCAGTTGCTTCACCGCGGTGGATGTCGATACCGCCGTCCTGCGCCGTGGCACCTTGGCGACCGCCGCCCGTTGGAAAAAAGACCCGGCCCAGTGAAAACCCCGTGAGCGGACCACGGCGCCCCGGCCGGGCGCGACGATCGTATCAACCGTCGAAATCAACGCCTGCCGCCGCCTCTTGCGACCGCCCGGACGTGCTCCATCGGTTGCCAGGGCCGGACCGAAAACGCAGACGCGCAATGCGGGTCATCGGACTTTCGCGTGCCAGCAAGATTTCCCAGTCTCGCAGGATGCGCGATGCCCGAGATCAAACGTTTCGGCGACCTTTGAACGGCGCGTCCACCGAGAGTTTCGGTTCCCGCCCTTGCCGGTCACAAACGCGCATGCCAACGCGACACGTATGACGGCTTTGTCCGCGCTCGGGCCTTGCCCAACCCTGCAGCGAAGGGCTGTTCCTGCCAGCAGCTGCCACTCCCAGCCAGCCTTCCCGCCGCGCCGGTCCAATTTTTGGCGCACCATCCAGCCCGAGCCTCGGGTGCTGCGCCGGTGATGATCCAGGGTCTCACGCGACGGGTCGCGCGCGCCACGTTTCTGTGAAGCCGTCGGAATTCAGTTCTTGTTTGCGGCGGGCTGGTGCCAAGTAGGCAGGCAAGTCGAACAAGGAACGGGACCGAGCGTGATAGGGTATCTGACGATCGCGGGTTTTCTTGTGGCCTTCTGCATGGTCGCCAACCGCCTGTCGCGAACCGTCTTGACGGCGCCGATGGTGTTCCTCGGGTTTGGGGCGTTGGTCGCCAAATGGAATATCCTGCCCGCTGAAGGCAGCGAGGAGGCGTTGCACGTCATTGCCGAGATCGCGCTGATCGTCCTGCTGTTCCTCGACGCGGCGAAGATCGACCAGTCCGCGTTGCTCAAGCGGCGGGTCTGGCCCGTGAGGATGCTTTTCATCGGCATGCCGCTGGCCTTTCTTCTTGGCACGGCGCTGGGCCTTCTCGTTCTTCCGGGCTGGCCGCTTGCCCTGGTGGCGGTCGCGGCGGCCATTCTGATCCCGACCGATGCCGCGCTCGGTCAATCGGTCGTCAACAACCCGGACGTCCCCGAACGGCCCCGGCGCGCGCTGACGGTCGAGAGCGGGCTGAATGACGGGCTGGCCTTGCCGCTTGTTCTTCTGATGGCGGCGCTTGCGGCGCCTGTTGCCCAGGCCCCGCCCGAGGGATGGGCCCTGTTCGCTCTGAAACAGATTACACTCGGCCCGCTGGCCGGCATTGTTATCGGGTCGGTGGGGGCGGTTGCCCTCCTCAAGGCCAAGGCGGCCGGAACGACCTCGGACACCTACGAAGGGATCGGCGCCCTGGCCCTCGCGGCCAGCGCCTACACCGCCGCAATCGTCGTGGGCGGCAACGGCTTCATCGCCGCCTTCGCCGCCGGGCTCGGCTTCGGAGCGATCGTCCGGGGGCGCTGCAAGTTCGTCCTGGAGTTCACGGAAGGGGATGGCCAGCTTCTGTCCTGGGGCGCCTTTTTCCTGCTCGGCGCGGTACTCGTGCCCGAAGCCGTCGCGCATCTCACCGTCGAAACGCTGGCCTACATCCTCGGCTCTCTCTTTATCGTGCGGCCGCTGGCGATCTGGCTCTCGCTCATCGGCAGCGACGCCGCGTCCCATACGCGGCTGTTCTTCGGCTGGTTCGGCCCCAGGGGGTTGGCAACGGCACTGTTCGCGCTCCTGGTCGCCGAGCAGCTGACCCCTGACGCGGCGCAGGACATTCTGTTCCTCGCCGTCAATGCCGTCTGGATCAGTGCGGTTCTGCACGGCCTGACTGCCGCACCGGGCGCGCGTCTTTACGCGCGGCGGATCAAACGGATGGCCCCAGAGGCCGAAATGGCAAGGATGCCCGAGCCATTCGGCGACATGCCGATGACAGCAGAGAGGAAACAATGAAAAAGATCTCCGTCGCCAAAACCAGCGAACTGCCCGATCGCAACCCGCAATATGCCCTGGTCGGCGAGGTCGATCTGGTTGTCGTCCGGTTCGACGACGAGGTCTCGGTCTTCTACGGCCGATGCCTTCATCGCGGCGCGCTGATGTCCGACGGCTACGTCAGCGGCCACAATCTGATCTGCGGGCTGCACAACTGGGACTACCGGCTCGACACCGGCGTGTCGGAATACGCCAACGAAGAGAAGCTGCCCAAATTCACGTCATGGATCGAGGACGACGAGGTCTTGGTCGACGCCGATGAGATCGCCGCCTGGGCGAGGACAATCCGCAGCCGTTCAATCGCGACGCCTATCTCGGTCTCTATGCCGACACGTCGCATGGCACAGCGGAGGAGCCCTACAACGGGCTGATCCAGCGAGTACGCGCGCGACGGGCTGTCGAAAACCGGGCATCACGGCAAGGTCGCCTCGATGGGCGTGCCGCGCGGCGAGCTGCCGGACTGGGACGATCTGCAGATCCTGACGGCGCAACTGCACAGGCCGCCGCTTCTGGACGACAGACGCGGTCGGCACCGACGTGGTGATCGGACCGAACGCGCAAAAGCCGCTGCACCTCAAGATCCCGCTGTTCGTCTCGGACATGAGCTTCGGCGCGCTGTCGGAGCCGGCCAAGGTCGCGCTGGCGCGCGGCGCGGAGCTTGCCGGCACCGGCATCTGTTCCGGCGAAGGCGGCATGCTGCCCGAGGAGCAGGAGGCCAACTCGCGCTATTTCTACGAACTGGCCTCCGCCCGTTTCGGCTTCGACTGGGACAAGCTCGCGCGGGTCCAGGCGTTCCATTTCAAGGGCGGGCAGGGCGCCAAGACCGGCACCGGCGGGCATCTGCCGGGCCACAAGGTCAAGGGCAAGATCGCCGAGGTGCGCGGCATCCCCGAAGGCGAAGACGCGATCTCGCCGGCGCGCTTTCCCGACTGGACCGAGCCCGCACAGATCAGGGACTTCGCCGACGAGGTGCGCGACCGGACCGGCGGCATTCCGATCGGCTACAAGCTCTCGGCGCAGCACATCGAGAAGGACATCGACGCCGCGCTGGAGGTCGGGCGTCGACTACATCATCCTCGACGGGCGCGGCGGCGGCACCGGCGCCGCGCCGATCATCTTCCGCGACAACATCTCGGTGCCGACGATCCCGGCGCTGGCCCGGGCGCGGCGGCACCTGGACCGGCTGGACCGCGGCGACGTCACGCTGGTGATCACCGGCGGCCTGCGCAAGCCGGCCGACTTCATCAAGGCGCTGGCGCTCGGCGCCGACGCGATCGCGGTGTCGAACGCGGCGATGCAGGCGATCGGCTGCATCGCGATGCGCGCCTGCCACACCAACAATTGCCCGGTCGGCATCGCGACGCAGAAACCGCACCTGGTCAGCCGCCTCGTCGTCGAGAAGTCCGCCGAGCGGCTGGCGAATTTCTTCGCCGCCTCGGTCGAGCTGATGCAGGTGATGGCGCGGGCCTGCGGACACGATCATCTGTCGAAGTTCGCGTCGGACGATCTGACGACCTGGAAGAAGGAGATGGCGGATCTGTCGGGCGTCGGCTTCGGAGGCGTGGCATGAGCAAGCTGAACTGGCTCAGCGTCGGGCCGGCCGATCTGCCCGAGGGCCGGGTCAAGACGGTCACGGCCCGCAACTGTCTACCTCTGCCTGTCGCATTTCGACGGCCAGTGGGCGGCGATGGACAACCATTGCCCGCACCAGGGCGGCCCGCTGGGCGAAGGCTCGATCGAGCGCGGCGTCGACGGCAAGTGCTGGATCCGCTGCCCCTGGCACGGCTGGGACTTCGATCCGCTGACCGGCGCGCCGCCGGGCGGGCACGAGGATTCCGGGCAGAAGATCTATCCGGTCGAGATCCGCGACGGCGAGATCTTCGTCGGGCTCGAACCCGAACCGCCGCACACCCGCACCGTGACCGACGTCATGGCCGAGACCATGGTCAACTGGGGCGTCAAGCCGTGTCTTCGGCATGGTCGGTCATTCGAACCTCGGGCTCGCCGACGCGATCCGCCGGCGTACGGTGGACGGCGAGATGGCCTATGTCGGCATCCGCCACGAAGGCGCCGCCGCCTTCGCCGCGTCGGCCTACGGCAAGCTGACCGGCAAGCCCGCCGCCTGCCTGACCATCGCCGGACCCGGGGCCACCAACCTGCTGACCGGCATGTGGGACGCCAAGGTCGACCGCGCGCCGGTGCTGGCCCTGACCGGCCAGGTCCAGACCCAGGTCTTCGGCCCCGGCGCGTTCCAGGACATCGATCTGAGCTCGGCGTTCCAGGCGGTCAGCCGGTTCTCGCAAGCCGTGCTCTCCACCTCGAACCACGCCGAGCTGGTGTCGCTTGCCTGCAAGACCGCGCTGGTCGAGCGCGACGTGGCGCATCTGATCTTTCCCGACGACGTGCAGACCCAGCCGAGCGATGCGCCCGCAGGTGCGCCCGAGGGCCGTCTGGGACGGCCGGTGGTGAACCCCGTCGACGAGGACGTCGCGGCGGCCGTCGCGATGATCGACGCCGCCAAGCGACCGCTGATCATCATCGGTCACGGCGCCTGGGAGGCGCGGGACGCGATCATCGACATGGCCGAGACGCTCGGCGCGCCCGTGGTGACCACCTTCAAGGGCAAGGGCCTGATCCCCGACAGCCACCCGAATGCCGGCGGCGTGCTGGGCCGCTCGGGCACGCCGATCGCCAGCTGGTTCATGAACGAGTCCGATCTGCAGATCGTGCTTGGCTCCTCGTTCTCGAACCACACCGGGATCAACGGCGGCAAGCCGATCATCCAGGTCGATTTCGAGCGGATGCAGCTCGGCAAGTTTCATCCGGTGACGCTGCCGGTCTGGGGCGAGATCGGCGCTTTTTGCGCGGCGGTGGCGCCGCGGGTCGTGAAAAACCCCGACGGCCCGGACCAGATCGCCGAACTCGCCGAACGCTGGCGCATCTGGCGCGACGAGAAAGCGGCTCGCCTTGCCGAGGAAGGCACCCGGGGCGTGCATTCGGCCGCCATCTTCGAGGCCCTGTCCCGGCTTGCCCCCGCCGATGCGCTGATCGCCGTCGATGTCGGCAACAACACCTATTCCTTTGGCCGCTATTTCGAAACCAAGGGTCAGCGCGTGATGATGTCGGGCTATCTCGGCTCCATCGGCTTTGCCTTGCCCGCCGCCATGGGCGCTTGGGCGGCAACGCAGGATTTCGCGGAGTTCCGCGGCCGCAAGGTCATCTCGATCTCCGGCGACGGCGGCTTTGGACAGTACGCGATGGAATTCACGACGGCGGTGAAGTACGGCATGGATATCACCCATGTGCTGCTGCACAACCGCGAGCTCGGCAAGATTTCGAAGGAGCAGCGCGCCGGCGAGTGGCCGGTCTGGGAGACCTCGCTCGTCAACCCGTCCTTCGCCGCGTTTGCGCGCCTCTGCGGGGCGCATGGCGCGAAGGTTACCAAAGGCGCCGACGTGGCCGACGCGCTGGCCGAGGCGCTGGCCGTCGACGGACCCGCGCTGGTGGAAATCATGACCGATGCCGAGCTTGTCTGAGGAGAGAGTATGACCGATCCCAGAAGAATGCTGGGCGACCCTTTGGCCCTCGCCGCTGCCCGCGCAGAGGCCCATGCCGCCGTGCAGCCGCTGTCACGGGCCGAGCGGGCGAACCTTCTAAAGGCGCCGGATGACGGCGATTCCAACCTCGGCTGGTCGCGCGAGCACATGATGTTCGTCACCCACCCGCTCGGCGCGGCTGGCCACATGGCCGGACTGCGCCTCGCGCCGCTGACGATGATCTTTCTCCGAGGCGGCCGGATATCAGACGAACTGCCGCTTGCCGGCGTCGGCCTTGCCGAGGCCGAGGCGTGGTTGGACGCGCGGCTCGAAGGTGTCGGCCTTTCGCCCGCCTGCGCGGTGAAGATCCCGTACGCGCTACCCGACGACGTCGCGGCGATCACGACGTTCGGGCGGGATCACGAGGGCCTGGCGCACCTGGCCGCGTGGTACGCCTTGGCCGCTGCCAGCCTCGAGGCATTCGCCGCAGCGCTCCCGGGCGGTCTTGATCCGGGCCCGAGCCCCGTTCGCTGCTGGCCGCACCACTTCGACATCGCCACCTATGTCGGCCTCGCCGCGGGCGATCCGGAGACGGCCCCGGGTATCGGCGTGGGGTTCTCTCCCGGTGACCAGAGCTACGACCAGCCGTATTTCTACGTGAATCCATGGCCGCACTTGGCCGCGCAATCCTTGCCGGACGCCGTCCGGCCGGGACATTGGCACACGGAGGGATTTGTCGGCATGATCGCAACCGGAGAAGAGATCCTCTCGCTCGACGACATCCGCGCGGGAACCGAGGCCTTCCTTCGCGCGTCCTTCGACAGCGGGCGCAGCGCAAGCGGCGCCTGACGCGGTCGGTTTGACTGTGAGAAGAACCAGGCGCGCGCGCGCCGGCTCGGTGGTGCGGTCCGGATGTCCCGGAAATCGGCAAGTCGGTCGCGTATCTGCGGTCCGAGAAACGCAGATTTCTGACCCGCCCAAAGCGGTCGAGCACGCGGGGCTTGTGGCCGGGTATCGGTACCGGTCCTGCGCCGGACCCACCCATTGAGACCGAGCCCGGGCAGCAGACGGTCGCCCGGGTTTTCGCGATGACCACGGCACGCACTTGTGGGGCCGCGCTCTCCCGTCCCAGGATTATCTCGGCCGTCGCCAATCACGAATGAATTGCGACATTGAGCGTCTCGGACAACCCGTAGCTTCCGGCATCGCCGCTCTCGGGACTGACTGTTTTTCGCACCGAACGGGTGATGGCGCGCGCCGTCGACGTTACTGGTCCAGCAAGCCGCCTTGTCTGACAGGTGTCGTTCGCGCACCATGACTGTTTCCCAACAAAAACAACGGGAATATCGCTCGATCGACAGGCGAGGATCCTCTCCCCTGACCGAACCTGCCGCCCACGGATTCAGGCTTGACCGGCACCATGAACGTTGGCACGGTGCCGCGAACTTCAGCGTCGTGCCGTACTCCTGCCGGAGAGATCCACTCAGGTAATATCTCCCGCCGGATTGGCATCAAAACAAACGCCACAAAGGCCCATTGTATGAAAAAAATCGCATTCATTTGCGGGCCCCCACTGGGGCACGTTGGCCGATTGCACAAGATCTTCTCCAGGCTGAAGGCGAGCACACCTGTGGAAGTCACGCTGATTGTGCCGCGTGACGGGAAATATGCGCACGCGGTGTTTGGGAAGGACTGCAAGATTATCGTTGTCCCGACCCCGGGGGATTACAAGGACACCGGGGCTGAAGTCTTCGCGGACGCTCTCGAGCAAGTATTCAATGAGACCCGGTTCGATCTGGTCGTCCAGGATGTCGGAGCTTTCAACTGGTTGCCGCTGGTGGCGTTCCCGGATTGCCCGCGGGCGGTTGTCACGAATGTATTCATTACCCGCCTGGCGGTCTCCGAAGGCCGCGACATGATGCATATGAGAGAGCGTGAGACTGACATAAACCAAAAGCGTGAGCAAAGAGGCTTGCCACACCTCGGCTCGATATTTGACCTGTATGAGGCCGACCGCGTTCTTTTGGCGGACCCGCTGCCGATCGTGCGGGAATTCGGGCAACTGCCGCCAAGTTACGTTGCTTGCGGCGCCGTGTCCTGGGCATTCGAGGGCCAGTTGCCGCCTGAGCTGGAAGACAAGAATGACCTTCTTCTGATGTCCATGGGCACGACGGGGCGGGTCAAGTTCAACGCGAACCAGATCGAAAATACACGTGTGCGCTCAGGCTGCGCGCATTCGGTATACGTCGGCAACCAGTTCGAAAAGATGCGCGACGGCGGCGTGGCCCAGTTTCAATACGAGTGGCTTCCTCTCGAAGAGGTGCTTGAAAAGACGAAGATCGTCGTCAGCCAGGGCGGTACCGGGTCGTCCTATCAGGCCCTGTCCAAAGGCGTCCCGGTGATTGCGCTGCCCAAGCATTCAAACCAACAGATACTTGGCGAAATATTGGAAAAGCTGGGCGTCGGGGTCTGTGTCGCCAGGGATTCGCGCTTGGGGCGGAGATTGAACGCCGTAGACTTCGAGGCATTGACACGACATGCGAAACGGTTCGCCGAAGACGTGGCTCATGAGGACGGAGCCGGGAAAATGGCCAGGGAAATCGAAGGACTCTTGTGATGCTCCGTAACTTGAAAAAAATCGTGGCCGTTGTCGGATGCCAAAGAAGCGGTACCACACTGACCGGACAGATCCTGGGCGCCCATCCAAATGCCGTGATGATCGACGAGCCGGACAACCTCTACGAATGGTTTGACGCCAGTTCGACGGGCGCGCCCGGCAGCCGGAAACTGCTGCGCAAGTCGCTCCGGTTGGCCAACAAGAAATACAAGCCGAAGCACCGCCGCCTGAAAAAGAAACCCGAGGGCGGGTTGGAAGTGGCGGACGGGGTCACGCACCTGGTCCTCAAGGCGCCAAACCTTACATATTCATTCGACCGTTTCGCGGCACTCGATCTTCCGGTGACGGCAGTATTTCTGGTGCGCGATCCCAGGGCCGTCGTTGCATCTCTGGGCGGGTTGCAGAGAATACCGATGGTGGAGAACCAGGTTTCAATCATCAAGAAAGACCCCGATCTTGCGTCCGAGTTTTCGGATGAGGTTGAGCAGATGGCAAGCCCGGACACGTCCGACACGGTCAAACGGGCTCTCTTCTGGCGGGTCAAGTCGGGACTGGTCAGGAAATTCGAGGATCGCCAGATCCCGACCCTGCTGGTCAAGTACGAAGACCTGATCGCCGACACGGCGGGGACGTGTGAGAAAATATCCGAGCACATCGGGCTTTCGTTCGATCCCCAAATGCTCGCCCATGAGCAGGTTTTCCGCGGATACGGTCCGGGTATGACAAAACGGTCGCGCGCAGTGGATGCGTCGTCTCTCGAGACCTGGAGAAAACGGCTCTCTCCCGAGCAGGAGGCGACGGTGCTCGAGGTTGCCGGCGCGGAGTTGGATTACTTCGGTTATGACGCGACCCCGGCGGCACCGGCGCAGGCCGACGGCCCCCCCATCGACGACGCCGTCCTTCGCGCGCCCGTCATACTTGCCGGCCGTGGCGGCAGCGGCACGCGGCTGTTGTCGCAGGCTGCGGCCGACGGCAACGTTTTCCTCGGGAACACGTTGAATGTTTCCGGTGACTCGATGGAATGGGTCAACCCGATCTACGAGATCGCGATCGGAACGCTGGGGCGTGACTTTCAAAAGGGCAAGGTGCCGGAGAGCTTCGGTGAGGACTGGGGGCGGTATCTGACCGGCACCGCGCGCGATATTCTCGGCAAGGGAAACTGGGACGGCCAGCAGCCCTGGGGCTGGAAATTGCCCGAGACCTTGTTGGTTCTCGAAGAAGTATTCAAAGCCTTCCCGGATGCGAAGTTCGTGCACCTCGTTCGGCACCCGGTCACCAGCGCGTTGCGACGCACGCACAAGACGTCGCGCGAAGACAATCCCGTCGGCAAGGCCGTCCTGCGCGCCGCCTACCATGCGGCTGGGCTGGACGCTGCGCTGCGTCAGGAGCAGGACACGTATCTGCACAACGCGTTGACATGGCGCTTCCAGGTTGGGGAGGCGACCCGGTTTGCCAGGCAGAACCTCTCCGATGAGCAATACCTGCTGCTCAAATACGAGGATTTCTGCCTGCATCCGCGCGACACCAAACGCCAGCTCCTGGGCTTCATCGGTGTTTCGGACGCGAACCCGGATGTTGTCGAAATCGACCAGGCTCGCACTGGCGAGATTGAGCAGGGCGACCCTCGGGTCGACGAGGTGTGGGACCTGTGCAAGAACGTCGCGACCGAAATCGGCTATGAACCGATCACCGGTTGATCCTGCTGGAAATCGTTGAACTGGGCTGGAGCGGGTCGATCGCTGGCTCCGGCCTTTCCGACCGCCGGCCGCGAATGCGCTGACGGAAACCTCAGCGCTTTCGCGGGGGACGGTCGACGCCGACACGCTCACGCGCGACCTTCAGCCGGGTCCGCGTTTTGCACTTTCAGGACGCTCGTTTGTCCGCACCGACGTTTCCAGACCTTCGGGGTCGATCCCGGCCTCGCGGTACAAGCGCGACACGAGTTTGCCGGAGACGGCGATCTCGGCATCGGAGTTGATCTCACGTACCTGCCCGAGCGCGCTCCAGAACGTCCGAATTGCGTCAAGGTTGAAATAACAATCGCCATCGATCCGGACTGACGGATCGACCTTGGCAAGACCCTCGCGCACCTTCGGCCGTTTTTCGAGCTGCGCCCGCCAACTGGCCCGCCACTCCGCCTCGTCCCGGGCGACCAGAATAACCACCAGCTTGCGGTCAATGGCAGCAAGCAATCCCGACAACTGCCGCGCCTCGCGCGGGGTGCGCAGGAAACAGAAACTCTCGGCCGACCCGATCAAGACGGGCTTGGGTCATTTGGCGAGGTCGCATGCCCAGCGACGACGCAATACCGCACGCCTGATTGCACTCTCTTGCGGTCGACCGTCGTGTTTCAGGCGCGCGGGGGTCGCAAGCTCGGGCCGCATGAACAGCTGAGAAAGGCTTGTCAGGTTGAATTCGTTCGGGTTGCTGGTACGGGCGTGCAGGTCGAGCTCCCGGATGACGCCACCGCCGTGCTCGGCCAAGCCCGTCTCGTTGAGCATCAGACTGCGTTGAAACGAACTGCTCCCGGTCTTGTGGGTGCCAACATGCAGGACAAGCCGGGTGTCTCTGGTCGCGGATGTCATCCGTTCAGCCCTCTGTCGCCACTGGCAGCGCCAGGTGCGCGCCGGCTGTTTCCTCCGCTGAGCCATTCCTGCGACACACTCCGGCGATCGAGCCCGATCATCGTCAACGTCCTCATTTGGAGCAGGTGCCGCAACGATCTAGACATTTGTCCCGCCCCCCGCAACTGCGGGCGTCACCGCGCGCCGCCGCCATGTAGACTGGAAACCGATGCGGGCCCAAACGGCCGTCTCTTGTGGGCAGTTTGAATTGCTGAGTAATGGACGCAAGCCCCGTCTGGATACGGCGGTCAGAACACATGACTTGAACGGGCGCGCGGCCGTCGTCGGTACCTGCGGCTTTCGTTCACGTCACAGCGCGGCGAGCAAGGCGTCCACTCTGGCGCGGGCGCGCTGCGCGTTCGCGGCCTTGACCGGGCCGAAGCCCCGGATCGCGTCGGGCGCGCGCAGGATCTCCGTCCAGGTTTCGACCGATCCCGCGCCCAGCTCCTGCGCGCATCGGTCGATCAGACCTTCGTACCAGTCGATCAATGCGCGCTCCATGCGGCGTTCCGCAGTCCATCCGAAGGGGTCGAACTTCGTGCCGCGCAGGCCACGCAACCGGGCGACCGCCCGGAGCGGCCGCCGCGCCCAGGGGCCGAAAGCACGTTTGGCGGGACGGCCGGTGCGCGCATCGGTCCGTGCCAGGATCGGCGGCGCCAGATTGAACTCAAACCGCGGGGCGCCCTCGAAAGTGTGGGCAAGGTGGTCTTCGAAGCGCCTGTCCGTCAGCAGCCGCGCGACCTCGTACTCGTCCTTGTACCGCATCAAGCGAGAGAGGACGGGAATCGCGGCAGCGGTAAGACCCGACACACCGTTTGCGGCCTCCGCGTCGGCCAGGCGCGAGATCGCGCGGCGAAACCGATCCGCCCATGCCGCATTCTGGTAGTCGGCGACAAGGCTCGCGTGAAACCCGAGGCCGTCGCCCAGGTCATCCGCCGTCGAACTGTTGTCGCTCAAGGCATCCGTGAACGTCGGATCGACCGCCGCGAGCCGCCCCACCCGGAAGGCGCGCGTGTTGAAGTCGACGGCGACGCCGTTGAGGTCGATGGCCCGCTCGATCGCTTCGGCCGACAGGACAAGCTGGCCGAGCTGGAAGGCGTAACCCACCATCAGCATGTTGACCGCGATGGTATCGCCGCAGGTCGTCTTGGCGATCCGGCTGCCATCGATCAGGTGGCTGCGGTCCGTCCCGACACGTCCCGCGAACCGGTCGAATATCGCTGCGCGGTCCGGCAGGCCGGCCTCGCTTGCGGCGAACTGAAACGACGCCGCGGGCGCGACGGCGGTGTTGGCGATCAGCGTCGAGCGCGCGGCGCCGAGGGTTTTCAGCGCGTCCGGGTCGGCGGCGGCCATCATGTCGAAGGCGAGCAGCAGATCGACCTCTCCGGTTCCGATCCGCTGCGGACCCAGCTCCTGTCCGGCCTCGCCCAAACGGATGTGCGAGAAGACCGCGCCGTTCTTCTGCGCGAGCCCGGTCACGTCGAGGACCGAGGCGCCCTTGCCCTCGAGGTGCGCGGCCATGCCGAGCAGCGCGCCGACCGTGACGACGCCGGTGCCGCCGATGCCGGCGACCAACACGGATTGCGCCGCGGTCGGGCGGGGGGGCGGCGCGGGCAGGTTATCCAGCCGATCGGGGGAAATGGTCGCGCGCGGCCGGCTTGCGCAGCGTCCCGCCCCGGACGGTGACGAAGCTCGGGCAGAACCCCTTGAGGCAGGAGAAGTCCTTGTTGCAGGACGACTGGTTGATCTGCCGCTTGCGCCCGAACTCGGTCTCGGCTCGATCGAGATGCAGTTCGACTGCACCGAGCAGTCGCCGCAGCCCTCGCAGACCGCCTCGTTGATGACGACGCGCGATGTCGGGGTCGGGGAACTTGCCGCGCTTGCGCCGGCGGCGCTTCTCGGCGGCGCAGGTCTGGTCGTAGATGAGCGCGGTGACGCCGGGCGATCTCGCGCAGCTCGCGCTGGACCGGGTCGAGGTCGTCGCGGTGATGGACGCGTCACCTGCGCGGCAGATCGCGCCGCGCCGGGTACTTCGCCGGGTCGTCGCTGACGACGACGACCGTGGCCGACGCCCTCGGCGAGCACCTGGCGCCGCGATCCGGTCCACGCTGATCGGGCCGTCGATGGGCTGGCCGCCGGTCATCGCGACGGCGTCGTTGTAGAGGATCTTGTAGGTGATGTTCACGCCGGCGGCGACCGCGGCGCGGATCGCGAGCAGGCCGGAGTGGAAGTAGGTGCCGTCGCCGATGTTCTGGAAGACGTGGCCCGTCTCGGTGAACGGCGCCAGGCCGATCCAGTTCGCGCCCTCGCCGCCCATCTGCGTCGGTGGCAAGTCGTGTCGGTGCCGTTGCACAGCGCCATGCTGTGGCAGCCGATGCCGGCGAGGGCGAGGCTGCCGTCGGGCAGCCGGGTCGAGGTGTTGTGCGGGCAGCCCGAGCAGAAATAGGGCAGGCGCTTGTCGCCGCCGGCCGCGGACCGGTTCAAGAGCGGCGTCGGCGCCATACTTTCATAGGCGGCCTCGAGGGCCGGGTCGGCGAGGCCCCTGTCGCGCAGCAAACGATAGAGGGCGCGGGCGGTCTCTTCGGGCGCGATGGCGACATCGGAGGGAAAAAGCCGGTTGCCCTGTCCGTCGGTCTTGCCCCAGATCGCCGGGTGATGGGCGCCGCCGTAGAGGATCGCGCGTGCCTGGTCTTCCAGCACCGGCCGCTTGTCCTCGACGAACAGGAGCGCCTCGGCCTGCCGGGCGAAAGCGGTGATGCCCTGTGGTTCCAACGGCCAGATGCAGCCGACTTTCCACACCCCGACCCCGAGCGCGGCCATTCGCGCCTCGTCGAGCCCGAGCAACTCGAGCGCCCGGCCAACGTCCTTGTAGCTCTTGCCCGCGGCGACGACCCCGATCCTGGGATGCGGCACCCCCTTGGCGACCCGGTCGATCCGGTTCACGCGAACGAAGTCGTGGACCAGCGGCAGACGGTATCGTTGCACCACCTGCTCAACCTCTGCCGGTCCGAAAAACCGCGGGTTGATGTTCACCCCTTGCGGCGGAAGTTGTTCCGGATTGCGCTCCGGCACGACGATGTCGGCCCCGGCCGCATCGAGCGACACGGTGGCGGTCTGTTCGACGGTCTCGTTGACGCATTTGAACCCGACCCAAAGCCCGGTGAAACGCGACATCTCCCAGCCGAGCAGACCGAAGCGCAGAAATTCCTCGACGTCGGCGGGGTAGAGCGACGGCACCGACAGCGCCGCGAGGGTCTGTTCGCTCTGGTGCGCACTGGTCGAGGACTTTCCCGAATGGTCATCGCCGTAGACGAGGAGCACGCCACCCTTTTCATGGGTGCCGGCGTAGTTGCCGTGGTGGATCGCGTCGGTCGAACGCTCCACGCCCGGGCCCTTGCCATACCACATGGCGAAAACGCCATCGACCTTCGCGCCCGGCAGCGCATCGATCTGCTGGGTGCCCCAGACCGAGCTGGCGGCAAGATCCTCGTTCACCGCAGGCAGGAAGACGATGTCCTGCGCCTTCAGCCGGTCCGCCTCGCGAAAAGCCACACTGTCGAGGCCACCAAGGGGCGATCCACGATAGCCGGAGATGAAGCCCGCGGTCTTGTACCCGCGCGCGGCATCGCGGCCACGCTGCAGCATCGGCAGCCGGATCAGCGCCTGAACCCCGGAGATCAGGATCCGGCCACGGTCGTGGGTGTACTTGTCGTCGAGCGAAACATCGATCAGATCGCGCGCCATGGCATCCTCCCTCCGAGTGGCTCAGGTTACCCGATACCAAGGGATCGTGCGCGGGACAATTTCCAGGGTTGCGTCCCGGCGACCGAATGAAGGCCCGGGTGACGGCTGTGCGCCTATTCGAAACCGGGAAATGATCGAAATTGCCATGGCGAAATATGCGCCGAGGACGCGGTAAAGCACGCACCGGTGTCCTTGCCGACAGCCCCCGTCGACGCGCGGGCCGGGGCTTCGAACAGCTCGAAGTCGGGCCGGCCGAGCACGTGCCCGCGCGATCGGGCTGGGTGCCAACGGCTCAGATACCTGCCCGGAACATCTCGTGCTCCAGCCGCTCCGCTTCCGGACCATCGTCGCTGCGCGTGCCCGGACCGCACCGCCGCCGGTACTTCTCTTCGCGGCGGAGGTAGCTTTTGAACTCGTGATCGTCACGGCGGAAACAGCGTCTGACTTGGGTGAGCATCGGCATGTTCTGTCTCCAGCTTGTCGGGCGGCAGCCCGGTTGATGTAGCGACAGACTGGCAGGTGGATCGTTTTTCCGCGTCGGGAGGCCTCCCCAATTTGCCCGCACCCATTCCCTATTTTGGTCCCTATGCTTCGCCCTGCCTGCAATGCTCTCGGGATATCTGGAGCACGCGATGGATCTGCTTGAACGAGATCTTCCGTTGGCGCGCATCCGCGAGCGGTGGGCGCGTGTCGCGGGCGGTGAAGGCGCGGTTGTCGTGGTCACCGGCGAGGCAGGTGTCGGAAAGACCGCACTGGTGACCAGTTTTCTCGACGGGCTCGATGCGGATCAACCTGTGCTGACCGGGGCCTGCGAGGATTTCGCCATCGCCGAGCCGCTGGGCCCGCTGCGCGACAGCGGCCGCCGGATCGGCTGGTTCTTGCCGGAAGACATGTCCACCCGAACGATCAACCGGGGGGTCTTCGCCGACGCGCTCGAAGCCATCGCGCCCGCCGGGTGCCCGACGCTGGTGCTGATCGAGGATCTGCACTGGGCCGACGGCGCGACACTCGATTTTCTGCGCTTCGCCGGACGGCGCTTGCGCGACACGAGCCTGTTGCTGGTCGTCACCTCCCGGGATACCGCCGAAGAGGGGCGAGGCCAGATCCGCCGCGCCTTCGCCGACGTCCCGCGCGAGCGCCTTTCGCGCATTCCGCTGGCGCCGCTGACGGAGACCGCGGTGCGCGATGTTTGCCGGCACCGGCAAGGATACAGGCGAGGTTTTCCGCACCACCCGGGGCAATCCATTTTACGTGACGGAACTGCTGAACAGCGCCGACGAGGCCTTGCCCCCCAACATCCAGGATGCCGTCCTGGTCCGGGCCGACCGGCTGCAACCCGAGGCCCGGAAATTCCTCGATGCCGTATCGATCTTTCCGCGGCGCGCCGGGATCGAGACGGTTGGCGCGCTGATCGGTAGCGATTTCCGCGCCGGGCTCGATACCTGCCTGTCGCACGGCCTTCTGCAGATTGATGGCGCCCACGTCGGCTTTCGCCACGAGCTGGCCCGGCAAGCCGTCGAGACCGCGCTGCCCTGGTCGGAGCGCAAGACACTGCACAAACAGGCGCTGCACCAGCTTCAGTTGCAGCCCGACATCGCCAAGTCGGCGCTGTTGCACCATGCCCGCCAGTCCGGCGACCAGAGCGATGTCCATGACCTGGCGCGGGACGCGGCCCAGGAACCGGAACGGCTCGGCAGCAACAGGGAGGCAGCCGAATACTACCGGGTCGCGGTCGAGGCGGCCGGCGACCTGTTGCACGCGGACCGGGCGGAGCTCTATGCGCGCTGCGCATGGTCCTACTACATGGTCGGGCGGTTCCTGCTGGCGATCGACATTCAGAAACGCGCGCTGCGCCTTCTGAAAGCGTCGAACGATCCGGTCCGGGAAGGCGACGGATACCGCAAGTTGTCGCGCTACCAATGGACGGGATCGACGACCCGCGCCAACTCTGGGAAAAGCGCCGCGAAGGCCGTTGAAATCCTGTCCGATCTTCCCGGGCGCGAGCTGGCGATG
The DNA here is from genome assembly GCA_963752895.1 of uncultured Alphaproteobacteria bacterium. Classification (GTDB taxonomy): domain Bacteria; phylum Pseudomonadota; class Alphaproteobacteria; order Rhodobacterales; family Rhodobacteraceae; genus CAVWAE01. Next base: position 74,497 of record CAVWAE010000028.1, read on the forward strand.
GCGCATTCGACGATGGCGCAACTCGCGATGCTGAAGTGGGAGTTTGAGACCGCCATCCCCTTTGCCGAACAGGCGATCGCCTATGCCAGCACCCACGGACACAAGGATATTCTGAGCGACGCCTACAACAACCTCGCGGGCTCGCTCAGATGGGAAGATCCGGACCGCATCCGGTACCTTTTCGGCGCAAGCATTGCCCTGGCCTGCGAGATCGGCGATTGGGACGATGCGGCGCGTGGCTACACCAACTGGTCGGAAATCGAATACCTCCTGCAGGACGACGCGCGCGGCTGTGTGCTCGCCGACCAGGGGTTGGCGCTCTGCCAGGAGCACGAGCTGGACGGGTTCCTGCGCTATCTCTCGGGCATCAAGGCCTAGATCCTGCTGCGTCTCGGCCGCTGGGACGAAGCCCGCGACACTGCCGAAACCGGATTGTCGCATCTGGCGGACGACAACCGGGGCCAGGTCAGGTTCCCCGCGGCTGTCGCCTTCGTTCAGCTCATGTCCCGCTGCGGTCACGGTATGGCGCCACGCGTTCTGGACGAGATCGAGCAGGCCGCCCACTGGATCGATGAGCCGCAGCATCTCTGGGTCTACGCCGTAGCGCGCGCCGAACGCGTCTGGCTCGGCCTCGAGGACACGGCGGAGGCCGTCGCGTGCCTTGAAGACGCGCTGCGGCAAACCCCGACCCCAACATGATCCCCGACGTGCTGATCTGGCTGCACCGGCTCCGACCGGGGAGGGCGCTCGCTGGGGTCGAAACCCTGCCGAAGCCCCAACGCCTGCTGCTGGACGGCGATTGGCAAGGCGCGGCGCAAGAATGGGCGGCGCGGGATGCGCCCTACGAGCGGGCGCTCGCGCTTGCCGAGGGCGATGCCTCTGCCTGCGCCGAGGCGCTGGAGATCCTGGCGGAGCTGGGGGCGGACGCAGGTTCGCACAAGGTGCGCGAGGATATGCGCCGACGCGGCATTGCTGCAGTCCCGCGAGGGCCCCGCGAGAGCACCCGTGCAAACCCCAGGGGGCTCACCCGACGGCAGATGGACGTTCTGGCCCTGCTGGACCTGGGCCTGTCGAACGCCGAGATCGCCGACCGGCTTTTCGTGTCACCCAAGACGATCGATCACCATGTCTCGGCGATCCTGGCAAAGCTCGATGTCGCCACCCGCGGGCAGGCGGCTTCGGTCGCCCGTGCCGAGGGTATCGTCGGCACACCGTGACCCCAATGGGATCGGGTCCAAATTCCCGGGCGCGTCCACAGAGGCGGCGCTCCGAGGGCGGGCCTGTGCCGGATCGCTGTTCATGCTTGGAACGAAATGGGGAAACGCCGGGGCACCGGTCACGCGCCCAGGTTCGAAACGGGCCGACCTCAATTCTCCCGAGCGCTGCGGCGATTGGGTGCTTCGTTCCGGGTTCCGGTCATTGTCTTCATTCGTGTCGCTGCATCCTGCCTGAACGTCCGCGCACGTCGCGGCGGCATCGTGCAGATGCCTGATTTGCGATGCGCTCTTCGTCCGCGTGTGAGTTTCAGGCCCGCGATTGGACGACCGGGCCGCTGACGCATCGCAGGCCCGGGATCGATTTTCCCAAACAAGACGGCGGACCGTCTCACTGGGGGAGGACAAGCGGCCTAACTTCGTGCATCTCCCAGGCCGTACCTCGATGATCTCGACAAATTCCCCGGACCCGCATCCCTGTGGCAGAGGCGGCCTCGTCCAGCCTCTTGGCCCGGCAAGGGTATACGATGCCTTTGGTTTTCTCGTCCCGAGGCGGGCAGCCCGGGGCACAGAGCCCGCAGCCGACCCAGGTTTCGCCGCTCGCGCCGCCGCTGAGCTGCGCCTTGGCGAGGTCGAGAAAATCGAGGCGGGGGGGCGTCTCAGCGTTCCCGCGCGTCTCCATCCGCCTTCGGCCTAGCCTGCCTTCTCCATGATCCGGCCAAGCGCCGCGTCGGTGAGTGTCACCGGATTCGCGGCCATCGACGACGCGCCCCGGGCCTTTGCCGCAATCCCGGGTCGAAGCTCCGGTGTCACCCCAAGCGCGCCGAGCCCTATCAACCCGTGCGCCCGAGCCCAGGCGGCCAGCCCATCAAGATCGTCGAACACCGCGGCGACCTCGTTCGCGACCCAGTCGAGCCGGGCACGGGCTTCGGAGCCCTGCGCCACAGCGGCCCGGTTTGCGGCAAGTACCGGCGGCAGGAGTGCGCCGCAGATCGCCCCGTGCGGCGCGCCGGTCACGCCGCCGATTACGCCGGCGAGTCCGTGCACCGCGCCCAGGCCGGCGTTGGCGAGCGCCAGGCCGCCGGCGAGGCTGGTCCAGGCCATCGCGTCCCAGTCCGCGGGCCCGCCGCCCTCGACCACCGCTTTCACGGCCCGCAGACCCGTCGGGATCGCAGACCGGGCCAGCGCGTCGGTCATCGGGTTGGCGCGGGTGCACACGAAGGGCTCGATCACCTGCGTTACCGCATCGAGCCCGGCGGCCAGCACCACTGGCTTCGGCGCGCCCTCCATCAGCGCGGAATCGACGATGGCCACGTCGGGGTACATTCGCGGATCGCGGAGCGAAACCTTTACGGCCGCGGCGGGCACGCCGATCACCGCGTTGCGGGTCACCTCGGCGCCGGTCCCGGCGGTGGTCGGGATGGCGATGAGAGGGAGCGGAGCGGCGTCGAGCGGCAGGCCGCGCCCGACGACCTCGAGGTGATCGAGCACCGGACGGGTCCCGGGCAACAACGCGGCGAGCGCCTTGGCAAGGTCGATCGCGGCGCCGCCGCCGAGTGCCACCACCACGGTCGGGAGATCGGCGCGCAGGGTTGCGAGCGCCGCCTCCAGCGCGTCGAGGGTCGGCTCGCCGGGGCAGGCAATCCTGCGCACCCGGGCGCCCGCCGCTTCCAGATCATCGACAAGCCAACGCGCGCGGTCGGGCGTGGCCCCATGCACCAGCGCGACGGCGTTGCCATGGCCCAGAACCGCGCCGGCGGCCCCGGTCGCGGTGCCGCGTCCGAACCGGATCTCACCGGCAGTGGCGAATGTGAAGGGCGTCGTCATCTGTCGTCCCTGTCCTCCTCTGGGGTCAAACGATAGGCGCGGCGACGGCCCGCTTCCAGACGGGGTATTGCGCTGCGCGCGGGTCGCATCCGTCGCGGGCTTGACGGGTCTGTCGGGCACCCGGGGCTCGGCGAAACCGGCCCGATCGGGACGGGCGCCCGCCGGTATGGCCGCCAGGAGGCCACACTCAGCGCCTTGGTTTCCAGGACCCGGGGCCCGTCGATCGCTATCTGGCAGGTGTCGGCCGCCGTGGTCCTTGGATCCTCCGGATCATGCTCGACCGAGCCGGAGGCGGGAAAGTGCCGGGAAGTTTTTTGCTGCACCGCGCGGACCGGGTGGCGTTCGGTATCGAACGGGGTGCCTCGGTCTATCGCGAGCACATTGGTCATGGCCTGCGCCTTGCGGTTTGTGGCTGACGTGCCGCCCGGGGACCGGCCCGGGGCGTGGAGGTGGCCGGGGCCCGTGGGCCCCGGCCGGGAGGATTGGCTACTGCCAGGAGGCGATCAGTTCGTCATAGGAGACGGTGACCGGTTCCGGGTCCTCGTTGTCGAGCTTCGCTTTCGGCGATCCAGGCTGGCTCAGCCAGTATTCCGGATCCTGCGGCTCGTTCATGACCGGCCCGAGGGCGCCCTGAACACCGGCACGCTCGAGACGTTCGAGCACCCGCTCCTGGTCGGCGCAAAGGCCATCCAGGGCTTCTTGCGGGGTCTTCGCGCCTGACATCGCGTCACCGATGTTCTGCCACCACAGCTGCGCAAGCTTCGGGTAGTCCGGCACGTTGGTGCCCGTGGGCGACCATTGGACCCGGGCCGGCGAGCGGTAGAACTCGACCAGGCCGCCGAGCAGCGGAGCGCGCTCGGTGAAGCTGTCGTGCTGGATGGTGGATTCGCGGATGAAGGTGAGCCCGACGTGGGATTTCTTCACGTCCACGGTCTTCGAGGTGACGAACTGGGCATAGAGCCAGGCCGCCTTGGCACGGTCGACCGGGGTCGATTCCATCAGCGTCCACGATCCCGCGTCCTGGTAGCCGATCTTGGTGCCTTCTACCCAGTAGGCCCCGTGCGGGCTGGGCGCCATGCGCCAACGCGGCGAGCCGTCGTCGTAGAGCACAGCCTCGGCGCCATCACCCACCATGTCGGCGGTAAAGGCGGTGTACCAGAACATCTGCTGGGCGATCGACCCCTGGGCCGGGATCGGACCGGACTCGGAGAAGGTCATGCCAGCGGCGGCGGGCGGCGTGTATTTCTCCAGCCACTCGATCGCCTTGGTCACCGCATAGACGGCGGCCGGACCGTTGGTCGCGCCGCCACGGGCCACGCAGGAGCCGACGGGCTGCGAGTTCTCGTTCACCCGGATGCCCCATTCGTCGACCGGCAGGCCGTTGGGCTCGCCGATGTCTCCCATGCCGGCCATCGACATCCATGCGTCGGTGTAACGCCAGCCCAGCGACGGGTCCTTCTTGCCGTAGTCCATGCTGCCGAAGACGCCGTCCGCCGGACCGCCCATGTAGGACATGTCGCGGCCGGTAAAGAACTCGGCGATGTCCTCGTAGGCCGACCAGTTGACCGGCACGCCGAGGCCGTAGCCGTAGGCTTCCTCGAAGTCCGCCATGGTCTTCTCGTCGGTGAACCAGTCGTAGCGGAACCAGTAGAGGTTGGCGAACTGCTGGTCAGGCAGCTGGTAGACCTTGCCGTCCGGCCCGGTGGTGAAGCTGAGGCCGACGAAGTCGCCGATATCCAGACCGGGGTTGGTCACGTCCGCGCCTTCGCCTGCCATCCAGTCGGTCAGGTTGCGGGCCTGGCCGTAACGCCAGTGGGTGCCGATCAGGTCGCTGTCGTTGATGTAGCCGTCGTAGATGTTCTCGCCGGTCTGCATCTGCGTCTGAAGTTTTTCGACAACGTCGCCTTCGCCGATCAGGTCATGCGTGACCTTGATGCCGGTGATCGCCTCGAACGCGGGCGCCAGCACCTGGCTTTCGTATTCGTGGGTGGTGATGGTTTCCGACACCACCTTGATCTCCATGCCGGCGAACGGAGCCGCGGCATCGACGAACCACTGCATCTCCGCTTCCTGATCGGCGCGGCTGAGCGACGACAGGCCTTCGATTTCGCTGTCCAGGAATTCGACCGCTTCCTCCATCCCGGCAAACGCCGGTGCGGTCAACATCCCAAGCGCAAGCGCCATGGCTGTGGTTGATTTAAATGACAAGTTCATTATGTCCTCCCATTTGTAGACACTCAGTTGCTACACGGCGGCCCCGAGACCTTGCCCGTCGGAGGGCCGCCACCTTCTCCCCGTCTACACCCAGCGGAACACCGCTGCGGCGTAGACCAGGCAAACGACCAGGGCGAGCGGTTGGTTCGCCCCGACCAGTCCGAGCCAGGCCAGATTGATGAAGGCCGAGCCCAGTAGTGTGATGAAGAGACGATCTCCCCGTGTCGTCTCGATCCGTAGCACCCCCATCCGGGGCGTCTCGGGGTATTTGATCCCGAGGATCGTGAAAGTGATGAGCAGCCCTGCGATCACCATGAAGAAGATCGCCGTCGGCCAGGTCCATGCCATCCAGTCCATATGCTGTCCTCCCTTTCCCGATCACACGCGGCCCAGGGCGAAGCCCTTGGCGATGTAGTTGCGCACGAAGTAGATCACGAGCGCGCCGGGCACGATGGTGAGCACGCCTGCGGCCGCGAGCACGCCCCAGTCGATGCCGCTCGCCCCCTGCGTGCGCGTCATGATCGCGGCGATGGGCTTTGCGTTCACCGTGGTGAGCGTGCGGCTCAGCAGCAGCTCGACCCAGGAGAACATGAAGCAGAAGAAGGCCGCGACCCCGATGCCGGACGAGATCAGCGGCATGAAGATCCGCACGAAGAAGCGTGGGAAGGAATAGCCGTCGATGTACGCCGTCTCGTCGATCTCCTTGGGCACCCCGCGCATGAAACCTTCGAGGATCCAGACCGCCAGCGGCACGTTGAACAGACAATGCGCCAACGCCACCGCGATATGGGTGTCGAACAGCCCGACCGACGAATAGAGCTGGAAGAACGGCAGCGCGAAAACTGCCGGCGGCGCCATCCGGTTGGTGAGCAACCAGAAGAAGAAGTGCTTGTCGCCGAGGAATGTATAGCGGCTGAACGCGTAGGCCGCGGGCAGTGCCACCGTGATCGAGATCGCGGTGTTCATCAGCACGTAGATCAACGAGTTCACGTAGCCCATGTACCAGCTCGCGTCGGTGAAGATCGTCGCATAGTTGGCAAGGGTCAGATCATGCGGCCAGAGCGAGAAACCGCCGAGGATTTCCGAGTTGGTCTTCAAGCTCATGTTCAGGAGCCAGTAGATCGGCAGCAGCAGGAAGGTGAGGTAGAGCACCATCACCACGGCGCTGCCGTTGATCCTGGATTTTCTTGCCGTCACGGATGCCATGGCTCAGCCCTCCTTCTTGTCGAGGTTGGTCATCACGGTGTAGAACACCCAACTCACCAGCAGGATCACCAGGAAATACATGATCGAGAAGGCCGCCGCCGGGCCGAGGTCGAACTGGCCGAGCGCGAGCTTGACGAGGTCGATCGACAAGAAGGTGGTCGCGTTGCCCGGACCGCCCCCGGTGACCACGAAGGGCTCGGTATAGATCATGAAACTGTCCATGAACCGCAAGAGAATGGCGATCATCAGCACGCCCGTCATCTTCGGCAGTTCGATGAACCGGAACACGCTCCAGCGCGAGGCCTGGTCGATCTTCGCCGCCTGGTAGTAGGCATCCGGGATCGATTGCAGCCCGGCGTAGGCGAGCAGCGCCACCAGCGAGGTCCAGTGCCACACGTCCATCACGATCACCGTGATCCAGGCGGCAAAGGGATCCTGGGTGTAGTTGTAGTCGATCCCCAGCTTGTCGAGCGTGAAGCCGAGCAGACCGATATCGACCCGGCCGAAGATCTGCCAGATCGTGCCGACCACGTTCCACGGGATCAGCAGCGGCAGCGACATCAGCACCAGGCAGACCGAGGCCCAGAACCCGCGCTTGGGCATGCTGAGCGCGACGAGAATGCCGAGCGGCACTTCGATGATCAGGATGATGCCAGAAAAGACCGCCTGGCGCCCGAGCGCATCCCACATCCGGTCGCTTTCGAGCAGTTCCGTGAACCATTCGAGCCCGGTCCAGAAGAAGACGTTGTTGCCGAACGTGTCCTGGACCGAGTAGTTGACCACCGTCATCAGCGGGATCACCGCCGAGAAGGCCACCAGCACCAGCACCGGCAGGACCAGGAACCACGCCTTGTGATTGACCGTCTTTTCCATCACGCAGCCTCCCCCTGTACCCGCCAGTCGTCGACATAGACGTTCACCTTCGCGGCATCGAAGACCACATGGGTCATGTCCGCCCCGATCTCGGCGCCCTCATCGGCGATGACGTTGATGATCTTGCCGAAATACTCTGTCCGCACGATCTTGTGCCGGCCGACGTCTTCGACCCGCTGGATCTTCACCGGCAGCCCGCCCGAAGGGGCGAGTTTGGTATATTCCGGCCGCACCCCGATCTGCACCTTGCCCACCGGGTCGTCGTAGTGCGCCGGCAGGGTGATCTCGGTGTCGCCGATGAAGGCCTTTGTACCGTCGAGCCGGGCTTCAAGCAGGTTCATCCCGGGCGAGCCGATGAAGAAGCCGACAAACGTGTGTGCCGGCGCCTCGAACAGCTCTTCAGGCGTGCCGATCTGCACCACCTGGCCCTCCGACATGACCACCACCTTGTCGGCGAACGACAGCGCCTCGGTCTGGTCGTGGGTGACGTAGATCATCGTGTGGCCAAGCTCGTGGTGCAGGGACTTGAGCTGCGTGCGCAGTTCCCATTTCATCTGCGGGTCGATCACCGTGAGCGGCTCATCGAACAGGATCGCGTTCACGTCCTCCCGCACCAGGCCACGGCCGAGCGAGATTTTCTGCTTCACGTCCGCGGTGAGCCCGCGCGCCTTGTGGGTGAGCTCGTCCTCGAGGCCGATGAGCTTGGCGATCTCCTGCACGCGGCCTTCGATGTAGGCCGTCGACGCGCCGCGGTTGCGCAGCGGAAAGGCAAGATTGTCGCGCACCGACATGGTGTCGTAGACGACCGGAAACTGGAAGACCTGCGCGATGTTGCGCTCCGCCGTCGGCGCGGCGGTCACATCCGTTTCGTTGAACAGGATCCGCCCCTGGCTGGGTTTCAAGAGCCCCGAGATGATGTTGAGCAACGTGGTCTTGCCGCACCCGGAGGACCCCAGAAGCGCATAGGCCTCGCCGTCCTCCCACACATGGGTGGTCTTCTTCAGCGCGTAGTCATGGTCGCCGCGCGGGTAGCTCATGTAGCTGTGGGCCAGGTTGTCGAGCGTGATCTTTGCCATGTCTCTCTCCCTCAGGCCGCCATCGCGTAGGCTGCCGGCGCAACAAGTTGACCGTCCTCGCTGAAGACGTAGATGTGCCGGACGTCGAGCCAGACCGCGATCTTTTCCCCGAGCTTCAGATCGTGCACCCCGTTGATGAGGCCGAACCAGTGCTGCCCGCAGCATTCGAGGTGGATGAAGGTCTCCGAGCCGGTGATCTCGGTGACCACCAGGCGCGCGGTATATTTCATCGCCGTCTCGGTGTGGCGCTCGAGCTCGACATGGTTGGCGCGAAACCCTGCGAGATAGTCGCCGTCGGTGAGCCCGGCGAGCGTGCCCTGGACGTCCGACACCTGGCCGTCGCCGAAATACATCTGCCCGCCTTCCTTGGTCATCGGCAGGAAGTTCATCGGCGGGTCCGAGAACACCTTGGCGGTGGTGGCATCGACCGGCTGTCGGTAGACCTCCGGGGTGGGGCCGAACTGGGTCAAGCGCCCTTCCCACAGGGTCGCCGTGTTGCCGCCAAGCAGCAGCGCCTCCTCGGGTTCGGTGGTGGCGTAGACGAAGATCGAGCCCGATTCCTCGAAGATCCGCGGGATCTCGACGCGCAATTCCTCGCGCAGCTTGTAGTCGAGGTTGGCGAGCGGCTCGTCGAGCAGCACGAGGCCGGCGTTCTTGACCAGCGCGCGCGCCAGCGCACAACGCTGTTGCTGCCCACCCGACAGCTCCAGTGGCTTGCGGTCGAGCATGTCGCCGAGCTGCATCAAGTCCGCCGCCTCGCGCACGGCCGCGTCGACCTCGTTCGACGTCTTGCCAAGCAGCCGCATCGGGCTGGCGATGTTGTCGTAGACGGTCATCGACGGGTAGTTGATGAACTGCTGGTAGACCATCGCCACGCCCCGGTCCTGCACCCGCATGCCGGTGACGTCCTCGCCGTTCCACAGGATCCGGCCGGTGCGCGGGGTGTCGAGCCCGGCCATCAGCCGCATCAGCTCCGTCTTGCCGGAACCCGTGGGGCCGAGCAGGACGTTCATGGTCCCGTTTTCAAGCGTCAGGTCGGTGGGTCGGATCAGCACGCGCCCGCCGGGCCGCGATGAAACGTTCTCCAAAACCAGTGTCATTCCGTCCCGTTCCTCCCTAGGCGGCGTCGCCCGCGGCCCGCACGGCCGCCGGCGCGTTGTTCATCCAGTCCTCGAGCGCCGCGACCTCGTCGTCGCTCATGCGCAGCCCCAGCTTTGTCCTGCGCCAGATGATGTCTTCGGCGCTGCACGCGAACTCATGGTGCATGAGCCAGATCACCTCCGCGCCGGTGAGCGTCGCGCCGAAATCCGGCGCGAGATCTTCCGCCGTCTTGGCCGCGCCCAACAGCGCCCAGGCGTCGCGGCCGTAGTTCCGCACGAGCCTCTGCGCCCAGGGCGTATCGACAAACGGGTAGGCCGCCATCAAAGCCTCGACGAGCGCCGGTTTCTCGGCCACCGCGAAATCTCCGCCGGGCAGCGCGGCCCCGGCCGTCCATGCGCCCCGCAGAGGCTCGAAATACGGCGCAAGGGCTTTTATCGCGCTTTCGGCAAGACGCCTGTAGGTGGTGATCTTGCCGCCGAAGACGTTCAGCACCGGCGCCCCGCCCTCGGCGTCCACCTTCAGCACGTAATCCCGCGTCGCGGCGGTCGCATTCTTCGCGCCGTCGTCGTGGAGCGGGCGCACACCGGAATAGGTCCATACGATGTCGTCCCGCGTGAGCTGGCGCTTGAAATAGCCGTTCGCGAAGGCAATCAGGTAGTCCTGCTCCTCTGGCGTGCAGACGGGGCGCAGGTTTGCGTCTTCATGTTCCCGGTCGGTGGTGCCGATCAGCGTGAAGTCCTGCTCATAGGGGATCGCGAAGATGATCCGCCCATCGGACCCCTGAAAGAAATACGCCTTGTCGTGGTCGTAGAGCCTGCGGGTCACGATATGGCTGCCGCGCACCAGCCGCACCCGATCGCTGGCGCGGACCGGGAGCAGGCCTTCTATGATGTCGCCGACCCAGGGGCCGGCCGCGTTGACCAACGCGCGGGCCTGGTGGGTCTCCCGGCTGCCGTCCTTCGACGACACGGTTTCGATCGCCCAGAGATCGCCTTCCCGCTTCGCCGACACCACCGCGGTGCGGGTCATGATCCGGGCGCCCCGCTGCGCCGCGTCGCGGGCGTTCAGTGCCACCAGGCGGGCATCCTCGACCCAGCAATCGGAATACTCGTAGCCGAAGGTATATCTGTCGGCGAGCGGTGCGCCTTCCGGCGTGTCCGTGAGGTCGACCCGGGCGGTCCCGGGCAGCAGCTGCCGCGCGCCGAGGTTGTCGTAGAGAAACAGACCGAGCCGGATCAACCAGGCCGGCCGGCGGCCCTTCATCCAGGGCATCACCGTGCTGAGAAGTCGCGAGGTGGGCGTGTTGCTCTCGAAGCGCATGCCCGGATGGTAGGGCAGCACGAAGCGCATCGGCCAGCTGATATGCGGCATCGCCTTCAACAGGGTCTCGCGCTCGGCCAGCGCCTCGCGCACCAAACGGAACTCGAAGAATTCGAGATAACGCAGGCCGCCGTGGAACAGCTTGGTCGAGGCACTGGACGTGGCAGCGGCGAGATCGTCCTTCTCGGCGAGCGCCACCGAGAGCCCGCGTCCAGCTGCATCGCGCGCAATCCCACTGCCGTTGATGCCCCCGCCGATGACGAACACATCAAGGACCGGCTGATGACCAGCCTCTCGATCCACGTCCCCTCCCAATGTCTGTCGCATTCGCAATTCAGTTGACCAAGGTCTACACAGAAACGAACATATTCGATAGAGAATTATGCGCGTTTCGGAATTTTATTGGCCAATCTTGCCCAGTTATGCACTGATTTCTTCGTTTGAGATATTTAACGCGTGAAATCGCGCACGGCCCATTTTTGGCCTTCCTGCGGGAATTTCGTTGCTCGCGGAGGCCATCCGGGTGCATGCTCGCTTCAAGAGCGGGGGTCCACTTTGCCACAATCGATCCGCCAGTCGGAGATTCTTCAGATCATCCGCAGCGAAGGTCAGGTGACCGTCGATGGGCTCGTCGACCGGTTCGGCGTGGCGGCACAGACGATCCGACGCGACCTCACCGAACTCGACGAGGCCGGCAAGGTGCGCCGGGTGCACGGCGGCGCGATGCTGCCCTCGAGCATCGCCAATATCGGCTACCAGGAGCGCCGCTCGCTCCACAGCCTCGAGAAGCAGGCGATCGCGGCACTCTGCGCCCGGGACATTTCCGAGGGCAGCTCGGTATTTCTCAACATCGGCACCAGTACGGAAGCGGTGGCCCACGAGCTCCTCCACCACCATGACCTGATGGTCGTGACCAACAACATCAATGTCGCCAATATCCTCGCCGCGAACCCGGAATGCGCGGTGATCGTCGCCGGGGGACAGCTCCGACGGTCCGATGGCGGGCTGGTCGGGACCCTGACACGGCACGCGATCTCGCAGTTCAAGGTCGACCTCGCGGTGATCGGTTGCTCGGCGCTGGACGAAGACGGCGATATACTCGACTTCGACATCCAGGAGGTGAGCGTGAGCCAGGCGATCATCCGCCAGTCCCGGAAAGTCTTCCTGGTCGCGGATCAGTCGAAGTTTGCCCGGACGGCACCGGCCCACATCGCCTCGCTCGCCGAGATCGACGCGCTCTATACCGACCATCCCGTCAATGACGACCTCGCGCGGCGATGCCGCGATTGGGGTGTACGCGTTGTGGTCGCCGGCGCATGACGGCGCCACGATGGGCGGGTCGGGCGCGGCAATGGGTGTGCGCCCGGTTTCATGCCGCGGGCGCAGGCCCGAAAGTTTGTTGATCTCCGGGTTTCCGCCGATGGTCGGTCCGCATCACGCGGTCGTCCCTCGTCAGCGTCAGGTCGACGGACCGGCCCCGGTCGGGCGTTTCCGTGTTCGAAGACAGCGGTTCTGTCGCGGTCGATCGCCGCGCGGCGTCGTGGCGGGCATAGCCACGAGCGGCCTCCGGGGTGCGGGCCGCATGTCTTCACCAAAACCGCACGCAGCCGGCTGGTCCGCGACCCGGTCTGTTCCCGTCTCGGTTTCGCTGCAGGTTGCATCAACGGCGGCTCCTGGCCCCGTGGTACAGCGTGGTGCAGCGTCGGTCCCCGCGGTGTCCCCGGCCAGGGGTGTCTGCGGGCGCCGACCCGGGGGGTCGAAGAAGACCCGGCTCGGGCCAAAAGTCGAACTTCGTGGCAACCGAACCAATCGCCGGACATCGAGAGAGGTGTTGCCCGGTGTAGTCCCGTCGCCTCGCGAACGGCGCGGTCCCGCCTCGACGGCAAAGTCGCGGGTCGTCCTGCCCGTGATGCTCAAGGCCGCTCAGGTGATGGAGCTTTCGGCAAGCCCGGGGCGGTTCCGGTCTCGCACCCTGTTCGGGGGTCTGGTGGACAAGCCGAAGCCGCCGGCGGCGGGCGTGAACGCGGCGTGTTCCGGCGGGGCGCCAAACAAGGACACGATGCAGCGAGGCGAGCCCGTCCGAGGCCACGCGAACCCCCATATTCATTGACTTGAGAGGGCGCACGCGCCATAAGAGCGTGTTGTCAACGTGCACCGCTGCCGCCATGCTGCCGCCATCGGTACGACACCAAGCCTTCAATACAAGTGGCATGTCCCCGCGTCCCTTCGGGACGTGGCTTTGGAGGTTACAGGATCAAGTTTTCCTTTCTCAGGCACAGGCGTCAAGGGCCTACGGGAAGATTTCTCGGTGGGGTCTGTGCGCTGGCATGCGCGCTTGCGATCCTGTCCGGCGCGGGCCTGGCGCAGGTGGATGCAGCGGAGATCCCGGAGCACGCGCATGCCGATCGCTACGGCGGCGGCTGGGACTGCGACCTTGGCTTCCGCGAAGACCAGGGCGCCTGCGTGCCGATGTCGATCCCGGACAACGCCTACCCGACCGGACGATCCTACGGCGATGGTTGGGCCTGCGCGCGCGGCTACGTGCGCGGCAACCGGGGCTGTTCCGAAATCGCGGTGCCGGCCAACGCCTATCTGACCGCGAAGGGCGATGGGTGGGATTGCGAGCGGATATTCCAGCGCCAGGGCGACCGATGCCAGCCGATCGTTGTGCCCGCCAACGGCTACCTGCTCGAACGCTACAGCGGCGTGTCTTTCGGATGCGACTGGGGCTACCAGTTCGACCGCGGTGCCTGCGTTCGGATCGCTGTGCCCGAGAACGCCCGGCTGACCGATAGATACAGTGAGACCGGGTGGGTTTGCCTGCGCGGATATCGCAACACCGGCGACGCCTGCCTGCCGGTGGAGGTTCCCGAAAATGCTTACCTCGCCGACGGCGGTTTCTCCGACGGATGGAGATGCGAGCGCGGCTTTCGCGAGAACCGCGACCATTGCGAGACAATCAGGGTGCCCGAACAGGCGCATCTCAACCGCAGCGGGGACAGATGGGAATGCGACCGTCCCTTCATTCAGAGCCAGAATGCATGCGTGCTCAAGTAGTCGGCGGCGGCAAAACCGGCGCGCCCGCAGGGCGCGCGGCCGGACAGGTTCGCGGGCCATCCGCGCAACCCGGCGCGTTCAACGACGCGCTCGGCGAAACACTTAAAGCCGTGGGCGACCTGCCCGAAACCCGCGGCAAAACCGCCCGGATCCGGGTGGGCCTGGCAATCGCCGTGGTTGCCGCCGGCCTGATCATGGCAGCGAATTTGTGGATAGGAAGTTGACAATGAACCAGAAAAACACCTCCCGTGCGCTTGCGATCTTCGAGACGACGAAGGCAAGAGCGCCATTGCCCGGAAGCGGCGGCGCGGACGTCACGGAAATCATCGAAGAAGCGCACGAAAAATACCGGATCAAGGCCGGGCGGCTGGGTGGAACCTACGTTGCCCGGGCCTTCCCGAAACCGCCGTCGAAGGCCCAAGGTGTCTTTGCCGAGGCCGAGGGCGACAGCGAACAGGATGCGCTGGCCGCGTTGAAAGCCAAGATCGCGGCCCGCGACGTGCACCGCAAGCAGGCGCGGCGGTGGGACGAGACGGCGTTGGTGTCGGTGCCGAACGAAGAGGAATTCGTCGAGGCGATGCACCAGACATCGCTCACCCGCCCGCAGATCGCGATGCTGAAGGCGCATTCTTTCGCCCACGAAAAGGGCATGACGATGGACCAGTTGGCCCGGGCCGCCGGGTACAAATCGCGGGAGGCGGCCTTGAAGGTGTTCTGCAAAGCCGGCGATCTGATCGCGGACTATCTCGGGATCGAGATCGACGAGGACACCTTGCCCGACCGCGAGGGCGCGGCTCTCATCCTGGCCGCCAAAACCGTCGCGGGCGAAGACACCCCCGCGATCTGGATCATGCATCCGGAATTGCGCGATGCGGTGCAGAAAGTCCTGAAATGACGCTGACCTGATCGGCCTGGGCGAACAAGCGGCGAGGGAGCATGCTGGAAAGGAAGACTTTCCCGATCGACAGGGTCTACGTGCCGGTGAAGCGGGCGAAGACGCTGAATGCGGACAAGGTTCTGGCGCTCGCCGAGGACATGCTGGAAAACGGCCAGACCACACCGATCCGGCTGCGCGCGGACGGCGACAGATATGTCCTGCTCGAGGGGCTGCACCGGCTGGAGGCGCTCCGCGCGCTGGGCGAGACGACCGTTGACGGCTACCTCGTGCGTGCCCGGCTGCACTGAGGGCCGGCCCGAGTGGGCCGGTTCAAGTGGGCCGGCTCAGGCAGACCGGTTCAGACCGGGAGCGCGCGGGCCTCGGCAAACGACAACAGGCGCCGGCTTTTCTCGCACCACAGATGCAGGCGGGCGCAATGCAGACTGTCGCGGATCGTCAGTCGTTGCGACTGCGCCAGCGTGTCATGGTCGCGCATCACTTCACCCAGGCGGTAGAACGGGATCCGGGATGCGAGGTGGTGCACATGGTGCACGCCGATGTTCGCCGTGATCCAGCGCAGCGGGCCGGGCAGGGCGTAGTGTGAAGACCCGTCGAGGGCGGCCTCTTGCACGTTCCAGCTCTGCTCATGCTCCCAGCTCGTGTGTTCGAACTGGTGTTGGACGAAAAACAGCCACATGCCGATCGAGGCGGCCAGCACAATCGTCGGCAGGAACACGAAAGCCAGCACCTGCCAGCCGCCGATCCAGGCAATTGCGCCGAGAAGCGCGACGATGGCGGCGTTGGTGGCCAGCGCGCTCATCCAATAGTGCCACCCCGCGCGCATCAGCCCGAGCGGCAGGCGGTTCTGCACCAGGAAAACGTAGAGCGGGGCCAGGCCGAACAGGAACAGCGGGTTGCGCAGAAGCCGGTAGAGAAACCGGCCGGTCCAAGGTCTGGCGCGGTATTCTTGCACCGTGAGGGTGGGGATATCGCCGACCCCGCGCCGGTCGAGATTGCCGGTCGAGGAATGGTGCATCGCGTGGTTTCGGCGCCAGACGTCGTAAGGTGTGAGCGTCAGCACCCCGAGTGCGCGTCCGACCCAGTCGTTGAGTGTGCGGTTCGGGAAAAAGGAGCCGTGGCCGCAATCGTGCTGGATCATGAAGGTGCGGACCAGAAAGCCCGCGTTCAGAAGCGCGAGAGCGACGGCAAGCACGGTACTGATCGACAGCATCCACCAGGCCAGCGCCCAGATCGCGATGAAAGGCGCCAGCGTCACGGCGAGTTCGAACAGGCTGCGCAAGAGGTTCGGCTCACGATACTTGGCGAGCACACGGGTCCATTCGGAAGGCTGCAAGGCGGCGTCCTTTTCTCGCGGCAGTCGGGATGTGTCGGGAGTATGTCGGGGAAGGGGGGTGGCGGGCGCCTGTGTCGGCGCCCGCCGGATCGTTATGCGAGCTCGAGGTTCGTCGCGCTCTCGCGGCCGTCGCGGCCGGCTTCGATCTCGAAGGTGACCTTCTGGCCGTCCTTCAGTTCGGAGAGACCGGCGCGCTCAAGCGCCGAGATGTGCACGAACACGTCGCGCTTGCCACCTTCGGGCTCGATGAAGCCGAAGCCTTTGGTGGGATTGAACCATTTTACTGTGCCGTTAGCCATTTAGTTTTTCCTTTCAGGTGTCGCCCGTAGTCAGGCATTGGGGAGGCGTCGCCGTCAGGCGGCCGCACTGGAACGGGCAGTGTCGCCCTGGCCGAGCGCGCGCGCAAGTCCCGCGCGCGGATCGTCGTCTGTAAAGCGCGCCGTAGCAAGAGGTGCGCTGGTGTTGTCGGCTTTCGCCTTGGTCTTTCTGCGCCGCCGCGGTTTGCGGGACGGTTTCGACTGGTCGTCGCTGTGCGCGGTTCGTGCAGAACTGGCCGGGGCGGAACCGGCAGGCGCGGCCGAAGTCTCGGCGCCCTGGCCACCGAAACGGCGTCCAACGAGCTTTTCGATGTCTTTCAGCAACGGGCGTTCGTCCGGGCTGCAAAACGAGATCGCGACACCGTCGCGCCCCGCCCGCGCGGTGCGGCCGATCCGGTGGACATAGGCCTCGGCGACGTTGGGCAGGTCGTAGTTCACCACGTTGGCGACGCCGGGAATGTCGATCCCGCGCGCGGCGACATCGGTGGCCACCAGTACGGTGACCGTGCCCTCGCGGAACGCCTTGATCGCCCGGTCGCGCTGGCCCTGGCTGCGGTTGCCGTGGATCGACTCGGCATTGTAGCCGTCGGCGACCAGTTGCTTTTTCATTTTCTCCGCGCCGTGCTTGGTGCGCGAGAAGACCAGCGTCAGCGCATCGCGGTCGACGGACAGGATCTCGCGCAGGCGCTTCGGCTTCTCGGCTTTCTCGAGGAAATACACCGATTGCTCGACCTTGTCGGCGGTCTTGCCCGGGGGGGCGACCTCGACGCGGCGGGGATCCTTCAGGTAGCTGCGGCTCAGCTCCTCCATCTGCTTCGGCATCGTGGCCGAGAACAGCATGGTCTGGCGCGGCGTGCCGAGCCGGGGCGCGATCTTGCGAAGCGCATGGATGAAGCCCATGTCGAGCATGTGGTCGGCCTCGTCGAGCACCAGGAACCGCACGGTCGAAAGCCGCACGTCGCCGCGGTCCATCAGGTCGATCAGCCGGCCCGGGCGTGGCGACGAGAATGTCGACGCCCGGCGCGAGCGTCTTGATCTGGCGGTTGATCGACTGGCCGCCGACCACCGTGGCGACCTTGAGCGGCGTGGCCTTCGCCATCGGCCGCAGGCTTTCGGCGATCTGGTTCACCAGTTCGCGGGTCGGGGCGAGGATGAGGGCCTTCACCGATTTCGGCGCAGGTTTGCCAAGGTCGTCCAGGAGCCGGTGCAGCATCGGCAGCCCGAAAGCGAGCGTTTTGCCGGTGCCGGTCTGGGCGAGGCCGAGAATGTCGTGGCCAGCAAGGCCGAGGGGAATGGATTTGGTCTGAATCGGGGTCGGGGTTGTGAAACCGGCATGCGCCAGTTCCCGGGTGAGCACCGGCGCGAGGCCGAGCTGTTCAAATTCTGACAAAAATTGTCCTTTCGTGGCCACGCCGCTGTTACGCGACGCGCCGTGGTTTTTGTGCCACCGTCACGGTGCCACCTTATGAGGGTCCAGCGATGCCGCAGACCTCGCAGACGAATTCTGCGTAGCCCGGCTCACCGGTAAGACCCTGCGTGATGGGATCTGGGAATTCGCTGTTGCGCCTGTTTGGACTTTGAGCAGGTTCCAATCGGGCGCGGCGAGCTCACGCGGCTGCACAGCGATAGGTGTCACATAACGTGCGGCGCGCAGAAGTCAAGCCATAGCGCGGTCGCGGGCCGGTGGTGCGGTCAGTAGTTCCAGAGCGTTCCGTCTTCCAATCGCACGACCGGGTGGCTGCCGGGTTTGTAGCTGTAACGCTCGACTTCCTTCTCGTCGAAATCGACACCGAGGCCGGGCGCGTCGCTGACATAGACCATGCCGTTTTCCATCCGGTGCTCTGACGGGAACAGCGCGTCGCATTCCGGCGTGCCCAGCACCAGGTATTCCTGAATGCCGAAATTGGGCGCCCATGCATTCAGATGCGCCTGGGCCGCCATGCAGAGCGGCGAGTGGCTTGGCGCGCCATGAAACCCGGTGCGCACATGGTGCAGCCCGGCCAAGGTCGACGATGCGTTTGACGTGGGTGATGCCGCCTGCATAGGTCACGGCCACGCGGATGAAATCGATCAGCTCGTTCTCGATCAGCTTGTTGCAGTCCCAGATCGAGTTGAAGACCTCGCCGATGGCGATCGGGCACGGTGGAATGCTGGCGCAGGAAGTCGCAGCGCGTCCTGATCGTCGGCCGGGTGTCGGGTCTTCGAGCCAGAAGAGGCCGACCGGTTCGACCGCCTTGGCGAATTCAGCGGCCTCGCGCGGCAGTCAGCCGGTGGTGCACGTCGTGCAGGATCTTCAGATCGGGGCCAAACCGGTCGCGGATCTCGGCCAGCGCGTCGGGCATGTAGCGCATGTAGCGGTCAGTATCCCAGATCTCGACCTTGGGCCGGATGCCGCTGAAATCGGTGATGTAGTGCTTGCCGTCACCCTTCTTCTCCGGCACCGCATAGCTCGCCGTTGGCATGCCCGGGATGCCGCATTGCACGCGCACCGCCTTGTAGCCCTGCTCGACGTAATGCGAGATCGAGTCCATCAGGTCTTCCAGATCGGACCCGGTGGCATGGGCATAGACCATCGCGCCTTCGCGGCTTTTGCCGCCGAAGAGCTGGTAGAGCGGCATGTTCGCCAGCTTGCCCTTGATGTCCCACAGCGCCATGTCGATGGCGCCAAAGGCGGCCATGGCGATCGGGCCGCGCCGGAAATAGGCGCCGCGGATAGAAGAACTGCCAGATGTCTTCGCTGTTGCGCGGGTCCATCCCGATCAGGTTCGGGATCGAGGTAGTCCTGCAGGTAGGCGGCGGGCAGGGTCTCGCGGTTGTTCAGCGTCGCGTCGCCCAGACCGTAGACGCCCTGATCGGTCATGATCTTGAGCGTGACGTAGTTCTTGCCGGGACCGCCGACAAAGACTTTGGCATCGGTGATTTTCATGGCACCCGAACTCCCGCTGGAAGGTGTGACCGGCCCCGGCTCAGGCGGTGCCCCGCGCCGGGCGGTTGTTGGTGATGTTGAAGATCATCCCGTCGAGGAGTTCTTCGAGATCGGGCCGCGCGGCCGGTCCATTGGAGATGTCCGCGAGCATGAGCGTGCCGTCGGGGCGGATGGCGAAGGCCCCCGGTTCGGAGAACATTTCGGTGGTCTCGGCCTCCGACAGCGGCTCGGTCACGTAGAGACCGATGGCGCGCATCTCGGGCACGGTGAGGCCGTAGCAGAGATCGAAATCCCAGCCGAGCTCTTCCTTGTTGGCTTTGGCTTTTTCCTTGGTGTCGGCGGAGACGACGACCACGTCCATCACCTCGGTCCAGGCGGACAGGACATCATTCAGCTTCGACAGGAACCGCTTGCAGCGCGGGCAATGGCTGCCGCGGTAGACGAACAGCATCGTCCAGCGCTCCTTGGGTTCGCCGATGGCAATCGGCGTTCCGCCGTCGACGGTCTGCAGGCTGAGCTTTTCGAACGGTGCGTCGACGCGGGGTTTGCGATCGGACATGATAGGTTCCTTTGCTATCGGGGGCGGCAGGGCCGCGTGGTCAGTTCAGGTCGGTGACATCCGTCCCGGTGTCGCTCTTGCGGATCAGGTCGATGAGTTGCTGGTACTGGCTGCCGACCTTGAAGGTGGGGTAAGGCTCGACGGTCTCGCCGCGGATGTCGCGTACGAATTCGCCCACCAGAAAGTGCCAGCATTGCTCGGTCTCGCCCGTCACGTCCGGCACCGACGCGGCGATGTCGGCGGGCAGCGGCAGCTCGGTCCAGGCCTTGTCCTCGCCGTAGAGGTAGAGCTGGCCGCTGCCGTAATGGCCCTTGAGGTAGATCGCGCCTCG
>CAVWAE010000029.1:0-27418 GCA_963752895.1 uncultured Alphaproteobacteria bacterium
CCGCGAGCACGGTGTCGATCAGGCTCACGTGCGTTGCCGGCGCCTCCTGCGCCACGCCACCGATCCGCGCGCCTTTCGGCACCGTGATCTCGCCGGTCTCCAGCGTCAGCTCGCCCCGGATCAGCCGGAACAGCGTGGTCTTGCCGGTGCCGTTGCGGCCCACGAGCCCGACCTTGTGCCCCTCGGGGATCATCGCCGAGGTGTGCTCGATGAGCGGCCGGCCTTCGACAGAATAGGAGATATCGTTGATGCGCAACATGTCCGGCGGAGTGCCAGAGGGCCGCAGGGGTGTCAATCGGCGCTGGCGCGGGGGCCTGGGCTGTGATTGGGATATGCGGGTGCCGAGGGGCCCTGTCGACTGGGCCCTGTCGACTGGGGCCTGCCGACGGGGTCTGCCGACGGGGGGCTGTCGACCGGGGCCTGCCGACGGGGGGCTGGCGACTGGCGGGTGGTCCGGTGCCGACCAAACAGGCCCCCGAGATTTGCATGGATATCTCGCTGACATCGTCGCCCGCCTCCCGCGAAAGCCGCCGTTCCCGGAGAACAGCCCAACATCGGCGTGTTGCAGAGAACCTGCGATGTCTCGGATGTCGTCGACGTCGGAATGCTCCCGGTGAGCTTTGGCCATCTCTTGCGCGACGCTCTCGAAGGATCTCCCCTGGAACCTCCCCCGCTTGTCTCTGACTGCACCCAAGCGCGAGGCCGGCTCCTACCGGATCCGGAAAAGGGGGCGGGAACGGGAGCGGTCGCCACTCGGTCCCGATCTGGCGACGCCCGCGCGTCACCTGTGACACATGACGCCCGTGCCCGGCCGACGGCGCGCCATAACCTATGCAGCGGGCCGACGGCTCGCCCCTCCGTTCCCGATTGAATACCCGCCGAGGGGCGCGATCCAGTGGTCTTGCTTTCAGCACGACGGTCGGCGCCCCTTTTGGTTCGGACCGTACAGGCGGTTTGAAACCCTTTCCCTCTCGCGCTGCCCATGCTAGCAGGCGCGCGAGTTTCCCGGGGGTTACCCCCAGTTGCAAGAACGAGGACCGACATGGCCATCCAGCGCACCTTTTCCATCATCAAGCCCGACGCCACCAAGCGCAACCTGACCGGCGCGATCAACGCCAAGTTCGAGGCCGCCGGCCTGCGCATCATCGCGCAGAAGCGCATCCGCATGACCCGCGCAGGACGCCGAGACCGTTCTACGGCGTCCACCGCGAGCGCCCGTTCTTTGGCGAACTGTGCGAGTTCATGATTTCCGAGCCGATCGTCGTGCAGGTGCTGGAAGGCGAAGACGCCATCGCGAAGAACCGCGAAGTCATGGGCGCGACCAACCCGGCCGAAGCTGCCGACGGCACGATCCGCAAGGAATTCGCGCTGTCGATCGGCGAGAACTCGGTGCACGGCTCGGACGCGCCGGAGACCGCCGCGGAAGAGATCGCGTATTTCTTCGCCGGGCATGGAGATGGTCGGCTGAGCCGCCGCGCGCGCTGAAGATCCACGAACGAATGATGGGCCGCCCCGCCGGGGCGGCCTTTTTTTGGCGGAAGTTCAGTCCGGTTCGGGACGCGGTGCGGGCAGGCCGATCTCGTCCAACAACCTTTCGAGCCCGGGGTCGGCGCCGTCGTCCGGCGCCGCCAGCGCCTCAGCCTCGGCGACGAGCGCGTCGAAACGCGCCCTCAGATCTGCCTTTTCGGCGCCCCGGCAGTCGTTCCATGGCCGCCCCATCAGCCCCATCACCATCGCGTAGTAGCCGATGAAATGCGGTTTCGCCCCGCTTGCGAGCAGCTTCGCATAAGCGGCGTCCGGCCCCAGTGCGCGCAGGGTTTCGGCGCTGTCGATCCCGGCCTTCGCGAAGCTCCGCGCGCTGGCCGGTCCGAGATTGCGGATCGTTGTCAGGGCTGTCGACATGCGGTGAGTATAGGGGCGGTCTGGCTGTTGTGAAACGGTGCGCGAAGCGCGGGCCGCGCCGATGTCGGCAAACCGGGCTGCGCCAAGGCGGACGGCGGACCCGCGTGCGCCGGTGCACGTTTGCGCCGGGGTGGCGCAGGCGGGTCCTCCGGGGCGTGAATGAAGGCGTGGCCCCGCGGCACGATCGGGCGATGGGTGCGCGCTCGCGCGCTTTCGTATCGTTGGAAATGTCTGTCTTCGGCTGCCCCAGAGACCGGGCGCAGATTCACCCGGCTGCGCCGGTGCGAGGTCGGCGTGACACGCCGCGCTGCCCGGTCGCCGTCTGTCGCGAAGGCCGGTCATGGCACCCGGCCGTCACTTGCGTGACGGATCGCACCGCCGTGTCCGAAAGATCCCCGGCGGGCGGCCCGCCATGTTCCCGGCCGTCCGCCGGGCAAGACCGGGTCAGATCATCGCCCAGTCGGAATAGATTTCGCGGATCACCGGCTTCGGTGGATCCTTGCGGTCCGTCGAATTGTCGCGTGCCGGGCGCGGTTCCGGCGTCTTGGGTTCGCGCGGGTCTGCCTGTTGTGCCATCGCCTTGCTCCCTGCGCGCCGCCGCTTCCAAGCGGGTCCGACAATCGAGCCCGCTCCCCTCCGCGCGACACGCAGTATGGCGATGGTTGGGTGAGACTTTGGCGATTTGGTGGCGGCATTATGTCAGGAATGAGGCGTTTAGCTTCAATCTGACGTGGTAATCGGCGCGAGGCCGCCGATTGGCTGCGCAATCCACGGCGGAAACCTGCCATTGTTTCCCGGTCATGCACAAGCGTGTTTTGTGTGGTTTTTTACCTAACCCGGACCTGGCCGGGTCAGATCCGCAGAACCAGGACCGACTTTTGCGAATGGCGCACGATGCGGGCCGCGTTGGACCCGAGCAGGTAGTCCTTCAGCTCCGGGCTATGGGCGCTGATCAGGATCAGATCGGCTCCGATCGTGTCGGCGAGCTGGATCACGCGGTCATAGACCGTGCCCGCAGCGACGTGCGCGCGGGCATCGATCCCGCTCTCGGACATCGCGGTTTTCAGCTCGATCTCGGCCGCGTCGTGGCTCTGGTCTTCGAACCGCTTGTCGAGGTATGAGCCGACAATGGCCATGCCGACATCGGGCACCACCGTGACGACGTGCAGGGTGCATTCCCACGACGTGGTGAGCACCTTGGCGGCGGCTAGGATCTTGCGGGTTTCCTCCGGCAGCGAAACGTCGACGGAAACAAGAACAGTCTTGAACATGGGGTCTCCTCCTCAGGACGGGCCTCAGAACGGGGCCTGGGTTGCCCGCGGCCGCTGAACGAAGAAGATCAGGGCCAGGAGCAGAAATGCGGGGATGAAGAAGATCTCCTTGGGCGGGCGCTGGTTCTCCACCTGGACGGAAGCAAGCAAGGCCGGCTCGTCGCCATAGAAATCGTAGTCATTTGCCAGCGCCTCGAAGTAGGGCGTGCCGGGGAAGGGTTCGTCGAGCTTCAAGAGACCGTCCTCCTCGAACAGCGTGAGCCCGGCGGCCTGGAGCCGCTCTTCGCCGGTCCCCTCCGCCTCGGCGGTGTAGAGCAGGGTGGTGGTGCCGACAATGCCGGTGTCGAAATCGGGCGCCGAAACCACCAGCCGTGCGTTTCCTCCCGGCTCCAGATCGCCGATTGCCTGCACCGCCTCCGGCCCGGTCGTCTCGATGTAGGGATCTTGCCACTTGTCGAGCCAGTAGCCCGGCCGGAACAGCGTGAAGACGATGACGAGGATCACCGCCGTCTCCCAGCCCCGGCTCTTGGCGATGAAATACCCCTGGGTCGCCGCCGCGAACAGCAGCATCGCGATCAGCGCCACGAAGAACACCATCACCGCCTTGGCGAGGCCGACGTCGATCAACAGCAGATCGGTGTTGAAGATGAACATGAACGGCAACAGCGCGGTCCGGATGTCATAGGCGAAGCCCTGCAGACCGGTCTTGATCGGGTCGCCGCGCGAGATCGCCGCCGCGGCATAGGCCGCGAGGCCCACCGGTGGCGTGTCGTCGGCAAGGATGCCGAAGTAGAACACGAACATGTGCACCGCGATCAGCGGCACGATCAGCCCGGACTGCGCGCCTACGGTGACGATCACCGGCGCCATCAGCGAGGACACGACGATGTAGTTCGCGGTCGTCGGCAGCCCCATGCCGAGGATCAGGCGACAGCACCGCCACCAGCACCAGCAAGCACCATCAGGTTGCCGCCGGAGATCACCTCGATCACCTGGCCGATCATCTGGTGCGCGCCGGTCAGCGTGATGGTGCCGACGATGATGCCGGCGGCCCCGGTGGCGACGCCGATGCCGATCATGTTGCGCGCGCCGCCTTCGAGCCCGGCGACGAAATCGCGGAACCCCTGGCCGAACGCCCGCGCGCCCGCATGGTCGCCCCGGAACAGCGCTTTCAAGGGCTTGTGGCGTCAACGCGACCAGGATCATCGCCACCGTCGCCCAGAACGCCGAGAGCGCCGGCGAAAGCCGGTCGAGAGTCTCTGTGCGCACCATCAGGTTCCACACCAGGACGAAGATCGGCAGCGCGAAATAGGCGCCGCCGAGGAACGTCGGGGTGAGGCGCGGGGCGGTGACGACCTTGGCGTTCGGGTCGTCCACTTCGATGTCCGGGAAGCGCGCGGCCAGCCAGACCAGCGCGACATAGGCGGCCGCGAGCAGCACGAGC
The DNA here is from genome assembly GCA_963752895.1 of uncultured Alphaproteobacteria bacterium. Lineage (GTDB taxonomy): Bacteria > Pseudomonadota > Alphaproteobacteria > Rhodobacterales > Rhodobacteraceae > CAVWAE01. The sequence continues at coordinate 4,618 of CAVWAE010000029.1, forward strand.
GCCGCGTAGACCGTTTCGCCGGGCATGAGCGGCTCCAACAGGGCGCGGAAACCGATCAACAGGAAGGTGATCGCCGCCATCGCAAGGAAGCCCGACAGGAACAGGATCAGGATCATCACGACGCCAATGGTACGGCCGGGCTTCTCAGGCCCTTTCAGCCCCAGTTTCAGGCTTTCGAGGTGCACGATGTAGAGCAGCGCGATGTAGGAGATCACCGCCGGCAGAAAGGCGTGTTTGACCACGTCGATATAGGGAATGTTGACATATTCCACCATCAGGAAGGCCGCGGCCCCCATGACAGGCGGGGTCAGCTGGCCGTTGGTCGAGGAGGCCACCTCGACCGCGCCCGCCTTCTCCGGCGTGAAGCCGATCTTCTTCATCAGCGGGATGGTGAAGGTGCCGGTGGTGACGGTGTTGGCGATCGAGGAGCCGGAGATCATGCCCGGTCATCATCGACGACAGCACCGCGGCCTTGGCGGGCCCGCCGCGCAGCGCGCCGAGCAGGGCGATGGCGACCTTGATGAACCAGTTGCCGCCGCCGGCTTTTTCGAGCAGCGACGCCGAACAGCACGAACAGGAAGATCATCGAGGTCGACACGCCGAGTGCGACGCCGAAGACGCCCTCGGTCTGCATCCAGTAATGCCCCATCGCCTTGGAGAAGGAGGCGCCTCCGTAATTGGTGATCGAGCCGACCCAGTCGCTGTAGCCGCCGAAGAAGGCGAGGCACAGGAACAGCGAGGCGATGACGACCAGCGGCAGGCCGAGCGACCGGATAGACCGCGACCAGCAGCACCACCATGCCGATGCCCGAAAGCACGATGTCGGTTGTGCTCCAGAGCCCCGGACGGTCCGCGATCTGGAAGCGGAAGACCACCAGATAGAGCGTGGCAGCGATGCCGCCGGCGACCAGCAGCCAGTCGTACCAGGGGAATCTTGTGGCGGTGGCCGAACATCGGGAAAGCGAGGGTGGCCAGCGTCAGCGCGAAGGCGAGGTGCACGAAGCGGGCCTGGGCGACGATGTTGGCGAACATGTTGATGCCGGTCAACTCGGCGACGATCCCCGGGCACCTTGGAGGCGATGTAGAGCTGGAACAGCGACCACAGGATCGAGATCCAGAATGATGAGCTTTGCCACCCCGGGGCCGGCATCGCGCGCGCCGGTGTCGGCTTCCGAGACCATGTCTTCGGCGGTTCTCGCTGTGGTGTCGGTCATGGTCGGCCCTTCTCTTCGTCCGGTTTATTCGCCGTGATGCCGCCGGGCCCCACCCGGCGGTTACGAAAACGCCAGCGCCCCGGTCTGGGAGCGCTGGCGCCGGTTTTTCAGATCACGCGCGCCTGGATCATTCGATCAGGCCAAGCTCCTTGTAGGCCCTCTCGGCGCCCGGGTGCAGCGGGGCGGACAGACCGTCCTTGACCATCTGCGCCGGCGTCGAGGTTGGCGAACGCCGGGTGCAGGCCGCGGAAGTCGTCGAGGTTCGACATCACCGCCTTGGCGACGATATAGACGGTCTCTTCCGGACACGTTCGCCGAGGTCACGAAGGTCGCGCCGACGCCAAAGGTGGTCACGTCGACATCGGTGCCCGCGTACATGCCGGCCGGAATGGTCGCGACGCGGTAGTAGGGGTTGTCGGCGACCAGCTTGTCGATCGGTTCGCCGGTCACGTCGATCAGTTTCACGTCACAGGTCGTGGTCGCTTCCTTGATGGCGGCGGCCGGGTGACCGATGGTGTAGATCATCGCGTCGATGTTGCCGTCACACAGCTGCTTGCGCCATTTCCGAGCCCTTGTACTCGGTCGCCAGCGCGAAATCGTCCATGGTCATGCCGAAGGCTTCCATCACAACTTCCATCGTGCCGCGCTGGCCGGAGCCCGGGTTGCCGACGTTGACGCGCTTGCCCTTGAGTTCCTCGAAGGACGTGATGCCGCTATCGGCGCGCGACCACCAGGGTGAAGGGCTCGGGGTGCACCGAGAACACAGCCCGGATTTCCGGGAACGGGTGATCGGCGAACTTGGAGGTGCCGTTGAAGGCGTGGTACTGCCAGTCGGACTGGGCGACACCAAACTCGAGCTCGCCGGCCTGGATGGTGTTGATGTTGTAGACCGAGCCGCCGGTGGATTCGACGGCGCAGCGGATGCCGTGCTCCTTGCGGTCGCTTGTTGACGAGGCGGCAGATCGCGCCGCCGGTCGGATAGTAGACGCCGGTGACACCGCCGGTGCCGATCGAGATGAATTGCTGGTCCTGCGCGGCGACGCCGCTCGTGACAGCGATCGCGGCGGCGGCGACGGCGCCGCCGATGAACTTCTGAAACATCTTGTCCAACTCCCATTTGGATCCTGCGGCCATGCGAGTGGCCGCTTGGGACCGGAGGTTCGACAATGCGCGGGAGGTTGTCACTGAAAAACTTATGTTTTTCCGTCCGGCCAGTAGGCTTTGCTGTCGCGGCGCAGGAAATCGTAGGCGGCGATCCGGGTGCGCGCCGCCCCGTCATTGCGCTGGATCAGCAGCGCCACCAGCATCTCGATCAGAGCGGTTAGTCCGGAATAACATGCGAAGTCGTGAGAGGTGAGCACACAGGCCACCAGGTTGTGGTCCGGACGGAGGTCGGGCGCGACCACCGCGGAGTCTGAAATCACTATGAGTTTCAAACCTTTGGCTTGGGAAAAGCGACAGGCTTCGATGGTCTCGCGAGAGTACGGTGTGACGGCGATCGCCAACAGCACGTCGCCCTCCCGCGCGTCGTTCAGATCGTCGATCGCGCTCCCCATGTTGCGCGGGATGAGTTCCATTCCCGGCAGGGCCATCCGGCCGACGTAATGCAGGAAATAAGCCATCGCGTAGCTTGCCCGCATGCCGGTGAGATAGACCGCGCGCGCGCCGGTAAGCATGTCCGCGACCGCGGACAATTCTTCGAGTGTCTGGCTCTCGAGCGTGCGCCGCACCACCGACAGCGCGTTCTGCGCGGCATCGGCGAAGGCCGCGCCGGAGCTTCCCTGGTCGCGCAACTCGTCAAGCCAATCGGGGTTGGCCGGGCCCGGCGCATTCGCCACCAGCGCTGCGCGAAACGGCGCGCGCAGCTCCTCGAATGATGAAAAGCCGAGATGTTTCGCCATGTTTACAAAGGTATATGTGCTTACGTGGGCTTTGCGGGCGGTCTCCCGGATCGGGTCGAGACCGAAATCCGCCGGATGGTCGAGCAGGTATTTGGCGGCCGCGTGCATTTGCGGCGCGAACCCGGCGATCTCGGTCTTCAGCCGGGCGACAATTCGAGGGCGCAGTGTCGGGTCCATGTTAATTCGTTCTAGTGATGGCTATGAAAAACATATGTGATTTTAGCCGATCGTTGACAGGTTTCGTGATCCACATGCAATTGGTCGCAGGCGATGACGCGACGTAAGGGAAGCCAGACTTGTCCACGACGTTCGATCTCATGGTGGCGCCGAACGGGGCCCGCAAGACCAGGGCCGACCATCCGGCGCTGCCGCTCACGCCCGACGCGTTGGCCGCGACAGCGCGGGCCTGCGCCGCGGCGGGCGCGACGGCGATCCATGTGCATGTGCGCGACGCCGAGGGGCGGCATACGCTCGACGCGGGCGCCTACCGGACCGCAGTCGCGGCGATCCGGTCGGCGACGGACCTGCGCGTTCAGATCACCACCGAGGCGGCAGGGCTGTTCGACGTTGCCGCCCAGATCGAGTGCCTGCGCGCGGGGCTCGCCGCCGAGGCCAGCGTGGCGCTGTGCGAGATCGAGCGCGCGCCGGACCGGCTGGCCGAGGCCTACCGGGTGGCCGAGGCGGCGGGCACGGATGTCCAGCATATCCTCTATGCGCCCGAGGATCTCACGCGTTTGCTGGACCATCTCGCGGCCGGCACAATCCCGGCACGGTTTTCCTCCGTGCTGTTCGTGCTCGGCCGCTACACCGAAGGCCAACGGTCCGTCCCGCAAGACCTCGACCCGTTTCTCGACACCGTTGGGAGAGGCGCCGCTCACCTGGTCGGTCTGCGCCTTCGGCCAACGCGAACAGGATTGCCTGCTGTACGCCATCCGCCGCGGCGGCAACGTCCGCATCGGCTTTGAAAACAATCACTTCGCTCCGGACGGCACGCCGTTCGTCGACAACGCCGCTGCGGTGTCGGCGCTGGTCGACGCCGCTGCCCGCGCCGGGTTCGAACCAGGGAGAATATCCTGATGGGCCATGTCTTCCCGCGCCATTCGGGCGCCACCATGAAGACCGCGGTGGCGGGCGAGGGCTGCTACCTCATCGATGCCGCCGGCAAGCGCTATCTCGACGGCTCCGGCGGCGCCGCCGTCTCCTGTCTCGGGCACGGCGACCCCGACGTGACAGCGGCGGCCAAAGCCCAGCTCGACAGGCTCGCCTTCGCCCACACCGGCTTCTTCACCAGCGAGCCCGCCGAGGCGCTGGCCGATCTGCTCGCGGCCCATGCGCCCGGCGATCTGACCCGTGTCTATTTCGTCTCCGGCGGCTCGGAGGCGGTCGAGGCGGCGCTGAAGCTCGCGCGGCAGTACCATGTCGAGACACGGCGAGCCGCAACGCCGGCACCTGATCGCGCGCCGCCAGAGCTATCACGGCAACACGCTCGGCGCGCTGGCGGTCGGCGGCAACCTCTGGCGGCGCGACGCCAGTTCGAGCCGCTGCTGATCGACGTGACGCACGTCGCGCCCTGCTACGCGTATGCGCGAGCAGCGCGACGGACGAGACGCGGAAGACTACGGCCAGCGGGTCGCGCGCGAGCTCGAGGACGGAAATTCAGCGCCTCGGCCCCGACAGCGTCATGGCCTTCGTCGCCGAGCCGGTGGTCGGCGCCACGCTCGGCGCGGTGCCGGCCGGTGCCGGGCTATTTCAAGCGCATCCGCGAGGTCTGCGACCGCTACGGCGTGCTGCTGATCCTCGACGAGGTGATGTGCGGCATGGGCCGCACCGGCACGCTGTTCGCCTGCGAGCAGGAGGGCGTCACGCCCGACCTCGTCGCCATCGCCAAGGGTCTCGGCGCGGGCTACCAGCCGATCGGCGCGATGATCTGCACCGGCGCGATCTACGACGCCATTGCGCGGCGGCTCGGGCTTCTTCCAGCACGGCCATACCTATATGGGCCACCCGGTCGCCGCGCGCGGCGGCCTCGCGGTGCAGCGCGCGATCCTCGAGCGCGACCTGCTGCCGCAGGTGCGCGACAGGGCGACAAGCTCGATGCGGCGCTTGCCGAGCGCTTCGGCCAGCACCCCCACGTCGGCGACATCCGCGGCCGCGGCCTGTTCCGCGGCGTCGAGCTCGTCGCCGACCGCGAAACCAAGCACGCCGTTCGACCCCGCGCAGCGCATTGCCGGCCGGCTCAAGAAGGCCGCGTTCGAGGCCGGGCTGATCTGCTACCCGATGGGCGGCACCGTCGACGGGCGCGCGGGCGACCACGTGCTGCTCGCGCCGCCGTTCATCGTCGAAGACAAGCACATCGACGAGATCACGGCGAAGCTCGCGGGGGCGATCGACCAGGTGCTCTAGGGGTACGGCCCATTCGCCCACACCGGCACTCCGGCGATCTGCGCCACCAGGTTCATGTTGTTGCGGGCCGAGACCTTCGCCATCAACCGGGTCCGGGGGACCTCCGCCCTGTGCGGCGAAATATCGAGCGGCCGGGCGATCTCTTTCGCGGTCAACCCTTCGGCCATCAGCGTCGCCACCTGCCGTTCGCGCGGGGTAGGCGTCGGTACCGGCCGGGCCGCGGATATGTCGGAAAAGCTCCAGACCGCGCGCGTAGAGGACGCGCCCGGGTCGAGCGACGGGCCGCGCACCGGCACCAGAACAGCTCGCCCGACCGCCGCCGCATGAATTGGTCGTCGCGGTACCGCCCGCCGCCCACCATCTTCGCCGCGCCGACCCGGCCGATCTGGAGAGATTCTCCCGACGAAGAGTAGAGCCGCGACAGCGAATGGCCTTCCGGTTCGTTGACCGGGTAACCGAACATCTCCGCGAACAGCGGGTTGCAGCGGCGGATCACGCGCGCCTCGCTGCAGATCAACCCGATCGGGGCGAACGCGAAGGCCGCAAAGGCAAGGTCGGACATGGTGGTTCCGAGGGTCTGCGCCTTTCGTAATTTTCCGGACTGCGCAAAGGCCAATCGGGGTTATTATCAAAGACACACAAATGGGAGGCTAAGATGGACGCGAGAATCGTCGGTTGGGGCCACACGCCCTTCGGTGTGCACAAGGACAAGAGTTTCGAGGCACTGGTCCTCGACGCGGCGGGCGAGGCCATCGCACATGCCGGGATTGCGCCTGGCGACATCGACCAGGTCTGGCTCGGCCATTTCAACGCCGGGATGGAGCCGAATGCCTTCGCCGCGTCGTTGGCCCTCGGTCTCGACCCGGTGATGCGGTTCACACCGGCGACCCGGTGTGAGAACGCCTGCGCCTCCGGAGCGGCCGCGATCTATGCGGCGCGCGACGCGATCGGCGCGGGCCGGGTGCGCACCGCGCTGGTGATCGGTGCGGAGAAGATGACCAACCTCGACACGCGGGGCGTTACCGAGGCGCTCGGCCGGGCGGCCTATCACCCGGACGAAGCGGGGCTCAGTTTTCCGGGCATCTTCGCAAAGTTCGCCGCCGCCTATTTCGCGGCTTTCGGCGACCAGTCCGAGACGCTGGCCCGGATCGCGGTCAAGAACCACGCCAACGCGCTCTCCAACCCGCTCGCCCATTTCCGCAAAGCCTTCGATTTCGCGGCCTGCAACACGGTGTCCGACAGGAACCCGATGATCGCCCCGCCGCTCCGGCTCACCGATTGCTCGCCGATCAGCGACGGCGCGGCGGCGGTGGTGATGGTCGCGGATGACATGGCGCGCGATTTCCCGCGCGCCGTCGGCTTTCGCGCTGCCGTGCAGGTGAACGATTTCCTGCCCCTGAAGGGCCGCGATCTCACCCGGCTCGAAGCGGCCCAGCGCACTTTCGCCGCCGCCTTCGACATGGCCGGGATCGGGCTCGACGATCTCGACCTCGCCGAGGTTCACGATTGCTTCACCATCGCCGAGCTGATGATCTGCGAAGCGATGGGGCTCGCGCCGATCGGGCAGGGCGCCGCGATGATCGCCGAAGGTGCGACCCTGCGCGGCGGCCGGCTGCCGGTGAACGTGTCGGGCGGGCTGAAAGCCAAGGGCCACCCGGTCGGGGCGACCGGCGTGTCGATGCATATCACCGCGGCCAAGCATGTGACCGGGGTTGCGCCTGCCGGGGAGCAGATCGCCGGGGCCGAGCTCGCGGCGGTTTACAACATGGGGGGCTCTGGCGTGGCCAATTACTGCTCGATCCTGGAAGCGGTGAAATGAACCCGGCCGAATGGCTCCGCCGCACCGCCCGGCGCCATCCGGGTGCGCCGGCGCTCTACCGGGGCGCGACCCTTGAAGCAACCTATGCGGATTTCGCCCGCAGCGCCGCCGGCCTCGGCGCCGCGCTCGTCGCGCAGGAAGTCGAACCGGGCGACCGCGTGGCGCTCTACATGGCCAACCGCACCGCCTATCTCGAAGCGCTCTACGGGATCTGGTGGGCGGGCGCTGCTGCCGTCCCGATCAATGCAAAGCTGCACGTCCGCGAGGCGGCCTGGATCGTCGGCGATGCAGGCGCCAGGCTGGTCTTCGCCGATGAAAAATCCGGGCCCGCGCTGCGGGATATTATGCCTGACGGCGTGGACATCATCACCGCCGAGGGTCCTGAGTTCAGAGCGTTGCGCGAGACCGCGCCGCTGGACGTCCCCCGGCCCATGGACGACACGGACATGGCCTGGCTGTTCTACACCTCGGGCACCACCGGTACCCCCAAGGGCGTGATGATGACCTCTGGCAACCTCGCATCGATGACGCTGAGCTATTTCGTCGATGTCGACGAGGTAAAACCCGATGACGTGGCGCTCTACGCCGCGCCGATGAGCCACGGGGCGGGGCTTTACAATTTCATGCACGTCTTGCGCGCGGCCGCCCATGTGGTGCCCGAGAGCGGCGGCTTCGACGCTCACGAAATCCTCACGCTCGCGGCCAGGCTCGGGCGGGGAAAGGACCGGGTGTCGATGTTCGCCGCGCCGACGATGGTGCGCCGACTGGTCGAGGCGGCGAAGGCCCGGGGCGGCGGCGGCGAAGGGATCCGCACCATTGTCTATGGCGGCGGCCCGATGTACGAGGCCGACATCCTCGAAGCGGTCCGCGTCATGGGTCCGCGCTTCGTCCAGATCTACGGTCAGGGCGAATGCCCGATGAGGATCACCGCGCTGTCGCGTGCGGACGTCGCCGACCGCGACCATCCGCGCTGGCGCGAGCGGCTGACCTCGGTCGGCACCGCGCAGACCCAGGTCCGCGTTGCGGTGATCGACGCGGCGGGGCGTGCGGTGCCGCCCGGCGAGACCGGCGAAATCGCGGTCAAGGGCGCCACGGTGATGGCGGGCTACTGGAACAACCCCGAGGCGACGGCGGCCACGATCCGCGACGGCTGGCTGTGGACCGGCGATCTGGGACGGTTGGACGAGGACGGTTTCCTCACCCTGCAGGACCGCTCCAAGGACGTGATCATCTCCGGCGGCTCCAACATCTACCCGCGCGAGGTCGAGGAGGTGCTGCTGGCGCACCCGGGCGTGCGCGAAGTGTCGGTGGTCGGACGGCCGGACCCGGAATGGGGCGAGGTGGTGGTGGCTTTCGTGGTGGCCGAGGAGGGCGGACCGCCCGAAGAGGCGGTGCTCGACGCGCTCTGCCTCGACCGCATCGCCCGGTTCAAGCGTCCGAAAAGCTACCGTTTCGTCGAGGCTTTGCCGAAGAACAATTACGGCAAGGTGCTGAAGACCGAGTTGCGGGAGATGCTGGCGGGGGAACGGGGGGGCTGACCGCGCCGGGGTGGGGCCGCCGCGAACCCGATGCCCCGATAACCGTCAGTGGCCGCCGGCGCGGGCACGCAGGCAAAAGGTCTCTGCATCGGACAGGGTTTCATCAGCACCGAGAACCATCTCGAAATTAAGCAATGGGTTGGTGTGAAGAGAGAAACTCTGCCTGGAGAACACGGAAGGCTCGGGGGGAGGACGCCCTCGACAGGCGTGAACAAGGGGCCTCCGGTCTCGGGCCGCGCGTCCCCGATTTCCATTGCGAGATTGTCGTCGCCGATGATCCGATCAAGTTCCAATTCGGCGCCGGACTGCCGCCTTGGGAGTTCAAGACAATCCGCCGGACGGAGTTGACTTCGACAACGTGCGCCCGGAGTGCCGCTGGCGTGTTCTCGGTGATATCGCCTTGTGCGATTGCCCAGCCGCACTCGCCGCAGTTCCCGCCGTCGAGACCGATTGGACCTGCATCGGTTGGGCCCAGGTCGCGAGGCCGAAGACCGTCAGGAAAACGGTGAACGCGAGCGGTTTTATCAGCTTGCCTCGACTGTCAACGGGTGATCTGGGGCGAAAGGGTGGCCCTGGACGCGGGAGGATCGCGCAAGGCTGCCCGCCTGTGGGTCCCGCGCCGTGCCGCGCGGAAAAGTCTGCGGCCACGCCTCCATCTGCACGGCGTCCGCCCCTTGGTCCCCGGGGCGAAACCGCTTTGAAGCGGTTTGCCACGCGGTTTCGAAACCGCGTCGGACGGCGTTTCCAAACGCCGTCCCGCCCTCAATGCGGGCTGCGTTCGGCCCATCCGGCGAAGATCTTCTCCAGCGCGACCACGATGTAGTAAAGCACGATCCCGAGCGCAGCCAGGGCGATGAGCACGGCGAACATGAGCGGGTAGTCGGAGTTGGTCTTGCCGCTGTCGAACAACGCGCCGAGGCCGCGGCCGTGGGGGCTGACGATCTCCATCAGGTTGGTGCCGATGAAGGCGAGCGTCACCGCCACCTTCAAGGCGCCGAAGAATTCCGGCAGGGTTTTGGGCAGGGCGATCTTCCAGAAAATCGTCGATTGCGAGGCGCCGAGCGAACGCAGGATGTCGCGGTATTCCGGCTCCAGCGTCGAGAGCCCGATCGAGACCGACACGGCGATCGGGAAGAACGAGATCATGAAGGCGATGAGCACGGTGTTGAAATCATGTGCGCCGACGAACATCAGCGCGACGATCGGCACCACGGTTGCCTTGGGGATCGCGTTGAACCCCACGAGCAACGGGTAGAGCCCGTCGCGCATGATCCGGCTGAACCCCATGATCATGCCGAGCCCGGTGCCGACCACCACCGCCAGCAAGAGCCCGAGCACGGTGCGCCACAGCGTCTGCCAGCCCATCGTCAGAAACAGCGACCAGTGTTTGCCGTACGCCGGCCAGAGGTCGGAAGGCGAGGCCATCTTGTAGTTGGGCCAACCCGTGGCCCAGACCACGCCTTCCCAAAGCAACAAAAACAGCACCATTGCGACCAGCGGGACGACGACTTTCTGGACGTTGGCGTTCATTGCGTCCCCTCCGCGGCGGTGTCCGGGGTGGCGGGCGCGCGGCCTTGCGCGACTTCGATCTGGTGGCGCAGCACGGCCAGCATCTCGGCCGCCTCGGGCGTGTAGAGATGGTCGAGATCGCGCGGCCCCGTGTCGGGCACATCGAGCACGAACTGGGTGTGGGCCGGGCGGCCCGAAAGCACCACCACCTGGTCGGCGAGGAAGATCGCCTCGCGCAGGTCATGGGTGATGAGCACGCCGGTGAAGGGCTCGTTTTCCTTCACCCGGTGCATCGTCTGCCAGAGGTCTTCGCGGGTGAAGGCGTCGAGCGCGCCGAAGGGTTCGTCGAGGATCAGCACCTCGGGCTTGTGGACCAGCGCCCGGCAAAGCGAGGCGCGCTGGCGCATGCCGCCGGACAGCTCCGAGGGGCGCTTGTCCTCGAAGCCGTTGAGCCCGACCAGGGCGAGAAGGTGCCGCGCGCGGTCTTCCTTCTCCGCCTTCGACAACGTGTTGGGCACGATCTCGAGCGGCAGAATCACGTTTTGCAGGATCGAGCGCCATTCGAGCAGCACCGGGTTTTGGAATGCCATGCCGACCGTGGCACGTGGCTTCAAGACCACCTCGCCGTGCATCATCACCCGGCCCTCGTCGGGTTTCAGCAGTCCGGATAGGAGCTTGGTGAGGGTGGATTTGCCGCAGCCCGAGGGGCCCACCACCGCGACGAAGCCGCCTTCCTCGAGCGCCAGTTCCAGCCCGTCGAGCACGGGCAGGGGGCCGTCGGCCGTATTGTAGGCGTGGCGTACGCCCTCGATCTTGATCATCGGAAACATCTTGGCCCCCCGGTTCGGGTGGGCGCGCCCGGGATCGGCCCCGCGCGCGCCCATTGTCGTCATTTCAGCGCGAAGCCGCCCTCGGGCAGGTAGGCGTCGGTGAAATAGAGCGCCGCGTCCGGTGCATTCTGGAACTCGTAGGTGGTGGCGATCTGGTCGAGCGAGCTTGCCAGTCGTGCGTCGTCGATCCCGCCAAAGCCGTTGGCCATGGTCCAGTCGGTGACCACGTTGTCGTTGATCGACAGCTCCAGCCTGCGGGTTTCGAGCGCCGCGTCGGCCGCCGGGTTGCGCTCGATCAGCGACGGGATCGCAGCGGCGGGATCGGCGACCGCGTCGGCCCAGCCCTTTGCCACGGCGGCGAGGAAGCCCTCGATCACGTCCGGGTTCTCTGCCGCGTACTCGGTGTTGACGATGATCGCGTTGCCGTAGAGATCGACGCCGTAGTCGGCCATCAGGAGCGTGGTGATGTCGTCTTCCGGCACTTCGAGGCGCACGAGGTTGAGGTAGGACGAGAACGAAAACCCGGTGATCGCCGCGACGTTGCCCTCGGCCAGCATCGGCTCACGGGTCGGGAAGCCCACGGGTTCGACCGTGATCGCGTCCATGTCGAGCCCGTTTTCGGCGGCAAAGATCGGGAACTGGGCCCAGGCGCCGTCGGGGGGCGGGGCGCCGAGCACCTTGCCTTCGAGATCGGCCGGTGTTTCGACGCCGAGCGATTTGCGCCCGATCACCGCGAACGGCGGCTTGTCGTAGACCATCATCACCGCGGTGACCGGCGCGCCCGGGTTCTGGTCGAGGAACTTGATCAGCGAGTTGATGTCGGCAAAGCCGACCGGAAAGGCGCCGGTGGCCACTTTCGGGATCGCGTCGAGCGAGCCGGAGCCGGCGGTGATTTCGACCGCGAGGTCGGCCTCGGCGAAATAGCCCTTGTCGATGGCGACGAAATAGGGGGCCGCGGGGCCCTCGAATTTCCAGTCGAGTGCGAAGGGCACCTCGGTCTGGGCGAATGCGGCGCCGCTCAGGACGACACTGGCGGCCATGCCGGCCACGATACGTTTCAGCACGGATTCTCTCCTGTCTGGTTTCTTCCGGGACATAAGTCCCGCGAGGATAACGAAGGTCCAGCCTGCGGGGCGGACCGGACATGGACTGGCTGCTGCTGCCAAACATTTGGAGCATAGGGCGAGGCGATGCCTAATTCCTAGGCATAATCGGTCACCGGGTTTTTCTTCTTCTCGGGGGGGCGCTGGGCGGTTCGCAAGCGGAGCCAGTCAGATGCCGCCGAGTTTGCGCAGGGCGTCAGCGATCTCCGCCACGCCTTCGCGGTGTTTCATGGCCGCGAAAAACGTCGGAAGGTCCCCCCGCATCCGCCGCGCGTCGCGTTCCATCACGCCAAGATCGGCACCCACGTAGGGTGCCAGGTCGGTCTTGTTGATGACGAGGATGTCGGAGCGGGTGATTGCGGGGCCGCCCTTGCGCGGGATCTCCTCACCCGCCGCCACGTCGATCACGTAGACGGTGAGGTCGGCGAGCTCCGGACTGAAGGTGGCCGACAGGTTGTCGCCACCCGATTCGATCAACACGATCTCGAGCTCGGGGTGGCGGGCGCGCATCTCGGCGACGGCGGCGAGGTTGATCGAGGCATCCTCGCGGATCGCGGTATGCGGGCAGCCCCCGGTCTCGACGCCGATGACCCGGTCCGACGGCAGGATCTGCATCCGCATCAGCGCTTCGGCATCTTCCTGGGTGTAGATGTCGCTGGTGATGACGCCGATGGATGTTTGTCGCGGAACGTCTCGGCAAGGGCAGCGGTGAGCGTCGTCTTGCCGGCGCCGACCGGTCCGCCGACGCCGATGCGCAGCGGGCCGTTCAGCGGGCGGTTGGGGCGGTCATGTGCGGAAATTTCTCGTTCTCAGGGTTTCGTGGTGCATCGCGACGATGTCGGTGAGAAAGGCGGTGGCCGAGAGCGTGTCGAGATCGCCCGTGCGGGTGGCGCCGACCACGGCCGGGATGCGGGCCGTGAGCCGGTGGAGGATCGTCTGGCCCTCCGCCTGCCCGACGGGCAGGAGCCGTTGTCCGGCGGCGACAAGGTTTGACAGGAAGGCCTGGAGATACATCGCCTGCGTGAGGTCGAGGGGCAGGGCGGCCCGCGCCGCGGCCGCGCCGAGGGCGACGGGGTAGGTGAGGGGGACAGTGTCGCCGCCCCGGATCGCTGCCGTCACCAGGGTTAAGGCCATGCCCTGCTGGTCGGTCTCGGTGAGCCGCTCTTTCGAGCCAGCAAAGGCGCGGGCCGTGGCGTCGATCCCGGCGATGGCGTCCGGGCCGTCTGCGCGGTAGGCGGCGGCGACGAACACCGCGTCGTTGTGCCCCGCGCCGGTTTCCAGCACCTCCGAAAGCCAGGCCTCGAGGTCGACCCCGTCCTCTACCCATCCCGCGGCCACCGCCGCTTCCAGGCCGTGGCTGTAGGCGAAGGCGCCCACCGGGTAAGCGGGCGAGAGCCATTGGGCAAGGGTGAGCACGGCGTCAGTGCGCATGGGGCCTCTGCTCGTGGGGCTCGTGCTCGCGGGGGCCGTGTTCATGGGACCCGTGGCCTTGCGCCCCGTGACCGTGGCCGTGGGTGCGTCCGTGCCCGTAGGCGCCGCCTTCTGGGGTGAAGGGCTCCACCACGTCGACCACCTCGGCCGCGAGTTTCGCGAACATGTCGCGCATCACGTGGTCGCGCTGGATCAGCAACCGGTCGGGCTCGATCTGGCAGGGCGTGTGGCGGTTGCCGATGTGCGAGGCGAGCCGGGTGAGGTCGCCGCGGATCTCGTAGAGCACTTCGGCGGCCGCGATCACCGCGACGCGGCCGCCGTCGTCGAGTGCAAAGGCATCGCCCGCGTCGAGCGAGGTCGTGTGTTCGAGATCGACGAGGAACTCGCGCCCCGCGGCGGTGACGCGCACCCGGCGGCGCAAAAAGCGCGCGTCGTAGCACAGCGTCACCGTGTCGTCGCCGGGTGGGCGTGGGTGATGGAGCGGGCTGTGGGCAGGTATTTCACGGGATGCCTCATCTGTTTTCTCGCCGGGCGTTAACCCGGTATTTACCCTGATCTGAGAGGTTTTCGGCATGGACCAGTCACAGAGCCTCCCCCTCAATACACTCGCCGATGCGCTTGGCGACGTGCGCGCCGAAATCCAGTCGCTGCGCGCGCGCGAAGCGGTGCTGCGCCAGGCGTTGATCGACGCGCGGCCGAACGGGCCGGTCTCGGGCCAGCGCTTCGAGGTCTTCGTGCGCGAAACCGAGCGTCGGGTGTTCGACCGCGACAGCCTGCCGGGCGCCATCCTCGGCGACGACCGCTTCTGGATGACCCGAACCTCGCGGACGGTTGTCACCCGGGCGTGCGAGACCAACCGCGCGGCCGCGGCCGGACCCGGGGGCCGCCCCGCATCCACCGCCGCCGGGCGCACGTCCAGTACCCCCGCGCTCGACCTCTGGGGCCATGACACCGACCTCGTGTTGATCGAAGACTTCTGACTGGTTCACCGCCACGGGGCCCCCTCAGAACAGGAAATAGCGCTGCGCCATCGGCAGCTCTTCGGCCGGCGCGCAGGTCAGCAGCTCGCCGTCGGCGCGGACCTCGTAGGTCTCGGGGTTGACCTCGACCTGCGGGGTCGCGTCGTTGAGCTGGAGATCCTTCTTGCCGATTTCGCGGGTGTTGGTCACCGCCAGCGTCTGCTTGGCGAGCCCGAGGCTTTCGCGAAGGCCCGTCGCCTTGCGCCGCGACCGAGACGAAGGTCACCGCGGAGTGCTCCACCGACCGGCCGTAGGCGCCGAACATCGGCCGCGAATAGACCGGCTGCGGCGTCGGGATCGAGGCGTTGGGGTCGCCCATCTGCGCCATCGACGATCGTGCCGCCGAGCAGCACCATCTCCGGCTTCACGCCGAAGAACGCCGGGTTCCACAGCACCAGATCGGCGCGCTTGCCCTCCTCGATCGAGCCGATCTCGCCCGCCATGCCATGCGCGATGGCCGGGTTGATCGTGTATTTCGCGATGTAGCGGCGGACGCGGAAATTGTCGTTGTCGCCGGTCTCCTCGGCGAGCCGGCCGCGCTGCTTCTTCATCTTGTCCGCCGTCTGCCAGGTGCGGATCAGCACCTCGCCGACGCGGCCCATCGCCTGGCTGTCCGAGGCGATGATCGAGAAGGCGCCCATGTCGTGCAGGATGTCCTCGGCGGCGATGGTCTCGCGCCGGATCCGGCTTTCGGCAAAGGCCACGTCCTCGGGGATCGACTTGTCGAGATGGTGGCAGACCATCAGCATGTCGAGATGTTCGTCGAGCGTGTTCACGGTGAAGGGCCGGGTCGGGTTGGTCGACGAGGGCAGCACGTGCGTCCTCGCCGCAGATCTTGATGATGTCCGGCGCGTGCCCGCCGCCCGCGCCCTCGGTGTGGAAGGCGTGGATCGTGCGGCCCTTCATCGCCGCGACGGTGTTTTCGACGAAGCCCGATCTCGTTCAGCGTGTCGGTGTGGATCATCACCTGCACGTCCATGTCATCGGCGACCGAGAGACAGCAATCGATCGCGCCGGGCGTGGTGCCCCAGTCCTCGTGCAGTTTGAGCGCACAGGCGCCGCCCAGCACTTGCTCCTCAAGCGCGGCGGGCAGCGAGGCGTTGCCCTTGCCGGCGAAGGCGAGGTTCATCGGAAAGGCGTCGGCCGCCTGCAGCATCCGCCCGATGTGCCAAGGGACCGGGCGTGCAGGTGGTCGCCAGCGTGCCGTGGGCCGGGCCGGTGCCGCCGCCGAGCATCGTCGTCAGCCCCGAATGCAGCGCGTCCTCGATCTGTTGCGGGCAGATGAAATGGATGTGGCTGTCGAAGCCGCCGGCAGTCAGGATCCTGCCCTCGCCGGCGATCGCTTCGGTGCCCGGGCCGACGACGATGTCGACGCCGGGCTGGGTGTCGGGGTTGCCCGCCTTGCCGATCTTGGCGATCCGCCCGTTCGCGAGCCCGACGTCGGCCTTGTAGATCGCCGGTGTGGTCGACGATCAGCGCATTTGTGATCACAGTATCGACGGCCCCGTCGGCGCGGGTTACCTGGCATTGCCCCATGCCGTCGCGGATGACCTTGCCGCCGCCGAATTTCACTTCTTCTCCGTAGGTTGTGAGATCTTTCTCAACCTCTACGACAAGGTCGGTGTCGGCAAGCCGCAAGCGGTCGCCCGTGGTCGGGCCGAACATCGCGGCGTGGTCGGCGCATTTGATCGTGGCGGGCATCAGGTCGGTTCCTTTCGGTTCGCGGAGTTCGGTCCGGGGAGGCGCAGGCGGGCACGTTGCGGGTGCGGGCGGTCGTCCCACCGAGATTGACAAAATGTCGCAGGCCTGCTACTCAGATTCTCGTAATTTACTGAATTGCAACGGTTTTTCTTAGCAATCCTCGTCTGGTGACGAGCCCAATCCGGGAGAAAACATCCATGAATCACATTCCGTTTCTGGCCACCATGATGTTGGCGGCCGGCGCCGCTGTTGCCGAGCCGAGCCTCGAGCGCGGCGAATACCTGGTGCAAGGCCTCATGGGCTGCGGCAACTGCCACACGCCGATCGGCCCCGAGGGACCGATGATGGAGATGGATCTGGCCGGACGGGTTGTCGAGGATACGCCGGCGTTTACCGCGATCGCGGCCAACATCACCCCGGGCGGGGACGTCGCCGGATGGTCCGACGTGGAGGTCGGGCGCGCGGTGCGCGAATGCCTGCGCCCGGACGGGACGTTGATCGGGCCGCCGATGCCCTGCGCGCTCTACCGCAGCATTTCGGATGACGATCTCGCCTCGATCGTGATGTATCTGCGCAGCGTGCCGACGGTCGAACACGACCCTGGCGTGTCTGCCTACAATATCCCGCTGCCGCCGGCCTATGGTCCGACGATCGACAGCGTCACGGCGCCCGAGCCGGGGCTGACGGTGGAATACGGCGAATATGTCGCCAACCTCGCCCATTGCATGGAATGCCATTCGGCGGTCGGCCAGACCGGCGCGCCGGCGCTCGACGCCGACCATCTGGGCGCGGGCGGGTTCGCATTCCATGGACCCTGGGGGGTTGTTGTTGCGCCGAACATCACCAGTCACGCCGACGGTATCGCCAGCGTCGATGACGCGGCGCTCAAGGCGATGATCACCAAAGGCATGCGCGGCGACCAGCCGATGCTGCCACCGATGCCCTATCCCTACCTCGCCAGGATGACGGCGGAGGACCTCGACGCGCTGATCGTCTACCTGCGCAGCGTTCCGCCCCTGCCGAACCCGGGCTGATCCGGAACCCGGCATGTCGGCACTGTCCGGCGCAGGCCGAAGCCCCGCGCAGGCCGACATGCTCGTTTCCTCATGAAACGAAAGGCCTGCGGGGCGGCCAAGTCCCATGCCTTGTGCGTGCGGACGCGCGACATCCCTCACCTCGGGGGCCCTTCGGCGGAAGGTTGCGGTCGCGCGGTGGCGCGAGAGACGGTCAGTACGGTCGCGAGGATCAAGCCACGGATCACACCGGCCGCAGGGTTGCGCGGACAGGCTGTTTTCAATCTCGCAGCGCCCCCATGACCTGCTGTTTGAACCCGAAAACCTTGCGCGCCCCGCCGGTCTGGATCAGCTGCACCTCGCGGCGCTGGTCGGGCTCAAACCGCACCGCGGTGCCGGCGGCGATGTCGAGCCGCATGCCCCGCGCGGCGGCGCGGTCGAAATCGAGCGCGCTGTTGGCTTCGGCGAAATGAAAATGCGAGCCCACCTGCGCCGGGCGGTCGCCGGTGTTGGCCACCATCAGCGTCACCGCCTCGCGGCCCTGGTTGAGCTCGAGCGTGCCCTCGGCGGGGAACAGTTCTCCGGGGATCATGTGAACCTCCTCAGCGGATCGGTTGATGGACGGTGACGAGCTTGGTGCCGTCGGGGAAGGTGGCCTCGACCTGGACGTCTTGGATCATCTCCGGCACGCCTTCCATGCACTGGGCGCGGGTGATGACCTCGGCGCCCGCTTGCATCATGTCGGCCACCGACCGGCCGTCGCGCGCGCCTTCGACCACAGCGTCGGTGATGAGGGCGATTGCCTCGGGGTGATTGAGTTTGACGCCGCGCGCGAGGCGCTTGCGGGCGACTTCGGCGGCCATTGCCACCAGGAGCTTGTCTTTTTCGCGGGGCGTGAGGTTCATGTCAGATCATCCAGGGCCTGGGAAGGTCGCCGCCGGTCAGGCGGGTGAGGATCGGGATCAGGCTGTGGCGCAGGTCGAACCCGTCGCCGGCCAGCAGGCGCAGCGCCAGCACGTCGTCGCCGATCAGGCTGGCGCCGCCGGTCGGGGGCAGGGCGCTGCGCACCGCGGCGAGCCGCGCTTCGGCGTCGGGCGCGACGTAGACCAGGGAGACCAGCGCGCGCGCCCCGTTGCCAGCATGCGGCCGGTCCAGCCGGGCGGCGATGTCGCCGTCGAGGCGCATCGCGTCGCGGTGGAGCGGGCGGCCGTCACGCCGGATCTCGATCCGGTCGTCGAAGCGGCCTCTGCGCACCTCCTCGCCCATCGCGGCGCGCCCGAAAATCAGAGGTTCGGCGACCAGC
Source organism: uncultured Alphaproteobacteria bacterium (assembly GCA_963752895.1). Classification (GTDB taxonomy): domain Bacteria; phylum Pseudomonadota; class Alphaproteobacteria; order Rhodobacterales; family Rhodobacteraceae; genus CAVWAE01. The sequence goes on from CAVWAE010000029.1 coordinate 23,402, forward strand.
GCCGTGGCGCCGGGCGCGAGCGTGACGGTCAGCCGGCGTCTGAGCGCTGAGCGGTCGAACAGGATCGTCTCCTGCGGGATCCAGGCGAGCCGGCCACCGGGACCGACGTCGAGGCGGGTCTCGAGCCGGCCGACCTCGCCCGGCTGTGCGGCATAGGCGCGCTCGGCGGTCTGGCTGGTCAGGGTGAGCCGGGCGCCCGTGCCCACATGCGCGGCGATCTCGAATCGGTCGCCGCCGGTGATCCCGCCCGCCGTATTGACCAGCACTGCCTCGAGCCCGGCCCCGTCCCGGCGCGGAAACAGGCATTTCAACGAGCCGGACTGGCGAAGCCGCCCAAGCCGGTCGGGACCACTCCCGCCCGCATCCTTTGCGGACGTGGCCGAAAGCGTCACGGCGCCCCGGGCCCGCGGCGGGAGCGCGCGCGGGCCGGGCGTTGGGATGGGAGCGGCTTCGGTGATCGGATCTCTCCGGCGTTCGGGCGGATTGCCGCTTTTTCCCGCAGGTTCCGTCCCGTGTGCCGCGAAAAAGCCCAGCGGGTGGCGCGCCGGACAGGAAATGCTCGAAAACTGGCGTCCCGCCGCGGGTGCTGCACGGGTATTGGGCAATTTGCGCCGGGCGTGGGAAATCCGCAGCCCCGAGATTGCCAAACGTGCCGCGATGCAGAATCGCTGAGCCTGCCGGACGGGGGGCCAAGTCTCGGAAAGAAGGGTGTGTGACGGCCAGACCGAAGTGGAGCTCGAAACCGGCCGCGACACGAATGCAACTGTAAAGCTGCGAGAAATACCTGACGGATTCGCCCCACCGGGGCCATGGCGCAGGTCAAGTTTCTCCGAAGGGAGATCCAGATGACCATTCTCAAATCCGCGCTCGCCGGCACCGTCGCCGCCGCCGCGCTCGCCACTGCCGCCGCCGCGCAGGACTGCCCGATCAAGGTCGGCGTTCTGCATTCGCTCTCCGGCACGATGGCGATTTCCGAGACCACGCTGAAAGACACCATGCTGATGCTGATCGACCAGCAGAACGCAAGCGGGCGGCGTGCTCGGCTGCGAGTTGGAGGCGGTCGTGGTCGATCCGGCCTCCGACTGGCCGCTGTTCGCTGAAAAGGCGCGCGAATTGCTGACCGTGCACGAGGTCGACGTGATCTTCGGCAACTGGACCTCGGTGAGCCGCAAGTCGGTGCTGCCGGTGATCGAAGAGCTGAACGGCCTGCTGTTCTACCCGGTGCAATACGAGGGCGAGGAAAGCTCGAAGAACGTGTTCTACACCGGCGCCGCGCCGAACCAGCAGGCGATCCCGGCCACGGACTACTTCCTCGAAGAGCTCGGCGTCGAGAAATTCGCGCTGCTCGGCACCGACTATGTCTACCCGCGCACGACCAACAACATCCTTGAGAGCTACCTGCAAGTCGAAGGGCATCGCCGAAGAAGATATCTTTGTGAACTACACGCCGTTCGGCCATTCTGACTGGTCGAAGATCGTGGCCGATGTCGTGGCGCTGGGCGCTGACGGCAAGAAGGTTGGCGTGATCTCGACCATCAACGGCGACGCCAACATCGGCTTCTACAAGGAACTGGCGGCGGCCGGTATTTCGGCCGATGACATTCCCGTCGTCGCCTTCTCGGTGGGCGAAGAAGAGCTTTCGGGCCTCGACACCTCCAACCTTGTCGGCCATCTCGCGGCGTGGAACTACTTCCAGTCCGCGGAATCCGAGCCAACGCCGACTTCATCGCCGCCTGGAAAGAGCACGATGGGCGAAGATCGCGTGACCAACGACCCGATGGAAGCCCACTACATCGGCTTCAACATGTGGGTGAATGCAGCCGAGGCGGCCGGCACGACGGACGTCGATGCGGTGCGCGAGGCCATGTACGGGCAGGAATTCCCGAACCTGACAGGCGGCACCGCCGTGATGTTGCCGAACCACCACCTCGCCAAGCCGGTGCTGATCGGTGAGATCACCGCAGACGGCCAGTTCGACATCATCAGCCAGACCGCGGAAGTGCCGGGCGATGCATGGACCGACTACCTGCCGGAATCGGCGGTGCTGATGTCCGATTGGAAGGACCTGGGCTGCGGTATGTACAACACCGAGACCGAGACCTGCGTGCAGATCACGTCGAACTACTGAGACCACACGTGCGGGCGGGCCAGACCCCGCCCGCGCGTTCCCTGGCCCGCCGCGTGTGTAATGTGGTTGGCGGGCCGGGCCATCCGCCTGAATTCCGAGGGGCCTGGCCGCCAACATGCTGAAAAAAATCGTCATCTTTCTTGCATTCTGACCGCGTTCTCCGCTCCTGCGCGGGCGCAGGAGGCGGGCACGGCGCTCGGCCCGATGCAGGCGATCTTGCAGGCGCAGCCGGAGTTGATCGTCAAAAGCTCGCGCAAGACCATCGGCCCGGCGATTGACGGCCGTGGCCGCAAGCGGTCTGCCCGAGGCCCAGGACGTGCTCGAGGCCTGGCAGGCCAAGGAGATGTGGCAGCGTGAAGCGGACGGGCTGTTCTTTCGCGGTGAGAAGATCGACGCGGAGACATACCGGCTGGTCGACTTTGACAGCGGCGCCGTGGTCGGCGAAATTGCAAAAGCCGACCTCAAGCAGATCAAACCCAACTCCGGCATCCGTGCGCTGCTCGGCACCGCCCTCGTGACCTTCCAGCTCAACGATCCCGACCGGGCCAAACGCGCAGACGCGCTGCTCTCGCTCGAACGCGATACCAACGCCGATCTCTTGGCCCCGCTGCGCGCTTCAATCGACGCCGAGCCCGATCCCGACCTCAAGGCACGCAAGCAGCGGCTCGAACGGCTGCTGACGATCTCCTACGACCTCGACAGCGACACGAGGATCGCCGCCATCGAGGAGATGGCGGGCGATCTCGGCATTGACGTGCGCGGGGCGCTGAACCCGCTCACCGCGACAACGCTCAAGGTCTTCGCGGGCGCGCCGCCCGAGGATGTGAACGTGGCCCGCATCCTCAAACCCGGCACCGAGGCGCTGCCGCGCGAGACGGCCTACGCGATGCTGTCGGACGCCGATCTGGCGCCGCCGCGGGTCTCGCTCGACGCCGTGCGCGCGGCCCTGGTGGAAAACATCGCCGACGGCCGCGTCGGCGGCGTACCGGTCGCGGAGTTGTCGGATCCGGACAAGCGCGTCGCGGCCTATAACGCGCTTGCCGAGGCTGGGCTGGTGCCGCCCTATCTCGACCGACGCCGCGGTGACCGCCGCGCTCGCCGCCCACAGCTTCGCCGAGGTCTACGCCGAGCCAGACCCCGCGCGTGACCGAAGCCGCCGACAGCGCGCTCACCCGGATCTCGACCAAGGTGAGCCTGAACCAGATGGTCGATCTCGGGCTCGACGCGCTGTCGCTCGCCTCGATCTATTTCCTCGCCGCCATCGGCCTCGCCATCACCTTCGGGGTGATGGGGGTCATCAACATGGCGCATGGCGAGTTCATCATGATGGGCGCCTACACCGGCTATGTGGTGCAGCTGGTTCCCAACCACACCGCCTCGATCGCGGTCGCGATCCCGCTCGCCTTCGCGGTGACCTTCGCCGCCGGGGTGGCGATGGAACGGCTGGTGATCCGCTGGCTCTACAACCGGCCGCTGGAGACACTGCTCGCCACCTTCGGCATTTCCATCGCGCTGCAGCAGCTCGCCAAGAACATCTTCGGCACCCAGGCCCGGCCGCTGACCGCGCCCGCCTGGCTCGACGGCGCCTGGGTGGTGAGCGACGTGGTCGCCATCTCCTACATCCGCATCGCGATCTTCGCGCTCGCGCTGATCTGCCTCGGGGTGTTCCTCTACATCATGCGCCGCACCCGGCTGGGGCTCGAGACCCGCGCGGTCACCCAGAACCGCAACATGGCCGCCGCCATGGGCATCAACCCCGAACGTGTCAACATGCTCACCTTCGGGCTCGGCTCCGGCATCGCCGGTGTCGCCGGCGTCGCCATCGGCCTGTACGCCAAGGTGACCTCCGAGCTTGGCTGCGACTACATCGTGCAGAGTTTCATGACCGT
>CAVWAE010000030.1:0-91995 GCA_963752895.1 uncultured Alphaproteobacteria bacterium
TCAGGAGAGCTTCCAGGACCGCCCCGAGCACAAAGTAGCAAACGCGATCAAGACCTGGAACCGCATGCGCACCGAGGTCGACGGCTGGCCCGACATCACCCTCAGCCCCCTGCCCCGGAAGAAGCCGCGTTGGACTGTCCCGATCCAGAGCTTTCCGGAGAGCTTCCAGGCGGATGTTGCGACCTGGATTGATCGCCTGGAAAATCCCGATCTCCTTGATTCTACCGGGCCGTCTAAGCCCTTGCGGTCGTCGACGATCACCCATCGTCGCTTCCAAATACGGGAAGCCGCCTCCGCCCTCGTCTTGAGCGGCAAGCCCAGGGAAGAAATCACCGACCTCGCCGTACTGGTCGACCTCGAAAACCTGAAAGCCGCGCTGCGCTGGATGATGGCGCGGTTCGACGGCAAACCGACCGAGGCCATCAAGGGGCTGGCCGTTGGCCTTCAGACGATCGCCGCGCACCATGTCGATGTCAGCGAAGACCATCTCAACGAGATCAGGGGCATCGTCAAACGCCTCGGCCGGGAAACCGACGGTCTGCGCGAGAAGAACCGCCAGCGGCTTCTGCAGCTCGAAGATCCCCACAACATGGCGAAGCTTTTGCACCTGCCGACCGCGCTCGTCAGCAAGGCGAACCGGCTGAAGGCGCAGAAACCGCGGAAGGCCGCCCTGATGCTGCAGGCGGCCCTTGCCATCGAGATCCTGCTCAATACCCCGATGCGGATCGGCAATCTCGCGCGCCTTGATCTCCAGCGGCACTGCGGCCGCTCGGGCGCGGTCGCAAGCGGACGACACATGTCCACATCCCGGCAGAGGAGGTGAAGAACGAGAAGGCGCTTGACTACGAATGGGGGACGAACCTCACTGCCCAGCTTGAGCTCTATCTGGCGGAGGCGAGGCTGGTGCTGATGAAAGCACCGTCCGACTATCTCTTCCCGGCGATGGACGGGAGGCACAAGGGTTCAACCCATCTCTCGCGGCTGATCAGCGACACCATCCGCGAGCACACGGGGCTCGAGATCCACGCCCATCTCTTCCGCAGCATTGCCGGCAAGATCCACAGCCTGGTCCAACCCGGGGATATGGCGACGCTCAGCGATCCGCTGAACGATTCCTTGCCGACGGTGATGAAATCCTACGCCCAGTTCGAGCGCCGCGCGGCCCTGGAGCACTACCAGAACTCGTTGAGCAAAGTGCGCAATTCGGGTGGGAGCCAACCATGACCAAGGATCTGCATCCCTTCGAAGACCCGCGGCGTCGTTGCCTCAAGCTCGAGGCCTGGCCCTTGGCCGACCGGGAGGCCTGGGAGGCGGCCCTGGCGCCCGGCGATCTCCTCGACGGAACCATGGGGCTCGGGAACCATTGGGGCCCTGACACGCGCGAAAAGTACCGCAAGGGCTATGGCCGCTGGCTCACCTTCCTGATCACCAGCGGACGGTTCGATCCCGACCTTGGCCCCGGCGCAGCGCGTCACGCCGGAGGCCGTCGCCGCCTACGCAGAGGAACTCAAGGAGCAGGTGGCGCCCTGGACCCTCTGGGGCCGTCTCGCCGAGCTCCTGGCTGCCATCAAGGCCATGGCGCCGGACGAGGACTGGACCTGGCTTCGCCGGGTCGTGGGGCGCCTTGAGGCTACGCTGCGGCCGAGCAAGGACAAGCACAGCCGCCTTCGCCCCGCGCCGGAGATCGTGGCCTGGGGCATCAAGTCGATGCAGGAGATCCGACGTGATCCGCCGCTCCGCCACCCCGAGACGCGCTATCGCGATGCGCTGATCGTGGCCCTGCTCATCGCCTGCCCAACAATGCGGCTCCGCAACCTCACGATGATCGAGATCGGGACGCACCTCGTCCGCCTCTCGGACCGCTATCGAGCTTCGCTTCGAAGCCGGCGAGATGAAGGCCCGAAAGCCCGTCGAGATCCCTGTCCCTGTGGTGCTCACGCCATATCTCGATCACTACATCGACGAGGTCCGGCCGCGCCTGCTGGCCAAGGCACCGGCGGAGAGCACAGAGACCCAGCGCCTCTGGATCACGCAATACGGAATGCCACTGCGGGATCAGATGCTCCACGTCCGGATATCCGAGACCACGCGCAAGGCCTTCGGCCGGCCAATCAACCCGCACCTGTTCCGCGACTGTGCCGTCACCACCGTCGCCCTCGATGACCCTCAGCACATCGGGATCGCGCCGCCGATCCTTGGGCATACGGACCCACGTACGACAGAGAAGCACTACATCCAGGCCCAGCAGGTGGAGGCGGGGCGCAGGTACAAAGGGTCGCTCAAGGCCTTGCGTGAACAGTTGGCGCCACTGCAAGCCAGGCGAACACTTCAGGATGACACTTCGAAAGAACGGCCGAAGGGGGTGCCTATCTAGTCATGCCCCGCCGCCCCGCCATATTTTCACAAGCCGATGTCGCCCGCGCTCTACGCGCGGTCGTACAAACCGGCGTGAAAGCGGAAATCGTATTGGAACCGGACGGCACCATCCACATTGTCCCAATGGAGGAAGCGCAGAAACCGTTGACACCGGCGGCGCCGATTCGGCTATGATTGAGGACATGCCCCGCCGCCTCCCCTACCTGCAGCGCGAAAGGACACGCCACGGTCGCGTGGCTTGGTATGTCCGACTCGACCGGGGGGCACGCATCCGTATTCGCGGCGAATATGGCTCACCCGAGTTCGTGGAAGTTGTACCGGGCCGCGCTTGCTGGAGAACCTATGAAACGGCCTGGTAAGGCCGACCCGCGCTCTCTTGCCTGGCTGGTCGAGCAGTGGCGGCGTTCATCGGAATGGGCGAACACGGCCAACAGCACTCGCCGCCAGCGCGAAAACGTGATGCGACGGATCATCGATGCTAACCCGAACGCGCCGTTCGCTGCGATCACGGCCGAACACATCCGCATCGGACGTGAAGACCGGAAAGACACCCCCGCCGCAGCAAACAACTTCATCAAAACGATGCGCGCTCTGTTCCGGTGGGCCGTCGAAGCCGGGCACGTCAAAGAAAACCCCGCAGGGGCCGTGGCATTCATTCCAACGAAATCGCCCGGTTTCAGACCGTGGACGATGGAAGATCTGGACCGCTATCGCGCGCGTTGGCCGATCGGCACACGCGAGCGCGTCGCCGTTGAGGTACTGGTGACAACAGGACTACGACGCGGGGACGCGGTGCGGTTAGGCGCCCAACACCTGAAGGACGGGGTATTCGCGATCCGCACCGAGAAGACCGCCATGCTGGTCTACCGCCCGCTCCTGCCCGAGCTCACCCAAGCCATAGACGCCGGCCCCGTGGGCGATCTCGCTTACATCGTCGGGGCAAACGGTCATCCGATGGTTAAGGAGAGTTTCGGAAACTGGTTTCGGAAAACGTGCGACGCGGCTGGGGTACCGGGGTCGGCTCACGGCTTGCGCAAACTCGCCGCCGCAACGATGGCCGAAAAGGGTGCGACGAACGAGGAACTGAAAGCCGCTTTTGGTTGGCAGACGAACGAGCAATCGACCACCTATACACGCTCGGCAGATCGGAGGCGCCTTGCGATCCAGGCCGCGCAAAAGCTCATGACCGGAACGGAATACGAATGAAGATTCCCTTACCTCGTATTCGGTGCGGGAATTGAACCGAAAAATGAAATGATTTCAAAGCCTTTTTAGGGGAGTGGTGGGCGACCCTGGAATCGAACCAGGCGTGGGTCTCCCCGGCGGAGTTACAGTCCGCTGCCGCACCTTGCAGCCCGTCGCCCGTACCGGCGCCTCGGCACCGGAACGAGGGCGGAAATACAGCCGCCCCCCGCGCCCGTCAAGCGAAAATCCTTGCGCCCGGCCAGCGGCGCCCGCATTGTCCGCGCCAACATTGAGACAGACCTCGAAAGGGAGCGGCACGTGGCGAAGAAGCCCACATGGGTGGTCGAAAAGGAGCGCGCTCGGGCCGCCGAGGCGCGCGAAACCTTCTGGCTTTTCGGCATCCACGCGGTGCGCGACGCGCTGACCAACCCGGCCCGCGAAAAGCTACGGCTTGTCGTCACCAAGAACGCCGCCGACCGGCTCGGTGGGGCCATCGCCGCGGGCGGCTGCGACCCCGAAATCGCCGACCCGCGCAAGTTCCCGGTCCCGCTCGATCCCGGCTCGGTCCACCAGGGCGCGGCGCTCGAAGTCAAACCGCTCGACTGGGGCCCGCTCGAAGAGGTCTGCGCCGCCCCGCCCGGCACGGCCCCGCGCGTCGTGCTGCTCGACCGGGTCTCGGACCCGCACAACGTCGGCGCCATCCTGCGCTCGGCCGAGGTGTTCGGCGCAGCGGCGGTGATCGCGACCAAGCGCAACGCCGCCCCCGAGACCGGTGCGCTGGCCAAGACGGCCTCCGGCGCGCTCGAACGCCAGCCCTACCTGCGGGTGACCAACCTCTCGCAGGCGATGGAGCTTCTCAAAGACCTCGGCTACGTGCTGCTCGGCCTCGACGGGGACGCCATCGAGCCCATCGGCGCCGCCCTCGCGGCCCTGCCCGGTGCGCCGGTGGGCCTCGTGCTCGGCGCCGAGGGCCCGGGGCTCCGGGAGAAAACCAAGACCACCTGCGACCGTCTGGTGAAAATCCCCTTCGCCCGCGATTTCGGCTCGCTCAATGTCTCCAACGCGGCGGCGGTCGGGCTCTATGCGGCGCGCGATCCGGCCGCCGCCGGAGACTGAAGTGATCGGCTGAAAACCGCCGACAGTTCACCGGATGTTCACATTTTTGGCACCCGTATTTCCCTCTGGGCCTCCCATTCTTATGTATGTGATCGAGAGCGGACTGTGGAACGTCCGTTATCTCCATTCACTGTCCCTCGTTCCACGAAACTGCGCCCGGATCTCCCGGGCGCTTTTTTTGTCGGAACCGCGCAAACACCCCCGATATCGCACTTTTCACCGGCCCGGTGGTTGCTTAGGTTGCTGCCATGACCAGTGATAAAGATATCCGCCAGATCCTCGACTCCACGAAGGTCATCGCCCTCGTGGGCTTTTCCAACAAGCCCGACCGCGCCAGCCATCGGGTCGCGAAATTCCTCGCCGAACGGGGCTACCGGGTGATCCCGGTCAACCCCGGGCTCGCCGGCCAGGAATTCATGGGCGAGACCATCGTCGCCGACCTCGCCGACATCCCGACCGACGCGCATGTCGACATGCTCGACGTGTTCCGCCGCTCCGAACATGTGCCACCGGTGGTCGAGGCCGCGCTCAAGGCGCTCCCCGACCTCAAGACAATCTGGCTCCAGCTCGGCGTGACCAGCGAAGAGGCCGCGCGCGTGGCGGCCGAGAAGGGCCTCGCCTTCGTCGAGGATCATTGCCCGAAGCAGGCGCTTGAACGGCTGGTGAGCTGACGGGGATTGCGGGCCGACAGGCCCCGCTCACGGTCAGGTTGCCCCGGCGCGTACCGGTCACAGGTCCACGGCCGAGAAAAGTCGAAGAGACATCCCCGTCGGCCAAGCCCGTCGCTCGGGCCACCCGTCGGCTCTACCTCAGCCCCGCGCGGCCTTTTCGGCGATGCCCGACGTGCCCTCGCGGCGTTCCAGCTCTTCCAGCACATCTTCAAGCGTCACATCGCGCGCGGCGAGCATGACCAGCAGATGGTAGAGCACATCCGCCGCCTCCGACGTGAGCCGGGTCCGGTCGCCCTTCACCGCCTCGATCACCGCTTCCACCGCTTCTTCACCGAATTTCTCGGCGCATTTCTCCGGGCCTTTCGCGAGCAGCTTCGCCGTCCAGCTCGCCTCCGGGTCGCCGCCCCGGCGCGCCTCGATGGTCCGGGCCAGGCGGGTCAGCGCGTTTTCGGGCCCAGTCTCGGGTCCAGTTTCGGGCGCATGTCTCGGGCGCAGTCTCGGGCGTGGTCATGTCAGAGCCTCACGGGGATGCCGGCGGCGGCCATGTGTTCCTTGGCCTCGCGGATGGTGAAAATACCGAAGTGAAAGATCGACGCCGCCAGCACGGCGGAGGCATGGCCCTCGGTCACCCCTTCGACGAGATGTTCGAGCGTGCCGACCCCGCCCGAGGCGATCACCGGGATCTCGACCGCGTCGGCGATCGCCCGGGTCAGGGGCAGATTGAACCCTTCGCGGGTGCCGTCGCGGTCCATCGAGGTGAGCAGGATCTCCCCTGCCCCTTTCGCCGCGACCGTGCGGGCGAAGTCCAAGGCGTCCACCCCCGTCGGTCGTCGCCCGCCGTGGGTGAAGATCTCCCACTTTCCGGGCGAAACGGTCTTGGCGTCGATCGCCACCACGATGCATTGCGAGCCGAACCGGTCGGCGGCCTCGGCCACCACGTCCGGGTTGGCCACCGCGGCGGAGTTGAAGCTCACCTTGTCGGCGCCTGCCAGCAGGAGCTGGCGCACGTCCTCGTGCGTCCGCACCCCGCCGCCGACGGTCAGCGGCATGAAACACTGCTCGGCCGTTCGGGTCACGAGATCGTACATCGTGCCGCGGTTCTCGTGTGTCGCCTTGATGTCGAGGAAGGTCAGCTCGTCCGCCCCCGCCGCGTCGTAGGCCTTGGCCGCCTCCACCGGGTCACCGGCATCGACCAGATCGACGAAGTTCACACCCTTGACGACACGGCCCTCGGCGACATCGAGACAGGGGATGATGCGGGTCTTGAGCATGGGATCTTCCTGGCGTGCGGGTGGGCGCTGGTATGGGCCGGGAGATAGCCGGTTTCAGCCGGCTTTGCCAGTGCCCCCCGTTTGCCCGCGCCCCGCCCCGCGCGCTGCCTCCGCCCTGTCCGCGACCGGCCCCCGGTGCCCCGTGGGAAATCGCCCCGGGGCCGCGCCGCACCGCTTTCCCCCGCCCGGCCCACGCGCTAGTGTCGCCCCGGCACAGGAGGACCACCGGGATGGCTCAACCGCTTGCAACCTATCCGAGCCTGAAGGGCAAGGCGGTCGTCGTCACCGGCGGCGCCTCCGGCATCGGCGCCGAGATCGTGCGTTTCTTCGTCGCCCAGAAGGCGGTGGTCGGCTTCATCGACCGCGACGCCGAGGCCGCGGGCGCGCTGCTCGACGAGGTCAAGGGCAAGGCGGTGTTCAAGAACTGCGATCTGCGCGACATCCCGGCGCTGCAATCCGCCCTCGCCGACATCGCCCGGGTGAACGGCCCGGCGCATGTGCTCGTCAACAACGCCGCGCGCGACGACCGCCACGACTGGCGCGACGTGAACCCGCATTACTGGGACGAGCGGATGCACACCAACCTGCGCCACATGTTCTTCGCCATCCAGGCGGTGGCGCCGGGGATGATCGACGCGGGCGGCGGTTCGATCGTCAACATCGGCTCCAATTCCTGGCACGAGTTGGCCGGGGGTTTCCCCGCCTATGCCACGGCCAAGGCCGGCGTCGAAGGGCTCACCCGCACCATGGCGCGCGACCTCGGGCCGCACCGCATCCGGGTCAATACCGTGGTGCCCGGCTGGATCATGACCGCGCGCCAGCGCGATTTGTGGATGACGCCCGAGAAAGAGGCGGCCCAGCTGGCCAAGCAATGCCTGCCCGACCTGATCGCGCCCGAGGCGGTGGCCCGGTTGGTGCTGTTCCTCGCCTCCGACGAGGCAAGCGCCTGCACGGCAGGGTCCTTCCCGGTCACCGCGGGCTCGATGTAGGATCCATCGACACGCCCGGCCACGTTGCACCGAGGCATGCGCCCGCCGCCCGTGGTCACGGCAAGGTGTCTGGAATGTGAGCCCTGACTTCGGCCAGGCTGCCGCCACAGAAACCCAGTTTTCAGAAATCCAGTTTCCAGGGAGTCCCCGACCATGAAACCGCTTTGCGCCCTCGCCCTCTCCGCCAGCCTGATGCTTGCCCCGCTCGCCGCAACCGCCCAGGACGGGCCGATGATGAAGGACGCCTCCGGCTCGGTGGCCGAGACCGTCGCCGCGCTGTCGGCCGCCATCGAGGGGGCGGGCGCCACGGTGTTTGCCGTGATCGACCACGGCGGCGGCGCGCGCAAGGTCGGCGAAGAGGTCGGCGACATGCAGCTCGTCGTCTTCGGCAACCCCGCCCTCGGCACGCCGGCGATCCTCGACGACCCGATGGCTGGTCTGCATTTGCCACTGAAGGTGCTGGTCTACCAAGATGCCGAAGGTGCGACGCAAATGGCTTGGGAAGCGCCGGCGGCGATGCTCGCCGGCCTCGATATTTCGGCGGATGCGGCCTATTTGGGCAAGATGGCGGGGGCGTTGGAAAACCTGACCAACGCCGCGCGCTGACCCGGCCGCGCGCCCTTCGCCCGCTTCGCCCGGGCGAAGGTACTGTTAGCGATATCTATATATAAAACAGATACTTGACACCCCGTCCGAGTTCGCCCACCCCTCGCCCGCACGCCAAAAACCGCCGGGCGGGGGCCGTGAACCGGTGCGGAGCGACCGCCTGTCGAGGCCGCAGCGTCAGCCCTTGAGCACCGCGAGCGCCGCGCCGAGGTCGATCGCCCCGTCGTAAAGCGCGCGGCCCGAGATCGCCCCGTCGAGCGGCGCGCCGCAGGCTTTGAGCGCCCGCAGATCGTCAAGCGACGACACCCCGCCCGAGGCGATAACCGGGATGCTCACCGCATTGGCGAGCGCCGCCGTCGCCTCGACATTCGGCCCCTGCATCGCCCCGTCGCGCTGGATGTCGGTATAGATGATCGCCGCCACCCCGGCGTCTTCGAAGCTCTTCGCGAGATCCGTCACCTCGACGTCGGTCTCTTGCGCCCAGCCCTTGGTCGCCACCTTGCCGTTGCGCGCGTCGATCCCGACGGCGATCTTGCCCGGGAAGGCCTTGGCCGCCGCGCGCACCAGCCCGGGGTTTTCCACCGCCACCGTGCCGAGGATCGCGCGGGCAAGCCCGGCCGAGATCCAGCGCTCGATGGTGGCCATGTCGCGGATGCCGCCGCCGAGCTGCGCCGGCACCGAGATCGCGGCCAGGATCGCCTCGACGGCGGCGGCGTTCACCGGCGCCCCCGCAAAGGCGCCGTTGAGATCGACGAGGTGAATCCATTCGCAGCCCGCGGCCTCAAAGGCGCGGGCCTGGGCGGCAGGGTCGTCGTTGAACACCGTTGCGGCGGACATTTCGCCCCGCAGCAGGCGCACACAGGCGCCGTCCTTGAGATCGATGGCGGGGTAGAGGATCATCGGTGCACTCCTTCGATTTGCCCGCGCTTTTGACATGCCGCGCGCGGCGGGTCCAGCCGCCCCGCACCGCCTCGCACCGCCCCGCACTGGCCCGCACCGGCGCGCACCGGCGCGCGCCCGGCCCGCGTGCCAGGCGGCTGCGCGGCGGCGCTGCACCATGGTCGGCCAAAACCCCGCCGGGCCTACGGAGTCCAGTTGAGGAAATTCGCGATCATCCGCAGGCCCGCGTCCTGCGATTTCTCGGGGTGGAACTGGGTCCCGAAGACATTGCCCCGCCCCACCACCGCGGTCACGTCTTCGGCGTAGTCGACATGGGCGAGCCGCTCGGCAGGGTCGGCCACCTGGAAGTGATAGGAATGCACGAAATAGGCGTGGTCGCCGGTTTCGACCCCGTCGAGCACCGGGTGGGCATGGTCGATCACCAGGTCGTTCCAGCCCATGTGCGGCACCTTCAGCGCCGGATCCGCGGGCGCGATCGCCACCACCTCGCCGCCGATCCAGCCGAACCCCGGCGTGTCTTCGTATTCGCGGCCCCGGGTCGCGAGCATCTGCATGCCGATGCAGATCCCGAAGAACGGCCGGCCCTTCACGCGGACCGCCTCGTCCATCGCCTCGAACAGGCCCGAATGGTCGAACAACGCCCGCCGGCAGGCCGGAAAGGCTCCGTCGCCGGGCAGCACGATCCGGTCGGCGGCGGCCACCACCGCCGGGTCGTCGGTGACCACCACCTCGCCGGCGCCGGTTTCCACCGCCATCCGCTGGAAGGCCTTCTCCGCCGAGTGCAGATTTCCGGAGTTGTAGTCGATGAGAGCAGTCAGCATGGAGCGCGGGCCTCGATTTTCCCCTCCCCTATCGCAGGTGCAGAACCTCGTCCAGTATCACCGGCGCGCGCGGTGCGCCGTCGAGCCCGTACGAATGCTGGCGATAGGTCTTGACCCCGGCCGGCACGAGCGTGCCGCGCACCGCGCTGTCGAGGAAGATGTACCTGCTGTTGCCCGGCGTGAGATCGAACCACCCGGGATCGTCGAAGGTGCCGGCATAGACCCCCAGGCGCTCGGGCCAGCGGGCAAAGGTGAGGTGGGTCTTGGTGCCGCAATCGGCGCAGAAATGCACGTAGACTTCCTCGCCGCTTCCGGCGGAGACATGGGCGTAGCGTTTCGCTTCGCCCGCGGTGAACCGGAACGCCGACACATCGAAGATCGGCTCGACCATGCCCTGGGAGCCCGTGGCCCGTTGGCAGAAATGGCAAAAGCACACCACCACCCACAACGGGTCAGACGTGACTTCGTAGCGCAGGGTGCCGCACAGGCAGCCGCCGGCATGTGTCATGATTTCCTCCATCCGCCCGGTCTCTGGCTCAGGACCAGACCCAGGCCAGGATAGCAGAAATCCCCGCTCAGAGCGCGCCCTTGGTCGAGGGGATCGCGTCGGCCTTGCGCGGATCGGTCTCGACCGCGTCCCGCAACGCCCGCGCGACCGCCTTGAACGCCGCTTCGGCGATGTGGTGCGCATTGAACCCGTGCAACCGGTCCACGTGCAGGGTGATCCCGCCGTTGCCCGCGAAGGCGGTGAAAAACTCGCGCACCAGTTCGGTGTCGAAGGTCCCGATTTTCGGCGTCGGGAAGTCGACGTTCCAGACCAGGAACGCCCGGCCCGAAAGGTCGAGCGCGCAGCGCACCTGCGCCTCGTCCATCGCCAGGTGGCACGCCCCGTAGCGGCGGATCCCGCGCTTGTCGCCCAGCGCTTCGCGCAGCGCCTGGCCGAGCGCGATGCCGGTGTCCTCAACGGTATGGTGGTCGTCGATGTGCAGATCGCCCAACGCCCGCACCCGCATGTCGATCAGCGCGTGGCGCGCGAGTTGGTCGAGCATGTGGTCGAAGAAGCCGACACCGGTCTGGTTGTCGTAGGTTCCAGAGCCGTCGAGATCGATCTCGACGCTGATTTCGGTTTCGGCCGTCTTGCGGCTGATCGTCGCCTTGCGCATCCGCAGGTTCCCCCTGTTGCGGCCCTGTTGCGGGCCCTGGGTCCGGACCCGGTTATAGGCGCGCGGACCGGGACTGAAAAGGCGGCAATTCCGGCCGCCGCGCTTTGCCCCGGGGCACGCGGGAGGCGGAGCGAAATATCGAAGGCAAAATACGGCGGCGCCGGAAAGCCGCCGCAAAAGGCCCGATCTGACTTTCCCGAAGGACGCCGACCCGGGTCGCGGTCGGACCGTGGCCGCGCTCGCGCCGGGCGGCCGACTGTGAGCGGACACGCTTCAGTGCTTGCCCGATCACCGGATTGATCTCGACTTCGGGAATTACTCCTGAAATGTGAATCATTGATTCCAAAATTCAACTTCTGAGTTTATACTAACCGACAGGCGAACTCGGATCGACGTATCCAGTTTACGAGTTCCTAGAGGGTTCACTTGTCCGACACCGTTCGCTGATTTACCACCACAACCGCCATAGGGGGGGCCATGGCACTCGTTGAAGCTTTCTTTGCGCTCGATTATAAAGCGCTCAACCTCAATTTCTACGTCGAGAACTACGACTCCGAAACGTTCTTCGACGGCGGCGGGACGGGGTTCGATGTCCTGCATGTCTACAGCACCCTGGACACCGCACTCAGCCACTATGGCTCTGATTTCACACTGAATTCCGGGGGTTTCGTGGATGGCGGCAGCGTGGATACCATTGCCGAGTGGTTTTTCGATGCCCTCACGGACCAGTGGATTCCGCTCTATGGCATCTCCGGCGGCAACACGCCGATCCAAAGCTTCTTCGACGTCGCTCAGACGCCGTCCAACGCCGACGATCTCGCGCTGTTCAAAACGATCCTGTCCGGCAACGACAAAGCCTATCTCTCGGCCTTCGACGATTCCATGAGCGGCTTTGGCGGAAACGACAAGATGTATGGCTACGCCGGCAACGACATCCTGATCGGCAGCAACGGCAAGGACAGCCTGTTCGGGGGCACTGGTAACGACACGCTCAAGGGCGGCAACGGTGACGACATCATTCGCGGCGGCAAGGGCCGTGACAAGGAATTCGGCGGCGACGGCGAGGACGTCTTCCGGTTCAGGACCGGCGACGACGTATCGATCATCAAGGATTTCGACGCCAAGGGCGCGGTCCACGACGTGATCGACCTGAGCGGCCTGGCCTCCGTCACGAGTTGGTTGGATCTCAAGAACCACCACATGGAGAGAGTTGACGGCAACGTCGAGATCGATGCCGGTGGCGGTGACCTCATCGTTATCAGGGACGTCACCCTGGCCAGCCTCGACAAGGGCGATTTTCTGTTCTGACACCCCGTAGGTGACCAGCCGGGCGCGGGCCGAAACCCGGCCCGGTCGCACGGCGGGGCTACCGCGCCCGCGCGGCCGCAGAGATGCCGAAACGCCCGCGCCGGACCGCGTTGCGCGCCTTGGGCCCCGGTTGCCCGGGCCTGCTTGCATCCTTCGCACATGACATGGCGCATACGGGGCGCCCGCGGCCCGTTCAGTGTCGTGGAATTGCGGGAAAATACCGAGCCAAGGACAGGTTTTCTTCTCGGCCAAAAAGCTTCTGCCGAGACGTGCTTTTTGCGGTTTAAACACCGAACGCTTCGACGTAAATCGGGCGTGTCAGCCGGCGTCTCTCATCGCGGGCGGGCTGGGGTTCCGCTGGGGGGCGACATCCTCAAGACATTCTGGTCATCGAACCGCAATTGCCAAAGGAGGTATCTTTGGCAACTTTGACAGGGTTTTTCAGGTCGATTTCAGCAACCTGAATTTGAACGACTACAAGACAGAGTTCGAGACGCAGGAAATCATCGAGGACTTCGAAGATCCCACGAATGGCGCCTCGGACGACAGGTACACGATCTGGACCACGAATACCGACGAGGCCATCGCGTTTCACGGCCGCGAATTCGCCTATGGCGGCGAAGTATTCGCGAGCATCGGCACCGTCGAGGCCTTCAGCGAATGGTATTGGGACTACGACAGCTGCGAAATCACGCGGATCTACCTTTTGGAAGGCATCGACGTGGAGTTGAGCGCGTTCTACGCCGCGATCCTTACTGAAAACACGGATGACGACCTTGCGCTGCTGGAAACGATCCTGTCGGGCCGAGACACGATCACGTTGTCCGATTTCGATGACCGCGCCTACGGGTTCAACGGCGCTGACGAGATGACGGCCGGCGATGGTGATGACGTACTCCTGGGCGGCAAGGGCGGCGACACGCTCAAGGGCGACGACGGCGACGACATGCTGAAGGGTGAAAACGGCCGGGATAAACTCCATGGCGGCGACGGCAACGACATGCTGAGAGGCAATGAAAAGGCCGATAGACTGCGCGGTGGAGCTGGTACCGACAAGTTGGTCGGCGGCGACGGCGACGACAAGTTCGTCTTCAAGACCGGCGACGAGATCGACATCGTCAAGGATTGGGAAACCGGAGATATTGTCGATCTCAGGGGCCTCGCGTCGGTCACCGACTGGACGGACCTGACGGACAACCACATGTCCCGGGATGGCAAACACGTGGTGATCGACGGCGAAAACGGCGATCTACTCATCCTGAAAAAGACCGACATCGCGACGCTGGTGGAAACGGACTTCCTGTTCGCGGAAGAGACACTCCTCGCCTGAGCACGGCGGCCCTGCCCCGGGGGCGGACGGCGGACCTGCCGTTTGCCCCGCGCCCCGGGGGGAAAGCCAAGATGCACCCGGTCGGCGCGGCCGGTACCCGTTTCCGCCGCGCCGCCTGCACACCGCCCGGATCGCGGCGACCAGGCCACCGACGCCCGACACGGACGGGCCCGTGAAAGGCTTCACGCGCGCCAACACGGGGCCGGGAAAGCCTCGCCGATGCGACGGAAAGGGTGCCCGCGGCCGGTCGTGCCAAAGGAGCGCAGGGCGGCGAATTACTGCGGGAGGCCCGCTGCTCGCCGATCTATTTTGCGGTATTGTTTACCAATTCTTAATAATCAGACGAGAATACAAAGACTATCCTCCGTTTTCTCCGTTTATGGCGGAAATGTGTTTTTTTTATTTCACAATCGAACCGCACCGTATATTAAACGACGATGCCGGCCTGCGTTTCTTTCGAGGCCGGATTGAGTTTCTGGCGGGGTAATCAGTTCCAACAAATTCGCTGGATCAAGACGCTGTCTTTGCCACAGGAGGGGCCGTTGGCAACATTAAACGCATTCTTCCAGTTCGATATCGATCAACTGAATTTGAACTGGTTCATCGACAACCTGGAATCTTTCCTGCTCGAACGGAACGTGTTCGACCCATGGGAAGACCGTTACACGATCTTCACGCCGGACGAGGCCGTGGTGCTTCATGGCACCGGCTTCGGCTACGATGCCATGGCCAACATGTACAAGGGCACCGTCGAAGCGATGAGCCAATGGTTCTACGACGACATGGAACTGGCCTGGAAAGAGGCGTTCCTTCTGTCGCAAATCGAGGTGTCCTCGCTCGACGTCTACAATGCGGCTCAGTCCGCCTCGACCGCCGACGACTTTGCTCTGCTGGCTCAGATCCTGTCAGGCAATGACTTCTTGGCCATGTCGGATTCCGATGACAACATGCGCGGATTCGACGGCGCGGACAGGATGATTGGCTTCGGCGGCGACGACACCCTGAGCGGCGACAGCGGGAAGGACGCATTGTATGGCAGCAACGGTGACGACAAGCTGCTCGGCGGCCTGGGCAGGGACAGCCTCTACGGCGGCCTCGACAACGACATCCTGCGCGGCGGCGACCACAGAGATATGCTGAACGGCGGCAGCGAAAGAGACAAGCTTTTCGGCGACGACGGCGACGACAACCTCTTTGGCGGCACTGAAAACGACATCCTGCGCGGCGGCGCCGACAACGACGTCCTGCGCGGCGGCGCAGGGCGTGACAAGGTCTTTGGCGGCGCGGGCGAGGACCTGTTCAAGTTCAAGACAGGCGATGACATCGACATCATCAAGGACTTCAAGATCGGCTTCCTGTTCCACGACCGGATCGATCTGAGCGGCCTGGAGTTGGTTTCAAGCTGGAACGACCTGAAAAGGAACCACATGGAGCAAGATGGCAACGACGTGGTGATCGACGGGGGGGACGGCGATCTGCTGATCCTGAAAAACACCGATATCGGCGACCTCGCGAAAATGTACTTCGAATTGCTGAACACGCAGGCGCGGGCGCGGGCGGCTCCGACCGCCAGGCGCCCGCGCTTTTTTTGCCCCGCATGTCCTGCGCGTCAGAGCACGACTGCGCCGAGGGCCGTAACTCCGACCATCCGACCGGCAGCACATTGGCCACCACAGCAGGGCGCGGCAATCTCTTCCGCTGCACAAATGGATCGCGTGAGGCGATGGTCTTCGGTGACCTCCGGCGCGCGGCCGCGGGTCGGCTCCCGTTACCCCGACGCCGCGAGATACCACGCGACGATGGCGGCGCGGTCGCCGGGCTCCAGGAAGCTCGCCGCAGGTGGCGGCATCGCGTCGGTCAGGCCAGACTGGAGATAGATGCGCTTAGCATGCGCGGCGACATCCGCCTCGGTCTCGAGCAGCACGCCCTTCGGTGCGGTCCCGATCCCGTCCCAGGCCGGCTCGCGGGAATGGCACATCGAGCAATTGCCCATCACCAGCCCCGCCACATCCTCGAACCCGGCGGCCTGTGCGAACCGCTGTTCGCCGGGCGTGAGCGCACGCGCGTCGCTGTCCTCCCAGCTCTGGTATTCCTGGCCCAGGGTCGAAAGCCAGACGGCAGCCACGAACAACAGCGCTGTCACCCCCCAGGTCCACCACAAATAGCCGCCGTGGGCATGGTGGGTGTTGAAGAAATGCCGGATCGACACCCCCATCAGGAACACGAGCCCCGCGATCACCCAGTTCCAGTCGCTGGCGAAGGCGAGCGGGTAGTGGTTCGACAGCATCAGGAACACCACCGGCAGGGTGAGGTAGTTGTTGTGGGTCGAGCGGAGCTTGGCGATTTTACCGTATTTCGGGTCCGGAGCCTTCTTGGCGATCAGATCGGCCACCACGATCTTCTGGTTCGGGATGATGATCATGAAGACATTCGCGGTCATGATCGTCGCGGTGAACGCGCCGAGGTGCAGAAGGACCGCCCGACCGGAGAACACCTGGTTGTAGCCCCAGCCCATCACCAGCAGCAGGACGAAGAGCAGCGCCATCAACAGGGTCGGCCGCTCGGCGAGGCCGGATTTGCACAAACGGTCGTAAACCAGCCAGCCGATCGTGAGAGACAGCCCGGAGATCACCACTGCCACCCAAGGGGAAAGCGCGGCCTTGGCCGGGTCGATCAGGTAGAGCTCGGCGCCCAGCCAGTAGACCAGGATGAGCATCGCCGCCCCTGTCAGCCAGGTCGCGTAGCTCTCCCATTTGAACCAGGTGAGCTCAGGGGCATCCGGGCCGGCGAGACCATGTATTTCTGGACGAAATAGAACCCGCCGCCATGCACCTGCCAGGCCTCGCCCGACACGCCCCGACCGCCGGTCGGTCGAGGGGCGCAGGCCAAGGTCGAGCGCGATGAAGTAGAAAGACGAGCCGATCCAGGCGATCGCCGTGACGAGGTGCAGCCAGCGCACCGCGAGCTCGGCCCATTCCCACGCGACGGTCAGGATGATGTCCATGGAGCCTCCTCAGCTGCCGCGATAGGTGGAATAGCCGAACGGGGAGAGCAGCAACGGCACATGGTAATGCACCTCCTCGGACATCCCGAACCGGATCGGCACCTGGTCGAGAAACAGCGGCTCGGCCCCCGCCTGCC
The DNA here is from genome assembly GCA_963752895.1 of uncultured Alphaproteobacteria bacterium. Lineage (GTDB taxonomy): Bacteria > Pseudomonadota > Alphaproteobacteria > Rhodobacterales > Rhodobacteraceae > CAVWAE01. Next base: position 16,878 of record CAVWAE010000030.1, read on the forward strand.
CCGTCGCCCGCAGATAGGCGCCGGCGAAGAAGACAAGCTCGTAGCTGCCGGTCCTGAACTTGTCCGCCGGCAGGATCGGCGCGTCGGTCCGCCCGTCCGCATTGGTGACCGCGCTCGCAATCTTGCGATGGGAATTGCCCGAAACCCGGTAGAGCGTGATCTCGAGACCGGCCGCGGGCAGCCCCCGCGCGGTGTCGAGCACATGCGTCGTCAAAAAGCCGCCCATGAAAATCGCCCCTTCCCTGGAGAATGCATCTGGGATGGTCAAAGGCTTACCGTCCCCTTCCCCGGAGTGAAAACAGTTTCCATCCAGTTCACAAGCCCCTATCCCTTTTGCTGAAAAACCGGACAGGGGAGCGGCCAGATGCACAGATATCCGCGCAATCTCAGCGGCTACGGGCGTGAGACACCGGACCCGGCCTGGCCCGGAGACGCCCGGATCGCCGTGCAATTCGTGGTAAATTACGAAGAAGGCGGCGAAAACTGCCTGTTGCACGGCGACGCCGCCTCGGAGGCTTTCCTGTCGGAAATCGTCGGCGCCCAACCCTGGCCCGGGCAGCGCCACTGGAACATGGAAAGCCTCTACGACTACGGCGCGCGGGCCGGATTCTGGCGGGTGTTCCGGCTGTTCCAGGAGTTCGGGCTGAAACCCACGGTCTACGGCGTGGCAACCGCGCTCGCCCGGTCGCCCGAACAGGTGGCGGCGATGAAGGAGGCGGGTTGGGAGATCGCCTCGCACGGGCTCAAATGGGTCGAACACAAGGACATGGACGAGGCCGAGGAGCGCGCCGCGATCGCCGAGGCGATCCGGCTGCACACCGAGGTGGTCGGCGCCCCGCCCGAAGGCTGGTACACCGGGCGCTGCTCGGTCAATACCGTGCGGCTCGTGGCCGAGACCGGGCAGATGGCTTATATTTCCGACACTTACGACGACGATCTGCCCTATTGGGTCCGGATCGGCGACCGCGACCAGCTGATCATCCCCTACACGCTCGACGCCAACGACATGCGTTTTGCCACCCCCCAGGGGTTCAACACCGGCGATCACTTCTTCACCTATCTGAAGGACAGTTTCGACGCGCTCTACGCCGAGGGGATGGCGGGGGCTGCGAAGATGATGAGCATCGGCTTGCACAACCGTCTGATCGGCCGGCCGGGCCGGATCATGGCGCTTCGCCGGTTCATGGACCACGCCGCCGGGCACGAAGGGGTATGGTTCCCGCGCCGGATCGAGATCGCGCGGCACTGGGAAACGACACATCCGCCGGTGCGCCGTCTGCGGCCGTCGGGAATGAGCGCTTCCGACTTCGTGGCGAAGTTCGGCGGCGTTTTCGAACACTCCCCCTGGATCGCCGAAAGGGCTTTCGCGCTCGAGTTGGGACCGGCGCATGACAGCGCGGTCGGGCTCCACAACGCCCTGGCCCGGGTGTTTCGCAGCGCCTCGCCGGACCGGCGGCTGGAGGTGTTGCTGGCACACCCCGATCTCGCCGGCAAGCTCGCTTCCGCCAAGCGGCTGACCGAGGAGAGCACCGCCGAACAGGCCTCCGCCGGGCTCGACGCGCTCACCGACACCGAACGCGCGGTCTTCACCCAGGCCAACGCCGCCTACCGCGCGAAACACGGGTTCCCCTTCATCATCGCCGTGCGCGACCATGACAAGACCGGCATTCTGCGCGCCTTCGAGCGGCGGCTCGCCAACGACCGCGACACCGAGTTCGCCGAGGCCTGCGCCCAGGTCGAACGGATCGCGATGTTCAGGCTGGAGGCGATGCTGTGAGCCGCGAGATCACGGCGCGGCCCCTGACGGCGGAGGCCTTCGCGCCGTTCGGCGATGTGCTCGACACCGCGGCCGGACCGGATTTCCTCATCAACGAAGGGCTGTGCGGGCGCCATCACGACCGCGCGCGGCTTGATTTCGGCGGCGGCGCCCCGGGGCTCAGCCTGTTCGACGCGGTGCCGCGCAACCTGCCCTACCGGTTCGACCTGGTCGAACGTCACCCGCTCGGCAGCCAGACTTTCGTGCCGATGTGCCTGTGTTCCTTCCTGGTGATCGTTGCCCCCGACGAGGGCGGTGTGCCGGGGACTCCGCTCGCGTTCCTCACCGGGCCGGGACAGGCGACAAACTTCCACCGGGGGACGTGGCACGGGGTGCTGACGCCCCTGGAAGCGCCAGGGCTGTTCGCGGTGGTCGATCGGGTCGGCGACGGCGAGAACCTTGAGGAGTTCAGGTACCCGGAGGCCTGGGTGGTAACGGCTTGACCGGGCGCGACGGGGAGAACGCCTTTGCAAAGGCGTTCGCACGCGATTTCGAAATCGCGTCTCACGAACGCGCGCGCGTCCGTCGCCCCCTCAGAACGACAGCTTCTTGAAGATCCGTTCAGGCACCAGCTTGATGATCGTCATGATGATCCACCAGAACCCCGGCGTGTAGATCACGTTCTTCTTCTTCTCGACCGCCTTGGCGATGCTCTTGGCCACCGCTGAAGGTTTTGCGACGAGGAACATCCCCTCGACGCCCCAGGTCATCGAGGTATCGACGAACCCGGGCTTCACGGTCACCACGTGGTTGCCCGAACGGTTCAGCCGGTTGCGAAGGCCGGAGAGATAGGTGGCAAAGCCCGCCTTGGCGGAGCCGTAGACGTAGTTCGAGAACCGGCCGCGGTCGCCGGCGACGGAGGTGACGCCGACGACGGTGCCGCCGCGTTCCTCGATCAGCGGGGCGAGTTCGTGCAGGAACCGGGCCGGGCCGGTGTAGTTGACGGCCCCCACCTGGTCGATCAGCGCAGGGTCGGCGTCGATCTCGGCCTGGCTCGGCATCCAGCCAACGAAAACGGCGGCGTTGACGGGCCCCTCGGTCGCGCCGAGCACCTTGACGATCGGCGCGAAGGTCGCGGGATCGCCGGCATCGAAAAACAGCGCCGCCGCCGCCGCCGCGCCGCGTGCGTCGAGGTCTGTCGCCAGCGCCTTGAGGTCGTCCATGTCGCGGCCCGCGACAAGCACGGCCGCGCCGGTTTCTGCCATTTCGCGGGCGAACGCGCGCGCCATCGAGGAGGTGGCGCCGAGAATGATCCAGGCTGCTCATTTGCCCGTCTCCCGAAGCTGAAGCCTGCGCACGATATCGGTGATGAGCACGCCGTCGGGGTCGGCCTTGGCCGCCTCGGCCGCCCAGGCCTCCCACTCGGGATACATCCCCTTGATCTGGTCGCCGGACGCGAGTGCATCCTTGCCGAGATAGAGCCGGCCCTCGGCCTCGACCGTCATCGCCTCGAGCTCCTTGATCAGGGTTTCGGCCTTGTCGCGGGCGGGGAAGTCGATGGCGAGCGTGTAGCCCTCCATCGGGAAACTGAGCATGCCGGCGCGCCCCTCGCCCATCCGCTTGATGACGGCGAGCGGCGAGGCAAGGCCCGAGCGGGCGATCTTGCGCACGATCTCTTTCAGCACCGACGCGTTCTGCAAGGGCACAACGCATTGGAACTGGTGAAAGCCGCGTTTGCCGTAGAGCCGGTACCAGTCGTTGAGCTTGTCGAGCGGGAAGACATGGGCGGCGATCGGCATCACGTGGGTGCGGCCCTTCGCCGGCACCTTGCGCCAGTAGAGCGCGTTGAAGGTTTTGACCGTCGGCGCGGAGAGCGCGAAGCCCGGCAGGTTGACCGGCACCGGCAGCGCGGACCCGCCGCGCGCCTTGTCCGGACCGCCGGAAAGCTCTGCCTCTTCGAAGATGCCGCGGCCCAGCGCCGAGCCGGTCGCGGTGCCGTCGATCCAGCCGACGTTGTAGCGGTAGTCGGAACCATCGAGCAGCGCGAGAAACTCGTCGAAGCTGCCAACCCGGGTTTCCTTCACCGTCATGCCGTTGCCGGGCGTCGGGATCATCTGGAGCTTCGCCGAAACGATCACCCCGGTCTGGCCGATCCCGCCCATGGTGGCGCGAAACAAGGCCTCATCGCTTTCGGGAGTGACCTCAACGCGGGCACCGCCCGGCTGCAACAACGTCACCGACAGCACATGCTGGCCAAACGAGCCGAGCACATGGTGGTTCTTGCCGTGGATGTCATGCGCGATGGCGCCGCCGACCGTCGGAAAACCGGTGCCCGGCACGACCGCGGGCACCCAGCCCTTGGGCGCAAACAGCCGGATCAGGTCGCCGAGCTGCACGCCCGCCTCGACCTCGAGCACGCCGGTTTCGGCGTCGAAGCCGAGGATCTTGTCCATCCGCGTCATGTTGATGGCCGCGCCGCCGTCGTTGAGCGGTGAATCGTTGTAGCTCCGCAGCATCCCGTAGGCGGGGGCCGGGGCCTCTTCCATAAGCCGGGTCAGCTGGGCACTGCGTTCGGGCCGCGCGACTTGCCCGCGCGCCTTGTGAACCTGCGCCCATCCGGCGTAGTCAGTTTCTTTCCAGAGCATGTTGCTTTCTCAATGAAATACGTTCGGCGGCGGGAAAGACCAGAAGGCCGATCCCGATCGCGAACCACAGGGTCGTAACCCGGATGATAAGGGTGGCGGGGACAGAGGCTTCGAGCGGCACGCCTTCGAGGGCGAGCAGCGCCACCATCGCGGCTTCCGCGCCGCCGACCCCACCGGGCGCACCTGTAAGACCGCCGGCAAGCCCCGAGAAGACGAAGATGGCCACCGCCTTGGCGAGGCCGATGTCGGCGCCCATCCAGGCGAGCAGAAGGTGGAACGCGTAACCTTCCGCGTACCAGCCGACGAGCCCGAGGATCCCGGCGACCGACAGCGCGAACGGCGAGGAGAAGGCAGACAGCGCGGTGGCGGCGCGGCGGATCTTGGCGAACACGCGCGGGAACCGGCCCGTCGCCCTGTGCCCCCAGGTGGCGACGGCGCGCAGCAGCGTCGGCCGTGTGGCCACGACGGCGGCGGCGAGCGCCAGCAGCGTCACCGGGATGCCGAAAGAGATGCCGGTGGCCGAAAAAGCGAGGCTGATGCCGAGCAGGAGGCCGAGTGCGGCGAGGTCGGAAGCGCGGTCGACCAGCACGAGCGGCGCGGTACGTTCGAACCGCCAACCGGTCTCGCGCCCGATCCAGCGCATCCGCACAAGCTCGCCCAGCCGCCCCGGCGTGACGCTCATGGCGAACCCGCCGAGGAAGTGGCGGAAGGTGGCGAGGTATCCGAGCGGCAGGCCGAGGTGCTCGGAAAACATGTGCCAGCGCAAGCCGCGGAACAAATAGTTGGTGAGCGAAAGCGCAAGCAGGACAAGGAGTTGCCACAGCTGAAGCTTGGCGATCTGGGCGCGGGTTTCTTCCCAGCCGGTGGCGGCGGCAAGTGCTGCAAGCCCCGCAAAGACGAAGACCACAAGCCCGATCACCACCAGCCGGTCGCGCAAGCGGCGTTTCTGCGCACTGGGCGCCTGAGAAATCGGATCGGTGCTGGACATCGCCATTTGTCGCCGGATTAGCGGGCTATTGCGGCGATAATATGGAATTGTTTCGGAAATGCGACCAAGTTCGCCCGCGATGCGCGGCGGCTGGCCGGCCCGTAATTCAACCACTTGAAAAGCCTGACTTTTCGCCACAGACGGCCACGGGGTGCGGCACGGCCCCATGTCACATTCAAACACGCCGGACGGGCGCCCGCCGCCCGCAGCGCTCAGAGGTCGAGGGCCGCGTGCCGGTTCATGTCCTTGTAGAGCAGATAGCGGAACGGCTCGGGTCCGCCCGCGTAACAGGCCTGCGGGCAGAACGCCCTCAGCCACATGTAGTCGCCCGCCTCGACCTCGACCCAGTCGCGGTTGAGCCGGTAGGCGCCCTTGCCCTGCAACACGTAGAGCCCGTGCTCCATCACATGGGTCTCCAGGAAGGGGATCACCGCACCGGGCTCCAGCGTGACGATGGTCACATGCATGTCATGGCCGGTGTCGAGCGGATCGACGAACCGGGTCGTGGCCCAGCGCCCGCCGGTATCGGGCATCGGGTGCGGAGGGTGGTCGCGCTCGTTGGTGACGAAGGCCCCCGGGGTTTCGATCCCGTCGACCGCGATGTAACGCTTGCGGATCCAGTGGAACACGGCCGGGCTCGGTTCGGGGTTTTCGAGCGTCCAGTCGCAGCCCGGCGGCAGCCAGGCATACCCGCCCGGGCTCATCCGGTGCGGCTGCCCGTCGATCGTCACGACGATCTGCCCCGCGGTCACGAACAGCGCCGCTTCGGCGCCCGGGTTCGTTTCGGGATGCGGCGAGCCGCCGCCGGGCGCGACCTCGAGGATGTAATGCGAAAAGGTCTCCGCGAAACCGGTCATCGGCCGCGCGATCACCCAGACCCTGGTCTCGGACCAGAACGGCAGCGCGGTCACGGTGATGTCGCGCATCGTGCCGGCGGGGATCACCGCATAGGCCTCGGTGAACACGGCACGCCCGGTGAGCAGATCGCTCTGTGGCGGCACCCCGCCCGGGGGGGTCGCATAGGTGCGTTCGGTCATCGCTCGCCTTTCGTTCTGTGTCCCAATGGTAATAGGCGCCTTGCCCCGGCCCGCCAAGGGGCGGCATCGGGTTGCGCCGGCAGGGTATGCGCAGGCCCACCCGATACAGGGCATCGGAACGGGCGCGGACGCACGGCATCTTCGGGATTGGCCGCCACGAAACGCGAGCGAAAAGCCAAAGGCAGGAGGCGCTCAAAGCAATGTTTTGTTTTTGATGTCCCTGAACGGGAGCGGCTGGGGTCCCAAAAATCAGAGGTCCGCATCCCGGGAAACCGGACCATCGACTGCGGACCCGCCGGTGATCAGGTCAAACCGAGGCGGCTGTGGCTAACACCGGCGCGGTCAATTCCTACCCCAGCCAGCCGCGCCAGATCCCCGCGGCGTGAAACATGATCGACAGCGCGATCAGAAGGATGCCGATGCCGCGCTTGTCGCGCATGGCAAAGACGATCGGGTCGTAATCCTGCTTGCCGGCCCAGCCCATACGGATCATCCGGAACAGCCACCAGAAGATCGGCACCAGCGCCACCCAGAGCAGCCAGCGGGTCGGGTAGAGATCCGCCGCCTGGTCGGTGAAGGAATAGCCGAAAAAGGCGACGAGCGCGCCGACCATGCCGAGCACGGCCACATTGAGCAGATCGCTCCGGTCCGGGCGGCCGTAGCCGCGGCCCGGAAGCCGCTCGTCAGAGGACGCGAGCGTCAACTCGGTGATGCGCTTGACCGACCCCAGCGCGATGAACACCGGGTAGATGAAGACCAAGAGATAGCCCGAGATCCCCACCCCGGACGCCAACGCCCCCGCCACCACCCGGATGGTGTAGAGCGCGGCGAGCGTGGCGATGTCGATCCACCGCAGCCGTTTCAGCCAAAAGGAATAAGCCAGGGACAGGGTCATGTAGGCCGCGAGTACGCCGAAAAAGCCCCACCCGATTGCGGCCGCGATCAGCAACGCCGCCAGGCCCGCCCCGAGCCCCGCCGCCATGCCGACGCCGATCGGCACCCGGCCGGAGGCGAAGGGCCTGCGGCACTTGGTGGTGTGCAACCGGTCGGCTTCGAGATCGAGCAGGTCGTTGACCACGTAAATCGACGACGCCCCGAGCGAAAACGCCAGCGCGCCCAGCAGGGTCAGGAACCAGGGCCAGGGCAGGAAGACGTGGCCCGCCAGCAGCGGCGCGAACAGCAAAAGGTTCTTCACCCACTGATGCGGGCGAAAAGCCTTGACGATCCCGGCGAAGTTCCAGCCCCCCTCGATCCGGGTGACAGGCTTGCCGTCGGCCTCCAGCATCTCGGCCGAGGCGGCGTCGTTCACCACCAGCGCCCGGTCCGCGTGCGCCCAGATCTTGCGGTCGGCCTTCTCGTTGCCGCCGTAGTCGAACCCGCCTTCGCCGTAGGCCGCGACCAGCGCCGCCGCCTTTTCGGACCCCTTGAGGTTGACCGCGCCGTCCGAGGCGAACACCCGGTCGGACAGGCCGTGGTCAGCCGCGAGCCGCCTGACCAGTGTTTCGTGAGAGGCCGAGGCCAGAACCACCTCGCGGCCCGCGGCCTTCGCGGCCTCGACCTCGGCCATCACCCCGCCGTTCACCGGCAGAAGATCGGTGCGGATATCGGCAATCCGGGCCAGCTCGGCCTTGAGCGCCGCCCGGTCGCCGAGAAGTGTCACCGACGCCTGCAGCGTCGCCGCGGGATCAAGGCCGAGCCCCGCCCAGAAGCATTCGAGCAGCATGTCGGTCTTGAGGAAGGTGCCGTCGACATCGAGCACCAGCGGTTTTTGATCTCTCATGCCCTGCCCCCGGAAAGCCCTGTCGCCGTTCGGTACCTGCCCGAACAGCCCTATCCCTGAACCGTGAAGACGCAGCCATCGGAGAGCAAGTTCCGGCCGGGTCTGGCAAAGTCCGCGCGCCACCCGCCAGGCGGTGAGCACCTTGGGCACGTAGGCCCGGGTCTCCGCGTAGGGCGGCACGCCACCATGCTTGACCACCGCGCCTTCGCCGGCGTTGTAGCCTGCGAGCGCGAGGATCGGGTCGCGGTCGAATTTTTCGAGCAGCCATTCGAGGTAGGCCACCCCGCCCTTGATGTTTTGCGCGGGGTCGGTCGCATCCTCCACCCCGAAGCGCGCAGCGGTGTCGGGGATGAGCTGCATCAGGCCTTGCGCGCCCTTGCTGCTCTCGGCCGAAGCGAGGCCGCTGCTTTCGACCGAGATCAGCGCCAGAACCAGCGCGGGCGAGACATCCGTGCCGACGGTCGCGGCAAGGATCTGGCGCCCGTAGGCGGTGGCAAGGTTCTGCAGCGTCTGCAGGCGCGGCTCCGGCAGGCCCTCGGCCGTGTCGAGCGTCCGGATCGCATGGGCCACATTCGCCGGCCCCGCCGTTTCGAGCGCGGGCGATACGCCGGTCCAGAACCACTCCCACCCGCTCTTTGCCGGCACACGCGCGGCGGTGGGCACGGCGGCCGCAACGGGCAGGGCCTCGGGATTGTGCTGTTGTGCGCCGGCCTTCGGGCGCGATGCGATGAAAGCGGCCTGCGCCACCGGATCGATCTGCACCGTGATCTTCGGCGCCTGCCCCGCCTGCGGCGCGGACACGCGCTTGAAGCTGAAATCAGGATATTCCGGTGGTGCCTCGGTCTCGGCGTATAAGGGTACGCACGCGAAAGCATACGCCAAGAACGTCAGGAAAGGACTGACCCGTATCATTTCTACTCTGCCTCTTGCCCCCCAGGGTCGTTGCCCCGGGTGTTTTTGCCCTCGGGATCGAGTCCCGAGATGTCATTCTTGGGCCCAGTATCTCAAATTCCGGCTCTTCATGCCAGTTTTTCCTTTCCCCGGTTTTTTGAGAGGGTAAATATCGGTCCGAATATGGTGTTTTTATTCCTCTTCGTTAACGGGATTTCTTATTATTTTTCAGTATGTTAACTCAGTTTATGCCTAATTTGAGGCACCCGTCCAAAAACGTACGATACTCGTCCAACTCTCGCCCCAATCCCCGTGTGTATTTCACCCCATGCCAAGCAGAGCAGCGGATCGGTTTACAGGCGGTTCGGGGGTTCTGGTGGCTCTGACAATAACGAGCTGAACTTTCGGAGGGAAATGAGATGAAACTGTACATGCTTGCCAAGAACTTCTGCCGTGACGAAGACGGCGCCGTGACCGTTGACTGGGTCGTGCTGACCGCCGCCATCGTGGGCCTCGGCATCGCCGTTCTGACGTCGGTTTCCGGCGGCACCACCTCGCTGGCCGACAAGATCTCGTCGGAACTCGAAGGAATGGATCCGGCGAACTACATCAACTGATTGATAGGATCGGCGGCCGCAGGGCCGCCGTCCACCTCACCCATCAATCGCATACCCGGACAGAGCGCCGGACAAATCTGGAGACTACACAATGAAATTCGTGAACCTGATCAAGACCTTCTCGCGTGATGAAGACGGCGCCGTGACCGTTGACTGGGTCGTGCTGACCGCCGCCATCGTGGGCCTCGGCATCGCCGTTCTGACGTCGGTTTCCGGCGGCACCACCTCGCTCGCCGACAAGATCTCGTCGGAACTCGAGGGCATGGATCCGGCCAACTACATCAACTGATAAACGCACTCGCGTTACAGCCAACACCAATGAGAGGGCCGCGCCGGTACAGGCGCGGCCTTTTCGCGCGCGGCGGCGGCGCGGACTGGCTCCGATTCATGCAAAACGCAGGGCCGCGACGCCCAATCGTTGCCATCTGAGAAAAACACCACCGCAACTTCACGCTTTATCCCACTTTTCGCCCCATTCCATGGGCAGTTTGACCGCAACGACCGCCGGGTAACCGGTGTTTTTTAGGGAAAGGACACGACATGCGCTCGGTTTTCATCCTTGTGCTGGTGCTTGGCGTCGGCCTCGCCGGCTTTGCCGTTTACATGGCAAAGGGCGTGTTCGGCGATTACCAGGCGGCGCTGGCGGCAGAGCGGGCCGCGCGCGGCGCTGTGGTGCCCACGGTTGACGTCTACGTCGTCAACGAGGCGATCCGCTATGGACAGCAGATCACTGCGAAGAACATCCGCAAGGTCGCCTGGCCTCAGAACGCCATTCCCCAGGGCACCTTTACGGACCTGGCAAAGCTGTTCCCGGAAGGTGAGAAACAATTCCGCACCGCGATCCGCACGATGGAAAAGGACGAAGCCGTGCTCGCCGTGAAGGTAACCGGGCCCGGCGAGGACGCCGGCGTGGCCTCGCGCCTGGCCGACGGGATGCGCGCTTTCGCCATCAACGTCGACGTCACCTCGGGCGTGTCGGGCTTCCTGGCCCCCGGCGACCGGGTCGACGTCTACTGGACCGGCCGCTTGAATTCGGGCGGCGACCGCCGCGACGTCACCAAGCTGATCCAGACCAATGTCCATATCATTGCCATCGACCAGCGCGCCGACCTCGACCGGACCGGTCCGAGCGTTGCGCGCACGATCACCGTCGAGGGCACGCCCGACGATATCGCGCGGCTTAACCTGGCCCAGCTCTCGGGCCGGCTGACCCTCGCCCTCGTCGGCCACGGCGACACCACGGTCTCGGATGCGATCGAGATCGACCACGACGAGCTGCTCGGCATCGAGCGCCGGGTGGTCGAGGTCGAAAAAGCGCCCGAGGTCTGCACGGTGACCACCAACAAGGGCGGCGAACGCATCGTCACCCAGATCCCCTGCCCGACCAACTGAGGCCGAACGAAGACCTGAGCTTCCGTTCCGGATCCGGGCTCCATACCCCGGCACACCAGGCGCCGGCCCCCTGCAATGCGACAGGGGGCCGGCCCGATTGCGTTTCGGCGCCTCTTTTCAGGCCCGACGTCGCTCCGCACGAATATCATTTTTCCTACATTCATCGCCAAGTTCATGCCCGGTGTTGCCGCACGGCCTCATCATTTTCCAACAAGCCACGCGGCCAACTTGCAAAAAACCAATTTCTGCCGCATTGTGCGCCGGTATGAATGTGCCCAGACCCGTGACCCAAGCGGGCGGTGCAAGACGAGCAGTGTGGATCGGCCCCTATTTCACCGGGGCAGGTGCGCAAACCAGACAGGGGGTTAACCCCGACATCAAGACGTGATCGGAGAGGCAGGATCACTATGACACCAAACGTAATCTTCAAGGCGGCCCTCGTTGGGCTCGGCCTTGCCTTTGCCCAGATACCGGGCATCGCCACCGGCGAAACGCTCAAGGTTCTGTCGGGCGCGACGACCGGCGCACTCAATGTGCCGATGAACCGCGCGGTGGTCGTCGAAAGCGACGAACCCTTCGCTGAACTTTCCATCGCCAACCCCGGCATCGCCGATATCTCGACCTTGTCGGATCGCACGATCTATGTGCTCGGCAAGGCCCCGGGGCGCACCACCCTGACGCTGCTGGCGCCTGACGGGCGGCTGCTCACCAATGTCGAGGTCCGGGTCACCCCGGACGTCGCCGAATTCAAGGAGCGGCTGCGCCAGATCCTGCCCAGTGAACAGATCGAGGTGCGCACGGCCAATGACGGGATCGTCCTCTCCGGCACCGTCAGCTCGGTCAACTCGCTCGACCGCGCCCTCGACCTCGCCCAGCGCTACGCGCCGGAACGGGTGTCGAACCTGATGAACGTCGGCGGCACCCAGCAGGTGATGCTGAAGGTGCGCTTCGCCGAAATGGAGCGCTCGGTCAGCAAGGCAAGCTGTCGACCGAACTGGGCTTATCGGGCACAGTTTCGGCAGCGGTATCGTGGCGGCTCCCCGTCATCAGCGTAGACGCGGGCCAGCTTCCGGCGGTGCTGGCGGTATCGGCCTCGGCTTCGGCACCGGCGCGCTCGGGTTCGAAATGGCGATGGCCAGGCGCTTGAAAACAAGGGCATGGTCCGCACCCTCGCGGAACCGAACCTGACCGCGCTGTCCGGCCAGCAGGCGTCGTTCCTCGCCGGCGGTGAATACCCGATCCCGGTGGTCGACCAGGACGGCGGCATCACGGTCGAATACCGGCCGGTCGGCGTCTCGCTCGGTTTCACCCCACGGGTCGTCAACGGCGACATCATCAACCTTCAGCTCGAAACCGAGGTGTCTGCACCCTCCAGCGACACGTCGTTCGTGTCTGGACTTTTCGAGATCACTGGTTTCAACACGCGCAGGGCCTCGACCACGGTCGAACTGCGCGACGGCCAGAGCTTCGCCATCGCCGGGCTGTTGCAGGACGATTTCGAGAGCAGCGTCGCCCAGGTGCCGTGGCTCGGCGACGTCCCGATCCTCGGCGCCCTGTTCCGCTCGACTGACTACAAGCGGGACCAGTCGGAACTGGTCATCATCATCACCGCCCACCTGGTCACTCCGACCCACGGCGCGGCCCTGATGTTGCCCACCGATCGGATCAGACCGCCATCGGAGTATGATCTGTTCCTCAACGGCGCAACCGAAGCCGTTGCCCTGCCGACCGAAGGGGCTGCGGGCGAAGTTGCCCGGCAGGACTTCGGCGGTTCCTACGGCTACGTGATGGAGGATTGATCATGGCCCCCAAGCATACCAGACGCCTCCTGATCGCAACCTCCGTCTTCGCGCTGCTCGCGGGCTGCGACGACTTGCGGCGCAAAGCTGCAAGGCTACGGCGAGGCCGGACGCGCGCCGGACTATTACAACGTCGGCAACTCTGTCCAGATGAACGCGGGCTACCATACCGGCGATTACGTCTTCAACTTCGCCCAGCGGTTCCACGAGACGGTGCCCGACACGGTCACCTTCGCGTTCAACTCGACCGCGCTCGACCAGGGTGCCAAGAACGCACTGCGGCGCCAGGCGCATTTCATCCGGCAGTTCCCCGAGGTCCGCTGGAAGGTCTTCGGCCACACCGACCTCGTCGGCTCGACCTACTACAACAAGCGCCTTGGCCAACGCCGCGCCGATGCCGTCGTGGCCTACCTCGTGAGCCTGGGCGTGAGCCGCAAGCGCCTGCAAGCCGTCGTTTCCTATGGCGAATCACGCCCCGTGATCGCGACCCAGGACCGCGAACGCCAGAACCGGCGGACCGTCACCGAGGTATCGGGCTTCGTGCAAAACGCACCGCTGATCCTCGACGGCAAGTACGCCCAGGTCATCCAGCGCGAATATGTCGAAAGCGCGACCGAGATTCCGCCGCCCCCTGCCGCCTCGATCCTTGAGACCGGCGGCGAATAACCGGCGATCCGGCCCCGGCCACACAGACAAAACAGCTATCAAACCCGGCCGGCCTTCGCCGGCCGGTTTCTTTTTGCCCCGCCCCGCCTGTCCCGGTTGCGGAAACAGCCCATGTGCGTTCCCGCTGATCGTCTCAATTGACCGCACATTTTCGCGGTTTGCGCCCCAATCTTGCCGCCATTGGTTGCGATTTTCCCAGCCATACGAGCAGACCCCGAGCACGAGTCGCCGGGGTAGGTTCTGGCCGGTGTCCGCATTGAACGACGGACGCGCCAACCGGGCGGATCCGAGTGAAAGGGAATAAGGCAACATGAGCGGGAACGCAGCTGCGCTAGTCGAACCAGCCCCCATCGTTGCGTGTACGATCTCACGCAACGTCCAGGAATTCGACCTTCTGATCGAGGACATGGAAGCGGAACTCGGGGAAAGCTGGGGCGATCTCTCGATCGACGACGCTCTCGCGTTCTTCGGCCAGCCCGACGCGGAGACGCTCGAGTTCATCGCCGTCGCCATGGACGAGGAGGACGAGGCCAACCTCGCCCGCTACGCCGAGGTGATCCGCAAGGCCGCGAAGAATGGCATCAAGGCGATCGTGATCGCCGAAGAGGTCAGCCCGATCGCCCTGCACCAGTTGCTCAAGATGGGTGCGGAGGAATTCGTCCCCTACCCGCTTCCCGAGGGCGCGTTGCACGACGCGATCGAGCGGCTGCGCACGCCGGAGCCCGAACCCGAAGTCGCCCCGCCGCCCCCGCCGACCTCCTACGCCGGATCCGGCCGCGACCATGAGGGCGTGGTGCTGGCGGTCCACGGGCTTGCCGGTGGCGTCGGCGCGACGACACTTGCGATCAACCTCGCCTGGGAATTGGTTAACGTCGAAAAGGACAACCCGCCCAGCGTCTGTCTGCTCGACCTCGATCTGCAGTTCGGCACCGTGAGCACCTATCTCGACCTGCCGCGCCGCGAAGCGGTCTACGAGCTTCTGTCGGACACCGAGAGCGCCGACGAGGAAAGCTTCACCGGGGCGATGATCAGCTTCAACGAGAAGCTCCAGGTGCTGACCGCGCCCTCGGATATGTTGCCGCTCGACCTGATCAGCGACGACGACATCCGCCGGATCATCGCGATGGCCCGGGCGAAATTCGATTACGTGGTGATCGACATGCCCAAGACCGTGGTGCTCTGGACCGAGACGGTCCTGCAGGCGGCGCATGTCTATTTCGCCCCTGTCGAGCTCGACATGCGCTCGGCGCAGAACACGCTCCGCATGATCCGGGCGTTGAAATCCGAGGAACTGCCGGTCGAGCGACTGCGCTACGTCCTCAACCGCGCGCCCAAATTCACCGATCTCAACGGCAAGGGCCGCGTCAAGAGGATGGCCGAGAGCCTCGACATCTCGATCGACGTGCTGCTGCCGGACGGCGGCAAGCAGGTCGTCCAGGCCGGCGACCACGGTCTGCCGCTTGCCGAAAGCGCGCCGAAGTCGCCGCTGCGCAAGGAGATCGCGAAGCTCGCCAAATCTGTCCATGACGTCAACCAGTCGGCTGAGTCAGCCGCGAAATAGGAGGCTGCCCCTTGTTTTCGCGCTACAAGAAACCCGGGAACGCAAAGCCAGTCGGCAAGGGCAACCCCAAGCTCCATGCCGTGCCGGAAACCAACGCCGCGCCCGCGGCAAAACCGGCGGGCGCCCAGCCCGCCGCGGCGGCCCAGAAGGCCGCGCCCAAAGTGCCGCCGGGACAGAAGTCCGGTCAGCGCGAGGCGTCCCGCGCCGCCGCCAAGCCCGAGCCGATGGACCGCGAGAAGAAACGCCGCCAGCGTCTTGGCGAGATCAAGCGCGAGCTGCACAAGCAGCTGCTCGACAACCTCAACCTCTCGGCGCTCGACACGGCTTCGGAAAAGGACCTGCGCGCCGAGATCGGCACGATCGCCTCGGAAGTTCTCTCCGAGATGAACGTGGTGCTGAACCGCGAAGAAAAGTCCATCCTCAACCAGGAACTGTTCGACGAGGTCACCGGCCTCGGGCCGCTCGAACCGCTGCTGAAAGACGATACGGTCAACGATATTCTCGTCAATGGCCCGCACCAGATCTTCGTCGAACGCTCGGGCAAGCTGTCTCTGACCGACGTCCAGTTCAAGGACGAACGCCACCTTCTCAGGATCATCGACAAGATCGTCTCGGCGGTCGGCCGCCGGGTCGATGAAAGCAACCCCCACGTCGACGCCCGCCTCGCCGACGGCTCGCGTTTCAACGCGATGGTGCCGCCGATCGCGGTCGACGGCTCGCTGGTCTCGATCCGGAAATTCAAGAAAGACAAGCTCGGCATCGACGAACTGGTCAACTTCGGGGCCTTCTCGGAAGAGATGGCCGCCTATCTGCAGGCCGCGGTCTCGTGCCGGCTCAACGTCATCGTCTCGGGCGGTACCGGCTCGGGCAAGACCACCACGCTCAACGCGCTGTCGTCGTTCATCGACAATTCCGAACGCATCCTCACCATCGAGGACACGGCGGAACTTCAGCTCCAGCAGGTCCACGTCGGCCGGATGGAAAGCCGCCCGCCCAACGTCGAAGGCAAGGGCGCAGTCACCCAGCGCGACTGTCTGAGGAACGCGCTGCGGATGCGTCCCGACCGCATCATCGTCGGCGAGACCCGCGGCGAGGAGGTGATCGACATGCTTCAGGCCATGAACACCGGCCACGACGGTTCGATGACCACGATCCACGCCAACTCCGCCCGCGACGCGGTCTCGCGTCTGGAAAACATGATCGCGATGGCCGGTATCGAGATGCCGATCAAGGCCGTGCGCGCCCAGATCGCCTCGGCCGTGAACCTGATCGTCCAGGCCTCGCGTCTCCAGGACGGCTCGCGCCGGATGGTGTCGATCACCGAGGTGACCGGCATGGAAGGCGACGTGATCTCGATGCAGGAAGTGTTCCGCTATCAGCGCACCGGCCTGCAACCGGACGGCAAGATCAACGGCCACTTCACGGCCAGCGGCGTCCGTTCCGCGTATTCCGAGCGTTTCCGCCAGTGGGGCTACGACCTGCCGGCGGCCATCTTCGAACCAGTTGACTCGGAGTAGCACATGGTCATTTCCGCTGAACCTCTTGTCTATCTGCTGATCTTCATCGCCGTCCTGGTGCTGGTCGAAGGCATCTACCTGACCGTCTTCGGCAAATCGATCAGCCTCAACAACCGCGTGAACCGCCGTCTCGACATGCTCGAGAAAGGCGTGGGCCGCGAACAGGTGCTGGAGCAACTCCGCAAGGAAATGCACCAGCACATGAACGCGCGCGGCATCCCGCTCTATTCGCTGCTCGCCGAAAGGGCGCAAAAGGCCAACATCGCCTTTTCCCCCAGCAGATCATGATGCTGATGGCAGGCGTTGCGGTCGTGGCCTATGTCGGCCTCAGCATCGGCACCTCGGCAGGGGCTGGCGTGCGGATCGCCGTCGCCATCGCGATGGGCGTCGGCGGCGTTTACGTCTGGATCAACAACAAGGCCAAGAAACGCCTGTCGATGATCGAGGAGCAACTGCCGGACGCGGTCGAACTGATGGTGCGCTCCCTGCGCGTCGGCCACCCGTTTTCCGCCGCGATCCAGATCGTTGCCAAGGAGGTTCCCGACCCGCTGGGCTCCGAGATGGGCGTGATCGCGGACGAAAGCGCTTACGGGCGCGACGTCGGCGACAGCCTCAAGCACCTCGCCGAGCGGATGGACATGCAGGACTTGCGCTTCCTCGCGGTCGCCGTGTCGATCCAGCAGACCTCGGGCGGCAACCTCGCCGAAATCCTCGAGGGACTCGCCAGGGTCATCCGCTCGCGTTTCAAGCTGTTCCGCCGGGTCAAGGCGATCACCGCCGAAGCGAAATGGTCGGGCACCTTCCTGTCGGGCTTCCCGCTGGTGGCGCTGGTGATGATCAACGTGATCCAGCCCAACTACTACGACGACGTGAAGGAAACCCAGTTCTTCATCCCCGCCGCACTGATCGTCGGCGCGTTTCTCGTGGCCAACGTGTTCATCATGCGGTCGCTGACCAACATCAAGGTGTGAGGCACAGGTAATGGATCAGATCATGACCATCCTGACCGAGAATTTCGGTCCCTTCGGCCCGCTCCTGGCGATCGGCGGCCTCGGCCTCATCCTGGTTCTGGCGACCTTGCCGATCCTGATGAACAAGAAGGAAGACCCGCTCGACAAGCTCAAGCGGACGAAGCTCGACCCCACCGGGGGCAAGGAATCCCTGCGTTCGGCGGTCTCCTCGGCGAATGCGAAAAAGGACAAGCTCGAGAAGTACAAGGATTTCCTCGAACCGAAGGACGCCGAGGAATACTCCGCGATGCAGCTCACGCTGCTTCAGGCGGGCTACCCCGGCAAGAACGCGGTGCGTACCTTCCACTTCGCCCAGATGGCGCTCGGGATCGGCTTTTTGATCCTCGGCGTCGGCTACGCGATCCTGAAGAGCTCGACCGGCGACCCGACGACGCAACAGACGATGATGTCGATCATCATCCCGGGCGCCGTCGGCTACATGGCGCCGAAATACTGGATCACCCGCCGGGTCGAGGCCCGCAAGGAAGAGATCCAGAACGGTTTCCCCGACGCGCTCGACATGTTGCTCGTCTGCGTCGAGGCCGGCCAGTCGCTCGACCAGGGGATCATCCGGGTCTCGAAAGAGATCCGCGCGGGCTTCCCCGCGCTCGCCGACGAACTGTCGATCGTCAGCCACGAGATGAAGGCCGGCAAGGACCGGGTCCAGGTGCTGCGCGACTTCGGCACGCGCTGCGGCGTCGTGGACGTGGCGAGCTTCACCACGGTGATGATCCAGTCGGCCACCTTCGGCACCTCGATCGCCGAGGCGCTCAGGGTCTACTCGTCGGAAATGCGCGACAAGCGGGTGATGCGGGCCGAGGAAAAGGCCAACACCCTGCCGACCAAGATGACCCTGGCCACGATGATGCTGACGGTGCCGCCGCTGCTGATCATCCTGATCGGACCGTCGGTCTACCAGGTCTACGTGACACTCAAGGACATCAGTTTCTAACCTCTGGGGAGGTGGATGCGTCCGGGCCGGCGCGCGAAGGGAAACCTTCGCGCGCCGTTTCGTTTTTTTGGCGTCCCGAAATTGCAAAGGCGCCGGGCGGCCCGACAAGCTTTCGCTGTTGGCCCACTTGTCCGGAATACCGGAGTGGTGGATCACTTTTTTGTTTTTCCTCAGTCACTTGAGGGAAGGTGCTTTCCAGCCGCCGCTTTGCACCACACACGCGGACGACCCGACCCTGCCCGTCGCCCCGCTTTTCCTGCCCTCGACTGTCCCTGTTGCCCCCGAATTCCGCAAGCGTCTACCATCTGCGGAAAACAAGCCCGAAAGGGCGGCGTCAGTGAGAGGCGGGCATGTCCCAAGTGCGATTGATCCTGGCAGGAAGTGTCGTCCTGGCCCTGGCGGCCTGCGACAGTCCCGGGCTTGGCCACCGGGGCGGCGGGGCCTATGCGCCCGATGCGCGGCCCTTGCGCGGCGAAACCGTCGACGGGCTGATCGTCGGCCATCGGCTGATGGCGGCGGGGGAATACGAGCTTGCCCTGAAGGCCTACACCCGCTCCGCCCTCGATCACGGGATCACCGTCGATGTGCTCTCCGCGCTCGGCTCGGCCAATCTCAAGCTCGGGCGCCTGGGCCAGGCCGAGGGTCTTCTGCGCGAGGCGACCGAAAAGGACGCCACCTTCGCACCGGCCTGGAACAACCTCGGCGTCATCCTGATGGAAACCGGCAAGACCGCCGAGGCGGCGCGGGTGTTCCGCATCGCCTACGGAGTTGACGGGGGCAAATCCACCTCCATCAAGGAAAATCTCACCTTGGCGCTCGCCAAACTCGAAGACATCACTTATGATGTCGAGGACGATACGACGTTCCAACTGATGCGGCGAGGGCATGGGGATTACCTGCTGCTCGCACGCCAATAAAAAAGAACGCGTTCGACGAGCAGGAAAAAGGGCGCAGGCAACATGCGTACGACGATATTTCTCTCTCTCTGCCTTGGCGGCGCCGTGGCGCTGTCCGGTTGTGAACAGATGACCGAAGCCGATGTCGATCGCGCCGTCTCGGACATCGACGGCATCAACGTGATCGACGAGTCCAACCTCAACGACGTGATGATTTCGGCCGCCGATCCCGAAGAGGCGGTGGCCTATTTCGCCCGCACGGCCGAGCAGAACCCCGACAGGATGGACATCCAGCGCGGACTTGCCAAAAGCCTCGTGCGCGCCAAGCGCCCGGCCGAGGCGGCGCGGGTCTGGACCAAGGTCGTCGCCAGCAGCGAGGCGACACCCGACGACCGCGTTTCGCTGGCCGATGCGCTGATCCGCTCCGGTGACTGGTCGAAGGCCAAGGAGGTTCTGAACCAGATCCCGCCGACGTTCGAAACCTACGACCGCTACCGGCTCGAGGCGATGGTGGCCGATGCCGACAAGGACTGGTCGAAGGCCGACAGTTTCTACGAGACCGCGACGGGGCTGACCACGCAGCCGTCGCGCACCCTCAACAACTGGGGGTTCTCGAAATTGTCGCGCGGCGAATACCAGGGCGCCGAGAAGCTGTTTCTCGAAGCGCTCACCTATGACAGCGCGATGTTCACCGCCAAGAACAACCTGATGATGGCCCGCGGCGGCCAGCGCAAATACGACATCCCGGCGATCTCCATGACCCAGGTCGAGCGCGCGCAGTTGCTGTACACGCTGGCGCTGTCGGCGATCAAACAGGGCGACGTGTCGATGGGCAAGACATTGCTCGAAGAGGCGGTCGAGACCCATCCGCAGCATTTCGACGAAGCCGTCCGCTCGCTGCGCGCCCTCGAAGCCGAAGTCCAGCGGGGCTGACCGATGCTTGTGACCCAACAGAGCGCCGCGGCGGCGCTGTGGTTCCTGCCCTTCGTGCTGCCAATCGCGGTCTGGGTGGCCTGGTCGGACATGTCACGCATGAAGATCCCCAATGTCGCCGTCCTGGCGCTGGCCGGGGTCTTTGCCGTTGTCGGCCTCGTCGTCGTGGCCACCGGTATCTGGAGTTTCGAGACCTGGGCCTGGCGCTGGTCGCATCTCGTGGTGGTTCTGGTGATCGGGTTCCTTGCCAATATGGTGGGCGGGTTCGGCGCGGGCGACGCGAAATTCGCGGCCGCGATGGCGCCTTTCATCACCCGGCAGGATACGCTCGCCTTCATCTACCTGTTGGCGGCGGTGGTGATCCTCGGCTTCACCCTGCACCGGATCGCGCGGGCGAGCAAATGGGTGCGCGCCCGCACCCCGGACTGGGAAAGCTGGACCCGCAAGGACTTTCCGATGGGGCTGTGCCTCGCCAGCGCGCTGGCGATCTACCTCGCCGCCGGAGCGCTCTGGGGCGCCTGACGCCGGTTCGGGCTTGAAACACGGGCTGGGCGAAGGGTGGGCGAACTCGGACGGGGGGTCAAGTTACTGCTTTTGTTACGTTTAGCGCTAACTTGCTTTTTCACGGGCGAACCCCGGGCGAAGCGGCCGGCCGTCCGCCCTGCCCGGCCCCGACAATCCCACGCAACATTTTGTTTCCCCATCCGCCGTCGACAGGCAAGATTTCCTGCAAATAGGTTGCGACCCGAGGCAACGCCGTTGGCGTGGTCATTCCCCGCAATCGGCGTTTCCTGGGCGGAAGTAGATTTAGGGGGGCGTTGCCTCACGAACCCCCTTCCGGAAACCAGCCGGTCGCGGATCAGCATCAGCAAGATATCCACAAACGGTCGGTTGCGGTTCCCGCCCCACGCACCGTGTCGAAGCGCGGAACTTGAGACCTTCCAGGTTGGCCGCAACGTCGGGTGTGCCGACGAAACGGGCGTGGTTTTCGCAGATCGGTCGGCCAATCGTGGCCTGCAACCCGCAGGTGCATCATCGGGTGACCCCCGAACTTAGCCCTGCCGGCGCGTGACGGGAGACCGGGGCGGCTCTCAGCCTCCCATGGCCTCGGCGACCGCGCGGTCGTAGCTCTCGACGATGCCCCGTGCTTTCGCGGTGACCTGGCCCACGCTGTCGCCAGGCCGGTAGATTGCGGTGCCGATGCCGAACCCGGCCACGCCATTCTTGATCCAGTCCCCGAAGGTCTCCGGCGACGCGCCGCCGACGGCGTAGGCTTTGGTCGCCGGGGGCAGCACCGCGCGGAGTGCCCGCCATCCCGATAGGCCCAGCACGGACGCGGGGAAAAGCTTCAGGCCATCGGCGCCGTGATGCAGCGCGCGGAACGCCTCGCTCGGGGTCAGGATGCCGGGGTAGGACAGCATTCCGGCGGCTTTGCTGGCATCGATCACGTCCGGGTTGCAGTCCGGCGATACGATCAGCCGCCCGCCCGCCGCCGCGACCTTGCCCACGTCCTCCACCGTCAGAACCGTGCCAGCGCCGATGACGGCCCGGTCTCCCAGAGAGCGCGCAAGTCTCGCGATGCTGTCGAACGGATCGGGTGAGTTCAGCGGGACTTCAATGCGGCTGATCCCCGCATCCAGGATCGCCGCGGCAATCGCGACGACCTCATCCGGCGTCACACCGCGGAGAATGGCAATCAGGTCTCGATCGTTCATCGTGTCGTGCCTTCGATATGTCCGTGTGTCGCACACGGCGGGTGTTTGGGATGTGCCACGTCCGGTACAGGCGCGCACCTGGCGGCACGGATACTCGCGGCGGTGTCGGCCGGGCGAGACCGGGGCCAGGGTATCGGCCGCCAGCCGCAAGACGCCTGCGACGGCCTGCCCCGCCGCCGGGGGTGAGCGCTGCCGGTTTCCGCGCCAGTGGCGCGGGCGGATCAGGCCTCCACCAGGCCGGCCATGCGGGCGATGGCGTGATGGCCGCGCGCCGCGAGGTCCGGCGGTGTTCGGGTGGTTTCGATGCCGGCGATCGTCAGCGCCTCGGCGTACCGTTCGGCGAGGTCGCTGCGGCCAACGATCGCGACCTTGCCGACATCGCGCCCCGGGGTTGCGGCGCCGATCTCGGTGCCGATCAGCAGGCCGGAGAGGAAATCCGCCGTTTCGCTCTGCGCGATCACGCCCATCAACGGCAGGGTGCGGGCATGGAACAGCCGGTGCAGGAGCGCGGCCGGGTCGCTGAAACCGGCCCGCACGCCGCGCGCGAAGGCCTCCGGCGCCGGGTCCGTCCCGTCGATGAGCTTTGCGAGGATCGTCGCGCTCTTCATGGCCGCGAAAACCTCGCCGGTCATGAATGTCTCGAAACCGGTGATGCGCCCCGCCGCGATCCGCACCCATTTCGCATGGGTTCCCGGCATGACGACGAGCCCCGCGTCGACCCCCTGGCCGAGCAGCCCGGCGATCTCGGTTTCCTCGCCGCGCATCACGTCCGGGGCGCCGGTCGCATCGAGCGCCGTCGCGCCGGTGATGAAGTGCAGATCCGGGCCGCCGGACAGCGGGTATCGCGTGAGCTGCGCCGCCAGTTCCGCCGGCCCGGCAGGGAGGTCCACGTAAGGGGTCTCGACCCAGCCGTTGCGGCTGGTGATCATCCCCGACACCATGACCGGCAGCTTCGCGTCTTCGAGCCAGGGCCCGATGGCGCCAAGGAGAAAGCCCTGGAAATCACCGCCCTCGACGTGGAGGATGCCGCGCTTCTCCTCGAGGCGGCGGAGGATCTCTCCGCCGGCCCCGAGGAGGTAGGCGCGAAACGAGGTCGTGCCCCAGTCGACGCCGATCAGGCCCGGGTCAGATCCGACCGAACTCATTGAGCAGATCCTCCACGGTCTTGCCTTTGGCGACCCAGGCGCGGGTCTTCTCCTCGCGCTCGGCCTGTTCCGCGGCCGCGGCGACCACCTCCTCGGCGCGCGCGAGCGGGATCACGACCACGCCCATGAGGTCGGCAACGATGAAATCGCCCGGGTTGACCACCACACCGCCGCACTGGATCGGCACGTTGATCGACAGCTCTTCCTTGCGGCCCGAGAACATCGTGTGGGTGCCGCGGGGGGTGATCGCGCGGGTCCAGATCGGCCAGCCGATGTCCTCCAGCTCGTCGGTGTCGCGCCCGGCCCCGTCGACGACCATCGCGCGGATGCCGACGTTCTGCGCCAGCCCGCCCATCAGCCCGCCGCAGACCGAGGTGTTGGGGTCGCCGCCCGCATCGACGACGATGATATCGCCCGCCTGCCCCATTTCGAGCGCTTTCAGCGGATCTACGAGATCGCCCTTTGACAGCTGCACGGTCAGGGCCTGGCCGCAGACCTTCGCCTTGAACGGCGGCTTGATGGCGCTGTCCATGACCCCGGTGCGGTATTGCGAATCCGCGAAGACCGCCGAGGCCGAGAGGCAGCCGATAACCGCGTCGAACTTCGCCAGAAGATCGGGGTTCCGTTCGAATTCATTGAAGACTTTCAGCATTGTCGTGCCCTCGAGTTCTTTGTGTGGTGCGTTTTGTTCAGGAAAGGATTTCGGGATTGAGCAGGTTCTTCGGCCGCTCGCCGCGCAGGGCCCGCGCCACTTCCGAGGCCGCCGTCTCGCGCGCCTGCTCGATGGATTCCTCCGAGTAGTAGGCCACGTGCGGGGTGACGATGACGTTGGGCAGGGTGAAGATCGGGTTGTCGGCCGGGTCCCACATTGCCCGCTTGGCCGGTTCCTCTTCCGGATCGTCGAGCCCGGCGCCTGCCAACGTGCCTTCGGTCAAGGCGCGGTAGAGCGCCTTGTTGTCCACCGTCGGACCCCGGCCGGTATTGACCAGGATCGCCCCCGGCGGCATCGCGGCGAACTCGGCGTCGGACAGGAAGTGCCGCGTTTCGGGGGTCATCGGCGCCTGCATCAGGATGTAGTTCGACTGCGCGAATGAGCGTGTCCTTGTCGACCAGTTCGACGCCAAGCCCTGCGGCGACGCCCGCGTCGAGATAGGGGTCGTAGGCGATGATGCGCACCCCGAAGGGCGCCGCCCGACGGGCGATCGCCTGGCCGATCTTGCCCAGAGACACGATCCCCATCGTCCGCCCCCGGAGCCGGTTGACGGGCCGCGCGGCCTGCCATTGCCAGATGCCCGCGTGGGTCGAGCGCGTTGTAGTGCGGCGATGCGCCGCGCCAGCGTCAACCAGAGGGTGATGGCGTGATCGGCAACCTCGTCGGTGCAGTAGTCCTGCACGTTGGTCACCATGATCCCGCGTTCGGTGGCACCCTTGACGTCGACGATGTCGACCCCGACGCCGTAGCGCGCGATCACCTTGCATTGCTTCATCCGCGCGATGGTGGCGGCCCCGACGCGCGCATACTGGTTGATCATGGCGAAGCAGTCTTCGGCATGCTCGAAGAGATCCTCTTCACTCTTCGCCTGGAGCGCGACGACCTGGCCGCCGGCCGCCTCGATGATCGCTTTTTCGATGTCGGTGTCACCGTAGTCGAAGTCGGTGATGACAACCTTGGGTCTGTCAGACATGGCGTGCTCCGATCCCTCCGCTCAGTCCTGGTAGGCGCCGGCGGAATAGGTGAGTTCGTAGGAATGGCTGTAGAGTTCGAAGATGTTGCCGAACGGGTCTTCGCAATAGACCATCCGGTAGGGCTTCTCGCCGGGGTAGTATTTACGCACCTGCTGCATCCGCTGCCGGCCGCCGAGCGAACTCGATGAGCTTCACCCGCTCCTCGAGGTTTTCGTCCTGAAGACAGAAGTGAAACAGGCCGGGGCGCCAGTATTCGAACGGCCGCACTTCGGCTTCGGTTTTCGGGAACTCGAACAACTCGATCCCGGTGCCGTCGCCGGTCGACAGATGGGCGATCTTGAACGACCCCCAACCCGGCCCGAACACGTCGTCGCACATCTCGCCGATGGCGCTGTCGTCCTGCTGAATCTCGGTCGGCGGCATGATCTGGTAGAAGCCGAAGGCCTTGGTGTAGAAGTCGACGGCCTTCTCGAGGTCCGGTACGGTGATCCCGATGTGGGAAAAGGTGATGGCGGTCATTTGTTCACTCCTGGTTTAGCTGCGTCCGAAGCCGAAGAGGCGGCCGAGGACATTTCCGAGCTCGTTGCGCCACATGTCGAGGCCGACGGCGATGACGATGATTGCGCCGATGACGATGGTCTGGACCGAGGTCGGCACGGCGTTGAGGTTGAGCCCGTTCTGGACGATGACGATGGTCAGCGCACCGATCACGGTGTTGATGATGTTGCCGCGCCCGCCGGCCAGGCTCGCGCCGCCGATCACCGCCGCGGCAATCGCCTGCAACTCGAGACCGACGCCGTAGTTGGGGGAGCCCGAGTTGAGCCGCGCGGCCATCAGCACTGCGCCGATCCCGGCCATGGCCCCGGCGATCACGAAGGCGAAGAACTGGATGCGCTTCACCTTGAGGCCGGAGAGATCGGCTGCGTTCGGGTTGCCGCCGACGGCATAGACCGAGCGGCCGAAGGCGGTGTAGCGCAAGACGTACCAGGCCGCCGCATAGAGCACGATGAGGTAGTAGAGCGGCAGCGGCAAGCCGAGGAAGGTGCCGTAGAAAATGCCTTCGAGCGCATCGTGCACCGAGAACACCGGCGAGCCGTTGTTGAACAGAAACGCCATGCCGCGGAAGGCCGAGAGCGCGGCCAGCGTGGTGATGAAGGCAGGGATGCGCAGGTACGCCGACAGGACCCCGTTGAGCGCGCCGAGCCCCCCGCCGAGCACGATTGTCAGCAGGATGGCGACGGGCAGCGGGATGCCGAGGAACTTGACCGAGACCGCGAAGACCATGGTCAGAAGCGCGATGGCGGAGCCCGGAGACAGGTCGATCCCGGCGATCAGGATCACGAAGGTCGAGCCGATCGCGACGATGGCCACGATCGAGACCTGCAGCGCGAGGTTCGAGAGGTTGCCCGGGTCGAGAAACCGCTGTGTGGTCAGGGCTGCCACGGCCGTCACCAGCAAAAGAGCGGCCAGCGGCGCGATGATGGGCGAACGGAAAAGGGCGCTCATGCGGCGGTCTCCTGTGTTGTGGATGCCCGCACGAGGTCGGCTTTGCTGACTTCGGCGGCCTTGCGGATGTCGACGAGCCGGCCATGGCTGACGATCCCGATCCGGTCGGACATCGCCAGAAGCTCGTTGTCGTCCGACGAGATCAGCACGACGGCATTTCCGGCCTCGGTGAGTTCGTTGATGAGGTTGTAGACGGCGGCGCGGGCGCCGACGTCGATGCCCTGGGTCGGCTCGTCGAGCACGTAGACCCGGGCGCCGGCAAACAGCCAGCGACCGATGACGATCTTCTGCTGGTTACCACCGGAGAGCAGGCCGACCAGCCGGTCCTTGGCGCTGGGCGACACTTCGAGCCGGTCGTAGAGCTCATGGGTGAGCGCCTCTTCGGCCCGAAGGCTGATCGCGGCCGGATGCCCGAGCCGCGAGAGCTTGGCAATCGTCATGTTGGGCTGGCCCTGGAAATTGAAAAACAACCCGTGGGATTTGCGGTTTTCCGGCACCAGCGCGATGCCCGCTGCCACGGCGTCGGCGGGCGAGCGCAGATCCAGAACCTGGCCGGCAATGGCCACCTCGCCGCTGGTCAAGCGGTCGACGCCGAACAGCGCGTGCGCAATCTCGGTGCGGCCCGACCCGAGCACGCCGCCCAGGCCGAAAACCTCGCCGGCGCGCACGGTGAAGCTGACATCGTCGACGCCTTTGCCAGTCTTCAGCCCCCGCGCCTCCAACACCACGTCGTCGCGCGTGTGGTCGGCCTTGGGGTAGTGGTTCGACACTTCGCCGATCATCGCGGTGACGATGGCGTCGACCGAAACCTCGGTCTCGGCGGCGGTCGAGACGACCCGCCCGTCGCGCAGCACGGTCACGCAGTCGACCAGTTCCACCACTTCGTCGAGCCGGTGGGAGATGTAGAGGATCGCGGTGCCCTGGTCGGCAAGTCCATGCAGCACCCGGTGCAGATCGTGGATTTCTTCCAGCCCGAGCGCCGTGGTCGGCTCGTCGAGGATGAGCATGCTGGCGTCGGCCGAGATGGCCTTGGCGATTTCGACCAGCTGCTGATCGGCGACCGACAGATCGCCGACCACCGCTTCGGGATCGATGGAAACGGCAAGCCGGGCCATGACCTTGGCCGCGGTCTCGCGCATCGCGCGCCAGTCGACCCGCACACTGCTGCCGGGCAGATTGCCGAGCCAGATGTTTTCGGCGACGGTCAGCGACGGCACCAACGAGAACTCCTGGAACACCGCCGCGATCCCGGCCGCGCGCGCCGCCATCGGCCCGGGGACCGTCACCGGCGTGCCGTCGCGCAGGATCTCGCCGTCGGTGGGCTTGTAGACGCCCATCAACATCTTGATGAGCGTGGATTTGCCGCAGCCGTTTTCACCCAGGAGCCCGTGGATCTCACCGCGGTTGAGCGACAGGCTGACGGCATCGTTCGCGAGGATCCCCGGGAAACGCTTGGTCAGGTTGCGGACCTCCCAGGCGGGCAAGGCGGTATTGGTCTGGTCAGGCATGGAGGGCGCACCAGTCGGTCGGGTTTCGGTTGGGAAGCGGCAGCCCCGAGGACCGGGGCTGCCAGCCAAAGGATCAGTATGCCTTCGACGGTTTCGGATAGAGGCTGTCGGGGTCCTGCAACGCCGGCACAACGCTTTCGCCGTCGACCACGAGGGTCGGGGTTTCGACGAAGCCGCCGCCGAACTCGCCGTTGAGCGCATCCAGGGCCACCTGGAGCGCGATCTGGCCCATCACGAAGGGCGTGGTGTTGACCGTCGCGGTGATCGCGCCGCCGGCGATCTCTTCGAGCGCCGCGGTGTCGCCGTCGTTGCCGAGCAACACCAGGTCGGATTTGCCGAGCGCTTTGGCCGCGAGCGCCGCGCCCATGATCATGTAGTCGTTGGCCGCAAACAGAACGTCGACATCGGGGTTGGCCTGAAGCAGGTCCATGCCCGCGGTGTTGCCGCCCTCGACGTTCCAGCCACCGGCGATCGACGCCACGACTTTGAGGTTCTCCGACCCCTCGATCGCGTCGAGGAAGCCGCCGACCCGCTCGGTCGAGTGATAGCCGGGCTGGCCTTCGATCACACCGACCTGCATCTCGGCGCCACCGGCCATGTCGATGAGGTACTCACCGATCTTGTGGGTGCCGTTGCGCTGCGAATAGCCGACCACGCCGTGTACCGGCGTCGGGAAGTTGCCGATGTCGGAGTTCACGATGATGACGGCGATGCCGTTCTCGACCGCGCGGGTTACCAGCGGCGCCGCAGCGGCTTCGTCATGGGTCGACAGGATGATCGCGTCGACGTCCTGGGTGATCGCATCCTGGATCATGCCCATCTGACCGTTGATGTCCGACCCCGATTGCGGCGCCAGCATGAAGGTCTCGACCCCGGCTTCGGCGGCTTGCGCCTTCACGCCTTCGCCGATGGCGATGTAGTAGTTGAACTCGGTCGCCGGCGGCATGTAGGCGATGCGGATGTCGCCGTCATTTTCCAGCGCCGACATGTCGGCCTGGGCGCCTTCCATCATCGGCTGCGGGGCCGCGTAGTCGATCGCGCCCGCCATTGCGGTGCTTGCAAGCAAGGCGGCCGTGCCGGCCAGCGCTCGGAATGTGAATGTCGTCATGATTTCCTCCCATTGACGAATGTTCCGGGGGTCAGCCCCCGAATGGCGTGTCGACCAGACCGCGCACGCCGGGTTTGACCGCGAACAGCCCCCCGGACAGCGGTTCGGCCGCGATCTGCTCCGGGCTCGACATGAGCCGGGATGTGGTGATGTAGAGCGTGTCGAGGTCCGGGCCTCCGAAGGCGCAGCATGTCGGTTTCCAGACCGGCACCTCGATGATCCTGTCGATCGTGCCGTCGGGCGCGACCCGCACGACGCGGCGACCTTCCCATTCGGCATTCCAGACCCCGCCCTCTGCGTCGACGCAGGAGCCGTCGGGAATGCCTGGCTCGTCCGCGAAGTCGGTCAGGATCCGCATAACGCCAAGCGCCCCGGTGTCGGGATCGTAGTCGTAGGCGCGCAGCGTCTGCTCTGGCGTGTCGGTGAAGAACATCGTCCGCCCGTCCGGCGAAAAACAGGTGGAGTTGGCGCAGGAGACGCCTTCGATCAGGGTGCTGACGCTGCCGTCGGGATCGATCCCGATCACGCTGCTGTCGGCCTGCCCTGACACTTCGTTCATGCCGCCGACGATGAAACGCCCTTGCCGGTCGGTCCGGCCGTCGTTTGTGCGGGTCTCGGGGTTGTCGGCCTCGAAAGCGCAGATATCTTCGAGAGCCCGGGTGTTCGGGTCGAACAATGCAATCCGTTTTGCGAAGGCCACGATCATGCGGCCATCGAGCATGTTGGCAAAGCAGCACACCCGGTCGGGCATCTCGATCCGGTCCGACGCGCCGCTCCCGGGGTCGAGCCACCAGATCGCCTTGCCTTCGATGTCGGTCCACCACATCCGGCGGTCGACGGCGTTCCAGAAGATCCCCTCACCGTGATGGTTCTGGCAATCGAGCACCAGTTCGGCCTGCATCCCGCGCTCCTCCCAGATCGCACCGGGTCAAAGCCCGATTCCGCAGTTGATGTTCACTGGTATATCAGATACCATGCATCAGTCAAGCGGGCAAATTGACCTTCTGGAAACCTGCCTCGGCTTGCGCTATCAGGCGGTGATTTCAGCGAGGAGATGGTGACGTGGGAGCTTTCGAAAAACCGAAATCGCTGACTGAAAGCGTTCTTGAACACTTGCGCAGCGAAATCATCTCCGGCCGTCTGGAACTGGGGGCGGCAATTTCGGAGCGTCGGTTGGCCGAGCAACTCAACGTCTCCAAGACCCCGGTCCGTGAAGCGCTGGCCCAGTTGCGCAACGAAGGGCTCGTCAACATCCTGCCACGCAAAGGCGTCTATGTCTTTTCATTGAGCGCGGCCGAGGTCGTCGCGATCTGCGACTTCCGGGTTGCCATGGAATCCGCCGCGCTGAAACTTGCGCTTGAACGAGCTCCGGAGGCCTTCGTGGACGATATCCGGCGCATCGTCGCCGAGATGGAACGGTGCCAGGTAAAGGGCGACATCCCCGGCTATCTCGCACTCGATACCGACTTCCACGCCGCCGCTTTCCGCCACTGCGACAACCACTACCTCAGCGACAGTTATGAACGCTACGCCGGCAAGATCAGCGCGCTGCGCACGCACCTCGCCGCCAAGCCGCTGCACACGAAGCTCTCGTTCGAAGAGCACAAGGATCTGCTGGAGGCCTTTGCCAGTCGCGACATCGACGAGGTTGTCCCGACGCTCCTGAAACACATCGGCCGCACCAAGAACACCTACGAAGCCTCTGTCGACGACATCGCCGTCGCAGACGCCACCGCGCACAGGGGATAGACCCCAGGTGGCATGAACCCGGTCCTGACCCTCGCTCTTGCTATCGGCGTCGTGGGCGCCAACTCCCTTGCCATCGGTCCTCTGGCCGGCGCGATATCGCGCTCCTTTCCTGGGATATCGCCGGCGGACGTGCTTGTTGCCTCCTCGGCCTACGGCGCGACCACGGCGCTGAGCGCGGTGTTCCTCGCGCCGAACATCGGCCGGCTCGGCGCACGCCGTGCGCTGCTGCTGGCGATCGCGACGCTGTCGCTGGCCCTCGCCGCCACGTCTGTTGCCCCGACCCTCGGGCTGGTCGTCCTGTTTCAGGGGGCGGCGGGAATTGCCGCTGGCGTGTGCCTGCCCACGATCTACGGTTTCGCCGCCGATTTCGCGCCACCCGGGCGGCAGAACGAGACGCTCGGCAAGGTGCTCACGGGATGGACGATCAGCCTCGTATTCGGTGTGAGCATCGCCGCTCTGCTGGCCGACCTCGTGCATTGGCGGCTGGTCTTCTCGGGCCTCTCGGCGCTCGGCTTGCTCATCTGCCTCGGGCTCGCCACTGTCATTCCGAACGACACCCGGGGCGGCGCCGTCGTGCCCTCGCCGCTGGAGGCCCTGAAGGTCCCCAACATTGCCCCGGTCCTGGTCTCGGTCTGCGCCTTCATGATCGCTTTCTACGGGGTCTATGCCTATGTCGGGCCGCATGTGAACGAAGGTCTGAACGGGTCGACGACCATGGCGGGTTTGGTGACGCTCAGCTACGGCACCGGCTACGGCGTTGCGACCTTTCTCGATCCACGCATCGACCGGCTTGGCCGGCGGCGCGCTGGCCCGGTGGTTTTCGGCAGCTTGATCGTGACCTACCTGGCCCTTGGACTGGCCGGGCAAACCTATGGGCCATTGGTGGCCATGGCGTTCTTCTGGGGTATCGGTCAGCACCTCGGCATGACGATCCTTGTCGGCCGCCTCACCTCGATCTCGCTCAGGAATCGCGACGCGCTCCTTGGCCTTTATAGTGGCATCACCTATGCCTCGGTCTTCCTGGGCACGACGTCGTTCCGCTTGGTCTATGACATGGGCGGTTTCACGGCGACCGCCCTCGCGGCAGCCCTCGCGGCGTCGCCGTGATCGCGGTGTTTGCCCTCGATCACAGGTTTTCAGGCGCGTGGAACGACTGACGCCCCCGGGAACCGCCCCCAAGGCGACGCGCGGTCACTGAACAGCGCATCGCCAGCGCAGATCATGTTGCGCCCCCCCCCACCGTTCGAACATCGGCCCGGTCCGCTCGACCCCGGGCGTGCCAGACCGGTTTGCGCGGCACGTTTGTCGTCGCGGGCATCGCCGCACTCCAAATCCGGTGCGCGATCGAAAGGATTGACATCTGGTATATCACACACCAGACTGACGCCGGGAGGACTTCATGCGACACAATTCTGTCAGGGCCAATGGCCCCACGGACGGGCCGCCGCCGCTCATCAGTCTGGTCGGCGTGGAAAAGACATTCGGGTCGCACGTCGTGCTGGACGGCATCGACTTCGAGCTTCTGCCCGGCGAGATTCATGCCCTGGTCGGTGAGAACGGCGCCGGGAAGTCAACTTGCCTCGGCCTCCTCTATGGCCTGCACCGGCCAACGGCTGGACAGGTGCAGCGCGACGGCGCATCGGTCCAGGTCGAAAGCCCCGCCCATGCGCAGACACTTGGCATTGGGTGCGTATTTCAGGAGTTGAGCCTGGCCGGGGCGCTATCGGTTGCAGAGAACATTTTCGCCGGTCGCGCGCCCGCGCGTTTCGGCATTGTCGACTGGGCAGAGCTCAAGCGCCGCGCCGAGGCGCTGCTTGCCGAGTTCGGGCTTTCGGTCGACGTGTCCCGCCCGGTCGACAGCCTGCCGATCAGCACCCGCCAGATCGTCGAGATCGCCAAGGCGATGTCGATGGATTCCCAGGTCTTGCTGCTCGACGAGCCGACCTCTGCGCTGACACCCGACGAGGTCGAAGCCCTGTTCCTGGTCCTGCGAAAGCTGACTGCGAAAGGGATCGGGATCGTCTATGTCAGCCATCACATGAGCGAGATTTTCGCCATCGCCGACCGGATCTCGGTGTTGCGCGACGGCAAGAAGATCAGCACGCGGCCAACGCAAGCCACCTCGCAGGCGAAAGTGGTCAGCGAGATGATCGGCGGGGCCCATC
This sequence comes from uncultured Alphaproteobacteria bacterium, assembly GCA_963752895.1. Classification (GTDB taxonomy): domain Bacteria; phylum Pseudomonadota; class Alphaproteobacteria; order Rhodobacterales; family Rhodobacteraceae; genus CAVWAE01. The sequence continues at coordinate 49,900 of CAVWAE010000030.1, forward strand.
CCGGCGACGTCGCGCGGTCGGACGATCAACTGGGCGCGGTGGTTCTGTCGGTCGACGGGCTCACCAACGACACCGACTTCTCCGACGTGTCCTTTTCGATACGCGAAGGCGAGATCCTCGGCGTCGCCGGCTTGCTCGGATCACGACGCAGCGAGATTGTCCGCTCGATCGTCGGGTTGATGCACGGGTTCCGCGGCCGGATCGCATTCCGGGGCAATGAGGTTCGGTTCAAATCCCTGCGGGATGCGATGCGCTACGGCATCGGCTTCGTTCCCGAAGAACGCAAAACCGAAGGCCTGTTCCTCGAAAACTCACTCGGCGCCAATCTGACAGCCGCCAGTCTCGACCGGCATACGGCCTTTGGCATCGTCCGTCGGCACTCGGTCAGGCGGGCAAGCGACCGCGCGATCGAGGCGTTCGGCATCAGGACCCGGGGACCGGATGAGCTGGCGGGCGCGTTGTCCGGTGGCAACCAGCAGAAACTCATGCTGGCGAAATGGTTGGAGCGCGCGCCAGACCTGCTGATCATCGAAGAGCCGACGAAGGGCGTAGATGTCGGTGCGAAATTCCAGATTCACACCGAGTTGCGGCGACGCGCTGCCGAGGGAATGGCGATCATCATCGTCTCGTCGGATTTCCCGGAGCTCCTGTCCCTGTCGACCCGGATCCTCGTCGTCCACGAGGGCCGGGTCACCGGCGACGTCCCTGCCCGGGATGCCAATGAGGACCGCCTCCTGCAAATGGCGGCAGGTCTCCATGACGCGCCGATGGAAAGCCCCGAAAAAGGATTACAGCCATGACATCGGCAAGCGCTTCGACCCATCCGAGCAACACCCCGTTGCGCCGCGTGTTGCGGGCCTTTGTCGATATCCGGGAACTGACCCTGATCGTCATGATCGCGTTGATCATCATCGTGATGGCCAATCTCAATCAGTATTTCCTGTCTTTTGCAAACTTCCGCGCCCTGTCGATCGGCATGGCCCCGACCGCGGTCATCGTGATCGGCATGGCCATTCTCCTGGCCTCGGGGGGCTTCGATCTCTCGGTCGGATCGGTGATGGCGCTCTCCTCGACGATCGTTGCGATGCTGATGCTCGCCGGCATGTCGATCCCGCTTGCGGTTGTGTGCGCGCTCCTGTTGGGCGCCGTCGCGGGGCTCTTCAACGGCGTGCTGGTCACGGGGCTCGGGATCAACCCGCTGATCGCCACGCTCGGGACGATGTCCATCGCGCGCGGCATCGCCCTGGTGCTGACCGAAGGGTTTTCGCTGTCGAGCCTGCCGCCCGAGTTTGCCTGGATCGGCAAGGCGAGCGTTGCCGGCCTGCCGGCGATTGTCGCCCTGACCATCGTGCTGGTCATCGTGTTCGACCTCGCCGTGCGCCACACCCGGTTTTTCCGCCAAGTCTATTTCATCGGTGCCAACGAGAAGGCCGCGATGCTGTCCGGCATCCACGTGAAACGGGTTCGGATCATTGCCTATGTCCTGACTGGCATGCTCGCCGCCCTCGCCGGCATCCTGCTCGCGTCGCGCCTGATGAGCGGCACGCCGACCGCCGGCAACGGCATCGAGCTCCAGGTTCTTGCCGCGGCCGTGATCGGCGGCGCGTCGTTGCGCGGTGGCGAGGGCACGATCCTCGGCGCCTTCCTCGGCGTGGTCTTCGTGGCCCTGATCAACAACTCGATGACCATGCTCGCGGTGTCGATCTACTGGCAGATGATCGTGATCGGCGGGGTGCTGGTCGCCGCTGTCGCCCTCGACATGCTGATCCGCAGCAAACGCGACTGACGCCCTGCCCGCTTTCCAAACCCAACCAAGAAAATCCACCAAAGGGAGTTCGACATGACCAACAATACGCTCAACCGACGCAATCTGCTCGCCGCCGGCGCAGGACTGGGGCTGGCGTCCGGCTTCGGGCTGCCCAAGCTGACCGGCGCGGCCCTCGCGCAGGGGGCCGGCATGGAATACGTGTTCCTCTCCGTCGTGACCCAGGTGCCGTTCTGGGTCGACCACCGCAACGCCCTCGAGGACGCGGGCGAACTGCTCGGCGTCAAGACCTCGTTCACCGGGCCGCTGGATTTCGACACCGCCGGACAGGCCCGTCAGCTCGACGAATTGATCGCGCGCCGGCCCGCCGGCATCCTGATCTTCCCGGGCGATGCCGCGGCGATGGCGTCGGGCATCGACCGCGCGGTCGAAGCGGGGATTCCGGTCGCCTGCTGCACCGGCGATGTACCCGGCAGCAAGCGGTCGACCTTCTTCGGCATCAACGGCTTCAACGCTGGCAAGATCGGCGGCGAGATGCTGGCCCAGGCCATCGGCGGCAAGGGAAAGGTCATCCTCGGCACCTTCCCGGCGCCCTCGGTTCTCGAGCGCGTCGAGGGCTACAAGGCGACCTTTGCGGAAAACTACCCCGAGATCGAGGTCGTCGATGTGGTCAACGACAAGGCGGATCCGTCCTACGCGCCGACAGCCTACCTGCAGGCGATCCAGGCCAACCCGGACGTCGTCGGCATCGGCGGCACCGACGGTGACAGCGGCAAGGGCGCGGCCATCGCCGTCCAGGAGGCCGGTCGCGCGGGCGACATCAAGATCGTCGCCATGGACCGCAACGACGACATGTTGCCCTATATCGAGGATGGCACCATCTACGGGGCCGTCGCCCAGAAGTCCTACATCGAGGCCTTCCTGGCCGTACACATGCTCCATTGGCAGAACACCGATGGCCTGAAAGTCGTGCCCGACTGGAAAGCCGCCGGGATCAACCCGCTGCCCGAAAGCGTGGACACCGGCGTGATGACCATCACCGCCGAGAACGTCGCGCAGTTCAAACACTAAGCGAAACGGGCCGGGACGCTTTTGTGCCCCGGCCGCACCATGCCCAATGGCCGATATCTGGACACCCATCTCGCTTCGCGAAAACGAGCTTCGGCTCGACATCCTTCCGGGCCTCGGCGGGCGGCTGTGGGATGTGGTGTTCCAGGGCGGGTCGCTGCTGTTTGCCAACGCCGATCTGGTCGGCCGGGAGGTCGATCCGGACAACCTCACCGGGCTTCCGACCCGCTCGCCCCAGTTCGGGTTCCCGCTATGGGGCGGCGAGAAAACCTGGATCGCGCCGGACAGCGCCTGGAAAGACGCGGCCCCCTACCCGGCCTTGGACTCGGCGCCCTACGAGGTCGTGTCGCGGGATGAACGGCACGTCCACGTGACAAGCGCGCCGTGTCCGCAGAGCGGGCTGCAGGTTGATCGGCTGATCCGGCTACGGACCGGCGACAGGTTTTCTGTCCGCCACCGGGTCACCAACTGTGGTGCGGCCCCCCGGTTCACCGGGATCTGGTCTGTCCTGATGATCAACAGGCCCGCGCGGATCGGGCTGGTGATCGGGCCTGACAGCGACGTGATCCCGGTTTTCGGCGACGCGGCCGGGCGTTTTGAAACCCAAGGCGCTGTGGCGGTGTTCGATTGCACGCGCGCGCAGGAATACAAGCTCGGCACCTGCAACCCGACCGGGCGCGCCTTCGTGCGCTTCGACACCGGCGCGACGCCGATCTGGCTGTTGTGCGAAACGCCCGCTGTTCACCCGGGCGACCGGTTTGCGCACGGCCACAACTTCGAGGTCTTCAACTCCGGCGACTACCCTTACGGCGAAGCCGAATGGCATGCCCCGGCCAAGGATCTGGACCCGGGCGACAGCCTGGAATTTACCCAAGCCTTCTCGGTCCGGACCGAAGCTTCGATGGTGTCAGGCGGCACCTTTACGCAGCAAGAACAGGAGCTCGCGTCATGCATGTCCTCGTAACCGGCGCGGGAGGGCACCTGGGCCGCAAGCTGTTCGATTTTCTCGAGACACAACCGGGACTCACGGTGTCCGGACTGGACATTCGCCCGGTCGATCATCCCCGGATCCACGTCGCCGACTTCGCGGCGGAGCCGAACTGGGCCGCGCATTTCGAAGGCGTTGACGTGATCGTCCATCTCGCCGGAGACCGTGAACCCACCGCCGGTTGGGACTCGGCCATCCCCAACAACATGGATGCAACGCTCGCGATCTATCACGAGGCCGCCGCGAAGGGCGTGTCCCGCGTGGTGTTCGCCAGCTCGAACTGGCTGCACGGCGACAAGCGGTTCACCGACGATGCCCTGACAACGCAGGCCACCCCGGGCCCGGTCAACCCCTACGGCATGTCGAAACTCTTCTGCGAACGAACCGGGGCCTACTTCGCGCAACATCGTGGGCTGTCCGTCATCTGCATGCGGATCGGCTGGACCCAGTGGACGCACGACAACGCGCCCGGTCCGCACATGGCGATGGGACGCTGGGGGCAGGAAATGTGGCTGAGCGATCGCGATTACCTCAACGGGATGTTTGCCGCGATCACCGCCCCGGAAATGCCGTTCGCGGTCCTCAACCTGATGTCCGACAACCCGGGCATGCGCTGGGACATCGAGGAAACCAAGCGCGCCATCGGGTACCAGCCGCAAGACAGCTACACCGCAATCGTGACACCACGCATACGGCTCCAGAGCTGGCTCAAGAAAGTCATCACGGTCTCGCTCCCCAACTGGTTCGCGCAGAAGTTTCCGGAATGGTAGCAAGGGCCTTCCCCGGGGGTCGTGTGTGTAGGTGAATCTCGAAGGTTGGCTCCGAAGACACCAGACCTAATCGCCAGACCTTTCAGGTAGCGCCTGCGGCAAGTGCCTGTTCTCCGCCCCACAAACCCGAGCCTCCGACGCGCCAAAGGGAGGGCCTCGTGCCCTGCACCGTCCTTCAGCGTGTGTCGCGAGTCCAATCCGAGGTTGCACGGGAAACCCGGGCGACGCGCGCGGGGTGCGCGGGACAAACGTCCGAAGTGACACGCCCCTCAGGCGGGCGTTTTGCAGGCGATGTAGGACTTCGTGAAGCCGAACTTGCGTTCGACGATGATCTCGCCGTCCGGAAACATCGTTTCGAATTCCTTGCGATGGATCACCCGGGTTTCCTCGATCATCTCCGCCCAATCCGGAAACTTGCGGTGCCAGCGGCGCAGGGTGCTTTCGCGCAGCCGTTTCGGCCAGTACCACCAGAACGGCATGTGGTTGTGCGCCTCGATCGGAAACCGGATCGACGGCGTCTGGACCCAGTATCCCTTGCCGAGCCGGGCGTTTTCGCGGGCCATTTCGGCCTGCCGGGTCTCGTCGCCCACGTGTTCGATCACGCTGTTGGAAAAGGCGATGTCGAATTCGCCGTCATCGAACATGTCGACATCGCGCGCGTCGCCTTCGAGCAGGGTCAGGTTGTGATGGGTCGGCTGCGGATCGGGATCGTTGAACCCCGGCAGATTGATGATGGTGATGTCGAGAGTGTGCGGGCAGTCGAGCCAAAACTCAGGTGTGCCGCCCAGATCGACGATCCGCTCCCCGCCCTCGATCCCCATCGTGTCGATGAACATCTGCATCCGCTTCTCGCGCGCCGCCGCGGAGAAGGGCCGTTTCAATGCCAACAGCAGTCTGGGCAATAAATATTGCATCCGAATCCCCCTCATGAATACCCTCGGGGACAAGGTTACCCGAAGCAGCCGCCAGCGAAAGAGCGCGCGTGCCCGGCCGCGGTATTTCGGCAATAACCCGACCAGTCGGACCGGGTCAGGGCGCAGCCGGCGCCTTGGCGAAGAGGACGTAGAAATCGTTGCGGCGGACCTCGGTCAACGCCGCACCGCTCTCGGTGACCTCGTCGAGGATCATCTTTCGGACCCTGATCGACAGCGGGCAGAGCGGAACCAGGAGGAAATCAGCCGCCGCCCAGCCCGGCAACCCGCCATAGTACCAGGGCGCGGCGCCGGGGAGCGGTTCGGCGGCACCGTAGAGCCAGAAGGACGCCAGGATGTCGGCGGGGAAGAGCGTTTTGCCCGCCGTGAGACCCGAGGCCTTGAGATCGTCGGACAACGCTTCGAACCAGGCGATGGTGCCGAGTTCGACCTGGCACGCGGGCCAGATTTCGCCGTTGAACGTCACGTCCTGCGCGCGCAGATCCGGATCGTGATAGGCGGCGAAGGGCTGGCCGGGAGTATCCAGCGCCACCAAGGCGTCGATCCGCATCGCCCGGATCGCGGGCGTCTGGAGGTCGGTGTGAACGCCGGAGCCTGGCAGCACCGGCACGTAATTGGTCGTGTCGGTGACGAGATGGCGGAACGGCGAATAGGCGAGGTTGAGCGCCGAGGGGGCCGAAAAGGCGGCCGCGGCCACGGCGGCGATCAGCAGCGCCTGTTTCGCGTCCCACCCGGCCCCTGTGTGGTGCTCGCGGGCGGGGCGCAGGGTGAACAGCAGGAAGCCCAGCAGCCAGAGCCACTGGGGATCGTTGCGGAAATTCTGGTAGGTGACGTAGAAAAAGCCCGGCACCAGCAGGAGCAGCACCAGCCCTTCGAGCCTACGCCCGGATTGGCGCAGGAGGACCACACCGAGGAGCAGGACGATGCTGCCGCCCATGTAACTCGGCGCGCCAACCACGGCCGCCAGCGGCAGGGAGGGTTGCGGGCGCACCGGGGAGGCCATCACGGTGAACAGATCGCGCAGGTAGGCGAGCCAGAAGAAGGGCGTGCCGGCAAGCACCGTGACCGCGAGAGCGACGGCGAGGCCGGTGGCCGCGGCGACGCCGATGGTCCGCCAGGCGCGGCGGCCGGCGAGCGCAACCGCGATCGGGAGCAGGAAAGCGCCGAAATAGGTGATCTTGATGAGCGCCATGACCGCGAGCGCACCGCCGATGACCAGACCGTCCGCCACCGGCGAGCGAAACTCGTCCTCGCTCGGCAGCACGGCGCAGGCGATGGCCAGGAAGGCCGCGGCCCAGGCCCAGCGGTTGTAATGCATCGAGATCGAGACCGACCGTTCCGTTTCGCCGTGCACCAGCGCGAGGATCAGGACCAGCACCAGCGCGCCGAAGAGATAGGCAGTGCCGCCGCGCAACCGGCTCGCCGCCACCCACCAGATCGCCGGCAGCGCCAGCCCTGCCGCCAGCGCCTGGGCGTAGAGGAGCGCATGGCCGATACCGGCCCCCAGCCAGACGAACAGGACGATCGGCGCGGTCGCCAGCACGCCGATCGGGGTCTGGAAATCCAGATGCGGCCATTGCCCGCGCGCCTCGCGCAGCACGATCTGCAACAGGTGCAGCGTGTCGCCCTCGTGCTTGCCGATGTAGAGCCCGCCCTTGGCCAGGCCCGCTCCCGCGAGCACCAGCGCCACGGCGATCAGAAAGACACCCAGGAACCCCGGAGAAGGTCGCGTCATTCTGCCCTCGCTGTGCTCACGGTCGTTTTTTCGTCCCATTTGTCCGGCAACATCCACTCCGGACGGATCCGTGATGGTGCTATTCGCCGATTGTGTTGCCGGAATGGCAACAGACGGGTAGAATCGCGGAAAAACATTACAGGCCGGAAACAAAAAGAGCAGACCCATGAACATGCAGCCCATGTCCAACGTGCAGGCCCCCCAGGCCTGCAAGACCATGGACGAAACCGGGCTTACCCCGGTGATGATGCGCGACATTCTCCTCAAGACGATGTTTCGCATGAACCTCGAACTGGTGACCGATCTCGAACGCGTGCTCGCGGTGCCGAGCCGGGTTGTGCAGGACCTGATCGACCATGCCCGAACCCAGGGCATGCTCGAGGCGATGGGCACGATGCACGCCGGTGCGGGCACCGAGGTCGGCTACCGCCTGTCGGACACCGGCAAGGCGCGCGCGCTCGATGCGCTCAGCCAGTCGGAATACTACGGCGCGATGCCGGTTCCGATCGACCGCTACGCCGAACAGATGAAACGCCAGTCGATCCGCAACGTCCAGATTACCCGCGCGCAACTCACCGCTGCGATGGGCCACCTGGTGCTGCCGCCCGAACTGCTCGACCACCTCGGCCCCGCGGTCGGCTCCGGCCGGTCGATCCTGATGTACGGGCCCCCGGGCAACGGCAAATCGTCGATCTCGAACGGCATCCGCGACGCCCTGGGCGACAAGATCTATATCCCACGCGCGGTGGTCTACAACGGCCAGGTCATCACCGTGTACGACCCGATCGTGCATTCGCAGGCGACCGACATCTCGGACGACCCGGGCTCGCTCAGGCGCACCTCGAACCGGTACGACCGGCGCTATGTGCTGTGCGACCGGCCGACGGTGATTACCGGCGGCGAACTGACGCTCGATATGCTCGACCTCAAGTACAACCCTGTCGCACGGACCTATTCGGCGCCGCTGCAGTTCAAGTCGACCGGCGGCGTCTTCATCGTCGACGACCTCGGACGCCAGGCGGAGCCGCCGCAATCGCTCATCAACCGCTGGATTTTGCCGCTCGAGGAACGCAAGGACATCCTCGCCCTGCAATCGGGCGAAAAATTCGAGGTGCCGTTCGACACGCTGGTGATCTTCTCGACCAACTTCCACCCCAACGAGATCTTTGACAAGGCGGCGCTGCGCCGGATTTTCTTCAAGATCAAGATCGACGGGCCGACCCAGGAGGACTTCCTGAAGATCTTTGCGCTGGTCGCCCGCAAGCGAGGGATGTCGCTGGACGAAGCGTCGCTCGTGCACCTCTTGAAGAAGAAATACCCGACAATCGACAACATCTACGCCAACTATCAACCGATCTTCCTGATCGACCAGATGATCGCCGTCTGTGAATTCGAGGGCATCCCGTACCAGATGACACCTGAGCTGATCGACCGGGCGTGGGCGAACATGTTCGTGCGCGAGGAGACGATCGTGCACTGACGCGCGGAAGCGCGCGCGGCACCGGTATATCGCGGTATTTCTGCCACGAAAATTGGGGCGGAGGCGAACGGCGCCGCCGCCCCTTTTGCTTGGTCTCGTCATATCTCGGGCGGGCCCTTGCCGGGCCGGCACGACAGGACCCGGGCCGTCCAGGGGCCCCTCAAAAAAACCTGCGCGCCGCGAGGCGCACCGCTGGGTGACCCGGCCTTTGGTCCCGCCCCCTCCGGCGGGGTCATGGGGATTGGTGCGCCGGAGGGGCCGCCCGAGGGCGGATGACGAGACCCGGCTGCGTGCCGGGCCCCACCGCGGGTTCGGGACGCGCCGCCCCTCTTTCGGGGACCGCGCGCGCTTGTGTCAGCGCGAGAAGATCGCCGCGATGATTTCCATTTCGGCCGCCCGGTCGCCGCCCGCGAGGCTCATGGGTGTGTCGCTGGCGCTGGCCGTGATCCCGGTGGCGCCCAGCTGGGCGAGCACGACGTCGGTCTCCTGCCCCGAAAGCTGCGCAAGGGTTTCGACCGGCGCTTTGCTCACCGACATCATCACCGCGTTCATACCGCCCGGCCCGCCCTGCTCGGCGCCGCCGAAGAAGAAAGACCCGGCCAGCACAATGGCGCCCACGCTCATCAGGGTGACTGCCATCGGCCGTTTGAAATAGGTCGTGAAGGCGCGCCAGTTCATCAACAGGTGCGCGACCACCGCCGCAATCATCACCAGCCCGACCCATTCGTGGACCAGCTTGTTGAGGCCGGTATTGGCATGGAAGAACATCAGGGTACCGGTGACGCTCATGACGATGAACGTGCCGATGGTGACGGGGGTCGCCCAGCTGCGCAGGCTCTTCATTGTCTCTCTCCGAGGCGTGGTTGTCATTCTCCGGTGAAACGCGGGCGATGCGGGTTTCCGTCGCGATCTTGGCTTTTATTTTTGCCGGCCGCTCCCTACCCTCCTGTCATGTCTGCGTTCCCCCCCGCCCTCACCGCCTGGTTCGCCGGAAAATCCTGGACCCCGCACCCGCACCAGCTCGCCATGCTGGCGCGCGGGCAGGACCCCGCGACGCTGCTGATCGCACCGACCGGCGGCGGCAAAACACTTGCCGGATTCCTACCTACAATCGTGGACCTAATGGAGAACGCGAGGTCTGGATTGCACACTTTATACATTTCTCCGTTAAAGGCGTTGGCCGCTGACATGCGCCGAAACCTCACCGGTCCGATCGCGGAAATGGGGCTGGGGATCAGGGTCGACGACCGGTCCGGCGACACCAGCCAGACCCGCAAGAAGGCCCAGCGCGCCGATCCGCCGCATATCCTGCTGACCACGCCCGAAAGCCTCGCGCTGCTGCTTTCCTACGAGGATGCGCCGCGGATGTTCAGCACCTTGCAGCGGGTGGTGGTGGACGAGTTGCACGCGCTCGCGGACTCGAAGCGCGGCGACCAGTTGATGCTATTGATGACCCGGCTCGAGGCCCTGGCGCCAGGGCTCAGGCGCGTCGGGCTGTCGGCGACGGTCGAGGATCCGCCGGCACTCGCGCGCTACTTCAAGGCGGGCGGCGCGGCGGTGCTCGAAGCCGATCCCGGTCCCGCCCCCGATATCGGGATGCTGACGACCGAGGCGCCGCCGCCCTGGTCCGGCGGCGGCGGGCGCTACGCGATGGCCGAGGTGCTCGACGAAGTGCGCCGCCACAACACCACGTTGATTTTTCACAACACCCGCGCCCAGGCGGAGATATTTTTCCATCACCTCTGGCTCGCCAACGCAGACAGCCTGCCGATCGGTATCCACCACGGCTCGTTGGCGCGGTCGGCGCGCGAGAAGGTCGAAGCGGCGATGGTGGCGGGCAGCCTCAAGGCGATCGTCTGCACCGGCACACTCGACCTCGGGCTCGATTGGGGCGACGTCGACCTGGTGATCCAGGTGGGCGCGCCGAAGAACGTCAAGCGCCTGGTCCAGCGGATCGGACGCGCCAATCACCGCTACAACGCGCCCTCGAAGGCCCTGCTGCTGCCGGCCAACCGCTGGGAGGTGATCGAATGCCAGGCGGCGATCGAGGCGGCATTGGCCCACGACCTCGACGGCGAGCCGCGGGGGCCCGGCCCGCGCGACGTGCTCTGCCAGCACATCCTGATCCGCGCCTGTTCGGGACCCTTCGAGGCGGGGGAGCTCTTCCGCGAGGTGGTGCGGGCCGGGCCCTATGCCGCGCTCACCCGCGACGCCTTCGACGCTTGCCTCGATTTCGTCGCCACCGGCGGTTACGCGTTGCGGGCCTACGACCGCTGGCAGCGGCTGAAGCAACGCCCCGACGGGTATTGGCAATTGCGCGATCCTCGGGCGACCCAGCTCATCCGCATGAACCTTGGAACGATCCAGGACAGTGACACGGTCAAGGTGCGGTTGCGTGGCCAACGCAATGCGCTGGGCGAGGTGGAAGAAGCCTTCGCTGCCTCGCTGGTGCCGGGCGACACCTTTCTCATGGGCGGCAAGATCGTGCGGTTCGAGAGCCTCAAGGAAATGCATGTCGAAGTGAGCCGCGACCGCGGGCGCAAGCCGAAGGTGGCGGTCTTCATGGGCACGAAGTTCTCGACCTCCACCCAGCTTTCGGAGCGTATCCTCGACCTCCTGCATCGGGATGACCTCTCGGCGCTCCCCGATCACACCCGCGACTGGATCCGCCTGCAGGCGGAGGTCTCGAAACTCCCGCGGGCCGGGCGGTTGCTTGTCGAGAGCTTCCCCTACGAGGGCCGGGCGCATTCTTGTGTCTACGGGTTCGCCGGGCGCGGCGCACAGCAGACTTTGGGGCTGCTCCTGACCCGCCGCATGGAGGAGGCCGGGCTCGGCCCCCTGGGTTTCGTCGCCACAGATTACGCAACCCTCATCTGGTCGCTTGAGCAGATCCGCGACCCGGTGGCGCTGATCGATCACGGCGGGCTGGTCGATGGACTGGAAGGCTGGCTCGCCGAGAACGCCCTGATGAAACGCAGTTTCAAGACGGCCGCGACCATTGCCGGGCTGACGCCCCGGAACTTCCCCGGCAAGCGGGCGAACGCGCGCCAGGCGACCTTTTCGGCAGACATCCTCTACGACACGCTGCGCAAATACGACCCGGGCCACCTGCTGCTCGACATCACCCGGGAAGAAGCGATGCGCGGGTTGATCGGGTTCGGCCGCATCGAGGACATGCTGGCGCGAACGCGGGGGCTTGTCGATCACGTGGTGGGGGATCGGGTAACCCCGTTCGCCGCACCGCTGTTTCTGGAAGTCGGCAAGGTGCCTGTTCAGGGCGCGGGCGCCGATGCACTGGTCGCGGCGGAAGCCGAACGGCTGATGGCGGAGGCGGGGTTGGCGTGACCCCGGACGTCGCTGAGCGGACTCGGGCGCGCGCCCGCGTACTCTGCGGCGCGCGCCGCAGGTGCCGCCGACCTCCAACGCTTCGGCTCAGGCCACGGATTGGCGCGCTGCACCACTGGCAAACGTCGGCTGGCACGGGAACCCGACCGGACAGCCGCGCGTTGTGGTTTGAGAGAACCACACCGAGAGAACCGACATGTCGTACATCCGTTTTGCCTTGATGATCCTTACCTCGACCCTGGTGATGTTCGCCCTGATGTATCTCAACACCTATGCCTGGGAACATCTCTTCTTCTCGGAGACCCGGGCCTACATGGCGCTTGTCATGGGGGCGGCGATGGCAGTGATCATGCTCGCCTTCATGCTGTCGATGTACACGAACCGCGCGCTCAACGCCGCGATCTTCGCCGGCGGGATCGTGGTGTTCGCGGGCGCGCTCTGGCTGGTGCGCAGCCAGGTGACGGTCAGCGGGCCGAGCTTCATGCGCGCGATGATCCCGCACCATTCGATCGCCGTGATGACCTCCGGGCGGGCCCCGATCGAGGATGCCCGCGTCAGGAAGATGGCCGACGAGATCATCGCGGCCCAGCGCAAAGAAATCGCCGAGATGCGGTACCTCATCGCCGAGGTCTCGGCCGGCCGGACCGTTGCGGAAACCTACGAGGATCCGCCGGCTCGTGCGGGCAGCGTCGAGGATGCATTGAACAACACCCTGATCTCGCAGCTCGATCTCGCGGCGCTGAGCGCCGAGGAGGCCCGGCCGGTTCTCGACGCCAGCACCGATTGCGAATTCCGCCGCAGCCCGGAAGCCGACCCCATTCTCTGGACGACCTCCGAAAACGCCGCGGTGAAACTGAATGGCGTGGTTATCGCCCTGGATGGCGGGATCGACCAGGGACGGTTCGAGACCGAGGGCATGAGCGTTGCGGTCGAGTGGCTCGGCGACGAGGCCGACTGGCGGGCCGATGCCGCCCTGACGTTCGAACTCGAGAACGGGCTGAGCGCTGGCTATCGTGGCTTTCTGACCTGCGGGGCGTGACGGTCGGACGCCCTGGCCCAACTCGCAGGGGTCAGAGCGGCCCAGGCCGACGTTCCTCTGACAGAAGCACATTGGCCTCGACCTCGCCGACACCGGGCAAGGTCATGATCCGCCGTCTCAGGATGCGCTCGAAATCGGCAAGGTCACGCGCCACGATCCGGAGCCTGTAGTCGTAAAACCCCAGCACGTGGTGGACCAGCTGCACCTCGGGAATGGCCCGCACGGCGCGTTCGAAATCCTCGAGGCTGACGCGGCCCTTGGTGGCGAGTTTTACCCCGAGGAAGACGGTGACACCAAAGCCCAGCGCCTCGCGGTCGAGATCCACGCGACGCCCGCGCAACACGCCCGCCTCGGTCAGACGTTTCAACCGCCGCCAGGCCGCGGGCTGCGACAGCCCGAAACGACGGCCGAGCGCGCCTGCGGAAAGCGTGGCATCGGCGGCCAGCGCGCGCAGGAACGCGCGATCCGTCTCGTCCAGCCCGATCACAACGGCAACCCCTCCTCTTCGGCGATCACCGCGACCTGCATCAACGCCTCGATATCGGCGATATGCGGCAGCACCAGGATCTTCTGGCGGTAGATCTGCTGATAATGTCCCATGTCGCGTGCGATCACGTGCAGCCGCACGTCGACCCGGCCGAGAAAAGTCTGGATCTCGGTTACCTCCGGCACCTCCCGGGCCGCCGCCAGAAACTCGTCGAATGCGCGCGGGTCGGTCTTGTCGAGGGTGAAACGCAGGCTCACCTCCACCTCCCACCCGAGTGCCGCCCAGTCGATCACCGCGTGCTGACCGCGGATGACACCGGCTTTGCCGAGCCGATCGAGCCGGCGCGAACAGGTGGTGGGGGTGACCCCGGCAAGCTCTGCAAGCTCGCCGACATTCGCAGCCGGATTCGACTGAAGCCGGCGCAACAACCGTCGGTCGGTGTCGTCGATCTGCATGAATTCCCCGAATTTCATCGAATTGGCAAATGATCCGTGCACCATTACCGCGAACTCTGCCGTATTTGCAAACGGCATGCGGGTTATCTGGTTAGGATGCGCATTGAACCGACACTTCAAAGGAGCCCGCGACATGCGCGTCTACTACGACCAGGATTGCGACATCAATCTCATCAAGGACATGAAAGTGGCCATTCTCGGCTACGGCAGCCAGGGTCACGCGCATGCGCTGAACCTGCGCGACAGCGGCGCCAAGAACGTCGTCGTGGCACTGCGCGAAGGCTCCGCCAGCGCCAAGAAGGCCGAAGGCGAAGGCCTCAAGGTGATGGGCATCGCCGAGGCCGCCGCCTGGTGCGACCTCATCATGTTCACCATGCCCGACGAACTTCAGGCCGAGACCTACAAGAAATACGTCCACGACAATCTGCGCGACGGCGCGGCGATCGCTTTCGCCCACGGCCTCAACGTGCATTTCGGCCTGATCGAGCCGAAGCCCGGCGTCGATGTCGTCATGATGGCGCCGAAGGGCCCGGGCCACACGGTGCGCGGCGAATACGTCAAGGGCGGCGGCGTGCCCTGCCTGGTCGCGGTGCATAACGACGCTTCCGGCAAGGCGCTGGAAATCGGCCTGAGCTATTGCTCGGCCATCGGCGGCGGTCGCTCGGGCATCATCGAGACCAACTTCCGCGAAGAGTGCGAGACCGACCTGTTCGGCGAGCAAGCTGTGCTCTGCGGCGGCCTGGTCGAGCTGATCCGGTCGGGCTTCGAGACCCTGGTCGAGGCGGGCTACGCCCCGGAGATGGCCTATTTCGAATGCCTGCACGAGGTGAAGCTGATCGTCGACCTCATCTACGAGGGCGGCATCGCCAACATGAACTACTCGATCTCGAACACCGCCGAATACGGCGAATACGTCTCCGGCCCGCGCGTGCTGCCGAAGACCGAAACCAAGGCAGTGATGAAGGACATCCTGACCGACATCCAGACCGGCAAGTTCGTGCGGGATTTCATGACCGAGAACACCGTCGGCCAGCCCTTCTTCAAGGGCACCCGCCGGATGAACGACGCCCACCAGATCGAGGAAGTCGGCGAGAAACTGCGCGGCATGATGCCGTGGATCTCGGCCGGCAAGATGGTCGACAAGGACAAGAACTGAGGCGCCGCCGGGCGGCCCAGCGCACAAGACAAAGCCCCGGGAACACCCCGGGGCTTTTCGCTTCTTCGGGTCGAGGTCAGCCGCAGGCGGACAGGAAATGCTCGCCCAACACGACATCCCAGCCGCCATTGTAGCTCGTCCGGCGTGCCAGCCCGTCCTCGCCCCAGGCTTCCCAGCCGGTGTGCGTCAACGTCAGGCGCGAGCGGCCGCCATCCAGGTCTTCGAAGGCGACTTCCACACGCGTCGGGTTGTCGGCGTTGTCGCCGGGGTGCCAGGACATCGCGAAACGCACGCCGTCTTCGAATTCCAGCACCTTGCCCCAATCGCAGCGGCTGCCGTCGTGCATGGTCTCGTAGACCGCGCCGCCCAGCTTCGGCTCGATAATGACCGCCTGCGGCACCTTGCCGGCACCCGACGACACCGAATGTGCGCCCGGCCACCAGCGCGCGGTGTCGCGGGTGAAGATGTCGAACGCGCGGGCGGCGGCGCAGGGCAGATCGAGGGTCTTCACGATCGGGTCGGTCAATGGTCTTCTCCTGTCTGGTTCATGACTTCCTGGTGAAACCCGGTCAGGACATCGCCCCAGTACCGGTCTATCCATGCGCGCAGGTCCGCAAGCCCCTCACGGCGCACGGAATAGATCCGCCGTGTGCCGTCGGGGTGCACCGCGACGAGACCCGCGTCGGTCAGCACCTTGAGGTGCTGCGAAACCGCGGGCCGCGACACCGGCAAACGATCCGCGAGCGCGCCGACCGGCATCGGCTTCGACGCCAGGATCTCGAATACGTGGCGGCGGGTCGGGTCTGCGAGCGCGGCGAAGGAATCTTCGTAAGGCATGGCTTACGGTAAGTTGTTTCTTACGAATCTGGCAAGCGAAATCTCCGGCCGCTTGCCTGCGCCCCTCGGGAGACGCTGTGCCGGTCCCCGATCGCGGGCCTCGACGGTCAGGCCTTGTGCGACACCGCCCCCCGGACGGGTCAATCGCCCGGGGGCGGCCCGGTCTGGTTCAATACGCAGGGTGTATCACGCCGGAGGCGGGCTTGCGGGACGACGAACCGACAGACCGGCTTCGCGCCCGCGCCGGACCTGTCCGCGGCTTCACCGGGACAATCACCCGGCGGCTTCGCTCACCGCCACCACGATGCTTTCGACGACCTCGGTCATCACCGCCTCGTCCTCGCATTCCGCCATCACCCGGATCAGCGGTTCCGTGCCCGATTTCCGGATCAGGAGGCGGCCGGTTCCGGCCAGACGCGCCTCGCCTTGCTCTATCACTTTTCGAACATTTTTACTCTCAAGTGGCGCTTTTGAGGCGACATACCTGACGTTTTTCAACATCTGCGGAATCGTCTCGAACACTTCCGACAGCTCCGAGGCACGCTTGCCCGAGGTCACCATTTCCCCGAGGAAATGCAGACCCGACAACAGCCCGTCACCGGTGGTGGCAAAATCGGTCATCACGATGTGCCCCGATTGCTCGCCGCCGAGGTTGAACCCGCCCGCGCGCATCGCCTCCACGACGTATCGATCGCCGACCGCGGTGCGCAACAGCGAGAGCCCGGCCCCCTCAAGGAACCGCTCGAGCCCGAGGTTCGACATCACCGTTGCCACCAGCGTGCCGTGGTTGAGCCGCCCGTCCTCGGCCCAGTGCTTGGCGAACAGCGCCATCACCTGGTCGCCGTCGGCGATCCGGCCCTTCTCGTCGATCAAAGTCACCCGGTCCGCGTCGCCGTCGAGACAGATGCCGAGATCCGCCCCTTCCGCCAGCACCTTCGCCACCGCCGCGTCGGGCGCGGTCGAGCCGACCCCGTCGTTGATGTTGAGGCCGTTCGGCGTAACGCCCATCGGCACAACCTCGGCGCCGAGCTCCCAGAGCGCTTCCGGCGCCGCGCGGTAGGCCGCGCCGTGGGCGCAATCGACGACCACCTTGAGGCCGTGCAACTTCTTCGCCGAGGGGAAGGTCGTCTTGATGAACTCGACATAGCGGTGACGGCCCTCGTCGATCCGTCGGGCGCCGCCGATATTCGCTGGCCTGGCGAGATCCACGTCCTGTTCGAGCAGAGCCTCGATCGCCGCTTCGTCCTCATCCGACAGCTTGAACCCGTCGGGACCGAACAGCTTGATCCCGTTGTCGTGGAACGGGTTGTGCGAGGCCGAGATCATGATCCCGAGATCGGCGCGCATCGAATGTGTGAGGTGCCCCACCGCCGGGGTCGGCACCGGGCCGAGCAGCAGCACGTTCATGCCGGTCGAGGTGAGCCCGGCGGTGAGCGCGCTCTCCAGCATGTAGCCCGAGCGCCGCGTGTCCTTGCCGATCACCACCCGATGTTCGCTGTCGCCGTTGTTGCGGCGGAAGAACTTGCCCGCGGTCGCGCCGAGTTTCAACGCCATTTCGGCGGTCATCGGATGGGTGTTGGCGAGGCCGCGCACCCCGTCGGTTCCAAAGAATTTCCGGCTCATCGGTTCACTCGTCTTCCGTCATGTCGCTGTTGAGCGCCGCGAACAGCCGCAGCGCCTGGATGGTGGCCTGAGTATCATGGACGCGCAGGATGTGAACACCCTGTGACGCCCCGTGCAACGCCACCGCCAGGGAACCGCCGAGCCGGTCTTTCGCCTCGGGCGCGCCGCCGATCTCGCCGATGAAGCGCTTGCGTGACACACCGAGCAACACCGGCGCGCCGAGGTCGTGAAAGACGGCCAGGTCGCGCAGGAGGGTCAGGTTATGGGCCCCGGTCTTGCCGAACCCGATCCCCGGGTCGGTCACGATCCGGTCGCGCGCAATCCCCTGCCCTTCGGCGAAAACAATGCGTTCTTCCAGGAAATCAAGCACTTCCCGGGTCACATCCGCGTAGGTCGGACGCTGCTGCATCGTTTCGGGCGTGCCCTTGGCGTGCATCAGGATGACCGGGACCTCGCGGCTCGCACAGAGCCCGGCGAGCTCCGGATCGAAGGTGAACGCGGCGACGTCGTTGACGATGTCGGCACCGTCTGCCAGCGCGGCCTCGGCGACAGCGGATTTCCGCGTGTCGATGGAGATCGGTGTGCTGACACCGGCCGCGCGGATCTCGGCGATCAGCGGCGCGGTGCGGGCGATCTCGTCCGACACGGGCACTTCGGCCGCCCCGGGCCGGGTGCTTTCGCCACCGATGTCGATGATGTCGACGCCCTCTTCGGCCATCTCCTGGGCGCGGGCCACCGCCGCCGCGCGGTGGGCGTAGTCGCCGCCATCGGAAAAGCTGTCGGGGGTGACGTTGAGGATGCCCATCACCCGCGGCCGGTCGAGGCCGAGGCCCGCGAGCGCCGGGCGCGGCGCGGACAGCCGGGCGCGGCCCGCGCCGTCGAGCCCGGACGGGCCGATCATCTTCGCGCTGCCGTCTGCGGCCCGGCGCTCGACGGTATTGAACCAGGCGAACCGGCTGCCCGCGACCGCGAGGCTGCCACCGTGCCCGATCGAGCGGCCACCGAGACGCGCGACGGGGCGCAGCCGGACGCTCATGGCACCTCGCCCGCGGCCAGCGAACGGACCGGGAGGTCGGTCGCCGGCGCCTGCGCGCCGAGCATGACCAGCTCGGTCGCCTGCATCAGCTCTGCGAACCAGGCCGACAGCGCGCCGGCATCGCGGGGCGAGGCGGAGGGGCCGTCGACCGCGTCGAGCACGATCTTGGAGGGCGCCCAGACGCTGATCTGGCCATGTTTCATGGCCCAGTCGAGCTCGGTCCGGGTGGCCACGACGACACAGCGCCGATCCCGCGCGGCCAGCACCCAGGCGTTCTGTTCGAGGGCGAGAAGGTCGATCCGGCGCTGGGTCATCGCGTGGCCGGTCTCGGGCCGGGGTGTATCGGGGGCGCCGACACAGAGGATCGCCGGCTGGCCGCGGCCTCCAGCGCATCGAGGATTGCGCAGAGGTTCGTCGATGTGACCGCTTCATTGCTGAGGTACACCACACGCGGATGCGGCACGTCGTCCTCATCCGATACCGCCGGCGGGGTCTCGCCGCGCGCGCGCACGATCTCGACGCCGAGCGCCCCGGGCCCGCGGTCGAGCTTTTCGATCCGCACGAAGACCCGCAATGCCTGTTCGGCCAGCAGGATCCGGTCGGCGACGCGTTGGGCCAGGGTTTCGAGCAGGTTCAGCCGCTCCTCGGCCAGTTCGTGGGCAATGGCCTCGGTGATCGTGTCGTAGGAGAGGATCCGGTCGACGTCGTCGTCGAGCGGCCTGCCGGGTGGTGTCACCTCGACCACGACATTGAAGGCGAGCCGCTGCTGGCGACCGCGTTCCTGCTGGAATGCCCCGATATCGGCATCCACCACATGGTCGCGCAGCGAGATCCGGTCGGGCGGCCGGTTGGGCTGGCCCGCGGCCTCGGCGCGCGCGCTTGGGTGCTCAAAGGCGAGGCGGATGTCGGTTGTCATGCGGGCGGGCCCTCCTCTGGGGGCGCAGAATGGCCCATTCCCGGACCGGACGCCAGAGGCGGCGCGGACGGCGTTTCGAAACGCCGTGCCACGCGGTTTCGAAACCGCGTCTGAAGCCGCTTCGAAGCGGCTTGGCCGACGGCCCGCGGGACCGTTACCGGTAGAACCGATGATCGCCGATCGTCGAGGTCAAATCCTTGGTCACCGACCAGCTCGGGCTGACCCGGGTCGCGTGGTAGAAGAGCGCACCGTCGGTGAGGACGCGCGGGGTGCCCTTGAGCATGACGCGCGCCACCTTGCCAACCCGTTCCCAGGCCTGCGGCTCTTTCACATGCTCGGGCAGCCCGTCGCAGGTATAGGTGAACTGGCAGGCGTATTTGCGGCCCGTGCCCTGGTTGATCACGTCGCAGACGCTGTCGGGATAGCGGCTGCTGTCGACCCGGTTGAGGATCACTTCGGCGACGGCGAAGAGACCCTTCGCCCGCTCCCCCCGCGCCTCGAAATAGAGCGCTTCGGTCAGGCATTCCCACTCGGTGCCGCCCGCGGCCTCTGCCTGGGCCCGAAGCCAGGCTTCGGTATGAAGGTGAGGGGCATCACCGGCGAGGTCGGCTTTCAGTGCCAGGGCCCGGCGCGCCAGGTCCGGGCTCGGAACCGCCAGATCATCGGGCACCGGGGCGGATTTGGTTGCGACGACAGGTCTCACGGGGCGGGCGGGCGCAGGGGTCGCGGCGGCGCTCCGTCTCGGGCTGGCCGCCGGCGCGACGAGCTTTGCGATCTTGAGTACCGGCGGGCTGTCGGCCCCGGCCCGGGCAGGTCCGGCCATGATCGCGCAGACAAGCCAAGCGGCCGCGAGCGCGGCCAGCATCGTAGGTTTCATTGTCCCCCCTTGCAGCCGGTGGCACGGCCGCGCAGTTTCCAATGCCATGAAAATAGGCCGATTCCGGGGTTTTTGTCTATCGGACGGGGCTATTGGGCCGATTCAGCGGCCAGACACCCTAGATATTGTGGTTTTGGACTGTCTTTATCCCACATCCGGAGAGGCGCGCGGGGGCGTGCGCGGGAATCAGTACATCCGGTCGGGACGTTTGGCGCCACGGTCGACAATGGCGAAATGCGCGGCCGCGAGCCGGGCCACCGGGACGCGGAACGGCGAGCAGGAGACGTAGTCGAACCCGGCGCGCCGGCAGAACGCGATCGAGGCCGGGTTGCCGCCGTGTTCGCCGCAGATCGAGAGCGTGAGCCCGGGCTGGGCCGCCCGCGCCCGTTCGGCGCCGATCGACAGAAGCTCGCCCACCCCTTCGGTGTCGAGGGTGTGGAACGGGTCCTCCTCGAAGACCTTCTGGGTCACGTAAGCGCCCATGAACCGGCCGGCATCGTCGCGCGACAGCCCGTAGGTCATCTGGGTCAGATCGTTGGTCCCGAAGGAGAGAAAGGCGCAATGCTGCGGCGATCTCGCCAGCTTGCAGCGCCGCGCGCGGGGTTTCGACCATCACGCCGAGGCGGTAGTCGAACCGCGCCCCGAGCTCGATCTTCACTTCCGCCGCGACCGCGTCGATCCGGCCCTTGACGATCTCTACCTCGCGGCGCGCCGAGACCAGCGGGATCATGATCTCGGGCACCACCTCGGTGCCGGTCCGCGCCAGCGCCGCCAGCGCCTCGAAGATCGCGCGCGCCTGCATGTCGTAGATCTCGGGCACGGTCAGCCCGAGACGCACGCCGCGCATCCCCAGCATCGGGTTGAACTCGGTGAGCGCCTGCACCCGGCGGGTCACATCCGACAGCGGCAGATCGAGCGCGGCGGCAAGCTCGCGCAGACCCTCCCGGCTGGTGGGCAGGAACTCGTGCAAGGGCGGGTCGAACAGCCGGATCGTCACTGGCTGGCCGTGCCATGATCTCGAACAAGTTCGATGAAATCGGCCCGCTGCATCGGCAGGATGCGTTCGAGCGATCGACGCGGCGGTCGTCGGCGATCGTCGGCGAAGATCATCTCGCGCATCGCGAGCGAGCCGGTCCTCCTCGAAGAACATGTGTTCGGTCCGGCACAGCCCGATGCCCTCGGCGTCGAACCGGATGCGCGGTGCGGGCATCCTCGGGCGTGTCGGCGTTGGCGCGCACGCCGATGTCGCGCGCCGCGTCGGCCCAGGCGAGGAGCGTGCTGGAAGTTCTCGCCGAGCGCCGGCGCGAGCATCGGCGCGGCACCGGCGAGCGCGTCGCCCGCGGTGCCGTCGATGGTGATCACGTCGCCTTCCCGAAACACCCGCCCGTCCGCGGCGGTCAGCGTCGTGCCCTGCGGTCGATCCGCAGGCGTCGCTGCGCCGACAACGCAGGGCAGGCCGAGCCCGCGGGCGATCACCGCCGCGTGGCTGGTCACGCCGCCGCGCTCGGTCAGGACGGCCCGGGCCGCGTGCATGCCGCGGATGTCTTCGGGCGTGGTCTCGCGGCGCACCAGGATGCAGGGCTCGTCCTGGGCCGGCGCCGCCTGGGCTGCACGCGCGGTGAAGACGATCTTGCCGGTCGCTGCCCCGGGCGAGGCGGCGATGCCCCGGCCGATCACGTCGCGCTCGCCCGCCGGGTCGACCTGGCTGTGCAGGAGCTCGGGCAGCGACCGCGGGCGGCACGCGCAGCACTGCCTCGTCCTCGGAGATGATCCCGTCCTTCGGCCAGCGCCACCGCAATGCGCAGGTTGGCCCGCGCCGAACGCGGTCACCCGCACCGCGTCGAGGATATGGAGATCGCCGTTCTCGACGCGTGAATTCGATCTGCATCTCTTCGCGCAGCCGCCGGCGCGACAGATCGCCGTACCGCATGAGTTCGGCCCAGACCTCGGGCAGGTTTTCCTCGACCGACGGGCCGCGCGGATCGGCGGCAAGATACTGGGTGCGCTCCGGCGCCGGCTTATCGGTGAGCGCGTCGCGACCCTGGGCCTGGCTCATGTAACGGCCGATGATCGCCGGGCTGGCCGGACGTGCCGTCCACGAACTGGATCACGCCCGAGCCGCAGTGCCTGCGGCCCAGGCCCAAGCGCCATCTCCTGCACGACGAGACCGAGACCGGCATCGGCCGGCGCCCCTTTGGCCTCGCGCAGGAGCCGGGCCGATGGTGCCCTCCCAGGCCCGCGCCATCGAGCGCAGCACCTCGGCCGAGCTGAGTGCGCACGAGTCCTGCGGAAACGGCTCGTCCGTCTCTTCCTCGTAGGCCTGCGAGCGCCCGGCGCAGCGTCATCGCGGTCGGCTCGATCGCCGGTTCGAACACGTCGGGGTCGAGCCGGGCGACATGGACCGCATAGGCCTGGATGAAGCGCAGGTAGAGCGCGTTGGCCGCCGTCTCGCCGTGGCTCTCGACCAGCCTGCATGCAGCGCGTCGTTCATGCCGATGTTGAGGATCGCGCCCGGCCCGCCCCAGTCGGGATCCGCCGAGGACGGCCGGACCGAGAGCAGCGGATCGGTGCCGAAGCAGGCCATCATCGTGTCGATGTCGGGCAGATGGCCCGCGCGAGATCCGCGCGCACCGTATCGAAATCGACAGCGCCACCGTGCGCGGCACCGGCATCTCGAGCCGCATCAGCCGCTGCAGGCATTTCGCCCGACCGCCATGGCTGGTTCGCGGCGATCGGCGCGCTGGGCGTGATCTCGGCGAACTCGGTGATCTCGGATCGGTCGGTAGTTTCTGCACTGCGGCAAGTCCTCCTGTCGGGCGCAGGATAACGTGCAGTGCCGTTCTGGCAAGCGCTTGACGGCAGCCCGGCGCCGGACGGCGTCGGGCAACGCCGGCAACGCGGGTTTCGCACCCGCGTTACAAGCCGCTGCGAAGCGGCTTGGGCCCGGCCTCAGCCTTCGATCTTCGTCAGGTCCGCCACGCCCAGGCAGATGTCGCGGATGCGGCGCGAGCAGGTTCAGCCGGTTGCGGCGGACGATCTGGTTGTCGGTGTTGACCTGGACGGTGTCGAAGAAGGCGTCGATCGGCCCGCGCAGCCCCGCCATCGCCGCCATGGCCGCTTCGAAGTCTTCCGCCTCCATCGCCGGCGCGATCGCCGCCTCGGCCGCGTCGAGGGCCGCGAACAGCGCCGTCTCGGTCGGGTCCTCGGCGAATTTCGCGTCCGCCCCGTAGGCAGTATTCGACCCCGTCCGCCTCCTCGGCCTGGGTCGAGGATGTTGTTGGCCCGCTTGAAGCCCTGGATCAGGTTGTCGCCGTCGTCGGTTTCGAGCACCTGCCGGCAGCGCCTCGGCCCGCTTGACCAGCAGGGTGAGGTCGTCGTTGTTCGGCATGGCGAGGCAGGCGTCGATCACGTCGTGGCGGATGCCCTCGGTCGCGCAGGTGGACCTTGAGGCGGTCGTGGAGGAAGGCGAGGAGGTCGTCGGAGAGATCGGGCATGTGGTGCCGGATCGCCTCGATGCCCACGTGCGGGCGGGTTCTCCTTCACCTCGTCGATGATGGTCGCGGACCGCTCGAGCGCACCGAAGACGCCGTGGTCGGCAATCGTCGCCGAGCGGACTCCTTGAGCAGTTATCTTCTCTTCGCGGCGTCTTCGGGCCGGCTCGATCTGGTGGCGCAGGAGCTGGTGAGTCGATCAGCCGGTCGAGCTGCAGGCGCAACCCGTTCTCGAGGATCGATCCGGATCACCCCGAGCGCCGGCGCGTCGCAGCGCAAACGGGTCCTTCGAGCCGGTCGGCTTCTCGTCGATCGACCCAGAAGCCGGTCAGCGATGTCGAGCTTGTCGGCGAGCGCCACGGCGACCGACACCGGCGCGGTGGGCACCGCGTCGGAGGGGCCGAGCGGCGCGTAGTGCTCCTCGCAGGCCGCGGCGACGCCGGCGTCGGAGAGCCCGGCGGCCTCGGCGTAGTAGCGGCCCATCAGCCCCTGCAATTCGGGGAACTCGTAGACCATCTCGCGATGCGAGGTCGGCCTTGGCAGACCCGGGCGGCCCGTCGGCCTCGTCGGGCTCGGCCGCCGACCATGGGCGCGATCTCGCGCGCCAGCGCGGCGATCCGGTCGATCCGGTCGGCCTGCGAGCCGAGCTTGTCGTGGAAGGTGACGTTGCGCGAGCTTGTCGAGCCAGGCGTTCGAGGCCCGTCGGCGGGTGACGGTGCGCAGGTCGTTCTCCCAGAAGAACTTGGCGTCCGGCGAGGCGCGCGGCCAGCACCTTGCGGTTGCCGGCGAGGATCGTCGCGCCGTGGTCGGCGGTCTCGCGGTTGGCGACGGTGACGAAGTGCTCGATCCGGCCGGTGGCGGGATTGCGCACCGAGAAGAACTTCTGGTGCTCCTTCATCGAGGTCTGCAGCACCTCGGGCGGCAGGTCGAGGAAGTCGTCGCCGATGTCGCCCATCAGCACGACGGGCCATTCGACGAGCCCGGCGACCTCGGTCAGGAGGCCCGGCGTCCTCGACCACCTCGAAGCCCAGCGCGAAGGCCTGCTGGGTCGCGTCGTGCCAGATCGCCTCGGCCCGCTCGGCGGGGTCCAGGACCACGAAGGCGCGCTTGAGCTTGGCCTGCGTAGTCCTCGAACGAGGTCACGGCGAAGCGCGTCGGGCGCCATGAAGCGGTGGCCTCGCGTGATGTCACCGGCCGTGATGCCCGTCGATCTCCAGCGGCACGACCTCGGCGCCGTGCCTCGTCGGTCAGGATGCAGAGGATCGAATGCAGCGGGCGGACCCAGCGCAGGCGTCCCCGCGCCCCAGCGCATCGACTTCGGCCAGGGGAAATCGCGCGACGCGTCTTCTCCAGCACCTCGGCCACGATCTCGGCGGCCGGGCGGCCCGGGCGTTTCGATCATGGCGAAGTAGACCTCGCCCTTGGGTGTCGTCGCGCTCTTCGAGCTGCGTCGCGGGTCACGCCGGCGCCGCGCAGGAAGCCCTCGATCGCCTTGTCCGGCGCGTCGACGCGCGGGCCCTTGCGCTCTTCGCGGAGCGTCGGGCTTTCGCGCGGTCAGCCCTTCGACCGTCAGCGCCAGCCGGCGCGGCGTGGAGAAGGCCGCCGGCCGAGGCATAGGTCAGCCCGGCCTCGACCAGCCCGTCGGTCACCAGCCGCTTCAGGTCGTCGCGCGGCGCGGGCCTGCATCCGCGCCGGGATTTCCTCGGAGAAGAGTTCGATCAGCAGATCGGGCATGTCAGTGGTCCACCTGCGGAGGGCGCGTCGAGCGATTTGCTCGTTGAGCTGGTGCCAGGCATAGCCGCGGCCGTCGGGGATGACCGCGACGACGCGGTCGATGCCGTCGGCACGATGTCTCTGCTGCCGAGGAAGGCCAGCGCCTCGCCGGTTTCAAGCGCTTCGCCGATCGCGTCGGCGTCGAAACAGTCGAACCAGCCCGGCGCGTTCAGCGGCATCGCGTCCTCGGCGATCACGGACGGTTTCGGTCAGCGTGGCGAAGCTCGACCGGAGCCGGAAACAGGCGCGGTAGCGGAAGGGCGAGCTGGTCGCGTCGATGCCCTCGAAGTCCTCGACCGGCATCGGTTCCGGAGCGCCGGTCGCGACGCCGGTCAGCTGCGACTGCCTCGACCTCGCCCGCGACCTCGTCGTAATAGGCGTAGACCTGCAGGTAGTACATCGCCGCCGCCGGCGATCAGCGGCGCGACGACCACGATCGATGCTCGCCGACGATGCTTGCCATTCACGCGGCCGCAGCGCGGCCGGCCCCGCCGGCTTCGGTCTGCACGAAGGCGTCGGCGCAGGCCTTGGCCAGCGCCCGGACCCGGCCGATATAGGCCTGCCGCTCGGTCACCGAGATCACGCCGCGCGCGTCGAGCAGGTTGAAGAGGTGGCTGGCCTTGATGCACTGGTCATAGGCCGGGATGCGCCATGACGATGCGTCTTGCCGGTCTTCGGGTCGTCGGCCGGCCGTCGAGGATGCGCCGGCACTCGGCCTCGGCATCCTCGAAATGGCGCAAGCAGCATCTCGGTGTCGGCGACGTCGAAGTTGTAGCGCGAGTATTCCTGCTCGGTCTGGCAGGAAGACGTCGCCGTAGCTGAGCGGCGATCGGCGCGTCCGGATCGTTGAACGGCATGTCCATCGACGTGATCGACGCCCAGCACGTACATCGCCAGCCGCTCCAGCCCGTAGGTGAGCTCGCCCGAGACCGGCTCGCAGTCGATGGCCGCCGACCTGCTGGAAATAGGTGAACTGGCGTCACCTCCATGCCGTCGCACCAGACCTCCCAGCCCAGCCCCCAGGCGCCCAGCGTCGGGCTTTCCCAGTCGTCCTCGACGAAGCGGATGTCGTGCAGTCCGGGGTCGATGCCGATCGCGTCGAGGCGAGCCGAGGTAGAGCGTCCTGCAGGTCGGGCGGCGACGGCTTGATGATCACCTGGAACTGGTAGTAGTGCTGCAGCCGGTTCGGGTTCTCGCCGTAGCGCCCGTCGGTCGGCCGGCGCGAGGGCTGCACATAGGCCGCGGCCCAGGGCTGCGGGCCGAGCGCGCGCAGCGTGGTCGCCGGATGGAAGGTGCCGGCGCCGACCTCCATGTCGTAGGGCTGCAGCACGGCGCAGCCCTTGGCCGCCCAGTAGGCCTGCAGCCGCAGGATGATCTCCTGGAAACTTCTGGGGGCGTGACTTGGGGGGGCTTTCGTCTCGGTCTCGGCCATCGGACGCCTCATGGGGCTGAATTGCGCGCTCTCAATAGGGCGCGCGCCCGCGAGGGTCAATCACACCTGCAACAGGCGGGCACTCACTTCGCGCGCGCCCCGGGCTGATCCTTGACCTTGCCCGGCCTTTCCGTGTTATTGGCTCGGAAAAATCGAGCACATTCCCAAGAACGGGTGAGATTTCCAGATGAAACGCGTCCTTTCCGCGATCCTAATGCTTGCAGCCCTGGTCACCGCCGGGCTGACCCCGTCGCACGCCCAGGCCCAGGAGGCCTACTGGGTGCAGCTCACGGCCAACGCCACCCTGCGCGAGGCCGAAGACGACGCGCGCGCCTATTCCGCGCGCCTGCCGGAGGTGAGTGGCTTCCGTCTCGGAAATTCCGGCTGGTACGCGGTGGCGCTCGGCCCCTACACCGCCGAAGTCGCGACCGACAAGCTGATCACGCTGCGCGCCAGCGGCGCGATCCCGAACGACAGCTACATCTCCGACGGCGCGCCCTATGGCCAGCGGTTCTGGCCGCGCGGCTCGACGGAACCGACCGCGGCGGCGACGCCGGGCACCGACGACACGGCCGCCGCCGAACCGGCCGAGGCCCCTGCCGCGGCCCCCGAACCGCTCCCCACGGAGCCGGTGGTGGTGGCGCCCGAACCGGCGCCAGCGCCGATCGTGCCCCTGCCCGCCGAAGAAACCCGCGAGCAAGCGCTCGCCGCCGAACGCGCGCTCGATGCCGACGCCCGCAAGGCGCTGCAGATCGCGCTGCAATGGGAAGGTTTCTACCGCTCGCTGATCGACGGCGATTTCGGCCCCGGCACCCGGGGCGCCATGTCCGCCTGGCAGGCCGCGCAGGGCTATGAAGAAACCGGCATTCTCTCCAGCCGCCAGCGCGCGGAACTGCTCGAAGGCTACAACGCGGTGATGGCCTCGATGGGGCTGGCCCAGGTCATCGACCCGCGCGCCGGGATCGAGATTACCCTGCCGGCGGCGATGGTGGAATTCACCCGGTACGAAGCGCCGTTTGCGCATTACGAAGGCGCAGACGGCGTGCGCGTGGTGCTCATCAGCCAACGCGGCGACCGGGCCACGCTCTGGGGGCTCTACGACATCCTGCAGACACTGTCGGTGGTGCCGCCCGAGGGACCGCGCAAGCGCGACGATGCCTCTTTCTCGATCGAAGGCGCGAACGATCAGATCGTCTCCCATACCTACGCCGCGCTGGTGGACGGCGCGGTGAAGGGCTGGATGCTGATCTGGCCGCAGGGCGACGCGGTGCTGGACGAGGAAACCGGTGAATTCGTGCGCGAAGAGGACCGGCGCCTTGGCCTGGTGCTCGCAGCGATGCGCGAGAGCTTCACCTCGCTCGGCGCGGCAGCGCTCGACGACAACGCCGGGCTCGACACCGCGACCCAGTCGATCGACCTGGTTTCCGGCCTCGAGATCCGCCGGCCGGAGAAATCCCGGTCCGGTTTCTATGTCTCGGACACCGGCGCGGTGCTGACCACGACCGAAGCCGTCACGGGCTGCGGCCGGATTACCCTCGACGAGGCCTACGACGCCCAGATCGTAGCCCGAGACGACGGGCTGGGGCTCGCGCTGCTGCAGCCCACCCAACCGCTCGCGCCGCTGGAAGTGGCGGCGTTTCTCGCGGCCGAGCCGCGGCTGCAATCGGAGCTGGCGGTGGCGGGGTATTCCTACGGCGGGCGGCTGTCGTCGCCGACGCTCACCTATGGCACGCTCGCCGATGTGAGGGGGCTCTCGGGCGAGACGGAGGTGTCTCGCCTCGAGATCCGCGCCCAGGACGGCGACACCGGTGGGCCGGTGATCGACCAGGGCGGCGCCGTGGTCGGCATGCTGCTGGCCTCTCCCTCGGACGACGGCCGGGTGCTGCCGACCGACGTCGGCTTCATCGCCAAGGGCGCGACGCTCACCGGGTTCCTGGCCGCGAACGGCATCACCGCGACGAGCTCGGCCTTCGCTTCTGGCACGATGACGCCCTACGACCTTTCGGGCCACGCCGCGGACCTGACCGTGCTGGTGAGCTGCTGGGAATAGACCGGGCTTCTTCGAAACGGTTGACGCCCGCCCATCGTGGCGGGCGTTTTTTTTCGTCGCCGTCAACTCCCGGCGACCACTTTCGGCCCCGGCACGTTGCGCGCTTGCAAGCCGCGGTCGCGTGCAAGCACGAAACTGCACCGACGAACTCCGGATCGCGGCGTACTGGCTGGACGACCAGCTGGGAGCACCAGAAAAACCATCCGTTTCAATAGAGTTCTGGAGAAGGAATCACCGGATCGGGGCACTGCGCAAGGCCTTGGTTCACTGGCATACGCACGCCACCGCGTGGTCGTTTCAGCCTGCCGCGCCCGACCCGTCCAGCGCCGTCAGCACCGCCTCGACCAGCGGCCCTGCGGGTTCGGTCCCGACCGAGAGCCGCACGAACCCCGGCGCCACGGCGTCACCCCAGCGCGCACGCCGCTCCGCCGTGGTGTGGACCCCGCCGAAGGAGGTGGCGGGCGCGATCAGCGGGCAGGCCGCGATGAACCGGTCGGCCGCCTCGGCGCTCGGAAGCGTGAAGCCCAGGAGGAACCCCATCCGCCGCATCTGCCGCGCGGCCAGCGCGTGCCCCGGGTGGGTGAGCAGCCCGGGAAACCTCAGATCGCGCACCACCGGATGGGCGTCGAGATGGGCGGCGAGGATCTCGGCATTGGTGCACATCCGGTCGAACCTGAGCTCCAGCGTCTCGAGCGAGCGGTGCAGGAGCCAGGCCTCGAACGGACCGGGGATGCCGCCCGACAAGGTGCGCCAATCGCCCATGGCCGCGCGCAGGTCGGGGTCGCGGGTCGCGACATGCCCCATGAGCAGATCGCTGTGCCCGCCCGGGGCCTTGGTGTCGGACGCGACGAGGATGTCGGCGCCGAGGTCGAGCGGGCGCTGGCCGAGCGCGGTCATCGTGGTGTTGTCGACGATCGAAATCCCCCCTGCGCGCCGCACCGCGTCGGTCACCGCAGGCAGGTCGACAAGGTCGAGCCCCGGGTTGGATGGCGTCTCGATATACGCCACGCGGAAACCGTCGAAGCCGCCTTCGGCGAACCGGGGCGTCGGGCGGGTTTCGACGGTGATGCCAAGCCCCTCGAGGAAGCGCGACGCCAGCGTGCGCGGGGTGTAATAGCCGTCCGACGGCAACAGCAATCGGTCGCCGGCCCGCAGCGTCGCGAACAGCGCGGCGGTGATCGCCGCCATGCCGGAAGGAAAAGCCAGCGCGGGTGCGCCTTCGAGGGCTTCGAGCATGTGCTCGAGCGCCTCCCAGGTCGGGTTGTCGGAACGGCCGTAGCCCGGCACCCCCGGCGCCGGCTCGCCCGGGAGGTGGAACATCGAGGCGAGCGTCAGCGGCAGGGCGAGCGGCGCGCCTTTCTCCAGGTCGGCATGGCGCAGGTGCAGCAGCCGGGCCGCATCGGCATCGTGCGTGTCCTGAGCTGTGTCCTTCGGGGTCTCGTCCATCGGTGTTTCCTCGCGGGTGGCTTGTGGGCAAGGTCGGGCCGGTCGCGATGCGCCGCCGCCCCTCGACGGGGCCGGAGCGCCGGCTTGGGTCGGGCCCAATACGGCTCAGTCGCGCCAGAAGCGCAAGGTGAACAAGACGTAGACCGACAGGATTTCGAGCCGGCCGACCAGCATCGCCAACGTCAGCAACCACTTGGCGGTGTCATTGAGGCCTTGAAAATTGCCCGCCGGACCGATCCGGTCACCAAGGCCCGGACCGATGTTGGCGAGCGCCGTGGCGGCGCCGGAAACGGCGGTCACCGTGTCGAGGCCGGTCATGCCGAGGGCCACGGCCAGCACCCCGAGCGAAACGATGAACATGCCGAAGAAGGCCATCACCGACGACAGGATGTCCTCGGTCACCGGCCGGCCGTTGTACCGCGGTGTGAAGACGCCGTGCGGCGCATGGACCGACGCGGATCTGGGCGCGCACGGCGGCGAACAGGAGCTGGTAGCGGAAGATCTTGACCGAGCACGCGGTCGAGCCGGCGCAGCCGCCGATCAGGCCGAGGAAAAAGAAAACCACGACCGGAAAGGGCCCCCAGAGCTGGTAGTCGACGCTGGCGTAGCCGGTGCCCGATATGATCGAGGTGACGTTGAAGACGCCCTCGCGAAAGCCATGTTCCAAATGGTCGCCGTTGACGACCAGCCTGTAGAGTGTCATCGCCAGGGTCACGAGCAGGATCACCGCGAGATAGGCCCGCACCTGCGGGTCGGTGAACAAGCGGCCGCGCGGTGCCCTGTACCATCTGGATGTAGCGCACGAAGGGCAGGCTGCCGAGGATCATGAACACCGCCGCCACGTATTCCGGGGCGCCCTGATATTCGCCCATGCTCGCATCATGGGTGGAGAATCCGCCGGTCGAGATCGTGGTCAGCGCGTGGTTGATCGCCTCGAAGGGCGGCAAGCCAACGGCCATATAGGCGAGCATGTTGAGGAGCGTGAACACGAGATAGATCGCCGAGATCCGGCCGGCGATATCGACCGCGCGGGGCAGGACTTTGCCCATCGTGTCGAAGGCCTCGGAGCGGAAAATCTGCATGCCGCCGACCCGCAGTTCCGGCAGGAAGACCATGGCGACGACGATGATCCCGATGCCGCCGAACCATTGCAGCATCGAGCGCCACACCAAGAGCCCCTTGGGCAGATCGTCGAGACCTTCGAGCACGGTGGAGCCGGTGGTGGTCAGCCCCGACATCGCTTCGAAGATCGCGTCGACCGGACGGACCTGGATCTCGCTGAGGTAGAGGGGGAGCGCCGCAAACAGCGCCAGCGCGATCCAGATCAAGGTGGTCAGCAGGAAGATCTGCTGGATGGTGAGCCCCTCGCGCCCGGTGTTGGCGGTGGCGAGCGACATCGAGCCGCCGACCACCATGGTGATCGTGGCGGTCGACAAAAACACCAGCCAGTCGGGCGAGCCGTAGTAGAGATCGACCAGCATCGGCACGAGCATCGTCGCCCCGAGAATGGCGACGACGAGGCCGATCACGTAAACGACGGGACGCAGGTCGATCATGGGGCGAGCGTTGGCCCGGGTGGCGGCCGGTGTCAAGCGGGCGCGGCGCGTGGGCGTGTCACAACGGCTGGGCACGCGGCCCCGGTGCTACAGGCGCCCGGGCTGTGAGCCGCCGCAACCGGCAAACGCCCGGCGGCGTGCCAAGATGCCGCCGGCCGGCGCCCGCGCCGGGACGTCGATGAAGCCGGCGAGCGCGCGGCGCCGGATTTCCTCCAGCGCAAGCGGCCCGTAGACCCGCCGCGCGTCCGGCTTCGTCCGGATCGCGGCCAGGGGCGGGACCCGCTGGAACAGATCGGCCCGGGCGGCCGGATCGCGCGCCGCAAGCCCCTGCGGCCCGGGATAGAAGCTCTCGACCCAGGCCCCTTCGGCCCGGATCAACGCGTGTTCGGGCAGAAGCAGGTGGACGTAGGTGACCGCGTTGCGGCCCCGGGCCACCCGAAACCGCCCGTCGCCGTCGGCCGCGAGCCAGCGGGCCGGAGCGAACCCGGTCGGCGCGCCGGCCGGACCGAGCGCGATGCGGCGCTGCGGCGAGACCAGGAGATCGCGCCAGTTGCCCAGCGCCCCGGCCCGGATTCGCACCGGGCGCAGAGGGGGCCGGGCGGCAAGCGCCCCGGCATCGAGCCGGCGGCTGCCCATCCAGGGGACCGGTTGCGCACCGCCGCCTTTCGTCAGGACCCGATCACCTGGGCGGGGCTGCTCGACCAGCCGTCCGCCCTCGGGGGTGTCGATCAGCGTGCCCGCCGCGAGGCACGGGGTGTCCATCGACTTCATCATCGCCGCGTCGAGCCCGGCCGGGTCGACGCCCGCCAACGTCAGGCCTTCGCCGTTCGGGAAAGCCAGGATCGCGTCGCCGCTGCCGTCGCCTGCAGTATCGCTGACCACCACGTCCCAGATATCGACCAGGTTGCCGTCCGAAATCCGTGAGCCCGGACAGATCGAACTGGTCGTTGGTGAGCCCGTCGCCATCGTCGTCTGCGACATCGAAATCGGTGATGATGTCGGCGCCGTCGCCATCGGAGAAGGCGAAGGTGTCGGCCCCGGCGCCACCGGTCACGCTGTCGGTACCGCTGCCGGACGCGACATCGGCGGCCGCCATGGCGGCGCTGGCATCGATGGTATGGTCGCCGGAGGACGTACTGAGCCGCTCGATGTCGACAAAAGTACCGCTGTTGGTGCCGTCGTCGAACGTACCCGCCTCGTCACCGGTGAAGGAGACCTCGACCGCGGAGGTATAGCTGCCGTCACCGGACAGGATCAGGGGTTCGCCGGTGGTCTCGCCGGTCTCGCCGCCGACCACGGTGGTGATCGAAGGATCGGAGCCGTTGACGATGATGATATCGTCACCGCCATCGCCGTGGAGCATGTCGTTGCCCTGCCCCGCGAAAATGACGTCGAGATCGTCGCCGCCGTAGACGACGTCATCGCCTCCGTTGCCGTAGATGAAATCGCCACCGGCGCCGCCGGTGAGCATGTCGGCGCCCGCCCCGGCGTCGAGGGTGATGTCGGCGCCCGACGCGGACCCGTCGAACGTATCGGCCTGGTCAGTCAGCTCGACGGCCTCGATCCCGGTGAAGCTGCCCGAGGCGGTGCCCGCGGTGTAGGCCCCCGCCTCGTCGCCGGAGAGCGTGACATTGGCGCTGTCGCTGCCGGTGAAACCCAGCCTGTCGCCATCGGTTTCGCCGGTCTCGCCGCCCGAGATCGTGTCACTGCCGCCGTCGGCGGTGACGACCTCGAAGGTGTCGTCCCCCGCGTCGCCGGTGAGTACGTTGGCGCCGGCGTTGCCCTGGATCCAGTCAGAGCCGTACCGCCGGAGATGGTATCGTCGCCGGTGCTGCCAAGGAGCGTGTCTGCGCCGGCGCCGGCGCCCGCATCCACGGTCACCCCGGCGGAGACGAAATCCGCGCCCGGCCCGAGCGCGAGGTTTTCGGTCTCGGAGAAGGTGACAGTGTCGGAGCCGTCGGTGAGCGTGCCCGCGTCGGTCCCGGAAAACACCACTGTGAGTGGGGTCGTAATCGACGCGGCGTCGAGCGTGTCGCCGTCCAACTCCCCGGTCTCGCCACCGGTGACCGTGTCGTTGCCGAACCCATCCGTGAAGACGAAGGTATCGTCGTCCGCGCCCCCGGTCAGCACGTCGGCGCCGCTGCCGCCGGTGAGCATGTCGGCGCCCTCGCCGTCGTGGATCGTGTCGTCGCCCGCACCGGACTGCACTTTTGCCCCTGCCATGCCCGCGCCGGTGGCATCGATCGCGTCGTCGTCGGAGCCGGTCTTGACCAGCTCGATCTTAGCAAAGGAGATCGTGTTGACCCCGTCGGAGATCATGCCGCTTTCGGCGCCGGTATAGATCACGGTCAGCGGCATCGACACGCCGCTCGCGTCGATCATGTCGCGGTCGGTGCCGCCCTCACCGCCGGTGATCGTGTCGTCGCCGAAGTAGTCGTAGACGAAGAACGTGTCGGCACCGTCGCCGCCGGAGAGAACATCGTCGCCGACGTCGCCGTGGATCTCGTCGTCGCCCGCGCCGCCGTCGATCACGTCCTGCGCGCCGGCCGGGTCGGCGACCTCGGCGGGAGTACGGGCCCCGTCGTAGATGGCGAAGGAACTGACCCTGCCGTCGAGCTCGTCGATGACGTTGTCGAAAGTGCCGCGGGTCGAGCCCCAGCCCCGACCGCCCACCACCCAGGGATTGATGTTGCCGTCGAGCGTGGCCCCGGGGGCCGATAGGCTGCCCTCGAGTGTGCCGTCGACGTTTGGCTCGATGGTCCCGGAGGCGTTGTCGAGCGAAACATGCACGTTGTGCTCGGTGCCGGTGGTGATCGCGCCGGAGGCCAAGCTGAGGTAGAAGCTGTTGCTGTCGTCCTGCCAGCGCACGACCACCGAGCCGTCGGCCTCGACCCAGACCGAAAAATCGCCCAGCGCGTTGTCGTAGGCATCCTTGCCGAACAGGCCGTTGAGGGAACTCAGGCTGTCGAGCGTTAAATTCATCGCGACGGTGGCGCTGTCGAGATCGTAAGCCGGGTCGTCAGCGATGACCCCGTAGTCGCCGGACCCGTCGAGAACGAGTTCGCCGCTGCCGGAGGCCACGTTGGTCCCGCCCTCGAACCGCATGTCGTTGTCGGCGGCGGCGAGATCGCCCTGGGGCGTGGACGTGCTGTCGAATGTCCGGTAGCCGACCATGTTCGGCGTCGCCGCCGGGGTGTCCGCGTCGCCGGCGAAGATCGTGTCGGCCCCGTCGCCGCCGGTGAGAATGTCGCTTCCTGCGCCGCCTTCGATCTGGTCATTGCCGGTGCCGCCACGGATCTCGTCCTGGCCGTCGCCGCCGTCGATCGTGTCGTTGCCGCCGTATCCCTAGATCGTGTCGTCGTCGCCGTCGGCCCCGTCGATGCTGTCGCCGTCCGCGTCGGTGTAGCCGACACCCATCGCGTCGTCGCCCGATGTGCCATCGACCGCGAACGGGGTCGCGAAATCGGCGTCGTAGCGGTCCGCGGTCAGGGCGTAACCGTCGTCGACCCCGTCCGCATAGACCGCGCTGTCGAGCGTGATTGCCGTGATCGGTTGCGCTTCCATCGCCGCCTGATCGGCATCGTAGCTCTCGTGCGGCACGAGGTAGGCGTTGCCGTGCTGGTCCTGGAGGACACAGGCGGTGATCGTGGCGGTGGTGCCGTCGACGTAGGTGAGCGTGGCCGCAAACGCCATGCCCATGTCGTAGGACTGCTCGGGCCCGCCATCGCTGCTGAAGGTCTCGCGCGCCTGGTCCTGGTCGTAGGCGTCGGCGGTGGAACCGCCCGTGTAGCCCGTCGATCCCGGCGAGAGCGTCTGGATCCGGTCATGGAGCGGATCGGTCGCGGTGCCGATCGTCAGACCTTCGAGCGCAGCGGCGTTTTCGGCGACCCGATCGCCGTTGACCGTGTCCATGTCGGCCTGAACACCAAGGTAGATGACGTCGAAGGTGGTGGCCATCTACAGCCTCCCCCCGCGGCGGGCCGGGGCCCGCGCGCGTGCGCGCGGCCGAAGCCGGCGCCCGCCATCGCGTGATTTTGCCGGTGGAGTTTCACCCCCTTCCCCAATTGGGATTTCCCGCGGGCATGATCCGCGGAAAATCCGAATCAAGTCTCAGCTTCGGGAGGCGATAAGGATGCAATTTGGCGCAATTGCGCTGGATTGGCGGGTGGGTACACCACCGCTCACCGGCCCGCGAGGGCCGGTGGAATACCGCCATTTTTCCCGGTCCCTAGCCTCTGTGGATGAGGGTCGAAAACAGTTTCGGGTCGAGCGATTGCGCGGTGAAGGTCGTGCCTTCGGTCAGGATCGACACCGCATCGTGGCTGTGCAGGCTTTCCTGGTGGCTCGCCACTACCCGGAAATCGCCGATCCGCGGATCGATCTTGAGCTGCTCGGTAAACAGCCGCGCGGCATCCTCGACGAAGATCGGGTTGGCGGCGTTGAGCTCGGCAAAGGCCTGCTCGTCCTCGCGTTTGACCATCACCTGGGTCTCGGTCGGGACCGCGTCGCGGCAGATGTCGATGAGATCTTCGAACCACAGGCAAGGGCTGTCGCAGGCGACTTCGATCGAGACCCGGGCCACCGAGCGCTGGCTGTGCGGGGTCGCGAGCTGGCCGCGCACCTGGCGGGCATGCTCGCTGAGCTCCAGCGAACAGGGGCAGGTGGAGGAATAGACATAGTCGAGATGGATGAACTTCCGGCGCACCCCGCCGGATTCCGCGAGCTCCAGAGAAATGTCGTAATACTGATAGCCAGACAGGCCGGAACGCAGGGATTCGACCTTCGCAGGGTACGAAAAAGACATCTGTATGCGCGCATCCAGGCTTTCGAGATCGGCCTTGTAGTCGTCGAGCGCGTGCTCGATCACCTCGAAGGAGAAGGTCTTTTCGGCATGGGCATAGAACGAGCGCATGATGCGGCTCATGTTGATGCCCTTTTTCTCGGCCTCGAGGCTGACCGTGCCGGTCACCGAGGTTTCGAGCGCCAGATCGCCGTTGTCGCGCGTGTGGTAGCGGATCGGCAGGCGAAAGTTGGAAATGCCGACGTGCTGGATTTCCTGTCTCTCGCCCTGGATCAGCGAGGCCGGGCCGTTCTGGAGGTCGGGCATGCCGGCCTTGTAGGCGGCGTCCGGCGCGAACCCGTCCGGGTAGACCCGGGAAAGATCGGGGTAGTTGGACACCGCGCGCTCCGGCAAGAGCCGGGCGATCGCGGGGTCGAGCGCGGCCACCTCGGCCGGGTCCGCCTCGCGCGCCCAGGCGCGCAGAATGTCGAGCGCATCGCGCGCATCCTTGCCGTCCGGTGCGACGGTCATGTTCGGTGACATGTGGTTCATGGGGCCTGCCCCTCCCGATCTGTCCGACCCTGAATATAGGGTCGTGCGGCCTGTGTTACCAAGCATTACGCTCATTGACCCCGGTCAGATCACTGCAAGCGCGCCCATCAGGTCCTCAAGCAGGTCGTCTGCATCCTCGAGCCCCACCGAGAACCGCACCAGCCCCGGCGTGATGCCAAGTACCTGTTTTTGCTCGTCTGGCAGGCGTTGGTGGGTGGTTGTTGCCGGATGGGTAACAATGCTTTTCGCGTCGCCGAGATTGTTCGAGATCACAGGGACGTGAAGCGCATTGAGCAAGGCGAAGGCCGCGTCCTTGCCGCCTGCGAGGTCGAGTGCAAGCATTGTGCCGCCGTGATCCATCTGCCGCTTGGCGACGGCGTGCTGCGGATGGCTGGCGAGCCCGGGATAGATCAAACGTGCGAGGCTCGCGTGGCCATCAACTGCCGCGGCGATCCGCGCGGCGCTCGCGGCCATCTGCGCGCACCCGCAGCACCAGGGTCTCCAACCCCTTGAGGTGCATCCAGGCGTTGAACGGGCTGAGCGCGGCGCCGGTGTGCTTGGCGTAAGGCTCGAAGGTGCCGCGGATGAACTCCTCGCTGCCCAGCACCACGCCGCCCAACCCCCGCCCGCCGCCGTCGATATGCTTGGTCGAGGAATAGATCACCACGTCCGCGCCCTGGGCGGCGGCGGAGGCGCCGACGGGGGTGGAGAAGGTGTTGTCGACCACGCTGAGCGCGCCCGCGTCGCGCGCAAGGCCTGTGACCAGCGCAAGGTCGATCACCTCGAGCGTCGGGTTGGAGATCGTCTCGAGAAAGACGAGATCGGTGTCCGGCGTGATCGCGGCGCGCCATTCGGCCTCGGACGTGCCGTCGACATAGACCACCTCGGCCCCGAATTTCTCGAGCCATTCGAGGATGTAGAGACACGACCCGAACAGCGCCCGCGCGGCGACGATGCGCATGCCCGGCCGGGCCGCCGCCATCAACGTAACGTTGACGGCAGCCATTCCGGAGGCGGTGGCGAACGCGTCTTCGCAGCCTTCGAGAGCCGCCAGGCGCTCCTCGAACATCCGCACCGTCGGGTTGCCGTAGCGGGCATAGATGAACTCGTCGGGCCCGGTTTCGATGAACCGTTCCTCGGCCTGCTCGGGGCTGTCGTAGACGAAGCCCTGGGTGAGGAAGATCGCCTCGCTCACCTCCTGGTACTGCGACCGCCGGGTGCCGCCATGGACGGCATTGCGTCTTCGGTTTCCAATTTGCCATGCCGGCCTCCCGACACAAAAAACCCCCGTGCACGGATGCCGGGGGCTGAAACGTCCTCGACCTCTTTAGCGGCATGTTTAACGTGGCCCGCAATCCGGTGCACAAATCGCCTCACGGTTTCGGTATCGAACCTTGCAGCGCGCGTCAAGTCGCCGCAGGGTGGCCGAAACTCCGGGAGACATACATGATCGAACTGCATTACTGGCCGACGCCGAACGGCTGGAAGATCACCATCGCGCTGGAGGAAATGGGGCTGCCCTACGCGGTGCACTTCGTCAACATCGGCAAGGGCGAGCAGTTCGCGCCCGAGTTCCTGAAGATCGCGCCCAACAACCGGATGCCGGCGATCGTCGACCCGGAGGGGCCGGACGGCGACGCCGATCTCGATCTTCGAATCCGGCGCGATCCTGCTGTACCTCGCCCGCAAGACCGGCCGCTTCTACGGAGAGACCGAGCGCGACCGGATCGCGGTCGAGCAATGGCTGATGTGGCAGATGGGCGGGCTCGGACCGATGGCGGGCCAGGCGCATCATTTCCTGAAATACGCCCCCGCGATGGACCCGCCGCAGGACCTGCCCTATGCCAAGGACCGCTACCGCGGCGGAGGTCGGCGCGGCTCTACGGCGTGATGGACCGCCGGCTCGCAGAGGCAGAGTATCTCGCGGGCGACTACTCCATCGCCGACATGGCGTGCTACGGCTGGGCCTCGCTCTGGGAAGGCCAGCAGCAGACGCTCGACGACAAGCCCAACCTCGCCCGCTGGCTGGCAGATCTCGCCGCCCGCCCCGCCGTCAGGCGCGGCATGGCGGTCGGGATCGAGAAGCGCAAAGGCGGTTTCGACAAGAAAGCGCAGGGGCTGCTGTTCAAACGATAAGGTCCGGCGCCTTGGCGGGGCGTCTGGCCGAGCGTTTCTACACTCCGACGTCCGGCCCGAGGCAGAACAGCGGCGCCTCCGCCTCGCCGGTCTCGTAGAGCACCTGGTCGGCATCGCCCTCGAGGAGCGCGGTGAGCCCGTCGGGGCCCTCGAAGAAAGACCAGCAGATCGGCTCCGGATCGTCGTTGTAGACGAAGCAGATGTTCGGCGCCGCCTCAAACCATCTGCCCTCGAGACAGCGGCCGTCGAGGAACGACCAGCGCACCCGGTTGCCCGGCAGGTAGTCTTCGCCGCCATAGGGCTCGGCGCCGGTGCCGAACATCAACGTCTTGCCGGTGACATAGGCGCCGAACTCCGCGCCGGTCATCGGGATGCCGTCCGGGTCCTGCGCCTGTGCGTCCTGAGCCTGTGCGTCCTGAGCCTGCACGGGTGCGGCGAGGCACGCGCAGGCCGCGACGGTGAAAAGGGCGGCGCGGATCATGCCCCCGCCTCCCCGGCCCGGGCATCGAGCGCACGGTGCATCACCCGGCGCCAGCCACCCGGGTAGAGCGCGAGCACTGACATCACCGGCAACGACGCGGGCAGCCGCGGGGCCAATCCGGGATCCGGCAGCGCGAGCGCAGGGTATGGGCGCGTGGGATGGGCGTGGTGATCGGAGTGGAGCGGTCCGTTGAGCATGAGATGCGCGGTGAACCATCCGCCCGCGTTCCAGCTGTGGTCGGGGCCGATCGGCAGGGGTTTGCCGTCTTCGCCGGGCGCACGCGTGAGCCCGTAGTGCTGAACATAGTCCGACAGCAGGAGCTGCAGCTGCGCGTAGGCCGCGAGACCGAGGTAGGCCAGGATCCCCGCCCAGCCGAAAGCGAACCACGTGACCGCGAGGAAACCGGCCGCACCGAAGGCGTAGGTCACGTATGGGGTCGCCCCCCCGGTGCCGCGGCGCATGATGTCGGCGCGCTCCATCTCGTAGCCCTTGCGGAACCCGTCCCGCCAGGCGCGCGGCGCGAAGGCATAGAAACTCTCGCCCAGGCGCGCGGTGTTGGGGTCGTCCGCTGTGGCTGCGTAGCGGTGATGCACCTTGGTATGGGCGGAGGTGTGATGGCCGAACAGCAGGCTGATGTAGATCCATTTGCCAAGCTGGAAGAGCCGCCGGTCGGTGCGATGGATCAGCTCGTGGGCATTGGCGTTCGACACCTGGCCGAAGTACAGCCCGGCGCCAAGGTAGAGCCCGATCCAGCCCAAAGGCCCCAGCCCGCCGGACGCGAGCGCCCGGATCGTGAGGCCGAGCAGGACGAAATGCACGATCCCGAGCAACACCGAGAGCCGGTTCGCGGCCGCAGGGTCGCTCTCGGGGCCGACGGCAGCCCCGCGCACCGGGATCAGCTTGTCGAGCGCCCAGGCGAACAGGGTCATGTAGAGAAGTGCGGCCCAGGCCCAGGCGCCGCCAAGGGTCGCGCCAAGCGCGAGCAGCCCTGCCGGGACGAGGGCAATGATCGCGAAGCTCGGGACGTTGCGCATGGGGGGCCTTCCGGTTTCCGGGGCCAGTCTAACGCAGGGGGCTGCACCGGCAAGGGGCGCTTGGCTGAACAGCCCCGGGCCTGCCGGGAAGGCACAGTGCGGCGGGCACGCGCCCGCACGGGGTTGACCCGGACGCAGACGCGGGGATTATCGCGCCCTGTAAGGAGCTCCCGGATGTCCCCTGTTGCCGTTTTCTGGTTCGGTATCATCGCCGCCATCATCTACCTGCCCTTCAGCGAGAACCCGCCAAACTGGGGGCGCAGCCTCGCCAAGACGGTGCCGCTGATCGCCCTCGCCGCCGCCGCCTGGATGGCCG
Source organism: uncultured Alphaproteobacteria bacterium (assembly GCA_963752895.1). Lineage (GTDB taxonomy): Bacteria > Pseudomonadota > Alphaproteobacteria > Rhodobacterales > Rhodobacteraceae > CAVWAE01. The sequence goes on from CAVWAE010000030.1 coordinate 91,456, forward strand.
ACGGGCCGGTGCTGCTGGTGCTGGCGCTGGCGCTATCGGCGTTGGGCGATTTCGCCCTGTCGCGGCCCGGCATGCGCCCGTTCATCGCCGGGCTCGTGGCCTTCGCCGCGGCGCATGTCTTCTACCTGATCCTGTTCACCGCGCTGTCCGGGCGCGGCCCCTACATGGCCTTCGTCGACCAGCCGCTGCTTGCGCTGTTCCTCGGCTGGGTGGCGATCTCCGCGGAGATCTGGCTGGTGCCGCACACCGGGCGCGCGCTGCGCTGGCCGGTGCGGGCCTATATCCTCACCATCACCCTGATGGCGCTCGCGGCCCTCACCCTGCCGCTCGGCGCGGTGGCAATCGGCGCGGTCTATTTCGTCGCCTCCGACGTGATCCTCGCCTATCGCAATTTCCGCATGGATCCCGACGACCCGCTCTCGGGCCGCGCGGGCTGGTTGCTCTGGGGCCTCTACATCACCGGCCAGGCGTTGATCCTGGTGGGTGTGCTCAACATCGCGACGGCGTAGCCGACCCTTCCAAATCCGCCGAAACGGCATT